>CAVTTU010000009.1:0-151216 GCA_963737535.1 uncultured Solirubrobacterales bacterium
GAGGCCCGGCAGGATCCCGATCAGCTGGATCAGCAACGAGAACATCAAGCGTCCCCACGACGGCTGCCGCGCTGTTTCGCGTGATCGTCGAAGCAGCAACCCGATGCAGACGATCGCCGCGATCGGGATCAGGTACACGAGCAGCGACACGTACACTAGTACTAGTTCGAGGGCCTTCCGAGCGGACACGGTCGTCCCCGGCAGGCTCTGCAGCGGGTTGAAGCCGGACTGAAGGCTGCCGGCGAGGACGGCCACCGTGCCGCTGATCAAGATCGCCGCGACCGCGTAGGTGGCCGCGGCGAGCGCCTTGCCGGCGAAGATCTGGCCACGCTCGAGCGAGCGGATGAAGATCGTCTTGAGCGTCCCGTTGTGGTCCTCAGAGGCGAAGATGTCGCCGGCCACGAGCGCGGTGATCAGCGGGAACATCCAGATCGCGCCGAAGAGCAGGATGACCAGCGGGATCGCGAGCCCGCTCTGCGTGATGTAGCCGCCGAACGGGACGTCGTCGGGGCCGTTATGGCGGAAGTGCGCGGCGAGCACGAAGAGGATCGGCACGAGCATGGCGGCGCCGAGCCCCAGGTAAGTGCGTTTCTGGTAGCAGAGCTTGGTCAGCTCCCAGCGGTAGACGGTGCCGACGCCGGGCCTGCTCGAACGGTGCGCCGCGATCGCGTCATCGTCTCGCCTCCGCCTCCGCGGGCGCCGCGGTCCGCGGCGTTCCGCAGTTTGTGCGGACTGCACCGGTCGCCCGTCGCCGCCCTCGGTCAGCGAGAAGAACAGATCCTCGAGCGTGACCGTCTGCGGCGCCAGCGCCTGGATTAGCGCGCCGGCCTCGACCAGCGCCTGCGAGAGATCGGGCCACCGCCGACTCCTCGGCGCTGAACGTGATCTTGTCGTGGCTTCTGCGGACGTCGTTGATGCCCGGCTGGGCCCGGCAGACCGCGAGCGCGCGGTCGTTATCCGTTGTCTCGAGCCGGTAGGTGGTGCCCGCGCCGCGCTTGAAGTCGGCGATCGCGCCCTCGTAGACGATCGTGCCGGAGCGGACGATCGCGACCCGGTTGCAGACCTCCTCGACCTCGGTCAGCAGGTGGCTCGAGAGCAAGACCGTCATGCCCTGTCAGCGAGCCGGCGGATCAGCAGGCGCATGTCGCGCATCCCGGCCGGGTCGAGGCCGGTAGCCGGCTCGTCGAGCAGCAGCAGCCTCGGGTCGCGCAGCAGCGCGGCGGCGATCCCGAGGCGCTGGCGCATCCCGTGGGAATAGCCGCCGACGCGGTCGCCGGCGCGGCCGGCCAGATCGACCGCATCGAGCGCCGCGAGCGATCCGCGCCTGGCGTCGCGGCCGTCGAAGGCGGCCAGCAGCTCGAGGTTTCGCCCGCCGTCAGGTACGGGTAGAACGTCGGCGCCTCGACGAACCCGGCCACGCCCTGGAGCGCCTCCACGGTCGAGCAGCGGATCGCGGCCGAACAGCCCGACGGTGCCGGCGGTCGGCCGGGTCAGGCCCAGCATCATCCTCAGCGACGTGGTCTTGCCGGCGCCATTGGGACCGAGGTAGCCGTAGACGTCGCCGACGTTGACCGTTAGATCGACGTCGGCGACGGCGGTCAGCTCCCGTAGCGCTTGACGAGGCCGCGGACCTCGACCAGGGGCGGCGGGGCCAGGGCGTCCGGGTTCATCGGCGGATCCCAGCGCCCGGGGACGGCGGACCAGCGCATCCGGGTTCATCGGCGGTCACAGCGCCCGCGCGGCCAGGTCCGCCGCCGCGGGCGGGACCGATCCGACGGCCGTGTAGGTGACGCCGCCGCGCGTGAAGCGGACCACCGTTCCGAGCGCGGTGTCGAGTCCTGCGCGGTGGTGCCGTGAATCGAAACGGTCGGGAGGTTCAGCCCGCGCTGATCCCCGCTCTGCCTCGCAGGAGCGCTGTTGGCCGACGCCGCGGTCTGCTCGATCACGGCGACCCCGCCCAGGTTCTGGCCGTAGGTGACCAGCGCCGCCGGGCTGCCCCCCAGTCGAGCAGGGTCACCGAACGGCGCTGCAGCCCCACCAGGCTGCTCGGCGCGGCGCGTGAACTTGAAGCTCAGGCGGCGGGCACGCCGCCGCCGCACCCGAGACGCTGGCGGCGCCGGCTCATGCCTGGCGGCTATCGCGGCGCGCCGCGGGCGTCTGACGCGTGACCACCTTCGCGCCCGGCGGCGGCGCGAGCCGCGAACGTCGGAACCGGCACGGAGCCGTAGGAGATGTCGGTCGCCTTCAGCTCGAGGACCGGCGAGCGTCGCCACGGGCGTAGATCGCGAACGCGCAGCGGACCCCGCGGACGCGTCCCAGGCGATCTGGTCGCGCGCCGAGCAGTCCGCCGTCGTGCTTGGGCGACACGCGGACGGTGTAGGCGGCGTGACCTGCGACGTCGCTGGGGATCGCCCCCGACAGGTTGACGTGGCGCGCGAGGCCGGTGAGGCGCTCTGGATCTGCGCCACGGTCGGGCATGGCCTCGCGGTGCCTGACCGCGGTCGATGCCGCGTCGGTCGGCAGCTTGCCCTCGTAGACGGTATTGGCCGCCGGGTCGTAGATCCAGAACGAGCCACCGTCGACGACGACCTGGGCGTCGCCGTGTCGGACTGGAGCTCGAGCCGCAGCCGGTGGTCGTCGTGACAGCCACAGCCGGCCGGTGGCCCGGTGAGGATCGGATCGCCGCCCTGGATGTCGGTGGAGTCGATCAGGTGGTTGGTGAAGCTGATGCGCGCGGTGATCCCGGTCAGCCTGCGGCGCACGCGACGCATCGTGGATCGCGTCGGCAAGCGGCTTGGCCGGGGCACCGGGCCAGTGCCGGCGGCCGCGAGCGCGATCGCCGTGCCGGCCGCGACCGCCGTGATCAGGCCGACGATGAGCGCCAGCAGGCGCCGCGTCGAGACCGTGCGTAGAAACTTCGTCACAGCTCCACCTTTCTCGTGATCAGCTCACGATAGGCCACAAGCTTGAAATTACCCTTGACAGATGGAAGCCTGGTCAGAGCCGGGCCTGGCGGGCGGACCCAGCGCTCGGCTCAGTCACCCGCGTGGCGCGCCCGCAGCTCGCCTTGAGCACCTTGCCGGTTGGAGTGCGCGGCAGCTCGGACAGGAAGGTGATCTCGCGCGGCACCTTCTACCGGGCCAGGTTGTCCTTCACGAAGTCCCTGACCTGCTCCTCGGTGAGCGCCGTTCCTGGCCTGAGCACGACGAAGGCGGCCAGCCGCTTGCCGAACTCGGCATCGTCGACGGCGCCGGCCGGAGCCAGCGAGCGCCCCTGATGGCGCGGCGCCCCCTTGGGCGTTCCCGTCGTCCCGCTGGTCAGCAGGACCACCGAGGCCGGGCGCTCGGAGGTGGCGGCGTCTGTCCGCCGAAGGTCTCGATCAGGCGCTCGAGCGAGTCCGGCGGCGGCGCACCGTCGGAGTACGCCTCCAGCCGCGCGGCGTCGATCGCGCCACCAGCTCCGCGTATTCCTCGTCGTGCACGAGCAGAGAGACGTGCTCCCGCCGGCACACGTCGCGGAGCTGGGGCCCGGCGAAGTCCGTGTTCAGGTACAGGATCCGAGCGCCGACCTTGGCGGCCCCGAAGGTGATGTCGAGGAACCCACGATGGTTGCGGCACAGGATTCCCACGCCATCGCCCTCGCCCACCTTCCTCGCGCGCAGCCCGCAGGCCACCGCGTCGGAGCGCGCGTCGACTCGGCGAAGGTCAGTGCGCCCCGCTCATCGATCAGACCCGGCCGGTCGCCGTGGCGAAGCGCGGCGATGACGATGGCGGAGCCGATCTGGCCAAGACGATCGAGGCGCGAAAGACCTCCAGAGCGCGCGCGGGAGGATTCGAACCCGAACAGCCCGGCGCGAGCCATGCGTGGGTAAACGCGCGCGACTCCAGCGCGGTGCGGCGGCCGAGGTTGCGCGCCCTGGGGACGAGGCCACGACCGTCTCTCATCGGGCTCTTCGCGGCGTGTGCGCCCGCGCGCGGACGGGGATCATCGCCCCCTACTTTAGGATTGATTGCTCTGCGCAGCATGCCGCGCGGCCGGCCGGCTGTGCCACCATCTCCATGATGACCACGGCGCACGACACGCTCCCCCCGGGACCGCGCCTGCCCCGCGTGGTCCAGACGGCGGGCTTCATGTTGGCCGGGCCGCGGTTCCTCGAGGCCTGCCGGCGGCGCTACGGCAATGCGGTCACGTTTCGCACGATCTTCGACTCCCGCTTCGTGATGGTGTTCGAGCCGTCGCTGGTCAAGGAGGTGTTCCAGGGCTCGGGCCAGCAGCTGCACGCCGGCGAGGCCAACGCACTGCTCGGTCCGATCCTCGGGGAGCGCTCCGTGCTGCTCCTCGACGGCGCCGAGCATCTGCGCCACCGGCGCCTGATGCTGCCCGCGTTCCACGGCCGCCGGATGCAGGCCTACGCGCAGGAGATCCGCGAGTCGGCCGATATCGAGATCGACTCGTGGCCGCAGGGCGGGTCGTTCTCGATCCTGGAGAGCATGCAGTCGCTCACCCTCCGCGTGATCATGCGCGTGGTCTTCGGCTATCGGGCCGGGCCGGCGAACAGGCCCTGCGCGCGCGGCTGCGCTCGATGATCGAGCCGCTGGCGCGTCCGCGCGGGCTGTTCGTGCTGATGCTGCTGACCGGTGGCCGGGTCAGTGGCGACCGCGGCGCCGCGCGCCGCTTCGAGCAGAACCGTCGCGCGGTCGACGAGCTCCCTGTTCGCCGAGATCGCCCGCCGCCGCGCCGAGCCCGACCTGGCCGAGCGCGATGACGTGTTTTCAGCCCTGCTCCTGGCCGAGGACGAGAACGGCGAGCGGCTCACCGATGCCGAGGTGCGCGACGAGCTGCTGACGCTCCTGCTCGCCGGACACGAGACGACGGCCACCGGCCTCGCCTGGACCTTCGACCTCCTGCTCCACTCTCCGTCGGTCCTCCGGCGCGCGCCTCGAGGGCGACGATGCCTACCTCGACGCCGTGGTCAAGGAGGGCCTGCGCATCCGGCCGGTGATCCCGGGCGTCGGACGCGTGGTCACAGGCGAGGACTTCAAGCTCAACGGCTACACGATCCCGGCCGGGATCGAGATCAATCCCTCGATCCGCATGATCCACCGCCGCTCCGATCTGTATCCGGGCCCCGACCACGTTCCGGCCCGAGCGCTTCCTCGGCCAGGACGCGCCCGACACGTACACGTGGCTGCCATTCGGCGGCGGCACCCGGCGCTGCCTGGGAGCAAGCTTCGCGCAGATGGAGATGCGGATCGTGCTGCGCCGGGTGCTCGAGCGCGCCGCGCTCCGACCGACCAACCCCGAGCTCGACAAGATCCAGTTCCGCGGCATCACACTGGCGCCCAAGGAGGGAGTCCGGGTGATGCTCGAACGCCCGGTGGCGCGGATCTAGCGCCGGCTGGCGCGGGTCTGGCGCCGGCGCGCGGAACGGTCGGCGGGGACCGCGTTCGTCAGGGGGGTGGCGAACACCACACCTTGGGTCCCTGGGCGGGGGCCCCGAAAGCCGGGAAAGTCTTGGCCACCACCGAGACCACCCGCCAAGGAGATTCAGATGCCCAAGATCCGCACCCTCGCCGCCCTCGCCGCCACCGGCGTGTCGCTCGGTGTCGTGCCTTCCGCGCTGGCCCACACCGACAGAGTCGGCAACGCCAACGGCGACCCGATGATGAACGAGTGCGTGGCGATGATCGACTGCACCTACATCAACTACCACAACGGCAAGCCAAGCGACGTGATCAAGCACTCCGGCACGCTGACCAGCTGGACCGTGAACGCCGGCAGCTCGCCCGGCACCGTCCAACTCCGGGTCCTTCAGCCACCGGCCACCACCACTTCAAGGTCGTGTTCACGAGCAAGGTCAAGACCGCCAACAACGACGGCAAGAACACCTTCTCGGCCCACGCCAAGGTCAAGAGCGGCGAGGTGCTGGCGCTCAGCAACGACACCAGCGAGCTGCTCATGGCCTCCGCGTCGTCGAGCAATTCCCTGCGCTTCTACATGGGGTCGCTCGACACCGGCTGGTCCTTCGACGCCAACATGAACGTGTCCCAGCTGCACCTGCTCCTCAGCGCGAAGGTGAAGTCGTAAAGACCCAACCCCGCGCGCGTTCAGCGACTCGACACGCTTCGCCGCCAGCGCCCCGGCCCGGCCGGGGCGCTGCCTCGCTCCGTCCGCCGCCGCGCCCCTGGCATCATCCGCGCGATGCTTCTCTATAACTCCCAGGTCTCGGGCAACTGCTACAAGGTCCGGCTGCTGTTCGCCCACCTCGGCCAGCCCTACGAACGCCGCGAGGTCGACGTGATCGATCGCTCCGATCGGCCGGAGCTGCTCGGCCATCTCAATCCGGTGCTGCGAGTGCCGACGCTCGTGCTCGACGACGGCCGCGCGATGGCCGAGTCGAACGCCATCACGTTCTACTTCGCCGACGGCACCGAGTACCTGCCCGACGAGTTGTGGGAGCGCACCGAGGTCCTGCGGTGGATGTTCTTCGAACAGAACAACCATGAGCCCAACATCGCCGTGGCCCGGTTCTGGCGGATCGCCGGCCGCGACCCGGGCCCGAACGAGCTCGAGGCCAGGCGACAGGGCGGCGAGGCCGCACTGCGCGCGATGGAGGCGCACCTGACCGACCACGAGTTCTTCGTCGCCAATCGCTACACGATCGCCGACATCGCCCTGTATGCCTACACGCATGTCGCGCCCGAGGGCGGGTTCGAGCTCGACGGCTATCCCGCCATCAACGCCTGGCTGACCCGTGTCCGGAGCCAGCCCGGCCACGTGCCGATCACCGACTGACGCATGGAACTCGAGCATGCCATCCGCAGTCGCCGCACCCACAAGGCCTTCGCTCGGGAGCCCCTGCCTCGACCGCTGCTCGATGAGCTGCTCGAGCTGGGGCGGTGGGCCCCGAACCATCACCTGACCAATCCGTGGCGCTTCCGCGTGCTCGGGCCCGAGTCGCTGGCCGCGCTCAAGCAGGCGGCGGGGCCGGAGGCGGCCTCGAAGCTCGATCGCGCGCCGACGCTTGTCGTGGCCACGGTGATGCGCTCGGACGATCCGGTGCAGGACGAGGAGGATCTCTGCGCCACCGCGTGCGCCACCTACGCGGTCCTGCTCGGAGCCCACGCGCGCGGGCTGGCCGGCTACTGGCGGACACCCGGGGTCCTGCGCACCGAGGCGGGGCTCCGGGCGCTCGACATACCGGAGGATGAGCGCTTCGTGGCCCTGATCCACCTGGGCTGGCCTCGCCAGGAGAAGGCACCGCCCGAGCGCCTCCCGCCCGAGGACGTCATCAGCTACCTCGACTGATGCTGTTCTTCCGCGAACGTCCCGCCGACCCGAGCCGCACCCCCGACGGCCTGCTCGTGCTTCACCACGGGCGAGGCAGCCACGAGCTCGACCTGCTCGGGCTCGCCGATGTCATCGATCCCGAGCGCCGCCTGCACATCGTCTCGCCCCGGGCGCCATTGCAGCTGCCCGGGTCGCCGGGCTATCACTACTACGTCGTCCACCGGGTCGGGCATCCCGACGAGGGCACCTTCGCGACCTCGTACGCCGCTCTGGCCGAGCTCCACGACGAGCTGTGGCAGCGCACCGGGATCTCGCCCGAGCGCACGGTGCTGGGCGGGTTCTCGATGGGGACGGTGATGAGTTACTCCCTCGGGCTCGGGCCCGACCGGCCGGCTCCCGCCGGGCTGCTCGCCTTTTCCGGCTTCATCCCCACCGTCGACGGGTGGGACCCGGATCTGACCCGCACCGACACGAAGGTGTTCATCGCGCACGGTCAGCGCGACCCGGTGATCGGCGTCGAGTTCGCGCGCCGTGCCCGTGATCTGCTCGAGCCGGCAGGGTTCGCGGTCGACTACCGCGAGTCGGGTGCCATGCACAACATCGACCCGGCCGACATTCCGCGGGCGGTCGAATGGCTCAGCGCGGTGCTCCCCCGCGGTTAGACCACGACCGCAGCAACCGCCATCGCGGCATCGGCACGGTCATGGCCAGCCGCTCCTCGAGCTCGATCTCGCGCAACACGCCGGTCCAAGTGTGTCTGAGGAGGGCCCGCGCGGCCGGCGACTCGTCGGCGACGCGCGGGCCCGTGGCCATGAACGCCTGCAGCCGGCGATCGATGATCACGTCGCGGGAGCGCAGCTGGGCGTCGTAGTACGCGCGCAGATCGCCGCGACGCTCGCGCCCGGGCCCGTTGCGCAGGACCTTGCGCTCGAACTGCTCGAAGCTGCGCATCGGAAAGTGAAGGATCTCGACCGCCCCGATGTCGGGACCGAGCGGACCTGGAACGTCGTGGGTTCCGGGCTCGGTGACGCCTGCTCTGGCCGGACGTTGTGCCACCTTCGGCTCGGACTCGGTCCCGCCGACGGTCACCGAGCGCCGGTGGCGGACCACCATCCGCTGGTGGAACGGTCCGTCGGTCTCGGGAACGGGGACGAAATCGTGCCGCGGCACCCTGATGGCGCCGTAGCGATCCGGGATGGCTTGGAACACATCGCGCAACGACCCGGCGGTCGGCATCCAGAACTCGTCGGCGTCGGCATGGATCACCCACTCGGGTCCAAACTCGTCCGCCGCCAACGCGAGCAGGCGCGCGACCCGTCGGGCCTGGTCCTGGGCCGGAGCGTCGTCGTGCAGCCAGCGCAGCCGCCCGCGGCGCTCGTACTCGCGCAGGATCTCGGGCGTGGCGTCGGTCGACCCGTGGTCGAGAGCCAGGATCAGGTCGACTCCCTGCGCGAGGTGGTAATCGAGGTTGCTGGCGAGGATCTCCTCCTCATCGCGTAGGACCAGCGTCATGGCGAGAAAGCAGGCCATCCCCGGAAGCTAACCGCCCCGGGCGGCGGCACCGATCGCGAGGCGCAGATAGAAAAAGGGCGGCGGGCACCTCCGGTGCCACGCCGCCCCGTGTTTTCACCTTCAGAACCTCGGCGGCTGACCCGTGCTCGGATCGAGGAACAGCCGGCGCTCATGCCGCCCGTGCTCGCCGTGGAAACGGAACAGACCCGCGAGGTCGAACGGGATTCCCTCGCTGTGGTCGGTGTGCCGCAGAGCCTGGTCGGCGGAGCCGGGGATCCCCGGCAGACCCCAGTTGTACTCGACAAGATTGATGATCGAGGACTGATCGCTCAGGTTGTGGTCGACGCTGTCGCGTCCGCGAACGGCGAGATCACCATCAGCGGCAGCCGCGGACCGAAACCGCAGCGTCCCTGCTCGCCGCCCAGCGGCGCCCGGGTCTGCGGGTCGGACCGCACTGCTGCGACGTCGCCCCGCTGAACTGGTGCCCGTGAGGTTGTCGGCCGGCGACAGCGACGGATTACTGACCCCGCTGTAGGCGTGGTCGTACCAGCCGTCGGAGTCGTCGTAGTTGACGATCACGGCGGTGCTGGACCAGTCCGGCGTCTGCTCGAGCGCGTTGATCTCGTCGACGACGAACTGCTGCTCGTCGGCCGGATCGGAGTAGGCGGCGTGGCCGTCCTGGTAGCCCGGGGCCTTCAGGAAGCTGACGGCCGGCAGCGCCGAGCGCGGGAGCTTCCCGCTGGAGATCGCCGGCGACGAGCTGGTCGAAGTCGCTGGTGTCGTAGTTGTGGTTCGGCGTGTTGAACTGCGGCACGTCATGCCGACGTAGCTCTGGCGTGTCGCGACCGATCGTCGCGAGGCCCGCCGGGGTGTCCTGCGCCGTTCGAGTCGGTCGGGAGCGACAGGTGGTGAGGATTGGCCGTCGAGGCGTAGTACTCGAACGGCTCGTGGTGGGGGATGTAGTCGTCCTTGTAGCCCCACTGGTCGCGGTGTCGCCCAGCGCAACGCCGACCGGGTGGACGGTGTCGCACAGCCCCTGGTTCGAGGAGTGCGGCACGGCGTTCTGGAAGCCGGCGTTCTTGAACTCGTCCGGGATGAAGTCGCTGGTCGGCTGGCCGGTGTGGCCGGTCGCCTGCAGCGCGGCCTGGAAGCTCTCGCTCGGCCGGAAACCGCCTTGGAACCAACCCCACGAGAGCCCGCGCGCGTTGAGCTCGTCACCGATGTTGTCCCGGTCAGCGCGACGGCGTCGCGCGTCGAGCAGTCGTCCCAGTACGGCTGGGCGTCGCTGGTCAGCGAGAAGCCGCCGTGGCCGTCGGGTGTGAGGTCGCCGTCGGGCGACGTCGAGGTCGAGACCGACGGGCTGTTGACCTCGTGGGCCGTGTCGACGTTGCCGGTGTCGCCGGCGACGAGGTTGATCGCGCCCGGAGCCGAGGGCCCGAACGTCGTCCCGTACGAGTTGTCGCTCATCGCGAAGTGCTGGGCGTAGTTCCATAGCGCCGGTGACCGTGTTGCCGTCGTAGTAGTCCATGACCGTCTTGGGGTCGCACGAGCGTGCCGAACGGCGAGGTGCCGCGACCCGGTGCCGACGCTCTGGACGAAGTGGTCCATGTTTCCGTCGTCGAACGCCTGCTGCTCGTCGCTGTAGTCATGATCCTGGTCGCAGGTGAGCTGCCCGCCCGGACTGCTCGACGCGCCGGTTGGCGCTGCTGTCGAGCCGCTGCGGCAGTGACTCATTCGGATTGCTGGTCAGGAGGTTGGTCGTGTGCTGAAGCGCCGGCGGCAGCGACGGTGACGTGGCGGGAGGCAGACCGTCAACGGCCGGCGTGTGCCGCCGCGCCGTGAACGGTCTGGCCGTCGGTGTTGGCGGCGTCGGGATACGTGCCGAAGTAGTGGTCGAAGGAGACGTTCTCCTGGAAGATCACCACCACGTGCTTGATCGGCGTGGCGGTCCGACCGTTCTGGTCCGGGCGCCGTGCCCCATGGTGATGGTGGCGGCCCTGGTGATGCAGGCCATGCGCCATGGCGACCTGGATCACCCCTGCGCTCACTGCCACCGCGGCTACCGCGGCTGACAGCAGGACAAAGTTGCGCTTTCGCGCCATCTGATGAACTCCTCTTGTCGTGCGGTGGACGTTGGGCGGCGTTACGCCCGCACGACACTCTTCCCCCGCCGGCGCGGGTTCACGTTGCCAAGTTGTGTCCGCGCTGTTGCCTGATCGTGACCGGTTCTTTCAGGTCCGGGTGATCAGCACCGTGCCGCCCACGACGAGCACGAAACCAGCCACCCGGCCCACGCTGAGCGGCGCGTGATGGATGCCGAACCAGTGGTAGCGGTCGGCGAGCAGGCCGGCGGCGAGCTGACCGGCGACCAGCAGCGCGGTCAGCACGCCCACACCGAGGGGCCTGACCGCGACCAGCGATACGCCCACGATCGCGGCGCCGGCAATTCCACCGAGAGCCCACTCGGGCTTGAATGCACTCAGGCCGCTAAGTCGGCCGGGATGACCCGCCACCAGCAGCAGCGTCATGAGAATCGTGAACGAGATCGTGATGCTGACCGCCGCGGCACCGATATCGCTCACGTGCTTGGCCATGGCGGCATTGGCCGCGGGCTGGATGCCGGCCAGGCCGCCCACGACCAGCATGCAGATGAAGGCGACGGTGCGGCTCACTCCGGGTCGGTTCCCCATGGAGCGATCAATCCCTCCTACGCCTACCATGCGGACGCCATGACCGCCACCGCCACTCCCGCGCCACCAGCCGCCGCCGACGAGCGCACCCTGCGCGAGGTCGTGCAGGCGCTGGCCCCGTTGCAGCGACGGGCCGGCTCGCCCGGCGAGGAACAGGCCGCCCGCTGGCTGGCCGAGCGTCTGCGCCGCGCCGGTTTGGAGACCCGCATCGACGAGGAGCGCTTCCTCGACGGCTACGCGCAGGTCATCGGGACGCTGGCCGCCGGCAGCGCGGTGGCCGGCGCCGCCAGCCTCAGCCGGCGGTGGCGCACGCTGGCGGCCGCCGCGGCCGCCGCGGTGACCGTGTCGATCGCCGACGACATCTCCAACGGCCCGCGCCTGTTTCGCCGCGCGATTTCCGAGCCGCGACCGACCTGGAACGTGATCGCCTCGTGCGGCGACGCTGGCGCCGAGCGCACATTGGTCGTGCTTGCTCACCACGACGCCGCCCCGACCGGCGCAATCTTCGACCCCCGATTGCAGGCTTGGCTGGGCGAGGCGTTCCCCGGCATCATCGAGCGGATCGACACCTCGCTGCCCCTCTGGTGGGCGACGCTGAGCGCCCCGGCGCTGGTGACGCTCGGTGCCCTGCGGGGCAGCCGCACGATGACCGGGCTCGGCGTGGCCGGCTCGGTGCTGGCCACGGCTGTGTTTGCCGACGTCGCCCGTGCCCCCGTGTCCCCCGGGGCCAACGACAACCTGACCGCGGTGGCGGTGCTCGTGGCGCTGGCCGAGCGGCTGCGCTCGCGGCCGCTCGAGGGACTCCGCGTGATGCTCGTCTCCTGCGGGGCCGAGGAGGTGCTCCAGGGCGGCATCCACGGCTTCGCCGCCCGTCACTTCCCCACCCTGGATCGCGACCGCACGTGGGTGCTCAATCTGGAGACCGTCGGCTCGCCCAAGCTGATTCTGCTCGAGGGTGAGGGGCCGGTCGTGATGGAGGACTACCACGACCGCAGCTTCCGCGATCTCGTCGTCGCGGCGGCCGAGCGGGCCGGAGCCCCCCTGCGCCGCGGGATGCGCTCGCGCGCCTCGACCGACGCCGTGATCCCCAGCCGCGCGGGCTATCCGACCGCCACGATCACGTCGATGGACCGCTACAAGGCCCTGTCCAACTACCACCAGATGACCGACACACCCGAGAACGTCGACTACCGCACGGTCCTGCAGGCGTTGCTGGTCACCGAGCAGCTGGCGCGCGAGCTGGCCACGAACCCCTGGCTGGGGCGGTAGGCTCGCCTCGTGCCCGCGGCCGCCGAGCTCTCGCTGCCGAGCTTCGACCACACCGACCCGAGCCTTCAGCGGCGAGCGCTACCGATCGGCCATGGCCGCGCTCGAAGGCCATGACGGATGGCTGGCCGCCAACCCGTTCGGTTTCACCGTGCTCGACCGCGAGTCGGCCGAGTTCTTTCTCCGCACCAAGGACGCCGTGTTCCCGGGGCTGACGATCGCCGCGCTATTCCAGATCGAATCCGGGCCGCTGCACGAGGAGATCGTCAAGAACATCATCAACATCAACGGCGGCGATCACCGCCGGCTGCGCAACCTGGTCAACCCCGCGCTGGCTCCGCGCGCGGTCAATCGCTATCGCCCGGCGATGCAGCGGTTCCTGGAGGAGCTCGTCCCCGAGTCGGGATCCTGCGAGTTCATCGCCGACTTCGCCAAGCCCTATCCCTCGTTGGTCATCGCCGAGGTGATGGGCGCGCCCCTCACCGACGCGCCGCGCCTGCACCACTGGTCCAACTGGATCCAGCGCCAGTTCGATGCCCAGAGCCTGGTCTCGCAGCGCGCCGAGATCGAGGCCGCGGTGAGCGAGTTCTACGTCTACGAGGATGAGCTGATCGCGCGCCGGCGGCTGGATCCCGGCGACGATCTGATCTCGGCGCTGATCCAGGCGGGCACCGCGGGCGCAGCCGGTGGTCAACAGGGCGACCGCCTCAGCGACGACGAGCTGCGCAACCTGGTCCTCAACATTCTCGTTGGCGGGGTGGACACCAGCCAGAGCCAGCTCGCCCACGCTGTGAGGCTGCTGGCCTGCCATCCCGACCAATGGGAGCTCCTGCGGGCCGATCCCCAGGGCCTGGCGCTGGTGGCGGTCGACGAGGCACTCCGCTACGAGCCGATCACTCCGTTCACGGCGCGGATCACGACGAGCGAGATCGAGTTCCGCGGGGTGAGTTTTCCGGCCGGCTCGGTCGTGCTCGTCTCGGCCTGGCACGCCAACCGCGAGGGCATCGACGAGGATCGCTTCGACATCACGGCCGAGCGCCCGCGCGGGCGCGTGCTGACCTTCGGGGCCGGCATTCACTACTGCGTCGGCGCCAACCTGGCCCGGGCCGAGATGCAGGAGGGCCTGGCCTTCCTCGCCGAGCGCGTGAGCGAACTGGCCCTCGATGGCGAACCCGAGTTCGGGACGCCGTCAGGGATCTACGGACTCGAGACGCTTCCGCTGGCCATCGAGCGAGCCTGAGCCGTCAGGCGGCTCGCCACAGGGCGTCGTCGCCGAGCTGGCGACGGACCGCGCGCCCGTCGGCCACCAGTTCGATCAGCGCGGCCTCGGCCGCAGCGCGGTCGGCTGCGTCGTTGCTCACGGTGAGCAGCGCCGCCACCTCCTGCGTGGTCAGTCCGTCGGGGAAGCGCTCGAGCAGCGGCTCGGGCGAGGACGGTGGCGGCTCCCGGTGCAGGCTCGGGTCGAGGTTGGCGATCAGCACGTCGTAGGCCTCGACGGGCTGAAAGCCGCCGGCGATGAGGCGCGAACCGTCCGTCTCGAGCACCACCGACGGCGCGGTGAAGCGAACCGGCCCATCGGTGCTCGCCGTCTTGCCCTGGAGCTCGGCCGCCGAACCCTCCGCCGTCCGCGCTTCGGCGCGGTCGCGCTCGTAGGCTTCGGTCACCCCGGGCGAGTCGAGCTCGGCGACCAGGCGCTCGACGTCGATCTCCGGCACGCCCCGCAGTGCGTCGGCGAGCTGGGCGTCGTCGTCGAGCACTAACGGCGTCGTGAACTGGCCGAGCTGGAGCTCGCGATACACGTCCCATTCCTTGCCCGGCCACAGCAGACGAGCAGCCACGATCGCGCGGCAGGCGCGGGCGGTGGCGCTCACGCGCGGCTTGGGCGACGGCGAGAACGGCATTCCGAAGCGGCGGAAGCGCATCTGGCCGAGCGCGCCACGAACCGGGGTGTACCCGCGGCGGACGTACTGCTCGGCCGACTCCGGTGAGTCCGATGACCACCAGCCGCCAGTGCAGCTGCGCGCCGTATCGCCATTGCACGACGCGCAGGGCGGGGCTCTCGGAGTACGCCCACGGACACGCTGGATCGCTGTAGAGGGTCGCTGAGATCACCTGGTTGATGCCTCAAGTATATGCACCAGCCCGCTTCCGGGCCCCCGCATCTCGGGAGCCAGGGCGGCGGCGCGGTGGACGTGTGCGTCGGTGAACCCCGCCCGGCGCAGCGCGGCGGTCGCCTCCGTGGAATCCTGGAAGTGCAGATGGACCTGGCCGCGCACGAATGCCGACAGCAGCACCCGGAAGGCGCGGACCTGAGCCGTCTGGACGCCGCCGATGTGCAGGTCTGACACGTACACGCCGCTGGGGAATTGGCTCAGAGCGGTGGCCAGGCGCCGCCACAGCCCGTGCACCGCATCGGTGGGCAGGTAGCCGAGGAGACCCTCGGTAAGGACGGCGAGGCCCGTGGCTGGATCGAGCTCGGCCACCACGGCGTCGAGACTCCGATCGGACAGCGCGTCGAGCTCGCGCACGCGGTGGCGGTCCGACAGCGAGCCCATCTGCTCGAGGGCCACCCGCTTGCGCTCCGCCATCTCGGGCAGATCGGTCTCCACATAGGTCAGCCGCGGATAGCGCTGGGTGAAGCGCCACCCGCGCGGCGAGAGCCCGCAGGCGACCTCGACCACCTGCGTGACGTCGCGCTGCTCGATCGCCCGCTCCAGCAGCGCATCGATGGCGCGGTGGCGGGTGAGCAGGTAGACCTCGAGCGATGAGCCCCCGAGCATCCGGCTGGCCGTCATCACCGGCCGCAGCGTCTCGAACAGCAGCCTCCCCTCCGTGGTCTCGAGCCTTGGGTGCGACAGTGAGTTGCGCGCCCACACGTAGCCGGTGTAGTGAGCCGTCGGGCTGATCGTGCTCATGCCGTCGCGCTCATGCGGATCCGTCGCTGAGACGATCCAGCAGGGCGGCCTGGGCGGGGTTGATCTTCTCGCGCGCAGCCTCGAGGGTGAACCACTGCGCCCGGTCGACCTCGGGGATCTCGATGTGACGACCCGATCGGGGCGGCCACTCGAGCTCCAACGTGTTGCTGACGATGTGCTCGGTGTTCAGCTCGCCCTCGAGCGCCCACGCCCGCACCACCTTGCCCGACGTCTGGCGGATCTCCCCGAGGTCGTGGGCCTCGCCCCCTGGCGGCGCGCTGCCCAGCTCCTCCTCGAACTCGCGACGGGCGGCGGCAAGCGGATCCTCGCCGTCGTCGTATTCGCCCTTGGGGATCGACCACGCGCCGGCGTCGCGCCGGGCCCAGAACGGGCCGCCCGGGTGGACGAGGAGAACCTCTAGGCCATCGTCACGGCGACGATGGAGGAGGATCCCTGCACTGCGAGCCATCCCGTCATCGTAGTTCGAGCACGTAGTGGCGGTAGACGATTCCCGGGCCCCAGTCGCGGCGTTCGCGATCGCCCGTGGCCCGGAAGCCGACGTCGAGATACAGGCGCACGGCTGCCTCGAGCTCGGTGTAGGTGTCGAGCTCGATCTTGCTCAGACCCGCGACACGGGCCGCCTCGAGCAGTTGGGCGAGCAGCCGGCGCCCGAGCCCCTGACCGCGCAGCGCGGGCGTGAACACAAACCACCGGAGTTGCCCAACCGATTCGGCCTCGCGCGTGAGGCCAAGCGAGCCCTCCACCCGACCGTCCGGGCGCCGCACGAGCCAGACCGCGCCGCCCCGCTCAGGCCAGCCCGCGGCCAGCGCGTCCTCGACGGTCCTGGCCACCGCGATCACGAACGCCTCGTTTCGCTCGAACTCCGTCGTGTACACCCGGCGATGCAGGTCGATGATCGACTCGGCCCCATCGGGACCGAGCTCGCGACAGATCACCAGTTCCTGATCGGGCATCACGGTCGACACGGACAAAGTGTCGCGTCGGAGATTCAGCGTTTCAACATAATTTTGTCACTAGATCCATCGCGATCTAAGATGAGTCGGGCCATGGAGGTCCGGCAACTGCGCTACTTCGAGGCTGTGGTACGCCATCGGCACTTCACGCGCGCCGCCGAGGAGCTCCACGTCGCCCAGTCGGCGCTGTCGCACCAGGTCCGGCGGCTCGAGCGCGAGCTCGGCGTCGAGCTGCTGACCCGCACCACCCGGACCGTGACGCCGACCGAGGCCGGGGAGCTGGTCGCGGCTCGCGCTCGGACCACGATGGCCGAGCTCGACGCCCTGCGTGGCGAGGTCGACGAGCTCCGCGGGCTCGTCCGCGGCCACGTGTCGGTGGGGGCGCTGCTGTTCGGCGGCGAGCTCGACATCCCCCGCACGCTGGCGCGCTTCAGCTCGACCTTCCCCGACGTCGAGGTGGGATTGCGGGAGGGGACGGCCCGCCGGATGCTCGAGATGCTGGCCAACGGCACGATCGACGTCGCCTTCGCACTCGAGCTCGAGCCGCCCGAGGGTCTCGAGCGGATCGAGCTGTCCAGCGAAGAGCTGGCCCTGGCCATGCGTCCTGGCCATCCGTTCGCCGGCGAGGGCCCGCTGGCCGTCGCGGCCCTGCGGGACAGCCGGCTGATCGTGTTCGAGCACGGGGCCTCGACCCGCCAGCTCGCCGACGCGGCGCTGGCCGATGCCGAGATCCAGCCGCAGGTCGCGCTCGAGGCCAACGACCTGGCGCTGGTCCGCTCGCTGGTCGCCGAGGGCCTCGGCCTGGCCATCCTGCCGCGTTCGTTTCTCGAGCGGCCCGGCCCCTCGGTGGCGATCAGAGCGTTGCTCCCCGAGCTGCGGATGAAGGTCGTGCTGTGGTGGCGATCGGACCGCCGTCTATCGCCCGCGGCCCAGGCATTCGTCGAGTTCACCGCAGCCAGCGCGTCGCTGTCAGACAAATTTCAGGGAACCTCGCCACAATGACCCGCGATGAGATCCCTGGCGAGATGGTGCTTCAAGCACCGCCGGATCGTCCTCGTCGCGTGGATCGCTGCGCTGTTCGGGGTCACAGCGATCCATACCGGCGTCGGTAGCGGCTACAGCGACAACTTCAAGCTTCCCCACACCGAGAGCTTCGACGCGGTGCGACTGCTCCAGCGCAACGCCCCCAAGGCGTCTGGCGACACCGATCAGATCGTCTTCGCCACCGACAGCGGCCAGCTGACAGATCCGGCCAACCGCTTGCGGGTCGAGCGGGTGCTGGCCAGCGCGGCGCGGACCCCGCACGTCACCAACGTCAGCCCCCCGTACGGCCGCCTCGGCGCCAAGCAGATCTCGCCCTCGGGCCGGATCGGCTACTCCAACGTCACGTTCGACATCCAGCCCAACAAGATCTCGCACAGCAACGCGCAGGCGTTCGTGAACAAGATCACCTCGGCCTCGGGCAACGGGCTCCAGTTCCAGGTCGAGGGCCAGATCGCCGAGCAGGGGCAGCAGGACAACTCGACGAGCAGCCTCGGCTTCGGCTTCCTGGCCGCGGCCATCATCCTGTTCATCGTGTTCGGCTCCCTGCTGGCCACGGCGCTGCCGCTGATCACGGCGGCGATGTCCCTGGGCACCGGGATCGGCGTCATCGGCCTGTTGTCCAACGTGTTCGCGATGGCCTCGTTCTCCAACGAGCTCGCCCTGCTGATCGGCCTGGGCGTCGGGATCGACTACGCGCTGTTCATCGTCACCCGCTACCGCCAGGGCGTCCTGCGCGGCCTGTCCGGCGAGGAGGCGGTGGTCCAGTCGCTCGACACCTCCGGCCGCGCCGTGCTGTTCGCGGGCATGATCGTATGCATCGCCATGCTGGGGATGTTCGCCCTCGGCGTCAGCTTCCTGTACGGCGTCGCCATCGCCGCGGCAATCGCCGTCGCCTTCACGGTCATCGCCGCACTCACGCTGTTGCCGGCGCTGCTCGGCTTCTTCGGCCGCCTGGTGCTCCGGCGGCGGGAGCGGCGCTCGCTGCGCGACGGCCAGCTGCGCACGAGCGACGAGTCGGCGGCCTGGGCCCGCTGGGCGGGCTGGATGGAGAAGCGCCCGGCCGTGTTCGCCACCGTCGCCGCCGCGGTGATGATCATCCTCGCCATCCCGTTCTTCTCGATGCGACTGGGCTCCGCCGATGCCGGTAGCGATCCCGCCAACACGACCACGCGCAAGGCCTATGACCTGCTCGCCCAGGGCTTCGGGCCCGGCTACAACGGCCCGCTCCAGCTCGTGGCCGAGGTCGCCACGCCGGCGCAGCGCGCCGCCTTCCTGCGCGTCCAACAGGCCGTGGCGCACACTCCGGGCGTCGTCGGCTCGACGCCGACCCGGATAATCCCCGGCACCGGCGGCCATGCCGCCGTGGCGCTGGCCGACATCTACGCCAAGGGCTCGCCCCAGGACGCCTCGACCGCCGACCTGCTGCACCACGTGCGAGGTTCGGTGATCCCCGCCGCCGAGGCCGGCACGGGTCTGCACGTGCTCGTCGGCGGTCAGACGGCGATCTTCGACGACTTCAGTCACGTGCTGTCGCGCAAGCTGCCCCTGTTCATCGGCATCGTCGTGCTGCTCAGCTTCCTGCTCCTGATGGCCGTGTTCCGGAGCATCGCGATTCCGCTGACCGCGGCGGTGATGAACCTGCTCTCCGCCGCCGCCGCGTTCGGTGTGGTCACGGCCGTCTTCCAGTGGGGTTGGGGAGCGTCGCTGCTCGGGATCGACAAGACGGGACCGATCGAGTCCTTCCTCCCGGTGCTGATGTTCCCGATCCTGTTCGGGCTGTCGATGGACTACGAGGTATTCCTGGTCAGCCGCATCTACGAGGAATGGCACCGCCGGCGCGACAACACCGCCGCGGTCACCCACGGTCTGGCCGCCACCGGCCGGACGATCACCGCGGCCGCAGCGATCATGGTGCTGGTGTTCGGCGCCTTCCTGCTCGGCGGCCAGCGCGTCATCCAGCTGTTCGGCGTCGGCCTGGCCGGTGCCGTGCTGCTCGACGCCGTGATCGTCCGCTCGGTGCTCGTGCCCGCCGTGATGGTCATGCTCGGCGAGCGCAACTGGAAGATCCCGGCTTTCCTCGATCGCATCCTCCCCCACTTCCGGGTCGAGGGGCAGGCCGCGGAAGACGGCGACGACGGGTCGCGGCCCGAGCCCGCCGTGCCCGAGCCGGTCGCCGGCTGAGCCTGCCGCCCACGCTGAGGCTTGCGGTCCGACTCGGCTGCGGGCTCTGCGCGCTCGCGGACCGCCGAAAAAGGTGACAAACCTCCCCACCCCGCTGAACCCCGGCCACATAAGCGTGTGGGAGGAGCTTATGCGACCAAGGTGGGGGCGCGGCGAGGGCTTTGTCACGTTGTTCGTCCGCGGTGACCTCGGGTGGCACCCATCCCCAGCGGCCGTTCGCGACCGCCAAGGCGATCAAGGGAACCGCGAACCGGGCGTGACCAAACTAACTACCCCGCCGCCCCCGCCACTCGGTAAGAATCGCGCCTGACCAGCCCGAGGGAGGAACGAAACGGTGATTGTCGATTGCGCCCACTACCGAGATGGCCGGCGCCAGCACGACGGGCCGATGGAGCTCGACGATGCCGCCATCATCTGCAATGGAGGTGACGGCGGCTTCGTGTGGCTCGGCCTGTTCGAGCCCACCGAGGCGGAGCTGGGCCAGGTGCAGGAGCGTTTTGGACTCCACGAGCTGGCCATCGAGGACGCCCAGAACATGCACCTGCGTCCGAAGATCGAGCAGTACGACGGCGGCCGGACGACATTTGTCGTCCTGCGAACGGCGCGCTACATCGAGGAGACCGAGGAGGTCGACTTCGGCGAGGTGAGCGTGTTCATCGGTCGCAAGTTCGTGCTGGCCATCCGGCAGGGCGCGGCCAGCGAACTCCACGACGCGCGCGCTCGGTTGGAGGCCAACCCCGAGCTGCTCGCCGAGGGCCCCGAGTCCGCGCTGTGGGCGATCATGGACAAGATCGTCGACGACTACCTACCGGTCGTGAACTCCGTCGAGCACGACATCGAGGAGCTCGAGGGGATCGTGTTCGGTGGCGAGGCGGCGCCCAGCGAGCGGATCTATTCGCTGCGCCGGGAGACCACCGACTTCTACCGCGCGGTCCACCCGCTGCTGGTTCCTCTGGATGGCATCGAGCGCGGGACCCAGCTCCAGATCGGTCCCAAGCTGCGTCCGTTCTTCCGCGACGTCAACGACCACGTGAAGCTCGTCGAGGAGGAGATCGTCACCCAGCGCGATGCCCTCGGGGCGATGCTTCAGGCCAATATGGCCGTCATCTCGGTGCAGCAGAACGAGATCAGCGTGCGCCAGAACGAGATCAGCCGCCAGCTCACCGTGATCGCCACCGTGTTCCTGCCGTTGACGTTCATCACCGGCTTCTTCGGCATGAACTTCGGTTGGATGACCGACCGCATCAGCCACCTGTGGGAGTTCCTCGTGTTCGGCTTCGGCACCCTGATCGCGTCGCTGGTTGTCCTCTGGCTGTGGTTCCGGCGCCGCGGCTACTTCGACGACTCGGACGAGCGCGAGGCCGAGGCCTCTTAGGCTTCTCTTACCTCGGATTCACGTTGGCATGCCGGTTGCGTGATGAACTCGCGCCATGGCCACCGAGGCTCTGCGTCACCCCGCCCGATCGATCGGTCGGGGCAGACCTCGTCGCGGACCGTGTGTGGCGATCGCCGACGGCCATGAGTCGCGCCTGGTCGAGCTCGAGCCGCGCGTCACCCACCTCGGTCGCGGTCTCACGGCTCACATCCGTCTCGAGGATGACCACGTGAGCGTCGATCACGCGATCATCGTCCGCCACGGCCGCCACGCGCGGCTCCTCGATCACCAGAGCCCGAGCGGGACGTTCCTCAACGGCCGCCGGATCCGCACGGCCAACCTCCACGACGGCGATGTGATCCAGCTCGGATCGATCCGCCTGCAGTACGTCGAGATCAGCTGACCGCGTCCTCGGCCCGGTCGCGATCGACCAGCGCCGCATACAGGCCGCCGCGCTCGAGCAGCTCCTCGTGGCGCCCACGCTCGACGATCCGGCCGCGATCGACCACGACGATCTGGTCGGCGTCGCGGACGGTCGAGAGGCGGTGGGCGATGGTGATCGTCGTCCGGCCTTCGGCCAGCCGCTCGAGCTCGGCCTGCACGGCCGCCTCGGTCTGGGTGTCGAGCGAGCTCGTGGCCTCGTCGAGGACGAGGATCGGTGGGTTGCGCAAAACCGTGCGCGCGATGGCCATGCGCTGCTTCTCCCCGCCCGAGAAGCGATAGCCGCGCTCACCGACGACCGTGTCGTAGCCCTCGGGTAGCGAGGCGATCAGATCGTGGATGCGCGCGGTGCGAGCCGCCTCCTCGATCTCCTCGTCGCTGGCCTCGGGGCGGGCAAAGCGCAGGTTCTCGCGCACGGTGGCGTGGAACAGGTAGGTCTCCTGCGAGACCACGCCTACCGTCGCCGCCAGCGATTCGAGGCTGGCCTGCTTGACGTCAACGCCGTCGACCGTGACCTTGCCCTCCTGCGGCTCGTACAGGCGCGCGACCAGGTAGCCGAGCGTGGTCTTGCCGGCGCCCGTCTCGCCCACCACCGCGGTTCGAGTCCCCGCCGGCACGACCAGATCGATCCCGTGCAGCGTCCACGGACCGTCGCCGCCATAGCGGAACGACACGTGGTCGAAGCGAACCTCGCCCAGCACCTCATCCGGGCGCAGCTGCACCGGATCGGGCGCCTCGACGATGTCGACGGGAAGGTCGAGGTACTCGAAGATCCGGTCGAACAGGGCCAGCGAGGCCTCGACGTCGGCCCCGGTCGACAGCAGGCTCTGGATCGGGAACAGCAGGCGGGTCTGCAGCTGGGTGAAAGCGACCACGGTGCCGATCGAGATCGCGTGGCCGCCGTGGACGAAGCTCTGCCCGGCGATCCAGTACACGAGCGCCGGCTGGATCGCGAACACCATCTGGATCGTCGACATCACCCACCGGCCGGCCATCCGCGACCGCACCTCGATATCGGCGATGTCATGGGACTCCTCGGTGAAGCGATCAGCCAGATCGCGCCCCCGGCCCATCGTCTTGCCGAGCATGATCCCCGACACCGACAGCGACTCCTGGACGAGCGAGGACAGATCGGCCAGGCGGCGCTGGCGTTCGCTCGTGATCCGGCGGCGAACCTGGCCGACGCGACGGGTCAACAGCACGAACGGCGGAACGAACACCAGCGAAATCGCGGCCAGCCGCCAGTCGAGCAGGATCATGGCCACGATCGTCGCGATCACGGTCGTGGCGTTCTGGGCGATCGACGTCGCCGTGGTCGTGACCACACTGTCGATGCCGCCGATGTCGTTGGCGATTCGCGACTGCACCTCGCCGGTCCGCGTGCGGGTGAAGAAGGCCAGCGACATCCGCTGCAGGTGGCGGTAGACCGCGGCGCGGAGATCGTGCATCACCCGCTGCCCGATCACGTTGGAGATGTAGGTCTGCCACACGCTGAGCGCCGCGGTGATGATCGCGATGGCGATCATCCCGGCCACCAGTTCGGTCAGCAGCGTGGCATCGTGCTCCGGCAATGCCGTGTCGAGCACGGCCCGGAGCAGGAAGGGCGAGATCATGGCCAGCCCGGACGAGAACACGATCAGCCCGATCACCGCCGTGAGGCGCAGCTTGTAGTGCGCGAACAGCGCGATGATGCGGTGCGTATCGCGCTCGCGCTCAGGGTCCATCAGGGGCGGGGGCTGCTTGCCCGCGCCGCCCCGCATCCCGCGCGTGGACCCGGGTGCGGCGCCGTTCGCCGCTCCCCAGCCATGTCCTCCGACTGCACTCATCTGCATCCATGATGACGCACGCGTCGCGCCTGTCCGGCCGGACGGCCACAACCGTGACCACCGCGCCGGCCGGGAACGCAGCCGCCGAGACTCCCATTGCCTCGTGCAGTCCGGTGATGAACGTGCCCCGCGCGATCACCGTGCCCAACAGCGCGACCCCGATCGCCCCGCCCGCCTGTCGCGCCGCGCTCAGCACGCCCGAGGCGATCCCCACCCGGCTCGCCGCACAGCAGCCCAACCAGCATCGGCACCCGAGGCGCGCGGTGACCCGGCCCGATAGCGCCGAGGCGAGGGCGACGAAGGCACCCTCGGGTAGCCAGCAGTGGAAGGTGTCGTCGCATACCTCCAGTGTTCCCCGGAATACTTCGACTACCGTCGAATCGTCGCGGCGCTACCGTCTTCGTATGCGCGGTGACGCTCACATCGCCGCGGTCGGTTCACTGGTTGCCGACCCCGGCCGGGCGCGGATCCTTCTCGCCCTCGGCGACGGGCTGGCGCTTCCGGCCACCGTCCTGGCCGACGAGGCGTCCGTGGCGGCCTCCACGGCCAGCTCGCATCTGGCCAAGCTCGTCGACGGCGGCCTGCTCACCGTCGAGCGCCACGGCCGCCACCGGTACTTCCGCCTGGCCGGCCCCCACGTGGCCGAGCTGATCGAGACCCTGGCCCGCGTCGCCCCGGCCACGCCAGTGCGCTCGCTGCGCCAGGGCAACCGCGCAGAGGCCGTGCGCTCTGCTCGCACCTGCTATGACCACCTGGCCGGCGTGCTCGGGGCCGAGCTGATGTCGGCCATGCTCGAGCAGGGGCTGCTCGCCGGTGGCGACGGCCAGTTCGACCACGCGCCGGCCAGGACCGCCTCTCCTCGCCAGGCTTCGATCTCGACTACCGGCTCACCGATACCGGCATCGAGCAGCTCCGCGAGTTCGGAATCGACTTCGACACACTGCCGCGCCGCCGCCCGCTGATCCGCTACTGCGTCGACTGGAGCGAGCAACGCCACCATCTGGCTGGGTCGCTGGGCGCAGCGCTGGCGGCCGAGATGTTTGAGCGAGGCTGGATCCGCCGTGCTCGCCACACCCGCGCTGTCCACGTCAGCGACGACGGATACGTCGGCCTGCGCGAGTCCTTCGGCGTCGAGCTGGCGCGAGCCTAGACTCCACAGGCGTGTCCGGACCAGAGCTCGGTCTCGCCGTCTCGGTGTTCCTCGCCTGCGCGGTCGAAGCCGTGGAGGCTCTGACGATCGTGCTCGCCGTCGGCACGACGCGGAGCTGGCCCTCGGCGTTCGTCGGCGTCGGCGCGGCACTGCTGGCCCTCGCCGTGCTCGTCGCCGCGATCGGGCCCGCCATAACGTCACTCCCGATCAATGTCCTGCGCGTCGTGGTGGGCGCACTGCTGCTCATCTTCGGGCTGCAGTGGCTGCGCAAGTCGGTGCTGCGCTGGGGCGGGCTGAAGGCGCTGCACGACGAGGAGGCAACTTTCGCGCAGGAGCGCAAAGCGGCTCGAGCGGCCGGTAAGCCCACCGGCGAGTTCGACGCCTACTCGTTCACGATCGCCTTCAAGGGCGTGCTGCTCGAGGGGCTCGAGGTCGTGTTCATCGTGCTCACCTTCGGCGCCAATCAGCACAACGTCGGGCTGGCCGCCGCGGCCGCCGGGTTGGCCGTCGCCCTGGTCGCCCTCGCGGGCCTGGCCGCGCGCGCCCCGCTGGCCCGGGTACCGGAGAACACGATGAAGTTCTCCGTCGGCGTGATGCTCACGTCGTTCGGGACGTTTTGGGGCGCCGAGGGCGCCGGCGCATCGTGGCCGGGCGGCGACGCCGCGCTCCTGGCCATCGTCCCGGCGGTCGCGCTCGTGGCACTGGGCATGGTGCAGTGGCTGCGCCGCGCGCCGGTGGTCCGGCCGGCGGCCAGATCCGGGGCCGTGTGAGCAGGCTCGCCCGCATGGCCCGCTGGGTCTGGGATTTCGTGGTGGGAGACGACTGGGTGGTCGCGCTCGGTGTGATCGTCGCGCTCGGCGTGACAGCGATAGTGGCGGCGGCCGGCGTCGCCGCCTGGTGGATCATGGCGCTCGCTGTGCCCCTGCTGCTGGCGCTCTCGTTACGGCGTGCCGCCGGCTGAGTTTGGTGCTCGATGCACCTAGGGTCGCTCGGACCAATCCCTGGGCGCAACCAGCAGCGACCAGATGCGGGCCGGTCGTTGCGGCACGAGCGTGCGGGGTGGTTCCGGACGCGGGCGCGGTTTGTCCTTCGCCGGCTTGACGGCCGGCGGCGCCGCGCGGGTCTCCGTGGCGTTCAATTAAGCCTCCTGCCTTCTGCGTTGTCGAAGCTTCCTCCGACCCCGACCTGAGCATTCGAAAGCAAATCGCCTGCAACCGCCTTTGATTCCAACTCTGGACGCACGGTCCCTCAGCGTCGCGCGGTGATGCCGTGAGCGCCGCGCCGGCTGTCCTCCTGGCCGCCGGAGGCGTCGGCTTCGGTCACGCCGTCCTACCCGATCACTGGGTGCCGCTCGCCGTCGTGGGGCGCACGCAGCGCTACCCGCTGAGCAAGGTCGCGCGCCTGTCCGGGCTCGCCGCCGTCACCCACGTGCTCGTGTCGGTGGTCCTCGGCGCGGTGATCGTCGTTATCGGTCTGCAGTTCAAGTCACGCGTCGAGCAGGCCCAGGACGCGATCATCGGTGGACTGCTGATCGCCACCGGGCTCGGCTTCGTCGTGCTCGAGCTCACCCGGCACGGGCATCGACACGACCACCCCCACGACCACCCCCATTTCCACGACGATGAGCCTTCGCGCTCGCGCGCCGCCTCGCTGGCTGCGGTCGTGGTGCCCTTCGGTGCCGCCGCCTCGCCCGACCTGACCATCCTCCCCCTGTTCCTGGCCGCCACGACTGCGGGCGCCGGCGTGGCGATCGGTTCGGTGCTCGTGTTCGCGCTGGCCACGATCGGCACGATCGTGCTGCTGACCCTGATCGCTGCCGCGGGCGGATATCAGATCCGCGGAGAGTGGCTCGAGCGCTGGGCCAACGTGATCACCGCGGCGATCCTGATCGTGATCGGCGCGCTGGTGCTCGCCGGGCTTCTGTAGTCCTGCCCGACCGAACGGCGCTGGGAAACCACCGAACCCGACCGAACGCTGGTCGCATAAGCCCCTCCCACGGGCTTATGCGACCAAGGTCCGCCGGCCGAGGAACGCTCGTCACCTTTTCACCGGGCAGCCCTCGATTCAGCACCTCCCACAGGCATACGCGACCACAGAGCGCGAGCGTGGGTAGCTCGTCACGCTTTGCACCTGGTGGCGGGCCGAGGAATGCAGCAAACATGCGCCACCGCGACAACGAACGACCGAAACTCGGGCTCAGGTCGAGAAAAGGGCATCGCTCCGCCGGCGCCGGCGAGGTTGTCACGTTTGTCGACCCCGACAGCGCGGGTCGCGCCGCAGAGGGTCAGACTGACCGGCCTCTACTGAGCGCGCGGCTCGAGCCGCACCGGCAGCGTCTTGAGCTGGTTGAGGAACGCCGACTCGACCCACTTCGGCCGCCCAGCCGGCTCGATCCGCGGGTAGCGCGCCAGTGTCTCCTCGAACAGGACCTGCAGCTCCAGACGGGCGAGAGCCGCCCCGAGACAGAAGTGCCTTCCCCCCGCCCCGAACGCCTGGTGCTCCGGGTTGCGGCGAACGTCGAACCGATCGGGGTCCTCGTAGCGCGTCTCGTCGCGACCCGAGGATACGTACCACATGACGACCTTCTCGCCCTCGCGGATGTGCGCGCCGTTCAACTCGGTGTCCCGCGTGGCGGTCCGCCTGAAGTGGGCGAAGGCCGGGAACATCCGCAGCGACTCCTCGACGGCGCTCGAGACCAGGGAGGGATCGTCGGCCAGGGCCTGGCGCTGTGTGGGGTCCTCCATCAGTGCCCGCATGCCGCTGCAGTACGTCGCCTTGGTGCTGTCGTTGCCGGCCGCGACGAGCAGGAAGAACCCCATCACGATCTCGTGCTCCTCGAGCATCTGGCCGTCGATCTCGGCGTGCACGAGCACGCTGGTCAGGTCGTCGGTGGGATGCTCACGGCGCTCGGCGATCATCCGCTGGCAGCGGGCGAAGATCTCGGGTATGTCCTTGCTGACGACGCTCTCGATCCCATCCGGGTTGAGGTCGGGATCGCCGGCGCCGAGCGCCGAGTTCATCAGCGTCGCCCAGGCGTGATCGTCCTCGGGCGGGATGCCCATGAAGCTCCCGATAACCCGCGAGACCGCGGGCTGGGCCACCTCGGTGACCAGGTCGCACGTCTCGCGCCCCTCGAGCCGGTCGAGCACGTCGATGACGATCGCCCTGATCGCAGGCTCATGTCCGGCAATCCGCTTGGGCGTGAAGCCGGCCTGGAACAGCTTCTTCAGCCGGTCGTGCTTGGGCGGATCCATCCCGATGAACATCGCTCGCATCAGCTCGATCGGGAACACGTCGGTGACCGCCGTGATCCCGCCCAGCTCCGACGAGTACGTCTGCCAGTCGCGACTGACGGTCTGAATGTCCTCCGGGAGGGTGACCGACCAGTACCCGGCCTCGTCGGGATATTCGGTGATCCGGGGAGTCCAATGCACCGGGCACGTGTTGCGCAGCTCACGGAACAACTCGTGCGGCGGCCCGTGCAGCCAGTGCTCCCGCTCCCCGACGAGGATCTGCTCCAACTCGCTCCTGGTCGATGACATCAGCCCTCCTGATAACCCGTTCGTAGCGCGCGCCCCATCCTACTGGCTGGCTAGCCAGCCTGGCGGGCTGGCCTACCGCGCCACCACTCGGGCCAGTGGTTCGGGGCGGCCGATGAAGTGGCCCTGGGCGAAGTCGATCCCCAGCTGCTCGACGAAGCGCAGCACGGAGCTGTCGCCGACGCATTCGGCGATCGTCTGCTTGCCCGTGCCCCGGGCGATCTCGACGATCGTCTGGACGACGAGCTGGTCGGTCTCCGAGTCGGGGAGGTCGGAGATGAAGTCACCATCGATCTTGAGGTAATGGACCGGGAGGTGCTTGAGGTAGTAGAAGGAACCGAAGCCGGTGCCGAAGTCATCCAGGGCGAACTTGCATCCCAGCGCGGTCAGCGCGCTGGCGAAGGTCTTCGCCTCATCCATGTTGGCGATCGTCGCCGTCTCGGTGACCTCGAAGATCAGGCGGCTGGGGTCGATGCCGGTCGCGCTGAGCTCGCGCGAGATCAGCGCGGGGAGCTCGGCGTCGCCGAGCGAGGTGCCCGACAGGTTGATCTCCAGGGCATGACAGTCGTCGCGTGGCTTCCAGTCGGCGATCGCACGGATCGCGCGCGAGACGACCCAGCGATCGATGGCCAGGATCAGTCCGAGGCGCTCGGCGGTGGGCATGAAGGCGCTCGGCGTGAGCAGCTCGCCGTCCTCACCGGGCATCCGCAGCAGCACCTCGTGGCGCGTGGTGCGGCCACTGGCCAGGTCGCGAATCGGCTGGGCGTAGAGCTCGAACTGATCGTCCTCGAGCGCCCAGCGCAACCGCTCGGCCCACGTGTAACGCGCCTTGACCCGCGCCTCGCGCGCCCGCTCGGGGCTGTAGACCGAGACGCCGTCGCGGCCGCCGCGTTTGGCCTCGTACATGGCCAGATCGGCGTCGGCCAGCAGCTGGCTGGCGTCGGTGTCGCCATCCTCGAGGAGCGCCACGCCGATCGAGGCCGTCATCGATACGCGCTGGCCGCCGACGGCCACCGTGTGATGACGGATCTCGGTCAGCAGATCGGTGGCCACGCGCTGGGCGGTCTCGGCGTCGGTGGCCCGCAACAGGACGGCGAACTCATCGCCGCCCAGCCGGGCGATCACATCGGTACCGCGCAGGCGGCGCGAAAGCAGCCGGGCGACGCTCTTGATCAGCTCGTCGCCGGCGCCGTGGCCGAGCGTGTCGTTGACGTATTTGAAGTTGTCGACGTCGAGGATCAGCGCGGCGGCGGCGCCCCCGTAGCGGCGCACCTGGGCGATCGTGTCGGCCAGCTCGTGCTCGAAGCAGCGGCGGTTGAGCAGGCCGGTCAGCCCGTCGTGGTTGGCCAGATGCTCTAGCTCACGCTCTGAGCGCTTCTGATTTGTGATGTCGCGGAAGCTCCACACGCGGCCGACGCTCTTGCCGCTGACCACCTGGGGCTTGGACACGCGCTCGAACACGCGGCCGTCGCGGAACTCGAGCATGTCGTGGCTCTCGGCCTGGGGGTCGGCGTACAGCTCGCGGATCCTGCGCGAGAACTGCTCGGGGTCGGAGAGCTGTTGCATCATGAAGGCAACGGCGCGGCTGTCCTCGCGCGTCTCCAGGATCTCGGCCGGGATTCGCCACAGCTCGGCGAATTTGCGGTTGTGCGAGACGATGCCGCCGTCGTTGTCGACGACGAGAATTCCGTCGGCGGTCGAGTCGAGCGTCGCCGCCAGGAGTGACAGCGTGACCTCCATCTGCTCCTTGGAGGCGCTGAGCTCGGCCGTACGCTCCTCGACCCGACGCTCGAGCGAGCGCGACAGCGCCTCGGAGGCGGCGAAGCCCTGGGCGTTCTCGAGCGCTGCGCCGGCCAGCGAGGCGATGTAGTGGGCCAGCCCCTCCTCCTCCTCATCGAACAGATCGGGCACTCCGCTGTAGGTGGCGCAGATGCAGGCCTTCGCCTCGCCGCGGACCAGCACCGTCGCGCACAGCGCAGAGGAGGCCTGGCCGGCATCCTGATCGCTGCCCTGGAGGTCTTCGAACGTGGTCACCGAGCTGCCGTCGGCCAGGGCCTGGAGGGCGAGCTCGAGGCGTTCGGCGTGGTCGGCGTCGCCGGCCACCGGTGCCAACCGCAGCTCGGAGTCGGTCCTTTCGACCGCGAACACCGTGCACGACTGGACCCTCAGCAGCGCCACGGCGGCGTCGTGCGCGGCCTCGAACACGGCCTCGTCGGTCAGGGCGGCGGCGATCGAGCGACCGGCCTCGAGCACCATGGCGAAGCGATCGGCGAGCGACAGGGTCGTCTGCTCGCCCTCGCCGGCGGTGGCGCCCCCGGCCATCGCGCCGGTCATGCGGATGGCCTCGGTCAGCTGGTCATCGCCCTCCCGCCACCCGAGCGCGACGCCGACCGCGCCGCGCGCGGCCAGCGTCTCCGCGTACTCGGCGGTAGCGCCCTGTCGGTCGGCGACGACCAGGCTCAGGTCCAGGAAGCGGCGGGCGCGGCGCGCGCGGCCCGAGCACGCGGCCAGCATCCCCCGCTCGCGCAGCGCATGCGGCAGGTTGTTCGGGTAGTGGCGGGCGAGGCGATGGGCGCGACGCGCGGCGCGGCGGGCGCGACGCAGGAGCTGACTGCGACGCCTCGGGGCCAGCGCGGACTCGCGCGTGAGCGCAGCCCGCAGCGCCGTGGCCAGCCAGGCCGGCACCGGCGCCACGTACTCGTCGCGCAGTCTGGCCTCGTGAACCAGTTCATCGGCCCGTTCGAGCGCGGCGATCGCCCCGCTGGGATCGCTGGCCGCCAGCCGGCCGAGAGCCTCGGCCTGCAGCACCTCGGCCGCCGTGTGCACGTCCCCGCGGTGCGGCCGCAGGGCGTCGCGAATGTGGTGGCGCGGCACCTCTCCCCCGGCCGCCTTGGCCCAGAACCCGAGGCTGACTCCGGCCGCCTGTTCGTCGCCGAGCTCGACGGCCCAGCGGTGCACATCCTGGGCGATCTCCGCGGCCTCGGATAGCCGTCCCAGCCGATAACAGCAGGCCGCGATGTGCCACCGCGCCGTGCTCAGCGAGCCCTGATCGCCGGTGCGCTCGAGGATCCCCTCCGCTGCCCGGCAGCTTTCGAGCGCCTCGGACACACGCCCGGCCGAGTACAGCACGCCACCGTAGAACAGCAACGACTGGCCCTCCCCCCAGCGGTCGCCCAGCTCGCGGCGCATCTCGATCGAGCGCCGCGCATACGCGATGCCTCGTCCGAACCAGGGGATCGTCGACATCACCGGCGCGTGCTCGGAGTACGCGCGCGCGAGCTCCGTTGTGGGCGGGTAACGCTCAGCCAGGTTCATCCCGCGCAAATGAGCCCAACCGCAGGGCACGCGCCCGGCGCCATACCAGTAGGCCCGCGACAGCTCCGAGAACAGGCGCGCGGCGAGGAGGTCGCGTTGCTCGCCCTCGGCCTGCCGCCGGCCGACGAACACGCGCCTCAGCAGGGTGTGGGCGATCTGGACGATGATCTCGCGCACCAGCGGCAGGACGAACCCAGCGCGCCGGCGGGGTATGTGCTCGCCGAGCAGCCGCAACGCCCGCTCGTGGCGCCCGGCGGCCGTCATCACATCACCGCGCTTGAACGCCAGCTCGCCGAGCCGGCCCTCGATCTGGGCCTGGGTGGGGGCGTCGTCGCACACGTCGAGCGCGTCGGTGAAGTGCTGTTGCGCCTCGTCATAGCGCCCGCGCAGGAGCGAGATCTCCCCCAGGCCCTCGCACACCTCCCGGCGGATCACCCGATCCTCCGGCTTCACCGCCTCGAGCGCGATCGCGTAGTGACGTTGGGCTATCTCCAGCGAATACCGCCCGCGCGCATCGGCGGCGGCAGCCAGCGCGTACGGAAGTGCGTGCTGCGGTTCACCGGCGGCCTCGAAGTGATAGGCCAGGTCGAAAACGGCTTCGGGCGCCGTGGCCTGAATGCGACGGGCCACCCGCAGGTGCAGCGCGCGCTGGGTCTCGGCAGGCAGGCGGGCGTGGAGCCGCTCGCGCAGCTGATCGTGCAGAAAGGCCCACTGGCCAGTGTCGAAGTCGAACCACACGATGTGACGGCGGCGGGCCTCGGCCAGTGCGGCAAGCGTCTCGCGCAGCTGCTGTCCCGACAGCTCAGCGGCGTCGCGCACGGCGAACTGCTTGCCCAGGATCGCGCCGGCGGAGAGGACCTCGAGCACGTCGTCGGGAAGCTGGGCGATCCGCTCACCCACGACGACGGCGGCACGCATCGAGGCCTGCGCCTCGGCCATGCGCTCGGGTTCCAGGCGCCAGCCGTCGTCCTCGGCAACGAGCAGGTTGCACTCGACCAGCCCGCGGAGCACCTCGGCCGCGACGAAGGGGCTCCCGCCCGCCGCTTGGACGACGATGTCGCCCACCTCGGGGGGAACGCGGCCGGCCATCGACTCGACCAGCCGCTCGATCTGCGACTCGCGCAGCCGCGGCAGCGTGATCCGCTCGGCGTCGGACCCGAGCAGCGCCGCGGCTGCACCGGGCTCGTCCGAGCGCAGGGCGGCGACGATCAGGACGTGGCGCTCGGCGTCCTGCTCCTCGGCACCCACCCACCCCGTCAGCAGCTCAACCGTTGGCTCGTCGGCCCACTGGCAGTCGTCGAGGATGACCATGGCGGGGCAGTCGGGTGTCCCCAGCACGCCCAGCAGCGTGGTCAGGACCTGGAGCGTCCGAGTGTGCTGCCGGGTGGCGTCGCTGGCCAGCTTCGTACCCACGCCGCCGAACAGGGTAGCCAGCTGCGGCATGACCGCCATCAGCTCCGGCGCCTGCGCGCTGAGCCGCGTCCGCAGCCGCGAGGCGAACGCCTCGTCGACCTCGGCCCGCCGGCCGATCCCGGCGATCACGCCGTCGAGGACCTGGTAGGGGTTCTCGGCTCCGAGGCTGCGCCCGTGGCCGCGCAGCACCCAGACCCGGTCATCGGCGCAGCTGCTGGCGAGCTCATCGAGCAGGCGCGTCTTGCCGCCGCCCGACTCGGCGTCGACGACGACCAACGCCGCCTTGCCGCTGCGCGCCCCGTCGAGCTTGGTCTTGAGCGCCTCGAGTTCGGCGTCGCGTCCGATCAGCTCGGGCTCCGTGAGCGAGCGGCGGGTGCGACCGCCATGTCGCCGCAGCGAGTCCGGCTGCTCGCCGCGGTGCAGTGCGTCGATGATCTCCCGCAGATCGGAAGCCACCGCCCCGGCGGACGGATACCGGTCGTGGGGCTCGGTGGCGAGCATCCGGGCCAGCACGGCCTCGACCGCGTCGGGCACCCCGGGGTGAAGCCCGCGGACCACCGGGGCCCCACCGCTCAGCTGGGCACGCAGGACCTCGTTGACCGAGGCGCCGTCGAACGGGGGATGGCCGTACAGGCTCTCGAACAGCACGCAGCCGGCGGAATAGATGTCCGAGCGCTCGTCGACACGCCGGTGCAGGATGCCGGCCTCCTCGGGCGAGGCGTAATGGGCGGCGTCGGCCACCAGCTCGCGCGAGGTGACGACCCGCGCGCTGCGGGCAAAGCCCGTGTAGGCGAGCACCGTGTGCTGATTCTCGCCCTTCGGCAGCCTGATGTTCGCTGGCTCGACATCGAGGTGCAGGAGGCCGCAGTCGTGGATCGCCCGGAGCCCGAGCGCGACATCGTGGGCCATGGCTAGCGCGTCGAGGACGCGCAGGGGACCCTGCAGGAGTCTCTCGGCCAGCGTCATCCCCGGCACATGCGGGCGCACCACGAGAACGAGGCCGTCGGACTCGTCGAGGCGGCTGAGCGGCGCCAGGTATGGGCTGGAGACTCCCCGCAGCGCGACCAGCTCGTTGCCCAGCCGCGCTCGTGTGGCCGCGGTGACGGCCGCCGAGGGCACGGCCAGGATCGTGACCTCACCGCCCGTCTCGAGATCGATTCCCCGCAGCGTGCTGATCCCTCCGACCTCGGGGGAACGCGCCGCCACGCCGTAGCGACCGGCCAAAGTTGACGGTTCGACTGTGCTGTTAGGAACTTGGGCTACCTGCACGCTTCTCCCGGCAAGGCAACAGACGCCCCACATGCCATATCGGAGCCTCGGCGCCTCACCTTTAGCCCTGCAATTTGGGCGTGATTGGCCCTGCTGGATAGTGTTCGGCTCAATCACCGGCTCGCCACACGCAAAGGAGCTCATCCCGTGAAGATTCGCGCCGCGGTACTCGAGGCGTTCGCTCAGCCGCTCAAGATCACCGAGGTCGAGCTCGACGAGCCGAAGAACGGCGAGGTGCTGGTCCGGTTGGAGGCCTGCGGGGTGTGCCACACGGACATGTACACAGCTTCCGGGGCCGATCCGTCGGGGTACGCGCCGACCGTACTCGGGCACGAGGGCGCGGGCATCGTCGAACGCGTGGGTGCCGACGTGGACAGCGTCAAGCCGGGCGATCGCGTGGTGACTCTGTTCAGCCCCCAATGCCGCCAGTGCGAGCACTGTCTCAGCCCGAACACGAACCTCTGCCTGGCCATTCGCGAGCAGCAGAACAAGGGCTTTTTGCCCGACGGGACGACGCGCCTGAACCGCGACGGCGAGCGGATCCGACACTTCATGGGTACGAGCACGTTCGCCGAGTACACCGTGATGCCGCAGATCGCGCTGGCCAAGGTCTCGCCGGACGCTTCTGCAGACCGCGCGGCGTTGTTCGCCTGTGGTCTGTCCACCGGGTTGGGGGCGGCGATCAACACCGCCAAGGTTCAGCCCGGGTCGACGTGCGTGGTGTTCGGAGCCGGCATGGTCGGCCTCGGCGCGGTGGCCGGATGCCGCCTACAGGGCGCCGAGCGGATCATCTGCGTCGACCTATCGGAGGACCGGCTCGCGCTGGCTCGCGGTCAGGGAGCCACCGACACGTGGATCGGCGGAACCGACACCGTGCAGCGGGTGCTCGATGAAACACGCGGCTTCGGCGCCGACTACACCTTCGAGGCCACCGGGCTGGTGGCCGTGATGCGCCAGGCAGTCGAGTCAGCGAGGATGGGCTGGGGTCTGTGCACTGTGGCCGGCGTGGCCGGCAAGGGTGAGGTGCTGGAGATCGTGCCGCGCTTTCTGATCACCGGACGTCGCGTCTGCGGCTCTTCGTTCGGGGGCGTAAAGGGACGCGATCAGGTCCCGGAGCTCGTGCAGCTCTACCTCGACGGGAAGCTCGACGTCGACCCGTTCATCTCGCACCGGATTACGCTCGACGACGTCAACCGCGGCTTTGAGCTGATGGAGCGCCAGGACGGCATCCGCAGCGTGATCATGTTCTGATCGCAGCGCGCGCCTCGCCGACCCGCCGGGTCAGCTCAGCCACCTCGGCCAGGCGCGGATCCTCCGGGCGGCCGGCCAGGTTGATCTGCACGAGTCGGGCCGCGGCCTGGGCCGCCGCCTCGGCCAGCAGCACGGCGGCGGCGGCGTCCCCCTGGAGCGCCGGCTTGCTGTCTTTGACGATGCCGGCGGCCAGCTCGGCCACCTCGGTGCTCACGCGGGCGATCGCCATCGGCGCCTCCGACGCGCGCGACAGCGCATCGCCCAGGCGCTCGGCCCGAGACGGGTCATCGGCTGGTAGCCGGGCCGCTTTGAGCACGGGCGCGTAGGAGCGGAGCTCCTGTTCGCCGCAATCGAGCAGCTCGGCCTGAAGACGCGTCGCTCGTGAGGCCGTGGCGCTGTCGCCGGCGAACGCCGCCGCCATCTCGAGCAGGGCGGCGGCGAGCGCCCCGGACCAGGCCGAGGCCGAGCCGCCGCCGGGCGCCGGTGATCGCGCCGACAGCGCGGCCAGGAGGTCCGCCAGCGGGCGCTCGGCGCTCGGCGACACGAACCCCGGCTAGAACAGTCCGACGGTGCGGCCGGTCTCGGTGATGTCGACGTTGATGGCAGCCGACTGTTTGCCGAGTCCCGGCATCTGCGTGATGTCGCCGCACAGGGGCACGATCCACCCCGCGCCGGTGTACGCCCGCACATCGCGGACCGGCAGGATGAAGTTCTCGGGCGCGTTCAGCAGCGCCGCGTCCGACGACAGCGACAGATGCGTCTTGGCCATGCAGATCGGCAGCTTGCCGAGCCCATCGGCGGTGAACTGCTCGAGCTTCTTGGCCGCCTCGGGGTAGATGAACACGTCCGAGGCCCCGTAGACGCGGGTGGCGACCGAGTGAATCTTCGTGGCCAACGGGTCGTCGTCGTTGTACATCTGGCGGAAGTCGCTCTTCATCTCGGCCGCCTCGACCACGGCGCGGGCGAGATCGGCCGCGCCCTCGCCCCCGTGGGCGAAGCCGTCGTTGATCTCCGCCGCCTGGGCGCCGTACTCGAGCGCCAGGCGCTTGACCAGCTCGACCTCCTCGTCGGTGTCCTCGGGGCGCCGGTTGACCGCCACCACGCAGGGAACGCCGAACTCGCGCACGATGCCCAGGTGGCGTTTGAGGTTCTGCGAGCCGATCACCACTGCAGCCATGCGGCGTGCAGGGTCGGCCTGAGTGCCGTTGAGACCGCCGTGGTGCTGCAGAGCGCGCACCGTGCAGACCAGAACGACCGCGCTCGGTCGCAGCCCGCCGACGCGGCACACGATGTCGAACAGCTTCTCCATGCCCATGTCCGAGCCGAAGCCCGACTCGGTGATCACGTACTCACCCATCTCCAGACCCAGCGACGTGCCCACCAGCGACGAGTTGCCGTGGGCGATGTTGGCGAAAGGACCGCAGTGCATCAGGCACGGCTGACCCTCGAGAGTCTGGATCAGGTTGGGCTTGATGGCGTCCTTGAGCAGCACGGTCATCGCGCCGGCGGCCTGAAGGTCCTCCGCGGTCACCGGCTTTGAGCCGTTGAAGCTGTAGCCGACGGTGATCCGGCCCAGCCGGCGGCGCAGGTCGGCGAGGTCACGCGCCACGGCGACAATCGCCATCACCTCGGAGGCGGCCGTGATGTCGAACCCGGTCTCGCGGGGGTAGCCGTTGGCCCGGCCGCCGAGGCCGATCGTGATCTGGCGCAGGGCACGATCGTTGATGTCAACGGCTCGCCGCCAGGAGACCCGCAGCGCGTCGATCTTGTGCGGGTTGCCGTGCAGGATCGAGGCGTCGAGCATCGCCGAGAGGAGGTTGTTGGCCGCGCCGATCGCATGGATATCGCCGGTGAAGTGGAGGTTGAGATCCTCCATCGGCACCACCTGGGTCCAGCCGCCGCCCGCCGCGCCGCCCTTGATCCCGAACACCGGACCAAGCGATGGTTCGCGCAGGCACAGCACGGGCTTGCGACCGATGACCCCGAGGCCCTGGGTGAGCGACACGGCCGTCGTGGTCTTGCCCTCGCCGGCCTTGGTCGGCGTCATCCCGGCCACGCAGATCAGCTTGCCCTCCTTGGTCGAGGACAGGCGCTCGAGCGCGGTCAGGTTGATCTTGGCCTTGTAGCGGCCGTAGGGCTCGACCTCTTCGGGCAGGAGCCCGATCGACTCGGCGATCGACGCGATCGGCTGCATCTCCGCCGCCTGGGCGATCTCGAGGCTGCTCGGCATCGCGCCCTCGGCCAGCCGGCTGGCGCCTCGCCGGGCGCGCCGCGGCGTCGCTGGTTGTCCGTCCCCGGTGGAGACGACCGTGGCCTGCTCACTCTTCTTGGATGCGCTCATTTCAACCCTCAGACGGAATGGTGGATGGTGATCACGGCCATCAGTGGCTCACGGCCGCAGCGGCGAGCTCGGACACGAGTCGGTCCTCGTAGAACCGCTCGAGCGCGAACGGGGCGATCAGCTCTGGCGTGCGCCCGCTGTGCACGAGCTCGGCCAACGTCTTGCCGACGATCGGGGCCGCCTTGAAGCCGTAGGTGCCCCAGCCCGCGCTGATGTGGAAGTTCTCGACCTCGGTCTGGCCGAGGATCGGGCTGTAGTCGGGCGACAGGTCGCACAGCCCGGCCCATGCGCGCAGCAGCCGTGCGTGCTCGAGCTGCGGGAACAGCTCGAGCGTGTGCCGCGTCAGGTCCTGGAGGAAGTTGAGCGTCCCCTGCATCCGGTAGGTCGTCCAGGGCTCGATCTCCGAGCCCATCACGAACTCGCCGCGATCGGACTGCGAGATGTAGACGTGCATCTGCGAGGAGACGATGACCACGTCGAGCAACGGCTTGACCGGCTCGGTCACGCAGGCCTGGAGGATGTGGGTGGTGATCGGCAGCTCGACCTTGGCCATGTCGCAGACCAGCGTGCTCCAGCCCGCGACGGCGCTGATCACCTGGCCGGCTTTGATCGTTCCCCGGTTGGTCTTCACGGCGTCGATCCGCCCATTGGTGCGCTCGAAGCCCTCGACCTTTGTATAGGGGTGGATCTCGACGCCCCCGCGATCCGCCCCCCGCGCGTAGCCCCACACGACAGCGTCGTGACGGATGATGCCTCCTGGCGGGTGGTAGAGGGCGCCCATGATCGGATACGTCACGTCCTCGGAGACATTGAGCTGCGGGCACAGCCGGGCCACCTCGGCGGCGTCGACCAGGCGCGAGTCGATCCCGTTCAATCGGTTGACCTCGGCCCGGTTGGCCATCACGAACATGGCGCGATCGGAGTGCGCCAGCGTTAGGTGACCGCACTGCGAGAACAGCAGGTTGAAGTCGAGCTCCTTCGAGAGCTGCTCGTACATCTTCACGCTGGCGTCGTAGAACCGCGCTCCCTCGACGGTCTTGTAGTTGGAGCGCAGGATCGTCGTGTTGCGGCCCGCCGCCCCCGAACCGATGTAGTTCTGCTCGAGCACGGCCACGTTCTTGATCCCCATCTGCGACAGGTAGTAGGCGGTGGCCAGACCATGGGCGCCTCCGCCGACGACCACGACGTCGTAGCTGTCGCGCAGGTCGCCGCGGCGGCGCCACATCCGTCCGGGACGGAAGATCTCACGCATGCGCCGGTTCCAGTCGGCCGGTCATCACGTCGGCGCCGACCGGCCCGCCGCCGAGGCTCTCAGCGGCGTCGGCGACGACCTCCCACAGGTATTCGCCCAGCGCCCACCCGACGAGGATCAGCAGCTGGTCCTCGCGCTCGCACAGCAGATACCCGGGCGTGCGGGCCACCGAACCGGGGCGGAAGCCCGTCACCGGCGTCACCGCCGGACGCACGTCGATGGCACAGAAGCGGGCGAGCAGCTCACGGCAGCCCGGGCCGATCAGCGCCATCGCGGCGAGGCCCGAGGTCAGGTCAAGCAGCGTGACGGCCTTATCGGTGGTCGCCTCTGACACCGCTGAGGAAACCGTCGAGGAGGGCTCGGCCAGCACGAGTAGGCGCTCGGGAGTGACCGGGCACCACCAGGCGCCGGCCGCACGGGTCGCCTTCCCCAGCTCGAGCGTCGCGCCGTCGCCCGCCTCGCGGGCGATCCTGGCCAGCTCCTCGCGCGGGCCCTGCAGTTCCAACTTGGTCAGGTGCGAGCGGTCGGCGAAGCCGACGGTCTGGCTCGCGCGAGCCTCTTCATCGCCGCTATAGGCGACGGCCACGTTCCAGCCGGTTCTGGCCTCGAGGCGGGCGCCGGCGGCCTTGGCCAGCCGCTCCATCGGCGAGCGGGCCAGGGCGCCGAAGGCGGGATCGGTGCAGGCAAACGGCAGCGCGTTCACGAGCGGAGCAGCTCCCCGGCTGGATCGTGGAACGGCTCGGTGATGACCGAGCCCATCGTCCGCGTGCCGTTGTCGGCAATCGTGATGCTGGCTCCGTCGTTGGCCAGCGTGGCCGGTACCCAGGCCATCCCGATCACCTTGTCGAGCTGGCGCGAGTGGCGCGCGCTGGTCACCTGGCCCGCGGCCACGCCGCGCTCGTCGAGTACCACCGATCCCTCGGTGGGAACGGCGCCGTTGCTCAGCGTGAAGCCAACCAGCGCGGTGGCGGCTGGCTCCTCGGCGGCCCGGGCCAGCGCCCACTTGCCGATGAAATCCTCGTCCTTGTCGAGCTTGACCGCCCACGGCATGGCCGCCCCGTAGGGAGTCGATTCGGAGTCGGTGTCCTGACCGACGATGATGTGCTGCTTCTGCAGGCGCAGGATGCGCTGCGGCTCGAGCCCGAACGGGCGGATGCCGTCGGCCTTGCCGGCCTCGAGGATCGCGTCCCACAGGTGCTCACCATAGGCGGCCGGGAAGTGGATCTCATAGCCGAGCTCGCCCACGAAACCGATCCGCAGCAGCAGGCAGCGGACGCCGGCGACGAGCTCGTGGCGCGAATCGAGGTAGACAAAAGCCTCGGGCGAGCAGTCAAACTCGGTCAGCCGCTTGAGGATCTCCCGCGCCCGGGGTCCGGCCAGGTTGACCGCCGAGAGTGTCTGGGTGACGTCGGATAGGTGGACGTCCATCTTCCAGTCGGCCAGCCACCACGAGAACCACTGCTCGACCGCGCCGGCGCCGCTCGAGGTGGTGGTGACGTAGAACGTCTCGTCGTCGATCCGGCTGACTGTCCCGTCGTCCATGATCCGGCCCGCGTCCGAGGTGAGCACGCCATAGCGCACGCGCCCCGGCTTGAGCGTCGACATCCGGTTCGGGTACAGGCGGTCGAGGAAATCTCCCGCCTCGGGGCCGCGCACGACCAGCTTGCCGAGCGTCGAGACGTCGATCAGGCCGGCTGAGGTGTGGACATTCAACGCCTCGCCCTCGGGGTCCCCGTAGTCGTAGGGGCGTTCCCAGTCGCCGGCCCAGCGGATCGCCCCGCCGAGCTCGCGATGGCGGCCCTGAATCGATGAGCGCTTGGCCGGCTCGATCGGGCGTCCGGCCAGCGCGCCCAGTGGGACCGTCGACCACGGAGGCCGCGCGGTCGTGGTCCCGACCTGCTCGAGGTTCTGACCCGTCTCGCGAGCCATCAGCCGGATCGCGGGAAGCTGGCACATCCGGCCCTGGCACGGGCCCATGGTGACGGTGGTGTAGCGCTTGCAGAGCTCGATCGAGTCGTAACCCTCGGCCACGCTCAGCTTGATGTCCTTGGCGGTGACGTCCTCGCAGAAACAGGCGAACGCCTTGCCTCGCGAACCGTTGGGAGCGCTGGCCGGGGGCGCGGCCACGGCAGGCTCCTCCTCGCCGTCGAGCTGGCGGGTCAGCTCGGCCGTGCGGGCCCGGGAGCGATCGTCGCCGAGCCCAAGCGCGTGAGCGGCCTCCAGTCCAGCACGCTCGCCCGAACCCGGCGCGGCGCGGAACAGTCCCCGCCCGGCCACCTCGCCCGCGATCCACACTCCGGCCGGGAGCTCGGCCACCTTGAAGTGCCCGAGGTCCGGGTCGTACGAGGTGCGCCCTCCGGCCTGCGAGATCACCGAGCTGGCCGGCGCATCGCCACCCGACACCAGCACGACGTCACATTCGAGCTCGCGCTGCTCCGGCGAGGCGCCCACCGGTGCGAGCACTGCGCTGGTCACGGCCTTCTTGCCCCGCGCGGCGACGACCGTCCACCCGTAGTGCGTCTCGACGCCGAGGCGGTCGAGGCGCTGGGCGCAGCGCGAGGGCTCGGGGCGAAGATCGGCGACGGCAAGGATCTGGATCCCGGCCTGGTGCAACGCCAACGCGGCTCGCAGTCCGCGGTCGGAGGCTGTGGCCACGACCACGCGCTGGCCCGGAGCGACTCCATAGAGACCCACCAGCCGGCGCGCCCCACCCGACAGCATTACGCCGGGGAGGTCGTTGCCGGCGAACACCAGCGGCTGCTCGATCGCACCGGTGGCGAACACGTGCTGGCGCGAGCGCACCTGGTGCATCGTGTTGCCCTGCCAGATCGGCACCAGCCCGTCGTAGTAACCGAGCGCGGAGGCCGAGCTGAGCAGCTCGACGCCGAGCTCGCGGGCCCGGCCGGTCAGCTCCTGGGCCTGCTCGCGGCCACCCTCCCACAACAGCCGCCCGCCGGGCTCCGGGCCGTCGTCGGCCAGCACCACGTCGGCGCCGAGCTCGGCCGCAGCGACAGCGGCGCTCAGGCCGGCGTGGCCACCGCCCACCACGAGCACGTCGGCGTGGCGGCGACGGTATTCCGTGCGCCACGTCCGCTCAGCTTGCTTTTCGGGGAGCTTCCCGAGCCCGGCGGCGCGACGCAGGACCCACTCGTACGCGGGCCAGAGCTTGCGCGGGCGGATGAACGTCTTGTAGTAGAAGCCGGGCGGGGTGAACTTGCTGCCGACGCTGTCGGTGACCGACATCACGTCGACCTCGAGTCCAGGCGACGCGTTGATGTGCTCGACCTTGATCCCGTTCTGGGCCGGCTCAGTGCACGCGCGCACCCCCGGCGCGCCGTCGACCGAGACCAGGCAATTCGGGCAGTTGCCGCTGCAGCACATGAGCCCCCGGCGGCGGTGGTATTTGAAGCTGCGCGAGAAGGTTCGCCGTCCCTCGGCGTACAGCGCGGAGCCGATCGTGTCGCCCTCGTGTCCGGTCACCGGCTTGCCGTCGAAGGTGAACGTGATCGTCTTCGAGCGATCGATCCGCTCCCCGGGCTGCTGCGGCATGCGGCTCATGCCGCCTCTCCCGGCTCGTGGGGCGCGTCGAGCTCGCCCGGGAGACCGACGCGGAGCACCTCGTTGGTGAGGGTATCGCGGTCGGCCACAAACCACGTCCGGCAGCCGGACCGGTGATACCACCATTCGCGCTGGACACCCGCGACGTTGCGGCGGAAGTAGTTGTACTGGTTCAGCTCGCGCGTCGAAGGCGATCCCTTGGGCCGCCTGGTCACCTCCCCACCGAATGCGAAGTCCGCCACTTCGCGGGTACCGCAGTGCGGACAGGCCAGAACGAACGACACAAGGCGCGATCCTAGACAACGATGGCGCTGAGCGCAATACTATTGCCGGTGGTGCAACAAGAACCGCGGACGAGGGCCCGTCCCATCGCCTCGGTGGCCCGCGCGCTGGCCCTTCTCGACGAGCTACGCGACAGCGAAACGGGGCTCGGGGTCAACGAGCTGGCCCGCCGGATCGGTGTCAACGCCAGCACGGCATCGCGGTTGCTGGCCACGCTCGAGTCCGCCGGGATCGTCGAACGCGACGGCCAGGGGCCGTTTCGCCTCGGCCTGCACCTGGTCACGCTGGCCGACCGCGTGCTGTCGCGGCTCGACGTCCAGGGCCTGGCGCGGCCGGTGCTGCTCGAGCTGATGGAGACCACCGGCGAGACGGCGACGCTGTCGCTGCCCGGCGAGCGCGAGGCGATCACCGTCGACTCGGTTCCCTCGCGCAGCAGCGTGGTCAGCATGGCTCGCCTCGGTCGTCCAAGCATCTCCCACGCGACGGCCGTGGGCAAGGTGATGCTGGCCTTCGGAGGCGACGGCCTGCCCGGTGAGCGCGAGTTGACCGCGCTCACCCCGCGCACGATCACCGACCGCGGCATGCTGGCTGCCGAGGTCCGCGGCGTTCGACAGCGCGGCTTTGCCACCGTGTTCGGGGAGCGCGAGGCCGACGTCAACGCGATCGCAGCCCCCGTGTTCGATCGCGCCGGCGCGCTGGCCGCGATCCTCGGCGTCCAGGCCCCGGCCAGCCGGCTGGCCGACCCGACTCGCGTCCTGCCGGTCCTGCTGTCCGGGACGGCTGCGCTGACCCGCACCCTCGGGGGCCGCCGGTGAGCGCCGACGCCCCGGAAACGGCGGCCGGCCCAGCCACCGGCCGCTGCCTGTGCGGGGCGGTCCGCTACGAGGTCCACGGCCCGCTGCGCAACGTCCTGCTCTGCCACTGCATCGAGTGCCGCCGCTGGCACGGCCACATCTCGGCCTGCACGGCGGCGCACAAGCACGATCTCGTTCTGACCGAGGCCCGCGGTCTGCGCTGGATCGACAGCCCCGACAGCGACGCCGACGCTCGCCGCGGCTTCTGCGGCGAGTGTGGCTCGAGCCTGTTCTGGGACCCGCCGCGACGGGACTCGATCAGCATCGCCGCCGGCACGCTCGACGACGCCGGCGATCTGCGCGTGGCCAGTCACTGGTACACCTCGCAGGCCGGGGCCTACTACGAGGTGCCCGCCGACGGGCTTCCGCACCACACCCACAGCGGCGAAACTGAACTTCCCTGATCGGCGGTGACAGAATGCCCGCCATGCAGAGGTGGCACGCACGCCCCGGAGTGCTGCGATAGCGGCGCGATCCTCCGCCGGGCGCACCCAGCGATCTTCGGATGAACGGGGGCCGCGGCCGTCGCTGGTCGACAGCGCGGAGCAGGCGCTGCGCAACTGGCTGGCCCCGGGCCGGCACCGCCCCGGCGACCGCCTGCCGCCCGAGCACGAGGTCGCGCAGATGCTCGGCGTCTCGCGGGGGACGCTGCGCACCGCGCTTCAGCGACTCGAGACCACCGGCGAGATTGTGCGCCGGCAGGGCAGCGGGACGTTCGTCGGCAGCGTGACGCTGCCCAGCCAGCTGGGCGAGCGGCTCGAGCGGCTCGAGCCGTATTCCTCGCTGGCCAAGCGCCGCGGCGTCGATCTGGCCGCCACCCGGCTGAAGATTGAGGTCCGCACGGTCGGTCACGAGGTCTGTGAGCTGCTGCACCTCGACCCGGGCACCGAGGTGACGACGATCTTTCGCGTGCTCGTCGCGTCGGGCCAGCCGGCGGCGGTGATGTTCGACGTAGTGCATCCGGACGTTCCGCTGCCCGACCCACCGCGCCTGCGGCGGATGCTCGAGAACGGGCAGATGGTGCTCGATCTGCTGGTCGCCACCGGGGTCCCCGTGGCCTTCGCCCAGACCCACGTGATGCCGGCCCTGGTCACCCCGCGCGAGCAGGTCGGCAAGGCTCTCCAGATCCGGCGCACTACGGCTGCACTCGAGCTCGAGGAGGTCATGTACGTCTCCGGCGGTGATCCGGTGGCCTACGCCCGTGACCTCTTCGCCCCCGGAGCCCTTGATGTCCGGGTGATGCGCTCGTTCGAGGCCGACAGCCCGGTACCCATCGTCACGGGCGGTGGCGCCGGACGTCGCTCGCGCGGCGCGCGGCGCGGCCGCTGATCAGCTCCAGGGGTAGGGGCTGTGGGAGACCGGGTGCAGGTCGCCCGTGGCGAAGCGCTTATAGCGGAACGGCGCCAGCAGCGAGGAGTGCTCTCCCGACAGCACGCGGGCGATCTCGCGTCCGACGGCGATCATCTTGTAGCCGTGGTTGGAGTCGGCGGCGACGAACACGTTGTCGCGCATGAAGTCGAACACCGGGAAGTTGTCGGCCGTGAACGCTCCCACCCCGCCCGAGCGGACCTGGCGGTACAGCGGACGGGTGCCGGAGAAGCGCTCCAGGCAGTGCGACAGCGCGGCGCACCACATGTCGGGGAAGCCGGGATCGACGGTGCCGGTCGGGTACGGGTCGACCTCGAACGTGTTGCCGACCGGGAGCGGCGCGGCGCCACCCTGGACACTGTCGCGATCAGGCTTGAAGTAGATCCCCCAAGGCTCGTCGGTGATCAGGCGCCCGTCGTCGTCGCGCAGCGGCTGATCCGAGTCGAGGTGGATCACCGCCGAGGAGCGGCCGTCGGCGGTCACGAAGGTGGCCGGATCGACCGCCACCTCGCCCTCCTGGAGATACCAGTAGGTCCACATCGGCTGGTCGGGGGCCACGCTGCCGTCGGGCTGATGGACGTCGAGCCGATCGGGGAGCCCGAGCATCGACCACAGTGAGGCGATCCACGGCCCGACTGCGACCACGACCTGCTCGACCTCGATCGCGCCGGCGCTCGTCTGCACCGCGCGCACGGCTCCGGACTCGTCGAAGTCAAAGCCGGTCACCTCGACGCCGCCGGCGATCTGGGCGCCTGCGGCGCGCGCCTTGTCAGCCAGGCCGAACATCGATTCGCGGTTGAAGGCATAGCCCCCGGCATGCTCGTGCAGACAGGCGGTGATCCCGGACGCGCGCCAGTCGGGGTAGTGCTCGCGCATATGGGCGATCACCGCCTCTTCGCCGATGTGAAGCTCCGAGGGATAGCCGATGCGCTGCTGGCGCTCGTAGACCTCGATCAGATCACTCTCCTGCGACGGTGGGCCCAGGGCGATGTACCCGCTGCCGTGGTAATGCAGCGCCTCCGGATCTGACTCCCACACCTCCACGCAGGCCGCCATGAGCTCCGACATCGCGGGCTGGAAGTAGTTGTTGCGCACAACACCGCAGGCAATCCCCGACGCCCCGGCGGCTACGCCGGTCTTGTCGACGACAAGCACGCCCTGTCCGTCGGCGGCAAGGTGCCAGGCTGTCGACAGTCCATGTACGCCCGCCCCGATCACCAGCACCGGTATCCGGTCGGGAATCGTCTCGCTCACTGTTCCAGTCACCTTCCGTTGCCTAAGGTGCAATGCCTTTGCCATATGTGCAAGGGCGGGAGTAGGCTATCGCCTGTGGTCGTCCGTGTAAACACGTTCGCACCGAGAGGCGTCACCGGCGGATGGCTCGCCAGGACGCAGGACCGACGGCGTAGCAGCGCTACGCCGAGGTTCGAGGACAGCCGGATGACGCGGGCGCGGCCCAGTTGGCGAGGCCGGATGCCGAGCGGGCCGCAAGCCCGCGCGAGGCGGTGCCGGGGGCGACTCGAATGCGAGCGTGTTTACGCGGGCGGCCACTAACGATCGATCCGGTCAACGATGAGCACCTCCACCCTCCTGCCCCCGGCTTGCCACGCGCGGCGCGTCGCGCTCCCGTGGACCCTGAGACCCGAGGACGCGGCACTGCTCGTCCGCGACGACGCCAGACCGTTCGCGCTCATCGGCCGCTGGGCCGGCGGCTGTGCTCTGATCGGCTCGGAGCCTGTCCGGGTGGCCCGGGCCGACGAGGACCCGTTCGCACTGCTCGATGAGCTGCCCGAGGTGGCCCACGATGAGCGTGCCCGGTCGAGCGCGGTTGGCGGTGGATGGTTCGGCTGGCTCGGCTACGAGCTTGGGCGCCGAATCGAGCCGGTCAGCGCCGGTCCGCCGCCGGTGCGGCCGGCGCCGTTCGCGCTGGCCTTCTACGACCACCTCCTGCGGCTCGACGCCGACGGGCAATGGTGGTTCGAGGCCCTGTGGAGCCAGCAGCGCGACGCCTTCCTGAGCTCCCGCCTCGACGTGCTGCGAGCCCGTGCGGCCGCGCCTCCACAACCGCGTGCGTTCCACACCGAGCCGTGGCGGGCCACCCCGTCGGCGGCCGGTCACGCCCTGGCCGTCGAGACGTGCCGACGGCGGATCCACGCCGGCGATCTGTTCCAGGCCAACATCTGCGTGCGGCTGGACTCGCGCCTGGAGGGCGCGCCGATCGATCTGTTCGCCACCGCGGCGGCGTCCCTGCGTCCCGACCGTGCGGCCTTCCTCGGCGGACCGTCGGGCGCGATCGCCAGCCTGTCTCCGGAGCTGTTCCTCGAGCGGCACGGCAGTCGTGTCCGGAGCGCGCCGATCAAGGGCACGCGCCCACGATCGGCCGACGCCGCCAAGGCGGCGGCCCAGCGGGCCGAGCTGGAGCGCTCGGCCAAGGATCGCGCCGAGAACATCATGATCGTCGACCTCGTCCGCAACGACCTCGGACGCGTGTGCGAGCACGGGTCGATCGGCGTGGAGCAGCTGTGCCAGGCCCGGGCGCACACCGGTGTTTGGCACCTGGTGTCGGAGGTCGGCGGCACGCTGGCCAAGGGCATGAGCAACGCCGAGCTGGTCGAGGCGGCGTTCCCTCCCGGCTCGGTCACCGGCGCACCCAAGATCGCCGCCATGAACGTGATAGCCGAGCTCGAGAGCACCTCCCGCCGCCTGTACACCGGGGCGATCGGCTTCGCCAGCCCGCTCGGCGGCCTCGAGCTCAGCGTCGCCATCCGCACCTTCGAGTTCAGCGGCGAGCGGGCCTGGCTGGGCGTCGGTGGCGGGATCGTCGCCGACTCCGATCCGGTCGCCGAAGCGGCCGAGTGCATGACCAAGGCCGCGCCCCTGCTGGCAGCGATCGGCGGTGAGCTCGCCGCCGGCGACGCCACCCGGCCGCGCGCGCCGAGGCCGCGCGCGCCGGCGCCCGGCGACGCTCGCCCCAACCGCTCGCGCGCCCCGACCCGGTCCGCGGGGTGTTCGAGACGCTGCGCGTGGCCACTGGGCGACCGGTGGCGCTCGGGCTGCATCTGGAACGGCTCGCGCGCAGCGTGCGCGAGCTGTATGACCGCGAGTTGCCGCCCGATCTGGCCATCGAGCTGCTGGAGGCCGCGGCGCGAGGCGGAGACGCCCGACTCCGGGTCGACTTCCATCCCGACGGATACTCGAGCTTCGAGCTGACGCCGCTCGCCCCCCGACTGACCCCACTGCACCTGCGTCCGGCCACGGTGCCCGGCGGCCTCGGCGCGCACAAGTGGGGCGACCGCCGCCTGCTCAGCGCGCTGACGGCTGAGTGCGAGGGCGACGAGCCGCTGCTGTGCGATCTCGACGGACTTGTCCTCGAGGCCGGGCGCGCGAGCGTGTTCATCGTCGAGGGCGGCCCTCGCCTGACGACGCCACCTACGGACGGGCGAATCCTGCCCGGCGTCACGCGCGCGCGTGTGCTTGCGCTGGCACGGGAGCTCGGCTACGAGGTGGCCACCGAGCCGATCCACCTGGCCCGGCTCGCCGACGCCCAGGGGGTATTCGTCACCGGAGCCCTCGGCGGCGTCGAGCCGGCGCGGCTGGTCGGGCGCCCGGCCAGCGGGGATGCGGTGACGGTGGCACTGGCGCGGGCGCTCCAGGCCAATGTCAGAGCCCTTTCGGACAAACTTGTACAGGCCGACGTATCGGAGAATACTGAGTTCAGGTGTCAAGAAACCTCGTAGAGCTAGTCCGCCGTCACCACGCCGTTCAGGCGCCCACCGCGCTCGAGATCTTGAAGGCGGCCATGCAGGAGCGCGGTGAGATCACCGACGAGGATCGGCGCGCCGCGGCGGAGGCGTCGGGCATGCCGGAGGCGGCGGTGTACGGCGTCTCGACCTTTTACGACGATCTCCTCCAGCCCCGCGGAGCCCGCCACATCCGCGTCTGTACGGGGACCGCGTGCTTCGCCGCCACGGGTGATGCCCACGTCGACGAGCTGCGGCGCGAGCTGGGACTCGAGCTGGGCCAGCGCAGCGAGGACGGCGAGGTGTCGCTGGCCGAAACCGTGTGCCTGGGCTTCTGTCATTCCTCGCCGGCCGTCCGCGACGGCGAGACGATCGACGCCGGCCCCGACGTGATCCCCCGCGTGCTCGGCGACCGCACTCGCGACGCCCGCGAGCCCGAGTGGTCGAGCGTGCTCGAGGAGCCGGTGCTCACCCGGCCGGGCGACTGGTCGGGGCTCGAGCGTGCGCTGGAGGAATTGTCGCCCGACGCCCTGCTCGAGGAGGTCAAGGCGGCCAACGTCCGCGGTCGTGGCGGGGCGGGCTTCCCGGCCGGCACCAAGTGGCAGTTCACCCGCAACGCACCGGGCGAGGAGAAGTTCATCGTCGTCAACGGGGACGAGGGTGACCCGGGTTCCTACATCGATAAGTATCTGATGGAGCAAAACCCCGAACTCCTGCTCGAGGGCATGGCGCTGGCCGGTTACGCCGTCGGCGCCGAGCACGGGTTTGTGCTGACCCGATCGGAGTACCCCCGCTCCAAGCCGGCGCTCGAGGAGGCCGCGGATCGCGCTCGCGAGGCGGGCTGGCTGGGCCAGGACGTGAACGGCAGCGGCGTGCGCTTCGACGTGACGATTCTCGAGGGAGCCGGGTCATACGTCGTCGGGGAGGAGACCGCGCTCCTGGCCTGCGTCGAGGGGTTGCGGGGCACCGTGTCGGCGCGTCCGCCCTTCCCGGCGGTGCGCGGCCTGTACGGCATGCCCACCGTGGTCAACAACGTCGAGACGCTGGCCAACATGCCGTTCATAGCTCGCCACGGCGCCGAGGCCTACGGCGCGCTGAGCCCGGACGCCACGCCGGGTACCAAGCTCGTGTGCTTCAACGAGCGTTTCGCCCGACCGGGCGTGTACGAGGTCCGCTTCGGCACTCCGATGCGCGAGCTGTGCGAGCAGCTGGCCGGCGGGATGATCGACGGCCGCGAGCTCAAGGCCGTACAGATCGGCGGGCCGCTGGGCGGGATCCTGCCCGGCTCACTGCTCGACACGCCGTTTGACTTCGAGGCGCTGGCCGCACAGGGGTGCATGGTCGGTCACGGCGGAATCCTCGCCTTCGACGACCGCACCAATATGCGGGCGGTGGCCCGGCACCTGCTGCGCTTCGGCGCGCACGAGAGCTGCGGCAAGTGCTTCCCGTGCCGGATCGGTCTCCAGCGCGCCTACGAGCAGTTCTCCTCCGATCAGCCCATCGACCGGGCGCGGTTCGAGCAGCTGCTGGAGACGCTCGAGGTGGCCAGCCTGTGTGCACACGGCGGCGGCATCCCGGCGCCGCTCCGCAGCCTGTTGAAGCATTTCCCCGACGAGCTGGAGCTGGCGTGATGCGCGTCGAGATCGACGGACAGACGGTCGAGGTGCCGGACGGAACTACCGTGCTCGAGGCGATCCACGCGCTCGGGCGCAATGTGCCGACGCTCTGCTACGACGATCGCCAGGCCCCATTCGGCGCCTGCCGGGTGTGTCTGGTCGCCGCCGAGGGCGCGCCGGGACCGATCCCCGCATGCACGACTCTGGTCCGCGACGGCATGAAGATCGACACCCAGGATTCCCGAGCCCGCCGGGTCGCCGCCGCGGTCGTCGAGCTCGTGCTCTCCGAGCTGCCCGAGCCGCCCGCCGCGCACACCGAGCTGGCCGAGGTGGCCGGCGAGCTCGGCGTCGCGCTCGGGGGCGAGCTGCGCTGGCCCGGGAAGGTCCACGAGGTCCAGCGTGACCGCCGTCACCCCTATCTTGCCTTCCAGCATGAGCTGTGCATCTCATGCGGGCGCTGCGTTCGCGCCTGCGACGAGGTGCAGGGAACCTTCGCCCTCACCGCCACGGGACGCGGATTCGGCGCTAACGTGACAGCAGGCCTCGACGCCGGTTTTCGCGACTCGACCTGTGTCTCGTGCGGCGCCTGCGCCGACACCTGTCCCACCGACGCGATCACCGAGATAACGCTTTTGAACTTGGCAGAAGTAGCTTGAGGAGAATCAGATGAGCGACCGCTTCGACTCCACCGTTACCACGACCTGCGGCTACTGCGGCGTCGGTTGCCGGCTCGAGGCCCACGCCGCCGGCGGCAAGATCGCCTCGATTTCCCCCGCCGTCGACGGACCCGCGAACCGCGGCCACACCTGTCTGAAGGGACGCTTCGCCCACCAGTTCTCGCGCTCACGCGACCGCCTGACCGCGCCGCTGATCCGCGAGCACGGCACCTTCCGCATCGGCACGTGGGAGGAGGCGACCAATCTGATCATCTCCGAGCTGACGCGAATCAAGGGCGATTTCGGCCCCGACGCGATCGCCGGCCTGGCCTCCTCGCGCGCCACCAACGAGGACTGCTACGCGATGCAGCGTCTGATGCGCGCGGCGATCGGGACCAACAACATCGACAATTGCTCGCGCGTCTGTCACTCCCCCACGTCCTGGGCATTGCGCAAATCCTTCGGCCTATCGGGTGCGACCGGCTCGTTCGACGACATCGACGGGGCCGACGCCATGATCATCATCGGCGCCAACCCGACCGAGGGCCATCCGGTCGTCGGCGCCCGGATCAAGCAGGCAACGCTGCGCGGGATGAAGCTGATCACGATCGACCCGCGCCGGATCGAGCTGTCGGACTACGGCGTCCTGCACCTCGCGCCCCGGCCGGGCACCAACGCCGCCGTGATGCTGGGCCTCGCACACGTCGTCGTCCGCGACGGCCTCGTCGACGAGGCGTTCGTCGCGCAGCGGACCGAGGGCTACGAGGACGTGCGGGAGCTGCTCGCCGCCTACTCGCCCGATGAGGTCTCGCAGATCACCGGGATCCCGCCCGCCGACCTCGAAGCCGCGGCCCACATCTACGCCGAGGCCACCGAGTCCTCGATCGCCTGGGGCCTCGGAGTTACCGAGCACCGCTACGGCTCCGAGGTCGTCCGCCTGATCTGCAACCTCGCGCTGCTGACCGGCAAGGTGGGGCGCCCCGGCTCGGCGCTGCTGCCGTTGCGCGGGCAGAACAACGTCCAGGGGTCCTCCGACATGGGAGCCCTGCCGGACACCTACACCGCCTACCGCTCGGTCGGCGACGACGCGGTTGCGCGTTCGTTCGAGGAGCGCTGGGGCGTTCCGCTCAGCCGCCAGAAGGGCTACACGATCCCCCAGATGTTCGACGCCGCCGTCGACGGCAAGCTCAAGGCGATGTGGATCTTCGGCGAGGACGTCGCCCAGACCGACCCCAATACCAAGCACGTGATTCACGCGCTGGAGTCGCTCGAGTTCCTCGTCTGCCAGGAGATCTTCGAGACCGAGACGAGCAAGTACGCCGACGTGATTCTGCCCGCCTCCTCATTCCTGGAAAAGTCGGGCACGTTCATCAACGCCGAGCGCCGCTTCCAGCTCGTCGCCCCGGCGATCGATCCCCCGGGCGGAGCCAGGACCGACTTCGACATCATCACGACGATGTCCGCGGCCCTCGGGCACGACATGGGCTGGGACAGCCCGTCCGACGCGATGGACGAGATCGCCGCCCTGACCCCGACCTACGCCGGCGTCAGCCACGAGCGGATCGGCCGCAAGGGCCTGCAGTGGCCGGTGGCGCCCGACGGCACCGACTCGCCGATCCTGTACCGCGACAAGTTCGACCTCCCCGGCGGCAAGGGCGAGTTCGCCGCCATCCCCTTCAAGGCCCCGGGCGACGCGGCCGACGACGAGTTCCCGCTGATCCTGGTCACCGGCCGACGGCTTCAGCACTACAACGCCGGCACGATGACCCGCCGGACGGCCAACCTCGAGCTCGTCGACCGCGAGTGGCTCGAGATCCACCCCGACGACGCCTCCCGCCTGTGGATCACCGACGGCCAGAAGGTCTCGGTCCGCAGCCGCGTGGGCCGAATCGAGGTCGAGGCCCGCGTCACCGACCGGATCGAGCCCGGCCACGTGTTCACTGCGTTCCACTTCCCCGAGGTGCGGACCAACCTCCTGATCGGGTCTTCGGCGGACGTGAACACCAGCTGTCCCGAGTACAAGGTCGTGGCCGTCGACGTCCGTCCAATGGCCGAACAGCCGGCGTTCACGCCGGCGGTGGCGTAGGCGCTCGCCTCTCGCAGTACCCCGGGACGGGCGTCTGCATTTACCACCAAAGAGCCAATACTCCTGCGGACGCGTGAGTTGACGGGCGGGCGCGGCGGCGACCGGCCCAACCGCGCCGGGGAAAGTAGCGCCCCCATGTCCTAGTGGGTCTCCTGGGAACGTTGTCCGTGAAATGGCCAGGTCCGGGGGCCGCTGGCCGCGGACGCAGGATCCGACATGCACTGGAGGTGCATGAGGATCCGAGGACAAAGGCCAGCGGTCATCCGGGGCCGGCCATTTCGGGTGCAATGTTTCCGGGGGACCCACTAGCGCCTCACCGAGCTCGCGACAGCGCGGAGAGACGACTTGAGGCGGACCAAGCTGCCCGCACAGCGCTGCGTTGCAGGGACAACGCGCTCTACGTTCAAACATGCGGTCGCGGGGCGGGGTGGCCGATCCGTCGACCAACCCCGCACCGCCTGCGCCTTGTCCAGCCTCTTATTCGAGACCTTACTTCCCCTAAGCTGCGATGGCGGAGTGTCGCGGCCCGTTACCGACGGATTGGACGAAGAGGATTCTGTGAACCCGAGGGAGACGAGCTGGACCGTGCGGTCCGGTCATTTGCCCGGGGTCATAATTTTGCTGGCGCAATGCTGGAGGCGATGAGGAACCGAGTCCGCCTGGGGCGAGGATCTTTTTCCTCATCGGCTTGCCGGAGGGTGAGGTCCGCGGGCCCTGCGGCCCGCAGTGATCGTTAGTTCCACTGGAGTAGTTGCCGGCGTTGATGGCGACGATGATGGCGAGGAGCGCTTAGGACCCAGGCCGTGACGGCGGTCCGCGCCCCAATTTGAGGTCGCTGGCGCTGGGGTCGGGATCGCCGTGCGGGAGCATGCTTTTGGCTAGGCGGACGAGCTTCCTCGGATAGGACGGGGGAGGTCTGTGCCCGAGGCCTCCTCTCTGCGTAGGCGTTCTGCTGCGGCGACGGCTTCGCGGCGTGAGTGCACGCCGAGCTTTCGCATCACGCTCTTGACATGGCTGTAGATGGTGGTCGGCGAGAGCACCAGGCTCTCGGCGATCAGATGGGTCGTGGCTCCCTCGCCAAGCAGCTCGACGATCTCCCACTCGCGGGTGGTCAAGCGGCTATGCAGCGGTCGCCATCCGGTCTCCGGGATCTCGCGCAACAGCTCCAACAACGGCATCAGCACCCGTTGCGGGACAATCGCCTCGCCGTCTGCGGCGCGCAAGATCAAGCTCGCGAGTTCATCGGGATCGATGTCCTTGCGGACATGTCCGATAGCGCCCGCGCGCAGCCCCGCGATCGCCTCCTGATCATCGACCGAGACCATCAGGACCCGTGTCGCGGGTGCAGCCGCCCGCACCCGCCTGATCAGCTTCACGCCACCGTCCGGCGGAAGCGCGGTGTCGATGATCATGACCGCTGGGTGGTAGTAGCGTGCGAGCTCCAGCGCCTCGCGAGCATTCTCGGCGAGGAGGACGACAGCGACCCGATCGGGCTCCAGCAGCGCGGTACGAATCGCGCTTCGCGCGAGCCCGTCGGGATCGGCGATGAGGACTCGCAGGCGCTGATCGCCGTCAGCCGGCAGCTCCGCCCGCGACATTTGCTGAGCATCCGGGCTCGGGCCGTCTTTCGGGAGGCTACGAATCATTGGGGACCACCTCCCTCCCGGGCGGCAGTGGGCCTCTCGACTCGTCGCCTTAGGTCATCTGCGGCCGCCCGAGCGGACTCCGCCGTCTCAGGATCGCCGAATTGCGCGGCCCGCTCGTAGGCACTCAGCGCTTCGATCCGGTCTCCGTGTTCTTCGAGGAGGACGGCGAGGTTGAACGCACCATGAGCGTCGCCGCGCTGACCTGCCCGTCGGAAGCACGCCTCCGCTGCAGCCCAATCGCCCTGCTCGGCGAGCAGCACACCGAGGTTGCATGCGGCGCCGCCATGGCCGAGCTGATCGGCTCGGCGGTAAATCGCCGCTGCTGCGGCGAGATCTCCCTGCTCCTCGAGCAGAAGCCCCTCGCTGAACGCGCGCTCGGCGCGCTCGGGGCGAGTGAGACGGCGATTGGGGGTTGTTATTGGTCGGTGGTGGCTGGTGTCTCGTTGGTGGTCGCAGTTCTCGTTGGGGGTCGCGGTTCCTTGTTGGGGGGTGCCGTTGGGAGTTATGGTGTGGTTGGCCTTCGAGTGGGTTGCGTTAGCCGAATCGGGAACGATGGCCCGCTTCGTTTGCCCCTCGACGTATTGCTTGTTGCGGCGCCGGAACGCAAGCCATATCGCACAGAGCCCGACAGCGATGAGCGCGACGAACAACACGACCAGCGCGAATGATGGTGAGCTCGTTGAGCGGGTCGGCGAGACCACCTTCCGGGGAGCGGCATGGGGCCGGCGGGTGCGAGCGTCCGCCACGCGCGTGGCGACTGGTTCGCTGACGCGAGTTCTTTGGACGCGAGGGCCGAGCCGCCTTGTGCGCTACGCGCTAGCCAGGCGGGCGTCTGTCTGCGGGCCGGCGATCCCGTCGACGAGCAGGCCGCGGGCGGCCTGGAAGCGGGTCACGGCTTGCTGAGTGCGCGGCCCGTAACGACCATCGATCGGCCCCGGCGGGTACCCCGCGCGCATCAGCCGACTCTGCAGGGCGCGGACAGCGCCCGACCCGTGTCCCGCGTAACCCGCGCCTGGATACAGCACAGGTGACGAGCTGCTCAACGCCGCCAGCGTAAGCGGGCCGGCTATCCCGTCGACCAAGAGACCACGGGTGGCTTGGAAGCGGGTCACGGCTTGCTCAGTGCGCGGCCCGTAACGACCATCGATCGGCCCCGGCGGGTACCCCGCGCACGTCAGCCGACTCTGCAGCGCGCGCACGCGCGCTGCGTCTCGGCCGCTTGAGTAGCCGCTACCGAGCGTCAGCACTTCGGCGCTAGCGTGACCGACATGCACCGAGGATTGTTTGCTGTTGTTGGCACAAGGCTTGGGGCCCACGCCGCTCGTGGAGACTGCCAACCCTGCGGTCGGCGCGGCAGCCATGACGAGCATGCTCGCGGCCATCAATCCGATTAGGCGTTTGGTGGAAGAGACTGCACCCGCCAGAGGCCCGCGCCCGAGGCGTGCTCGATCCTCGAGTCTGGCCCGCTCGTCGCCGCTACACGCGACGGCGCTGACAGGTCCACAGCTCTCCACGCACGCCCACGTTGAGCGTGACATGAGTCGCTTCTCCTATTGTTAGCTAGACAGGGGTGCACCCGGGTTTGAAGACCCGGTTGCGAAAACCTGGGAGACCGACTCGGGTCTCAGCCAGGACGCTCTAGCAATAGGACAAACGGCTGCGGCGCCCGCGACGCTCCAAACAGTCGGAGCATGCAGATCACGCGAGGCAAGAACAAAGCAGCCAGCGCAAGCAACGCTGTAACGCCGAAGAAGAAGAAGAAGCCCGAACCCCCACCTGCAGCAGAACCGATACCACCAAAAAACTGCCCACTAGGCGGAACGGGCGCCGACGAGCCTTGAGCGGGCACGACCGGGCGCGATCCACTCACCAGCCGACGCTTTCCTGCGAAGAAGCCATCCGTTCCGTTCAGCAGAGTAGAAGTGCCACGGCTTGCCATCGGGAAGCCAAGGTGCATCGCCCACCGCCCCCACGATCGAACCTGATTCACGGGTGGCGGCGTCTGACCGACCGCTACCGACGTGTTCGTGACCGGCGCGCCCCAAGCTGGTAGCGGGAGGGTCTGGGCGATTGGCGTCAGCATGCCGGTTACCGGCGAGGTCGCCGCCGCACCGGATGTCGGTGTGACGGGCGCCAGTGTCCCTACGGGGGAGGTGGGACTCTGGGTACCCGGCGCCATGACAGTCGGCAGCGCCCCTATGGGCGGAGCCGCGGTCACACGCACCACCGGCGCGATGATCGTCGACAACGGCTCGGTCACCGGCGCGGTCGCACCCAAGAGCGGCGCCGTCACCGTCGACAACACCCCACCCACCGGCGCCGTCACCGTCGACAACACCCCACCCACCGGCGCCGTCACCGTCGACAACACCCCACCCACCGGCGCCGTCACCGTCGACAACACCCCACCCACCGGCGCCGTCACCGTCGACAACACCCCACCCACCGGCGCCGTCACCGTCGACAACACCCCACCCACCGGCGCCGTCACCGTCGACAACACCCCACCCACCGGCGCCGTCACCGTCGACAACACGCCACCCACCGGCCCAGAGCTCGTCGGAGCGGTCGAGGACCCTGTCGCCGGGACAGTCGATGGGGTCGAACTCGTAAGCGGCGCCGTCACCGTTGACAGCGTCTGCGTGACCGGAGCGGTGACCGTGGACACCACTCCGGCACCGATCGTCGGAGTGGTCGAGCTCGCCGACGGGGTCGAACTCGTCGTCGGGCTGGTCGAGCTCGCCGTCCGAGTAGCCGAGCCCGTCGTGGGATTGGTCGAGCTCGCCGACGGGGTCGAACTCGTAAGCGGCGCCGTCACCGTCGACAGCGTCTGCGTGACGGGAGCGGTGACCGTGGACACCACTCCGGTAGCCGTCGTTGGGCTGGTCGAGCTCGTCGTCGGAGTAGCCGAACCCGTCGTCGGGCTGGTCGAGCTCGTCGTCGGAGTAGCCGAGCCCGTCGTCGGAGTAGCCGAGCCCGTCGTCGGGGTAGTCGAGCCCGTCGTCGGAGTAGCCGAGCCCGTCGTCTTCGCCACCGTGCCCGTGGCCGAGCTCGTCGTCTTCGCCACGGTGCCCGTGGCCGAGCTCGTCGTCTTCGCCACCGCGCCCGTGGCCGAACTCGTCGTCGTCGGGGTAGTCGAGCCCGTCGTCGGAGTAGCCGAGCCCGTCGTCTTCGCCACCGTGCCCGTGGCCGAGCTCGTCGTCTTCGCCACGGTGCCCGTGGCCGAGCTCGTCGTCTTCGCCACCGTGCCCGTGGCCGAACTCGTCGTCGTCGGGGTAGTCGAGCCCGTCGTCGGGCTGGTCGCGCCCGTGGTCGGAATAGCCGAGCTTGGCGTAGCCGAACTCGTCGTCTTCGCCACCGTGCCCGTGGCCGAGCCCGTCGTCTTCGCCACCGTGCCCGTGGCCGAGGATACGGTCCCGCTAGCGCTCCGGATGGTCGATGAACCATCTGCTGAGGCGCTTTCTGCCGGGATCGTGCTAACTGCCAGCGTGAGGGCGCTGATTAGGATCGCCAAGAGGCTGAAACGTGCCCGACGCACACCACGTTCTTTACCCATTTCGTGGGTTTTCTACCCATTTCGTGGGAGTTCCACGCATTTCGTGAGAGCCAAACACTGATCTGGGGTGGGGAGATATCTCCCCACTTTGCGCGTCTCGCGATGGGCGGCTCGACGCCTGTTCGGTCACTTTTATGCACGGCCCATTTGGGGATCACGGGGATCCGTTGAAGCGCGATTGTGTCCGTAGCGCGCCTCCTTACGTGTCCGGAGCGCCCCATTGGAGTGGTTGGAAGTGTCGTCACAGGCGACCCGGCGAAGCTGGCGAGACTGACGTAGGGTCCTGGGCACCGGAAACGTCAAACTGGCCGCCGGCGCGGACGCGTGCTTGACGTTTACGACGCCGCTCTTGGCGCCCCAACCCACGTTCCCAAGCCGCAGTTCCCGACGCCGCTCGGGAGCCCAGGACGGAAGAACCGAACCCCGCAGCCCCCTTGCCGGCCGCTTGACGTCGCGCCCACCCCTCCCGCGCTTGTCCCTCCCTAAACGAACTGGTATAAGACGTCAGGCAGGGCCTGTACCAATTTGTCCACGCCGCGGATTAGGAGAAAGATGGCAGCCGAGGGCATTGTCGACGCGCCGGTATTCGGTGGCGACGTTCGGACCGTAATCTCGAGCCCCCGGATCGCGCCGCCGCCGGCGACGCTAGCGGAGGCTCGCAGCGCCCCCGGGCGCGCCGAGAGGATCGAGCAGCTGACCCGGTTGATCGAGGAGCGCGGCATCAAGTACGTGTTCTTCCAGCAGATTTCGATCACCGGCCGGGTGATGGGCAAGGGCGTCGTCTCGTCCTTCTTCCCCCAGGTCGCCCAGAGGGGCTACCAGCTCGTCTACGGCGCCACCGCGAACCTGTTCACCGACCGCCTCGGCAACTACATCGGATTCGGTCCCGAGGAGTCCGAGCTAGCCGCGATCGCCGACCTCGACACGTTCGCCGTCCTTCCCTGGGACGAGCGTGTGGCCCGGGTGTTCTGCGACTGCTACGACACCGAGACCGGCGAGCTCATGGATGCCGACCCGCGCCAGAACCTCAAGCGTGTCGCCGACGCGTTCGAGACCGAGCTGGGTTACCAGTTCCTGATCGGCATCGAGCCCGAGACGATGTGGCTCAAGCGCCCCAATGACGACGGCGGCGAGCTCGAGGGCGTGACCAAGCCCTACTGCTACCACATCCATCAGTTCGAGGAGCTCCGTCCGGTGCTGCTCGACGTGGTCGACTACTGCCAGCGGCTGGGGCTCGACATGAGCTATGGCGACCACGAGGACGCGCCCGGGCAGCTCGAGCTCAACTTCCGCTTCGACCGTCCGCTCCGCACGGCGGACAACATCACGACCTACCGGCAGGCGTGCGCGGCCGTGGGCCGCAAGCACGGGGTCCTTCCGACGTGGATGCCCAAGCCGTTCACGGGCGTTTCGGCCAACGGCCATCACCATCACTTCACGCTGGTGGACGAGGACGGCAACAACGTCTTCCACGATCCCGACGGGCCGGGACAAGCTGTCGGAGATCGCGCGCCACTTCCTCGGCGGGATGCTCGACCACTTCCACGCCCTGATGTGCGTGGGCAACCCGACGGTCAACTCCTACTGCCGCATGTGGGACACCGGGTTCTGGGCCCCGATCTACAAGAACTGGGGCTGGCAGAACCGGACCACGACCGTGCGCGTGGCCAGCGGCGGGCGGTTCGAGTACCGCGGGGTCGACTCCTCGTGCAACCCGTACTTGACCACGGCGGCGCTGCTCCAGGCCGGGCTCGACGGGATCCGCAACCGCAGTGATCCCGGTCCGCCCCAGCAGGGCAACACGTACGACCTGCTGGCCAAGGGCGCAGAGATCGAGAAGGTGCCCGAGAGCCTCGGGGCGGCTTTGAACGAACTGGCCAAGGACGAAGTGATCAAGAGTTCGATGCCCGGCCGCCTATACAAGGTGTTCGACTGGTACAAGCGCGATGAGTGGGAGCGCTACCTGGCCGCGGTCACCGACTGGGAGCGCGACGAGTACCTCGAGGTGCTCCTGATCGCCCCCCTCTTTCCCCCCCCCCTACAGCGAGGACCGATCTGATGTGCGGCATCGCCGGAATCATCTACAAGAACGGCAACGGCGCCCACCGGATCGGGCGCGACATCACCAGCATGCTGCAGGCGATGAAGCACCGGGGGCCCGACTCGACCGGGTTCGCCCTGTATCGCGCCCCCGCCCAGGAGATCGTCATGCGGGTCAAGCTGGCCGACGCCAACACGCCGCGCGATCTCGAGTTCGAGGACGACCTGCGCCGCCATCGGCGCGAGGTCGAGGCGCGGGTGCGGGCCGCCGGCGCCGACATCCGCTCGATCGATGAGAGCAATGAGTACTCGCTAACCGTGACCATGCATTACGACGGCGACCTCAAGAAGCTGGCCGATCACGTCGAGTCCGTGCCGGGCGCCGAGGTGCTGTCGGCCGGCCACTCGCTGGAGATCGTCAAGGACCTGGGCGACGCCAGGACGGTGTCGGCGGGCTACAACCTCGACGACTACTTCGGCAGCCACGGCATCGGGCACGTGCGAATGGCCACCGAGTCCGACGTCGACATCTCCAACGCCCATCCCTACTGGGCGTATCCGTTCTCCGATGTCGCCGTGGTCCACAACGGCCAGCTGACCAACTACCACCAGTGGCGCCGGCGGCTGGAGCGCGCTGGCCACCGCTTCGCCTCGGAGTGCGACTCCGAGATCATCGCCGTGTACCTGGCCCAGAAGCTCGAGGCCGGGATCTCGCTCGAGGACGCGATGCACCAGAGCCTGGACGAGCTCGACGGCGTGTTCACCTACATCTGCGTGTCCGAGGATGCGCTGGGCATGGCCAAGGACGAGTTGGCCGCCAAGCCGCTGGTGCTCTACGAGGGCGATGACATGGTCGCGCTGGCCTCCGAGGAGATGGCGATCCGCGCGGTGATCGACCACGAGATCGAGACGTATGACCCCTACGAGCGCGAGGTGATGGTGTGGACACGGTAACCACCGACGATGGGCCGCGCTACGACGCACGCGGGCTGGTCGAGCTCGACGAGGTCGTCCCGAAGATCAGCCAGATCGACGGCGATAGGGCCACGCTCGACGCCCATCGTCTGACCACGCGGCGGATCAACCTCGAGCTGCGCTGGCTGCTCTACGATCAGGGCGTCAGAGACGTGACCGTGCTGAATCCGGGGGCCAAGCACTCGCTTGGCGCCGGCATCCTCACTCGCTGCCGGATCACCTTCGAGGGGAGCCTCGGGTACTTCGCCTGCGGGATCATCGACGGACCCGAGATCCACATCACCGGGCGCGTCGGCTGGTCGGCGTGCGAGAACATGATGTCGGGAGTCGTGGTGATCGACGGCAACGGGGGTTCGCTGACCGGCGCCGCCCTGCGCGGCGGCGACTTGATCGTCAAGGGCCAGGTCGGTGCCCGCACGGGCATCGATCAGAAGGGCGGCACGATCATCGTCGGCGGCAATGCCGGCTCGATGACCGGATTCATGATGCAGCGCGGGCGCCAGATCCTCCTCGGCGACGTCGGCCCGGGGCTGGGGGATTCGATGTACGACGGCACGATCTATGTCGCCGGCAAGGTCGCCTCGCTGGGCATCGACTGCGTACCCGGCGAATGGAACGACGTCGACACCGAGCTGATCGAGCGCAAGTTCCGCCTCCACGGACTCGGTTCGCCCCCCCAGCTGCAGAAGTTCGTCTGCGGCAAGAAGCTCTACAACTACGACAACCTCGAGCCGTCCGAGCGCAAGCTCGTGCTCTAGGGAGGCGCCTTATGACTGACGAGACGGCACCTTCGCCGCACAACCGGCTCGGGCACAGCCGGATCTTCACCCCCGAGGTGATCGACGACATCCACGTGAAGTCCGAGCTCGGTCGCTACCGCATGCGCGGCTTCTCGATGTTCAAGCCGATACCGCACTGGGACGAGCTGATGTTCCTGCCCGGAACGCTCACCCGCTTCGTGATCGAGGGCTACCGGGAGAAGTGCGAGACCAAGACGATCCTCGGCGCGCGCTTCGCCAAGAAGCCAATCGAGCTCGACATCCCGGTCTACATCACCGGCATGAGCTTCGGCGCCCTGTCGCTGGAGGCCAAGATGGCCCTGGCCAAGGGTGCCTCGATGGCCGGCACCGCCACGTGCTCGGGGGAGGGCGGGATGATCCCGCCCGAGCGCGAACTGTCCACCAAGTGGTACTACCAACTGATCCAGAGCCGCTACGGCTTCAACCCTCACCACCTGATGCTCGCCGATGCCTGCGAGTTCTTCATCGGGCAAGGCTGCAAGGTCGGGCTGGGCGGCCACCTGATGGGCCAGAAGGTGACCGAGCAGGTGGCCGAGATGCGCTCACTGCCGGCGGGGATCGACCAGCGCTCGCCGGCCCGGCATCCCGACTGGCTGGGCCCGGATGACCTGTCGCTGAAGATTCAGGAGATTCGCGAGGCGACCAACTACGAGATCCCGATTCAGCTCAAGCTTGGCGCCGCTCGTGTATACGACGACGTGCGGATGGCGGCCAAGTGCAGCCCCGACATCATCTACCTCGACGGCGCCGAGGGCGGCACGGGAGCCGGCCCGCACGTGGCCGCCGAGGAGACCGGCGTGCCGCTGATGGCGGCCATCCCCGAGGCCCGCCGGGCGCTCGAGGACGTCGGGCTGGCCGACGAGATCGACCTCGTGGTGGCCGGCGGGATCCGCAACGGCGGCGACATAGCCAAGTGCCTGGCGCTCGGCGCCACCGCGGTGGCGATCGGCCACTCGGCGCTGATGGCGCTCAACTGCAACAAGGAGATCCCCGGCGTCACCGATTACGAGGGGACCGTCGGCGTGCCGGCCGGGCAGTGCTACCACTGTCACACCGGGCGCTGCCCGGTGGGGATCACCACGCAGGATCCCGAGCTACGAAAGCGCCTGGTCGTCGATGAGGCCGCCCACCGCGTCTACAACTTTCTCCACACGCTCACGCTCGAGTGCCAGATGCTGGCTCGGGCGTGTGGCAAGACCGACGTGCACAACCTCGAGCCCGAGGATCTGTGCGCGCTTACCACCGAGGCGGCGGCCATGGCCCGCGTCCCGCTGGCCGGCACCGACTACATCCCCGGGGTCTCGGAGGAGCGGACGTTGCAGGAGATCAAGCGACTGCTCGAGCGCCACGTCGAGAACCCGATCGACTACCTGACCGCGCAGGCCGAGCGGACTGGAGCCCAGTCATGAGTTCTGATTCCCAGCACAGAGTTCCCGGCGAGCCCGAGAAGATCATCGGCATCGACGCCGAGTACCTCTCGGGGCATCGCTTCCCCTACCAGGAGGACATCTCGCTGGTGCAGGACATCGACCTGGTCGCGGCCACGCCGGGCCCGGACATCAACTGGCTCGAGGACGTCACCCTGCTCGAGGAGGAGGGCACGCCGGCGGTCTTCGACCGCTATTCGAACTCGTTCATCAAGCTCTATTTCGACATCCCTCCGGGACGCGAGGACGAGATCGCCCGCAAGGTCCTGATCAAACATCTGCAGTCGGGCAACTCGTATGGCATCGCGCTCAAGGAGCGCCATTGCAAGTTCCCCCAGCCTGAACTCGGGCCGTGGGTGGAGAACTCGCGCACGGTGGGCACCGACTGGACGCCGCCGGTCCTCGAGGGCTGGGAGCCGCCGGCGCACTAGCGGCAGCGCTGCCCGTCAGGCCAGGTGCGCCACACTACGCCCATGAGCGACGGCGCGGTCCTCTCGAAGGACGTCCGGCGAGGACCGCCGATCACCGTGAAGTGCGAATGCGGGGAACGGAGGGAGCTTCGCTACGGGGAGCGCTGGAAATGTGAGAACTGCGGGCGCAGCTACGACACCAACAAGATCCCGGTCGAGGAATACGCCTCATTCCGGCGCCAGCGGGTCCACGATCGGATCCTGCCTGCGATCTTCGTGGCCGGGATCGTCATCATCTCAGTGGGATTCATCCTCGCGGGCCGTGCCCTGGCGCTCATCCTCATCATCCCAACCATTGGCTTCATCTGGTCGACCTTTGTGCGCCCCCGGCGCCGGCGCCGCCAGTATCGGGCGATCGCCGAACGTCCGCGCTGGAAGATCAAAGCCGATTGACCGCGGACCGCAAGTGGGGCGGCCGCCGGAGTGGCCGCCCTATCAGTGAACGATCAACACATCGCAGTGGGCGTGGTGCACGACCGCGCCGCTTACGCTCTGACCGAGTAGCCGCTGGGTGATGTTCAGCTCGCGCGTGCCGACGACGACGAGGTCAGCGCCGCGCTCATTGGCGAGCTCGACGATCGTGTCGGCGGGGTCGCCGACCGCGGGCGCATACTCGGCACTCAGCCCCTTGCCCTCGAGGTAAGCGCGGGCCGCCTCGAGCTCCTGCCGGTGTTTCTGGGGCGGATCGACTGGATCCACGGGCCCCCCCGATCGCCCCACGCTGACCATGAGCGGGGCCACGCTGGTGATGATCAGCTCTGACTTGAACGCCTCGGCGAGCGTCGCAGCGCGCTCGAGTGCTCGCTGCGCCGCCTCGGTGTCGTCATAGCCAACAACGATTTTCTGCATTGTCTCTCCTTGGTCGCGCGCGAGCGTCGGTGACGGCGTGGCCTGGGCCTCGGTTGCCGGTCAACTCACCGCCGGAGCAACCGGTGGCGCGGGAGCCTCGAAGCCCTCGGGCCAATCGCCCTCCGCCGGCATCGTCGGCGTCTCCTCGCGCAGGTGGATCTTCTCGCCGTCCTGGACGACGCGGCGGAAGATGAACAGCAGTACCGAGGCGATGAGCACGCCGACGCCGATCCCAAAGTCCGTCCAGGTCCCGTAGCCGTTGAGATGCGGTGCCAGCGCGCCGACAAGCAGCAGGAAGGCAACGAGGGCGGTCATGAACCAGGCAATCGGTATCCAGATCGGGCCCAGCTTGTGAGGCCTCGGCCAATTCGGACGGTCCTTTCGTAGGAGCAGGAAGCCGCTGACCGCCAGCACGTGAGCCAGGACGTATCCGATGTTGCTCATGTAGAGGATGGCCAGGTTGCTCGAGATGAACAGCACGAGCAGGACGTTGACGAGCAGATCGACCGTCATCGCGTTACCCGGCACGTGGTATTTGTTCAGGCGGCCGAGCTGCTTGATGGTCAGGCCGGCTCGCGAGATCCCGTACAGCGCGCGGCTGCCGTCGGCCGTGGACGACGACATGGAGAGGATCAGGCTGGCGATCAGGCAGATCAGCAGGAAGGTTCCGAACGTGTGTCCCGCCAGCGTCTGGAGTGCTGTGGTATAGAACTGTCCCTCCTGCGTGGCGGCCGCCGGGACCCCGGTGACGCCGCCCAGGCCGAGCGGAACGAGGATGAACACCCCGACCACGAACACGGCCGAGCTGCGCATGGCTATGTTCGTGTCCCGCTCGGTCTTGTATTCGGGGGCAAAGGTGGCGCATACCTCGCATGCCCATGAGGACCAGCCAAGGATGAAGAGGTAGACGAAGGCCAGCTTGGTACCACCCCACGGGCCGGTGAACGTCGCGTGGACGTTGCTGGAGTGCCAGTGGCCGCTGATGTACGGCACGAACATGAAGAAGATCAGTACCAGCGCCAGCAGCCCCGCGGTGACATAGGTCAGCCCCTTCATCGGGCGGATGCCGAAGATGTTGAAGGCCCAGACAGCCACGATCACGCCGATCGCGATGAAGCTGGAAAGCGTCAGGTGCACCACACCGTCGTAGACGCTCCAGGTCGAGCTCGAGAACCACCTCGACACGACCAGGTCGCCGATGATCTTGCCGAAGATCGCCAGCACCACCGACCAGCCGATCCAATAGCCGAAAGTCGCGATCGGGCCGACGAACGTCGTGTACTTGCGCCAGGCCTCATTGGCGTAGAGCGAGATGCCGCCCGATTGGTTCGGGAACATCATCGCCGGCTCGACATAGATCCACGTCAGGATCATCCCGATGATGGCCGAGATACCCCACAGGATCACGGATCCCCACACGCCGAAGATGCCCAGCGTGAAGCCCAGGGACGCGAACAGGAAGCCCGGGTTGCACATAGCGATCGTGAACCCGTCCCACCACCGCAGTGACTTGATCAGGTGGCGTTCCTCAACAACTGCTTCGGCCATGCTTCAACCCCTCTCCGGGTGACTAGCTTGAACCTGGGCTCCCGTGGCGCGGAGATATACCAGTTTGTACAAAGTCGGTCAACTTAGACTCCGCAAAATCGCCGAAAACTCGGCGGCGTAGACTCTTGGTGCGATGGCAGCGATTGTCGACTCGGGCCGCCGCGAAACGGCGCATACCGGCGTCAATCCCACCCGGGCCATGCCGGTGGTGCTCGCGACGCTCTCGGTGCGCATCGAGCCCAGCGCCGAACAAATGGCGATCGAGAGCGCGCGGCAGGCCGGGGTCAGGCTGATCGTGGCCAATATGCTCGTGCTGCCGCCCTACCCGCTGACGGTCATGCTGGCGCCGGAGTTCGCGACGCTGCCGCACGAGGAGGACCTCGAGGAGGTCCGCGCGACGGCAACGCGCGCGGCCGCGCTGGGCGTTCCGACCGAGCTGCTGCGGGTCTCGAGCCGGAGGCCGATCGTCGCTCTGCTGGAGCTGGTCGGTGAGCTGGACGCTGGGCTGCTCGTGTTCGGTCCCGACCGCTCCCGGCTGACGCGCCGACGCTTTCGCGCCGCCGAGCGGGCGGTGCGACGCAAGGCGTCGTGTCTGGTCTGGACCGCCTCGGACTACCTCGTCGCCCCCGGTCCGGGGTCCTAGAAGTTGCTCTCGAGGTCCTGGACGGTGCCGAACCGTCCTGTGTAGAACAGCAGGGGATTGCCGTCGTGCTGGGCGACCTGCTCCACCTCGCCGATCCACAGCTCGTGGTCGCCGGCCGCGTGGACGTCGACGACCCTGCACACCACGTGCGCCAGCGCGCCCTTGAGCAGCGGTAAGCCGTCGCGCCAGTCGAATTCCGGCTCGACCGGCGACACGCGCTGAGCTGAGAAGTGCTCGGCGAAATGCCGTTGATCGTGAGCCAGCACGCTCACGCCGTAGCGCTTGGTGTGGGGCAGCATCTCGCCCATGCGGCAGCGGCCGAGCGAGACCAGCACCAGGGGTGGGCGCAGCGAGACCGAAAGGAAGGCGTTTGCCGTCATGCCGTGGATCGTGTCGCGATGGTACGTGGTGATGACGGTCACGCCGGTGGCAAAGCGGCCCATGACCTGGCGCAGCGAGCGCGCCGCCTGCTCGACGTGCGCCGCCTTCGGGCGTCAGCTTGGCAACCCCGGTGACGGGTATCAGACGCCCGCGGCGCGGCGCGGCCGCGTAGCCCCCGCGCAGCGGCTTGGGCGGAGGCATCAGGCCGGAGCTCGCCGTGGGTACGGCTACCCGCGTTAGTCGCGCAACTCCCTCGCGCTCGGTCACGACCGTGGCCGGGTCTTCTCCGGGTCGTAGAACGGAAAACGAACCACTCGGGCCGGGATTCGCTTCTGCAGCCCGTCGAGCTTTCCGACCTCGACCTCGGTGTCGAGCCCGGCGTACTGGACAGCCATCCGGCACAGCGCGATCGACTTACGCAGCGTCGGGCTGCGGGTCCCGCTGGTGATCACGCCGACGCGGCGCCGGTCAACATAGACCTCGTCGCCATGGCCGGCCGTCTCGTTGCCCTCGAGCTCGAGGCCGACAAGCTTGCGCTGGGGGTGCTCCTTGCGCTCGAGCAGCGCGTCGCGGCCGATGAAGTCCTCCTCGTTCTGCAGCGCCACGGTGAAGCCGATCCCGGCCTCGAACGGGTCGACCTGGTCGTCAAACTCGTAGCCGGCGAAGATCAGCCCAGATTCGATCCGCAGGATGTCGAGAGCCTCGAGCCCCAGCGGCTTGCATCCGAGCGGCTCGGCGGCTCCCCACACGGCATCCCAGACGGCCGGCCCATCGGACGGATGGCAGAAGATCTCGTAGCCCAGCTCGCCGGTGTAGCCGGTCCGCGAGACGATGATCGGGATCCCGTCATGGGTCCCGATCCGTCCGACCAGGAAGCGGAACCACTTGAGTTCCTCGAGGCCCGGCTGGGTGGGCGGCGTCCACACGATCTGCTTCATCGCGTCACGGCTCGAGGGCCCCTGGAGGGCCAGGTTGTGGAGCTGGTCGGTGGCCGGCTTGATCCACACCTTGAGCCCCTCGCGGTCGGCGACCTCGCGCAGCCAGACGCCGTCGTACTCGTCGCCGCCGATGAAGCGGAAGTTGTCCTGGCCGAGCCGGAACACGGTGGCGTCGTCGATCATCCCGCCGGTCTCGTTGCACAGCGCGGTGTACACGACCTGCCCCACCGCCAGCTTGCGGACGTCGCGGGTCACGATCCGCTGCATGAGCAGCTCGGCGTCGGGACCGAGCACCTCCCACTTGCGCAGCGGCGAGAGGTCCATCAGTGCCACCTTCTCGCGACACGCCCAGTACTCGGCGATCCCGCCCTCGTTGTTGAAGCAGTGAGGCAGCCAGTAGCCCCGATACTCGACGAAGCTCTTGGTGAGCTCGGAGGTCCGCGGGTGGAACGCGGTCTCCTGCGTCAGCACCGGCGGAGCGTCGGCAGTCACGCGGTGGGCGATGGCCATCGAGAAGCGATTCTCCGGCGGATACACGCGCACATGGACATCTGTCACCTCCCAGGCATTCGATGGGTCGATGTCGTCGGGACAGGCTGATGAAGCGCACACCAGATCCTCGAGCGCGCGCATCATCACGTAATCGCCGGGTCGCGACCACGGCTCGTCCATGATCAGCTGCATGTCGCAGTCAAATCCCGGTGTTGTAGAAGAAGTTCAGCGCCTCCCACCCCTTGCGCGGGGCGATCTCGAACGGGCTCAGCGCACCGTTGAAGTTGTCGGTGCAGTTGATGTGGCCCGGGTAACCGAGATCCTCGTAGTACTTGGCCTGACAGGCCAGGGCGAAGGTGTCGTGGCGACCCACGGTGTCGCGCACCACCTCGACCAGCGGCACCATGTCGAGGTCATAGAACTTGCGGTACAGGCCGGGCATCGGGTACGCGTTGCCCATCAGGGTGCGCGTCACCGTGGCGTCGAGCCCCCGCTCCATTCCATCCTCGAGCTTGGCGCGGTGGAAGGCCAGGAAGTCCGAGCACTGCTTGCCCTTGACGTCGATGATCTGGATGTACTCGCCCTCGCGGACCTCGTAGCTCGAGGCCGTGGCCGGGTCGATCCGGAAGTCGAGCCGGGGTTCGGCGAGTGGAGCCGGAAGCTCGATCTCCTCTCGCGGCCGCGGGACGGCGCGCCTGACCTCGAGCAGCAGCTCGGTGGCGGGCTGCTCACCGTCGACGATCCGACCGCCGGGCGCCGCCACGACGAGCGTGGTGTCTCTGTCCGCCGTCAGCGTGAGGTCGCTGCCCGGGGGGACTCGGGGCCGAACAGGCGAACGGCGCGCTCCTCGGCACCGGTCAGCCCGTTGACGACGCTCGCCTGGGCGTCGGCCCTGAGCCCGAGGGCGCCAAGGTCCTCGGCGCGCTGCACTCCGAGTGCGGTCAGCTCGGCCACCTGGCCCCCGTGCCGGTCGACGATGCGGATGCGATCGTCGCCGGCCAGCCTGATCGCGGCCGCCCGCCCCGGCGTCACCCGATAGGTCTCGAGCGCCGGGTCAGATGCGAGCAGTCCGCCGACCAGCAGTCGAGGCGGTGACGTGAGCGTCGTCATCCTGTCCGCAGGCTAGCTCGGTGCGCCCGCCTTGCTCTGCTCCTGTTCGACCTGCGCGAGCAGATCCTCGGCCAGCTTGCGCTTGCCGTCGGCGTCGAGCTTCTTGACCTCGTTCTCGACCGCGCGGCGGTTGTAGGTCTGGTTCCAGTAGTCGAGGGCATCGAACCCGAGCAGGACCGCCTTGCCGACGAACTGGCGCAGGACCTCGTTGGTCGGTCCCATCACCCAGCCGGCCTTGGCGTCGCGCAGGTAGCGCTCGAGCTCCATGTCGCGCTTGTAGCCGGTGCCACCGCAGGCGTGGAGCATCTTGTCGACCACGTGGGCGGCGTTCTTGGCCGCCTCGAACTTGATCTGCCACGCCCAGTGCAGGAAGTTCGCGCGCGCGAACTCGCCCGGACCGAGACGCCGCGTGTTGTTGTCGGTCGCGTTGTCCATGGCCTGGGCCACCGAGAAGACGAACAGCCGCGCCGCGTTGGTGTCCATCACGGCCTCGCCGATGTAATCCTGAATCGTCGGGTAGTCGGCCACGCGCAGCCCCACGTCGACGTGACGCTTGCGCGTCGTTTGGCGCTTGGCGATATCGATCGCACCCATGGCCAGACCGTTCCACACCGACGAGGAGCCGAGCAGGAACCACGGATCGACCGACTCGTCGTTGGAGGCCGCGCCATCACCCTCGGGGCCGACGATCTGCTCGCCCGGAATCTCGACGCTGTCGACCTCGATCGGACCCGACTGGTTGCCGCGCAGCCCGAGCGCATCCCACGTGGACGGCTGGGACTTGACGTCCTCGCCGTCGATGACGAACACCGACAGGTCGTCGTAGCCGGTGAACTCGGGGCTGGTCGTCTGCACCACGTAGAAGTCGGCGAACCCACCCGACGTCGTCCACGACGCCTTCTTGCGGACCTTGTAGCCGCCATTGGAACGCTCGGCTCCCGAGGAGATCGGATACCAGAAGTGCGAGCCCGTCTCCGGATCCGAATACGACAGCGTCCCGATCTTGCCGCCGTTGAGCGGGCGAATGTAGCGCTCGATCAGCTCGTCGGTGGGCCGGAGCATGATCGTGTTGACCGCGCCCATGTGCATCACGTAACACATCGCCGTCGACGCGCAGCCGTAGCGCGCGATCGTCTCGCAGGTCATCACAAAGGCCACGTGGTTCTCGCCCAGCCCGCCGTATTCGGTGGGGACGGTGAGCGCCAAAAAGCCGTGCTCGCCGAGCAGCTCGAGGTTGCGCCGGGGGAACTTGAGCTCGTCGTCGGAGACCTTCGCGTTGGCGCGCATCTCCTTTTCACACAGCTCGATCAGCAGGTCACGCAGCTCCCGCTGATGATCGGTGAGGACCCAATCCGGGTCCCATTCGTAGCCCAGGCCCCAGAAGCTCTCTCCACCCCAAGTCTTTTCCGACATCTATTCCTCCGACTCGTGCTTGTCGACGTCTGGAATGACCCAGACGACCGGACTACGATCCAACCCCGCAAACTCGACAACGTCATCTAGTCTGCACAAATATGTTCAATACATTTCTAGCGGAGCGGGTCGGTTCTGTCTAGGGTCGTGAGTCATGAGTCCGATGTCACCGAGAGGGGTCGCCCGGGGTCCTGGGCAAGGACGCAGGAGCCGACGCGCAGCAGCGCTGCGCGAGGCGACGAGGACACAGCCCAGGGGCCCCGGGAGAGGCCTCGAATGACAGCGGAGTTATGACTCACGGCCCCAGGTCTTGTAGCACGTCGACTGAGCTGCCCTGGGTGACGGTCACGAGGCGCGCTTAAGGCGGCGCCACCACCAGCATGGCGGTAACCCTGACTCAGCTCGTCGCGTTCCTCGCCGTGACCCGGCGCGGGTCGGTCACCGCGGCGGCCAAGGAGCTCGTCGTCACCCAGCCATCAGTGTCCGCGGCCGTGTCCGCACTCGAGCGCGAGCTCGGTGTCCAGCTCACCGAGCGCGCCGGGCGCCACCTCATCCCGACCCCCGCCGGACACGCCTACATACCCTACGCGCTCGACGTGATCGGCCTGCTCGAGCAGGGCCGGCGGGCGGCGCAGGAGGCCGCGCAGCCGGACGGACCGACGCTCCGCGTGAGCGCGGTCACGACCGCCGGCGAGCACCTGGCGCCGCTGCTCATCCAGGCCTTCCGCGAGCATCACCCCGAGCTGCGAGTCAGCCTCGACGTGGGCAACCGCTCGACCGTCTTCCGGCGGCTGAACGAGCACGCCGTCGATGTGGCCATCACCGGCCGCGTGCCCGATACGGCCCGCCTGCACACCGAGGCGTTCGCCGAAGTCGAGTTCGTCATCATCACCGCGCCCACGGACCCCCTGGCCAAGCGCCGCTGGGTCGCGCCGCAGGAGCTGAGCGACCGCCCGTGGCTCCTGCGCGAGCCCGGATCCGGATCGCGCGCGATGTCCGAGGAGTACCTGGCCGCCCACGGGCTCGAGCCCGACGTCCTCACGCTCGGCTCCAACGGCGCCATCCGTCAGGCGGCGCGGGTCGGTCTCGGGGTCGCCCTGACCTCGCGAGTCGCCGTCGAGCTCGAGCTCAAGCACGGTCTGCTGGCGGCGATCCACGTCCGCGGCGGCCTGCCCAAGCGCTCCTGGTACGTCACCCGCCCCGCCGTCGGCCCCGTGCCCGACGCGGTCGCCCAGTTCACCGCGTTCGTGCGCTCGGAGGAAGGCCGGCGAGCGCTGGCCGGGTAGGCGAGCGCTCGCCGGTAGGCGGGCGGAACCGCGGAGTTAGTTTGGGTGGGGTCCACTAGCCCGCAGCCGCCGCGGCCAACACCGGTTCGTCGCTGAGGACGTCCTCGAAGGCGGTCAGGACGACGTCGGCGGTCTCCTGGCTGGCGTTCGGCCCCATCAGCCCGATGCGCCACATCGCCGGGGCCAGCGGACCAAGGCCGCCGCCGACCTCGATGCCGTGGTCGCGCAGCAGCTGCTGCTGAACAGCCTTCCCATCGACGGCGTCGGGCACGCGCACGGCGGTCAGCGGCGCGAGCTGGTGGCGCGGCGTGGCCAGCAGCTCGAGCCCGAGCGCCTGCAGACCCTGCTGCAGGTAGGCGCCGGCGACGCGGTGCCGGCTCCAGCGACGCTCGAGTCCCTCCGTGAGCGCCAGCCGCAGTGCCTCGTGCAGCGCATAGATGTGGAGCACGGGGACGGTGTGGTGGTAGGCCGCCGGACGCTCAATCCAGTACAGGCGCAGCTGCTCGATGTCGAGCGAGAACGGAACGGCGTGGCTGCGATTCTCGATCCGCTCCAGCGCGCGTGGGGACAGCGCGATCGGTGACATGCCCGGAGGCGCGGCCAGGCACTTCTGCGTGCACGAGTAGGCATAGTCGACCCCCCAACCCTCGAACTCGAGTTCGATTCCGCCCATCGACGTCACGCAGTCGGCTATCAGCAGGACGTTCTCGCCCCTCGGATGCGCCCGCAGGGCATGGCCCAGCGCCGCCAGCGGATGCTCCACCCCGGTCGAGGTCTCGGCGTGCACGACCGCCATCATGCGCGTCTCGGGATGCTCGTCGAGCGCCTCGAGCAGCGCCGCGTTGGAGACCACCTCGCCCCAGTCCGCCTCGACCACGACGACGTCAGCGCCGTGGCGCCTGGCGATCTCGACGATGCGCCGGCCGAAGAAGCCGCACTGGCCGACGATGATCGTCTCGCCCGGAGCCAGCAGGTTGACGATGCCCGCCTCCATGCCCGACGTGCCGGTCGCCGACAGCGGCAGCACCAGGCCGTCACCCGCCCGGTAGGTGAGCCGCAGCATCCGCACCACCTCGTCGAGAAGGTCGTGGAAGTCGGGATCGAGGTGTCCGAGCATCGGGCGCTGCATCGCGTCGAGCACCCCAGGGTCGACGGTGGAAGGACCCGGGCCGCACAGAAGGCGGCTCGGCGGGTCGATCGGTGAAGACGGCATCGACTTGAGCATCTGCGCAGGTTGCCGGACCGAATCTTTGAACACAAGCTAAGAATTTCCAGTGTTACATCAAGTTAGCTCTATATATTGAAAAACGCTCAGCCAGATACCAATTTGTCTAATTTGACTTGCCAGCTCGCTCCAGTTGTGGTCCACTTGCGCTCCCTCGGCGGTGCGCGCTGCTCTTTGTGCACCCAAAACGATGTTTCCGGAGGTTTGGATGGTCGCTCCCCGACTCCACCGATCAGAGCTGGCTGTGCCCGGGTGCAACGTTCGGATGCTCGAACGGGCCCCCGACCTCGGCGCCGACGTGGTCATGCTCGACCTCGAGGACGCCGTCGCCCCCGATGACAAGGAGCAGTCGCGGGCCAACGTGATCGATGCCCTGCGCGACCTCGACTGGTCGCGGTGCTCGGTCTCGTTGCGGATCAACGGTCTCGATACGCACTACTGCTACCGGGACATCGTCGACGTCGTCGAGGCGGCCGGGGACCACATCGACGCGATTCTCATTCCCAAGGTGTCGGGCGCCGGAGACGTCCATCTCGTCGCCACCCTGCTCAGCCAGATCGAGGCGGCCACGGGGATCAAGCGGCGGATCGGGATCTCGGTGCTGATCGAGACCGCGATCGGGATGGTCAAGGTCGACGAGATCGCCGCCGCCTGCCCGGAGCGCATGGAGGCGATGGTCTTCGGGGTGGCCGACTATGCGGCCTCGATCCAGAGCCACACGACCTCAATTGGGGGCATTGACACCAACTACGCCGTGGGCGAGGACCTCGGGGACCAGTGGCATTACCCGCTGTCGCGCATCGCCGTGACCTGCCGGGCCCACGGGCTGCGCCCGGTCGACGGCCCGTACGGCGATTTCACCGACCCCGAGGGGTATCTGGCCGCGGCGCGCCGGGCCGCCGTGCTCGGCTACGAGGGCAAGTGGGCCATCCACCCGTCCCAGATCCCGCTCGCCAACGAGGTCTTTACCCCGCACGAGCGCCTGATCGAGCGCACCCACCGGATCGTCGCGGCAATGCGCGAGGCCGCCGCCCAGGGCAAGGGCGCGGTGTCGCTCGACGGGCGGCTGATCGACGCCGCCTCGATCAGGATGGCTGAGAACCTGCTGGCCAAGCTCGAGCTGATCGAGCAGCGTCTGGCGATCGCCGACGAGGACGAGGACGCGGGACCGCGTCTGGCCTCGGCGTGACCGCAGCGTACCGGTTGGCGCCTACTTCGCGTAGTAATCCGCGTTGATCTTCGTGAAGTTGCGCCACTCCTCCGGGAGCTGGTCTTCGGCGAAGATCGCATCGACCGGGCACGCTTCAACGCAGGCGTCGCAGTCGATGCACTCCTCCGGGTCGATGAAGAGCTGGTTCACATCCGCGAAACCGGCCTCGTCCTCGGTGGGGTGGATGCAGTCGACCGGGCAGACCTCGACGCAGGAGAGGTCCTTGAGGTCGATGCAGGGTTCGGCGATCACATAGGTCATGGCTATCGATAGTCTGGGTTGATGCTGCTGGTTCTGCAGCATATTGCCTGTGAGCCTCCCGGCGCGTACGAGGACGAGTTGCGCGAGCGCAATGTCGAGTTCGTGCGCGTCGAGCTCGACGAGGGAGAGCCGCTTCCCGACTGGCGTCAGTTCGAGGCCATCGTGGCCATGGGCGGGCCGATGGGCGCCTACGAAGACGACCTGCCGTGGATGAAGCCCGAGAAAGCGCTGATCGCCGAGGCCGTCGACGCCGGCCTGCCCTACTGGGGTGTGTGTCTGGGCGCCCAGCTGCTCGCAGCGAGCCTGGGCGCAAGGGTCCACCCCGGTCCGGCGCCCGAGGTCGGCGTGCTCTCCGTCCACCTCACGCCCGAGGCCGCGAATGACCCGGCGTTCGCCGCCCTCCCGGCCGAATTCCCGGCCCTGCAGTGGCATAGCGACACGTTTGAGCTGCCCACCGGCGCCACCCGCCTCGCCTACTCGCCCGCGTATGCGCAGCAGGCGTTCGTGTTCAAGCGCGCCTACGCGCTTCAGTTCCACCTCGAGGTCTCATCCGCGCTGGCCACCGAGTGGGGCGACGTGCCGGCCTACGCGGACGCCCTCGAAGGACAGCTGGGCCCGGGCGCCCTGCCAAATCTGATCGACCAGATCAGCGCGCGCGAGGACGAGATGCGCACCCTCTCGCGCCGCATGTTCGCCATCTGGCTGGATCAGGTGGTCAAACTCGACCGCGACCCCCTGGCGACAAGAAACTAGCCCGCCACGCCGGGCACCCAGCTCGTCCCCGCCAAGGGGACGCGAGCCATCGCCGCCGCCTCGATCGTCAGCGCCACGAGATCCTCGGGCTCGAGGTTGTGGAGGTGAGACTTCCCGCACGCGCGCGCGAGCGTCTGCGCCTCCAATGTCAACGTGCGCAGGTAGTTGGCCAGGCGCCGGCCGCCCTCGACCGGGTCCAGGCGAGCCGCCAGCTCGGGCTCCTGGGTCGAGATTCCCGCCGGGTCGCGCCCGGCCTGGTAGTCGTCGTAGTAGCCGGCGGCCGAACCGATCTCGCGGTACCCGTCATCGTGCTCGGGGGCGTTGTCGCCCAGCGCGATCAGGGCCGCGACGCCGATCGAGACGGCATCGGCGCCCAGCGCCAGCGCCTTGGCCACGTCGGCCCCGGTGCGGATGCCGCCCGAGACGATCAGCTGGACCTGACGGTGCATGCCGAGCTCGACGAGCGACTCGACGGCCTGGGGAATCGCGGCCAGGATCGGGATCCCGACGTGCTCGATGAACACCTCCTGCGTGGCCGCCGTGCCGCCCTGCATGCCGTCGAGCACAATCGCATCGGCGCCCGCCTTGACCGCCAGCGCGACGTCGTAGAAGGTCCGCGTGGCGCCGACCTTGACGTAGATCGGGATGCGCCAGTCGGTGATCTCGCGCAGCTCCTCGATCTTGATCTCGAGATCGTCGGGCCCCGTCCAGTCGGGGTGCCGGCACGCGCTGCGCTGATCGATGCCCTTGGGCAGATCCCGCATCGCCGCGACCCGGTCGGAGATCTTGTGGCCGAGGAGCATCCCGCCGCCGCCGGGCTTGGCGCCCTGGCCGACGACGACCTCGATGGCGTCGGCGCGCCGCAGGTCGTCGGGGTTCATGCCGTATCGGGACGGGAGCAGCTGGTAGACGAGCGTGCGCGAGTGCTCGCGCTCCTCGGGCGTCATCCCCCCGTCGCCGGTCGTCGTCGAGGTGCCGACCTCGGTGGCACCCCGGCCGAGCGCCTCCTTGGCCGGGCCGGACAGAGCCCCAAAGCTCATGCCGGCGATCGTGATCGGGATGTCGAGCTTGATCGGCTCGCGGGCGAACCGGGTCCCGATCGTCACGTCCGTCGCGCAGCGCTCGCGATAGCCCTCGAGCGGATACCGGGATACCGACGCGCCGAGGAACAGGAGATCGTCGAAGTGCGGCACCCGGCGCTTGGCGCCGAAGCCCTTGATCGAGTACATCCCCTCGCGCGCCGCCCGCTGGATCTCGGCGATCACGTTGCGGTCGAACGTCGCCGACTCGCCGCAGCCCCGGCTCCCACCCGTTCACAAACGACATCAGTAGCTGCCGAGATTGTCGACGTGGAAGTTGTAGAGCTGCCGCGCCGAGCCGTAGCGCCGGAACTCGCCGGCTTCGACATCGGACACCCCAGCCCGCGAAAGCAGCGCGCTGAGCTGCTCGACATGCTCCGTCCGCATCTCCTTCTCCACGCAATCGGCGCCCAACCCGGCCACCGACCCGCGCACGTAGATGCGCGCCTCGTACAGCGAGTCGCCGAGCGCGTCGCCCGCGTCCTCGCACACGACCAGGCACCCACGCTGGGCCATGAACCCGCTCATGTGCCCGACCGAGCCGCGGACGACGATGTCGGCGCCCTTCAGCGAGATGCCGCACCGCGCCGAGGCATTGCCGTGGATGACCAGCAGACCGCCCCGGGCTGTCGCTCCCGCCGCCTGGGAGGCGCTTCCCGAAACGATCACCGCCCCCGACATCATGTTCTCGGCCACGCCCACCCCGCAGTTGCCGCGAACGCGGATCGTGGCCTGCTGGTTCATGCCGGCGCAGTAGTAGCCGACGTGCCCATCGATCTCGACCTCGTGGGCGCCATGACCCGACCGCGACCGCGTGCCGGCCGCCAGGGTTGAGGACGCGGACGCGCTCTGGCCGCCCGGCCTCGTGCAGGCGCTGATTGAGCGAGCGCACCGACGTGGCGGCCAGATCGACGGACGCACGCGATCGGCCATGTCGGTCGCCGCCATCACACCAGCGCCTTGCTCCAGCTGTACACCTTCCCGGGCTCGGGCTCCCACGATCGAGCCTCCTCCGCGCCCGGCAGACCGCGATCGCCCGGTACTCGGACGCCATCGCCACCCAGTCGTCGTTTTCGGCCATCACGGCCGGTTTGCAGGCGATCGGGTCACGCAAGACGGCAAAGCCATCGACCGTGCCGACGGCGAACGTGAAGAAGCCATCGAGATCCTCCAGGCAGCCCTCCAGCGCCTGCTCCAAGCGCGCGCCCTCGCGCATCCGCCAGGTCAGATAGCCGGCCGCGACCTCGCTGTCGTTGTCGGTCTGGAAGCGGATTCCCTCGCGCGCCAAGAGCCGGCGCAGACGGTTGTGGTTGGAGAACGACCCGTTGTGCACCAGGCACAGGTCGAGCCCGGTCGAGAACGGGTGCGAGTGCTGCGTGGTCACCCGGCTCTCCGTGGCCATCCGGGTGTGCCCGAGAGCGTGGGTGCCGTCCATCTCCTCGAGCCCAAAGGTCTTGATGAAGTCCTGCGGAGGTCCGGCCTCCTTGAAGATCTCGATGTTGCGCCCGCGCTCATGACCCGCAGCTCGGGACGGTTCTCGGCCAGCCAGCTGTCGACCTCGGCCGCCGGGGCGCCGACCTCGAAGACGCGTGCGTTGCCCGCACCGACGGGCCGACGACGGCGCCGAAGGCGCGCTCCAGATCGCCTCCGACCGCTCCCCAGTCCTGCTCGGGATCGGCTGAATGCAACGAGACCTTGCACCAGCCGTCGCCGACGCGGATCGCGATAGAACGCCACCCCGGCGCTGTCGGGACCCCGGAACGCCAGCTGCCCAAGCATCCGCGACAGCAGTGCGCCGAGCTGCGGTTGCAGCTCTTCAGATTTCAGATACAAACCCGCGATGCCACACATCGGCGTGACAGTAGCCCCTCCACCCAGAGCCGAAAATGGCGCCCCCGGGCACACTTTCAGCCACAACTATGGAGATCGGCGCCACTTCTTTGCGCGCCGCGTCCGCACCACGCCCAGAGCTTCGCACCGCCTTAGCCCAACTCCCCCGTGCCAGCCGGGCGCCCGTGCAGCCGGGCCAGTTTGATCGCCAGCTCGAGCGAGAGCAGATCGTCCTGGTCGAGGTCGAGTCCGGTCAGCTCCTCGATCCGCCGCAGCCGCTGGCGAAACGTATTGGGGTGAATGAACAGCGCCCTCGCGCTTTCGATCACGCCGCGCCGCTCGCCCAGGTAGCGCTCGAGCGTGTCGAGCAGCGCGGTGCGGCGCTTGCTGTCGTAGGCGATCAGCATGTCGACCGCGGTGCGCATGCGGTCACGTGGCGCATCCTCGGGGGCGACCTGGACCAGATACCGATAGGCACCGACCTGCGAGTACGCAATCGCCCCGCCGTCGCCTAGCAGCGCACGGCCGATCGTGGCGGCGTCGAGCGCCTCGCGATAGGCACGCGCCGCGTCGGTCGGTGACCGGCGGACCTCGCTGAGCGCCCATCGCCGCCCCACGGCGCCGGCCAAGCTCGTGGGCGGCGGCCACCAGCGCCTCCGGCCCCTGACCCTCGCGCGCGCTCACCGCGAGCAGCGCCCGCACCGGACCGGGACCGGCCTCGATCGCGCTCCTCGGGGCGAGCCTGGCCAGCTCGCGTCCGAGCAGCTCGGCCGCGGCCCGCCACTCTCTCGAGGCGGACTCGCGACCGCCCGCGGGCTCGGCGCAGGCAATCACGTACGGAGCGCTCAGATCACAGCGCACCTCGGCCGCCTTGGTCGCGGCGAATCCGGTTGCGCCCGCTGCCAGCGCCTCGAAGATGTCCTTGATGATGTTGGCGTTGGTCAGCCCTTCGATCAGCTCCACGCGCTTGATCGCCACCGCGGTCAGATGCGCGACCGCCCGGGCGATCTCGGTGTCCTCCTGGCTGAACGCGCGGCCCGGCGAGGACCCCGCGCACAGCGCGCCGACGCGCTCGCCGCCGGCCGACAGCGGCGTGACCAGCAGCTCGCCGACCTCGAGCTGCGGCCATAGCGTCTGCGCGCGGCGCGGCGCGACCCGTTGCCATCGAGCGTGTCGAGCAGCAGCGTCGCGGCGGACAGCGTCTGCGGTGCCGAGGGACCGTCGGGTGAGGAGGCCAGCATCTGCAGGCCGGCGCCGGCGGGGTCGAGACGGTAGAGCTGACACACCTCCGCCCCCAGCAGGCGGCGGATCCCGCGCGTGACGGCTGAACCGAGCTGCGCCACGTCGCCGGCCGCGGCGACCTCGTGGGCGAGCCCCGAGAGGCCGGTGAGCGCGTCGACCCGCCGGCGTTGCTGGTCGTAGAGCTGGGCGTTCTCGATCGCGCCGCTGACCAGGGAGGCGATGTTGACGAGCAGCTTCAGCGTTTCCTGCGCGAACTCGTGCGGCGCCTCGGTGTGGAGCACGATCACACCGATCGTCTCGCCGGCCCGCGACAGGATCGGCACCGCGACCATGGATTGAAAGCGCTCTTCCTGGAGCTGGGGCACGTACTTCATGCGCGGGTCGTCCATCGCGCGATCGCGGATGAACGCCGGCGCGCGGTGCTGGGCCACCCAGCCCGTCAGGCCCTCGCCGACCTCGACCTCGACCGTGCCCACGGCATCGGCGAACACCGGCGAGGCGGCACGAAGCGTGAGGCGGGTGTCCTGCACCAGGTAGATGAAGCAGGCATGGCATCCGGTGGCCTCGGTGGCCAGGTCGACGACGCCCTGGAGCATCGGCAACAGCTCGAGCGAGGACGAGACCAGCTTGATGACGGCCGACAGGGTGCGGTTCTCCTCGCGAAGCCCGCTGATCTCACTGTCTGCGCCGAGCGCCTCGGCCCTAGTGCTGCTCACGGACACTGTCAGCTCCACCTCCTATGTGCGACTCGAACATGCTAGCCGTCGCTTACAAGTGTTCCCAGCCATTGCGGCGGGCCCCGCGGCACGGATATATGTAGGGATCATGAGCACGCCACCCCAGAACGCCGACGATGCCCGGCGCATCGTGACGGACAACGGCATCGAATTTCTCTTTGCCCAGTTCGTCGATATGCACGGGAAGCCCAGCGCCAAGCTGGTGCCAGCGCACCACATCGATGACCTGCTGAACGACGGTGCCGGCTTCGCCGGCTTCGCGGCCGGTGACCTCGGTCAGGGACCGCACGATCCCGACATGATCGCCATGCCCGATCCCGCCACCCTGACGATCCTGCCCTGGGAGCCCACGGTGGCCAGGTTTGCCTGCGACGTCACCGTGGAGGGCAAGGAGTGGCCGTTCTGCCCGCGCACGATCCTCCGCCACTCGCTCGACCGAGCCAAGGAGCAGGGCTACGAGCTGCGCATCGGCGCCGAGCTCGAGTACTTTCTGCTGCGCCGCAACGCCGACGGCCAGCTCGTGGTCGCCGACGACCGCGACACGCTCGACCTGCCCTGCTACGACATGCGCGCGCTGACGCGCAACCTGGACTTCGTATCGACGGTCTCCAAGGCGGTGACCGAACTCGGTTGGGACAACTACGCCACCGACCACGAGGACGCCAACGGGCAGTTCGAGCAGAACTTCCAGTTCGCCGACGCGCTCGTCACCTGCGATCGGGCCGTGTTCTATCGCTACATGGTCGAGACGCTGGCGGCCCAGCGCGGCCTGATCGCCACCTTCATGCCCAAGCCGTTCGGGAATCTGACCGGCAACGGCTGCCACTTCCACGTCAGCCTGTGGCGTGACGGCACGAATCTGTTCGAGCGCGATCCCTCGGAGGACCCGCGCGGTCTCGGTCTGTCAGAGCTGGCCTACCAGTTCATCGCCGGGCTGAAGGCCAACGCCAAGGCCTATATCGCGCTGACCGCCCCAACCGTCAACTCCTACAAGCGGCTGGTCATCGGCGCCCCCACCAGCGGTGCCACGTGGGCGCCGGCCTACATCAGCTATGGCTACAACAACCGCACGCAGATGCTTCGCATCCCCGACGCCGGCCGGATCGAGGACCGGACCGTGGACGGGTCATGCAATCCGTACCTTGGGGCCGCCGCCATGCTCGCTGCCGGCCTCGACGGGGTCGAGCGCGGGCTCGATCCTGGCGACGCGAACTCGGCCAACCTGTACGAGATGACCGCCGAGCAGCGCGCCGCCGAGGGCATCGACATCCTCCCCGCGAACCTGCTCGACGCCACGCGCGAGCTGCAGTCCAACGACGCGCTTCGTGCTGCGCTGGGCAAGACACGCGACGGCGACTACGTCGACTACTTCATCAAGATCAAGCAAGCCGAATGGCAGGCGGCGCACGAGCAGATCACCCAGTGGGAGCTCGACCGCTACCTGCAGCTGTTCTGAGCCTGGTCAGCCGAGACGTCGTGGTGCGCTGCCCGCGCTGAGCAGCGACCCGACCGTCTGCGGCTGCGTCGCCTCGAGGTGACTGGCCAGGGCGACGAACGCCTCGGCGGTGCTGAGCGCATCGCCGAGGGCATGGTGGGGAGTCTCGGCCGGCACGCCCAGCGTTCGGCACAGCGCGGCCAGAGGCAGAAACGCCGGCGCGTCGCCGTCGCGTTCGCGCATCAGCCGTCGCCCGAGGACCTCGGTGTCGGCGGCCTCGGGCAGACGCACGCGACGGCGAGAGAACAGCCGGCCGAGGAACGCCCGCTCGACCGCCGCCGTGTGGAAGATGGGAACACGCCCGGCCAGGAGGTCGAAAACGACATCGACCGCCTCGCCGATCCGTGGTGCGTGAGCCAGGTCGGGCACTCGCAGCTTGTGGACGAGCACCGCGCCCAGCTCCGAGCGGCGCGTGGTACGCACGAGCGTGTAGGCGCTCTGGTGCAGGATCACCCGTCCGTCCTCGATCGGCACCGCACCGATGGCGATGATGTGATCGCGGCGGGGATCGAGTCCCGTGAGCTCGAGATCGAGCGCGCACCACCTCGCCTGCCGCCAGCCGCTCTGCTCGGGGGGTCGGTCGATCTCGGCGAAGGCCGCCGCGCGGCCCCGCGGCGACCCGAACAGCCTCACTGCACGAGCCCCCGCTGCACGGTCGTGACGGCGCGGAACACGTCGCGCAGGTGATCGCGCATCAGCGGGCTGATCTCCGCCGGCTCGATGCGGTCGTCGGGAGCCTCGCCCTCGGCCATTCGGCGCATGTGGTGCGATACGCGCAGCTCCAGCGCGAGCTCGAAGGCGTCGCTCAGGGTGGTGGCGTCGGCCTGGCTGAGCACGCCTTCGTCCGCGGCGGCGCGGACCCGGTCAGCCGTCGAGCCGGCGGTCAGGCCCGCGGCCGCGCCCGCCCACCGCGCCAGTTCGACGATTGGGATCACCGCCGCGCGCCGGATGTCGAGCAGCGTGCTGCGGGTACCGTCGGCCTCGAGTACTGCCTCGGCGTCGAATCCGGTCGGCGGCTGATAGGCCAGCGCTCGCCTGGCCAGCGCGGCCATCGCCCGCTCGCGGGCGTCGCCGGCCAGCGCCGGCAGCGGCTCCCGCGGCGTTCCCCACAGCGGTCGGCGCTCCGACAGGACGGTCAGCACGATCTCGTCGTCGTAGTCGGCGTCGAGCCACTCGCGCCCAGACCGCGCGGCGGGCGGTCGCGGGAGGCGGCAGCGGACCATGGCGTCGCCGAGCGACTGCAGCCAGTCGGGCGGTGGCGGATCGCTGCACACGAGCGCTCCATGGGCAATCGAGGCGGGCGTCATCTCGCGCCGCGCCTGACTCCCGAGGGCGACCCAAACCAGACCATCGCTGGGCAGCTCGCTCGCGGTTGCGGACAGCTCGAGAACGCGAACGGTGAGCGCGTCGATCAGCGCCGACAGGATCCGAGCCACGTCGATCGCGCGCACGTTGGAGGAGTGCAGATCGAGCACGATCTCCGGTATGCGGGCGGCGGCCTCCGCCAGCGCATCGATGTTCTTCGCCCGCGCGATCGAGCGCCGCGCGCCGAACCACGAGCTTGGCTGCACGGCGAACAGGTCGGAGTCCTGCACCACCCCGACAAGCGCGCCCTCCTCGTCCACCACGACGAGGTGCCGAATACCCCGCTCGAGCATCTCGAACATGGCCTCGCCCGCCAGCCGCTCGGGCAGCACCGTGACCACCGGGACGGTCATGACGGCGGACACCGGAGCATTGAAGTCCAGTCCGGCCGCCACGATCCGAGACCTGACGTCATGGTCGGTGACGATGCCGAACCCGCGTTGGCCGAGGTCGACCACAGCCGAGTTCGTCCCCAGCTCGGTCATGCGCCGCGCCATCTCACCCACGGTCGCATCTGGCTGGCAGCGGACGGTCGGCGAGCGGATCAGACGGACCACCGGCCGGTGACCCGGCTCGGAGCCCACCTTAGTCTCCTGGCTGCGGGCCTGGTCGAGCAGCGGCCGAGCCACCGCCACGGGCACCCGGTAGCAGAGCGTGTCCTCGGCCGCGCGGGCCTCAAAACCGGGAGGCAGGCCAGCCATCATGGCCGCGTGGCCGAAGGTGTCGCCCGGACCGAGCAGGTCGAGCAGCGTCCCGCCGTGGGAGATGTCGACAGCGCCGCTGTGGATCACGCGCAGGAACGTGACCGGCCCACCGTCCTCGGTCAGGATCGCCGCCCCGGCGAGATGGAACTCGATCTCGGTCTGGGCAACCAGCTCGCCCAGGTCCTCGGCTGCCAACGCGTCAAACGGGGCGCGCTGGGCCAGAAACCGAGCGACTCTCGCTCCGACCGGCGTCGAGGGCTGCCGCCATTTACCCGCGTCCGCGCCGGCGACGCTGCTTACTGCTCTGAGCGGCCGCCGCGGCCCGTCGTCTGCGCTGCTGGATCCGGATCGCCAGGCCGATGGCCGCGCCGAAAAACACCGCCCCGATATACGCCGGGCGCACGACGATGACCACGGCGATTCCCAGCATCGCCATCCAGATCGCGGGTCGAAAGTCGCGCCAGTCGCCTGTCAACTCGTACTCCCCATCTTCAGCTCAGCAGCAATCCTTCTCTGTATCGAAGCTACCGCACGGAACGTCTCTCTGAGATAGGTCCGGGTCAGCGCGCTGAGCTGACTGGGGTCGACGTGGTTGTCGGGCTCCTCGCCGCGTCGCAATTGACCGACCTGATGCTCCAGGCGCAGCGAGCTGATGAGCTCGAATGCCTCCTCGAGCGTGTGCGCGTCGCGGTCCGGCAGCGTGCCCGCTTCGCCTGCGGCCCTTAGCCGGACGGGCGTCGACGCGCTCGTCACGCCGGCGGCCATGCCAGCCCAGCGGGCCAGGTCGGCGATCGGGATCATCCCGCCGTGCTTGAGATCCAACCGCCCTCGGTGCTCACCCGAGTGCTCCACCACCAGACCGCGGAAGAAGCCGGTCGGCGGTCGCTGCGAGAGCGCGAAGCGGGCCAGAAGGCGAAGCATGTCGGGGTTCTCCGGGGCCAGCCGGAAGATGTCGGACACCGGGCTACCGGTGTGAGCCCCCCACACCGGCCGACTGTCGACCAGTACCGAGGCGAGGATCAGAGCCTGCTCCTGCGTCGGATTGGCGATCCAGCTGCGAGCGGCGTGGCGCCACGATTCGAGAGAGCGCACAAACACGCGGTTCTGCGCCGACGCCCCGTGGGCGTCGTCGTGAAACCCGCACCGCTCCAGTCCGGCCACGACGGTCGCACCAAGCTGCGTCAGCCGATCCCTGATCTCATCCTCGGGCGTGCCTCCAAACCACACGATCGCGCTGTCGATGTCCGAGCTGGGGACCGCCTCGCGCCGGGCCTGGCTGCCCAGGGCGAGCCACGCGAACGACCCGGGTGGGTCGTCCATCTCGGCCACAGCGAGCTCGAGCAGCCTTCGCGTGAGTGCGTCGACGACGACGGCGTAGATGGCCATGATGTTGAGTGCCGCGCTGCGCGCGTCGTGCAGGGCGATCACCGTCGGCCGCAGTTCGGCGGCGGCGTGCACCAGCTCATCGATGTTCTGCGCCCGAGCGATCCGCTGACGCAGGAAGAACGGCGAGCGGGTCTCGACGGCGATCAGGTCGCCGGCCTCGATCACCCCCAGCACCTCCCCCCTCGCCGAGACGACCGGAAAGTGGCGAAACCCTCGATCGAGCATCTCGAGCAGCAGCTCACCGGCCAGCCGCTCGGGGTCGGCTGTGTACGCCGGGAACGACATCACGCTCGACACCGGGTCATCCCCGGAACGCCCTGCGGCGACCATGCGCGTGCGCAGATCGCGGTCGGTGACGATGCCCAGCTCGCCGTCGCCCACGGTCACGACGACCGAGTTGGTGGCCGCCGAGGTCATCATCTCCGCGGCGGCTCGGATCGCGATGTCGGGCTCGCAGACGACCAGATTGGCGCGCAGCAGGCGCCCCACCGGCAGCTCGGACGGCTCGCGCACCGGCTCGGCGTCGCGGGCGGCGAACGGCGTCTCGAGCAGCGACCGGGCGACGAACCGCATCCCCGCCGGCGCGGCCAGCAGCCCCTGGGCGGCCACCGCGTCGAAGCGGAAGCACACCGTGTCCTCGGCCGCCCGCGCCTCGAACCCCGGCGGCAGCCCCGAGAGCATCGAGGCGTGTCCAAACAGCTCGCCTTCACCGAGCAGGTCGAGCACCCGGCCGTCGAAGATGATCTCCACCGCGCCGCTGCGCACGACGCGCAGATGGTGCACGGGCTCGTCGCCCTGCGAGAAGATCGTCTCCCCGGCGCGGTGAAACTCGACCTCCAGCGAACCGCACAGACCGTCGAGCGCGACCGGCGACAGCCCGTCGAACGGCGGGTGCTGGCGCAGGAAGCGGGCCGCCTCGGGCGGCGCCGCCGCCTGCGTCAAACCGTTGTCGGCGGTACCACCGGCTGCGCCGGGGCCAGGGTCTGACCCTTGATCACCGCCGAACACTTGATCACGGCGCCGCATCTCCCAACGGAGCCGGGATCGGTGCTTCTGGCACGTCGGCTCGATGTTCAGCCAGTACCTCCGGGGACTTCTTGGCCTGGACCAGGAAGTAGTACAGCGAGCCGATGATCACCACCGCCCCGATGAACAAAAACGGCGCGTACTGCCAGTACCAATGGGGTGTGCCGACCGCGTTATAGATCGTGTTGCGCGGCCACGCGATGTTGATGGTCACAAGCGTTCCGTACACCACGGCGACGATGTTCACCAGCATGCCCCATCGCCCGAGCGAGAAGTAGGGCCCATGGTCGGACCTGGGCCAGTCGCCCCGCAGGCGGCGGACCAGCATGGGTGCCGTCACCCCGAGATAGGCCAGGTAGAACATGATGATCGCGATGGCCGTGATCACGTAGAAGGCGCTCTGGTTGCTGACGTTGATGAGCAGGAGGACCAGGGTGAGGATGCCGGTGACCAGCGCCGGCACGATCGGCACTTTGCGATGCCCCGACACGCGAGCGATCTGGCTACCGAAGGGCAACCGGTTATCGCGCGCCATCGAAAAAAGCATCCGGATCGTCGCCGTCTGTACCGCCAGGCAACAGACGAAAATGGCCAGCGCGGTATCCGCGAGGAACACGTTCCCGGTGGTGTTGCCAAATGCGCTCTTGATCACGTAGGGCAGCCCGAGCAGCCCAATGTTCTTGTCGGCGATGTTCTTATTCGACATGATGCCGAGCAGGATCACCAGTCCGCCCACGAGAGCGGCTGCTGCGATCGCGCGGATGATCGCCGGGGGTGCATGCTTGCGCGGATTGTTGGTCTCCTCGGCAAGCGTCCCGGCGGTGTCGAAGCCGTACATCACGTACGCGCTCACCAGCCCGCCGATCAGCAGCGCCCCGAAGTAGCCCCAGGAATGGCCTGCGCCATAGCCGTAGGAGTGCACGATCACCGATGGTGGGTGATGGAGGTGGAACAGCAGCAGGATGATCAGCAGCGTCGAGCCGACCAGCTCGGCGGCGACGCCGACGTTGTTGATCCGCGACATCAGCTTGACGCCGAGCATGTTGATGATCGTGGTGATCGTGATGAGGATCGCCCCGAGCAACAGGGCATTTTGCGCCCCGCCCTTGGTGCTGGTGAAGCCAGCGTCGGCCGAACTGCCCAGGATCTGAAACTTCGTGGTGATCTGGGGCAGGACCACCTGCCAGTCGACCGCCACCGCGGCGATCGTCACGATCGCGCCGACGATGTAGATCCAACCCGTCATCCACGACGTGTAGCCGCTCGAGATCTGCTTGGACCATTGGTAGACCGACCCGGCGATCGGATACTGCGCCGCCATCTCCATGAAGCACAGGGCCACCATGATCTGGCCAAAGACGACGACGGGCCAGGTCCACCACACGCCCGGCCCGGCATTGAGGTAGCCGAACCCGAACAGCGCGGTTACGCCGGTCAGGATCGAGATGTAGCTGAAGCCCGCCGCGAACGCCGAGAAGCTGCCCAGTGAACGGTCGAGTTCCTGCTTGTAGCCGAAGCTCGCTAGCTCCTGGCTGTCTTCCGCTCCAGCGGTCGGCGTCGCCTCAGTGGTTGCCATCAATCAACCTCCCCGGTCCCGCGTCGAGCGCGGCTCGTCGAAGCACCATGGTCAAGATACACGCCGCCGGCGTGCGACCCTCGAGTTGCCTGCTGGAGCACGTGCTGATCTAATTGACCCAGGCCTGATCGGCCTGTTATATATCAGTTGTCTAACTGTGTCAACGCGGCGGGGGTCGGAGCGGGAGACCCGTGGCCGCGAATGAGGAAAGAGCCGATGGCTACAGCCGCGAGGAGGCCACCACGCTGATCGAGTCGCCCCCGACTGGTCCGCGCCAGCTTCTGGCTGACCGAGCCTACGTGGAGCTGCGCGATCGGATCATCACGCTGCGCATACCGCCAGGCGCGCCGATCGACGAGGACGCGCTCGGGGCCGAGCTCGAGATGGGGCGCACGCCCGTGCGCGAGGCCATCAAGCGCCTGGCCCTGGAGAACCTGGTCACGGTATTTCCGCGGCGAGGGACGTTCGCCTCGGAGATCAACATCACCGATCTCGCCCACATCTCCGACGTGCGGGCACAGCTGGAGGGCCATGCCGCCTACCGGGCGGCCGAGCGCATCACCTGCGCTCAGCGGGAGGAGCTGACGGAGCTGAGACAGGAGTTGGCCCAGAGCGAGGGTGGCCAGGACCTCGCCGGACTGATGGGGCTGGACGCCCGAGTGCACCGGTTCATCTATCGCTGCGCCGGCAATCCGTTCATGGAGGAGACGCTGGGCCGTTACCTGAACCTGTCCCTGCGGATCTGGTATCTGGTCATCGACCGCTTGCCACACCTGTTCGCCCGTGTTCACGAGCATGAAGTCGTGCTGCAGGCGATCGCAGCGGGGGATGCTGCTGGGGCGAGAGACACGCTCGCCGAACACATCGCCACCTTCGAGCACGAGATTCGCTCCGTGCTCTAGAGCCGCCCCGTGGACCCACCCAAACATTCCACCGGTTATGGCGGCCCCGGATGGGTCTCCCATACCCGGCGAAACGTTTGGGTGAAGAACACTAGAAGAAGAGAGCAATGGCTTACGACACCATCATCGTTGGCGGAGGCTCGGCCGGATCGTGCCTGGCCAACCGCCTGACCGAGGACGCCGGCCATCGCGTGCTCGTGCTGGAGGCCGGTCGCATGGACTACGCGTGGGATGTCTACATCCACATGCCGGCCGCGCTGTCCTTCCCGATCGGCAACCGCTTCTACGACTGGAAGTACGAATCCGAGCCCGAGCCGCACATGAACGGCCGCCGCGTCTACCACGCCCGCGGCAAGGTGCTGGGCGGCTCCTCGAGTATCAACGGCATGATCTTCCAGCGCGGCAACCCGCTCGACATGGAGCGCTGGGGGGCGGATGAGGGAATGGACACGTGGGACTACGCCCACACGCTGCCCTACTTCAAGAAGATGGAGACGTGCCTGGCCGGTGCGGACGAGTGGCGCGGCGGCGATGGCCCGCTGAAGCTCGAGCGCGGACCGGCCACCAGCCCCCTGTTCAGGGCCTTCTTCGAGGGCGTGCAACAGGCCGGCTATGAGCTCACCAAGGACGTCAACGGCTATCGCCAGGAGGGCTTTGCCGCTTTTGACCGCAACATCTACCGTGGCCACCGGCTGAGCGCTGCACGCGCCTACCTGCACCCGGTCAAGAACCGGCCCAATCTCGAGGTGCGTACGCGCGTGATGGTCAATCGCGTGCTGTTCGCCGGCAGCCGGGCCACCGGCATCGAGATCGTCGAGCGCGGCCAGAGCAAGCAGGAGACAGCTGCCGACATCATCCTCTGCGGTGGCGCGATCAACTCCCCGCAGCTGCTGCAGCTCTCGGGCGTGGGGAACGCCCGCGAGCTCGAGGCCGTCGGCGTCAAGCCGCTGCACGAGATCCCCGGTGTGGGCGAGAACCTGCAGGACCATCTCGAGGTCTACGTGCAGTACGCGTCAAAGCTCCCGGTGTCGGTGGCACCGGCGATGAAGTGGCGCAACCGCCCGAAGGTCGGCGCCGAGTGGCTGCTGCGACGCAGCGGACCGGGAGCGACCAACCACTTCGAGGCCGGCGGCTTCGTGCGCTCGAACGAGGATGTGGCCTACCCCAACCTGATGTTCCACTTCCTGCCGATCGCCATCCGCTACGACGGCTCGGCGCCCCAGGGCCACGGCTATCAGGTCCATGTCGGGCCGATGTACTCGGACGCGCGAGGCTCGGTCAAGATCGTCTCCACCGACCCGCGGCGTCACCCGGCGCTGCGGTTCAACTATCTCTCCACCGAGCAGGACCGGCGCGAGTGGCCCGAGGCGATCCACGTCGCCCGCAGGCTCCTCACGCAGCAAGCGTTCGACCCCTACAACGACGGCGAGATCTCACCCGGGCCCTCGGTTGAGACCGACGAGCAGATCCTCGACTGGGTGGCGCGCGATGCCGAGACCGCGCTGCATCCCTCCTGCACATGCAAGATGGGCGTCGGACCGGATGCCGTCATTGACCCGAAGACGATGAAGGTCCACGGGCTCGAGGGGATCCGCGTGGTCGACGCATCGGCCATGCCCTACGTGACCAACGGCAACATCTACGCCCCGACCATGATGCTGGCCGAGAAGGCGGCCGACCTCATCCGCGACCGGACCCCGCTCGAGCCGCTCAACGCTCCCTTCTACCGCCACGAGACGGCGGCCGCGGCTTCGTAACCGCGGCCGCGCGGGCGGCGCGGAATTCAGTCGCCCAGCTCGGCCCGCCTACGCGCGACGAACTCCTCGAGCTCGGCGTGCACGGCCTCGTCGATCGGCGGCTGTTCGTAGGACTCGAGCGTCGAGCGCCAGATCTCGCCTGCCCGCGCGGCGGTATCGCGGCTTCCGCGCTTGCTCCAGCGATCGAAGTTCTCGGTCGAGGACAGCAACGGGCGGTAGAAGCACTCGCGGAAGCGCTCGAGCGTGTGGGCGGCGCCCAGGAAGTGCCCCCCTGCGCCCACCTCGACGTGGGCGTCGAAGGCGAGCGAGGCCTCGTCGATCTCGAGCGGTGTGAATTCGTGGCGCAGCTCGCGCAGCAGCTCGACGTCGACGATGAACTTCTCGTAGCACGACACCAGTCCGCCCTCTAGCCAACCCGCCGAGTGCATGACGAAGTTCGCGCCGGCCAGGAACGTGGGCAGGAGCGTCATCAGCGACTCGTATGCGGCCTGGGCGTCGACGGTCTGGGAGGCGTTGAGCGCGCCGCCTCCGCGCCAGGGAAGTCCGAACCTTCGCGCGATCTGACCGGTGCACAGCACGCCGATGCCCGACTCCGGCGTGCCGAACGAGGGCGAGCCCGACTGCATGTCGGTGTTGGACAGAAACGATCCGAACACGACCGGGGCGCCGGGGCGGATCAGCTGGGCGAGCGCGATGCCGGCCAGCCCCTCGGCCATCTGCTGAACCAGCGTCGACGGCAGCGACACCGGCGACATCGCGCCCATGAGGAGGAAGGGTGTGATGACCACGGCCTGGTTTGCCTTCACGTACTCGAACATCGCCGCCAGCATCCGGTCGTCGTAGCGCAGGGGCGAGTTCACGTTGATCAACGAGATCGACGCCGGCGCGCGCTCGATCGCCTCCCGGCCGCCGAACAGGATCTCACCCATGCGGATCGTGTCGGCCGCGTTCGGCCCCGACGTCACCGAGCCCATGTAGGGCTTGTCGGACAGAGTCTGCAGCGCAAACACCATGTCGAGGTGGCGCGAGTCCAACGGCCGGTCCTCGGGCTCGCAGATCGTTCCTCCGGGCGAGTCGAGCTCGGGGAAGGCCTGGGCGAGCTTGACCAGGTTCTCGAAGTCGGCCATCTTGGCGTCGCGGCGGACGTCGCCCTCGCGGATGAACGGACACCCGTAGACGGGCGCGAAGACCATGCGGTCGCCGCCGATGTGGGCCGTCATCTCCGGGTTACGCGCCTGGAGCTCGAACTCGCGTGGCGCCTTCGCCACCTGTTCAAGGATCCAGTCGGGATCGAACCGCACCCGGTTCTCGTCCTCGACTATCTGGCCCGCCGCGCGCAGCAGCTCGACCGCCTCGGGGAGCAGGAACTCGATGCCGAGCTCTGCGACGATCCGCCGCCAGCCCCGATCCAGCACATCCATCGCGTCTTCGCTGAGGATCTCGTACCGCGGCATGGCGTTGACGAACACGGATGGCCTCCTGGGAATTGGTCTTGACGAAGCGCTTGGGAGCCGTAATATAACCGCCGTGGAACAAGAGTTCCAAGCCCTCGCGAAAGACACCAACGAGACGCCCCTCCCGACCCACGGCACGGCCGCGGTCGACCGGGGTGCCGATCTGTTGCTCCGCGTGCTTGAGAGCGAGCGCCCCGTCGGCCTGACCGAGCTTGCCTCGGCAACCGGCATCCCCAAGAGCACGGCCTCACGCCTGGTCAGTGCGCTCGAGCGCCGCGGCCTGATCGAGCAGGACGGCCAGCGCGGCCGGCTGCGGCCCGGCCCGGCGATCCTCCGCGTGGCCGAGCGCGGCATGCTCCAGCGCAACATCGTCGAGCTCGCCGGGCCGTATCTCGAGACGCTCTCCCGCGCCAGTGGCGAGACGATCAACCTCGCCGTCCCCGCCCCGATGGGGGTCGAGCATGTGGCCCAACTCGACAGCCAGCACTTCCTCGGCGTCGGCCAGTGGCTCGGCCGCTCGGTCGACTTTCACAGCACCGCCAACGGCAAGGTGTTCCTGGCCTTCGATCGTGCACCGCTGCCCGAGGAGCCAGTGCCAGGGCACACCCCGCACACGATCGTCGACCCCGAGCAGTTGACGACCGAGCTCGCCAGGGTGCGCCGCGACGGCTACGCGGCGGCGGTCGACGAGCTCGAGGTCGGCCTGGCGGCGATCGCGGCGCCCGTTCGCGGAGCCCGCGGGGACGTGATCGCGGCGCTCAGCATCTCAGGACCGACGCTGCGCATGACGCCCGAACGAATCGACGAACTGAAATCGGTCCTGATCTCCGAGGCGGCGGCGCTCAGCCGCCGCCTTGGCCATACCGAGGAAGGAGAGAACGCCGCATGACGCATCAAGAGCTGCTGCAGATGCTCTATGACGAGACGCTGGTCGGCAACGCGCCGGCGGTCGCCGACGGAGTCAACCAGGGACTCGAGGACGGACTCGAGCCCGAGCGAATGCTCTACGACGCGCTGATCCCGTCCCTCGAGGAGGTGGGCGCGCGGTTCGAGCGCGGCGACTACTTCGTTCCCGAGATGCTGATCGCCGCCCGTGCGATGCAGGGCGCGCTCGATATCCTCCGCCCGCTCCTGGCCGACTCCGACACCGCCCAGGTCGGCACGTTCCTGATGGGCACGGTCAAGGGCGACGTTCATGACATCGGCAAGAACCTGTGCAACATCATGCTCGAGGGCGCCGGCTTCACCGTCATCGACCTCGGCGTCAACGTGCCGCCGGAGAGGTTCGTCGAGCAGATCGAGGAACACAAGCCCGACATCGTTGGCTTCTCGGCCTTCCTGACCACGACGATGCCGATGTTCAAGGCCAATATCAACGCGCTCGAGAAGGCCGGCATTCGCGATCATGTGATCGTCATGGTCGGCGGGGCGCCGGTGACCCAGGAGTACGCCGACGCCGTCGGGGCCGACGGATACTCCGCCGACGCATCCTCGGCGGTCAAGAAGGCGAAGGAGTTGATCGAGCTCCGGCGGGAGAAGGTCCCCGCGTGAGGACCCGCGCCGCGATCGCGCGCGCCGAGCACGTCGTCAAGGGCCCGGTGTGGGGCTGCCAGATGTGCGGCCAGTGCGTCCTGCATTCGACCGGCCTGACCTGCCCCATGACCTGCCCCAAGACGCTTCGCAACGGACCCTGCGGCGGCGTGCGGCCCGACGGCACCTGTGAGGTCAAGCCCGAGATGCGCTGCGTGTGGCTGAAGGCCTACGAACGTTCAGAGCGTCTGCCGCTGTGGCGCGGCCACATTGACGATCTGCGACCGCCGGTCGACAACCGCCTCAAGGGAACCTCGTCGTGGATCAATCTGTTCACCGGCCGCGATCGTGAGCTACCCGTCGGCTGGGCGGATGTCGAATCTTGAGCGCAAGCTCGGGGCCCGCGAGTTCGTCGTCACCGCCGAGCTGCCTGTCATCGACGCCGGCGGCCACGAGGAGATCCTCCGCCAGCTCGAGCCGATGCGCCCGTTCGTCGACGCTTACAACGCGACCGACAACCCGTCCGGACATGCCCACTGCTCGTCGCTGTCGGTGGCCATCGCGCTGCTCCAGGCCGGCGCCGAGCCGGTGATGCAGCTCGCCTGCCGTGACCGCAATCGCCTGGCGCTCGAGGCCGACCTGATGGGCGCCTCGATGCACGGCGTCACCAACATCTCCTGCATGACCGGCGACGACGTCAGCGCCGGCGATGAGCCCGAGGCGCGGCGGGTGTTCGACATCGACGGCCCCCAGTTGATCACGCTGGCTCGGTCCCTGGAGAGCGGCCGCTACCTCTCGGGGCGATCGTTCAGTCCCTCCCCCCACTTCTTCATCGGCGCCGTCGAGAACCCGGGCACGCCGCCGTTCGAGTACCGCGTCAGGCGGGCGGCCATGAAGGCGACCGCCGGCGCGCGCTTTCTCCAGCTTCAGATCTGCTACCGCCCCGAGCTGCTCGAACGGTTCATGCGGGCCGCCCACGACACCGGGCTGAGCGAGCGCCTGGCGCTGATCCCGTCGATCTGCATTCTCCGCACCGTGGGCGGGATGCGGTTCGTGGCCACCAAGGTACCGGGCGTGGATGTGCCCGCCTCCACGGTCGCCCGGGTGGAGCTGGCGGCCGACCCCGAGCACGAGTGCTTCGAGATCGCCTATGAGCTGGCCACGCACGCGCTCGCCCAGCCCGGCGTGGCCGGGCTTCATTTCATCTCGTTCCGCAAGGACGCGGGCATCGCCAAGCTGTGCACGCGACTCGGCATTCCGACCCGGGCCGAAAGAGAGACCTCCCGGGTCGAGTACTCGCGTGCTAGTTTCCCCGCCTCGGCTCGGCTGAGGGTGTGAGGGATCGGAGAGTTCGCGATGGAATCCGCGAGGGTGAGGGTCGTCAAGCGGCGGCTGCTATTGCTGGCGCTCATGCTGCTCGGCGCGTCCGCGTGGCACGCCGCCTCCGCTAGCGCTGACGTTGTCAACAGCGACGGCACGATCAGGGTCATGTTCGTCGGTGCCGTTCAACGCAACGGGGACGTTCCCAGCACAATGAGCGGTACCGACAGACCGGTCTTCAAGATCCAGGTTCTGCAGCCGAACACGCCCATCCAATGTCAGACCAACGGCGGAGGTTCGTTGGACCACCTCACGGCCTGCGGCACGCAGCAGAGCACTGGATGTCCGGCCCACCAGTGCTGGACCTACTCACCCTCGGTTCACGACGCCCAGTTCAACACCCTCTACGTCAACGAGGAGCCCCCGGAATTCGTGTGGACCGACATGGAGATCGACTACACGACCTACACCAAGCCGCCTCAGACAAGAATCGCAATTCCGCCCGATGTCAGCGACCGTTACCCCAATCCGCAGGTGTGGGAGCACCCCCTGTTCTCGTTCTCGGACAATAGCTCCGATCCCCTCCCGGTCACCTTCCGCTGCAGCCTATCCGCCCCTTCCGCACGCCCGGGGCCGTGGCGCTCGTGTCGGCTCCCACGCCTGCGGTTGACCGGTGTCTACCGGTTGCGCGCGCGGGCCGTCGACGTCTTCGGCCGCCCCGACCCCACCCCTGCGCAGTACGTCTTCAGCCCGACCCCCTGCCGGGTCAGCGTCCACGGCCGGCTGCCCAGCTATTCCCGGATCCGCCGACATGGTCTGCCGCTCGCCATCACCTGCATCCAACCGTCGCATTTCGAGACGGATCTCACCGTCCCGTACGCGTGGAGATACAGCTGCCATGGCAATACGACGAACGCGTTGGGCTTCATTCGCGGGCGCACGACCCGGGGTCGACAGACCCTGCACGTCACCATGCACACCTTCCCGTGCGCGCCGACTCCAGCCGCTGGCATAACGCGAATCCCGCTCTTGCTACAGACCACCCCCGCGCCCTACGGAGCCGGTCAGCTGCGCAGATTCAGCGCCCGCGCCTGAGCATCAGCCGGTTCGCTGGAATCTGATGTGGAGTCTCCAGTTGATGTACTCGGTACAGCTTCCGCCGGTGAGATGACTACAGCGATGGGGTGGAGTGATTCTTGACCAGTGGTCGTGGCCGCCGGTGATGCCGAACACATCGCCCACCTTCACGTGGCTCAGCTCATCACGGTCGCCGAGGACATCCGCCGCGAACATCAATGCCACCCCGTCCGCTTCATACGGGTCGATCGACTCAGGATAGAACGGCTTGAAGTCGCGGTCGTTCGCGCAGTTAGGGCCAGTCAGGTGGGCGACCTTGAACTCCTTGCCCGACTCGACAATGAAATGGAAGCTCTCGTCTCCCGCGCGGTCGCGGGACAGCACCGGAGCCTCGGCGCCCTTCTCGATGCTGCCCTGACACTTGACCGGATAGTCGGGATCCATCTTCGTCCAGACGTTCTCAGCCCATGAGAAGGAACCGGTCGCGCTCCACTGACTCGCTGCCTTGTGAGCCGAGAGATCCCAAGGCCCCTTCAGCGGAATCTTCACGTCGTCATACGTCGCGGCGAATTTGAGATGAATGTCGTCCTCGTCTGAGTGGTGGACGCCAGCGTACTCGTCGTGGTTGCACTTGCAGTCGTAGTGCGACTTCCACGTTCCATCAAAGATCTCCAGCGTGATCTTGAACGTCATCTCCTTCGGTGGCGGCTTTTTCTTGCGGTGGGGCTTGCTCGCCACCGCCACCGGAACAAGCGCAGCGAGCACTGCAACTAATCCGACTGCCACCGCATTCCGTTTGTGCCGTCCCATCGAAGACTCCTTCCGTGCCTGTCTGAGCGAACAGCCGCCGAGCGAGCTCGCGCAGCGCGCGAACCTACCACACGCCACGCCCGCCCCTCGATCTCGTGGACTGCGACCATTGACGCGCGCACAGCCTGGAACTAGAGTTCCAAGCAGTCTGAGGCAACCTGGCACGGATTGGACCCGAAGGCAACGCGGTCAGGACACAAGTCGAAAGGAAAACCAATGGATACAGTGCTTCGGTCGCGGTCCAAGACCGTGACCATCGGCGCCGAGCAGCCGTTCTGCATCATCGGCGAGCGGATCAATCCGACCGGGCGCAAGACGTTCGCCGAGCAGCTGCGCGGCGGGGATCTGTCGACCGTCGCCGTCGACGCCGTCGCCCAGGTCCAGGCCGGCGCGGACATGCTCGACGTCAACGCCGGCATACCGCTCGTCGACGAGCCCGAGCTGCTCAAGTCGATGCTCCAGGCCGTGATGGAGGCGGTCGACGTTCCGATTTGCATCGACTCCTCGGTGATCGAGGCACTCGAGGCGGGGCTGAGCGTGTACGAGGGTCGCGCGCTGGTCAACTCGGTCACCGCCGAGGACGAGCGCCTGGAGGAGATCCTGCCCCTCGTCGCGCGTCACGACGCCGCCGTGATCGGACTCGCCAACGACGAGACGGGAATCCCCGAGACGCCCGAGGAGCGGCTCGAATGCGCACGCAAGATCGTCAGCGCAGCGCGTGATCACGGCATCGCCGCGGCCGATGTGGTCATCGACCCGCTGGCCATGACCGTCGGGGCCGACACCGAGGCGGTGACCACGACCCTGCGGACGATCAGCCTCATTCGCGACGAGCTCGACGTGAACATGTGCCTCGGCGCCTCCAACGTGTCCTTCGGTCTCCCCCGCCGGCACTCCCTCAACGCGGGCTTCCTTCCCATGGCCATGGCCGCGGGCCTGACGAGCGCGATCATGTCGACCGCCGAGGTTTGCGTCGACAGCGTGCGCGCCTCGGACCTGCTTCTCGGCCACGACCCTTGGGGCGCCAGCTGGATCGCCGCCCACCGCGCCCGCCAGGCCGCCCTCGAGCAGGAAGCCGCCGCCGCTCCATGAGCGCCGCCGCTCCCCGCCGCCTGCCGCCGCAACCCGCCCCCGAGCCCTCGGATGGCGCCGGGCGCGTCCAGCTGCGCTTTCTCCCCGACGGCGCCGAGGTGCGGGTCCCCACCGGGACGCCGGTGTTCGACGCCGCGAGCTGGAACGGAATCGCCATCGACTCGACCTGCGGCGGTCACGGGACGTGCAAGAAGTGCAAGGTGCGGATCGTGTCCGGCGAGATGCCGGTGCAGGAGCTCGATCCCCGTGCCTTCAGCCCCGACGAGCTGCGCGAGGGGTGGCGGCTGGCCTGCCGCGCCAGCGCTCGCTCGGACCTGGTGGTGGAGGTGCCGCCGCTGCAGACGCGGCCCAAGGCCGCGCTGGCCGGTGTCGGGCGCCACGTGATCCTGCGTCCGTCGGTGCAGAAGCGCCATCTCGTCCTCGACGAGCCCACGCTCGAGGATCAGCGCTCGGACCTCCAGCGTGTGCTCGACGGCCTCGACGACCTTGAGCCCAAGACGTCGGTCGAGCTGCTGCGCACGCTCGGGGCGACGCTGCGCCGGGCCAACTTCGACGTCACCGCGGTCGTCTGCGACGACGAGCTGATCGACGTCGAGTCGGGCGACACGACCGCTCGCCGGCACGCCATCGCCTTCGACATCGGCACGACCACCGTGGTGGCCACCCTGCTCGACCTGGACAGCGGCCAGCCGCTCGCCGTGCGCTCGATGCTCAATCGCCAGCAGCCGTTCGGCGCCGACGTGATCACCCGGATCTCGGCCACGATGATGGACTCGGGTGCGCTGTCCGCGCTGCGCGATCGCGTACATGAGACGCTCGGCGAGCTGGTCGACGAGGTCTGCGCCGAGGCCCGCGTCGAGCCCCGAGAGGTGTACGAGATCACCGTGTGCGGCAACGTCACCATGATGCAGCTCGCCCTGGGGATCGACCCCGAGCCGCTGTCGATGGCGCCGTTCGTGGTCTCCAGCCACCAGTTCCCGCCGCTCACCGCGCGCGACGTCGGCGTCGAGGTCCACCCCCGCGCACCGGCCTTCGTCTTCCCCTCGCTCGGTGCCTACGTCGGCGGTGACATCGTGGCCGGCATGCTCGCCACCGGGCTTACCCGCGACCGGCGCCTGCGCCTGTTCATCGACGTCGGCACCAACAGCGAGATCGCGCTGGGCTCGGTCGACCGGGTGCTGGCCACGGCGGCGCCGGCCGGGCCGGCGTTCGAGGCGGCGCAGATCCGCTGCGGGATGCGGGCTTCGGAGGGCGCGATCGAGGGTGTCAAGCTCACCGGCGACGCGCTCGAGCTCGAGGTCATCGGCGACGTCGAGGCCGTCGGCATGTGTGGCTCGGGCCTGGTCGACGCGGTGGCCGAGCTGGTGCACAGCGGCCTGCTCGATCACTCCGGCCGCTTCCTGCCCGACGAGGACGCGGCGGAGCTGCACCCGGGACTGGCCGATCGGCTGACCAAGATCGGCGAGGAGCGCGTGTTCGTGCTGCACTGGCGGGGCGATGACCCTAGTTCCGCGGTGTTCCTCTCCCAGCGCGACGTGCGCGAGCTCCAGTTCGCCAAGGCCTCGATTGCCACCGGCTGGAACATCCTGCTCTCCGACCTCGGCATCGAGCCGGGCGACATCACCCAGGTGCTGCTGGCCGGGAGCTTCGGCGCCTACCTGACGCCGCTCAGCGCCGTGCGGATCGGCCTGGTGCCCCCGTTGGCCCTCCCGCGCATCGTGTCGGCCGGGAACGTCGCCGGCGAGGGGGCCAAGATCGCCGCGCTGTCGCTGCGCGAGCGCGCCGAGGCCTACTCGATACTGCGCGAGGTCGAGTACGTCGAGCTGTCGGGCCGCGCCGACTTCAACGACAAGTTCATCGACCAGCTGGCGTTCCCGGGATGAGCCGAGCCGCCGTCGTGGCCTGCGGCGCACTCGCCGCCGACGTCCGCTCGATCTCGCGCCGGCGGGGCTGGGACGTCGACGTCCACCCCGTGCCGGCGCTGCTCCACAACCGCCCGGAGCGGATCGTGCCGGCCGTGGCCTGCCGCCTGGCCGAGCTGCGCGGACGTTACGAGCGCGTGGCGATCGCGTACGGAGACTGTGGGACCTACGGCGCCCTCGACGAGCTCGACGTCCCCCGGCTGCAGGGCGAGCACTGCTACGACGTGCTCGCCTTCGACGAGGTGCACGCGGCGTTGGCCGAGGAGCCGGGCACCTACTTCCTCACCGACTTTCTCGCGCGTACCTTCGAGCACACCGTCGTGCGCGAGCTCGGGCTCGACCGCTACCCCGAGCTGCGCGACGACTACTTCCGTGGCTATAGGCGAGTGGTGTGGCTGGCCCAGCGCCCCACCCCGGCCACGCGCGCCGCCGCCGAGCGCGCTGCGGCGCGCCTCGGCCTGCCACTCGAGATTCGCGAGGTCGGAAACGCGGGGTTGGAGCGTCAGCTCGAGCTCTTGCTCAGTTGACCTCGCGCAGCCGCCCCGTCTCGACCTCGTATATGAACCCGCGCACCGAATCCTTGCGGGGGATGAACGGCGAGGCCTCGATCCTGGCGATCGACTGGCGCACGTCGGTCTCGAGGTCGGAGAACGCTTCGGCCGCCCACTCGGGCTTGATTCCGGTGTCCTCCTGGATCGACTGCTTGAACTCGTCGTCGGTGAACGTGAGCATCCCGCAGTCGGTGTGGTGGATGAGGATGATCTCCTCGGTCCCCAGCAGCCGCTGTGAAATGGCCAGCGAGCGGATCTCGTCGTCGGTGACGACGCCGCCCGCGTTGCGGATGACGTGAGCGTCCCCCTCCTTGAGACCGAGAGCCCCGTACACGTTGAGGCGGGCGTCCATGCAGGCCACGACGGCGACTTTCGCCCCGGGCGGAAGCGGCAGGTCGCCTTTGTCGAATGACGCCGCGTACGCCTCGTTGTTGGCGAGCAGCTCCTCGGTATAACTCATCTGGCCTGCCTCCCTTTCATCCAGCACCAATTCGATTGAGTTTGCAAACTTTAGCCGATGTGGGAGGCGACCTTAAAGCGAGCGGCGCGACCGGATGCCTCCGATCGCGCCGCTCACCAGCATAGGTTCGAGTCGGTCAGCTCACCTTGGTGAACGTATGGGACAGCACCGCGGCCCGCCCTGCACAGCTCTTCGTATCGCTGATCTTCGTGAATTTGAGCTTGCCTGCGGTCAGCTTGAACTTGTACTTGCCGCAGGTTGGCCGCTGCCACGGGCTTTCCGACGCAGCGCGGTGCGCCGAGCCCGAGGTGACGCTAGCCGTCGCTGGGCTCGATCGCCTCGACGAGGAGGGTCGCCACGTCGGCGACCCGGAGGTTCTCGCCGGCGCTCTGGACCCCGTCGTCGAGCATCACGGTGCAGAACGGGCAGGCGACGGCGAGCGTTTCGGCGCCCGTCTCGGATGCCTCGCGCACCCGCTCGACGTTGATCGGCTTGGCCCGCTCCTCCATCCACATGTGGGCACCGCCGGCGCCGCAGCAGAACGTCTGCCTGCCCGAGCGCTTCATCTCGGTCGCCTCACCCACCGCACTGACGATCTCGCGCGGGCTGTGGAGCACGTCGTTGTGGCGGGCCAGGTAGCAGGAGTCGTGGTAGGTGATCTTCAGGCCGTCCGACCGCGTGGGCGCCAGCCTCCCCTCACGGACCAGACGTGACAGCAGCTCGCTGTGATGGATCACCTCGTAGCGGCCGCCGAAGTCGGGGTACTCGTTGGCCAGCGTGTTGAAGCAGTGCGGGCAGTTGGCGATGATCTTCTTCACACCGGCCTCGTTGAGCGTCTCGACGTTCTGCTCGGCGAAGGCCTGGAACACGTACTCGTTCCCCATGCGCCGGGCCGGATCTCCGGTGCAGCTCTCGCGCGGCCCGAGCATCGCGAACTCCACGCCGGCCTGCTGAAGCAGCTTGGCCGTGGCGCGCGCCGTCCGCTGCGCCCGCTCGTCGAACGATGACGCGCAGCCGACCCAGTACAGGTACTCGGGCGCCGGATCGCCTGGCTCCAGCACCCGTACGCCCAGCTCGGCCGCCCAGTCGGCCCGCTCGGATTGTGCCTTGCCCCAGGGGTTCGAGGCGCGCTCGACATCGCGCAGCATCGGCTCGGCCTCGGCCGGGAAGCTCGACTCGACCATGACCAGGTGCCGCCGCAGATCGACGATGTGGTCGACGTGCTCGATCGACACCGGGCAGGCCTGGACGCAGGCGCCGCAGGTCACGCAGTCCCACACCGACTCCGCGGGGACCGCGGCGGGCACGAGCGCGTCGTCGGCTCTGCGCGAACACCCCGTCGCGCAGGCCCATGATGAGGAGCTTGGGCGAGAGCACCTTGCCGGTGGCAAAGGCCGGACAGGCGTCCTGGCAGCGGCCGCACTCGGTGCACGAGAACGTGTCGAGCACCTGTTTGCGGGTCATATCGGCCGCGGTCCCGGCACCGAAGCGGATGTCCTCCTCGGGCACGTCGGGATCGTCGAAGCGCAACGGCTCGAGGCGGCCTCCGGCACCCGTTCGCCCGAACCAGACGTTGATCGCGGCCGTCGCGATGTGCAGATGCTTGGAGCGCGGGAGATAGGCCAGGAAGGCGAGGATCGTCAGCACGTGCAGCCAGACGAACACGCGCTCGAGCACGCGCGTGATCTGGTTGTCGGCGAACAGGTGGGACAGGAGGTTCGACACCGGCGCGTCAGACGCCGGCCACTCATTCAGGCCCAGCGCGATCCGCGTGGCGTGCCAGAGGAGCAGCGTGGTGGCGATCGTGGCGATCATGGCCAGGATCAGATCGGCCTCGCCCAGGTGGCTGCCCTCAAAGCGCCGCGGGCGCTGCACCTTGCGGATGTAGAGGGCGCCGAGCACGCCGACCAGCACGAGCACGGCGAACAGGTCGACGATGAAGGCGAACCACCCCTGGTGGCCCAGCCAGGGCAGCGTTTCGTGCTTGTCCACGGCGCCGATCAGCGCGATCAGGATCGTCGGCAGCAGCACGAGGAAGCCCCAGAAGATGAACGCGTGCATCAGCCCGGGGCCGAATCGCTGGAGCAGCTTGCGCTGGCCGAGCACGATCGTCACCTCGTTGCGCGCGCGGCGGCTCGGCTCGTCGCTGCGGTTGACCGGTGGCGCGGCCTGGACCAGCGCTGTGAGGAACAACACGCGGCGGATGAACAGCGTGCCGCTGGTCGCGATCGCGGCCGCGAGGGCGACTGCGGCGATGACCGTCCCTATGTCCCTCGCGCCTTCCTGATCTCGGCTGAGATCGCCGGCACCACCTCGTGCAGATCGCCGATCACGGCGTAGTCGGCGCTGGAGAAGATCGACGCCTCGGCGTCCGGGTTGATGGCCAGCAGCTTCTTTGCTCCCTTGCACCCGGCCATGTGCTGGGTGGCCCCGCTGATCCCGCAGGCGATGTAGATCTCGGGCGAGATCTTGGTTCCCGTCTGTCCGACCTGATCGGTGTGCGGTCGCCAGCCGGCGCTGGTAACCGCGCGCGAGCAGCCCACCGCGCCACCGAGCAGCTCGGCGAGCTCCTCGATGATCCCGAAACCGTCGGCCGAGCCCGACCCCGCGACCACCGGACACGACTACATCCGCGCTCTCGAGCGACACGCCCGTCGGTGACCGTCTGCACGCGCTCCTTGACGGCGACGGCGCCGTTGGGACTCACGGTGAGCGCCTCGACGTGGACGTCCGCAGCCTGCGCGGCCACGGCGTGCGGGGCCACGGTCACCAAGAGCGGAGCGCCGTGCAGCCGCGCCTCCTCGAGGAGGCTCCCGCCCCACCGTACGCGCTTCACCGTGGCCGGATCGCCGGCGGCGAGCGAAACGCAGTTGGCGGCCATCGGCTGGTCGAGCATCGCGGCGACGTGCGCCAGCACCTCGTTGCCGCGGTCGGTGCCGGGGGCGAGCACGACGTCCGGCGATCGCTGCGCGATCTGACCCGTGATGGCCTGCGCCCACGCCGCGGGCGCGTACGCGTGCGCTCACCGAGACGGCCTGAACGTCCTGACCGAGGCTCGCGGCGAAGGTCAGCGCCTGCTGCGAGAGCTCGTCCGCGGTGTCTTCGACGAACACCAGCGTCGACATCAGACCAACCCCAGCTCGCCGAGCACGCCGACCACCGCCGGCGCCGCCTCGGGTCCGTTGCCGAGCACCTCGACCTGCTTACCCGAGCCAGGCGGGAGGACGAGCCTGACCATCTCGAGTCTGGGCGCCGGTCGCTCCGGACTGCAGGCATCGAGCGGCTTGCGTTTGGCCCGCAGCCGTCCGGGCACCGACGGATAGCGCGGGAGGTTGATGCCCTCCCGGACCGTCACCGCGGCCGGCGTGGGCACGACGTACACGTCGCGGCCACCGGGGACCTCCTGCTCGCATCGGAGCTGCCCGTCCTCGGTCAGCGAGATGCCCTTGATCCCGGTGACGCATGGCAGGCCCAGCTTGTGGGCGACCCGGATCGCCACCTGGTAGTTGCCGGCGTCGGCCGACTCGTTGCCGAATAGGATCAGGTCGAAGGGCTCGGGCTGTGCCTTGATCGCCTCGGCGATCGCCTGCGCCGTGGCCTGTGGGTCCCATTCGCTGCCGTCGCTGACGAGGTGAACGGCCCGGTCGACGCCGATGGCCATCATGTCGCGCAGCTGCTCCTCGGCCTCGGGCGGTCCCAGGGTCAGCACCGTCGAGGATCCGCCGTGCTGCTCGACGAGCCGCACCGCCTCCTCGGCGCCGCACTCCTCGTGAGGGCTGACCGTGAAGCCCAGGTGGCGCGTCGAGATCGCCCGCTCGTCGTCGGTGAGGACGATCTTGCCGCCGGTCAGCGGCACCCGCTTGACGCAGACCAGGATGTTCATGAGCGCACCCGCGTGTTCTCCGGGTCGAACACCGACGTCGCGTCGCTGCTCTGCACGGTGACCGGGTAGCGCTCGCCCATGTACTGGACGGCGAGCTCGGCCCCCACGGTCGCGTACTCGGGCGGCAGATAGCTCATCAGGATGTGCTTGCCGATCGAGGGGCCCGCCCCGGCACTGGTGACGTAGGAGCGGCGTCCCTCGCCGTCGATCAGCGGCTCCCCGTCGCGCGTGAGGATCGGCTCGCCGCCGAGCATGTAGCGCCTCACCCCGGACCGCGACGTGTGGTCGTCGACCGTCAGCGAGCACATCACCGTCGACGGCTCCTCCTCGCGGTGGCGCACGTGCGCCTCCTTGCCGATGAAGTCCTGGTCCTTGACCTTGCCCCAGGCCATTCCGGCCTCGACGACGTTGTAGTCGGCCTCGAGCTCGGCGCCGTACGCGCGGTAGCACTTCTCCAACCGCCCGGTCGTCCCGTAGACGCCGATGCCGGCGGGGACGATGCCGTGCGGTTCACCGGCCTCGGCGATGATGTCCCACAGCCTTGCCCCCTGCTCGAACTCCACGTACAGCTCCCAGCCGAGGTCGCCGACATAGGAGATGCGCGAGGCCAGGACGCTGAGCGGGCCGATCTCGATTGTCTTGCAGGTGGCGAACCTGAAGCCGTCGTGCGAGACGTCGTCGCTGGTCAGGCCGGCGAGGATGTCGCGGGCCCTCGGTCCCCACAGCCCCAGCGTGCACCACGAGCTCGTGAGGTCGGCGAGCTGGGCCGATCCGTCCTCGGGCAGATGGTCGGAGAACCACTTCTTGTCGGACATCCCGTACGCGCCGCCGGTCACCACGCGGAACTGATCGTCGGCCAGGCGCATGATCGTCAGGTCCTGCTTGAAGCCGCCGCTCGGGGTGAGGATCGGGGTATACACGACCCGGCCGGTGGCGACGTCCATCTGGCGCATGGCCAGCCTCTGTACGGCATCGAGCGCGCCGGGACCGGTGACGTCGAAGATCGTGAACGCGGTCAGATCGATCATCGCGCAGCGGTCGCGCATAGCCAGGTGCTCGGCGTTGATGATCGGTGACCACCAGCGCGAATCCCATTCCGCCTCGCGCTGGTTGATGCGCTCGCCGTACTCCTCCACGAGCGGCGCGTTGCTCGCGTACCAGTGCGGACGCTCCCAGCCGGCGGTCTCGTAGAACACCGCATCGAGCCGGCGCTCCTGCTCGTAGAACGGGCTCAGGCGGACCCTGCGATCGGACTCCCACTGCTCGCCGGGGTGGACGATGCCGTACATCTTGTTGAAACCCTCGGAGGCGCGGGCCTTGATGTGGGTCTTGGTCCGCTGGCACGGATAGGCGCGCGCGATGTTGGACTCGTAGACGTCGATCTCCGATTCGCCGTGCACCATCAGCTCGGCCACGGTCTTCCCCGCGCCGGGGCCCTCCTTGATCCAGATCGCCGCCGCCGACCACAGGCCCTTGACCTCGGGCGTCTCACCCAGCAGTGGCATGCCGTCGTAGGTCACCGACAGCACGCCGTTGATCGCGTACTTCACCCCGACGGTCTCGTCGGCCACGATCTCGGGCATCAGCTCCAGCGCGATCTCCATCTGCGGGTCGAAGTCCTCCTGGGTGAACGGCAGCTCGGTGGGCGTCAGCGCCGACTCCTCGATGCTCGGTATCTCATCGGCGTCGAGCGTGATCGGACGGTGCGCGTATGAGCCGATCTCGAGGCCGGTGCCCTCCTGGCGCTCGTACATATTGGTGTCCATGTCACGGACGATCGGGTACTCGATCATCCCCGTGGTGTCCGCGAAGCGGGGAGCCGGGCCGATGTCGATCATCTGATGGACCATCGGCGTCAGCGGGATCGAGGCACCCGCCATCGCCGCCAGCTTTGGGCTCCAGGCACCACACGCGATGACGAGCCTCTCGGTCTCGATGTCGCCCCTCGTCGTACGCACGCGCCTGACGCGTCCTCCCTCGACATCGATGCCGAGGACCTCGGTGTTGGCGGCCACGGTCAGGCCCTTCTCCTGGGCCCGCTCGCGCATGAGTGTCGCGGCGCGCAGCGAGTCGACCACGCCGGCCCCGGGGGTGTAGAAGGCGCCGACGATCAGCTGCTCGTTGATGAACGGAACCAGTTCCTTGACCTCGTCGGGCGTCAGCATCGACACCGGCTCGATCCCCCAGCAGATGGCCGAGCTGACCCGGCGGCTCAGCTCCTGCATCCGCGCGGCGTTGCGCGCCACCTCGATCCCGCCGCTCTCGATGAACACACCCAGCTCCTTGTACTGCCGCATGCTCTCGAGCGTCAGCGACGCCATCTCCTTCGAATGGTCGACCGGGAAGATGAAGTTCGACGCGTGCCCGGTCGAGCCGCCCGGGTTGGGTAGCGGGCCCTTGTCGAGCAACGTCACGCCGGTCTCGCCCAGCTGCGTCAGGTGATGGGCGAGGCTGTTTCCAACGATCCCCGCTCCGATGATCACGACGCGCTGAGCAGCCGGCAACTGCCTCGATGGCTCCGCAGCAGTGGCCACGTTGGTGATATATCAGAAATAGGTCACGGGCGTCAACGTGAGCACACGCTCCAGGCGCGACCCGGCTGGGGCCGGGTCGCGCCGTTTGCGTCACGTCGTGGGCATCGCGCCGGGAGGAGCGCCATTCTGAGCGCTCGGCGCGCCCTTGGGAGCGCCCTTCGGGGCGCCGTTCGGGCAATGACCACGCGCCATCCCCTTGCCGCCCGGAGGCGGCGGCATCGTGCCGGCCTTGCCACCAGGCGGAGATCCGGGGGCAGCTTGCCGCTGCCGGGTCCCGGCGGCCGGCTCGTGTGAGACGGGCTCGTGGCCGTGGTGGTGGTGGTGCTGTGGCTGGTGGTCGACGTGGATGCGCTGGCCAGCGCGGCGCCGCCTCCGATCAGCGCGCCGCTCGCGGCCAGGGTGATGACTACAGGCTTTAGTCGCATCGAGTTCACCTCCTTTCTTACTCGACTGCGCACACGTTCGCGGACGTGTGTCGGAACGGTGTAGGAATGACCTAAGAGCGCCGGCGGGCCGTGATGGTCACCCGGGTCGTGTACACCTTGGTCCCGGTGGACGGGCCGTCGAGCGGGTACTCCTGGACCGCGTTCGACGGGCCGAGCGGGACCTGGATCGTCAAGCGGCGAGCTCGACCGACGCGCGCGCTCAAGGTCTTCACGCCCGAGCGTGACGCGATCCTGATCGCGTAGCGCCGGCCCCTGCGGTAGTGCGCCGGAGTCGTGACGGTGGCGCTTCCGCTTCCCTGCAGCGTGAACCCGGCCGTCCCAGCACCCTCGAGCGTCGCGAACTCGCGCACGGCGCGGTGCATCGCCACGCCCCAGCCGTAGGCGGTGAAGCTGCCATCAGCGCTCATGTAGGTGATCCGCGTGGGCACTCCGACCGGCCTGGAGAAGTCGGCCATCAGCGGCCCGATCGCCTGCCGGAGGTCGCGGGCCCAGTACGGCCAGCTGTGTGTGCCCGGGCCGTAATTGTCGAAGTAGCTCGGTATTCCCAGCGCCTGGAGCCGGTCGTGGAACAGCTCGGTCAGCTGTTCCACGCCGGCCTCGATCACCGAGGCCTCGGGATTCGATGCGTGATCGAACGGCCCTGGCTTGCCATTGCCGGTGTACATCCGCAGGCGCGTGTCGCGCAGATTGCCGGCCAGCGTGGTCGGATCATGGGCGGCCCAGTTGATCTCCTCGGTCGTGCGCGGTCCGAACATCGAGTTGGCTGGCACGTGATCGAGCACGGTTTCGGTGGCGTTGATCACCGGGGTGACCAGCGTCTGCGGCCTCGGCGTCGTAGGCGATGTCGGGAGCGCCCGAGAACGAGAAGGCCAAGCCGAACAGATCGGGGTGGCGCGCGGCGTAGCTCATCGAGCAGAAGCCGCCCTGCGACAGGCCGGCGATAGCGCGCTCGCCGCGCGTGCGCAGCGTGCGCAGGTTCTGATCCACCCACGGCACCAGTTCGCCCACGTGGAAGGTCTCCCACTCGGGTCGCCCGCGAGCGCCAGCGTTCCACCAGTTCGTGCACCAGCCGCCGCCATCGCCATCGAAGGCGATATCGGGCATGACCACGATCAGCGGCCTGCCTGCCGTCGTCTGCTCGGCGTCCCCCATCGTCGTCCAGTCGGCGGCCCATCCGCTGGTGCCGTGCAGCAGAAAGAGCACCGGGTAGCGCTTGTGCGGATGGCTGGCGTAGCCGGCGGGAAGGAGGATCCGCACGTTGGCCGGATGCAGCAGCGCTGGGCTGTGCACACTGACCACCAGCAGACGCGAATCGAGCGAGCGCTGGGAGAGAACGCGGAGGCCGTGGCCGCCCCGGAGCGTAACCCCGGCGGCCCCGGGCGCCAGCCCGAGGGCCGCTATGAAAATCAATCCCAGTAGCGCGCGCTTCAAGCTCGCGGACGTTACCCCACAGGTAATCGACACGCGTCAGCTCGGCTGGGACCGTGCTCGTCATGAGCACACTCCAACTGAGCCAAACGCGCGTGGCGGCTCTGCGTGACAGCCGCTGGGCGCCGCTACCAATAGTTCTCGCCGGCACGTTCATGGTCGTGCTGGATTTCTTCATCGTCAACGTCGCACTGCCCTCGATGCAGGCTTCGCTACACGCATCCGACAGCGCGATTGAGTGGGTCGTGGCCGGCTATGGCCTGACCTCGGCCGTGTTCCTGATCACGGGCGGACGGCTCGGCGACCGCGTCGGCCGTCGCCGCGCCTTCGCGATCGGCCTGGCCCTGTTCACCGCCAGCTCCGCCGCGTGCGGGGTGGCCGGCGGCCCCCTGATGCTGGTCGTGGCCCGGCTGGTCCAGGGCGTCGCGGGCGCGCTGATGATGCCCAACGTGATGGCGATCATCGGCGTCGTCTACACCGGCCCCGATCGTGTTCGCGCCCTGTCGGTGTACGGGATGGTGATGGGGTTGGCCGCCGTTGGCGGACAGCTGCTGGGCGGAGTTCTCGTCCAGGCGAACGTCGCCGGGCTCGGATGGCGCAGCTGCTTCTTGATCAACGTGCCGATCGGACTCCTGGCCCTGGCCCTGACCTCGTCGCTCGTGCCCGAGTCCAAGGCGCCGGACACACGGGGTCTCGACCTGGTGGGCACGACGCTGGTCACCGTCGGGCTGGCGGCGATCGTGCTGCCGCTCGTCGACGGGCGCGAGCATGGATGGCCGCTTTGGACGTGGCTGTCGCTGGCCGCGGCTCCGGTGATCCTGCTCGCCTTCGCGATCCACCAGCGCGCGCTCCATCGCCGCGGCAGCGCGCCGCTGCTCGACCTCAGCCTGTTCGGCCAGCGCACGTTCAGCGCGGGACTGCTGGCCCAGCTCGTGTTCTGGTGCGGCCAGGCCTCGTTCTTCCTGGTCCTCGCGCTGTACCTCCAACAGGGCCGCGGCCTGAGCGCTCTGCACTCGGGGTTGGTGTTCACGATCCTCGCGGCGCCGTATCTGGTCGCCTCGCTGCAGGCGCCGGCGCTGGCCACTCGCCACGGGCGCACCGTCCTCGCCGTCGGGGCGCTCGTGCTGGCGGCCGGCCACGGGCTTCTGCTGGCGGCGGTGTCCGACGTCGGCGTGGGCGGCTCGCTGGCCCTGCTGGCGCCGGGGCTGATCCTGGTCGGCGCGGGCATGGGCCTCGGGATCACCCCGCTGACGACGATCATCCTGTCCGGGATGAAGCCCGAGCAGGCCGGCGCGGCCTCGGGCGCCTTGACGACCATGCAGAACGTCGGCAACGCGCTCGGTGTTGCGCTGATCGGGGTGATCTTCTTCGGCGCCGTGCATTCGGGCTTCGCCACGGCGTTCGAGCTGAGCCTGGCGGCTCTGGCGGCGATTCTCATCGGCGTCGCCGCGCTCACCCGGCTGCTCCCCTCGACCGTGAGTGCGTCATGAGCACCGATACGCTCGTACGAATGAACGGAAACCGCGTGGGGATCATGCTGCGCGATTGGCGTCAGCGCCGGCGGCTGAGCCAGCTCGATCTGGCGCTCGAGGCCGGAGTCTCGACGAGGCATCTGTCCTTCGTCGAGACCGGCCGGGCGCGGCCCAGCCCGGAGATGGTTCTCCATCTGGCCGAGCAGCTCCAGGTGCCGCTGCGGGAGCGCAACCAGCTTCTGCTGGCCGCCGGATACGCGCCCGAGTTCGGCGCCCGGGCGCTCGATGACCCCGACCTGGCGCCGATCCGCGACGCGCTCGGCCGGGTCCTGGCTGGACACGAGCCGTATCCGGCCATCGCGGTCGACCGGGGCTGGAACCTGGTGGCCTCCAACAGCGCCCTGGAGCCGCTGCTCCAGAGCGTCAGCGAGGAGCTACTCGTGCCGCCGGTCAACTGCCTGCGTCTCTCGCTTCACCCCGACGGCCTGGCGCCGCGCATCCTCAACCTGGCCGAATGGCGCGGGCATCTGCTCGATCGCGTCGAGCGGCAGATCGCGCTGACCGATGACGAATCGCTGCGCGACCTCTATGCCGAGCTCGAGGACTACCCGGCGCCGCCGGCCGAGGACCACCACTCCCTGGCCGGAGAGATCATGGTCGAGCTGCGACTGAGCTCCGAGGGCGGCCCGCTGGCCTTCTTCAGCACGGTGACGACGTTCGGGACGGCGGTCGACATCACCGTCGCGGAGCTGTCGATCGAGGCCTTCTTCCCGGCCGACGAGCGCACCGTGGCGTCGCTGCACGCCCAGGCGTCCGTGAACTGAGTGCGTCGATGGCCGTCAGCCGCGCTCGCGCTGGCGGTGGCCGCCGGCGCGGCCGGCTGCGGTGGATCGTCGTCGTCCACGTCGACGGCGTCGAGCGCGACGACGACCGCCGTCGGTTCGGTCACCGCCAGCTCGGCCGTGGTACGGCGCACGCCTCGACCAGCCCGGCTGCGCATCGGGCGGACGTTTCATCTGCCGGCTGCACGTTCGGGGGCCGCGGCAACGGGCTTCGGGCGCGGCGTGGTCGTGGTCGGAGGGCTGTCGGCGGCCGGCGTCTCGACGACGTCGGTGTTCAGGATCGGGCCCTCGGGAAGGGCGTCCTTGCTCGGATCGCTCCCCAGCGCGGTCCACGATGCGGCCACCGTGCCGATCTCCGGGCGGGTGCTGCTGTTCGGGGGCGGCGTGTCGGAGGGCAGCAACCGGATCGTGCGCGTGCTGCCGGGAAGGCCGCGGCTGGTCGGGACGCTTCCCCAGGCGCTATCCGATCTGGTCGCGGTGCCGATCGGCAAGCTCGCCTACGTGATGGGCGGCTGGAACGGGGGCGACACCAGCCGTGCCATCTATGCCGTCCGCGCGAACGGTTCGCTGAGCAAGGTGGGCAGCTTTCCCGTCGGCGTGCGCTACCCGGCCGTCGGCACGCTCGATGGCCGCGTGATCCTGGCCGGAGGCGAAATGGCCTCGGGCAATCCGACGGCGGGCGTCTGGTCGTTTGACCCGGCGACCGGTCGCGTGTCGCCACTCCCGGACCTGCCGGCGCCGCGCGACCACACTGCCGGCGCGACGCTCGACGGCACCCTGTACGTGATCGGCGGGCTGCGCCGGGGCGAGCTCACCGACACGATCCTGTCGTGGCGCCCCGGGCAGCGCCGGTGGCACGCCGCTGGGCGACTTCCGGTGGCGGTCTCCGATCTGTCGGCGGTGGCGTTCGACGGCGGGATCCTCGCGCTCGGCGGCCGGGGCGCGGCGGGTACGGTGGCGAGCGCCGTCGTGCTGCGGCCCGCGTTCTAGCCCGGTCGGGTTTTGGCGTTCTAGGACCGGTCGGGCACGGTGGAGCGATCGACCTCGGACAGGATCTCGCGGCCGACGCGCTGGAGCCCGCGCAGGTAGTCGAGGTGAGCGCGCCAGGGCTCGCTGCCCGCCAGGTCTGCGTCGACCAACCGGCTGGTGTCCTCGTGCGCATCGAGGAGCTCGTACACGAGCTCGGTCAGGTGGTGGAGCGCGTCTCCTCCAGCCGGTTGTGAATTGAGCACGACCTAAGCTCCGTATGCGCACTTTCAGCCGGCTGGGAACCTCGGGACAGTCCAGCCTGGCGTAAAGGAATGGTGAACGATCCTTCGGACGTATTACCCAGATCGGAGGCAAATCAATTGCAAATCCAGTGGTATGGCCAGTCCGCCTTCCGGCTCATCTCGCCGCAGGCCACGGTGGTCATCGACCCGTTCGGCGATATCTCGGCGCTCACCTCGCGGGGAATTCAGTTCGACTACCCGCCGATCGCCGACGTGACCGCCGACCTGGTCCTGATCACGCACGAGCACGGCGACCACAACGCGCACGATGTCGTCGTGGGTGATCCACCGGTGCTCCGCTCCACGGCCGGGCGCCTGGACTCTCCGATCGGCGAGGTGACGGCCGTGGCCTCCGAGCACGACCCCGCGGCGGGGACGCAGCGCGGACCGAACACGATCTTCGTGTTCGAGCTCGACGGCACCCGGGTGGCCCACCTCGGCGACCTCGGCCAGCGCTATCTCCGCGACGAGCAGGTCGAGGCGATCGGCCCGATCGACCTGCTCATGATCCCGGTCGGCGGCGGCCCGACGATCGACGCCGCCCAGGCCGCCGCCGTCGTCGGCCAGCTCGCGCCCCGCTGGGTGGTGCCGATGCACTACCGGACAGCGCGGGTGAACTTCCTCGACCCGGTCGACCCGTTCGTCGCGCGCATGGCCAACGTTCACCGCCACCCCGAGAGCCACTTCGAGCTCGGGGCGCTCGCGCGCACCGAGCGACCGCTGGTCGTGGTACCCGAAGCCCCGTAGGCGGCGCAGGCGCGCCACCGTGGAGCGCTGGCCGAGCCGCCGCGGTGCGGGCCCCCGGGGACGCCTGCGGCCAACGTGAAACTCGACGCGAGGCTGCCGAGCCGCGCGATCAACGTCACGCTCGCCGCCGGCCACGCCTCGAGGGTGACGAATACAGCCGCCCACGCCGTGAACGTCAGTCTCGGGCTCGGTGGGAACGGCGAGTGTGACGAACACGGCGCTCCGCCCGGGTCGAAATGGGCGTCGCTACCGCCGGCGCGCGCCCGCGGCCAGCGCCGGGTTCTGCCACCCGCCGTCGGCCGCATTCATGTTCGTACCCGGCGGCACGATCTCGTCGATGCGGTCGAGCACGTCGTCGGACAGCGTCACCTCGGCGCGCCGTCAGCTGCGACTCGAGCTGCTCCATCGTCCGCGGCCCGATGATCGCGGCCGTCACAGCGGGGTGGCGGATCACGAACGCGAGCGCCAGCTCATCAGCGTGATCCCGGCCTCGTCGGCCAGCTGCGCGAGCGCGTCGGCGGCCTCGAGCTTGCGCTGGTTGCCGGGCGATCGACAGGTCGTAGCGGCTCGGGACCAGCTCGGCGCGGCGCGAGCTCGGCAGGTCGGCGCCGCGCCGGTAGCTGCCCGGACAGCCAACCGCCGGCCAGCGGGCTCCAGGGGATCACGCCCATGCCGTAGCGCCGGCAGGTCGGGCAGCACGTCGGCCTCGATCCCGCGGACGAGGATCGAATACGGCGGCTGTTCGCACACGAACCGCTCGCGCCCCCGCCGCTCGGCGACCCACTGGGCCTCGACGATCTGGCTGGCGGGGAACGTCGAGGAGCCGATGTAGCGCACCTTGCCGGCGCGCACCAGATCGGTCAGCGCGCCCAGCGTCTCGTCGATGTCGGTGTCGGTCTCAGGGCGGTGGATCTGGTACAGATCGATCCAGTCGGTGCCCAGCCGGCGCAGGCTGTTCTCCACCTCGCGGATGATCCACCGCCGCGAGTTGCCGAACTCGTTGGGATCGTCGCCCATCGTGCCGTGGACCTTGGTCGCGAGGACACGTCGTCGCGCCGGCCGCCGGCCAGCGCCTTGCCGACGATCTCCTCCGACTCGCCGCGCGAGTACACGTCGGCGGTATCGATGAAGTTGATGCCGGCGTCGAGCGCGCGGTGGATGATGCTGATGCACTCTTCGTGGTCGGGGTTGCCCCAGCCGCCGAACATCATTGCGCCCAGGCATAGCGGGCTGACCTGGACCCCTGTGCTGCCAAGTGTGCGTGTTTCCATACCGCTAACCGTAGCGAACCCCAGTAGTCGGCCAGACTACCGAAAAGTAGGCGCTCGGACTACCATTTTGCGTCTGACAGACGCATATCTGGTAGTCTCATAGACGCATGGAGGACATCAACCCGTTCATCTACTCCCACCCGATCGCGCCCGAGGACATCATCGACCGCGACGTCGAGACGCGAGACGCTGCTGCGCAACATCGTCGGCGGCCACTACGTCCGTCTGTTCGCCCCGCGCAAGTACGGGAAGACGAGCCTGCTGCGACGGGCGCTGCGCGACGGCGAGCGCGAGCGAGGGCCTGATCCCGATCCTCGTCGATCTGTACCGGGTCTCGTCGATCGCCGACGTGGCGATCCGCTTCGAGCGCGCCTACGCCAGGCAGCTGAAGGGAGCGATGCGGAGCACGGGTCGAGGAGTTCCTGCAGAAGACGGGGATCGGCCTGTCGCTCGGCGCGTACGGGATCAGCGCCAAGCTCCAGCTCGGCGCCAAGGTCGACCCGCTGCCCGCGCTGCACGCGCTGCTCGACCTGCCTCTGCGGCTCGAGGAGGGCGGCGGCTACCGGGCGTTCATCGCGCTCGACGAGTTCCAGGACGTCGCCAAGGTCCCCGACCTCGACGGCCTGATTCGCAGCCACATCCAGTACCAAGGCGAGGTCGCCTCCTACGTCTTCGCCGGCTCGGAGCCGGGCATGATGAAGCAGCTCTTCGAGCACAAGGACCGACCGCTCTACGGCTCCGCGGTGCCGATGCGCCTCGGCCGGCTGGCCGCACGAGGACATCGCGCATACATCGGCGATCGCTTCGCCGCACACGGGACGCGCGCCGGGCGAGGCGCTCGGCCCCCTGCTCGACGGCCGCCAGGGCCACCCGCAGCGCGCGATGCTGCTCGCCCACCGGCTCTGGGAGGAGGTGCCGCGCGGCGAGACCGCGACGCTCGACCACTGGGCGCGCGCGACGCGGCGGCACTCGAGAGCTTCTTCCGGAGTTCGATGCCCAGTGGCGCGGCTTCGACACCTCCGAGCAGAAGACGCTGCGCGCGGTCATCGCCGGCGACGGGTCGCCGTACAAGCGGCGACGTCCTGCGGCCGCCTCGACCTGACCAAGGACATGGTTCGCAAGGCGCTGCCGCGGCTCAGCCGCGACGGCGGAGATCGAGACGATCGACGGCAAGCAGGCGGTCGTCGATCCGCTGTTCGCCGAGTGGATCGCCCGGGTCAACGAGGGCGTACCGGACCCGTAGGGTCAGGCGACGATTCCGAGGCGCTGCGCGCGCTGGACCGCCTCGGTGCGGTTGCGGACGCCGAGCTTGCGGTACACCGCGCTGGTGTGCTCCTTGACCGTGTGCTTTGACAGATGGAGCGCCTCGGCGATCTCCGGGTTGGTCGACCCGGAGGCCATCAGCTCGAGCACGACCGCTCGCGGTCCGAGAGCCCGAGGACGCCGGGGCGATCGTGGCGCTCGAACACGGTCTTGCCCATCCCGACCATGCGCACCCGCCGGCGATGCGCCGCGCCGGCCAGTCCTTGTAGGCGAAGCCCGATGCGCCGGCGGCGCGCGCCGCCTGGGGGGAGATCTCGCCCGCGCCCGAGAACAGCAGCACCCGCGTCCGCGGCTCGGCCGCGCACAGCTGCTCGCAGACCTCCGCGCCCGACTCCTCGCCGATGAACAGGTCGACCAGCGCCACGTGCGGCCGGTAACGCCGGGCCATGACCAGCGCCTCACGCCCCGAGTGCGCGCTCAGGCAACGCTCGACCCAGTGCTGCTGGGTCAGCATCAGCCGAAAGCCCCAATGCACGACGTCGTGGTCGTCCACGACGAGCACGCTCAGGCGATCCGGACTTCGGAGGACAGTCACGACCATCGAGTGGTACGACCAGCCGAAGTAGCCAGGTTCCCTCGTCGCGCTGCCCGAACTCGACACGCCACCGCTCTGCAGTCGCCTCGAATGCGGCCAGCCGCAAACCCATCCCGGCGTGCGTTCGCCCCCGGAGACACCGTCGTTGGCCACCTCGAGAACGAAGGCGCCATCGGCCTGCCGGACGCGCACGCTCACCGGGTGGGGTGGGCGTGCTTGTGGGCGTTGCGCACCGCCTCGGCGAGCACCGACTGCACCAGGGGCTCGAGGGCGGCGGGACGTCGGCCGCCTCACCGGCCTCGAGGGTCACGCCGAGGTCGGGATGCACGCGCGCGAGCCGCTGGACCTCGGCGAACAACGTCGTTTGCGTCGAGCGGGGCGCGCGGCCGAGCGGGCGCTGCAGCGCAGTGCGCAGGTCGCTCAGCGCGGCCTGCGTCTCGCTGGCGCAGCGCTCACGCGTGAGGCGCGGGAAGATCCCCGTCGCCGTCGAGGGCCATGGAGACGCCGAACAGGCGCTGGATGACGACCTCGTGGATCTCGCGCGCGAGATCGATCCGGTGCTCGAGCTGTCGCGCGGTTTCGGCCTGGGTGGCCACGACCCGCGCCACTGAGGCCAGCGCGGCCGACTTGCCGAGTGTCCACAGGAGATGTCGCACGGAGTCGTCGAGGGGTGGCTCGGACAGCAGCCGGTCGGCCAGGATCACCCCGATCGAGCGCCCGGCGGCGTACATCGGCGCGCAGACCAAGCGCACCGGCTCGGGGAACAGGGCCGAGTACTCGTCGGGGAACTCGTCGCGCACGTCGCCGACGATCTCCACCACGCGGTCCTGGGCCAGGGCGCGCGCGGCGATCGGCGCCGACTCGACCGTGACGTGCGCATCGGCGAACTGCTCGAGGTCGACCCCGTGCGCGCCGGACGCCCGGACACGGCGCACGGCGCTGTCGTAGCGGAATATCACCGCCCGGCGCATTCCGGCCAGGCGGCACACGGCCTCGCACAGGCGCCCATAGAAGCGCTCGAGGGCTCGACGGCTCGGACTCGGACAGGACCTCGACGAACAGTTCGAGGGCCTCCATTCCGACCGGGGCGCGCCCTTCCGTGGCCCGGGTCGCGCTCACGCGATCAGGGGTGGTCGGTGGCCATCAGCCCAAACCGCAGCGCCTGTTGCGGGGCCAGGTACACGCGCCAACGCGTATCGCAGCTCGGGCAGCGACATTCCACTGATGGATCGTACCCGTCCAGCGCCGCGTCCCATTGCACGTGTTCGCTGCACAGACAGAGCGGACAGGCCAGCGAAGCACTGACCAGCGCATCAGGATCGTCGGCACGGAAGCGGGCGGTGTCAGCCAGGATCGTCACGAGTCTCAGCATGCTCGCTGCGAGGGGATACGACAACCCGTGCCGCGCGCAACCCCCCGGTTGGGGGGCGCTCGCAGTGCGGTGACCCGACGGCTACACCGGCAGCGCGTCCACCCGGGCGATCGGGCGCTTGCCCCACCGGCTCAGAGTGGCGAAATCGAGCAGTCGCTCGAGATAGTCGCGCAGCGGCGAGACGCTGATCCCGAGCGGCACCAGCCGGGCGCGCGTGACCGCGTCGTCGAACTGCGTCTGGACGCAGAAGTAGGGGAAGTAGATGCCGCCCTCGTGGTTCTGCCCGGCGTACTCCTCGGGCGCGAGCACGCGCGGGGGCGGCCGCTTGAAGTAGCGGCTGGCGGCACTGGCGATCTCGCCGATCGTGCTCGCCTGGGCGCCGGCGGTCAGGTGGTACGTCGTGCCGGTCTCGCGCTCGCTCTCGCACAGGGCGTGAATCGCGTCGGCGACGTAGTCGACCGAGACCACGTCGACCGGGGCCGAGGCGATCGCCGGCACCTCGGTGAACAATCCGCGGGCAAATGCACGCAGCGGCCAGTAGAGGACGTTGAAGGCCGACGTCCACCCGCTGCGCCGATCACCGACGACGATGCTGGGGCGAAAGATCGTGTACGGAATCTCGGGTCGAGTTCGCACCAGCTGCTCGGACTCGAACTTCGACTGCTCGTAGCTGTTGCGGAACTGCTGGTTGACGTCGAGGTCGGACTCGCTGAACGAGCCCGAGTGGTCCCCGGCCACGTAAGCGGTCGAGATGTGCGCGTAGCGCTCGAGCCGCGGCAACTCGACGGCCAGGTCGAGGATCCGGCGCGTGCCCTCGAGATTGATGGCCCGAGCCTCGTCGAGCGGCAGGGCAAACGACACGGAGGCGGCGCTGTGGACGATCGTGGTGACGCTCTCGGCCAGCTCGGTGCGACGGCGCGCCGAGAGGCCGAGCTGCGGAGCGGTCAGGTCGGCGGCCAGCGCAGTGACGCGGGGGGCGTAGGCCCGCGCGCGCACGCCGAACAGGTTGCTCAGCGTGTCATCGGCGCGGCCCTGGGCCTCGGCGTCGCTGCCCGCGCGGATCAGCAGGACCACATCGCGATCGCCGCGCTCGAGGTACCGCGCGAGCACCTCCATGCCCACGAAACCACTCGCACCGGTGATCAGGACGCGATCTCTCTCAGGGCTGGCAGGCATATCCACGAACGATACGGTGCTCGAAAGCTGCCCGGCGACCTATCAGGTAAAGCAACTAACCCGACAATCGGGGGGTCGGACCGCTAGCGCGTTCCGCATCTCCATGAGCGGGACCGCTGCACCGCTTCCTCGCTCGGGCCGCCTGGCCCGCTGGCGCCACTCCCTCAGCACGGTCAATCCGCCCGCTGGCGAGCTCGATCCGGCCTCCAGGTGGCTGGTCATCACGCGCGCCGGCGTGCTGCCGATGACGCTCACCGGCGGCGCCGTGGCCGGGCTCCTGGCCGTCGGCCACAGCGGCTTCGCCGCTGGCTGGTATGCGCTGTCGTTCCTGGGGATCGTGCTGGCCCACGTATCCAACAACCTCGCCAACGACCTGTTCGGACACCGACACCGGGCTCGCCTACACGCGCGCGGGGGCGCTGCTCGTCGGCGGCCTGCTCGTCGCCGCGATCCTGGCCATCGGTCCCGCCTGGCTACATTGACGCCGGGGCGGCCCTGATGGTCCGCCGGCGCATGGTGAGAGCGAACAGCGTCGCGAAGATCAGCGCTCCGAGGATGTTCAGGACCAGCTTGTAGTTGACCTCGATCGAGCCGAAGATGTCGGCGCGGGTGGGGCGGGGGCCGGTGGGCACCAACCCAAGCAACTCGAACGCACCGCCGACCAGCAGCGCCGCCACCGCCATGGTCACGAACATCAGCGCCGTGATCCGCCAGGCGAAGGAGCGGCCGTAGTACTTGATGTAGATGGCGATGATCGGGAGCACGATCAGGTCCGCGAACAGGAAGGCCAGCACGCCGGCAAAGCTGATCCCGCCCGACCACAGGACCGCCGCCAGGGGCACGTTGCCAACCGAGCACACAAAGCTCAGCACGGCGATGAGCGGGCCGACGATGACGTTCTCGATCGTGGAGAGCGGCGCCGGCGCGTCGTGGACGAACAGGCTCTCGAAGAAGTTGTTGCCGAGCTGGGCGATGAAGCCCGGCGAGCAGGAACCCGATCGAGATCTCCTTCCACAGCATCTGCCAATCGCCGCGGAAGTTGTGGGCGACGTCCGTCCAGGCGCTGACCGAGGTCAGCCGCTCGCGCCAGCCGAGCTCGGCGCCGTCACCGGTGCCGTGGTGGTGATGATGATGCTGGCCGGCGTCGGCCTCGATCGCGTGCGTGCGCGCTTGCTCCTCGACCTTGCGGTTGACGAACAGGCGCAACAGCACCGTCATCAGCACGATCATCACGATCCCGCCCAGGTACTCGGCCACCGTGAACTGCCAGCCGATCAGCACCCACAGGACGAGGCCGAGCTCCCACACGAGGTTGGTCGAGGCGAACTGGAAGGCGAGCGCACTGGCCGCCCCGGCGCCCTTCTGGAACAGCGACTTGGCGATCGCGATGGCGGCGTAGGAGCAGGACGACGAAGCCGCCCCCAGCCCCGTGGCGACCGCGATCGTCCGAGGGCCCTCGCCGCCCAGCGCGCGCTGAATGCGCTCGCGCGGGACCCAGGCCTGGACGATGGCGGAGATGGCGAAGCCGAGCACCAGCGCCCACCACACCTCCCACGCCATCAGGAACGAGTCGCGCAGGCCGTGCCAGATCACATCGAGGACGGAGTTCACGCATCGGAGTATACCCCTGGGGGGTAGTGGTATGCTCGTGCCCATGCCACAGACCGCTTCACCCCAGCGCGGTTACAGCGCCACCAAGGATCAACTGCTTGCACGCCTGCGGCGGATCGAGGGCCAGATCCGCGGCATCGAGGGGATGGTTGAGAACGATCGCTATTGCATCGACGTACTCACGCAGATCTCCGCCGCCCAGGCCGCGCTCGACAAGGTCGCCCTAGGACTGCTCGACGACCACGCCCACCACTGCGTCATCGGTCCCGCCGACCCGGGCGAGCGCGAGGAGAAGACCGCCGAACTGATGGCGGCTGTGGGACGGTTACTGCGGCGCGGCTAGCCTCGGGAGAAGGTTTCACTCCTGCACCCGAAAGGCAAGCACATGCAGATCGCAGTCGTTGGCAAGGGGAATGTCGGTGGAGGGCTCGCGGACCTGTGGGAGCGTGCAGGGCACACGGTCGCCCGCATCGGAAAGGAGGGCGGTGACGTCAGCAACGCAGAGGTCGTGTTGATCGCCGTGCCCGGACCGGCGATTGCGCAGGCACTCGACGGCGTGACCGGGCTCGACGGCAAGACCGTGATCGATGCGACCAACCTCATCGGAGCCGCCCCGCCCGGCGGATTCGCCTCCAACGCCGAGTACGTGAAGTCACGCACGGGCGGGCCGACGGCCAAGTCCTTCAATCTCAACTTCGCCAACCTGTACGGCAGGTTGGGCGAGGCCCGCGCCAAGCCCGGGAACATATGGTGCGGCGACGAAGAGGCGCGCGCGGCCGTCGAGCAGCTGATCGGCGACGCCGGCTACGAGCCGCTCCACGCCGGCCCGCTCGAGAACGCGTCCATCTCCGAGGCGTTCCTGAGGATGATCTTCGCCATCAATCAGAGTGGGATGGGGCTATTCCTGTACCGGATGGCGCCGCCGGATCAGCTCTAGGCGCCGCGCCGCGCCGTGGGCGCGCGCCGCAACGCCCGATCTGGGCCAGCGTCCCCGATAGTGCTCGCTATGCGGGTCAAATCGGGGACGCTCCCTCCGGGCGGCCGTCCGGGCGGCCCGATAGTTGTTCCCACAACTATCTGCTAAGCTCAACAGCACCATGGAACTTGGACTCGCCACCTTCGCTGACCTCTCATCGGGCGTCTCGCCGGAGCAGCGGATGCGCCAGCTGCTCGAGGAGGCGGAGCTCGCCGACCAGCTCGGCCTCGACGTGTTCGCGCATCGGCGAGCACCACCGCTCCGATTTCCTGATCTCCTCGCCGGCGGTGGCGCTGGCGGCGATCGCCGCCCGGACCGAGAAGGATCCGACTGTCGAGCGCGGTCACCGTGCTCAGCTCGGATGACCCGGTGCGGGTGTTTCAGCAGTTCGCCGAGCTCGACCTGATCTCCGGCGGCCGGGCCGAGATCATGGCCGGCCGGGGCTCCTTCATCGAGTCGTTTCCGCTCTTTGGCTACGACCTCGACGACTACGACGAGCTGTTCGCCGAGAAGCTCGACCTCCTGCTGGCCATCCGCGAGGACCACGGCCACGTGACCTGGTCGGGGCGCCTGCGCCCCGCCCTCGACCGATGCCGGGGTGTGGCCGAAGCCCGATCCAGGATCCGCTGCCGGTGTGGGTGGCGGTGGGCGGAACGCCTCAGTCCGTGGTCCGCGCCGGCGCCCTCGGCCTTCCGCTGACGCTGGCCATCATCGGAGGCCAGCCCGAGCGCTTCGTCCCGCTCACCGACCTCTATCGGCGGGCCGCCGATCAGGCCGGCCACGACCCCGCGGTGACCAGGCTCGCGATCAACACGCACGCCTTCGTCGCAGGACGAGCGAGCAGGCCGACTCGGCGTTCGCCCACTCCTACCTGGCCATGATGAACCGGATCGGTCGCGAGCGCGGATGGCCGCCTTCCGGTCGGCCCGAGTATCGAGGCGCTTCGCTCGCCGCGGGGCGCGCTGGCGGTCGGCTCACCCGAGCAGGTGGCCGAGAAGCTGCTGTTCGAGCACGAGCTGTTCGGCCACCAGCGCTATATGGCGCAGATGAGCGTCGGCGCCGTTGCACACCACGACGTGCTGCGGTCAATCGAGCTGTTCGGCACCGTGGTGGCCCCGATCGTCCGCGAGGAAGTCAGCAGGAGAGAGACACGTGCGCCTGTCGGTACTTGACCAATCGCCGATCTCCGAGGGCTCGACCGGCGCCGACGCGCTGCACAACACGATCGATCTGGCCACGCTGGCCGACTCGCTCGGATACCACCGCTACTGGGTGGCCGAGCATCACGGCGGCCCGATGCTGGCCAGCGCCAGCCCCGAGGCGCTGATCGGCCCGATCGCCTCGGCGACCAGTCGCATTCGCGTCGGGAGCGGGGGCGTGATGCTTCCCCACTACAGCCCGCTCAAGGTGGCCGAGACGTTCACGCATCCTCGCCGCGCTGTATCCGGATCGCATCGACCTGGGCCTCGGCCGCGCGTCCGGTACCGATCCGCTGACCACGTTTGCCCTCCAGCGCGACCGCCGGCAGGCGGCGCCCGACGACTTCCCGCAGCAGCTGGCCGAGTTGCTGGCCTACTTCGACGACAGCCTCCCTGCCGATCATCCGTTCCAGCGGCTCGCGGCCACGCTGCCCGGACGGCCCGGGCATCCCGGCCGTGTGGCTGCTCGGCTCCTCGCCGCAGAGCGCGATCTGGGCCGCCCAGCTCGCCCTCCCCTACGCGTTCGCCGACTTCATCAATCCGAGCGGCGAGGAGATCGCCCGCGTCTACCGCGAGCGCTATCGCCAGCGAGCACAGCTCGTCGAGTCTCGCGCACGGCGGTGGCGGCCTGGGTGCTGTGCGCCGACACCGACGAGGAGGCGGGGCGGTTGGCGGCGAGCAGCCGGATGACATTGACGCTGTTGCGCCGCGGAGAGCTGATTGCAGTCCCGCCGCCCGAGAAGGCGATCGAGTTCCTCAAGCGGGAGGGCAAACCGACCGCTGGGCGCCTGCCCGGCCGGCGCGGGATCATCGGCTCCCCGGAGACGGTCCGGGCCGGGGTCGAGAAGCTGGCGGCGGACTACGGCGCCGAGGAGGTGATCGTGGTCACGATTACCCACGATCACGGGGCGCGGCGGCGATCCTACGAGCTGCTGGCCCAGGCCATGGACCTCGAGCCGCCCGCCGCCGTGCCGGCTCAGGCGGCTACCTGACGCGGAGACTGTGCCGGCGCGGCCTGCCGCGCCGCTTCGCCCCCAGGCTGCGTCCCCGTCGCGGCGGACTGCTCGCGCCCGGCCGACGATTGTTGCTCGCCGGTGAAGCGCAGCGCCAGGATCGCGATGTCGTCCCGCTGGCCGGCCGGATTGGCCGACAGGTCCTCGACGATTCCGGCCAGCCGTTCCGCGTCAGCTCCGGCCGGGCGTTCGCGCAGCGCCCGCGCCGGCAGCCGCTCCGGCCCGGGGCCCTGGTCGGTGACGCCATCGGTGTAGGCGACGAGGCTGTCGCCCTGCTCGAGGTCGAGCTCGACCGGCTGCAGGCGGACGTCGGACCAGATGCCAAGCAGGTCGCCTCGCGCCCCGACCGGCCGCGGGTCGCCGCTCGCCGGGACGAGAATCGGCTCCGGGTGACCGGCGCAGGCGATCTCCACGCGGGCACGCTTGCCAGTGATGGTGATCAGGAGGTAGGCGATCGTGACGAAGCGTCCGTCGTCGGACTGACGCAGCATCACGTCATTGAGCCGGCGCAGCGCCTCCGCCGCCGAGGTCGTTGATGCCGCGTGGCCGCGGAGCGTCCAGCGCGCCATCGCGCTGATCGCGGCGGCGGCGGCGCCCTTGCCGCAGACGTCGCCGACGACGACCGCCCAGCCGCCGTCCGCGACCTCGAACACGTCGTAGAAATCGCCGCCCACCGTTCCCCCGCCCTCGGGCATGAAGCGGACGGCGAGTTCCCAGGCCGGGACCGTCGGGATGTGGGCGGGCAGAATGCTCTCCTGGAGGCTTCGCGAAGTCCGCTCACTACGCTGCCGCGCCCGCTCGCGCTCCACCGCCACGCGGCCCAGCCAGCCGCCAAGCAGCGCCGTCAGCAGCGTGAGCGCCACCAGCACGATGACCGCCTCGGCGATCGAACGGTTCGCGGTGTGCTTGGCGGCGCGCTGGCGCGTGGCCTCGCGAGCCGACACCAGCCCCTCGAGTTGGGCCGCCTGGGCCCGGATCGCGTCGACCTGCCGCTTGCCGGTCAGGGTGGTCTGGTAGGTCCGAGCGGCGGCCGGGTCCTGCGCCGCCAGCTTGACCACCTGGGGTAGGTAGGTCGAGAAGTACAGGCGCGTCTCGCTGATCAGCTCCGCGGCCTGCTGACCAAACGCGCGGTTGGCCGCTGCCGAGGCGCGCAGTGCGGCGATCGCCGCCGGTAGCCGGGCCTCGGCTTGCCGTGTGGGCGCGAGGAACAGCCGACGTCCGGTGATCACGTAGCCGCGCAAACCGGTCTCGGCGTCGACGACCAGGCGCTCGAGGTTGGCTGTCGCGGCCAGATACTCGTCGGCCTGAGTCGTCGCCTGGGAGGTGTCGCGCAGGTCGACGGTATTGCTCAACACGAGCGCCACGCCCACGGCAACGATCAGCGTCCCGATCGCCACGATGATCGAGATCTGCCCTCGCAGCCGTGCCTCGCGGCTCATGCCGGGATCTTCGCCGATCGGGCCGGCGCGCGCCGCGCTATTGCACGACTCGTCAACGGCGGCCTCACGCCACCGCCGCCCCAGGCGTTGTAATGGTCATGGAAATCATGATCTACACGACGATTCAGAGTCCGATCGGCGAGTTGCTTCTGGCCGGTGACGGGGACACCCTGCGCCACCTCGACATGCGCGGCGGACGGCGACCGCTGAAGATCGAGCCCGAGTGGGAGCGGCGCGACGACGCCTTCGCCGAAGTCCGAACCCAGCTCGATGAGTATTTCGCCGGCTCCCGGCGGAGCTTCGATGCTCCGCTCGATCTCCGCGGGAACAGCTTCCAGCTCCGCGTCTGGAGCGCGCTGCGCGAGATCCCCTACGCGCGAGACGGTCAGCTACGGCGAGCTGGCGCGGGAGATCGGCGAGCCGGGCGCCGCGCGGGCGGTCGGATCGGCCAACGGACGGAACCCGGTCGCGCTGATCGTGCCCTGTCACCGCGTGATCGGCTCCGACGGGACGTTGACCGGATACGGCGGCGGGCTCGAGCGCAAGCGCTTCCTGCTCGACCTCGAGGCCGGAGTCCTGTCGCTGGCCTAGGATGCCGGCGTGGCCGGCGATCTATTCGACGTCTCAGGCAAGACCGCGCTCGTGACCGGCGGCTCGCGTGGGATCGGGAGGATGATCGCCGCCGGTCTGCTCGACGCCGGTGTGCGCGTGATGATCTCCTCACGCAAGATCGATCAGCTCGAGCAGACGGCGGCCGAGCTCGCCGATGTCGGGGAATGCGTGGCCGTCCCGGCCGATGTCTCGACGCCCGAGGGCACCGCCGGCCTGGCTCGGGCCGTGGCGGCACAAACCGACTCCCTCGACATCCTGGTCAACAACGCCGGCGCCAACTGGGGCGCACCGCTGGAGGAGTTCCCGCCCTCGGGCTGGGATCGGGCCATGCACACCAACGTCGAGGGCATCTTCCACCTCACCGTCGGGCTGCTTCCGCTGCTCAGAGCCGCGGCCAGCGCTGAGGACCCGGCCCGCGTCATCAACATCGGCTCGGTCGACGGGATCCGGCCTCCGATCATGGACAACTACAGCTACAGCGCGAGCAAGGCCGCTGTCCACATGCTCACCCGCCACCTGGCCAAGCGGCTCGCGGCGGACCAGATCACCGTCAACGCGATCGCCCCGGGCCCGTTCGAGAGCAAGATGATGGCCTTCTTGCTCGACGATCCCGAGCGGCGCGAGATGGTTCGGGACACGGTGCCGCTGGGCCGGATCGGCCGCCCCGATGACGCGGCCGGACTCGCGCTGTTCCTATCCAGCCGCGCCGGCTCTTATCTGACCGGAACCGTCATCCCGCTCGATGGCGGGATCACCGGCTGCGGTTAGTCGGCTCGGCCCTCAAGCACCTTCTTGGCCGCGGCGACGAAGTCGCCGGCGAACGACTCGCCCACCCCCGAGACCGGAACCAGCCGTGGGATCGAGAGATTGGCGTACATCCGCAGCTCGATCCGCCCTGGCTGGACCAGCCAGGTGACCTCGAACCGCTCGGGGTCCGGGGGTTCGTGGGCCAGGCGAGTCAGCTTGACGCGCGTCAGCGGGTCGGCCTCCACGCTCAGCAGCAGGTTGAACTCCCGAGTCAGCGGACCGTAGGCCACGTGCAGCTGGGCTTGGGCCCTCGCCGGCTTGCCGTCCACGGCGCGCTGCACCACCTCGACCCGGCGCACAGCGTCCGGATACCACTGGGGGTAGCCGTCGACGGCCTCGAACAGCTCGAAACATCGTTCGACGCTCGCCGTGACCGGGGCGCTCGCGCTCCCGTGAAGCTCCTTCATCGGGTCCGGAGCTTAGTCGTCGAGCTTGTCGCGCCTGCGTCCCTCCCACTGGTCGGCCTCGTAGACCAAACCAACGGCTGGCCGGCGCTCACGGTGCAGAGGCGATCAGTAGCGACGCATGCACCTCGCCCCCGGGGCTGAGGATCCACCGCCGGTCCCCGTTCGCCACCACGACCTTTTCGCCCGGCTGTGACGGATTGCGGAACTCCATCTCGACATCGAGCCAGTCAGGGTCGGGTCCCGCCAGCAACTCCTCGTCAAGGACCGTCCAGTACGCGGCGTTGTTGACGTGCTCGGCAACGTCGAGCTCGCTGGCTCGGAACTCCCACCTGCCGCTCGCAGTTGTCTCCGCGGGGCGGGGGTGGCGCAGACGATGGCTGACCTGGCGGTCACCCGCCGTCTCGCCGTAGACGGCGATCTCCTTCTCGGTGAACGGCGCGGGCCGCCCGTTGTCCGGGTCGAGATGGACCCACAGTGAGACGGACTCGACGTCGCTCTCGGTCTCGCCGAGCCGGATCACCGAGGTCCGCCGCTCGGCCCAGGCCCGGCCCACGCCGCTGCAGAACGTCGCCAGCTCGGCCTGCTCGCCGAACTGAGGGAACCGGTTGATGCGCATCCGCGCGCGGCGGACTACCCACACCGCGTGCGTGGCCACGCCCGCGTCGGCGACGTCGGCGTAGGCGACGTCCTGCAGCCAGCGGGCCAGGGCATCGAGCCGCATCCGGCCCGACGGCGCGCAGTCGGACAGCGACGCGCGCCGCGGCTCGCGGTACACCCGTCCGTGGGCGGGGGGCGCAATGAGCTCGTCGAGGTGCGCGGCCGTCATTGCTTGGCGGCGTCAGTCTCGTAATCGAGCTCGGTGTACACGCCGAGATCGTTCAGCGCTCGGTTGGCTTCGGCCAGGCTCTCCGCGCCAGCCACGGCATTGGCCAGACGTCCACACGTCCGCATGGTCGACTCGACGTCTAGGTAGAACGTCAACGTAGCTGCCTGAGTGAGCTCGACGCTCCGCTGGCCCCCGCGGATCGGCACGATTCCCGACGCGCCCCGGAATGCCCGCACCGCCTGTGCGCTGGCCTCGGTGGGCACAAGCTCCATCGCCTCCTCCAGGCGGGAGGCCACCGGGTCGGTCAGTCCGCGCGCTCCGCACAGCCCGCGGGCGCCCGCGACCTCGGCCAGCAGGGCCAGCACCTCGGCCGGCGTCAGCTCGGCATCGCAGCCGATCCCGAAGATGCCGGCCAGGATCCGATTGCCGCGCTCCGCCAGGGCGGCGCCGACCGCGAGCATCACCGCATCGCACAGTGGACTGCGCAGTCCGGGCTCATCTCCCTGGGCCAGCACGTCGCCGCCGACATCGATGAGGACGAGGAGATCGCACTCGAGCGCGGCGCTCGCCGCCTCGAGACTCGCCGCCACCGCGCGCGGACCGGCGTCGATATCGATCAGGAGTGTCTCGCGGCCCAGGAACTCGGCCATGCGCGACTCGGCGAAGTACACGTCGCGGTCGCGCACCCGCGTGCTGGCGCCGGCCAGCATCACCCCTGGCGCCAGCTCACTGGCGTCGACGATCTCGTCCACCCGGCGCGGCCCCGGCGCCGGGTCGATCGGCCGTCGCTCCCACGACACTCCCCCCACGACCGGGTCGCCGCCGTCATAGATACGGATCGACTCGGCGGTGGCCAGCGCGCCGACCACGTCACCGCCGCCACCCATGCCGATGACCAGCGGACGTCGCGCCCCGCGGAGCATCCGCTCGGCGTCAAGCATCTGCCCCGAACCCCTGCTCGCGAAGCCAGGCCACGGTCCGGTCCAGCCCTTCCTGCACCCCCACCCGCGGCTCCCAGCGCAGGACACGGCGCGCCTTGGCGTTCGAGTAGGTGCCCTTGCGCAGCATGTAGCGCACCGAGGCCGGGTTGATGTCGTTGTCGCCCTCGGTCAAGCGCGCCAGTTGCTGGATCACCGCCGACAGGCCAATCGCCAACGGCGTCGGAACGGTGATCAACTTCCGGCCCACGAGCTCGGCGTACGGGGCAAAGAACTCGCGGCACGGGACCCCGACCCCATCGCTGAGGGTGAACACCTGGCCCTCCGCCCCAGCCGTGCGTGCCGCGAGCACCACCCCGTCGACGAGGTTGTCGATGTAGACCGGCGAGTGGATGCCCCGGCCGCCGCCCGGCAGCGAGAAGCGCCGGCTCCTGATCAGCTCGACCGGAATCACCGCCCAGACCCGCGATCGCGGGCCGTACACATCTCCGGGCCGCACGATTGTCGCCCTCACCCGCCCGTCGAGCTGGGCCTGCAACACCACCTGCTCGGAGGCGATCTTGCTGTCGGGATACGGCACATAGGTGTTGCGGACGGGGTAGCCCTCGTCCACGCCGTTGGGGAAGTCGAACCCGAACACCGTCACCGAGGAGAAGTGGACGAAGCGGCTGACCTGCGTCCGCTCGGCGGCCTCAAGTGCGTTCCGCGTCCCCAGCACGTTCGCGCGCCACACGTCTTCGCGCCGCTCGAGGCGGAACGAGACCGCGGCCGCGGTGTGGATCAACACGTCGCACCCGCCTGCATGCTCCTGCCAAGGGCCGGGCTGGGAAACATCCCCGGCGACGATGTCCCGCAGCGGGTCCGCGGCGAGATCGCAACCTCGCACGTCGTCTCCCTCGGACTGGTAGCGCTCGTAGAGCGCCCGGCCGATAAATCCGGACGCCCCGGTTATGAAGACCCGCATCCGGGTGGCACTCTAGGACACGACCACGGATGCCGACGCGCAGGTGACGAGCGCCGGGCGAAGGTCCCGCGCGTCGACGCCCCGGAGGTCTGGATGCTCGACGTCGATGTCGACCGTGGGCTCTTCGACGAAGCCGAGGCTGCGCCGGCCGTTGGCGACCAGCTCCGTCCAGAGATCCCCGACCGCGGCGAGCAGACCGGTCCGGAGTTGCTGCTCCCGGCGCGAGCCGGTCTCGAGCTCGCGGGCCTCCTCGAACGGGTCGATGCGGGTCTGCGAGTCGCTGCCGATGGCCAGCGGCACGCCCGCGCCTGCGTAGGCCATGGCCGGCAGGTAGCCGTCGCCGAGATTGCCCTCGGTCGTTGGGCACGAGACGACCGTCGCGCCGGCCCGCGACACCAGCTCGACGTCGCGAGCGCTCACGTGGATGCCATGGATCACGCTCGTCGCCTGGCCCAGGAAGCCTGTCTGCTCGAGCAGTTCGATCGGCGAGCAGCCGTGCTCGGCCTGGCACTGCTCGAGCTCGCCGCGCTGCTCGTGGGCATGGACGTGGAGGACAAGCTGATGCTCCGCTGCGTAGGCGGCGATCGCCTGAAGCCATGACCTCGGGACCGCGCGGACACTGTGCGCCGCCACGCCGACCTCGACGCCGTCGCGCGCGCCGGCCCAGGCCCTCAGCTCCTCGACCCGCGACAAAAAGCTCTCGACGTCGGGGTCGCAGAAGCGCCGCTGACCCTCGAGCGCCGGGCGGTCGCGTCCGTCCCAGCCGTTGCGGAAATAGGCGGCCGGGAGCATCACGATCGGCAACCCGGCAGCGACGGCGGCCTCGACAACCGCCTTGGCCATCTCGTTGGGATCCGCGTACGGCGTCCCGTTGGGCTGGTGGTGGACGTAGTGAAACTCGCCCACAACGCCGTACCCGGCGCGACGCATCTCGTCGAATGCCTGTAGCGCCACCGAGTGCATCGACTCGGGCGTGAGGCTGCCCGCCAGGGCGAACATCTCGGTGCGCCAGGTCCAGAAGTCGTCGGCGCGGTCGGGGGCCAGACGCTCGACCCGGCCCCGCAGCCCGCGTTGGAACGCATGCGAGTGCGCGTTGGGCATGGCCGCGATCCGCATCAGGCGAGGCTCCGGAGCGCTCGTCGCACCAACTCCACGGCCACATCGGCATCGTGCAGGTCGACGTCCTCGGCAGGCGAGTGGCTGACGCCCGTCGCGTTGCGCACGAACACCATGGCCGCCGGAAGCTTCGCCGCCAGCACCCCGGCATCGTGACCGGCCAGGCACACGACCTCGGGAACCGGCTTGCCGACTACCTCGGCGCCGACGCCAGCCAGCGTGCGCCGCAACTCGGGATCGAACGCCTGGCCCGACGATTGCGAGGCGATCGCGATCGTCGTGGGAACGGGCCCGGACCGCAGCTCCTCGTTCAGCTCTCCAAGCCACGCGTCGATCGCCCGCGGGTCCGGCGAGCGAGCATCGATCCACAGACGCACGTGTGCGGCGATCGTGGTCGGTGCGTTGGGCTCGGCGATGATCCGAGACGCAGTCACGGTCAACTCGGGGTGGCCAGCGCCGAGCTCCTCGGCGGCGACGATCGCGCGCGCGGCCGCGGAGAGCGCGTCCTGGCGTTCCTCGTGCGGAGTCGTTCCGGCGTGATCGGCGCGGCCGTCGAGACCCACCTCAAGCCGCACCCGGTTGGCCAGCGCACTGACGATCCCCACGGGAACCCCGGCGCGGGCCAGGTCGCGGGTCTGGTCGATGTGCACCTCGATGAATCCCGCCAGGCGCTCCAACCACCGCGGGGCGGCCCCGATGTGGTCCGGATCGACGCCCGCGGCGCGCATCGCCTCGGCGATCGTCACCCCGTCGTCGTCGCGACGCTCGAGCACGGCCGGAACGTCGAGCCGTCCCGCCAGCGCCTTGCTTCCGAACGTCGGCGTGTTGAACCGCGCGCCCTCCTCGTCCTCGAAGGCGATCACCGCGAGTGGCGCCTCGCCGCTCGCCGCGACCTCGAATCCGCAGGCCACGCCCAATGGCCCGTCGAACCGGCCCCCTCCGCGGACGCTATCGAGATGCGACCCGATGCCCCACCACGGCGGGTCGGACTCGGGGCACGCCCACAGGTTTCCGGCTGGATCACGCTCGACGACGAGGCCGGTGTCGCCGGCCTGGCGCTCGAACCACTCGCGACACGCCGCGTCCTCAGCCGTCCAGGCCAGTCTCCAGACACCGTCCTCGCGGTGGCCGATGCTGTCGAGGCCGGCGAGACGCTCGGCGATGCTCACCGGCCGGTTCTCCACGCCTGGTCGGGGCGGACGTAGGCCAACTCGCCGCCGACCAGGACCACCGCCACCGGGTTGCGGCCGAACCGGTACGGAATCTGCTCGATCGGCCCATCCACGATCACCACATCCCCTCGCTTACCGGGCTCGAGCGAGCCCAGCCGGTCGGACAGACGCATGACCCAGGCCGCGTTGAGCGTGCAGGCCAGCAGCGCCTCGAGCACCGACCAGCGGTAGCGACGCACCGCCAGCCCGATGATCACCGGAAGCGAAAGGATCGGCGAGGTGCCGGGGTTCAGATCGGTGGCCAGGGCGCAGATCGCGCCGGCGTCGGCCAGCTCGCGCGCGGGCGCCACCCGCTCATCGCCGAGGAACTCCGCCCCGGGGAGCAGGACCGCCGCGGTTTCCGACCGCGCCAGCGGGTCAATCTCCTCGTCGGCGATGCAGGCGAGATGATCGACCGAGCGCGCCCCCGCCGCCAGCGCCACCGGCACCGAATGGTTGGTGTTGAACTGCTCGACGTGGGCCCGGAGGTCGAGGCCGTTCTCGCCGGCCAGCTCGCCCATGCGGCGCAGGTGCTCGTTGCCGAAGGCCACGCTCTCGACATAGATGTCCAGGGCGGTCGGGTCGCCGTCCTGGAGGACGGCCGGCATCATCGCCTCAACCTCGTCCATCCACCCACCCGCGTCGTAGCCCTCGGGCACGGCGTGGGCCAGCAGGGCCGTCGAGGTCAGTGTCTGGGGCACTCGTCGGCGCAGCTCGACGGCCAGCCTGACCGCGCGCACCTCGGCGGTGACCGACAGGCCGTACCCGCTCTTGCACTCGAATGTGGTCGTGCCGTGGACGAGCATCTCGGCCGCGAGCGCGTTGGCCTGACCGAGCACCTCGGCGTCGGTGGCCTGGGCCAGGGCTCGGGCCGAGGAGCGGATGCCGCCGCCGCTGTGCGAGATCTCCTCGTAGGAGGCGCCCGAGATCTTGAGCGCGTACTCGCGCTCGCGCCACCCCGCGAACGGCATGTGCGTGTGACAGTCGACCAGGCCCGGCAACACAGCACACCCGCGCGCATCGATCTGCACCTCGGCCTCGCGCGAACCCTCGTGGCCCGCAACCGCAGAGCCATCGAGCAGGAGCGAACCGGGCTCGACCGTTAGCTCGGCGGCCCGGTCGGAGCGCAGGTACTCGAGGCCGTCACCCGGCGCACGCAGGACCTGGGCCGCCCCGTTGATGCTGACGCTCACACCGTCGGGGGCTCGGGATCGAGCATCGGCATGTGCAGCTTCTTGTGCCGCGCGAACGCGACGGCGTCCTCGTATCCCGCATCGGCGTGACGGACGACGCCGAGGCCCGGGTCGGCACGGAGCACGCGGCGCAGCCTCTTGGCGGCGCTCTGGGACCCATCGGCCACGATCACCTGTCCGGCATGGATCGACTTGCCCATGCCGACGCCGCCGCCATGGTGGACCGACACCCAGCTGGCCCCGCACGCGGTGTTGAGCAGCGCGTTGAGGATCGGCCAGTCGGCGATCGCGTCCGAGCCGTCGAGCATCGCCTCGGTCTCCCGTTGCGGAGACGCCACCGAGCCGGCGTCGAGGTGGTCGCGGCCGATCACGATCGGGCCGCGGAGCTCGCCGTTGGCCACGAGCTCGTTGAAGGCCAGACCGGCGAGATGCGCGCTCGCCATAGCCGAGCCAGCAGATGCGCGCCGGCAGGCCCTGGAAGTGCACCTTCTCGCTGGCCAGCTGGATCCACCGCGCGATGTGCTCCTGATCGCCGAAGAGGTGAAGAATCGCCTCGTCGGTCCGCTGAATGTCGAGGGGATCGCCGGATAGGGCAACCCACCGGAACGGCCCCTTGCCCTCACAGAACAGTGGCCTGATGTATGCCGGAACGAACCCTGGATAGGAGAAGGCCTGCTCGTCGCCGTGCTCGGCGGCCAGGCCGCGCAACGCGTTGCCGTAGTCGAACGCCTCGGCACCCTGCTGGCAGACCCCGTATCGCCGCCACATGTCCGAGCACGCTCCTCCCACCCGCTTGAGGTAATCGTCGGGGTCGGTCCGCCGCAGCACCTCGGCCTGCTCGACGGTCAGGCCGGAGGGGACATAGCCGTTGAGGGGGTCGTGGGCCGAGGTCTGATCGGTCACCACGTCGACCCGCACGCCCCGGCGAACCAGTTCGGGCAGCACGTCGGCCGCGTTGCCGAGCAGCCCGATCGACAACGCGCGGCCCTCGTGGGCCGCGGTGCTCCAGCCGGGTCAGTGCATCGTCGAGATCGGCCGCTCGCTCGTCGAGGTACCCGGTCTCGAGGCGGCGCTCGATGTGGCGCAGGTCGACCTCGACACAGAGCGCCGTCCCGCCGCACATCGTGATGGCCAGCGGCTGCGCTCCACCCATCCCGCCGAGTCCCGCCGTGACCACCAGCCGGCCCCGAAGCGAGCCGCCGAACCGCTTACGCGCCGCCGCGGCGAAGGTTTCATACGTTCCCTGGAGGATGCCCTGACTGCCGATGTAGATCCACGACCCGGCGGTCATCTGGCCGTACATGATCAGGCCGGCGGCGTCGAGCTTGCGGAACTCCTCCCAGGTCGCCCAGTCGGGCACGAGATTGGTGTTGGCGATCAGCACGCGCGGCGCGTACTCGTGGGTCTCGAAGACCGCCACCGGCTTGCCCGACTGCACCAACAGCGTCTCGTCGTCGCCCAGGCGCATGAGCTCGCGGCGGATCGTCGCGTAGCTCGTGTGGTCGCGAGCCGCCTTGCCGATGCCGCCGTAGACGATCAGCTCGGCTGGGTTCTCGGCCACATCGGGGTGAAGGTTGTTCTCGAGCATCGACAACGCCGCCTCCTGCTGCCAGCCTCGACAACGAGGCGGGCGAGTTGACGGTGAGACAGCCATGCTCGAGGCCTCACCCTACCTAACGTCAGCGGCGATCTCCCGCCGATGCGCGGCGGCGTCCTGGAGACGATCATCGCCCCAGAAGAGTTCGCCGTCGATGGCCACCGTGGGCACGCCGAACACTCCGCGCTCGTGAGCCGTCTCGGTCGCTTCGCGCAGCGCCAGCTTGATCGCCGGATCCTCGGTGGCGGCGCGGACCTCGGTGGCGCTGAGTCCGGCCGGCGCGGCCGCCTTCAGCACGTTGGCCGGGATGCTGAGGTCCGCCCCGTTCTGAAACGCGGCGCGAAAGGCGGTGGTGACGAACTCGCGGCCACGGCCGGCGCCGAACGCGAATGTCGCCGCCCGCATCGCGAACAGGTAGTCGCTCGGCCACGGATCGGGCCAGCGCATCGCCGGCAGGCCATAGCTCCTGGCCCGGCGCTCGATCTCCGCCATCCCGGCCTCGCGGCGCCGGTAGTCCCCGAGCGCCCACGAGCCGCGTCCGGTCAGCTTGAACAAGCCCCCCAACAGCACCGGCTGCCAGGAGACCGGCTCGGGGAGGACGTCGTCGAGCCGCTCCGCCGCCAGATACGCATACGGCGAGCCGAGGTCGAAGTAGAAGGTCGTGGTCGCCACCGTATCGTTCATTATACTGAACGCAATGTCTTCTTTGCTTGATCGCAGCGTACCGGCACTCCTCGCGGCCAACCTCCGCCGGCTGCGCATCGCCCGCAGCCTGTCGCTGTCGGAGTTGGCCCGGGCGACCACGATCAGCAAGGCCACGCTATCGGGCATCGAGAACGGCCACGCCAACCCCACAATCGAGACGCTGGTGGCGCTGGCCGCGGCCCTGCGCGTGCCGCTCGTCGAGCTGCTCGAGGAGCTGCCGCTCGGAGAGGTCCGGGTGCTTCGGGCCGCCCAGCGCCAGGAGGGCGCTCGGTCGCATCGCCTCGACACGATCGCCGGAGCCGGCGATATCGAGGTGGCCGAGATCTCGATCACGGCCGGGGAGGTGCGCGAGCTCGAACCCCTGGCCCCCGGCACCCGTGCGCACGTGTACGTCCTGTCGGGGAAACTGCTCGCCGGTCCGGTGGAGCGTGTCACCGAGCTCGGCCCGGGGGACTATGCCGTGTTCCCGGCCGACGTTCCCCATTCCTACGAGGCGCGCCGGCACCCCGCCCGTGCTCTCGTCCTGACCCATGAGGGTGACTGACCGATGGGGCGCGCAATATTGGCCCCGCCGCCGGACGCGGGCGACATCGTCATCCGCGAGCTCACGCCATCCGATCGGGCAGCGATCGCCTTGTCGCTCGCGCATCTGGGCGCCCGCGCGGTGGCCGCCGGGATCCGGCATTTCACGATGATCGTCGCGCGAGGCAACCGCGGCGCGCTGGCCCTGGCCCGCGAGCTGGGCCAGTGCACCGTCGTCGGAGCCGACGGGCCGGCCATGGAATTGCAAGTCGATCTGTAGGGTTAGCTCGCGCGATGACCGCGACGGGACCGAAACCGAGGCTGATCGATCGTGGTCGCCTCGACCCGGCCCGGCCGGATGGGAACGCCCGTGGCCAACTGGTTCGTCCCCCGCGCGCGCGAGTACGGCGCCTTCGATGTCGGGGTCGTCGACCTCGCCGAGCTGAACCTGCCGCTGCTGAACGAGCCCAACCACCCCCGGTTGCGCGACTACACGCATCCGCACACCCACGAGTGGAGCGCCCGGGTCGACGCCGCCGACGCGTTCGTGTTCGTCACCCCCGAGTACAACCACGGCTACCCCGCCGCGCTGAAGAACGCGATCGACTACCTGCATCAAGAGTGGCAGCACAAGCCTGTCGCCTTCGTGTCCTACGGCGGCATCGCCGCCGGCACGCGCTCGATGCAGCAGCTCACGCAGGTGGTCACCGCCGTGAAGCTGCTGCCGCTCGACGAGGCGGTGAACATCCCCTTCGTGCGCACGCTCGTCCACGACGGCGTGCTGCATGCGAGCGACTCAATGGAGCGGGCCGTTCCAAGCATGTTGGACGAGCTGCTGCGAGTCCAGGCCGCCCTGCGACCGCTACGTGGCGCCGCGGCCGAGGCCGGTTAGGGCATGATGCCCGCGTGCTCGCCGCCTTCGCCACCGACACCGACCCCGAGGATCCCCTCCGCTGCCTGACCATCGGGGAGCGCCCCGAACCTGAGGCCCCCGACGGCTGGACGACCATCACGGTCAGGGCGGCCTCGCTCAACCACCATGACCTGTGGTCGCTGCGCGGCGTCGGGCTCGGCAAGGAGCAGCTGCCGATGATCCTCGGCTGTGACGCAGCCGGACTCGACGAGAGCGGCAACGAGGTGGTCGTCCACGCGGTCATCACCAGCGACGGCTGGCGTGGCGATGACACGCTCGACCCCCGCCGGGCGATCCTGTCCGAGCGCCACCCGGGCACCTTCGCCGAGCGGGTCGCCGTGCCACGGCGAAACGTCCTGGCCAAGCCGAGCGAGCTCAGCTTCGAGGAGGCGGCCTGCCTGCCGACGGCCTGGCTGACCGCCTACCGGATGCTGTTCACCCGCGCCCGCCTTGCCCCCGGCTCGACCGTGCTCGTCCAGGGCGCCACCGGTGGCGTGGCCACGGCACTGATCGTGCTCGGCAGCGCGGCCGGGCTTCGCGTGTGGGTGACCAGTCGCGCCGAGGACAAACGCGAGCGCGCCGTGCAGCTCGGCGCCGATCGGGCCTTCGAGTCCGGTGCCCGCCTCCCCGAGCGCGTCGACGCCGTGATGGAGACGATCGGCAAGGCCACCTGGGGCCACTCGTTGCGCGCGCTCAAGCCGGGCGGCATGATCATCGTCTCGGGCGCCACCACGGGCGACGCCCCACCAGCGGAACTCTCGCGCGTGTTCTTCCTCCAGCTCTCGATCATCGGGTCGACGATGGGCACCCGCGAGGAGCTCGAGCGACTCGTGCGCTTCTGTGTGGACCGCGACGTCCGCCCCCTGATCCACACGACGCTGCCCCTGGCCGACGCGCGGCAGGGGTTCGAGACGATGCTCGCCGGCGACATCGTCGGCAAGATCGTCTTCACGGTCTAGGCGCCCGGCCTCCTCGCGTGCAGCTCGTTGCCTTCAGTCCGCTGCGGGCCCGCGGCCTCTTCTGGCGGACAGCAGTGGGGCATGACTTGGGAAGGGGCGGGCGGGCCGGGCTGTGGTCTGTCCAACCACGATTTCGTCACCGAGCGGCTCCGGCGGGCGACGCCAGGTAACGAAGCCGCTGCTATTTCGACAAAACGTTGCACAGCGCCGGCACGTCTCGGTGCTGCGCAACGTTTTCGTGGTTCCGCAGCACCTTCCAACCCCGGCAAGGCCTTCACCAACCCGCCGTTCGGAACGCAGAACGCCACCGTGGCGCGGGCGCACAGCGCCCGCGCCGAACGCAACGCGCGCACGTCCTACGGCGCGCCCCGACGCGTCAGGCAGATCGCGCCCCGCTCCGCCCCGCAGTGCGCCGCCTCGGCCACCGACATGCCCGCCGCGAGTCCGTACGTGAACCCGGCGGCGAACGAATCGCCGCAGCCGTAGGTGTCGAGGGGCGGACCCGGCGGCGGAACCGGATCCCAGGTGCCCTCGGACTCGCCCCACCAGCTCCCGCCGTGAGCACCGTTGGTCGCCACCAGCACCCGCGCGCGGTGGGCGATGCGCTTCGCCCACTCGCTCTCGTCGTGGTCATTGGCGCTGTAGACGACCGCGTCGATCGTGGGCCCTTCACCGGCCAGGGCATGGCGCGCCCGCGGCGAGGCCACGACGACCCTGGCCTGGCGGGCGTGGACGAGCGCGGCGCGGTCGCCCGCCGTCACGTACACCCCGTCGGCGTCGCGCAGGCGCTCCCATCTCAGATCGTCCTCGCCGAGCGGGTCGAGCCGCTCACCCATCGTGATGATCGTGCGCTCGCCGATGCTCTCGAGGAGGGTCAGCGCTCTCCGGGTCGGCTGATTGCGCCACCCGACGTGCATCGCCACCCCCTTGCCCTCGAGCTGCTCGACCGCCGCGCTCCCCAGGGCGTCCTGTCCAAGCGCGCAATAGAATTCGACCGACGCGCCCATCTCGGGCAGCACGCCGGCCACCACGCCGCCGCCACCGCCGGCGCGGGCAAACGCGCCCTGGGCGTGCACGACCTCCCCCGAACGTGGCATGCGCTCGACGGGGATGAAGTCGACCCACTCGATGTGACCGACCACGTCGACGCGCATGGCGGTACTACACCGTCTCGCCCGGGCGCTGGAAGACGACGTCGGGGACGACGCACGCCGGGGACACGCGGAGCAGGAAGCGCACCGCCTCGGCGATGTCCTCCGGCCGCAGCATGTCCTCCTGCGAGACCGAGCCGCGGACGAACCCGGTCATGTCGGTGTCGACGAATCCAGGGCAGAAGGCCGTGGACTTCACCCCGTCGCCATTCAGCTCCTTGTTCATCGCCTGCGTGTAGGCGATCACCGCCGCCTTGGTCGCCGAGTAGACCGACAGCCACGGCTGCGGTGCCTTTCCGGCGATCGACGCGAGGTTGACCACCAGCGCGTTGCGGTGCTCGGCGCCGGCGGCGCGGAGCATCTCGGCGCACTCGCGATAGAAGAGCACGATCGCGCGGAGGTTCACCCCGAGCTGCAGATCGACGTACTTCGTCTGCTGCTCACCCGCCGGCGCCCCGATCCCCACGCCGGCGTTGTTGACCAGCACGTCGAGGCGGCCGAACCGGTCGCGGTGGGCCGCGACCACGCTGCGAATGCCCTCCTCGTCGGCCATGTTGGCGGCCACCTGTTCGACCTCGTACCCCTTGTCGCGCAGGTTCGTGGCGGTCTGCTCGAGCGTGTCCGGCTTGCGGGCGGCGACGGTCAGGGCGAAGCCCTCCCCGCCGAGCGCCTCGGCGATGGCGAGGCCGATCCCTCGCGAGGCTCCGGTAACGATGGCAGCACGGTCAGGCATGCGGAGGACCCTTTCTGGCGACGAGCAGGAGCGCGAAATCTAGTGCCGCGCCGCCCCCCGTGCGGGGCGCACCGATTGGTGGTCTACTACGGTTTGACGATGGCCGAGCGGAAATGGGTGTACGACTTCGCCGAAGGGTCCCGCGAGATGCGCCCGCTGCTGGGTGGAAAGGGCGCGAACGTGGCCGAGATGTCGCGCGTCCTCGGGGTCGACCGGGTGCCGCCCGGGTTCACAATCACCACCGAGGCGTGCGTCGCCTACATGCGCGAGGGCCGCGAGCCCGACGGCCTGACCGAGCAGGTCCAGCACGCGCTCGAGCGCTTGCAGGAGCTGGCCGGAAAGCGGCTCGGCGATGACCGGGATCCGCTGCTGGTGTCCGTCCGCAGCGGTGGACGCGAGTCGATGCCGGGGATGCTCGACACGATCCTCAACCTCGGGCTAAATGACCGGTCCGTCGTCGGCCTCGCCGGGGCGACCGACAACGAGTGGTTCGCCTGGGACTCCTACCGGCGGCTGGTGCAGATGTTCGGCAACGTCGCCCACGGCGTGCCTGGGCAGCGCTTCGAGGACGCGATCGCCGCGGTGAAGGATCAGGAGCACGTGGAGACCGACACGGAGATCTCGGTCGCCGGCCTGCGAGCGCTCGTCGAGCGCTTCAGGGGTTTCTACGAGTTTCCCCAGGATCCGCAGGACCAGCTCGCCCAGGCCATCCGCGCGGTGTTCGGCTCGTGGACCGGCGAGCGCGCGGTCTCCTACCGGCGGATCAACCGCATCCCCGATGACTGGGGCACGGCGGTCAACGTCCAGCGGATGGTGTTCGGCAACATGGGCGACGACTGCGCGACCGGGGTCGCGTTCAGCCGCGACGAGGTGACCGGCCAGCCCGAGCCGTCGGGCGACTTCCTCGTCAACGCGCAGGGCGAGGACGTGGTGTCGGGGGTCCGCACCCCGCGGGACATCTCCGAGCTGCTCGAGGTGATGCCCGAGGCCTACGCCCAGCTGATGGACATCCTGCGCCGGCTCGAGTCCCACTACAAGGACATGCAGGACACGGAGTTCACGGTCGAGCAGGGCCACCTGTGGATGCTGCAGACGCGCAACGCCAAGCGCCCGGCCCAGGCGGCCGTCCGCTTCGCCGTCGACGCGGTCGGCGAGGGCCTGCTCACGCGCGAGGAAGCGCTCATGACGATCGACGCCGGCGCCCTCGATGCGATGCTTCACCCCACCTTCGACCGCGGCGAGGGCTACAACGTGCTCGCCCAGGGCGTGGCCGCATCGCCCGGCGCGGCGGCCGGCGAGCTCGTGTTCAGCGCCCGCGATGCCCTCGCCGCCGCCGGCGAGGGCAGGGCGGTGATCCTGGCCCGGCCCTTCACCGAGGCCAACGACGTGGCCGGCTTCCATGCCGCCAAGGGGATCCTCACCTCCGAGGGCGGCAAGGCGTCGCACGCCGCGCTGGTCGCACGCGGCATGGGCGTACCGGCGGTCACCGGCGCCGGTGGCGTCGCGATCGATGTTGACGCCGGCGAGCTGCGGATCGACGGACGTGTGTTCCGGACCGGCGACGAGATCGGCATCGACGGCAGTGAGGGCACGATCGTCGAGCCCGGGGCCCGGATGATCGAGGCGCCGATCAGCGAGGGCTTCGAACAGTTGCTCGAATGGGCCGACGGCGTCCGCCGCCTGGGGATCCGCGCCAACGCCGACACGCCGAAGGATGCCGCCCATGCGCGCAAGCTCGGCGCGCATGGCATCGGCCTGTGCCGGACTGAGCACATGTTCATGGCCGAGGACCGCCAACCGAAGATGCGCGCGATGATCATGGCCGGCGATGGTGAGGGCCGCCGGGCCGCGCTCAGCCAGCTGCTCCCGCTGCAGCAACAGGACTTCGAGGGCATCTTCGAGGCCATGCAGGGGCTACCGGTGACCATCCGCCTGCTCGATCCGCCCCTGCACGAGTTCCTCCCCAACCTCCCCGAGCTCCGGGCCCAGGTCGAGCGCGCCCGCCTCGAGGAACACGACGACCTCGAGGAGCTCGAGCGGCTGTTGACTCGGGTTGAGGAGATCCACGAGGGCAACCCGATGCTCGGCACCCGCGGCTGCCGTCTCGGGATCCTCTACCCCGAGATCTACGAGATGCAGGTGGAGGCGATCATGCGCGCCGCCCAGTCCGTCGACGAGCCGCCCCATCCCGAGATCATGATCCCGCTGGTCGCTTACGAGCACGAGCTCGAGATCCTGCGCGCCCTCGTCGTGCGGGTGGGATCCGAGTACGGCATGAGGGAGCGCACCGACTACACGGTGGGGACGATGATCGAGCTGCCGCGGGCCTGCTTCGTCGCCGACCGCATCGCCCGCCACGCCGACTTCTTCTCCTTCGGCACCAACGATCTCACGCAGACCGCGATCGGCCTCTCCCGCGACGACGCCGAGTCCAAGTTCGTCGGCACCTACATCGACAGCAAGATCATCGACCGCTCGCCGTTCGAGACGATCGACGCGCCCGGCGTCGGCTGGCTGGTCCGCCTCGCCGCGTGGGTCGGCCGCGAGGCCCACCCCGGACTCAAGCTCGGCATCTGCGGCGAACACGGCGGCGACCCCGACTCGATCGCCTTCTTCGACATGGCCGGGCTCGACTACGTCTCGTGCTCGCCCTTCCGCGTCCCGGTCGCCCGGATCGCCGCGGCGCAGGCGACGATCGCCAGGGTGAGTTAGGGGCGGCCGCCTGCGGGGCGGCCGCCTGTGTGGTGGCTTGGGTCTGGCGCCGTGGCCTCTGCGGTACACTCACGTACCGTGACCGCCACGGCGACCCTACCGCGCCCGTCGGGCAGGTTCAGGGAGACCTCCGCCCCGCCGTCGCTCGCCGGCCCAGTCGATCCCGGCACGTCGATCCGCCTCCCGCCGCTGCGCAGCGGCGGCCGACTCGCCCAGACGGTCCGCTTCGTGGCCAATCCGCTTGGGACGAGCCTGGCCACGCAGCGCCGGTACGGCGACGTGTGGCGGGTGCAGCTGCTGTCGCGCACCGAGTCATTCGTCGTCACCTGCCACCCCGACCACATCAAATCGCTATTCACCGCCAAGCCCGACGATGCCCCGTCGCTGACTGGCGAGTCCCCGCTGCGACCGATCCTCGGTCCCAACTCGGTCCTCACCTCGGTGGGCCAGCGGCATATGCGCCAGCGCAAGCTGCTCCTGCCGGCCTTTCACGGCGAGGCGGTCCAGCGTTACGTCGAGATGATCGAGGAGGTCGCTGAGCGCGAGATCGCGCGCTGGCCGGTGGGCAAGAGCTTTGCCCTGGCGCCGCCGATGCAGGCGATCACACTCGACGTGATCATGGCCGGGATCTTCGGCATCGGCAGCCACCCGGCTCGCGGCACCAGCGAATGGCGGCTCCGCAACACGATTCGGCGCCTCTCGCTCGCCTCGACCAACCCGCTGTATCAGCTGGTCGAGCTCCAGAACGCCGGCCGCGTCGAGCCGAAGGGGATTCTTCGTTCCCTGCTCCAGATTGTTGATCGGCGGCTGTATGCCGTCATCCGCGCACGCCGGGCCGCCGCCGCGACTGACGACCGCCACGATGTCCTCTCGCTCCTGCTCCACGCCCGTGACGAGGACGGGCAGGCTCTCACCGATCGCGAACTCCGCGACGAGCTGCTCACGCTCGTGCTGGCCGGCCACGAGACGACGGCCAACTCGCTGGCCTGGACGTTCGAGCGCCTCCTCCGCACGCCGGCCGCCTGCGACGAGTTGCGAGAGCTCGTGCGCGCCCGGTCGCCCGACGCCGATGCCGTCGTCGAGGCGACCGTGTATGAGGGCATGCGCACCCGACCGGTGATCCCGATGATCGTGCGGATGGTCAACCGCCCCTGGCGGATGGGCGAGTACGTGCTGCCGGCGCGCACGCCGATCGCGGTCAACATCGTCGCGCTGCACCATCGCGAGGACGTGTATCCCGAGCCGCTCGCCTTCCGCCCGGAGCGGTTCGTCGATCACAAGCCCGGCACCTACACGTGGATCGCCTTCGGTGGCGGGATTCGCCGCTGCCTCGGTGGCGCGCTGGCCATGGCCGAGCAGCGAGTGGTGCTGCGGGCGATCGCCGAGCGCGTCGACCTGACGCCGGCCAAACCGGCCCGCGAGCGCGCCCAGCAACGCAACGTGACGATGATTCCGCGCCGCGGTAGCCGGGTCGTCGTGCAGCGCAGGTTGGCCTGACCGCGGGGCCTCGCTACCGTGACCGTCGTGGCGACCGGGCAGATCGAACCGACCCAACAGCGAGAGGAACCTCGCGGGCGGCTGATCGAGGCCATGGCGGCGTCGATCGAGGACAAGGACTTTCGCGCCACCACGGTGGCCGACGTGGTGCGGATCGCCCGCACCTCGCGGCGGACGTTCTATGAGCACTTCGCCGATCGCGACGCCTGCTACCTCGCCCTGTTCGACGCCACCAATGACGCGACGATGAACACGATCGCCACGGCCGTCCACCCGGACGCGCCACCGGAGCAGCAGGTCGACCAGGCCCTCGAGGCCTACATCGAAAGCATCTGTACCCACCCGGCGCTGTATCGCAGCTTCGTCCGCGAACTACCCGGGCTCGGCCGGGCCGGCGCCGAGCGCCAGCTGGCCGTGATCGAACGCTTCGCGCAGCTGCTCATCACCCTGGTCGAGTCCGGCCGGCGCGAGCAGCCCGCCCTGGACGCACGTCCGCTGACGATGGATACGGCGATCATGATCGTCGGGGGGCTGCGCGAGCTGGCCGTGATCTCGATGCAGCGGGGCCGCGACATCCGAGATCTGCGCGCGAGCGCGGGCGACACCATCAAGGCGATCCTCATGGGGACGCTCCTGCAAGGAGAATTGACGCGATGACAGGTGGCGAAACGATGGTTGATGTCGGCCGCGGGATCAGCCTGTGTTATGAGCGACTGGGCGATCCGGAGGACCCCCCGATCGTCCTGATCATGGGCCTCGGACAGCAGCTGCTGGCCTGGCCCGAGGAGCTCTGCGACGGCCTGCTCGACCGCGGCTTTCAGCTCGTGCGGTTCGACAATCGCGACATCGGCCGCTCGACCCACAGCACCCTGCGGCCGCCCAGCTTCAAGCAGCTGATGGCCCGCCGATTCGATCCGGGCCAGTACACGCTCTCCGATATGGCTGCCGACGTTGCCGGGCTGATCGATGCCCTCGAGCTGGGGTCGGCGCACATCGTTGGCGTGTCGATGGGCGGCATGATCGGCCAGAGCCTCGCCGCCCGCCACTCCCCGCACGTGCGCAGCCTGGCCTCGATCATCTCCTCGACCGGTTCACGCCGGGCCGGCTGGGTCGCACCGTCGACGCTGCGTCTGATGTTCAGGCCCCCGCCCCGGGATCGCGACGCCGCCGCGGATCGCGCCGCGGTGATGTGGCGCCACATCGGCTCGACCGGTTTCCCCTTCGACGAGGAGGGCGGGCGGAGCCGAGCCGAGCGCGCGTTTGACCGCGATCCGCGCGCAGCGGCCGGCACCGCCCGGCAGATGGCGGCGATTCTCAAGTCCGGTGACCGCACGCCCGAGCTGCGCGGCATCACCGTTCCCACGGTCGTGATCCACGGCGACCGCGACCTGCTGGTCCACCCCTCGGGCGGCAGGGCGACGGCCCGCGCGATCCCCGGGGCGAAGCTCGCGACGATTGCCGGCATGGGCCACGATCTGCCCGCGGGCGCGATGCCCCAGCTGGTGAATCTCATCGCCGACAACGCCGCCCAGGCCGATCGCTCCGCGGCGCCGGCGCCAGCCTGATCTCCTCGACACTATTGTTGGCTCGTGCCCGACGAACACCAATTCGGCCCGCCCGACGCGACGAAGTCGCCCCGCTACAGCGGCGTTCGCACATTTGCCCGCCTGCCCCACGTGCAACTCCCCCACCCCGGCGTCGACGCCGCCGTGCTCGGAGCCCCGTTCGACACCGCGACCAGCTTTCGCTCCGGCGCCCGCTTCGGTCCCGAGGCGATCCGTTCCGCTTCGGCGCTGTTGCGGCCCTATCACCCTGCACTCGACGTCGACGTGTTCGAGACCCTCTCGGTCGTCGACGGCGGGGATATCCACATCACGCCGGGAAACGCGCTCAGGACCACCGAGCAGATCGATGCCGCACTGCGGCCGCTGATCGCCGACGGCGTCGTCCCTCTGATCCTGGGCGGCGATCACTCGATCGTGCTCGGGGAGCTCCGCGCGCACGCCGCCGTGAACGGACCGGTGGGGCTCGTCCTCCTCGACGCCCATGCCGACGTATGGGATCAGTACTACGGCGAGAAGTACTTCCACGGCACGCCGTTTCGGCGCGCGGTCGAGGAAGGGTTGGTCGACCCCCAGCGCTCGCTGTTGGCGGGCATGCGGGGACCGCTGTACGCGCGTTCTGACCTGGCCGAGCCCCAGAGCCTCGGGTTCGAGGCCATCAGCGGCAACGAGCTCATTCGGCTGTCCCCCGAGGAGTATGCCGCGCGGGTTCGCGCCCGCGTGGGTGATGGCCCCGTCTACATGTCGTTCGACATCGATGTGCTCGACCCGGCCTCGGCGCCTGGCACCGGCACGCCCGAGGTCGCCGGCCTGCAACCGCGCGAGGCGCTGGGATTCCTCCGCGCCCTGGCCGGCATCGCCTTCTGCGGCTTCGACGTCGTCGAGGTCTCCCCCCTGTACGACTCGCCCGGGCAGATCACCGCGCTGGCCGCGGCGGCCGTGGCGTTCGACCAGCTGGCGCTGCTCGCCGTACTAGGTTCGCGGTAGGAACACGACACGCTCGCGCAGCTGCGCCAGCGTGCCCGGCTCGAGGTCGAGAACGACATCGAGATCGTCGGCCGAGCTGAAGCCGTCGGCACTCTCGCGCAGTTCGACGATCTGCGTGGCCTTGTCGGCGTCGATGCCGGGGAGCGTGGCCAGCGCCTTGGCATTCGCGTGGTTGATGTCGACCAGGCCGCCATCGAACGAGCCCTTGACGTCAGGACGCCCGACCCCGAGCTGCAGAGCGCGCTTCGGATTCTGCTTGACCAACCGCAGCGCCCGCGCACGGCGTTCCTCGCGCTGCTGGGCCGCGAGCAGCGTCGGATCCTCGAACAGCGCCAGCTGGCGCCCGTACTCGTTGCGAATGGCCAGCGTGTGCGCGCAACCCGCCGCCGCCAGGAGGATCAGCAACAGCCCGGCCAACGTGTTCAGACCACCATGGCCGTGGCCAGCGACGGCGAGCAGAACGCCGGCCACGACGGACAGCGACAGGTATACGCCGGTGGCGATCTTGAACTTCTGCGCGCCCGTGCGCACGGTGGCGTACAGAAACGGAGCCCAGCTCAGGGTTCCGAGGCTGACGAGCGGCACCAGCGCCCAGACTAGATTGAGGGGCTCCGGTTGTGCGACCTCTTGCGGCTCGGCCGCGCCCCGTTGCGCCTGCGCACTCATCGATGCTCAGCCTAGAGCTTCGGGCACCGCATGTCACGTGCGGGGGCTGACTAGCGCACGATCAGCAAGATCACGACGATCAACAGCAGGAGCGCTGCGCCGGCGCCGGCCACCGGCCACGGCTGGCGCCAGAACTCGGGCTTGGCGCGATCTCGCGAATAGTGGCCCTCGGGCGGAACCCCGACCCAGTCATCGTCGTCTTCATAAGGGGCCATGCTTCAGACCCTACTCCGCATACGCCGGCGCTCGGCGCGGATCGTGCGCACGATGCGTTGCAGAGAGCGCTATTTAGAGACTTCTCATGCGTTAGGGACAGTCATGGGGTTACGCTCCCCAAGCGTGCGGTGGGCAAAAGCGGCAGCGGTTCTGGTGGTTCTCGGCGGCCTGAGTCTGCCCGTATCCGCCTCCGGTAAGGCCGTTCGCTACCACGGCCTGCGGCTCAATGTGCCTGCAAATTGGCCCGTTTACCACCTGACCGCGGGTTCGAGGACGTGCGTGCGCTTCAACCGCCACGCGGTGTACCTCGGCGCCCCCGCGGCCGTCCAGGACTGCCCCGCGCACACGGTCGGCCGCACGGAGGCGATCCTCGTCGTTCCGGCCACCGCGCAAGTGGCTGGCGACGCCGCCAGCAGCGCGCAGCTGCCCGCCGTTACCGCCGCGGCAGCCCAGCCCAGCCGTGGCTCCGAGGCGCAGCTCCGGCTCCACGGCACGGAAGTGACCGCGACGTGGCACACGCGCCCCGGCCTGGTGGCGCGCGCGATCGGGGTGCACAGGCTGACAGCTCACACTACGAGCACGGCCGTTGCCCGGTCGCAGTCGGCGAGGCGCGCGCACGCAGCAGCACGCGCCCGCTCCGCGGCGGTCAGCAGCGGCGTCTACACCGGCCCCGGCTTCGATCCCTGCGAGGCGCCGAGCACGCCTCAGATGTCCGCCTGGCACGGATCGCGCTACCACGCCATCGGCGTCTACATCGGGGGCACCAACGAGGCCTGCTCGCAGCCCAACCTGACCTCAGCCTGGGTGCGTCAGGAGGTCGCCGCCGGCTGGCATCTGATCCCCACCTATGTGGGGCGCCAGGCGCCGTCGAACTCGTGTGGCTGTGCATCGCTCGACCCGAGCCACGCCACCGCGCAGGGGAAGGCCGCGGCCAGCGACGCGATCGACCAGGCGCAGGCCGTCGGCATCGGGCCGGGCAGCCCAATCTACTTCGACATGGAGGCGTACTCGACCGGCGGCCAGAGCACCACGGCGGTGCTCAAGTTCCTCGCCGCGTGGACCGCCGCGCTCCACGCCGGCGGCTACCTGGCCGGCGTGTACAGCAGCGGCGCTTCCGGAATCGCCGACCTCGCCGCCCGCTACCAGAGCGGCTACCAGGAGCCCGACGACATCTGGATCGCCGACTGGAACGGCCGTCAGTCCGTCTCGGACCCGTACGTACCCTCCGCCGACTGGCCCTCGCACCAGCGCGTGCATCAGTACGACGGCGGCCACGACGAGACCCACGGCGGCGTGACGCTCAACATCGACGGCGACTATCTCGACGGCAGCACCGCCGGCCCGGGCGCCGTCATCACGGCCCCCTCGCCGTCGTTGAGAGTGCAGCCCGAGACCAACGGGTCGGTCCGCCTGCACGCGACCTGGCCGGGGTCGACCGCCGTCACCGCCTGGCGCATCATGGCCGGCGAGTCGGCCGACGCGCTCGGCAAGCTGGGCACGCCGATCAAGGGCGGGGCCGACACGACCATCCTCGTCCACAGCCAGTTCCCGTACTTCGCCGTCATCGCGCTCGACTCGTCCGGCAATCCACTCGCCACCACGAAGACGATCACCACCCGACCCACCGTGGCCATATACGGACGGAGCGCGTTCGTCCCCGCCCACGGTCCGGTCGGCGTTCCGGTGAGCTGCTTCACCGGCGAGGACTGCCAGATCTCGATGACCGTGACCAGCGGGAGAACCGTGATCGCCTCCACCCAGCCCAGGGCCGTGGCGGCGGAGACCGGCGCGATCCTCTACTTCAAGCTCTCGCATTCCGGTCGCACGGCGCTCTCCCACGCCGGCGGCCACCTCCCGGTGAAGGTGCATCTACACGAGGCGTCCGGGGTGACCTCGACCGCCTCCCTCGAGCTGATCCGTTACGCCACTCACGGTCCGAGACACCGGCGTTCGCTCTCCCCGTCGCCGACCGTGGGCCTTGTCGGATCCACGGACTTCGTCCATGCCAGCAGGGTCGGCGGCCTCCTGGCCGGCTGCTTTGGCGATCTCCCCTGCAAGACGAGAACGACGATCACCGCTGGTCACACCACGATCGCCGAGGCGGGCCAGTTCCTCGGCGCCCACGAGCTCGGCTACCTGATCTTCCGCCTCACCGCCAAGGGCCGCAAGCTCCTGAGGCACGCCCACGGCAACCAGCTTCCCGTGACGGTCACGATCACCAGCGGCCCCGCTACGGCCACCGGACGCATCGTCCTCGTGAGCTTCACATAGCGCCAGCCCCGTCCGCGTTCCCAACGCGACAGCCTCCTAGTCCTTCAGCTTGCGCGAATCCCGCGGCTCGAGAAACGGCTCCTTGTCCTCGGCCAGCCCGGCCTCCATCTGGCGCCCGCGCTCGATCTCGGCGTTGAACTCCGCCCCGAGCAGGATCGCGATGTTCGACACCCACAGCCAGACGAGGAACACGATCACGCCGCCGAGGGCGCCATAGGTCTTGTTGTAGGACGAGAAGTTGGCCACGTACAGCGCGAACACAGCCGAGGCGACGATCCACAGCAGAACGCCGAGGACGCTGCCCGCGCTGACCCAGATGAACTTGGGCTGCTTCACGTTGGGCGCCGCCCAGTACAGGACGGCGAACATCATCATCACGGCGAACAGGATCACCGGCCACTTGGCGATGTCCCACACGCTCACCGCGGTCGAGCCGATGCCGAGCACCTTGCCGACCTGAGTGGCCAGGCCCGCGGTGACGGTGACGCCGACGCCGACCAGGATGAGCATCGCCAGCAGCACGATGGTGATCACCACGCGCGTGAGCAAGACCAACCGGAACCAGTAGACG
>CAVTTU010000010.1:0-123044 GCA_963737535.1 uncultured Solirubrobacterales bacterium
CACCGTCGTGCACGACCGTGCCGACGGCCTGGATCATCGCCGCGGGCGCGTGACTCTGGAAGATGTTGCGCCCCATGTCCACGCCGGCGGCGCCCTCGCTGCATCGCGTTGTAGGCCATCGTCAGCGCCTCCAGCTCCGGCAGCTTCTTGCCGCCGGCCATGACGATCGGCACCGGGCACGCCGCCGTGACCGTCTCGAAGCCCTCGGCGACAGTAGTAGGTCTTCACGAACTGCGCGCCGAGCTCGGCGCAGATGCGGGAGGCGAGCCGGAGGTAGCGCGCGTCGCGGACCATGCTCCTTGCCCACCGCCGTGACGGCCATCGTCGGGATGCCGAGCCGCAAGCCCATGTCGACCAGCCGCGTCATGTTGTGCGACCGACTGCGTCTCGTACTCGCCGCCGACGAACACCTGCACCGCCATCGCCGAGACGTTCATCCGGACGGCGTCCTCGATATCGACCGCGATGCGCTCGTTCGGACAGTTCCTTGAGGATGCTGGGGCCGCCGCTGGCGCGCATCACGACGCCGCTCGGTAGCGCGGCCGGGATGGTCGAGCGCAGGATGCCGCGGGTGCAGCATCAGCGCGTCGGCGTGCGGCAGCAGCGGGACGATGTCGAGGTCGATGCGCTCGAGCCCGGTCGTCGGGCCCTGGAAATAGCCGTGATCGATCGCCAGCATGACCGTGCGCCCGCTCTCGGGCCGGAAGATCCGGGCGAGCCGGTTCTTCATTCCCCAGTCGTAGGCGCCGGCCCCCTTCAGAAAGAAGCCCGTGGTCGGCCGCCGGGATGTCTTCGTAGAAGCTGCTTGTCCTCTGTGCTGTCGGCCTCTGGCATGGGCTGTGCTCCTTGGTGATCAGGTTCCGGCGGCGCGCCACAGCGGGCGGACCAGTCCGGCCTCGGAAAGCTCGAGCGACCGGCGGTACAGCTCGAGCCAGCGCTCGTACAGCTCGTCGTAGGCCGCGGCCGCCCCGGGTCGGGCTCGACGGTGCGCTCGAAACGGGTCATCTCGCGGCGGCTGGCGACGCGTCGCGCAAATATCCCGGCGCCGACGCCGGCGTAGATCGCCGCGCCGAGAGCGGTCGACTCCTTGACATGCGGCACCCGGACGGGAACGCCGAGCACGTCGGCGACGATCTGCGGCCAGAGCGCCCGTTGGCCGCGCCGCCGGTGAGGACGGCCTCGTCGACCGGCAGCCGGCACCTCCTGGACGATCCCGAGATGCCCGCGAGACGTAGGCCGCGCGCCTCCTCGATCGCGCGGAAGCATCTCGCCGGGCGACTCGCCGGCGTCGGTGATGTCGAAGCCGACGAACGGGGCGAGGCGTGCACCCAGCGGTTGGCCTGCATCAGGTTGGAGAAGATGCCGAACACACCGTTGGCGCCCGGCGGCAGCGGCCGCGCCTGCCGCTCCAGGAGCGCGTACACGTCGACGCCCTCGCGCTCGGCCTCGGCATCTCGGCGTTCGCAGAAGGCGTCGCGGAACCAGCGCATGGCATGCCGCAGTAGAAGCCGATTCCCTCCATCATCCAGCGCTCGGCACGGTGTGGCACAGCGTCCGCAGGCGCCCGTCGGGGTCGATCAGCGGCTCGTCGAGGACGACCGTGTGCTGCCAGAAGGTGCCGCCGACGACGGTGAACGGCCCGGGTCGGCGACGCCGATCCCGAGCAGGCGCGAGCTGCGTGTCGGCCCCGCCGACCACGCACGGCGTTCCCTGCCGCAGGCCCGTGTCGCGGCGGCGGCCTCGGCGGTCACGCTGCCGACGACCGTCGCCGGGCTCCACGACCGTGGGAAGACGAGCGGCTCGAGGCCGACGATCTCGATGATCCGCTCCGACCAGTCCGCGGTGGCGAGATCGAACATCCCCGAGCTCGAGCCGAGCGACGGGTCGGTCGACGAACTCGCCGCAGAGCCGGGTCAGGATCCAGTCGCCGAGCATGCCGACGTGCGCGATCGCCGGAGAACGTCTCGGGCTCGTGCGGGCCATCCAACGGAAGCGCGCGGGGGCGGTGATCGAGACCCAGTCGCCGCCGAGTGCTCGTAGATCTCCTGCGCGGCGCCCGGAGCGGACCAGCTCGCTCGCCTCCTGTCGCGCGCGCGAGTCGACGTTCGGGCAAGCCCAGATCTCGCGGCCGCGCGCGTCGTAGAGGACCATCCCCTCGCGCATGGAGGTCGCGCTCACCGCCTTGACGCGCGGCGCCCGCCGGCGCGCGGCGAGCGCCTCGCGGATGCAGTCGCAGATCAGGCCCCAGTTGGCTCGGTGTCGAAGACCTGCGAGCCCGCGCACGCCCGGGAAGGCGGCGTGGACATACTCGCGCTGGGCGATCGCGATCTGGGCGCCGTCAGGGGCAACGAGCACCGCACGGCAGCTGCCCGTGCCGGCGTCGATGGCGAGGAGCAGCCGTCGCTCATTCGCGGCACGCGGCAGGTTGACGACGTTGGCGAGGGGCTGATCGGCGGCGAATCGCTCGATTTCCTCGGCGATCATCTGCGCACCTTGCAGACAGTGTCTCGTCGGTCGCGCCACCGATGTGCGGCGTGAGGACGACATTCGGGTGGCGCAGGAGTCGCGGGCGTTCTCCGGGCTGCCCCGGCTCGAACACGTCCAGCGCGGCGCCGCCGAGACGGCCGGATAACAGAGCGGCATCGAGCGCGGCCTCGTCGACGAGCGACTCGCGGGCGGTGTTGATCAGAAAGGCCCCGGGCCGCATCGTGGCGAGTGCCTCGCCATCGATCAGGTGCCAGTTGCTGTCAGTGGCGCGGGCATGTACGCGAGACGAAGTCAGACCGCGCGAGAAGATCCTCCAGGTCATCGGCCTGTTCCACCTCGGTCACGTCGACATACGGGTCAAACACCAGCTGTGTCATTCCGAACGCGGCCGCGCGTGGCGACCACGCGACGACCAACCTGTCCGTAGCCGATCAAGCCCAACGTGTGTCCTCGCAGGTCGTTGCCCATGAATTGGGAACCCTGCCAGTTGTTGCTCACCTGCCCGCCGTCACCGAGGAAGCGCATCGCCTTGGGCAGACGGCGAGCCAACATGACCATAAAGGCGATTGTGAGATCGGCCACGGCTTCGGCATTCTTCCCGGGGGTGTTGATCAGGGGGACACGCCGGCTGCTCACCGCCTCCACGTCCACGTTCACCGGCCCGCCGCGCGCACAACACACCAGCCTAAGCACGTCCGACGCAGCCAGCACATCGTCGGTGACCGGTGCCCCGTGGACGGCGAGAACCTCCACACCATCCATCCGCGCGGCGACCTGGTTGGGCGAGCCAAAGTATTCACGCAGCCGGAGCTCCGATTCGGTCGCCGGAGCGAACGAGATGCCACCGTCGACATCGATGTATTCGATCTGATGGCTGCGCTCGAGCTTGGCGAAGGCCTCCCGGAATACGCTGCGAGGCATATAGGAGTCGCCGACGGCTAGGACCCTCACCTAGAACCCACCCTGTTCTGCTTGACACCGTACAGCGCGGAACATACTATCATCATCCTGTACGGACAAGAGCACTGAGGGAGGGCCCGGCTCGGAACCGCGATGGCTGACTCGGACAACCGCGATGGCTGACTCGGACAACCGCGATGGCTGACTCGGACCTTCGACCAGCGCAAGGAGAGGACATGTCTGTAGAACTTGACTCGTCGCTCGCCGAGATACGTGCGGGTGTGCACGAGAGCCTCCCGGAGATTGCACAGATTCAGGACGAGGGTCTCCGCGAAAAGGTGGTGGAGGTTCATTCCCGAGCGCTTGCCGAGACGAGGTTCAAGCGGATCGAAGACATTCCCGCCAGTGGAGTGCCCGACAGCCCCCTGATGAAGCAGGGCACGCAGGCCGATCACTATCGAGGGGTGGCGACCATGGCGATCGGCATGGCGCGCGGGATGCAGGAGGTCCTGCCCCACGTCGAGATCGACTACGACATCCTGATCGCCGCCGCCCTGACACACGACGTCGGCAAGGCCTACGAGTACGAGCACTGGGACCGCTGGGCATCGGACCGGCGACACACCGGCAGCCCCTCGTTGCGGCATCCCGCCTACGGGGCGCATCTTGCCCTGACCGTGGGACTGCCTGAGCCGGTGGTGCACTGCGTGGCCGTGCATTCGTACATGGCCGAGGGCTCGTTTGTTCGAGCCAGTCTCGAGACCACGATCGTCCAGTACGCGGACGCAGCGTTCTGGACCATGCTCGACGCCGGGGGCCACATGGAGGGCGAGCTGGACATCGTGGCGGTCAATCGGCGTGCATGACCGTCTTGCCGGCCGTCGCGCGATCGTCACGGGAAGCGCACGGGGGATAGGCCGCGCCGTAGTCGCCAGGCTCATGTCCGAAGGTGCGACCGTGCGGGCGCTCGATATCGATGCCGAGCAGGGAGCGGCCACCGCCGATGAGCTGGGCTGTGACTTCAGCGTGGCGGACGTGACGCGGGAGGAGAAGTGGAACGAGCTGGAGGAGGACAGCGTCGACATCCTGGTCAACAATGCCGGCGGTCTTCTCACCGCAGACGCGATCGACCGGCACGATCTCGGCACCTGGCGCGCGACGCTCGAGCTCAATCTAACCAGCACGTTTTCTCGGGATGCGATGGGCTTTGCCGAAGATGCTCGAGCGCGGCCAAGGCGCGATTGTCAACGTGGCATCTGTCTCGGGGATGACGGCCCAGCCGGACGCGCCCGCCTACCAGGCGGCCAAGGCCGGCGTCGTCATGCTGACCCGCAACGCAGCACTGACCTACGGCCCGAGCGGGGTCCGCGTCAACGCGGTGTGTCCCTCGGTGGTGAGGACCCCGGGAGCCGCTGAGGACCCGCCTGAGCGGCTCCAGGCCTTCCTGTCCCGCGTGCCGCTCGGCCACCCTGCGGAGCCCGAGGACGTGGCGGCGGCCATCGCGTACCTGGCCAGCGACGAGGCGCGCTACGTCTCGGGGGCGATCCTCGCGGTCGATGGCGGGTACCTGGCGTGATGGCGATTGACGTCCGACGGAGCAGTACGTCAGAATGTGCGGACAGGCGCAACTGCTGGGAGGTCGCCTTCGTGGCGGGGCGAACTTGTGCGAGAGGAGAATGACGATGGAAGACGACCGCCAGGACGCGAACAGTCAGGACATCACGCGCAGGCGTTTGATGGCGATCGGCGCTCAGGGCGCGCTCGCGCTCGGCGGCGCCGGGCTGCTGGCAGCGTGCGGAGGCAGCAGCTCATCCAGTTCTGCCACGACGAGCGCCAGCGGAGGCACGCCCGTGCGTGGCGGCACCTTCCGGGTCGGCATGATCACGGCCGGAAGCGCGGAGACGATCAATCCGGCTCATGCCGTCAACAACTCTGATCTCCTTCGCATCGCCCAGCTATACGACAACCTGTTCACGGTAGGGCCCGACGTCAAGACCCTCGTCCCGGCCCTCGCCCTCTCGGCTGAACCCAACAGCAAAGCGACGGTGTGGACACTGAAGCTCCGGCCGAATGTGAAGTGGCACGACGGCAAGCCATTCACAGCCGACGACGTCGTGTACACGCTGCGGTCCTGGGCGAACCCGAATAGTAACGCCCATGGACAGGTCGCCAACCTGGTCAAGTTCAACGCCGTCCGCAAGGTCAATACCCTCGAGGTTGAGGTGCCGCTGCTTACCCCAGCCGGTCAGTTCCCCTCCGTCCTCACGTTCAACCAGCAGTGTGTCATCCAGAACGGAACCACCCAGTCCCAGCTGAACTCAAACCCGGTCGGGACCGGACCGTTCAAGTTTGTCTCGTTCAACCCCGGCCAGCAGAGCATCTTCGCCCGAAATCCCGACTACTGGCAGCAAGGTAAGCCGTACGTCGACAAGGTGATCGTCAACTCGAGCTTTGCTGACGAGAATGCCCGCAAGAATGCCCTGCTCAGCGGGGCTATCGACATCTCTCCCATTCTGCCGCCCCTCGTGGCCAAGAGCCTCGAATCCTCGAGCGAGGCAACTCTGCTGCGGTCCCCCTCGGTGGTGCAGTACTGGTTCCTGATGCGCGTCGACAAGGGGCCCTTCGCTGACAACCGAATTCGCCAGGCCATGAAGCTCATTGCCGATCGCCCGGCGTTGATCGACGGCGCCCTGGCCGGCTACGGCACCGTGGCCAACGATCTCCTTGGCGTTGACACTCAGTACTACGCGAGCGACCTGGCACAGCGCAAGCAGGACATCGAGCAGGCCAAATCGCTGCTCAAGCAAGCCGGCCAGGAGAATTTCTCCTTCAACCTGCCCACGTGCAACGCGCTCCCGGGGTTCAACCCCTCGGCCACTCTGTTTGCCCAGCAGGCGGCCCAAGCCGGTGTCAAGGTGAACGTGCAAATCGTGTCGGCGAACACGTACTACACGCCGTCGGGCGGCTTCCTAAAGCGCCCCATCGGGCTTGACTACGGGGCTCCGTTCCAGTCGCTCACCGAGGTGTACCGGACGTTCCTCACGCCGGGGGCACCGTTCAACGAGACCTGGTGGGGTCATCAGCGACCGGGGGGTCAGGCAGCCTGGAATCTGATCAACGAAGCGATTTCAACCGTCGATCCGACGAAGGCCGAGCAGCTCTGGCACCAGGTCCAGGTCCAGCAGTACAACGAGGGCGGCATCCTCGGCTGGACCAACAGCGATGACCTGGCCGCCGTGGGAAAGAACGTCCACGGAATCTCGGTGGGCCGCGAGGGCTACATGAACTACTACAGGCTGCTGGGCGGCTGGCTGACGTAAGTTAGGACGATCGGTGCTGGCGCCCCGAACACCCACGTGATGAGATCCCGCCCGTGAGCCTCGCTGCAGCGGACTTTCCTGAGAAAGACATCGGGACTGGTCCCGCGGCCACGGGCGAGAGCGATTCAGGCTCACCGGGACGAGCACACCGGCATCCGATGGCCCGATTCGTGGGGCGGCGTCTGCTCGCGGGTCTCCGACGCTGCTCGTCGCGTCTGCGCTGATCTTCGTGGCGACGAACGCGCTGCCGGGCGACGTGGCGCAGGTGGTCCTTGGCCGCTATGCCACCCCGTCCCGCCTCGAGACGCTGCGGGCGGAGCTCGATTTGAACCAGCCACTCGTCGTCCGCTACGTGCACTGGCTGGGCGATGCCGTGACGGGCAACCTGGGCAATCGGCGGTACAGCTGGCCAACGGTCAGGGGAATTCTCCGGTTTGGCAGATGATCAAGACGCCGCTGCGCAACAGCGCAATTCTTGCCCTGTTCACGGTCATCCTGCTGATACCCCTGTCGCTCTTGGCCGGCACGGCGGCCGCGGTCCGGGCCAGCCGACCAACCGACTACGTCCTCTCGTACAGCGCTCTGATCGTCGGGTCGTTACCGGAGTTCGTCGTCGGGACATTCCTGATCGCCGTGTTCTTCTCGTGGCTGAACCTGCTGCCACCGGTCGCGCTGGTGCCACCCGGGGCCAGCCCGCTCGGCAACACCAAGGCCCTTATCCTCCCGGTGTTGACGCTGCTGGCCGTGTCGCTGGCCTTCTCGGCGCGGCAGGTCCGGGCCGGGGTGGTCGAGGCATTGCGGCAGGACTACGTGACGATGGCCCGGCTCGGAGGCATGCGCGAGCGGAGAGTTCTGCTCCGCTACGCGCTTCGAAACGCGCTGGCTCCGAGCGTGCAGACCTTCGCCCAGTCGATCCAGTATCTGTTCGGAGGCATCATCGTCGTCGAGTCGCTGTTCAGCTATCCAGGTATCGGGCAGCTGCTGGTGCAGGCGGTGTCCGAGCGTGACTTCACGCTGATCCAGGGCATCACGCTTGTCCTCGCCGCCCTGTACATCGCGATCAACATCCTGGCCGACCTGGTGGTCGTGTTCCTGGTCCCGAAGCTCCGCACGAGCCTGAGATGAGTGCCGTCGTCGAGACCAGCGCGACCTCCGTGGCCCGCACCGGCCGCTTCCGCGGAGCGCGCTTTCTGCGCAGCCCGCAGGGCATCCTCGGCCTGATCATTCTCGCGTTCGTTCTCGCGGTGGCCCTGATTGGACCCCTGGTGGCCCCCCATTCGCTGTCCGCTCCGGTCGGCGTCCCGGGGACCCCGCCATCGCCGGGCTTCCCGCTGGGCACGGACTACCTGGGCCGCGACGTGCTCAGCCGGCTGCTCCACGGAGGGACCTCGGTGCTCGTGATCTCGCTGATCGCCAGCGCGTTCACCTATCTGATCGGCATAGCCGTCGGCATGACCGCTGGATTGAGCAGATCGATCGTCGATCCGATCCTCATGAGGACGGTCGATGTCTTCCTGGTCTTTCCTCCCCTCATGCTGCTCCTGTTGCTGATCGCCGGGGCGGGGACGGGAGTCGGAGTGCTGATCCTCGGCATCGTGCTCGTGCTGTTCCCCGGCGTGGCCCGGATCGTGCGCACGGCGACGCTCGAGGTATCGACGACGTCCTACATCGAAGCCGCGGTGGCCCGCGGTGAACGGACGCTGTCGATCATGCGCCGGGAGGTGCTGCCCAACATCACGCCGGCGATCATCGCCGACGTCGGCGTGCGTTTCTCCGCCGTCATCATTCTCGCCGCGAGCGTCAATTTCCTCGGCCTGGGGGAGAAGCCGCCCGCCGCCAACTGGGGCCTGATGATCGCCGAGAACCTTCAGATCGTGTCCTCCAACGTCTGGTCGGTGCTGGCGCCGGCGATCATGCTTGCCATGCTCACGATCTCGGTCAACCTGCTCGGGGATGCCTACGTGCGCAGCCTCGGGCGGACGGAGCCACCGCGATGACGGCCACCGGCACCCCGGAGTCCGCGCTCGATCTCTCCGGGCTGACGGTCCGCGTGCGACGCGGCGGCGAGATCGTGCAGGACATCGATCTGCAGCTGACGCCGGGACAGATCCTCGGGCATCGTGGGCGAATCGGGTTCCGGCAAGACGACGACCGCCCTCTCATTGCTCGGGCTCACCTCGCGACGGAACCGGAGATCTCCACCGGGGCGTTGGAGCTCGGCGGCGAGCACGGTGCGTATCGACGACTCCCTGCGCTCCTGCGGGGGTCGGTGATCTCCTACGTGCCCCAGGATCCGGGCCGCGCGCTCAATCCGTCGCTGCGAATCGGCCGACGCGATCATCGACGTGGGCCACCGCTCATTCCCGGGGTGCCAACGAGGATGACCTGGTCGGACGGATGCTCGAGGCGGTGGGACTGCCGTCGACGGAGGAGTTCCGCCGTCGCTATCCGCACCAGCTCTCGGGTGGCCAGCAGCAGCGCGTGCTGATCGCCGATGGCGCTGGTCTGCGAGACCCGACCGTGTCGTGCTCGACGAGCCCACGACCGGGCTCGACGTGGTCACCCAGGAGCGCATCCTCGTCGAGCTCGTCGGCCTGCGCGACGAGCAGCAGGTCGCGATGGTCTACGTCACGCACGACCTGGCCGTGGTCGGCCCAGATCGCCGACCGGATCGCCGTGATGTACGCCGGGCGGGTGGTCGAGGAGGGGCCCGTGCAGGAGGTGCTCGGCCGGCCACGGCACCCGTACACGCGGGGCCTGCTGCGCGTCCATCCCCGATCACGCGCGACCGCGCGCGCTCGACGCGATGCCGCGGCATCGCCGTCGGCGTCGGCGACCGCGCCAACCGGCTGCGCCTTCGCGCCCCGCTGCGACACTGGCCGTCGAGCAGTGTGCGACGAGGTGCCGCGCGCTGGATGCGATCGAGCCCGGCCACGACGTCCGCTGCTTCGCTGGCAGCGGACACCGCACCGATCGACGCCGATCCGATGCAGCGCCGACGCAGCGCCGGCGACAGCGGCCGGCGCACCGGTGCTCGGGTGGAGGCACTCCGGGCCGAGCACCGCGTCGCCGGAGGCGGACGGTGGTCGCGGCAGCCGACGTGAGCTCTCGATCGGTGCGCGCCGGGCGAGTGCGTGGCCCTGGTCGGCGAGTCGGGCAGCGGCAAGACGACGATCGCCCGCTGCATCGCCGGGCTGCACCCGACGCCCGCGGCCGGCGTGATTGCTGCTCGACGAGCGAGGTGCTGCGCCTGGCCAGGCGGCGCACCGTCGAGCAGCGCCGGCGGATCCAGATCGTCTTCCAGAACCCGCCGAGGCCGCTCAACCCGCGCCGCACCGTCGGCGACGCATCGGCCGGCCGGCCCAGGCTGCTGCGAGGGATGGGTCGGCGCGAGGCCCGCAGCGAGGTCGAGCCGACTGCTCGATTCGGTCCGCCTCCCGGCCGGATCGCCGACCGCTACCCGCGCGAGCTGTCCGGCGGCGAGCGCCAGCGCGTCGCCATCGCGCGGGCGCTGGCCGCCGAGCCCGAGGTGCATCATCTGCGACGAGATCACCTCGGCGCTCGACGTCTCCGTCCAGGCCGCGGTTCTCGAGCTGCTCGACGAGCTGCGCGCGCGACTCGGGCTCGGCGCTGCTCTTCATCACCCACAACCTCGGCGTGGTCGCCAGCGTCGCCGACGAGGTCCTCGTCCTCCAGCGCGGGCTGATCTGCGAGCGCGGCTCGACCACCGAGGTGCTCGAGAAGCCCCAGGACGCCTACACGCAGCGGCTGCTCGCCGCCGCTCCGAGCGTGGTCGAGGTCATGGAGGAGTGGGGCAACGCGGGCGGTGACGCTGTCGCCGACGTGGCCGGCGCGGAGGCGGCGGTCGCCCAGGATCCGGATCTGGCTCCGCCACACCCGTAGGGGCCTCAGTCCGCCGCGCGCGAGCGCGTGCGCCGCCCCGATTAGCGAACCGCCCTCGAGTAGGATTGCCAACTCTGGGATGAGCTGGAGGATTCGCGGCACCTACTTCGAGTCGTGCAACTGCGACGCCATCTGCCCGTGCCGCCGTATCGATGGGTCGCCGGGCGGCCGCTCGACCCACGGCGTCTGCATGGGAGTCCTCTCGTGGCTGATCGAGGAGGGCGCGGGCGACGGCGTCGACCTCGCCGGCCTGCCGGTCGCGATGGCGATCCGCTACAGCGACGACGAGCCCGGGTCGCCGTGGACGTGGGTGCTCTACCTCGACGCCGGCGCCAGCGAGCGAGCAGCGCGCACGCGCTCGAGGCGATCTACACGGGCGAGCTCGGTGGCGACGCGCGAGGCGCACTTCCCGTGGACGTGGAAGGCGAGCGAGCTCGTGGCCGTGCGGCCGGTCGAGATCGAGGTCGACCACACGCCGCGCCGCCAGCGCCTGCGGATCCGCGATCGCGTGAGCGTCCGGATCCGCGACCGTACGCCGGCCGAGAGACGGTCACGTGCGTGATCCCGGGCCACGAGCGCGTCGGCGAGGAGCTCGTCGCCGACGAGCTGGTCGTCGAGGACGGCGCCGCTGCAGTTCGAGTTCCGCGGCACCTGCGGCTACGGCTCGACGTTCGACTACGCGGGTTAGCGTCCCACCGGCCCAAACGCCCCACCGAGTCCAAAAGTACCCGGATAGCGGGTATTTTTGGGCAACGATCCCCGGTAGAGCCGGTGCATCCGGAAAGCATCCGGCTCAGGAGCCGGCGGCCAGCACGCCGGGCACATCGGCGATCGAGTCGACCACGCAGCTGGGCTCGATGCCCGAATCGCTGACGCGGTCCTCGCGGTACTTCCCGGTGCGCACGAGGATCGTCGTCAGTCCGGCGCCCTGGGCGCCACCGATGTCCGACTCGATGTCATCGCCGACCATGGCGGCGTCCGAGATGGTCGCGCCCATGTCGGCCACGGCCTGGTCGAAAAAGGCTCGGGCCGGCTTACCGACCACGTACGCCTCCCTCCCGGTGGCGAACTCGATCGCCGCGACGAACGGCCCCACGTCCAGCGACAATCCGTCGGCGCGCATCCAATAGCGGTTCTTCTGCAGCGCGATCAGCTCGGCACCGTTCATCACCTGTCGAAACGCGTGGTTGAGAACGTCGTAGCCGAAGGCCGAGCCGAGGTCGCCGATGATCACGGCCTGCGGGTCCTCCGCCGTCTCCCGCAGAGCGGCGAAATCGCGCTTGACCTCGTCGTTCATGATCAGCGCCACCCGCTCGTGGCCCTGCTGCCGGCAGTGGGCGACGGCGAGCACCGCCGGCGTGGCCAGTTCATGGTCGGGCACCGAGAAGCCCAGGCGGGCCAGCTTCTGCAGCGTGCGATCGCGCGAGTGCGCGGTGGTGTTGGTGACGAACCGCAGGTCCAGACCGCGGTGGCGCAGACGCTCCACCGCCTCCTGTGCGCCGGCCACCGCCTCCTCCTCGATATACAAAACGCCGTCGAGATCGATGAGAACTGCGGTCACGTTCTCGAGCACATGGCAAACATCGCACATCGCGCGCGGGTCTGGCCGGCCGCCGCATGCCATCATTACCTCATGCCTGCTGATGACGAAAGCCATATGAGTTTTGAGGAAATGCTGCGTTCGATGGCGCTTGAGGTGAGCCGGTCGCTCGACGACCAGCTGTCGCAGGCGGATGTCGAGGGCGCGGCGGAGGCGTTCGGGCTGGATCCCGACGCGGCCAGGAACTGGGTCGACACGGCCGGTGACTGGCTGCGCGCCCAGGTCCAGCACATGGGCGAGTCCATGCCCGCTCACAGCGCGCTGTCGCGAGAGCGCGCGGTCGAGGTTGATCCGCTGAGCCATGCCGGGCCCGCATCCGCTCGATATGCCGACCGATGACCAGGGTCTGGCTCTGGCGGCGCTGGATTCGGCCCGCTGGTCGGTCGAGCCGGGAACCGAGGCCCTCGCGGCACGCGGCGAGGGGCCGGGACCGAGTGATGCGCTGGGACTCGTTCGCGAGCTGCGCAGCCGTGACTGGCTCGATGACGACGGCGAGATCACGCTGGTGGGCCGCCACGCGCTGAGCCGCTGGCTCGACGCGGCAAAGCCTCGGTAACCGCACGGTGTCGCCATGAGCGAGATCGCCGGCGTCCCCGCGTTCTCGAATCGCCTGCCGGTCCGGATCAGCTTCGGCGACGGCGTGGCCGGCCAGCTCCCCTCCGTCGTGCGATCGCACGGCGCTCGCCGAGTGCCTGGTCATGATCGACGCCGGGCTCGAGGAGAGAGCACCGGCGTGGCCGCCGCGATCGGTAGCCCTCGCCGACGCGCGGATCGAGGTGCAGCGCCTGGTGAAGCCGCCCGGCGAGCCGACGATCGACGTTGTCGATGAAGCCGCGGGGGAGCTCCGTCGCGCCGACCCCCAGGTCATCGCGGCCATCGGCGGAGGCTCGGTCATCGATACCGCGAAGTCAGCGCGCCTGTCCGTGCAGTGCGGCATGGACTTCCGCACTTTCCTCGAGTCCGAGCGCGTGTTTCCCGAGCCCTCGCTCCCGCTGATCGCTGTCCCCACCACCGCCGGAACCGGATCTGAGGTGTCGGGCGGGGCGGTGATCACCGACCCGAGGCAGACGCGCAAGGCCGGAATCGCGAGCCCGACACTCCGCGCTCAGAACGCGCTGGTCGACCCGCTGCTCACGCATTCCGTGCCGCCGGCGACGACCGCCTACACCGGGATCGACGCGCTGGCGCAGGCGATCGCGGGATGGTCGCGCGCACGCGGACGCCGATCGGCGACGCGATCGCACTCGAGTCGATCCGGATGATCGGCAGGGCGCTGCCGGTGGCGTACGACAACGGCAACGACGCGGCCGCTCGGGAGGAGATGGCGTGCGGAAGCCTGATGGCGGGGCTGACCATGAACATCTCGGATTGCACGGCCGAGCACTCGCTGGCCCAGTCGATCGGTGCTCTGTTCAAGGCTCCCACGGTCTGACCATCGGCCTGGTGCTGGTGGAGACGCTCGAGCGCGAGCGGCAGCACGTGCCGGCCATCCTGGAGCGAGTCGCGGATGCGCTCGAGGTAGCCGATGATGGCTCCGGCGACGGGTCGCGGGCGGTCGAGGCGATACGCACGCTGCTGGCCAGGCTCGACTTCCCAGTCCTCGCCTCGCTGGGGGTGGGTGAGGAGCACCTCGACGAACTCACGACGATCGCGCTGGAGGATTCTTCATCACCCAGTCCCCCGTACCGTGGAGTGAGGACGAGGTCCGGTATGCCTTCGCGACGGCGCTCAGCGCAAGAGGACCGGAGCGCTGCGCTGAGGTGAGACTCAGGCGCCGTGACAGACTGACGAGAGCGCCACCGCCACCCGCGACTTCGACGTGATCGTCGTCGGTGCCGGCTTCGCCGGTCTCTATACGCTGCACCGGCTGCGCGCGAGCTGGGTTTCTCGGTGCGCGTGCTTCGAGCGCGGCGACGGCGTCGGCGGCACCTGGTTCTGGAACCGCTACCCGGGCGCGCGCTGCGACGTCGAGAGCCTCGACTACTCCTACTCGTTCTCGCGCGGAGCTCGAGCAGGAGTGGGAGTGGACGCGAGCGCTACCCGGCCCAGCCGGAGATCCTGCGCTACCTCAACCACGTCGCCGACCGCTTCGACCTGCGGCGCGACATCCAGCTCGAGACCGAGCGTCGAGCGCGCTGCGCTTCGACGAGGACGACCGATCGCTGGATCGCTCGACACCGACGACGGCGCGCGCGTTCACGGCGCAGCTGGTGCGTGATGGCGGCCGGCTGCCTGTCGTCGACGAAGGCGCCCAGGCTTCGCGGGCCTCGACGACTTCGAGGGCGAGCTGGTACCACACCGCGCCGTGGCCGCACGGAGGGCGTCGACTTCACCGGGCAAGCGGGTCGGCCGTCATCGGCACGGGCTCGACCGGCGATCCAGGCGATTCCCGCAGATCGCGCAGGCAGGCCGAGCAGCTGTACCGTGTTCCAGCGCACGCCGAACTTCAGCGTGCCCGCGCAGAACCGAGCCGCTGCGACGCCGAGCGTCCAGCGTGGGTCAAGGCGCGACTACCGCGAGCGCCGGCAGGCCGCGCAGCAGTCGCGTGCTGCGGCGTGCCCTGCACCGCGCCGACGCGCAGCGACGCTCGAGGTCACGCCCGAGGAGCGGCAGCGCGATTTCGAGCAGCGCTGGCAGCGGGGCGGCGTCGCGCGCTTCGTGACGTCGCTTCACCGACCTCCTCATCAGACCAGGACGGCGAACCAGAGCGCGGCCGAGTTCGTCCGCGAGCAAGATCCGCGAGACCGTGCACGACCCGGAGGTCGCCGAGACGCTGTGCCCGTACCGGCTATCCGATCGGCACGAAGCGGCTGTGCGTCGACATCGACTACTTCGAGACCTACAACCGCGACAACGTCACGCTCGTCGACCTGCGACGCGACCCGATCGAGGAGATCACGCCGCGCGGCATTCGCGCACGACGCGGCGCGAGTACGAGGTCGACGTGCATCGTCTTCGCGATCGGGCTTCGACGCGATGACCGGGCGCGCTGCTCGACATCGACATCCGCGGGCCGACGGCGGCGTGGCGCTGCGCGAGCAAGTGGGCGGCCGGGCCGCGCACCTATCTCGGGCTCGCGATGGCGGGCTTCCCGAACATGTTCATGATCACGGGGCCGGGCAGCCCGTCGGTGCTGAGCAACATGGTCGTCTCGATCGAGCAGCACGTCGACTGGATCGCCGACTGCATCGCGTACATGCGCGAGCGCGGGCTCGGCGGCGTCGAGGCGACGCCCGAGGCCGAGGACGCGTGGGTCGCGCACGTGAACGAGGTCGCGAGCGCGACGCTCTATCCGCTGGCCGAACTCGTGGTACGTCGGCGCGAACATCCCGGGCAAGCCGCGCGTCTTCATGCCCTACGTCGGCGGGTGCGGCCCCTACCGGCAGAAGTGCGACGAGGTCGCCAGACGGGGGTATCACGGCTTCCGGCTGAGCGCCGATAGCGAATCCGCGGCCGACGCCGAGAGCGCGGTTGCATGAGCGACACGGTCACGGGCCGCCAAACCATTTCCGCAGTGCCCGGTGACGACCCGTCTGCGGTCCAGGCGGCGCTGGCGCGGCTCCGCGATGGCGGAGTGCGGACCGTGATCCTCGGTGGCGCGGACACGCACGGGATCATGCGAGGAAAGCGCGTGCCGATCGAGCGCCTCGAGCACCTGCTCGCGCACGGCATGGCGATGTGCGACGTGTTCTGGGTGATCCACGTCGACGAATCCGATCTCGTCCCGCGTCCCGCACTATCACACCGGCTACTTCCCACCGAGCGCGACGGGTATCCCGACATCACCGCGGTCCCAGACCTCTCGACGCTGCGGCTGGTTCCCTGGCACGAGGCGACCGCGCTGATGCTGTGTGACTTCCAGCGCCAGGACGGTGGAGCGATCCCGATCTCGCCCCGCACGGTGCTGCGCGGCGTAATCGAGCGCTCACGCGAGATGGGATTGGAGCCCATGTGTGGCCTCGAACTCGAGTTCTACGTTCTGCGCGAGACCCCGGGGTCAGTCCTGACGCGCCGACCGGCAGAGCTCGAGCCCCTCGAGGAGCGACCGAGCACCTACGGCGTGGTCATGGGTTCCCGGCAGGAGCCGCTGTCGCGGCTTATCCGTGAGAGCGCGCAGGCCTATGGCCTCCCGGTCGAGGCGTGCAATCCGGAGACCGGCCCCGGCCAGTTCGAGATCACGCTGCGTTACGCCCCGGCGCTGAAGGCGGCGGACGACGCCTTCCTGTTCCGGGCGGCGGTCAAGGAGCTGGCCGCCCAGCAAGGTCTGATGGCGACCTTCATGGCCAAACCGCGCTCGGATTGGGCGGGCAACTCGTGCCACGTGCACATCAGCCTCACGGGCGAGAGCGGTGAGAATGCGTTCTTCGATGCCGACGCCGAGCACGGAATCTCCCCCGTCATGCGCCACTTCGTCGCCGGCACGCTAGCGACGATGAGCGAGCTGACCGCGATCATGGCTCCGACGATCAACTCCTACCGCCGGTTCACCCCGTATTCGTGGGCGGGAACGACCGCGACATGGGGGCTGGACAACCGTTCCACCGGGCTGCGGGCGGTCTGCGAGAGTGAGGCCTCGACGCGGATCGAGCACCGGCAGGCCGGCGGCGATGTCAATCCCTATCTCGCGGCGGCCGCCGCGCTGGCCGGCGGGCTGCACGGGATCGAAAAGGGCATCGAGGCACCGAAACTGGCCGAGGGCGACATCTACGCGCGGGCACCGGGCGAGGTCGCCGAGCTACCGCGGAGTCTGCCGGAGGCAACGAAGCTCCTCCAGGGAAGCCAGGTCGCGCGCGATTGGCTGGGAGACGACTTTGTCGGCCACTTCGTCGAGATGAAGAGGGCCGAGTGCGAGGCGCAGATGAGCGCCGTCACCGACTGGGAGATCGCCCGCTATCTCGAAGCGCTCTGACGGCCCGTCTAAGCCGCCGGAGCAAGAATCCGCGAGGTGAACTCCTCGACGGTCGCGTTGAACTTCTCGGTCTCCTCGATGAACGGGCAGTGCCCGCTGTCCTCGAAGATCACGACCTCGGCGCCGCCAATCCGGCTCTGCAGGTCGCCCGCCCCCGAGACCGAGAGCAGCTCGTCATGCCGGCCCCAGCAGATGAGGGTGGGAATGTCGATCGTGGCGACCGTCTCGCGGTAATCCTGGACCGATTGGTCGAAGAGGATCGCGCTCAACGCGCCGATCGGCAGCTTGGCGCACTCGGCGACCATCCATTCGACGTCCTCGGGGGGTTGCTCGTTGTGGAACATCTCGGGCACGAGGTGGCGCAGGAAGGCGTGCTGGTCTTCCTGGACGTCGCTCATCAGCGAGTGCAGGGTCGCGAGATCGATGAATCCGTGGGGAAAGTCATCCCACTTGAAGTCGGACGCCGCCTCATCGCTGATGATCAGCCCCGCGAGCTGGCCGGTGCCGAACTGCCGGATGTAGTCCCAGGCGACGAATGCGCCCATGGACCAACCCAGGAGGACCGGACGTTCGATCCCCAGCGCCTCCATGAAGGCCCTGATGTCGCGCGCGTACTGGGGGATGGTGTGCCCGCTCTCGGTCTTGCGCGAGTCGCCATGGCCGCGCAGATCCACGGCCAGGACCCGATACCGCTCGCTCAGCGGCTCCAACTGGCGGTGGAAGTAGCGACGACTCATCGAGACTCCGTGGAGGAGCACGATGGCCGGACTTTGAGGGTCGCCCATGTCGTCGTAGGTCAGGGCAACGTTGTCTGAGAGCGTTACTTCGGGCATCGTCGGTCAGCTCCGAATCGTCTGGTTTGGGTGGGTCGGCTCGCTGTGCGCGCCTATCAAATCATGCGTCAAGGGTTGCGCACCGCGAGAACGATCTTGCCCCGCGTTCCGCCCGACTCGAGCTGAGCATGAGCTTCCGCCGCCGACTCGAGCGGCAGCACCGATTCGACCGCCACCCTGATCGAACCGTGCGAGGCGAGCTCGGCGATGGCGTCCAGTGAACGGCCGTCGGGCTCGACCAACGGCTCCAACACGCGCACGCCGAGTTCCCGCGCCATCACGTGAGTGGCATCGTCGGCGCCATCGGCGACGGCGAGCATCACACCGCCCGGCTTGAGCGTCGTCAGTGCGGCGGCGGTCTCGCTGCCACCCACCAGGTCGAGGACGACATCGACGGCTGCGGCGGCCTGCTCGACGGTCGCGATCTCGCGGGCGATGAGCTCGCTGGCCCCGAGCGCAGCAAGAAATTCGTGGCTCTGCGCCCTGGCCAGGGCGAGCACCCTTGCACCACGAGCAGCGGCCAGCTGGACTGCCAGGTGTCCGACGCCACCCGACGCGCCGTCGACCAGGAGGGTCTGATCGGACTTCAGGCGCGCGGCGTCGAAGAGCACCTGCCAGGCCGTGAGGGCCGCGAGCGGGATGGCAGCCGCCTCGACGAACCCGAGCTCGTCAGGGATCCGTGCCAGGTGCAGGGAAGGCGCGGTCACGTACTCGGCGTAGGCCCCGGCGGCGCGAGGGAATCGTGGCATCCCAAACACCCGGTCGCCGGGAGCGAACCGCGTGACGCCGTAGCCGGTCGAGACCACCACACCGGCGACATCCCAGCCGGGCACGAAGGGCGGAGGGCCAGCCCATTTGGCCACCCCCTCGCCGCCACGTGTCTTGTAATCGACCGGATTCACCCCCGCAGCGTGGACCTCCACGAGGACCTCCGTGGAAATTGGAGACGGGGCGGCAATGTCCACCTCGGCCAGTACGCCCGGACCGCCGAACTGTTGGGCGACTACGGCGCGCACTTACGAGGCGGCGGCTGGCACGATGTCGTTAGGCTACATTGCTCGCCACAGGCAGGAGAACCTGACGAGTGGGGTACAACACGCATGAACAGCCGCCGCGCCGGTTGCGCAGGACAACGACGGCGAAGACGCGTTTGGGCCCTGGCGAGGCGAGGGGCACTCGCCGCCTTCGCGATTCTCGCCGCCGCTGGTGCCCGGGCGCCAGGCGCCCTCGCGGCGCCCAGCTCCTCGCAGATGACGGTTTCGATCGGCCCTGCGCTGGTGCGCATGCCGCCGTCGTTCCTGGGCCTGTCGTTGGAGGACAACGAGCTGCCGCTCTACGAGCACTGGTTTCGGACGTTTGCGCAGCTGCTGTCGGTGCTTCGGCCACGCGGCGACGACTCGCCGGTGATCGTGCGGATCGGCGGCGAGAGTGCGGACAGCTCGGTCTGGGGCTCCGACCAGGACACTCTCGTGGCGCCGGCCTACCGCCAGCGGCGCGCCTATGAGCTGACGGACCAGTGGATGGCGCACTTGGGGTCGCTGGTTCAGGCGGCCGGCCTCAAGGTGATACTCGATCTCAACCTGGCGGCACACTCTCCGAAGATGGCGGCCGACGAGGTCGCTTCGGCCCGCCGCAACCTGCCCGCGCACAGCGTTTCGGCCTTCGAGGTGGGCAACGAGCCCGATCTGTTCAAGCGAGGCTTTGTCGGTTTCACACGAGCCAGACGCGGCGGACCGAACGACTGGGCCTTTGGCTTCACGATCCCCGACTACATGTCGTTGCTGGGCGCGTACATCCGCGCAATCGATGGCGTCTTTGGCGATGCCCCGATCGCCGGCCCATCAACCACCAGCGAGGACCCCCGGTGGGTTAGGGACCTGGTGGCATCGCGCCAGGCGAACAAGCTATCGCTGGTGACCACGCACGAGTACCCGTTGCTCGATGGATGTGCGTTCCCCGGTGACGCCAGGTACCCGGCACTGACCAAGTACCTCAAAGATGCCTGGATCAACACCCCGGCACGTCAGGCGAATAGGGTCGTGGCGGATGCCGCGAGCCACGGACTGCCGCTGCGGATCACGGAGGCGGGCTCGAGCTACTGCGGTGGGCTCGCGGGCCAGACCGACACCTTCGCCACGGCGCTCTGGGCCACGGACCTGCTGTTCTCGCTGGCGATGACCGGCGTGGCCGGGGTCAACATCCACATACGCGCCCATGGCTATCCCAACTCGGCGCTCGAAGAAACGACCTCCGGCATCTACCCAGAGCCATTGTTCTACGGCATGACGTTCTTCACCCGAGCGCTTGGCTCGGGCGCCACGCTCATGCAGGTAGCCCGTAGGGGCGGCCCGGAACGGCTGAAGGTCTGGGCCGTACGCCTGAAGGACGGCAGCCTTCGCGTCGTCTACATCAACAAGTCGAGCTACCCCACCTCGGCCACGCTCCTCTGGCAATCGCTGCGCTCGGGTTCGCTGCAGCGTTTGAGCGCTCCGTCGATCAGAGCCAACAGCACGGTCGAGCTGGCGGGTCAGCGATTCGGGCCCCACGGTCACTGGCAGGGCAAGCGCGTGTTACGAACGGTGCGCGAACGCCATGGCGCCTACAAGGTGTTCGTGCCCGCGTTCTCGGCCGCCCTGCTGTCGATCCCCGCAGGCTGAGCGCGCTCGGTCAAACCTTCGTCCAACCCGGCGCCACTAAGCCACACCGGCGAGCCGGCGGGGCCGAAATCCCCTTCTATCCAGGTGGTCTAGGAGCCGCACGGATATAGCGGAGCGCCGAGGCCACCCAGGTCCCTGCACGAAAGACGACGGCCGCAGACCCCTGCGGTGGGGAGGATCCATGATGCATTGGAGCATCTAATCGTTCGTAATCGCCTCGATGGTTGATTGCAGCGGAAAAGCGCGTCAGGTTGTGAGGATCGATAGTCAGATGGGGCACATGCGCCCGGGGTCGTTACGGGCCGTTCAGTTCGCGGCTATCGGGCTGCTGACCATCACGATCGTCGGCGCTGCGGTTAGTTCGCGTGCGTCCGGTTGGCAGCCGCTGTGGCTCTTCCTCACGCTTGCCGTGCTCGGCGTCCTGGGCGATCGAGTTGCCGCCCGCACCGGTCAGATGAGACTCTCGGCCGGCCTCACGATCGTCGGTCTGGCGATGGCTCTGCTGGGTCCCGCGGCGGCCGTCAGCATCTGCATCCTGTCGCGCGTCATCGATGCGGTGCTCGCGGACGGGATCAGGCTGGCCGGCCGTCGTCTCGCCCTGATCTGGAATCTCGGCATGTACGTCGGCGTTCTGATCGGCAGCCTGATCATCCAGTTCGCGGTCGACGCCGGCCTGTCTCAGAAGAGCGCCGGGTTCGCGCTCGTCGTCGCCGGGGCCATCAGCGTCGCCAACGTGATCAATTTCGTGTTGGCGGCGATCTGGATTCGCATCCACGCCGGCGCTCCGATCGCTCAGCAGGTTCGCCGCAACTTCATGTCCGCCCTGCCATGGATCGCCGCGCCCAACATCATCGCGGGGGTCCTGGCCACGCTCTACTACCGCGCCGGCGCCACCTCGCTGCTGCTGTCGCTGGCCCTGGTCGGCGCGTTCTATGCCCTGCTGGCTGCGCTGCTGAACTCGCAGCAGCGCCAGGAGGAACTCGAGCGGCGTACGGTCCAGCTCGCGTCGCTGCAAGTCGGCCTGCTCGTGACCATGGCCCGAACGCTCTCGCTGCGTGACCGCTTCACGGCCCGGCACTCGGCGGCCGTGGCCCGGTACGCGCTGGCCATCGCGGAAGCCGCCGGTTGTTCGGAGGACGAGCTGCGGACCGTGCACACGGCCGGACTGCTGCACGACATCGGCAAGTTCGCCTTCCCGGATCGCATCCTCCATGCCTACGGCGATCTGCAGGACGAGGACTGGGACATCGTCCGCGCCCATCCGGCGCAGGGGGCGGAGCTGGTCGGACGCGTCGAGGGTCTGGAGCAGATCGCCAGCATCATCCTGACCCACCACGAGCGAGTCGATGGGCGCGGCTATCCCAGCGGATTGCGGGGCGAGGCAATTCCCGCCCTGTCGAGGATGATCTCGGTTGCCGATGTATATGACGTGATGACTGGCCGCGACACGTATCGGAACCCGGTTTCGCCGGCGGAAGCAATCGCCGAGCTCAGGCGGGTGGCCGGAACGCAGCTGGATGCCCATTTCGTGCAGCTGTTCGTGGCCATCGTCGAGCGCGAGGAGATCGGCTTCACGCATGCCGAGGACGCCGACTTCGAGGCCGAGCTCGCGATGGAAGAACACATCCGCGAGCTCGCGCAGCCGCGCGTCCCGGCCTGAGGCAGGGCGTCAGTGCCGGGGCTACGGGCAGCGCTCAAGGTCGCCGACTTCCGGGCACTGCTCGTTTCTTACGTGATCAACCGGGCCGGCGATGTCGTCGGCTCGCTGGCGCTGGCGGTGGTCATTCTGGCGCTGACCGGGTCGGCAATGGCGACGGCCTCGTTGTTTCTGGCCACCCAGTTCGTGCCGGGATTGATCGGCCCGGCAATCGTGGCGCGGATCGATCACTACGCGCCGGGCCGGATCCTGCCGGCGCTGTACTTCGTCGAGGGTGCGCTGTTCGCCGCGCTGGCCGCCATCGTCGGCCGGGTCGGCGCGGCGCCGATCGTCGCTCTGGCGCTCATCGATGCGACTCTGGCGTTTGCTGCGCGGACGGTCACGCGCTCGGCATCGGCCTCGACCCTCGTCGCGCACGACCTCGTGCCCGAGGGCAAGGCGGCGTTCAACGTGGCGCTGGCGGTCGCCATGATCGGCGGCCCGATAATCGCCGGTTTGGCGGTGGCGCTGCTCGGAGCGTCGACCGCTCTGGCGATCGACGGAGGCTCGTTCCTCATCGCGGGCCTGCTCATCGCGCGAGCGCCGGGTTTGGGAACCGCGCCCACGGCCAGATCCCCGGCGCAGCGGGCCGGCTGCGCGAGGGCCTGCGCTATATCGCCCGCCATCCGGCGATTCGTCGCCTGATCATCGGCGAAGGCATCGCCTTCGTGTTCTTCTACCTCGTCGTGCCGGTGACCGTCGTCTACGCGGCGCGCTCCCTCCACGCCGGCGCCGGTGCGCTACGCAGCGATTCTCGCCAGCTGGGGAGTGGGCATCGCGATCGGCTCCGCGATCCAGATCCGTCTTGCCCGGCGGGTCGGCTCCACGATGATCCTCGTCTCCACCGGCGCGGTGGCGCTCGGCTATCTCGGCACCGCCGTGGCGCCCACGATCGCCGTCGCGTGCGCGGCGAGCGTCCTTGGAGGGATCGGCAACGGGACGCAGTGGGCGAGCGTCGAGACGGCCGTCCACCGGTTGGTGGCGGAGTCGTTTCGTACGCGCACCGCCGCGGTACTAGAGGCGCTCGCGGCAATCGCCCCGGGGGCCGGCATCCTCCTCGGCGGATTGCTGACCGCGGTGTTCTCGCCACGGGCGGCGTACTTTGTCGCAGGGGTTGGGCTGCTTGTCCTGATCGCGGCGGCGAGACTCAGCCGGCTGACGATCGCCCCGCCAGCTCCATCAGCTCCCCGAACTCCTCCGACTCAAACTCCGCCACCGCCCGCGCCCAAAGCGCCTGCGCCCACTCGACAATCTCAGGGTCACCCGTCGTTCCAATCCTGATCGAGCCCCACAGGCTCCAGCCGTACTTGGACATGAGCGACCACAGCCTCGCCCGCGCGAGTTCAGTCGGCCGATCCTCTCCGTGGTACTCGAACACGAGCTGCTCGGCGAGGCCGGGATCGAGCTCGAGCTCGTTGATCGCGTCGCCGAGGTCGTAGTACGGGTCGTTGTTGCCCGAGTACTCGTAGTCGACGATCCACAGGTGGCTGCCGGGCCCGTCGGACTCGATGAAATTGCCCGGCATCAGATCGTTGTGGCACGGCGCGGTCCGCCGGCGGGTCTGGGTCAGCACAGCGCCGAGGCGCTCGGCGCGGTCGGCGTAGCGGTCGTAGTCGGCCGGGAGCGGATAGCCGCCCTATTCGACGATGCCGAGATAACGGTTCTGGACCTGGACCATGTCGAAGTCGCGGGCGAACGGAGGCGCCTGGTGCAGGCGCCGGAGTCCCCTGGCCAGCGCCGAAACACGACGGGGGTCGGCGGCGAAGTCCGCCGGCGTCAGCGTCACGCCATACACAAAGCCCACGACCAGCGCCTCCGGGTCCTCGACTCGAGCCACGACGGGAGCTCCCACGCCAGCATCGGCGGCGAGCACGGAGTTGTCGTGCTCGTTGTCGCGGTCGATGCCGAGCTCACCGGTTTCGCGGACACTGATCCGGACCACGAAGTCACCGTGGTCCGGAGGTCGGCGTGGCCGCAGGCCGGATCGAAGGCCGGGCCGCGGATCGCGGCCACTCGCATTCCTGCCGCGCGCGCGGCCAGCGCTCCGTCGGTCGCGTCCTCGACGGCGACGACCTGCCGCGGCGCGATCGGCGGATCGGCGTGGGTGAGCGCGTTGATCTCCGACAGCGCGAGCCCGAATCCCTCGGGGTGGGGCTTTCCGTTGCGCACGTCGTCGATCGCCACCACCGTCGTGAAGTAGCCTCGCACACCGGCGGCGGTCAGGACATGTTCGATCTCGCGGCGAAACGCCCCCGAGGTGATCGCGAGCGGGACGCGCGCCGCCGCTGCGCGCACGAACTCGAGCGCGTGCTCGGCGATGGGCGGGTCCTCGGCGACGGCCTCCAGGTAGCCGTCGAGCCTCGCCCGGATGAGCGCATCCCGGCGCGCCTCATCGCCGGCCAGGCCGGCTCGCCTCAGCGCGAGCTCGGCCACCTCGCGGTCGGGCATCGCCCCCAGATCACGGTGGTAGTCCTCCGCCGTCAGCGACACCCCCACCGACGCGAACATGTCGACGTACAACGGGGCGACGAGGTGATCGTCCTGCGCCAGAGTGCCGTTGAAATCGAGCACGATGGCGCGAATCGCGTCGCTCGTCGGATCAGCCACGGATCCGGTCCCCGTCCGGGTCGTACAGCACGTCGCGCTCGATTCGCGCCGACACGGCGTCCCCGAACACGTCGACCGTCAGCTCGGTGCCCTGCTCGAGCTCGGCCGGGACCGAAGCCAGGGCGACGTTGCGCCGCACGGTGTACCCATAAGCGCAGCTGCGGACGCGTCCGACCACGCTCCCGGCGTGATACACGGCCTCACCGCCATAGATCGTCAGGTACTCCTCGTCCCCGACGGTCAATGTCCGCAGTCGCCGCGCCGGCGCCCGGGCCTCGGGCTGGCTCAGCGCCGCGCGGCCGGTGAATTCCCCCTTGTCGAGGGCCACACAGAAGTCGAGCCCGCTCTCGTAGGGGGTGTCGGCGGCTGTGAGATCGGTTCCGAAATAGCGGTAACCCTTCTCCAGCCTCAGCGATTCGAGGGCACGGTAGCCGCCGGGTGTGATCCCGTGTTCGGTCCCGGCCCTCATCAGGCGGTCCCACACCTGCACCGCCCACGGCCACGCCACGTACAGCTCGTAGCCGAGCTCGCCGACATACGTGATCCGCTGGGCGAGCACCCCGGCACCGCCGACATTGATCGGGCGGGCGCGACGGAATGCAAGCGCCGTGTCGGTGACGTCGTCATCGGTGCAGGCAGCGAGGACGGACCGGGCGTGAGGCCCCCAGATCCCGATGACGGCAAGTTCGTCGCTGCAATCGCGGATCTCGACCGGAGCGTCCTGTGGGCGGCGAGAAAGCTCGAGCCAGCCACGATCGCCGTCAATCGTCGCCGCGCCGGTGATGATCCGGAACCGTTCCTCGCCCAGCCGCGTAACCGTCACGTCGGCGACGATCCCGCCGCGTCGGTTGAGGAACTGTGTGTAAATCACGCTGCCCGCCGGTCGGTCGACGCGGCTGTCGCAGACGCGCTCGAGCAGTGCCAGCGCGCCGGCCCCGCTGACCTCGATCTTGCCGAACGACGTCATATCGATGATCCCCACCCGCTCGCGGAACGCCGCGTGCTCCTCGCCGACGCGGTGAAACCAGGGCGGCTTGTTCCAGCCGAACGCCCGCTGATCGGCGCCGCTGCGCCGCCACCGATTCCCGGGCTCGAAGTGATCGGCGCGCTCCCATCCGTTCTTGCTCGCGAAAACGGCGCCGAGCTCCTGCTGGCGACCCTGGAGCGGGCTGGGCCGCAGTCCGCGGCCCCACTCGTCGGCATCGAACGGGTACCGCAGCCGGTAGTAGTAGCGATACGCCTCACGGGCGCAGGCGGTGGCGAACCACGGGTCGAGGTAGGCGGGTCCGAAACGCCACGCGCGGTACGCGCCCACATCGAGCTCGGGCTCGCCGTCGATGATCCATTCAGCCAGCGCCCGCCCCAGCCCGCCGGCGCCGCCGAACCCGTTGAGAGACAGGCCGGCGGCGATCCAGAACCCGCGAATCCCCGGCATGGGACCGAGGAGCGGGTTGCCGTCGGGGGTCGTCGCGTCGGGATGGCACAGGAGGCGGATGACGCCGGACCGGTCGAGGAACGAGAAGCGCCTGATGGCACCCTCGAGCAGCGGTGCGAAGCGGTCCATGTCCGACTCGACCGGACTGGCACCGTGTTCCCACGGGACGCCATCGGTCCAGCGCACGGTCGGGTTGTCCTCGTATCCGCCGATCAGCATCCCGCCGGCCTCGTCCTTGCCGTAGACGAGGTTGTCCGTATCCCGGAAGCACGGACTGCCCCTGGGCACCTCGGCGCCGGCGACGGCCTGCATGAGCACGTGCTGATGGTCGACGGGCACCGAGTGCAAGCGCGTGCCGACCATCCCCGCGACCTGCGGTGCCCAGACCCCGGCGGCGTTGACCACATGTTCGGTCTCGATCCGACCTGCGGCGGTGATGACCGCCCGCACCTCGTGGTGTCGGCCCAGCTCGATTCCCGTGACCCGCGTCCGGATCCGGATCCCGGCGCCGAGCGCGCGCGCAGCGTCGGCCACGGCATACGTGGTGATGTGGGGGTCGACGTGGCCATCGTCGGGCATCCAGACGCCGCCGTAGAGCGACTCCGGCGAGGCGAAGGGCATGCGGTCCAGCACCTCGGCCGGCTCAAGCAGCTCAGCGTCCAGTCCAAGCGCGCGAGCGCGACTGACCGCACGCTTCAGGTCGCGCAACGAGTCCTGGCTCGAGGCGATCCGCACGCTCCCGACCGTGTTGAACACCCCGAGCTGGTTGTACAGCGACACGCTGTAGCGACGAAAACGCATCATCGTGGCCGACGGGTTGAACTGGGTGACCAGCCCCGCCGCGTGATGGGTCGAGCCGCTGGTCAGCTCGCCCTTCTCGAGCAGGACCACGTCGCGCCAACCGGCCGCCGCGAGGTGGTAGGCGACGCTGCATCCGGTGATGCCGCCCCCGATGACGACGACTCGAACCGACACGTCAGCCAACCCTGCCGCCGAGCTCCTGAAGTCCGTCGGCGATCGACCGCACGGGCCTGTAACCGAGTTGCTCGCGGGCCTTGTCGATCCTGATCGTGCACTCCTGCGACGAGATCCAGTAGGCGAAGCGCGTCAGCGGCGGGTTGCCCGGCAGGGGCAGGGTGCGGAAGGCCAGTCTCGCCGGTGAACGCGGCCGCCGAGCGAGCAGCGGCGGGATGCTCCGCCCGGGCGCGGCGACGCCCTGGGTGGCGAGCAGTTCGGTGACGAACTCGCGGAAGACGACGGGCGGCTCGCCGTCGGTGACGAAGTACGCGTTGCCCGGCATTCCCCGGCTGGCGCCGAGCATGAGGCCCTCGATGACGTTGTCGACGTGGGTGGTCGACGTGCGGTGCCGACCTCCGCCGATCCAGGCAAACCGGCCCGAGCGCACGAGCTCGACGATGGTCGGCAGCAGCGTGGTATCTCCGCGGCCCCACACGAACCGGGGCCGGACCACGACGGTTTCGAGGCCCCCCGTGTTCGCGCCCAGGACAAGCCGCTCGGCCCTGGCCTTGGTCGAGCTGTAGAGGGCGCGGTGAGTCGGGGCGCAGCGGCGCCGTCTCGTCGACATTGACGAGGGGCCGGCCGGCCATCAGCGCGGCCTCGGTGCCCACGTGGACGAAGCGGCGGACGCCCGCCTCGGCGCACGCCCGGAGCACGTTCGCCGTGCCCTCGACGTTGACGCGCTCGAAATCCTCGCGCTTGCCCCAATCGCCGAGCATCGCGGCGGCGTGAAAGGCCCAGTCGCAGCCGTGCGCGCCCGCCCGCATCGCCGAGGTGTCGCCGACGTCGCCGGGCACCGGTTCGCCGCCACGCGCGGTTATCCGCGCCGCGGCTTGGTCGGAGCGGGCCAAAGCGCGCACGTCGTGGCCGTCGACCCGGAGCCGCTCGATCAGCCTGCCGCCGATGAACCCCGATCCGCCGGTGACGAACGCTGTGGGCACATCGGGGAGCCTATCCCGGCAGGGGTCTCAGCCGCAGCCGGCGAGGGTTCCGAATGTGCGTTGCAGGAAGTCGTTGCGCAGGAGGCCGTCGGGATCGAGTTTCTGCTTGAGCTGGCAGAACTCGACGGCGTCAGTCCCGTACATGCGCAGCAGCGTCGCCGGGCTCACGCAGACGTTCTTCACGAGCGATACGCGGCCGTTGAAGGGGGCATCGCACAGGACGTCGGCGAGTTCCGCCAGGGCCTCCTTGGCGCGGGAGAGCGTCTTCTTGTTGGAAGTCTCGAACGCATAGCTGACGGCAAACCCAGGGCTCCTGGCGTCTGGAGATAGACAGAACTCCATGTCCTGCGGCAGGTACAGAACGTCCTGGAGCGTGGGCGCCAGAGTCCGGTCGTGAAACACCTTGTGCGCACGTGCGAGCCAGTCGGCCAGCGTCGCGGCGTTCTTGGCGTCATCGTTGGTCGTGGGGGCGGGAACGATGAATGTCTGCTGCAAGGTCTTGAGCTTGAAGCCAAAGCGCCGGGCGAACCGCTTCGCGTTTGTGTTGGCGTCCATGAAGAACAGGAAATCGCCGAGATCGTCGATGTAAGTCGCGTCCTCGCGCGTGAACTTGAAGAAGCACCACGAGATGATGCTGCAGAACAGGGGGACCCTCATCAGCAGCTCGCCGGCTATGCGAATCCAGTTGTTGCGCCAATGCAGAAACAGTCTTTTGCGTTTGCTCTCAGTGGTGAATTTGGACGTGAAAAGCATCCAGGACGTGCTGTCCGCGCCGGCCGGATACAGGCCCGCGTAGACGGCATCCCAGCCCGAGGAGGCGGCGGCCGTTGTGACGGTCGGCACCAGGTCCCGCGCGAGGTTCCCGAACGAGTCGTACTCATGGATTACCGTCTCGACACCGAACTTGGATTTCCCGATGGAACAAAGGTCGTAGGTCACGTCCACCACGGCTCCGAGATATCCAAAGCCGCCGATCGCGCCCATGAACGCTTCTTGTTCGCAGGTCCAGTCGGCCCGCGGAGTGCCGTCGGGAGGACGGGTGCAGTTGAGCAGTCTTCCGTCGAGCGTCACGAGCGAGAACGCGACGACGTGGGCAGCCTCCTTGCCGTAGCGCGGGGAGAAGCGCGACAGGCAGTCCGCCGAGAGCGTCCCACCGGCCGTCGCGTGGGAGCTCGTCACCGTCCCGAAGGGCACCAGGCCCTTCGGCTGCAGAGCATCGACGATCGCGCCCCAAGTCGCGCCTGCCCCGACCTTCACCTGGTCTTTGGCCGGGAGAACGTCGATCGAGTCGAACCGCTCGGTCGACACGACGATGTCGTTCCCTAGTGCCTGTGAGTCGAAAGAGTGACCCCCGCCGTGCAGCGTGACCCGCCGCTTGCTTGCTCGGGCGCAGGCGAACACCCCCTTGAGTTCATCAACATCAGCCGGGGTGTAGACGTCCGCGGTTTGTGAGCACAGGTCGGAATAGGACTCGAGCGTCTTGGTGGAGTAAGGGATGCCAGGCACAGATGCCATCAATCCTCCTCTTATGTAACTGCCGCCAGGTGAATGAGCTGCTCGGCACGGTGAGCGCTGTGGCCAAAGCCGTTCTCGCGAGCCATCTCCAACGTCCGCTCGGCCATCGCCAGAGAGTCGGCGGTGGCGCCGGACGCGAGGAGGCAGGCCGACCAAGTGCACAGGTTGCGGCATTCCCAGGCCTTGACTCCCTCTCTTTCGTGGAACCGTGAAGCCGCAGCAAAGTGCTCGCGAGCGCGGTCGTACGCCCCCAACGTGGCCGCGAGCACGCCTAGGTAATGCTGAGCCGCCCCGTAACCCATCGCCCCGTTCCACACGAACTGATCGCCCCAGGGTTCGATCAAGTCGTAGAGCACCGCCGCCTCGCGCTCGGCTCGCACATCACCCGCGACCCTCGCCCACAGCGCGATGGCGGTTGAGTAAACCTGATTCTGGGGGATGTCGGCGAACTGCCGACGAGCACTCCGCTCCAGCATGAGCGCAGCCTCGGACTCGCGTCCGAGATCGCACAGAACCGCGGCGTACGCGGCCTCGAACGACGGCACGGCTGAGTTATCGGCAGCGGCCTGCTCGAGAACCTCGATCACCTCGCTGGCCCGGCCCTGCTCGACTCTGACCATGCACATCTGTCCGAAGTAGATGAAAATCATGTCCGGCTCGGCGCCCTGTTGCCCGAGCTGTGCGGCGGCCTCGGCAAGACGCTCGGCCTCCTCAAGCTCACCGTGCAGCTGTGCCAGGCCAGCGGCAAAGTACGTTGCGTGCCACCGCAGACCAGGCTGGCCCAGCTGGTCCGTAAGCGTCTGCAGCCGACGCAGGGCGTCACGCGCTTCTGACAGGGCGCCAGACTCGACCGCGACATGAATCGTGCGGTCGAGCGCCCAGATCCTGACGAGCGGGTCGTCGGTCGTGTCCGCCAGCCTCGCCATTTCCTCAGCCGTATTGCGGCGATCATCAAGCGTGTCCACGCCCCAGGTGGCATGGAAGTGGTTACGCAGGACGAGCGCGAGCCCGCGATCATCGCCGGCCGCACGCGCCAGGGCGAGCGCCTCACCGGCCAGCGCGCGACGTTGAATGTGGTCAGGGTCGAACTGCAGCTCCATCGCTTGCAGTGAGAGCAGCTGTGCACAGCGGGCGGGGTGAGCGAAGTGGTCTAGTTCGACCGCACGCTGCAACACCGCGATTCGCTCGTGATCGACCACACCGAACGTGCTCGCGAAGCCACGACTGTTGGCCAGCGCCGCGCGAGCCATTCGCTCGGCGTCCTGCATCTCCTCGGCCATCCTCGCCGCAGACAACAGGGTCGCGCGGTACTCCGGCCGACCCGCCTGGCGCTGTGCCTCGCCAAGGAGTATGCGAACCTCGCACCGCTCTGTCCGATCCCCTTCCGGAGTTGCCTCGAGCAGGTGCAGGACCTGCTCGAACCATCCCACGGCCTCGTCGGGCGCGAGCTTCGCAAGCGCCCGCTCACCGGCTCGTTTGCTGTAGAGCTGCGCCTTGGCCAGCTGACTCGGCGCAGCTGCGATCCAGTGACGAGCAAGCTCCTCGATCCTCGGCGAGGTGTCATCGCCATACGCGGTCTCAAGCGCACCGGCGACCTCGCGATGGATGCGCGAGCGACGGGTGGCGCCCAGAGTTTCGTAGAGCGCGTGATTGATGAGCGCATGGGCAAAGCAGAACGAGCCGCTCGGCGCCCCCAGCTCATCCAGCAAGCGCGCGTCGACTGCAGTGTCAAGGACGTCGATCAGCTCATCTTCGTCGGCGTCGAGCACATTGGCCAGCAGCTCGAACTCGAAGCGCGAACCGATAACCGAGGCGTAGGACAGAACGCGACGGAAATCCTCGCCGAGACGGTCCACCCGGCGAAGCACGACCTCCCGCACGCTCTGGGGTAGTCCAAGCTCGTTCAGATTGGGCATCGACACACCGCCCTCGGACGCCCGGGCCAGGAAGCCTGATTCGGAGAGATGACGAATCAGTTCCCAGACGAAGAACGGGTTGCCGTCGGTCTCGGCGCTGATCTGCCGTGCGACGCCATTACCCATCCCGCCGTCATGATCGGCTGCCGTCTCCAGGAGCGAGGCGACCTCATCCTCCGCCAACCCCGGCAGCCGTACTCGCTCGACTCGCTCCTCGCGGTGCAAGTCAGCCAGGACAGCGGTCAGCGGATGATCTCCGGCCAGGTCGCTGTCGCGGTAGGTGGCGAGGATGAGCGTTGGCATGCCACTGGTTTCCACGACGACATGCTTCAGGAGCGCGAGGGTCGTCCGATCAGCCCAGTGCAGGTCATCGAGCAAGAGCACGACTGGCGCCACCGCGCTCGCACGTTCGAGCAACCCCACGACGGCCGAGAACAGCAGGTACCGCTCAGACTCTGGATCCGTCTGACTCGGTGCCGGCGCCTCCGGCACCCGTCTCGCCAAGGCCGGAATAAGTCGCGCCAGCTCACCGCCGCACGCTCCGACGTACGCAGTCAGGACCTCCGTGGAAGCGTTCTCGACGAACGGCGACAGCAATTGGATCCACGGCCCGTACGGTGCCGCAAGCTCCTCTGTGCAGCGGCCGAACAGAACGAGCCCGCCTGACGCGTGAAACTCCCGCGCCGCCCGGGTGACGAATTGCGTCTTGCCGATGCCTGGCTCCCCAGACACAAGCAGGCAACGGCGCGGACCGGCGCGCGCGGCCTCCCAGCGAGCCCTCACCAGCGCCCCCTCTTCCACGCGTCCAACATAGGCGCCGAGTGACACGTCGCGAATGCCGGACGGAATGGGCAGCGGGAGCTGGCCTGTAGATGCTGGACGATCTGGACGGGCGGGCGCCGCATCCAACTCCGGCGCCTGCTCCAGGATCTGGATCTGCAGGGTCTTCAGCGCCCGGCCCGGCTCGAGTCCCAGCTCTCCTGTCAGCCGTGCGCGAGTCCTCTGGAAGACCTCGAGCGCGTCGGTCTGGCGGCCTGAGCGATACAGGGCCAGCATCAACTGCGCGGCCATGTGCTCGCGGGTCCAGTGCTCCGCCACCAGCGCCTCGAGCTCTCCGATCAGGGCCGCGTGCTGTCCCAGCTCCAGATCGGCATCGATGCAGGCCTCAACCGCGGTCAGCCGCAACTCGTCGAGGCGGCGAGTCTCCGCCTGGGCGAAGTCGTGGAACGTGACCTCGGAGAGCGGCGGACCTCGCCACAGGCTGAGTGCGTTGCGCAATGTTTCCGCGGCAGCGGCGGGCTCGCCGCCGGCAAGGAGCTGCCTTCCATCGCTGACCCCGGTCTCAAACCGATCTGCGTCGAGAACCGCGCTGCCCAAGGAGAGGACATACCCTCCGCCGACTGTTCGCAGGCTCGTCTCCGAGCTGATGTCGCCTGGCTCAAGCACTCTGCGCAGGCGGGCGATGGCCATCGGTAGGCGCTTCGAAGTCCCCCCGGGTGCTTCTCCCCACACGGACTCGACCAGCACATCGCTGGACACGGCTTGGTTGCGATGCAGCAACAGGACGGCCAACAAGGCGATCTGCCTGGGTCCCCCAAGCGTCAGCTGTCGGCCGTCAGCCCAAACCTCGATGGGCCCCAAGATACGAAAGGTGAGCATCGAGCCCTCGGATCAGACGCTAACACCGAGCTTGGCTGCTGGCAAATGGTGCCGACGAGCACGGCCCCCGAGACGCGCCGGCGGTAGAGACATGGCCTGACGGCCCCGTTACATCGCGGTTACCGCAGGTGACCGCGCCGTTACCCCGCATCGCCACGGTACCTCTGCCTTCATGTCTGGCGATCAGAGGAGATCAAGATGAGGGATCTGGCCCTGAGTCTCATGGAAGCCGGACGTCTGAGCGACGCCGGCGGGACGGACTACCGTCCAGCAAACGTCGTGCCGATTCGTAGGACCGAGCGAACGCACGCCACGATCCTGTTTGCCGACGTACAGGGCTCGACGGGGCTCTGCGGCTCACTTGAACTCGACGAATGGTGGTCAACGATCGCCAGCCTGTTCGAGCTGATGTGCGAAGGCGTGTATCGCTTCGGTGGTTGGGTGGGGGCGTTCACCGGCGACGGTGTGAAGGCAGTTTTCGAGTCGCCCTCTGGGAGCACGTCGCATGCCGAACGGGCATGCGACGCTGCCCTCTGGCTCCGCGAAGCGATCGCAGCCTTTGCCCAGCGGACCGAGCGCGAGCGTGGCATCGACGTCGAGGTCCGGATTGGGATCAACTCGGGCGAGGTCTTGACGGGAACCATTGGCGACAACCACACCCGCTTTTACACGACCGGCGGCTATCCGGTGGCTCTCGCGAAACGAGTCGAAGGGGCGGCCAAGCCGGGTCAGGTCTACGTTTCGGAGCACACCGCCGCGCTTCTGGGCAGGCGACTGAAGCTTCGCGACCTCGGAGCGGTCTCGGTCAAGGGAGGCCGCTGTCCGGTGGGTCTGTTTGAGCTGGTCGGCGCACGATGACGATGATCACGGCTGGGTCGGCAGAGCCTCGGTGCGGCGGGGGTGCCTGAGCGATGTGGATGGACCGGCCATTCCCGACGCCGGAGTCCCTCGGACCCGCGCCGATGACGGACGCTGTGGCCACGGCAGGCAGCCGACTTGCCCAATGGCTGCGGGATCTTTGCCGCCAGCGTCACGGGACGGTCCGTGATTGCGCGCACTGGGGCGCCCGGGGTTGTGGTTGTGATGCGCGGGCCGGTCTCGATCCGAATCAGCACGTGCGCGCAGGGTCGGCTGACGAAGATGAGGCTCAACGGTATATCGATCGCCAGCCAGTTCGATGAGCGCACGCCAAGCCACATTGCACCGCGCTCGCCAAGCGACAACTTAGGGCTGCAAACCCACACTTGCGCTGGCCAGTTTGTGAGCTTTCCCATACTTGACAAAGCCGTCGCCACCGTGCGACAGTGCCTGCGAGGGGCAGGAGGGGCAGGACTGGTGGGAAGCACAGAACCGCAGGCACCCGGCGTCGAACCGTCCGATGACGGATCGGACGCACGGCCGCTGAAGATCTTCATCAACTACCGCCGCGAGGACGCCCAGGGCGATGCCGGACGGTTGTATGACCGGCTGAAGGACCGTTTCGGTGCCGAGAACGTGTTTCTGGACGTCGAGAGCATCGCGCCGGGGATGGAGTGGTTGACGGAGATCAAGGCGCACGGTGCCCGCGGCGGAGCGTTTCTTGCACTGATTGGATCAGCCTGGCTGACGAGCCTCACCGGCAGGCGCGCCGCCGACAGCGCCGGGCGCGCCGCACCGGTGGACGACTACGTCCGGCGCGAGATCGAATGGGCGCTCCGCGACTGGCCGGGTGTGGTTATCCCCGTGCTGATCAACGTTGCCATGCCCGATGCCTCGAGGCTGCCGAGGTCGATCAGGACGCTCACGCGGCAGCAGGCGGCCGAGCTGCGGGGCGCGTCGTACGACCGAGATGTGGCGGACCTGATCGAGCGGTTGGATCGAATAGGCCGTGGCGCGGCCGAGCCGAGAGCCGAGCCGCGCGGCGACGATGAGCAGGCGCCGGGCCGGCCGATAACCCGGAGCAAGGCCGCGCGCTTCCGGCTGGGGTCATGGCACCGGACGAGGACCACTATCAACAGGTCCTCCGCTACATGGTTCATCTTGGGCACGGTGGTCCCGATCCTCGGCTCGCGCGTGTGCGGATCGCTTCCGGACTCACACGAGCTGGCCAGATTCATCGCCGAGAAACTCGACCTACCCCATCTCGCCGAGACACATGACCTTGCCGGCATCGCACAGTACGTGGCCGTGACCATCGGCGACACCGACCTGCACAAGACGATCAGAACCGCGATCGGGGACCAGGATCCCAACCCTGTTCACCGTTTCCTCGCACGGTTTCCAAAGCGACTTGAAGCACTGGGGCTGGAGCCGCGCCACCAGCTCATCCTCACCACGAACTACGACCGAGCGCTGGAGCAAGCCTTTGAGGACGAGAATGAACCGTTTGACGTTGCCATTTACACGGCGCGCACCGGCCAGTTCATTCACATTCCCTGGGGCCAGGACGATGCGGAGCCGATGGCCGTAACGGTCGCAGCGCCGAAGGATTACCTCGGCTTTCCCATCAATATCGATGACGACGAACTCGAGCGCACTGTGATCGTCAAGATTCTCGGTGCGCCCGACGTACGTGAGGGCGGGGTGGAGCGCAGAAATGACTATCTGGTGACGGAGGACCAGTACATCGACTACCTCCCCACGGACGATGTCAGCGGTGTGATTCCCCACCAGATCCTTGCCATCCTGCGCAGCAGCCACTGCCTCTTCCTCGGCTACACGATGCGCGACTGGAACGCCCGGGTTTTCCTCAGGCGGCTGTGGCGACAGCAGCCACTGACCGAGGACTCATGGGCCGTCGAGAGCGAGCCGGACCTGCTTGAGAAGAAGGGTTGGCGGCTGTATTCCCGTGTCGAACTGCTCGCCACATCGCTGTCGGACTACGTCAGCGAACTGGATTCACGACTCGACGCGCGACTGCTGACCAGCGCGTAACGCTCGCCATGACGGATGACGTGATGCCCTCCTCGACCGGTCCGCGGGCGATCACCGACAGTCCGTTTGCCGGCCTGAATTACTACACCGAGAATGACAGCAAGTGGTTCTTCGGGCGCGACGCAGAGCGCAGGACCATCGTCGGCAATCTGCGCGCAACGCGGTTGACGCTGCTGTATGCGGACAGCGGCGTCGGCAAGAGCTCACTACTGCGGGCGGGCGTCGCTTCACGCCTGCTGGAAGTGGCGCGCAAGCGCCGCGCGGACCGAAGGCCGGTGCAGTACATACCGGTCCTGTTCAGCGCCTGGAAGGATGAGCCCGTTGAGGGCCTGGTCACATCGATCGTCGAGAGTGTCAACGAGTTTGTCGCGGACGGTGCTGATTTCCCGCCACCTTCAGGCCAGCTTGATGAGGTGATCAAGGCCGCGGCAGCTGCCACCGACGCGACACTGCTAGTCATCCTCGACCAGTTCGAGGAGTACTTCCTGTACCGATCGGAAGAGGCGGAGCCGGGACGGTTCGCGGACGAGCTTGCCCGCTGCGTCAACGATCCGGAGGTCCGCGCGAACTTCCTGATCTCGATCCGCGAGGACGCCTACGCCGGGCTCGGTGACCTGTTTGCTACGCGCATCGGCAGCATCTACGGCCACTACCTGCATCTCGATTACCTGGGCCGGGCATCGGCCAGAGAGGCGATCGAGGGGCCGATCGGCGCGTTCAACGAAGAGCACCGAGACAACGGGGCGATCGCGATCGAGCCCGAGCTCACCAACACCGTCCTGGACGAGGTCGGGACGGGGCAAGCTCACGCTGGGGCCAGGTGTGCTGGACGGGGTCCGGCGCAGCGACGCCGACTTAGGGCACGACGGCGAGATCGAGGCCCCGTTCCTCCAGCTGGTGATGCGAGCACTCTGGGCGGAGCTGGGGCGAGAGCCCGGAGCACGGGTCCTGCGCAAGGAGACTCTCGAGCGACTAGGGGGAGCCGACAGGATCGTGCGCACGCATCTTGAGGATGCGCTGGCCAAGCTGGAGGACGACCAGCACGAGATCGCCACTGACGTCTTTCACCAGCTCGTCACCCCGTCGGGTACGAAGATCGCCCACACGGTGGCCGACCTCGCGAACATGACCCATCACTCACCGGACAAGGTGGCCGCGGTGGTCACGAAACTGTACGACGCCCGCGTCTTTCGCGGCGTCGAGCCGGCCCCCGGGATGAGCGAGACGACGATACGAGCTCTACCACGACCGGCTGGCGAGGCCGTTGCTCGATTGGCTCGAGGTTCGCGACCGCGAGCGCATCCAGCATGAGGCGGAGGCCGAGGCCCGTAACGCAAGGAAGTTTCGTCGCCGGGCCATCGCGATCGGCGTCGTCGCGCTGGTCGCGGTGGCGTTACTGTCTTGGCCTGCTCTTTCGCAAGCAGGCGATCGACCAGACCCACACGGCGCAGTCCGAGCTGCTGGCGGACCGCGCGAACAGCACTCGCAGCTGAACCTGGCGAGCCTGTTGCTGTAGAGGCGTACAAGGTTGCGCCGACGGTCGATGCCCGCGGCGCGGTGCTCAACGTCGCCGGCAGTCGTGAGCTGGGCGCACCCCTTCGGGGCCATACCGGCTATGTGTACAGCGCGGCGTACAGTCCCGACGGAGGACGCTCGCCTCGGGCAGTGCCGACGGGACGGTTCGGTTCTGGAGCGTCGCGACGCACCGGCAACTCGGCTCGCCACTCAAAGACGAACGCCGGCACCGTGTACCAGGTGGCCTTCAGCCCGGATGGACGGATGCTCGCCACGGCCAATGCTGACGGCACCATCGGGCTGTGGGATGTCGATGAGCCGTCAGCGGCTCGGAACGCTGCAGGGTCACACGGGAATCGTCTACAGCGTGGCCTTCAGTCGGAATGGGAGGATGCTGGCCTCCGGCGGCATCGACAAGACGGTGCGGCTGTGGAACGTCGCCCGCCGCCGCGAGCTGGGCCGGCCACTCAAAGGTCATCGCGGCAGCGTGCTGAGCGTGGCCTTCAGCCCCGACGGGAAGACCATCGCCTCGGGCGGCGACGACAGGACGGTTCGGCTGTGGGATGTACAGCGCCACCGCGCGCTCGGCAAGCCGCTGCGGGGCAGCGGTGGCAAGGTATTCAGTGTGGCGTTCAGCCCTGGCGGGCGAGCCCTCGCCTCGGGTGGCGCCGACAACATGGTCAGGCTGTGGCGCGTCCTCCGCCCCCGACAGGTCGCGGTGCTCAAGGGGTCGACCAGCACCGTCCACGCGGTGGCGTTCAGTCCGAACGGCCAGACGCTCGCTTCGGCCGGCTACGACAACACGATCCGCCTGTGGGACGTCCGAAACCGGCAGCAGTTGGGGCCGCCCCTGTACGGCCACGTCTCCAGCGTGCTGGGCGTGTCGTTTAGCCCCAACGGAAGGACGCTCGCGTCGGCGAGCGCGACGACACGGTCCGACTATGGAACGTCGCCGTCGCGAACGGTCGCCAGCTCGTGCCTGCACTGGCCGATAATCCGGGCACCGTTCAGGATGTCGCCTTCAGTCGTGATGGCAGGATACTCGCGTCGGGGGGCGCGGACCGCCAAAGGGCATGGTGCGTTTGTGGGACCTGCGCCGACAGCAGCAGATCGGCGCGCCGTTGCCCAGCCCCAAGATCGTTCAGAGCGTCGCGTTCAGCCCCGATGGGAGGATGCTCGCCACCGGAAGCGGCGATTTCAAGATCCGGCTGTGGGACGTGGCGACCCACCGGGAGCTGGGACCGCCGTTGGGCAACGAGAGGGCACCGTGTATCAGGTGGCCTTCAGCCCCGACTGGCAAGCTGCTCGCGTCGGGCAACTCCCATGGCCTGATCCAGTTCTGGAATGTCGCAAGCCACCAGCCGGTGGGGCAGCCGGTGTCCGCCAGCCCACCCCAGCCGGTCGAGGCCGTTGCCTTCAGTCCCAACGGAAACCTCCTGGCCTCCGGCAGCGGTGACGCCGAGGTCCGTCTGTGGGACGCGTCCAGTCACCGGTTGATTGCTCGCCTCAGCGGTCATCAGGCGACCGTGACCAGCGTTGCCTTCAGCCCGGACGGGAGCGTGCTCGCGTCCGGCAGTACCGACGGCACGGTGAAACTGTGGAGCGTCCAAAGCCGCGAGCAGCTGGCCAGCCTGACCAGCCCCGACTGGGTTGAAGGAGTCGCATTCAGCCCGGATGGCCGGACGCTCGCGGTGGGCAGTGCGGACGGAACCGTCCAGCTGTGGGATGTGGCCAGCCGCCGAGCGCTCGGCCTGCCGCTGACCAGCCACACGCCGCTGCTCAGCGGCCATGCGGCGTCGATCAACGCCGTCGCGTTCAGCCCCAAGGGGATCCGTGCTCGCGTCCGGTCCCCAGGACGAAACTGTCGCGGCCGGAAGCGCGGACCAGACGATCCTGCTCTGGACCTACCACCCGATCGACGTCTACCTGCGCCAGGTTTGTCCAGTACATCGACCAGGCGCATGCCGCCCAGGAATGGAAGCCGAGGCGACCTCGGTTGGCTTCCGCCGGCCCTGTTAGCCGTTCGATGCTCAGCTCACAGCACCATCTCCAGATCCTGAAACTCGATCACCCCGGACCAATCGAGATTCTCAGTCTCGATCAACGCCTGGATCCGCGCCGCGAGCCTCTCGACCGAACGCAGTGTGGTCTGCGACTCCATGTCGCGGCGAAGTCGCTCCAGACGGGCGGCGGTGCGGGCCGACCGGTCCTCGTGCACGCGAAACTGGCGTTGATCCCGGATGCCGACGAGCGCTGCTCCGAAGGCCGGAAGGGCGATGGCGAGGAACGTGAAGAGCTCCTCGCCCGAGGAACCACCCGCGGCACCGAAGGCGTGCAGAGTTCCGATCACGACGGTGGCGCCGAACATGAGGAACACGATCGCCGTCAATCGCTCTCGTCGGCGTCGGTAGCGCTGGGCCGCGTTGCGCTGATAGCGAATCTGATCGTCGAGCCAGGCCTCGGCGAGGAACCGGCGGAGGTCTCGGGCATTGGCGCGCGCGTGCTCGATCGTGGGGCGGTCCACCCATGCTTCTGAGAACGCCCGCTGAAACCAGGGCGTATCGGTGGGACCGAGGTCCTGGCCGGCGTCAGCGCGCCGGCGATGAGCATCGGCGAGAACGATGAACAGGGCTGAACGAAACGCCTCCGTCAACGACCGGTAACCGACCCAGCGCTCGTGCAATCGGATGTGCCGAGCGACCCCGTAGATGGCGAGCAACACCAGCATGAAACCGACCTCGACCAGAGCGATCCTCCGGCTCCAGTGCCACTGTGACTGGGCGGCAATCGCAGCCACGGCGAGCGCCGCGAGCCCGTAGAGCGCGTCCCCCAGCAGGTAGAAGAGCCGCTGGTAGCGCAGGGCCAGTGCATCCGCGCGGACCAGCCGAGGCAACGCCCAGTTCGCCACCACCTCGAATTGCCAGTGGATCGCCGACCCCACGGCTGACTCGCCCAGTCTCGCCCGCGTTCGCTCGACGTGCGCGGACGACGCTCGGCCCTCCATGTGGCCGCGGTTGAACTCGTCGATCCGCCGCAGCGACTCGGAGGTCGAATCGCGAAGAGCCCAGGGCTCCAGCGCCCACTCGGGCTGGTGCGGCGCGCGATCGGGGTCCTTGGCGCGTCGGGTCGCGACAACCAGCACCGGGACGCCCCGACGACGCGCGTGCCCGACGATCTCGGCCGTCCCGCCCGGGCCGGAGGCTGTGTGTCCGTCCCACAGCGCGATCACGACGTCACTGTGGTCCACGATGAACCTGCCGGCCAGCTCGTAGGCAGTGTTTCGATCCTTGGCGGGGGACAGTTCGGTCGTGACGGTGGGCGGCCCGAGCAGTGCGTCGAACGTCGACACCGAGTCGGGGAAGTCCTGCCGGTAGTCCTCCGCCTTCATCGGGAGCACGGCGTGCAGCTCGACGCCCCGATCGGCCAGTACCTCCCGCGCCTGTTCGGCCACGATCCGGTCGGCTCCCTCGGCCAGTGAGGACAGCACGACGAAGCTGACCTCGGTCGAGTGCGAATTCGGGAAGCGACGTTCGATCTCGGTGAGACGCTCGCGCGCCGCCGAGGCGGCTGCCTCGAGATCCAGGGGATCGCGGTGGCCGGTCACCCCAATTCGGAGCCGAAACGGAATTCGGCCGTCGACGGTGTGCGAGTCTCGCATTGTCCGCACCCTCCGATCGGTCACCTGACCGCCAGCCCGAACCCTCCATCAACTCGGAGCACGGCGCCGGTGACGTACGCCGCCGCCGGGGAGAGCAGGAAGCTGACGGCTCCGGCCAGTTCGTCCGTCTCGCCGAACCGCCCGAGCGGGATTCGAGCCGTCACCGCGCTGCGGACCTCGTCGGGCATCGCCCGCACCTTGGGGGTGGCAATGAAGCCCGGCATCACCGCGTTGCATCGGATTCCTCGCGATGCCCACTCGGCGGCGAGCGTCCGGATCATGCCGACGAGCCCCGCCTTGGAGGCCCCATAGGCGACCTGTCCGGGGATACCGCTCTCGGCGCCAACCGATGAGATCACCACGACGCGGCCGTCGCCCGATGCCGCGAGCTCGCCGAACGCGGCCTGAGCCAGGTAGAAGGCGCCGTATAGGTTCGTCTCGAGGTCCTTGCGCCATTCGTCATCCGCGAACCGCTCGGCGCGGTGGATCGTGTTGACGACGCCGGCGTTGGCGACGACCGTGTCACAGCCACCAAGCGCGGCGATCGCGTCAGCCACGCCCGTCCGCACGGCGTCGGGGTCGCGCACGTCGAAGGCCGCGGTCGTGGCAGCCCCGTCGACATCGGCAACGGCCGTCCCGGGCGCATCGCAGGCGGCCACCCGGCAATCGCAGTCACCGAGGGCCGCGACCACCGCGCGACCGATCCCGCCGGCAGCTCCGGTGACGATCACTCGACGGCCGCGCGGCGTTGTACTAGCCGGCATCGGCCGCGCCTTCGGAGCGAGTGAGCCCGTGGCGCGACCAATGGCGCTCCGGGATGTCTGCCGGGTCCTTGTACCAGTACCAGGTGCACGGGTCGCGCCCGAAATCTTCCGGCGGATCGCTCGGGTAGAGCGGGTATCCGATCCAGCGGATCGGGAGCGACTCGTTCATGAACGAGCAGTGGGTGCAGTAGAGCGGGAAGCCCTGGCGGCCGTAGCTCCAGCCGTGCGCTGACTGTGTCACGCCCAGCGCGTTCGGCCCCTCGTAGCGTCCCATCCTCACCAGCCGCTGACCCGAACCGCAGGGGTTCATCGCGAAGGTGAACTTCTCATCGTCCTCGGCGATCGTGAACGCCCCCGGGTGGGGTCCGGTGCCGCTGCACGAGTGGGCGCGCCAGGTCGCGGCGAGCGCATGGACGATCTCCCTGCGGTCGCGTCCGGCGATCGCCTCGACATCGCGCCGCCAGCCACGCTCTTGACCCGAGGACCAGGCCTCGGCCACCCCGTCGTCCCCGAGCCGCTCCTGAATGAATGAGATCAGTCCGCCGATCCCCTCGACCATCAGATCATGGAGATAGCGCCACTCGTGCTTCATCTCCTCGCACAGCGCTCGCGCCCGCGCGACATCGCCTCTGTCGAGCGCCTCGATGGCGCGATCCATCGTCGGGCGCGACATCTGCTCGAGCTCGTCGTCTGAGAACCAGCGCTCCGCCATCTTGCCTCCTTCGGTTGCCCTCCAGGACGCCGATCCTACGTCCGCGCCGATCATGGCCGGGCGTGGTTCGGAAGGGTGAGCCATCTAATCCCGCGCGAGCCTGGCCTCGAGCCGCGTTCGCTCCTCTTCGGTTATCGGCCGCGAGCGTCCCGTCGACGCGTCGCGAGCCACGAGCACCACCTCTGCCTCGGCCGAAAGCTCGCCTCCCGCAGTTCTCACCACCTCTCGAGTGACGACGCTGGAACGCGACATGCGTTGGAGCTCGCACGAGACGAGGACGAAATCGTCCTCCTGGCGCAACTCGCGCCTGAAGTCGATTGACAGGTGGGCCAGCACGAAGTCCCACGCGGCTCGCTCGCCGAGTGTCAGCTCGACCCACTCATCGCGTGCCTCTTCGAGGTAGGTCAGATACACGGCGTTGTTGACATGACCGAAGTCGTCGAGATCGCGCCAGCGGATCTCGATCGTCTTCTCGTGTCGGTGGGTCACGGGGTGGACGCTAGCCCAAACGGTATGGTCGGGGCATGGCACTGATCCCATATGCAGATGAGAATTCGAGCGACGAGCGGGTGCGCGAGGTCGTTGGCCGCCTCCCCGAACCCCGCATCAACCTGTTCACGATGCTCGCGAACGCGCCCGCCCTGGCCGGCCCCACGCTGCGCCTGGGCGAGGCGATCCTGACCAGGAGCGACCTTGGCGCCGTCGTGCGCGAGCTGGCGATCCTGAGGACCGCGCGTCTGACCGGCACCGAGTACGAGTGGGTTCAGCATGTCGAGATCGCGCGGCTGGTCGGGATTGACGACGCCAGGGTGGAGGCGGTGAGGCGCGGCGAGATCACCGACGTTCACTTCGATCGGCGAGAGCTGCTCGCCCTGAGGCTGGTCGGCCAGCTTCTCGAGGAGGGAACTCCATCGCCCGAGCTCGTCACCGAGGTCGAGAAGGAGTTCGGCTCCTCCCAGCTGCTCGAGCTCCTGATCATTGCCGGGTTCTATGCCATGCTCGGCGGGGTCATGCGCGCTGTCCGACTCGACATCGACAACGTTGTCGAGAAGGGCATGTTGGATCAGGAGCGGTTGATGAAGAGGCGCTGAGGTTGATGAAGAGGCGCTGAGTCAGCCGCTCACGCGCGAGCGCACATAGCTCTGGAAGTGGGCGATCAGCGTCTCGCTGCCACCCAGCAGGCGGCCGCACTCGATCAATCCGGTCGTGGTGCCCAGCTGCACGGCCTCGACGAGCGCCGTGTCCTCGTGGCCGACGGCCTCGTCGAGGGTCAACAGGTCCTCGATCCAGTCCTCCCTGGCGGTGGCGGCGAAGAAGTAATCGAGGAAACCGGCGCAGCGATCGGTGGCGGTCGGCCACAGCGGCCCGATCGAGAGATTGGGATGGCCGGGGAGCACGTTGAACTTCATCGCCGGCAGGAGGAGATGGTTCTGCCCCTCGGCGACCGGGCCGTTGGCGTCGAGCCCGGCCCTTCCATCGAGCGCGCGCCGGTGCGCGGGCGCCCACATGCTGGCGCGGAGGCCTCGCCTCTCGAGGGTCAGGGCCCGCTCGTCGATCACCTGCACGAGGCCCGGATGGTTGACGGCGCAGTGGTAGCACTCGAGGTAGTTCTCGAGCGCGATCTTCCAATTGGTCCGGAGCTCGTAGGAGAAGCGCTGGTGAAAGCGCAGACAATCCACGTCCAGTCCGTGTTCGGCCACCACGTCGGGTAGATCCCCGAGCGCGTCGGCGAGGGTCTCTGCGTCCGGATCGAGGTTCGCCAGCACGAACGGCCCCCAGGTCCCCACGGCGATGGGGCGCAGCGCGATCTCGGAGCAGTCGAACGAGGGGTCGAGATCGCTGCGCGGTGCTGCGCGCAGCGATCCGTCGAGGTCATAGGTCCAGGCGTGGTAGGGACACTGGAGCGTGGCCCGCTTGTGCGCACCGCGGGCGACGATCGCACCGCGGTGGCGACACACGTTGACCAAGCCCCGGAGGATCCCGTCGCGGTCCAGGGTGATGACGATCGGGATTCCGGCCAGGTGGGCGGCGAAGTAGCTGCCCGGACCCTGCAGCTCGCCCGTGTGCCCGACGTACTGCCACGCGTGCTCAAAGATCCGCCGCCGCTCCAGCTCGAGCACCCCGGGATCGGAGTACCACGACCAGGGGAGGGTGTCGACTGATTGACGCACCGACATCTGCCGCATATAGTTCCACTATCGATAAACGAAAGCAAGTTTCGATAAATGAAAGTACCGGCGCCGTCGGCACACTGGCCCGGGGCCTCGACATCCTCACCCTCTTCCCGGCCGCGGGCGGAGACCTCTCTCAAACCGAGATCTCGGAGGCGCTGAAGCTTCCCCTGCCCACGGTTCATCGGCTGACCACCGTGCTCACCGAACGAGGCTTTCTGGACCGCGACGCCGAGAGCCGCCGGTTGCGTCTCGGGCTCGAGGTGACGCGGCTGATGTCGCCCCTGCTCGCCGGCATGCGATTGCCGGATCTCGCCCGCCGACACCTGATCGACCTGGTCCGCGACGTGCACGAGACGGCCAATCTCGCCGTCCTGGACGACGACGAGATCGTCTATCTACTCAGCGAGCCCGGCGATCGGCTGCTGACGCTTCACGCGAGTGTGGGCCAGCGGCTCCCGGCCCATTGCACGGCGCTCGGCAAGTGCCTACTTGCCTACCTATCCGAGGACGCGGCCCGGCGCGCGCTCGGACGCGAGCCCTATGAAGCTCGGACCTCTCACACGATCACGTCGTGGAGGCAGATGCGGTCGGCGCTCGAGGAGGTACGCCGGGCCGGCGTGTCGCACTCGGAAGAGGAGTACGAGATCGGCCTGGTGTCGATCGCGGTGCCGGTGGCCTGGATGGACGAGCGCGGCTCGGCCGCGATCAATGTGTCGCTGCCGACAGCGCGGGCGAGCGGCCACGTCCGGGCCGAGCTCGAGGTGCGGCTGGGCCAATGCGCCGAGGCGATTGGGGCAGCGGCGCACCTCAGGAGTCCAGGTGGTCACTGACGCGCTGGGCAGCGAGGCCGAGCTCGCCGGCCGGGCGGACGCTTTCGCCCGTGGGCTGGCCCACCGCGTACTCGAAGATCCGCGGCTGCGCTACCAGGGGATGCCATCGGACGGCGATTCCCGAGCCATCTATGCCGCGCTCGGCGAGGGTGGATGGATCGGGATCCATTGGCCGGAGCGCTTCGGCGGGCGCGGATTGACCCACCTACACACTGTGGGGTGTGAGGAGCGCTTTGGGTACCACTGGCTGCCTCTCAGCGGTTATCTGCTGTCTGTCAAGACGGTCGGCAACGCGCTCGGGAAGTTCGCCACCGAGGAGCTGAAGGCGAAGCTGCTCCCGGAGGTCGCGGCCGGCCGCCTGCTGTTCTGCCAGGGCTTCTCGGAGCCCGATGCCGGCTCGGACCTGGCCGCGCTTCGAACGCGGGCCGTCGCCCGCGGCGATCGCTTCGTGGTCAACGGACGGAAGATCTGGACCAGCAGCGCCGACTATGCCGACTGGGTCTACCTGGCCGTGCGAACCGATGCCGAGCGTCAGCGCCACCGCGGAATCTCCGTACTGGTCGCCGATCTGCGTACTCCCGGGATCATGGTCCATACCCACCGCACGCTCGGCGGGGGCACGATCGGCGAGCTCGAGCTCGACGATGTCGAGATTCCCGCCGACCAACTCGTCGGCGAGCTGCACGGCGGCTGGGGCGTGCTGATGGGGACGCTCGACTACGAACGCGTTACGAGCGAGAAGGTCGGAGTGGTGTTCTCGCTGCTCGACGCGCTCGCGTCGCGGGCATCGACGAGGGAGCAGCGCCGGCAGCTGCAGCGCCTGCGCGGCGAGGCGCTGGCGGCCCGACTGCACGGGCGACGGGCCGCCGAGCTGCTCGATGCCGGGCTGCCGGCGAGCGGTCAGAGCTCGATGGCCAAGCTCTCGATCGCCCAGCTGATGCAGCGCCTGGCCGCCGCCGCCACCGAGCTTCTCGGTCCGGCAGCGCTCCTCGAGGAGGGGGTGGGGACGCTCACCGGGCGCGTGGCAGCCTTTGCTCGTGCCGCCGTCGCGACGACGATCTCGGGCGGCGCGGCTGAGATCCAGCGCTCGGTCATCGCCCGGCGGGAGCTCGGGTGTCCGCGTTGACTTCTGAGGCCGGCGCCTCGCCCGCGCGCCCACTGGCGGGGGTGCGCGTGCTCGAGTACGCGCAGTACGTCGCCGGTCCGTTCGCCACCATGCTGCTGGCCGATCTCGGAGCCGATGTGATCAAGGTGGAGCCGCCGCATGGAGATGCGTGGCGCCGCTACGAGCCCTTCCGCGACGGGCACAGCCGCTACTTCTACGCGCTGAACCGAAACAAGCGCTCGATCGTGCTCGACCTGAAGAGCGAGGCCGGGCGCACCGAGTCTCAGCGGCTGATCGCCGAGGCCGACGCGGTGGTGCACAACTTTCCACCACGGCGAGCGCGCAGCTACGGACTCGACCGCGAGCGGGTGGCGCAGCTCAACCCGAGCGCCGTGTGCTGCGTTGTGTCGGCGCTTGGCAGCGATGGGCCCCAGTCCGAGCTCAGGGCGTTCGATCTGGTTGCGCAGGCTCTGGCCGGCTTGCTCCTCGCCGATGTCCGCGTCGGTGACGAGGTTCCCCATCGGGCGGGCGGGATCGCCATGGCCGACTTCACCGCCGGCCTGCTGGCCGCCATCGCCGTGCTGGCCGGGTTGGTCTCTCGCACCGGCGCGAACGGCATCGCGCCGGCGCTGGAGGTGTCGCTGCTCGGCTCGGCGCTTGCCGTGCAGGCCCAGAGCTTCGTCTCGGTCGAGGCGATCGACACGCCCGCGCGAGCGCAGCGGCTCGCCGGCCCGCCCATGGCCACGCGGGAAGACCTCGCCCTTCAGGCGGCCAGGACCGTGGCTCACGATGAGATCGAGCCCTATTACCGCGCCTACCGGGCCGCCGACGGATTCTTCGTCGTGGCCTGCCTGACCGAGCGTCAGCGCCGCGGCGTGCTGGCGGTGAGCGGCGGCAGCGACCCGTACGTCAGCAACCCACAGGCCGCCCCCGCCGATACCGGCGAACGCGCCGAGCGTGTCGCGCACACCCGCCGCCTGGAGGCGGCGTTTGCCGCCGGGACAGTCGAGCAATGGGTCAGCCGGCTCCGGCGGGCCGGCGTGCCGGCCGCCGAGGTGCGGGTTCTCGGTCAGCTGTTCGACGATCCCCAGGTGGTTGCCAACGGCCTGGTGGACCGTGTCGAGGTGCCGGGCGTCGGGCCGGTGCGCCAGCTCGGCTCGCTGTTCAAGGTCAACGGCCAGGCGAGGCCCGGCGGCCGTCCTGCGCCTGGCCTGGGCCAGCACACCGCCGAGGTGCTGGCCGAGTTGCGGGCGGATGTGATCGGGTGAGCCGGCTCGAGGAGGAGACCCGGTCGTTTGCCGAGACTGTGGCGACCGCGACCGCGCGCGGGCTAACCGAGACGCCGGCCTGGGAGCCCGGCTCCGCACACGAAGATCGAAGTCCCTGGCTGACCCGGGCCCTGCGCGACGCCGGCTGGGGCTCGCTGGCCGAGGACGCGGCCCTATTGCCGTTCTGCGGGCCGGGCGGATTCGAGCTGGGGCGTCGGCTGGGCCCGCTGTGCGAGCTCGACAGCCTGCTCGGGGGCAGCCTGCTTGCGGGCGAGGTGATCCGCTACGGCGAGAGCTCCCGCATTGCCGTACGGGTGCAGTCGGGCGGTCTCACCTACTTCCGGGCTGACGGCGGTGTGCACTGCCCGTACGGGGACGCGATCGGCGTGCGCCGCCAGGCCGAGCTCACTGACGAACGACATATGGGGGGCGACGAGGCGGCGACGCGCCTGAATGCCTGGATGGCCGCGACGGTCGGGTACTGCGCCGGCGTCGGCGCGTTCGCTCTGGAGGAGACACTCGACTACGCGCGCCACCGTCGCGCCTTCGGCACCACGCTGGCCGGCCTGGCTCCGGTGCAGCAGATGCTGGCGCAGGCGGCGACAACCGTCCGGGGACTTCGGCTTCTGGCGCTGGATCTTCCCGGCGCGGCCGCGCTGGCCCACGCGGGACCTGCTCTGTGTGATGTCACCGCGACGTGCCAGCAGGTGGCCGGCGCGGTGGGGTTCACGCTCGAGTTCCCGCTCCAGCGGGCCTACCGCCGGGCGCGAACGCTCGCCCTGTGGAACGACGCCGTGCTCGACGAGGTGTGCCTCACCGAGTACTGACCGCCGTTGCGCTCTCGAGCTTCGCCTTGATGGCGTTCAGGCCCTGCTCCATCATCGCCTCGGTCCGGGGCGCGAGCTCGTCGGGCAGCAGGTCGGTGGTCCAGACGAGGCGGACGCCGTCCGCGTCGCCGAACACCTGGGCTGAACCGTTGTGATGGGTGTAGGGGCCGTCGACGATCGACCAGGCCAGTCTGCGGGTGTCTGCGTCCACATCGACGAGCCGCTCGCGCACCACCGCGCCGTTGAAGAAGGTGACCAGCCTGTCGGGTCCCTCGAGGTGCACGTCGGTGACGAACCCGGGCGCGAGACGCTCGTGCAGGGCGCCCCAATCACCCAGTGCATCCCAGGCGTCCTCAGCGCTGGTGTCAATCCAGATCTCCTTGCGAATCGAAGCCATTGACTCTCCTGTTCTCCTGTTGCGAGATCTGGGGGACATCATCCAGCTGATCTAAGTCGGGCACATCGGGAAGATGCATCGAGTTTCGCTCTCGGGCACCTTACGCCGGGGAGCGCAGGCCTCAGACGGGGCGACCATAGAATCAGCCCGTGCTGAGCGCCGATGAACTGCGCGCGCGCCTCGAGCCGACGTTGATGCGCGGGCTGGCCGATCTGCCCGAGCGCGTGCTCCGGGCGCTGGTCGGGGAGCCGGTGGTGATCGACGGGCAGCAGCTCGATCTGGCGACCCAGCTGTTCCTCAAGCGGGTGGCGATCATCGGGGGGCAGGAGCTCGAGACGCTGAGCATCGAGGAGGCCCGGGCGCAGATCGTCCGCAACATGCGGATCCTGGCCGGTCCAACACTCGAGATGAGCGTTGAGCAGATCGAGATCCCCGGCCCGGCAGGCCCGCTCTCGGCACGTCTGTACACGCCCAACGGAGCGACGGAGGCGGGGCCCCTACTCGTGTACTACCACGGCGGCGGGTTCGTGATCTGCGACCTCGACACCCACGACCCGGCTTGCCGGTTCCTCGCGCAGCACGCCGAGGTCCGTGTTGTCTCGATCGACTATCGACTCGCGCCGGAGCAGCGCTTTCCGGCCGCGCCCGAGGACGCCTTCGCGGCGTTCCGATACGCGGCCGACCATGGCGCCGAGCTCGGTGCGGACCCGTCGCGGATCGCCGTGGGCGGGGACAGTGCCGGGGGCAACCTGGCCGCCGGCGTGGCGTAGCGGGCCGCCCGCGAGGCAGCGGGGAACAGCGGGCCGGTGCCCGTCTTCCAGCTGCTGATCCATCCGTGGATGGACCTGTCGAGCAAGCACCCATCTCACGACCTGTTCGCAGAGGGCTTCTGTCTCACCGTCTCCGAGCTCGACTGGTTCTCCGGCCTGTACGTCGATCAGCCCGACGATGTCCGCGACCCCCGCTGCTCGCCGCTGCTGGCCGGGGGGTTGCACGGCGTGGCGCCGGCCTACGTGATCAGCGCCGGGTTTGACCCTCTGCGCGACGAGGGCGAGGAATACGCGGGCCGGCTGCGCGCGGCCGGCGTCCCGGTCGCGCTGCGCCGGCATCCCGGCCTGATTCACGGGTTCCTCAGCATGCTCGCGAGCGGCCGCGTGGCTCGCGAGGCGCTCGCCGAGGCCGCCGGCGCGTTGCGTCTTGGCGTGGCCCGCCCTCAGTCCGGCGTAGGTTCGTGACGGCGGGTCTGCGGGAACGTCGGCCGCGAAGGGGGTGGATCGGCCGCAGCTGTCGCCGAACCCGGGGCGGCGAGAGGTCGAGGGATGTGGCAAACCTGCGCCACCGTGGGCACGAACGACCGAAACTCGCGCTCAGGTCGAGCAATGGCGATCGGTCGGACGGCGCCGGGAACGTTGTCACGTTTGTCGACCCCCGGGGGCACCTCCGTCATAGTCCGTCCAACCGTCAGTCGCGCACGGCCCCGGCTCTCAGCCCCCGGCTCTCGCGCCCCGTCCCTCGCGCCCCGCCCTCACCGCCGCAGCGCGCGAGCGATGTCGTCCCGAATGATCGGCCCGCCGTAGCGCTCGCCATCGATGTACACCTCGGGCACCGCATGAGCGCCGCTCGCGGTGGCCTGGCGGATCTGCTCGATGATCGACGCTCGATAGTCCCCGTCGCGCACCTCCTGCCGCAGGCGATCGGGATCGGGCACGTGGCGTGCGGCGGCGTCGAGCACCTGGCTCTCGTCGGTGCAGCCGATGCTGGCCAGGTGGTCGAGGACCTCGAAGAACTTCTCCTGCACCGCCGCTGCCTCGAGGGCCTCGGCGGCCGGGAGCGAGAGCTGGTGGACGTCGGCCAGGGGCAGCTGACGAACGGCCAGCCGGATCCGGCTCGAGTCGACGAACTCGCACAGCAGCCGGTATGCGCTCCGCGAGGGCTCCGAGGAGACGTCGATGTACACAGCCACTGGCCTCGCGTCCTCGACTCCCCGGACGTGGTCGGCCGGCCCGACGAGGGGATCGAGCGTGGCCGCGGCGGTGGACTCCGCCCGCCAGTCGGCCAGCGCCTCAGCAACCCCTGGGTCGCCGGGCTGGCGTGCCGGGCCGGGCGGGCGGCGACGGTGCCCCTCGGTGCCGCGTGTCCAGTTCCGAACATCCTGCGTGGTGTCGTGAGCCAACTCGCTCGGTGTCTCCGGAGCCTCGCCGGGGCGCCGGTAAGGACGCTGGCTGATCCCGCTCCCCGACCGCGTGTAGTAACCGAGCACGACGGCGAAGAAGAACAGCACCACGACGGCGAGGAAGATCCAGGTTCCGCCGGCCAGCGCAAACGGAACGACCACGTGGGCAAGCACCATGCCGCTCAGCCTACGCGTTCGGCAGGCTGGCAATCAACATCTTCGAGCCGGTCGCGCGGTATTGCCGTACGCCATAGGCTGTGCGACGACGTGCACGTGACCGCGAGAGGCAGGCTGATCCTGCTGGCCTTTATCGCCGGGCTGGCCGTGCCGTCTGCAGCCGCGGCAGCACCGGCCCCGCTGTCAGCCGATCACACGCGCGCCGACGTGCGCTCGACCTACGGCAGCGGCTCATTCGGTCGCTGGATCGTCGACGGCTTTGGCCTGCCGGCATATCGCTACGACGTCGACGAGCAAACCGCTGCTCGGGCTCGACAGCCCGAGCTGGACGGCGCCACCGCCGCTCAGCACGAGCTCGGCAACGACCATATCGTCGCCGCGGCGTTCAACGACGGCTACACGCAATTCTGGAGCCAGGACCGGCTGGCGCAATGGGCGAACCGCTACGAGCCCGATCGCCGCCACTACGCCGGCGGCTATGGCTACCTCAACGTCAACGGGCGGGTCATCAGCACGTTGTACCTCGACCGGCCCGCCGGGGGCACGTTTCGTCGGGTGTTCGGGGTCGGCTACTACGAGCGGCGCCTGCGCGCGGACGGCGTCGCGGTGCGGGAGGACGTGTACGCGCCATTCGGCAACGACCCGTTGCTGCTGGACGACGTCACGATCACGAACGCCACGTCGCACGCGGAGCGTGTGTCGTGGTTTGAGTACTGGGACGTCAATCCGTACGACCAGACGACGGCTCGGTTGCGGGGGCTGGGCAGGCCGCGGTGGACCCCGTCGTTGCACAGTCTCTCTGTGGCTCAGGCAGCGGACGACGGTGACCACCGTCCGCTGAGCATTTTTGCCGCGGCGCTGCGCGGTCCCGTGGGTGGATTCGAGACCTCGGTCGGTGGCTTCTTCGGTAGCGGCAGCCGGGGCTCGCCCGCTGCCGTGGCGGCCGATCGACTGCACGACGGGATAGCTGAGCCGGCCGCCTCCCGGGTGGGCGGCTCGACCCTGTTCGCATTTCGGGCTCCGGTCCGGCTGCGCCCCGGCCAGTCCGTGACGCTTCGCTACGCCTACGGGATGGCCCATCCAGGTGCGATCGCGGGCCTGGTGCGTAGGTACCGTGCGGCGCGGGATCCCTTCGCGGCCAGCGAGCACGCGTGGGATCGATGGCTCCCGAGGGCATCGTTCGGAGCGCGGTGGCGCTGGGTGGCACGCGAGCTGCAGTGGGATGCGTACCTGCTCCGCGCCGCGTCGGTCTACGAAGAGGTCTGCGGCTATCACACGATCACCCAGGGTGGCTATTACCAGTACAGCAGCGGGTTGAACCTGGGGTCCCGCAGCTGGCTGCACTACCTCCTGCCGATGGTCTACGCCGATCCGGCGATGGCCCGCGAGATCCTCCGGTATTCCGTCTCCCTCCAGTCGGAGCGAGGCGGGGACATCCCGTACGGCACCGGCCCGCTGTGCACGCTGTTCAACAAGCTCGGAACGTCGGACGACCTCGACTTCTGGCTGCTGTTGGCCGCTGCCGAGTACGGGCTGGGCTCCCGCGACGTGTCGTTCTTCTCCGAGCGCATCCCGTTCTACGACACCCACCGGCGCGTGAGCATCTGGGAGCACCTCAAGATCGCCTTCCGCCATCAGGAGTCGCTGCGCGGGCCGCACGGCGGCTACCTGGCCGGGACCAACGGCGACTGGTCGGACTTCTCCGCGATCTTCCTGCATATGACCGAGTCGATGCTCGTGCCCGCCCAGCTGGCCTACGCGTACCCGCGGTTGGCGGCGCTGGCCGATCTCCGCGGCGATCATCACTTCGCGGCGCAGCTGCGCGCCCGCGCACGCCAGCTGCTCGCCGTCGTCCGCCGCGACTGGACGGGCCGCTGGTATCTGCGTGGCTATTCGGGCTCGAAGCCGATCGGCGTCGGGGCGATCTTCGGCGAACCACAGCCCTGGGCCGTGCTCGCCGGGGCGCCGACCGCGCGGCAGGCCGGGGCGCTCGTCCACAACATCCGGCGATTCCTGACCGGGATCGGCGCGCCGGCCGTGGTCGACGGGCCGGCCAAGATCGGGTCCGCGATCTCGCCGGCCGCCCGCGACCCCGGCGTCACCGAGGCTCCAACCGGCGGTAACGCGACGCTCGATGGTGCCTCCCAGTACGTCGGCGGGGTGTGGTTCGACGTCGATGGCTGGCTGACGTGGGCGCTGGGCATGCTCGACGGAGTGGTGCCTAACGCCGCGCGTTACGCGTGGAGCGAGTACACGCGCGACACGCTCGCCGCGCATGCCCATGCCTTCCCGCGGCACTGGGACGGAACGATCTCGATCGACGATGCCTGCAACGCGTTCTACGCGCACGACCCGGCGCGGTGCGGCATCCCGCTCTACCACAGCTACGAGGGCCAGATCACCGAGCAGCCGACGTGGATGGTGATGAACGCTGTGCACCTCGCGGGCGTACAGGCGGTCGAGCATGGATTCGTCATCCGACCGGTGCTGAGGCGGTTCTCCCTGCGTTTGCCCGACGTCGGCGTCGCGCGCGGCGCTCGGGTCCTGCGGGGCTACTTCGTGGTGCAGCGCTCGGGGCCAGTCATGCTCGAGGTGGGCGGGCTCCCCTCGAGCGCCCGCAACGTCGTGGCGTGGGCGGCGGGGCGATCGGTGCGCTTCCGCCGACGGAGCGGCCTCGTCGTGTTCCCGCTGGCGACACGCCGGGGGCGGGCGGCCGACTGGGCCGTCACATGGCGCTAGCACCGGACTTCGTTGCGGTAGTTGCCGTAGTCGTCGCCGAGAATCGCCTTGATCTCCGCGACCGGACGCTCGCGCCAACACTGTCGACTTCCCACCCGGCTGCTCGTGTTGGCAGCGTGGAGCAGGGCGACCATGAAGCGATGATCACCGAGCAAGAGAACAGATCCACGCGGCCGGGCGGCGACGAAGCTCCCATCCTCGCCGATGCGCACATCGGGAAACGGTCGTTGTCGCCAGGTCTCAATCCGGTAGCAGAGACTTGATCCGGCCGCCCATGAGGGCCGGGCCAGCGCCGGGTACCGGTATAGCCACGACCGATCGACCCTCGGATCGAAATAGAGAAGCCGGCTCAGACCGCAGAGGTCCGCTCGTTGACGATCCAGCTCGCCGACCTGGTAACTGATCCGGTGTGGCGCGTACCAGTCGTCGTCGTCCCAGTGGACGATCACCGCGCCCCGTGCCAGCGCGCACGCCTGGTTTCGCTTCTCTCCCACCGAAAATGTGTGCTCGAGGCGGAGGTAGCGGATGTTCGGGTCGCGAGGCAGCAGCTCGCCGATGGGCCGCAGTCCGTCGTCGATCACGATCAGCTCGCGTGAGGTGTAGTCCTGGCGACGGAAGTAATCGACCGCGCGCGCGACGAGTTGCGGCCTGTCCTTGGTGGGCATGATCGCCGTGACCAGCGGGCGGCGTGCCCGCTTGAAGCGGCGGACGGAACCTTGGCGCGGCCGAGCGAAGGCGTCGTAGAAGCGACGATCCTGAAGGGGGAGGCCCAGAGCCTCGGATGGGCGCCAACCGATGGGATCGAGGTGCTCGCCACAGGCAAATTTCCAGCTATTTCGATCGTGACGCACGTACACGAACAGACCGCGCCCGTTCACCCGCTGCAGGCGAGCGCCGCGGCGCCTGGCCCCGATCAGAAAGGCGGCGTCTTCACCCAGCGAGGTGTTTGGATAGCGAATCCATCGACGCCATATCTGCCGCCGATAGGCCAGCGTGCCGGCCGCCACATCATCGAGGAACAGCCTTCGGTGCAGGTCAGGCGTGACCGTCCATGCGCGGGCGCAGGAGATGTCGAGAAACGCAGGCGCAGTGAGCCCGGTGATGTCGGCTCGGCGTGCCAGCAGCGGGGCCAGTTGAGCCGAGAGCCGCCCGGGTCCGTACCAGTCGTCGTCGTCCCAGTGGGCGATGAACTCGCCTCGGGCGCTGTGGCATGCACGGTTGCGTTTGTTCCCGATCGACTCGCGCCGGGGGGAGCGGACGTAGCGAATCCGCGGATCGGCCGGCAGCAGCCACTGGAGCCCAGAGACGGGCGTGTCGTCAACGATGATCAGCTCGCGGCGCGGGTAATCCTGAGCTTGGAACATCCGAACGGCCTGCAGCACGAACGCAGGCCGGTCGTAGGTCGGCATGATGCAACTGACGAGCGCGGGCTCCGGCTGCCCTGAGGAACCGCCAAAAGGCCCTGGCCCCGATCGCCGCCACCGGGCCCGCTGGGCCGGTTTGGGGCGGAAGCCGCAAGCCGTGCGCCAAACTCAACGAAGGCGTGCCAGGGCCCTCCTACCGAGCGCGCCCTCGCGCGACTAGCCTGGCCGCGAGGACCGGAGCCAGCGATGCGGACGCCGCCTGACGACTCGCGATGCGGCTCGAGAAGCGGGCCGGATCGGCTGGGAGGGGCGCGCTGGGCCCGAACTCGGGAACGCGCAGTGTTTCGACGAGCTCGCCCTTACTGAACAGCTTGATGTCAAGCAGAAATGGCTCGGGCGGCTTGGCGCGGTCCACGACGTTCTGGACGGGCATCCTCCCAGCGGCGCGTGGCGCGTATTCATAGCTCGGAGGCTTTAGCTGTTCTGTGCGCACCGCCGGAGTGATTGGTATCGGCGCCACGGGCCGCAGGCTCATCAGCAGCCGCGGGGAGCCGCCCCGACCGGCCTTGGTGGGAGCTGGGGCAGAGCGCTTTCGTCTGGGTTGGGTCATGTTTGTCTCCCCGTCGGGTGCTGCTCAGAATCGGAAGCCGGGCTGCACCGGCAGCGGGTGCCGCCGGTGCAGCGCGAGCTGCTTACAGGAAAGAGGCAAGCGTCCCGACATAGGGCGCCACCTGCTGCGCCACGCCGAGCGCCGAGCCAATGCCGCTCGTGAGGTCGTCGAACCATCCGGCGGCCTCAACGCCGTCGCCGCCGAAAGCCGCCCGTGAAGGCGATCGTTCGACGCCGGCCCCCTGCAACGGGATGCGCAGCGACGTTCCAGAGGTGAGTTCATCCTGCATGAGCAATGGCTCCTTTCACAGAGCATGTGTTGGTAGGCATCCGACCTTGGTCGGAAGTAACGGTAATGGCCGTTGGCAAGTGGGCAGTAGTGTCGTCTCCTTTCAATCGCTGGGTCGGCAGCGTTATACGCTGACCCCGTACTCCGACGCGTAGCACAGTGATGCGGCGAAACCCGTCAGGTTGTCGCACGCCGACTGTGACGCTTGGACGCCAGCCTGAGCACCGAACGCTGATGCGGGCACCTCACAAGCACCAGCGTGACGGTGCGCCGGGGAGTCCCTCGGAACCGGTGCAGCCTGGAGCGGAATTGTGAGCATTGATTCCTCCTTTGGCCATCACGACTACCCGTCACCACCTCACGAAGTGACAAAGAACTGATGCGTCGCCGCCAGCTGTACCGGCATGAGGTCGCTAACGTCGATCGTGCTCTGGTACACGGCCCTCGAGCGGAGGACGTTCTCCGGATCGTAGAAAGTGAGCTGGATGTCCCAGCAATCGGAGTCCACACGGCAGTACGCGCTCTTGCTGGCCGTGATGGTGTCCAGCGTGTACAGGTTCCGTTGTTCTGGTGACACCGGCATCAGCGTGCCCGACAGAATCCCGTTTGCGATCCCCTCGGTGAAGATGAACGCATTCGTGGCCGCGTAATTGATCGCGCGATCCGGCGAGGACTGCCCGAGGTTACGCAGCTGATAGTAGACCTTGTCGAGAAAGTTACGTGTGGTCTTGCGCACGTAATCGGTGTCGGCCTTAGGTACGTCCTGCTGCACCGCCTCGACCACAGCATCGACGAGGCGAGGCTCGTTCCATGTGTACAGGCCCCGCGGCTGGGCAACAACGACGGGAACGACCTGCCCGGAGTACAGGCGTTTGGTGCGATTGGTGAGCACGCCCGGGATCGACACGCGACTTACGTATTCGGGATCGTCCGGTGGATACGCCTGGTTGCGCAAGGCGACTCGGAACTGGTCGTAGACTTCGTCGGCGTACGGCCCGGCCTCGGCTTCGACCGCATAGATCGGCGTCAGATCGAGCATGAGGGTCCAGGTCAGCTCGGTCGACTCGGAGTGGTGTGCATCGAGGTAATCGGCCAGCTGAAAGACGTCGTAAGGGTTAGCCTTGACGCGCACGGGCGGCGATCCGTGAAACACGTCATTCATCAGCTGCCGGAAGCTGTCTCTGCGCGCCTCGGTCTCAAAGTCGAACCCGATTTCGCCGATGGCGAAGATGTTCGACGTCGCTCCGTTGCCCCCACAGTTACAGTCCGAGGACGGACGTACGCCGACGGCGTCGGTGCCCGTCGTCGCCGGCGCAGCCTCGGTGGCAGAGTCCACTGAGCTTGGCGCCATCCCGCCGGGGGCGCTGGGCCCTGGCGCCACGGATTGGGCGGGCTCGCGCACCGGCTCCGACACGGGCGAGTCGACGGGAGGCGGCGCGACACATTCGGGCGCAGCGCCGGCTTCCGGCGCCGATGTGGCCGGCGCCGCGCTCGAGTGGAACCCGTCGCCATCGACGGGCGGGGAGGCGGCCGACGGCGCGACGCCAACGCTGGCTACGCGCTCCACCGCCTCCGGGGTCGCGGCCGCAGCCGCACCTATTGGGCGAGATGCATGCTCGGGCACAGTGATCCTTCCTCCTCGAGTGATGAGGGCGTACGCCCCAGGGACATTGAGAGTGCCGGCGAGATACCGCGCACATTCCGGCGCGCCGCGCGGAGAGCAGGGCGTCGCGCTGGCGAGAAGCGCATCGCGGACGGCCGTTGGGTCGAGCTCCTCGCCGGCTCGGCGCTGGAGGTCCAGCAAGAGCGCGGCCACCCCAGTCACGATCGGCGTGGCGAAGCTGCTGCCCGTTGCCGTAGCAGTGCCGCCGCCAGGGACGGCACCGAGGATCCGCTCGCCGGGGGCGAGCAGGCCGTTCGCTCGGTACTCGTCCCCCCAGTTACCGGATTCGAGGGGCTGGCCGTCCTCGGTCAGCGCGCCGACGGCCAGAGTGGTTGGGACGCTGGCCGGGACATGCAGGCAGTCACAGCCATCGTTGCCCGTTGCGGCGATGACCAGCACGCCAGCGGTGTCGCACAACTGCAAGGCCCGGGCCAGCGTTGGATCCGGTTCGCCGGTCGGCGCCAGCTCGCCGCCACTCACGTTGATGAGGTGGGCTCCTGCTTCAACTGCCTGCTCGATCGCGCGGGCGAGATCGAGCTGAGACAGATATCCCTGGCCGTCATCGCGAAAGATGGGCACGAGCAGTCCGCGGCAACGCGGAGCGACGCCCGCGACCGCGCTCTCCGGTTGTCCGAAGATCACGCTCGCCACGTGCGTACCGTGAGCGGACATCTGTCCCTGACCTGCCTCACCCGAAGCGAGGGTTCCAACGCGTGTGAGGTTCGCGCCGCGAAAGCACGGATGGTCGACATCGACCGGCCCGTCCAGCACGGCGACGCATACCGCCGGATCACCGAGCGTGAGGGCCTGGAGGCTCCGCAGCGAGTCCGTCATCGCAGCGCTCAAGGACGGACGACTGTGCTCGGCATCCCCGGTGCGCGCACCACCTTTCGACTCCCCTTCGTCCACGCAGACATTCATTCAAACCCAGGCGGCTATTGACAATCGGCCATTGGCTCTAACTTTTTCTGCTACCTATGTGGCAACCCATCGAGTGCCTGTCCACTCAATGGGTGTAGTCCCACGGTCTATACCTGGAGTCCGGAAGGTTCCACGGAACTCCGCGGTGACCGGATCGAGGAGGCCAGATCGGCGACGCGGATTCCTTCCGCATGCGTGCTGCCACCTGAGCTCGGCGTGACACGCCGAGCTTACGCATAACGTTATGAACGTGACTCTTCACCGTTCCCGCCTCGATGTGCATCCGCTCGGCGATCTCGCGGTTCGTACAACCCTCATCGAGAAACGTCGCGACTTCCTGCTCGCGCGTGGTCAGGCGTGTGGAGGATCGCTCGCCCGGACCGGTCTCGGCCAGGCTGGCCACACCTCGCAACAGAGCAGACGCGATCCCCACGGAGCACGGCGCCTCGCCCCTGGCCACGCGGGTGAGACTCCCGAGGAGCTCGTCCGTCGGCACCGCCCGTCCGAGAAGACCGGTCACGCCCAACTGGGCCCAGGCCAGGACCTCGGTGGAGTTCTCCTCTGCTCCCACGACCACCAGGCCAACCTCCGGGTACCGCTGGCGAAGCGCGCGCGCGAACTCGTAGCCGCCGGGGGCGCTGGCGTCGAGGAGGACGATCTCGGGTGGGTGGGCGTGGCGTCGGATCTGCTGTAGCCCGGCGGAGCCGTCCGTGGCGCTCCCCACGACGACAAAGTCGCTTGTCGCGGCGATGCGCTCGCGCAGCAGTTCGGCGTAAGCCCCCAGCCCCACGACCAGAAACAGCCTCTCTCGCACCTGCGTCTCTCCCACGTCTAGCCGCGCATGATCTCCAACCCTGTGTCCGCGCCGATGGTCCATCCCCAGAATGGAATCCCCACCTAGCGCCCTCGACGATACATGACACTGAAGGGCTCGCGTGAGACTTTTTGACACAGCCCCAGTCGCTAGGACGGCATGTGTCAATGGTCAGCGGGTTAACCATGCCCAAACTTGGGCAGACCTCATCTTTCGTCTGTTGACGCCGACTGCCGACGGTCGTCACGTAGCCGCGACGGCCTGGCCGCGACCAAATCTCCGACCAACGACAGTGGAGCATGAGCGGAGGTGCACAGATATAGGCCGGATGGATGAGTGTGCGTATGCGCCCGGGAGTGACAGTCAGGCTATCGGGACGATGATTGGCCAAGACAGGCCCGCGGTCAGCGGTGCCCGGCCTAGGTGGTGAACGAGCGGTAGATCTCGATCAGAGCTCGCCGCTGGCGTGGCGTGAGGTCAGGATCCTCGCGGACCGCCGCGATCACCTTAGAGTCGCCGTCCGCGCCCGGCTTGATGCCCGCTCCCTCGTAGAGCGCGTCGGCCGAGGTGTGGAGCGCGTCGGCGATCGCCTGGACGACCTGCTCCGACGGCGCCCGCAGCCCTCGCTCGATCTGCGACAGATACGGATTCGAGATTCCCACGATGCCGGCGAATTGACGCATGGAGACCTCTGAGCGCTCGCGCTGGCGCCGGATGAACTCGCCGAGCAGGGAGGCTTGCCGATCGGTCACGACCCTAAGGGTACGCAGGGGCTCCGGTGGCGCTCTGATGACCTGCCGGCGCCTGGAGCCACTCGAGCCACGCAGCCCCGGGATGGGCGATGCCCAGCAGCGTCGCCGTGCGCCGGCCATCGCGGTAGCTCATCCGGCCGATCACGCCGAAGACGCCATCGGTCCGGTTGCGCTCGATCAGCTGGGGCGGGACGCTGACGCCGAGCACGCTGTCGCTCGCGCTATTGCCCATCGGGACCAGCGGATCGACCGAGATCCAGTCGAGGTCGCGGCGGGAGCCAACGATGTCGACGATCTCCCGAAAGCGCCTCAGCTCCGCGTCGGAGAAGAAGACGTGGACGTAGCTGTCGAGCAAGCAGATGCGCATGTGCTCCGGGACACCGGCCAGCACGTCGGGGAGGACCTCGACGGCGTCGCCGCGTACCGTGCGGACCGGATTGCCTCTGGCCACCTGCACGGCGTGATGGAAGCGCGTCACGCCACCGATCTCCTGCGGAATGCACGCGCCCAGCCAGGCCGTCACCGCCGGATCGCCCAGATCGAGCGGCTCGGTGTCGATGCCGACGCGCTCGCCGATCCGCATCGGCGCCGACGGGAGTGGCGGCGTCAGGAGACCGCGCACCTCGGTCTCCAGCACCACGCTCGACTCCCGATCGCCCGACACCTCGACCTTCCCGCCGGCTTCCCGGTAGACGTAGCGATAGCGGTCGGCTTGGAGAGCGAGGCCGGCGCCGGTCCCGATGTCGATCAGCGCGATCTCGCGCCCGTCCGCGGGGGCGCTGGCCAGCGCGGGAATCAGGTCGGTGCAGCGTCCGACCTCGTTCATCTGGTAGCGATGGGCGGCGCAGAGTTCAACCAGCCGATCACGGTGATCGAGGCAGAAGCCTCGGAACTCGGGCCTGAACGAGTCGCCAAGGGGCGGCTGGGGCTCACCGACGCGTGGGAACCACCCACGCAGCGGATCGGGCTCGAGCTCGAGCACCAGGAACGTCGCCGCGGCCTGAAACAGCAGCGGTGGGAGCTTGTGCGGCGGGATCGTCGCCGCGATCCCGAGGAGCTCGTGATCCTCGCTGAGGACGCGGAACTGTTCCGCCGTGAGCTGCCAGGAGCCTGGGCTTCCCGGCGCCGACCATGCGGTCGCCACCATCGCCGCCTGGTCGGCCACCACGGCAGCGTCGGCGCCGCCGTTCACCCGGGCCTCCGCAGCACGACGACGCAGTTCTGTCCCCGAAGCCGAACGCGTTCACCAGCCCTGTCCCGACGCTCACCTCGCGCGCTGGAGCGGGACATAGTCGAGGTCGCACTCCGGGTCGGCGCGCTCGAGGTTGATCGTCGGAGTCGGCGCCGTCGCGCATGGCCAACAGTGTGACCATCACCGACAGCGAACCGGCGGCGGCGATCAGGTGGCCGACCATGGACTTCGGCGAGCTGATGGAACCCGGGCAGCCGCGCCGAGCGCGCGGATCGCTCTGGTCTCGGCCACGTCGTTGGCCCTGGTGCCGGTCCGGGGCGCAGATGTAGTCGATCTCCTCGGGTCGCGTGCCCGTGCGCTCGAGCGCCAGCGACACCGCGCGGGCCGCCTGCTCGCCCGACGGCTCCGGAGCGCTGATGTGAAACGCGTCCGAGGTCAGCGCGCCGCCGGGGAGCGACCCGTACGTCCGGGCGTCCCGCCGCGAAGCGTGGGCCGCGGACTCGACGACCAGCATCACGGCCCCCTCGCCGAACACGAACCCATCGCGATCGGCATCGAAGGGACGGCTCGCGCGCTCGGGCTCCTCGTTGCGCTGCGACATCGCGCCCATGTTCGCGAGCCCGGCAAACATGGCCTCGGAGATCCCGGCATCGGCGCCGCCGGCGATGATCACCTCCGCCTCGCCGGCCAGGATGAGCCGCCGGGCTTCGAGCAGGGCCGCGTTGCCGCTCGCGCAGGCCAGCGCGCCCGCGGTGACCGGCCCGTGCACGCCGAGGTCGATGGCGACCTCGCAGGCGGGCATGTTGGGGATCGTCGAGGGCACGTAGAACGGGCTCACCGCTCGCGGGCCGGCGGCCAGCAGCGCCCTCACGTTGGCCTCGGTCTCGGGCACGCCGGCCACCGCGGTGTTGATCACGACGCCGATCTCGTCCGGGGCTCGCTCGATCTCGAGGCCGGCGTCAGTGACGGCTTCGCGCGCGGCGACGACCGCGAGTTGAGAGACTCGAGCCGATCGCCGGGAGCGCTTGCTGCCCAGCTGGGCCTCGGGGTCGAAGTCCCTGATTTCGCCGGCGATCCGGACCGCCAGCCCCGAGGCGTCGAACGACTCGATCGCACCGACTCCCGAGTCTCCGTCGACGAGCCGAGTCCAGGTGCGGGACACATCGAGCCCGAGCGGGGTCAGCGCTCCGATCCCGGTGATGACCGGGTCGGCACCGCGAGCCTGGGCACTCACGCGGATGGGCGGGGGTCGGCGGGGCGCGTCACCCGCCCGACGCTATCGCCCGCTGGCCACGAACGCCTTGGTCTGTGACTTGACGATCGAGATCAGGTTGCCAAGCGCGATGTTCGCGTCCACCAGGTGCAGGCCCCACTCCGGGGTCGGGCTGGGATTGGGGTTCTTGGCGCCACCAACCCCGGTGATCTCGAGCACGTGGGCATTGTTGGCCGACGAGCAATGCGCTCTGTATGAGCCGGGGTCGGATGTCCACACGGTGGGCGGCATCGGCTGGGTCAATCCGAGCAGCGCGATGCCCGCGGCCAGGGTGCTCTTGGGGTCAAACGGCGCGCTGGGGAAGATCGGATCGACCAGCGCGCTGCCGCCACCGAGGGCCGCCGGGTTGGTGCACAGCACGACGTCGCTCTTCGGCGCAGTGCCTCCGCCCGCGCCGCCCGAGGGGCGCCCGAACAGGCTGGGGTTGGGCACCGGCTGGTCGAAGGTCGAGAACGCGATCACGCATCCGAGCTGCGCCGGCTTCGTGCAGCCGGGAATGTGCTTGAAATCCCCGCCGACCTTCTTGCCCTTCTTGACCAGCACGTTGCCGCCGAGCAGGATCGCGGACACCAGGCGCTTGCGCACAGCGGGCTTGGGGTCGACGTACCTTGCGATCAGCTGGCGCAGTACGAACGAGCCCTGCGAGTGGCCGATGAGCACGAACCCGCGCCCGTGGTTGTACTTCTTCAGGTAGGTCTCGAACGCGTTGTGGACGTCGCTGGTGGCCAGCGCCGGGTTCGGCTTGGTCGTCGGCTTGCCGAGGCCGATGCCATCGAGCGTCACCTGCCGGTACATCGGCGCGTAGACGTGGCAGTACTGCGAGTAACGCGCGGCCTGATAGAGCGCGATCGACCGCTCCTCGGGATCCACGTGAAGGTTGGCGTTGCCCGTCTTCTGATCGCTGACCGTCGGGTACACGTAGAAGCAGTCGATCGCCGGATGAGTGAGCTGGTGGGGATGGGTCACCCTGAGCTTCTTGAGCGTCGGCGAGTACACCGTCGTCGAGAGCCCAGGCGTACACGGGTCAGGGTGCTGTCCGGGCCGGCACAGCCACACCGTCTTGGCCGAGGCCGAGACCGCCGCGGCCAGGCTGACCATGACAGCCGCGGCGGCGACAGCCAGGGTCAGGATCCGTGCGCCCATCCTTAGTTTCCGCATCCGTGATCTCCCTATCAATTGAGCACGGCCCGAGCCGGACGTGCTGTTATCTCTCCGGCCCGGGAGCATAGCGAGGCCGCCCGGCCGGTTCCCTCAGCCGAATTCGACTCCCTGGGCGAGCGGCAGCTCGTCCGAGTAGTTGATCGTGTTGGTCGCGCGGCGCATGTAGGCGCGCCAGGCGTCGGAGCCCGACTCGCGGCCGCCACCGGTGGACTTCTCTCCGCCGAAGGCGCCGCCGATCTCCGCGCCCGAGGTGCCGATGTTGACGTTGACGATGCCGCAGTCCGAGCCGTCGGCGGCGAGGAACCGCTCAGCCTCGCGCTGATCGCGGGTGAAGATGCTCGAGGACAGGCCCTGGGGAACGTCGTTGTGCAGTTCGATCGCCTCGTCGAACTCGCGGTAGGTCATGACGTACAGGAGCGGCGCGAACGTCTCGCGCCGGACCAGGTCGGTCTGGCCCGGCATGCGGACGAGCGCAGGCTCGACGTAGTAGGCGTCGGAGGCGCCCTCGAGCTTCGCGGCGGGCGCCACCGACGAGCAGCTCCCCGCCATCGGTCGTCACCTGCGCGAGTGCGTCGAGCATTCCGCGATATGCGTGCGCGTTGATCAGCGGCCCGACCAGCGTGCCCTCGGCGAACGGGTCGCCGATCGGCAGCCGGCCGAACACCTCGCCCAGCCGGGGGACCAGCTCCTCGGCCACGTCCTCGTGGGCGATCACCCGTCGCAGTCGTGGTGCAGCGCTGGCCGGCGGTTCCGGCGGCCGCGAACACGATGCCCCGAGTGGCCAGCTCGAGGTCGGCCGAGGGCGCCACGATCGCGGCGTTGTTGCCGCCGAGCTCGAGGAGGTAGCGGCCGAGCCGGGCGGCGACCCGCGGTGCCACCTGGGCGCCCATCCGCTCCGAGCCGGTGGCGCTGACGAGGGCGACATCGCGGTTGTCGACCAGCGCCTGCGCCGACGTCGGTGCCGCCCAGCGCGAGCTGGTGCAACCCGGCCGGCGCCCCGCACTCGGCGACGGCGCGTCGAGCAGGGAGGAACAGGCGAGCGAGCTGAGCGGAGTCATCGGCGACGGCTTCCAGACGACCGAGTCGCCGCAAACGAGCGCCACCGCGGTGTTCCAGGACCACACCGCCAGCGGGAAAGTTGAACGCCGAGATGACCGCGACCACGCCGAGCGGATGCCACGTCTCCATCAGCCGGTGACCTGGTCGCTCCGAGGGCATCGTGCGGCCGTCGAGCTGGCGCGAAAGGCCGACCGCGAAGTCGCAGATGTCGATCATCTCCTGGACCTCGCCGAGCGCCTCGGAGGGAATCTTGCCCGCTTCGATCGTCACCAGTTCGGCGACATCGGCCTTGTGCTGCTCGAGCAGGGCGCCGAAGCTGTTTGACCAGCGCTCCGCGAATCGGGGCCGGAGTGGCACGCCAGCTCGAAAACGCGCCGGCAGCGGCGGCGATCGCCGCCTGGACATCAGCCACGCCGGCGGCTGGTACCTCGAACAGGTCCTCGCCGGTGATCGGCGAACGGGCGCTGAGACTGGCGCCGGCAACGGACCCGAGCTCGACGCCGCATCGGTCGAGGCTACGCCTGGCGCGCGCGCGCAGTTGGTCGGTCGATGTCATCACCGTTGTCGTGCTCATTGCTCTCCTCTCAGGCTCGTCGATACCACCGAGGCGATGTCGTCGGCGGCGGCTTGAGTGCCGCGCGGACCACGATCATCTCGGGCTCGGTCGCCGGCCACGGCTCTGGCCAGCGCCTGCTCGAACGCTGGCCCGAAGCCGTCGACCGGTGTGGCGGGGATTCCGAACGCGTCGGCCATGACCACGAAGTCCGGCGTGCCCAGATCGACGCCGAACGTCTCGTCGCCGGCGCGGGCCTGGTCGAAGCGCAGCATGCCGTAGCCGCCGTCGTCGACGAGCACGATCGTGAGCGGGACCCGCTCCTGCGCGACCGTGGCCAGCTCGCCGCAGGCGAACAGGAAGCCGCCGTCGCCGCATACGCAGACGGTCGGGCCCGCCCCGGCCAGCGCACGCGCCGAGCGAAGCCGGGAAGGCGAAGCCGAGCGTGCCCCAGCCCATCGGGTAGGCGAGCTTCCGCGGCGCGGCACCGGCTGGAAGCCGGCCAGCCAGTAGCCGGGGATGCACATGTCGGCGACCAGCAGCGCGTCCGGCGGGACGGACGCGGCCGAGGATCTCGAGCGAATGCGCTCGGCCTGTGCGTCGTCGGACTCCACGAACGCCGCGACGTCGGTGCGCGATCTGCGCCAGGCGCCGTTCGAGCGTCGGGGCGGTCGCCCTGCTCGCGGCGCCGCTCGGCAGCAGCGCTTCCAGCACCGCGCGGGCGTCGCCGACCAGCGTCAGCTCGGCGCTGTAGTTCTTGGCGGCGTCGGCCGCGTCGACGTTGACGCGCGATCAGCGTCGGCGGCCGCGGCATGAGCCAGTTCTGGGTCATCATCCCGTCGAAGTCGGTGCCGATGGCCAGCACCACGTCGGCCTCGTCCCACAGCGCGCCAACGGCCGGGGCGTGGGCGGGGCCGGGACCGCGCAGGGATGGTCGGGGGCCAGCAGGCCGCGGCTCATGTACGTCGTGATCACCGGCGCGGCCAGCCGCGCGGCCAGCGCCGCCGACAGCGTCGCCGGCGTCCGCCCGCAGCGCGCCGCCGCCGGCCCAGATCGAGCGGCCGCTCGGCCGCGCCGAGCAGTTCGGCCGCGCGGCCGAGCGGCGTCATCGGCGTCGGGTGAGACGGCGGTCTCGGTCCGCACGCGACTCGCGGGCGCGCGGACTCGGCGGCTGGACAGGAGGTCGGTCGGCACGCCCAGGTAGACGGGCCCACTCGGCGCGGCAGCGCGGCCGCCGATCCCCCATCGAGCGTCGCCTGGCCGATCTCGCTCGGGGCTCGCCACCACGCGGGTCATCCTTGGTGACCGGCTCGAACATCGCCGCCTGGTCGCGGGTCTCGTGCAGCACGCCGCGGTAGACGCCCGCCGCGGCGAAGCGCGGCGGGGATGTCGGTGGCGATCACCAGCACCGGCGAACCCGAGGCCATCGCCTCGCCGGTGGCGCCCAGCGTGTTGGCGGCGCCGGGCCCGGTGGTGACGACGGCCACGCCGAGCGCGCCGGTCGCGCGCGCGTAGCCGTCGGCCGCGTATACGGCCGTCTGCTCGTGGCGAACCCCGACGAGCCGAATCGGCGAACGCGCCAGGGCGTTCCAGATCGAGAGGTTGTGGACCCCCGGCAGGCCGAAGACGAGCGTCACGCCCAGCTGCTCCAGGGCCGAGACGAGCCGCTCGGCTCCGGTCGCTGTCAATGATGTCGTTTCGGTTTCAATCATCTCGTTAGACCACGTTGTACTCGGGTCGCAGCGCGGCGGCGTCGAACCGGTCGACGCTGAACGGCGCGATGTCGACAAACGTCGGCCGGCCCAGGAGCATGTCACGGAGGATCTCGCCGACGGCCGGGCCCTGGAGAAAGCCGTGGCCGGAGAACCCGGTGGCGTACAGGAACCGTGAGACGCCGGCCGCCTCGCCGATGATCCCGTTGTGATCGGGCGTCATCTCATACAGACCGGCCCAGCCGCCACGAATTCCGACCTCGGCAATCCGGGGCGCGCGCCGGCGGACCACCGCCATCAGCTCGGGCAGCCACTCATCCGACGTCTCGATGCTGAATCCCGGCCGCTCGTGCGGGTCCGACATACCCATCAATAGCCCCGGCCCCTCGCGATGAAAGTAGAAGCTCGAGGCGAAGTCGATCGTCATCGGCAGCTCGGCCGGCAGACCGTCGATCGCCTCGGTGAAAAGGATCTGGCGGCGCAACGGGGTGACTGGCAGCGCGACACCGACCATCTCACCGCACGCTCGCGACCACGCGCCGGCGGCGCAGATCACCGCGCCGGTCCGGATCGAGCCGTCGCTGGTCAGCACGGACGTGATCTCGCCGCCGTTGGTCTCGATCTCGAGGACCTCGCAGCCGGTCCTGATCTCGGCGCCGTGGGCGCGCGCTCCCGACGCGTAACCCTGCACGACGCCCTCCGGCGTGGCGTGGCCGTCGCCCGGCGAGAACGCACCAGCGAGCACGTCATCGCCGTGGATCAACGGGCACAGCTCGCGGACCTCGGTCGCGGTCAGCAGACGGGTGGGCAGACCCAGAGTGCTCTGCAGTGCCACGCTCTGCTCGAACTCCCGCACATCCTCCTCGCGGCTGAGCACGAACAGGTAGCCGACCTCCTTCAGGTCGATCTCCCAGCCCGGGCGCCGGTGGAAGCCGCGGAACGCGTCCATGCTCCTTCGGGCGATCTCGATATTCAACACGTCCGAGAACTGCGTGCGCACTCCGCCGGCGGCGCGCGACGTCGACCCGCTGCCGAGCTCGTGGCGCTCGAGCAGCACAACACCGACGCCGGCCTCGGCAAGGTGAAACGCCGCGCTGCATCCCATCACGCCGCCACCGACGATGACCACCTCGGCGGCGGCCGGGAGCGGGGTTCGGTGGCGCGGCATGAGCACATCCTGCCACCGTGTCGACAGTTGGTTCCAACGTTGTTCCAGATAATCGCCGAGATCGTTGGAGTCGCGACGTGACAATCGGCGAATCTGCCGTTAACCGGTGGTACCGTTCCCGCCGGACCAAATGGGTTCGCCGGCCCGCTCGGGCCGGCATTTGAGAGGGAAAGGGACGCAATGGGGTTTCTCGACAACGTGAAGGGGACGGCTAAGTAGGCCATGAACCCGGCGGCGCAGGCGGGTGAGCGCGACGAGATCATGAAGATCAGAAGTCGGGCGTTCAGATGAACGCGGCTACGTCCACGCCGACGTCGAGATCAATCGGCCAGGGCCGACCACGCGGGAGCCACGCCCATGGGCGACCGGCGGGACGCCGCAATCGTCGCTGGCCGAGCTCCGTGCTCGAACTGGAGCGGCTGGCGCTCGCCACGGGTGGGGGTAGCGGTGGCGACCGCCGGCGAGCTGGACGGTCGAGCCGGGTGCCGTTCAACATCTATCCCCGGTCATGTCTCGCGTCTCGCTCGATGTCCGCTGCGCCCGAGCAGCGACAGGGTAGACGGAATCGTCGAACAGGTCGTGGCGTCGAGCGCTAGGAGGCTGGCGGCCGGTCGAGGCTGGAGCGCCTCGCTACAGGCGAGCGACAGCGTGGGTCGCGCCGGTGGCGCTCGACGCCGGGGGGTGATCGAGGCGCTGGCCGAGGCGGTCGCCGCGCGGGGGGTCGGGTGGCGGCGAATGATCTCGGGTGCCGCGCACGACACGATGTGCGTCGCGGCTCTTCCTGCCGAGCGCGATGGTGTTCGTTCCCTGCCGGGCCGGCATCAGCCACTCGCCCGCCGAGCTGGCCTGCGACCGCCGATGCCGCCGTGGCTGTCGAGGTGGTGCTGGAGGCCGCGCTGAGGCTGGTCGAGCGAGAGGGAGGACAGGCATGAGCACGGTGTTGATCAAGGGCGGCCGCGTGATCACGGCTGAGATCGACCGCGAGCTCGACGTGCTCATCGAGGACGACGTGATTGCCCAGCTGGCCGCTGGGATCTCCAGCCGGCCGACCGCGTGATCGACGCCCGGGGCCGCTACGTGCTGCCGGGTGGCGTGGATCCCCACACGCACATGGAGATGCCGTTCGGCGGCACCACGACCTGTGACGATTTCGGCTCCGGCACGGTTGCCGCGGCGTTCGGGGGGACGACGACGATCGTCGACTTCTGCATCCAGCCGCGCGGCCGGCGCTTCGAGGACGCGCTGGCGACGTGGCACGAGAAGCTGCGCCGCACCCCGCCGCTGATCGACGTCGGCTTTCACCTCGCGGTGACCGATTTGACCGGGGGTGGAGGGCCCGGGGCGCTGGCGGACGTGACCGCTCAGGGCATAGCCAGCTTCAAGCTGTTCATGGCGTATCCGGATGCGCTGATGGTCGACGACCAGACGCTGTTTCGCACCATGGATGTGGCGGCCGCCAGCGGGGCGCTGGTCATGGTGCACGCGGAGAACGGAGCCGTGATCGACGTCCTGACTCGCGAGGCGCTGGCCGCCGGCCACACGGAGCCGATCTGGCACGCCCGAACCCGACCCCCCGAGACCGAGGCCGAGGCGACGCACCGAGCGATCCACCTCGCCCGCCTCGCCGGCTGTCCGCTCTACGTTGTGCACGTCTCGTGCCGCGGGGCGCTGGAGGCGGTGGCGCGGGCCCGAGCGGCGGGCTGGGATGTGACGGGCGAGACGTGCACCCAGTACCTGTTCAACGACGAGAGCGATCTCGACAGGCCCGATTTCGAAGGCGCGAAGTTCGTATATACGCCACCGCCGCGACGGCAGGAGGATCGCGACGAGCTGTGGCGGGCGCTGTCCGATGGGACGCTGTCGGTGCTGTCGAGCGATCATTGCGCGTTTCGCTGGCGCGACCAGAAGGCGATCGGGCGCGACGATTTCTCGAAGATCCCCAACGGCGGCCCGACGATCGAGCACCGTCTGCACCTGCTCCACCATCACGGGGTGCGTACCGGCCGGTTTGGCCTGGAGCGGATGGTCGAGCTGTTCTCCAGCGAGCCGGCCCGCCGCTTCGGGCTGTACCCGCGGAAGGGGACGATCGCGCCGGGCAGCGACGCGGACGTCGTCGTGTTCGATCCGGAGCGGGAACTGGTGATCTCGGCCGCTACCCACCACTCGCGAGTCGACTACAACGTGTTCGAGGGCATGGTCGTGACCGGCGGACCCGAGCTGGTGCTGGCGCGCGGGCAGGTGGTCATCGACGGCGATCGGCTCGTCGGCCGCCCCCGCGGCGAGTTCATCGCGCGCCCGGTCAGGACGGCAGCAACGCCGAGATCTCGCCGGCGTGCTGAGCGATCTGGCGTCCCAGCAGCGCACGATCGAGCGCTCGCCAGCGCACGGCAGGAGCAGACACGCTGATGGCGGCCACGGCGACCCCGTCGCCGCCACGGATGGGCGCTGCCGTGCAGGCCACGCCGAGCTCGTACTCCTCGTTGTCGAACGCGTACCCACGGCTACGGGCCTGTCGCAGCGATCGCTTCAGCGCGCCGTGATCGGTGAGCGTATGGGCGGTGAGTGGCTCCAGTAGATGGCGCTCGAGCGCTCGATCGACCGCCGAGGTCTGAAAGGCGAGCATCGCCTTTCCGGCTCCGGAGGCATACGCGGGCACGCGCGCGCCGATCTCGGTGAACATCCGGATCGGACGCTGGCTCGGCACCTGGTCGATGTACACCGCGGCCAGGCCGTCGAGGACGACCAGGTTGGTCGACTCTCCGGTGTCGTCTCGCAGCGCGATGAGATGCGGTCGGGCCAGTGCCCGCAGTCGCGCCGTTCGCGCTTCGATGTCGCCGACAATGGACAGCAGCTTGCGACTCAAGCGATAGTGGGTGGTGTTCGGATTGCGCACCACCCAGTCGCGTTGGACGAGGGTCTGCAGCAGTCGATGCGCGGTCGGGGGATGCAGCCCGGTGGCGCGGGCGAGGTCGCCGAGTGACATGTCGCCGTCGCTCGCACCGAGGTGCTCGAGCAGATCGAGGGCGCGGCCGACCGATTGAACGGATTCCGCCATACGAAACAAAGGTAGCTTAGGATTTCGCCGTTGACAACAATCCGGCCCCGCGATAGTTTTCATGGAGCGCAATGAGTGTTTCGCAATCCGGAATAAACTTTGACGCCAACGTCTCTCTCCTGTGGCAGGAAGTCCCATTTCTGGAACGCTTCGAGCGGGCCAAGCGCGCCGGGCTGGACGCGGTTGAGTTCTGGTGGCCGGCCGGCGAGGACCTGTCGGCGGTGCGGGCGGCGATCGCCGACAGCGGCGTCACCGTCGCCCTGTTCAACTTCGACGCCGGAGACATGGCCGCGGGTGAGCGGGGGCTGCTCAGCATTCCCGATCGCCAGGCCCAGTTCTTCGACAACGTCCCGGTGGCCCTCGAACTGGCCGAGCAGGTGGGATGTCGCCAGCTCAATGCCCTGCTCGGGCTCGAGAGCACCGTCCTGCGCCGTGACGAGCAGCTGGAACTGGCCGTTGAGAACCTGCGACGCGCGGCCCGCGACGCGGCGGCGATTGGGGCCAAGGTCCTTGTCGAGGCCGTCAACACCATCGAGAACGGCCCCTATCTGGTCAGCCACACCGCCGATGCCGCCGCGCTGATCGAGCGGGTGGGCGAGCCCAACGTCGCGATTCAGTACGACGCCTACCACATGCAGCGTATGGAGGGGAACCTGGCCGCGACGATCCGGGCCCACGCCGAGGGGATCGCCCATATCCAGATCGCCGACTCTCCCGGTCGCGGAGAGCCGGGTACGGGAGAGATCAATTTTCCGTACCTGTTCGGCGTGTTCAGGGAGATCGGCTACCGGGGCTACGTCGGTCTCGAGTACCGGCCCACGACAACGACGACGGAGGCGAGCCTGCAGTGGATGCAGGACGCCGTGGAGAAGTGATGCCCGAAACGATCGGATTCATCGGCCTGGGGATTATGGGCCGACCAATGGCCACCAACCTGTTGCGGGCCGGCTATCCGCTGGTCGTGCACAACCGGAGCCGTGCCGCCGTCGATGCGCTGGCCGGCGAGGGCGCCCAGCCGGCCGACTCGGCGCGCGAGGTGGCCGAGCGCAGCGAAGTGACGATCACGATGCTGCCCGACTCGCCCCAGGTGGCCGAGGTGATGGACGAGGTGCTTCCGGGGCATCCCGCGGCCAGCTGATCATCGACATGAGCACGATTGCCCCTGAGGTTTCGCGTGAGTTGGCCGACCGCGGCGACGGGTTGGGGCTCCAGATGCTCGATGCGCCGGTCAGCGGCGGCGATGTCGGGGCTCGCGAGGGCAAGCTGTCGATCATGGTCGGCGGGACCGAGGCCGCGTTTGAGCGCGCCCGGCCGATCTTCGAGTGCCTCGGATCGACGATCACGCATGTCGGGGCCAGCGGTGCGGGGCAGGTGGTCAAGGCGTGCAACCAGGTGGTGGTGGCGCTGGTTATCGAGGCGGTCAGCGAGGCGCTCGTGCTCGGTTCCAAGGCCGGCGTGGATCCCGGCGTGGTGATCAGCGTGCTGTCGGGCGGGCTGGCGGCCAACCGGGTGATGGAGATGCGGCGAGACAAGTTCCTGGAGCACGACTTCGCCCCCGGATTCAAGGTCGACCTGCACCACAAGGACCTGGGGATCGCCCTGGCCACCGCGCGTTCGAGCGGCGCCGTTCTGCCCAACACTGCGGCGGTGGAGCAGATGCTCGAGAGCCTCCGCCGGCACGGTCGTGGCGGAGACGATCACTCAGCCCTGCTGACAGTGATCGAGGGGCTGTCCAATCACGAGATCACCTCGGAGCAGTCGTGAGCACCCCGCCGATGGACGCTGTCGTCAGCGTCCTCGAGGATGAGGGCGTACGGGTCGCCTTCGGTGTCCCCGGCGCGGCGATCCTCCCGCTGTACGAGGCGCTCAGCCGCTCGCGACTGATTCGCCACCTGTCGGTGCGGCACGAGGAGGGCGGAACGCATGCCGCCGACGGCTGGGCGCGGGTGACCGGCGAGCCGGGGGTCTGCATCGGTACCTCGGGTCCGGCCGGGACGAACATGATCACCGGTCTCTACACAGCGCTGGCCGACTCGATCCCGATCATCTGCATAACCGGGCAGGCGCCGACCAACGTCCTTCACAAGGAGGCGTTCCAGGCCGTCGACATCGTGTCCATCGCTCGGCCGGTGACGAAGTGGGCGGTCCAGGTACGCGAGCCCGCGCAGCTGCCGTGGATCTTCCGTGAGGCGTTCCGGGTGGCACGGTCGGGTCGGCCTGGGCCGGTGCTCATCGACCTCCCCGTGGACGTGCAGCGAGCCGCCCCGATCGCCTACGACGCTGCCTCCGATGCGCGCCTGGCGGTCGAACTCGTCTCGCCGCCGGCGGCGGCCATCGACCGAGCGCTCGCCCTGATCGAGGCGGCCGAACGCCCGCTGCTGGTGGCCGGCGGCGGCGTGATCATCGCCGACGCCGCCGCTGCGCTCGTTCGCCTGGCCGAGCTGCTCGAGCTGCCGGTCAGCCCGACCCTGATGGGCAAGGGGGCGATCCGCGAGGATCATCCTCTGTGGGCAGGGACGGTGGGGATTCAGACCAGCCAGCCGTTCGCCAATCAGCTGTTCCTCGAGAGCGACCTCGTGCTCGCCGTCGGGGCGCGCTTCGGCGACCGACACACGGGGGCGCTCGACGTCTACCGCGGCTCGCGGAAGTTCATCCAGATCGACGTCGCCGCCGAGCAGATCGGGCGTGTGTTCGGGCCCGATCTGGGGATCGTCAGCGACGCCAAGCTCGCCCTCGAAGCGCTCCACACCGAGGCGACCCGGCGCGGGACGCTCCGGCCGCGGGCGGCGTGGGTGGGGCGGCTGGCCGAGCTGCGCGCCACCCGCGCGCGGTTCGCCGACTACGACACCGTTCCGATCCGCGCTCCACGCGTATACGCCGAGCTGAACGCGTTTCTCGACGAGGACGCGACCGTGGTTACGGCGATCGGGCTCTACCAGATCTTCGGCGGCCAGTTTCAGAATGCGTACCGCCCACGGCACTACCTCTGCTGCGGCCAGGCCGGGCCGCTGGGCTGGGAGGTCTCAGCCTGCACGGGGGCCAAGCTCGGGCGCCCCGAGAGCGACGTGGTCGGGATCGTCGGCGACTACTCGTTCCAGTTCCTGGCCGAGGAGATCGCCGTCGCGGTCCAGTACGGCGTTCCGTTCGTGCTCGTGATGCTCAACAACGGTTACATGGGGCTGATCAGGCAGGCCGAGGTCGGCTACGAGATGAACTTCGAGGTCGACCTCGCGTTCGCGGGCCTCGACGGCCACGCCGGGGTTGATCACGTCGCGCTGATGAGGTCGATGGGCGCGGACGGGATCCGGGTCACCGAGCCCCACGACATCCGTCCGGCACTGGAATGGGCGACCTGCGAGAGCGAGCGCCGGCGGCTGCCGATCCTGGTCGAGATCATGACCGAGCGCGAGGAAAGCGCGGCCATGGGCACGGCGATCGACAGCGTCTCCGAGCCGCACGAGATCCGCACGATCTCGGGGCCCGGCGTGCTGAGTCGCGTCGCCGCCTGAACTTGCTTTACTGGCTGGAGCGTTTCGGGCGCACACGAGCTGGGAACCCACCGAAACGTGTTTGGGAGGCTCGGGCGGCAAGAAATGCGGGCCGGCCTGCGTCTTTAGTTATGCAACACCTCGGCCGACCTATTAACCAAGCGATATGGATGCCAAGTGTCTGACGGAGGATCGATGACCGTCGCCGTTGCTCTGGCCGGCGGGCGTCACGTGAGCGGATCCCCAGCCTGGATTGGCTACGTCGCGCTGGTCGTCGTCCTCGTGGGCTTCGCCTGCATCATGGTCTGGCTGGCGGCGAGTTCAGTCCGTCAGCGGCGGCTGGGTGGTGACGATCCGCACGACGGCGACGGCCGTCACGGAGGCGGCCCGGGCCGCGATCCCAATCCTCCCGATCGATCGCCGGACGGCGGACCCGTGTGGTGGCCCGAGTTCGAGCGCGAGTTCGCGGCCTATGTCGATAGCCGCGCGGCCGACGGCCGGCGAGTTGGGCTGACCGTCTCGAGCTGAAGCGCGGACTGGCAAGCGCGCTCCGCGAACACCCCGCCTCGGCCTGATCCCTGCAAGGATGCCGGGCATGGCCCCGGATGCGCAGCGACGATGAAGGCGCTCGGGGAGTACGAGATCTGGTTCGCAGTCGGCGCGCAGGAGCTGTACGGCGAGGATGCCCTGCGCAGCGTCGATGAACACGGGCGCGAGATCGCGGCGGCGCTCGACGCGTTGGACGAGATCCCCGTGTCGGTGAGCTACCGCGGAACCGTGGTCGCGCCGGCCTCGATCCGCGCCGCCTGTCTCGAGGCCAACGCGGCGCCAGCGTGCGTCGGCGTGGTGATCTGGGCCCACACGTTTTCGCCGGCCAAGATGTGGATCGCCGGGCTATCGGTGCTGGCCAAGCCGCTGCTTCACCTCCACACCCAGTTCAACCGCGAGCTGCCCTGGAGCGAGCTCGACATGGACTTCATGAACCTGAACCAATCGGCCCACGCCGATCGCGAGCTCGCGTCGCTGCAGACGCGGGCGGGCATCCGCCGAAAGACGGTCGCCGGCCATTGGAGCGACTCCGCGACGACGGAGCGGATCGGCACCTGGGCACGGGCGGCGTGCGGCTGGCACGAGGCGCAGACGCTGGCAGTCGCGCGGTTCGGGGACAACATGCGTCAGGTCTCCGTCACCGAGGGGGACAAGGTGGAGGCGCAGTTGCGGCTGGGCTTCTCGGTCAACGGGTACGGCATCGGGGATCTCGTCGAGGCGACCCAGGCGGTCGGCGACGACGAGGTCGGACGCATCGCCGGCGAGTACGACGAGCAGTACGAGCTCGTTCCCACCCTCCGCGAGGGCGGCGCGCAACGGACGTCGCTGCTCGAGGCGGCGCGAATCGAGGCCGGGCTCCGGGCGTTCCTCGACGCCGGCGGGTTCAAGGCCTTCACCGACACCTTCGAGGATCTCGGCGCGCTGGTCCAGCTACCCGGGATCGGCGTGCAGCGCCTGATGGCCGAGGGCTACGGGTTCGGAGCGGAGGGGGACTGGAAGACGGCGGCGCTGCTGCGGATCGCCAAGGTCATGAGCCGCGGACTGCCCGGCGGAACCTCGTTCATGGAGGACTACACGTACGAGCTGTCGCCGCGGGGGCCGAAGGTTCTCGGGGCGCACATGCTCGAGGTGTGCCCGTCGCTGGCCGCCGAGCGTCCGTCCTGCGAGATCCATCCCCTGTCGATCGGGGCTCGCGCGGATCCGGTGCGGCTCGTGTTCGACGCGGCCGCCGGGCCCGCCGTGTGCGTGGCGCTCATGGACCTGGGCGATCGCTTTCGCCTGCTGCTGAACGAGGTCGATGTGGTGCCGCCCGACCGGCCGCTGCCCAAGCTGCCCGTGGCTCGCGCGGTGTGGACGCCGAAGCCCGATCTGACGACCGCGGCGGAGGCCTGGCTGATGGCCGGTGGCGCCCACCACACCGTGCTCAGCCTGGCACTCGGGCCCGAGATCTTCGCCGATTTTGCCGACATCGCCGGGATCGAACTGGTGGTGATCGACGGCGACACGCGGACGCGCGAGTTCGCCAAGGAGCTGCGATGGAACGAGGCCTACTACCGGTTCTAGTCGCGAGTCGGAACCAGGCCGAGGACTCGAGCAGCGTCCGCGCTGACCAGGAGCCCCAGCCGGCGGCGTTGTGCGCACGAACCTGGATGTACCAGTCGTTTCACGTTCAAGTAGAACGTCGCGTCCGGCTCGCCGCGGGATCGTCCGGACTCTCCCGCGCCAGCGATCGCCCCACGCCCCAGGCGCCCGCGGTGCTGCTGTACAGCAGGCGGAGGTAGAGAAACGTCTCGATATGGGCGACACCGGCGATCGTGCCGATGTCGTCGGTGATCGCGTCGAGCAGCTCGGCACGGTCGCGGCAGACGATCTCAGCCATCAGGTCATAGCGGCCCGATGGGATCACGACGTAGTCGATCGAGGGCACCGAGGCGAGCCTCGAGGCGACCGTCCCCGGGTCGGCGTCGCTGTCGAGCGTTATCCCCAGCCAGGCCATCGCGTCGAATCCCAGGTTGAGTGGATTGCCGACGGCGATCACCTTGAGGACGTTGTCGTCGACCAGGCGGGAGAACCGGCTGGAGACCAAGCGCTCGGACACTCCGAGGCTGCGGGCCAGGTCGCGGAACGATGCCCGGCCGTCGCGCTCGAGCCCGCGAACGATCTCGATGTCGAGCGACTCGAGCTGGCCCGGGCTGACCGTCACGCCGCTCACCTCTTCGGGCGCGACGGGTTGTCGTGCGCGTAGCCACTGGAACTGCTGGTGGCGCAGCGACAGGTAGACGAATGCCTCGGTTCGCTGGACCCCGGCGATCCCGCGGAGCTGGACGAGAATCGGCTCGAGATCCTGAGCGTCGCGACACGCAACCTCGCACATCACGCTGAAGCGACCCGAGCTGATCACCACGTAGTCGACGCCGGCCGTGTGAACCAGCGCCTGCGCGACGCGCTGGACGTGCGAGGGGTGAGTCTCGAGCCCGATCCAGGCCATGCATCTCAGACCGAGCAGGCCGGGGTCCGCGACCGCGGTGATCGCGAACACGTCGGCCTCGGTGAGTGCTCTTACGCGCCGGCGGATGTGGGCTTCGGAGAGCCCCAGGCGGCCGGCCAGAGTGGTGAATGGAATCCTGCCGTCACGCTGAAGCTCGGCGAAGACCGCCTCGTCCTGGCCATTTAGCGTGATTGGACTACACCCGGCCCGTGCCCTCCGGGTTGGCGCGGACGCCGAGTGCGTCGAGCGCCAGCCGCGTGGCGACGCGAGCCGACTTGTTGGCGGGGTCATACACCGACGAGCACTCGGTGATCACGTAGGCCTCGACCCCCCGGCGGACGAAGGCGCGGATCATCTTGATCACCTCGCGCGGGGTCAGGCCGCCGCACTCAGGGGTCGTCACGCCGGTGGTGAAGCCCTGGTCCATGACGTCGAGGTCGGTGTGCAGAACGACGCCATCGGTCCCGTTCCAGGCGATGTCGAGGATCCGGTCGATGGTCTTTTCGATCCCCCACTCATCGATGTCCCAGATCGTGATCATCTGAATGCCGGTGCGATCCACGTACTCGCGCTCGACGCGCGGATTGAGCGGTCCGTTGATCCCGACGAGCGCCACGTTGTGCGGGTCGACATTCGGCAGCTCCGCCGTGCGGCTCACCGGGCAGGCATGGTTCAGGCGCTCGCCTGCCACGTCCTCCGCGGTGTCCATGTGCGAGTCCATCTGGATGTAGCCCATGTTGCCGTCGATCAGCTTTGACATCGCGCTGGTGACGGGAATCGGACACGAGTCATCCCCGCCGAAAATGATCGGGAAGGCCCCGGCGTTGACGATCTCGGTGATGCACCGCTCGGCGCGCTCGAATGTCCGCGCGGCGTTGCCGGGAACGATCGACACATCGCCGCAGTCGGTCAGGTGCAGAGCGTCGAACAGGTCGACCTGGAACTCGCCGTGGTAGCTGAGGTAATGCTCGGTGGCGCGACGGATCGAGCGCGGGCCGTAGCTGGCGCCTGGCCGACAGGTGTTGGTCCCCTCCCATGGCAGGCCGAGGACGGCAGCCTTGACGCCCGCCTCGGAGAGCTTGTCGGCGACCGGCGGCAGCACCTGCGCGCCGAGGAAGGTCGAGATGCCCGAGATCAGGCTGTTGGGGAAGTCCTCGTCGCCCTCCCGCCGACCGAAGGTCACGTAATGGTCCTGCGCCTGGGCTCCAGTTGCCATTTCCCTCTCCTCGCTGTTTCAGCAATCGCCTAGCGGAGCCGTCGCAACGGCGAAATCCGCGTATTTCAGCGCTTGAGGCTACATCTTTCGTCGCCTCTGTCAATGGTCTGGCCGAATCGAGCTTGCACGTAAGACCCATTGCTGCCCGCTGGTAAAGTCGGCCGCCGTGAAGGAGGGGCGCACCTTTCACTCTGGGGGCCCGCGCCCAGCCCACAGGCCAAGCTGATCGTGATCGCGTTCCGGGCCAGCACCACGCTCAAGCACGTCGCGGTTCACTACGCGCTCACCGCCGCGGCCAAGCTGACCCTCTCGGTCAGGCCATCGCATGGGACCGCGGTCGCCGTGGCCAGCGCGAGCCGTCGTGCCGGGGTGGGCAAGCTCACCTGGAGTCGCAAGCTGCACGACAAGCGGGTCAAGCCCGGGACCTACAGGCTGACGATCACGGCGGCGTCAGACGGCAAGACCGTCAGCTCGACGCTGCCAGTCAAGCTGCACTGAATCGCTAGCTCGACGCCCACGCCACCGTGACCGGGCCACCGGCTCCCAGCACGGGGTCCCCCTCGGGCAGCTCCACGCCGGCGATGTTGCGCCGCATCGCTTCGAGCGCCGCCAAATCGGCCCGTCGCAGGTCGTAGTTCTCCTGCCCGGCCGGGTATCCGCCGATGACCAGGAGGCCGGAACCCGAGTCCTCGCGCTTGTGGCCGGTGCCGGCGGGCAGCACGAGGACATCGCCCGGCTCAACGGTCAGCCGCTCGCCACCGGGACCGCCGAGCGTCACGTCCGCTGCACCCGACACAATGCCCAGCACCTCGTGGGCGTTGCTGTGGAAGTGGTGGAAGGGAAAGATCCCGTTGCGCCAGTTGCCACCCCAGCCGTGTGACTGAAACAGCCGCTCGCACGCTGCCGGGTCAGCCACGATCTCCTCCACGCCGTGATGGATGACCACCGGCAGGGTGGGGTTGTTGGGGATGCCCTCGCTGTCGCGGGGGAAGCTGAGCTGAGCCACGGTGCTCATCGAGCGTCTACGTTAGTAGCCGAGCGCGCAGCCGTCCTTGCGCGGGTCCGAGCCGCCGAACAGCGTGCCCTCGCGCAACACGATCGCCTGGCCCCCGCCGAACATCGACACGTCATCGTCCCGGTCGACGTTGAACCCGAGCTGCTCGACCTCCCCGGCCCGATCCCACAGGGGGCGCTCGAGCTTCAGCGCGCCGCCGTCGATCCGGAACCGGCCGTGGTCGAGCGCGGCCTGAGGATCGAGCCCGCTACGAACCAGTTCGACAACGAACTGGACGTGTGCCTGGGCCTGGATAAAGCCGCCCATGACGCCGAACGGACCCACGAGCTCGCCGTCTCGCGCCAGCATTCCGGGGATCAGCGTGTGGTAGGAGCGCTGACCCGGTACGACGTGGCCGCAGACAGCGAAGCAGGCGCCGCGATTCTGGAGAACTACGCCGGTCGAGCCCGCCAGGACACCCGAGCCGAAGGACTCGAACACGCTCTGGATCAGAGACACCGCGGTCCGATCGCCGTCGACGACGCACAGATACGTGGTGCCGCCGGCCGGTTCTCTGACGTGGGGCGGTGTCTGCTCGCGGCGCGCACGGATGTACTCGGGCGACAGCAGTCCGGACACGTCGGCGCCGTCGCGCACGTTGTCGAACGCGTCCTGTAGGGCGAGCGACACGGCCCCGACCTCGTCGGCCAAGGTCGGCTCCCGATCCCCGAGGATGGCCAGCGCCTCCAGGGCGCCGACGCCTTGGGTCGGCGGCGGGAGCTCACACACCGTCAACCCGCGGTAGGTGTGAGTCAGTGGCTGCACCCAACGCGGTTGGTACTCGTCCAGGTCATCGTGCGCGAGCCAGGAGGCGGCGACGATCGCGTCGGCCACGGCGCCGCGGTAGAAGGCGTCGCGGCCCTGTGTGGCGATCAGCTCGAGCGTCGCCGCCAGCTCGGGGAGGCGAAAGCGCTCGCCGAAGCGAGGGGGCGGGCCGAGCGCCGCCGGCGCCCGGTCGCTCGCGCGCCAGCTCGTCGAGCACTCAAACCCGGCCGCCACACCGGAGGCGGCCAGATCGATCGCCGGCTGCAGGCAGCGATCGAGCCCGAGTCGTCCGAAGCGGCTCGAAAGCTCCACCCAGCCGGCGACCGATCCCGGGACGGTAACCGAGCGGGGGCCGCTCATCGACGGCGTCTGGACCGGGGCACCGCGCGGTGCGGGACCCGCGGCGTCGAGACCGTGCAGGCTTCCGTCGGCGAACCGCACGATCGCGAAGAGATCGCCGCCGATGCCCGTCGCGTAGGGCTCGGCCACGCACAGGACAGCGGCCGCGCACAATGCCGCGTCGATCGCATTGCCGCCCTCGCGCAGAACCTCGATGGCGCTCAGGGTTGCCTGCGGTTGACTGGTGGCCACCATCACCTCAGACCCAACGATCGGGGCTCGTGCAGGCGCCAGCCGATAGCTCATAGCCGGGTACCCTGCCAGACCCGCGCGATCGTTGGCGGGTTGCGCGCCCCTTCATGGTCGTAAACGTCACAGTCGTCTCGCCGGTGGCGGCGAAACTGACGAACACGGCGCACCAGGCCGTGTTCGTCACTGCCGCCGTCCGTGCGCGGGCGAGAGTGACGTTGACGCGCGCCCCGGGGCTGGTGCACCCCGCGAAAGCCCCACTACGCTTACCGGTGTGACCGCAGGGCGAACCGATGATGGCGGCGCCTACCGGGTGGCGTTCCTGGATTGGCTGGCCTGCGCCTGTGCCGGGGCAGATGAGCGAGCCCCGAGCGCGGTGCGAGCCTCTGGCGAGGACCTGCTCACCGACGTGGCGTTCGCAGGCACGGCGGGCCACGTCCTCGATTTCGACGACACGATCTCCGACGGCGTGGCGCATGTGAGCGCGGCGACGGCGCCGGCGGCGCTGGTGCTGGCGGCTCATCTCGGCCGCTCGCTCGCTGAGGCAATCGACGCTTACGCCGACGGCTTCGAGGCCATGGGCGCGGTGGCGGCGGCGAGCCATCCCGCGCTGTACGACGGTGGTTGGCACCCAACCACCGTCTGTGGCCCGATCGGGGCGGTCGTGGCGGCCTCGCGCCTGCTCGATCTGGCCCCGGCGCAGCGGGACAACGCCGTGGCCGCCGCACTGCTCCGGGCAGGCGGGACGCGCGGGGCATTCGGCTCCGACGGCAAGTCGATCCAGGTCGGGTTGGCGTCGGCGGCCGGCGTGCAGGCGGCGCTCCTGGCCCGCGGCGCGGCGGCGATCGATCCGCGCGCGATCCACGGCCCGGTCGGCTTCCTGGCCGTCACGGGCGCGGGCTGGCCCGAGGGCGGTATCGAACGCGTGCTCGAGCGCGACGGCCCCCGCGCGATCGACCGCAACTGGATCAAGCTCTACCCGAGCTGCCTGGGCACGCACTCGCCGATCGAGGCGGCGCAGCGGGTACGCCAGGACGGCCATGAGCTCGACCACGAGCGGCTCGAGGTGGTCGTCAATCCGGTGGCGCGTCAGGCCGCGCACCTCGACGACGTCGACGACGGGCTCTCGGCCAAGTTCTCGATTCCGTACTGCGTGGCGCACACACTGTCCCACGGCCCTCCGCGCGTCCGCGACTTCGTCGCCGTCGAGGCGGCCACGCGCGCCGACGCAGGACGCGTGCGGGTGACCCTGGACGAGTCGGTCCCGCAGTTTGGCGCCGTGCTGACCGCGGCGGGCCGCGAGCTGGCCCGGGTGGATGGGCCGGGCGGGTCGCCCGGGCGGCCGGTGGCCGCCGAGGAGCTCGAGGACAAGGTCGCCGACCTTTCCGGGGATCGCCTGCTCGGCGTGTTCGACGACCTCGACATCCCGGCGCTGACGGTGCTCCACGCGGCCGGGCTGCGCTGCAGCCGCACTCCCGCGGGCCGCGGCCCCGCGGCCGCACCTACACGCTGACGCGCCGGAGCTTGTCGGGGTCGGCCACGATGCTGACGCTGGTGATCCTCTCGCCGGCGATCGTGAACGCGGCCACGGCCAGAACTCGTCCGCTCCGGAGGACGACCGCGCCCGGGCCACCGTTGACGATCGCCGGACGGCCGAACGGAGCACGCGGTGACCCCTCGGCGAGCACCATCTGCGCGACGTCCGGGGCGCCGTGGAGCTCGGCCGGCGCGCCGAGACGGCCCTGGTCGATGCGCATGACCACGTCGGGGTCGAGCACCTCGAGCAGCGCCGCGAAGTCGCCTTCGCGGGAGGCGGCGAGGAACGCGTCGATGACCCGACGCTGCTGCGCGTAGGTGGGTGGTGGGCCGTCGGGGTCGGCCCCGCGGACGCGCCGGCGCGCGCGGCTGGCCAGCTGCCGCGTGGCCGGGACCGAGCGCTCGACGATGGGGGCGATCTCCTCGAACGGCATCCCGAACGTGTCGTGCAGAACGAAGGCCAGGCGCTCGGCGGGCGACAGCATCTCGAGCACGACCTGGAGCGCCACGCCCACCGAGTCGGCGATCAGCGCCTCGTGCTCGGGATCGTCGGGCTCCTCGAGGGTGACGACGGGCTCCGCGAGCGCGCCGGTGAAGAGGTCCTCGCGGCGGGCGCGACGCGATCTCAGCATGTCGAGGCAGATGCGGCTGACGATCACGGTCAGCCATCCGCGCATGTTCTCGATCTCCCGCGGCTCGGCGACACTGAAGCGCAGCCACGCCTCCTGGACGGCATCGTCGGCCTCGGCCGCCGAGCCCAGCATGCGGTAGGCGACCGCTCGCAGATGGGCGCGGTTGCCCTCGAACTGGTCGGCTTGGGTGCGCGGCTGGTTCATCGGTCACATCCTCTCGTCGGCATCCGTCAATAGCGATGACGAATGGCAATCGCCAAACGTGACCAATGGAGGCAAGACACATGAAAGCCATCGAGGCGCAGGCATTGACAAAGACCTACCCGGGTGGGGTTCAGGCCGTCAAGGGAGTCGATTTTCAAGTCGAGAGCGGTGAGGTGTTCGGACTCCTCGGGCCCAACGGGGCCGGCAAGTCGACGACGGTGGGGATGCTGACGACGACGATCATCCCGACCACGGGACGGGCCCGTGTCGGCGGCTACGACGTGGTCAAGCAGCCATTGCTGGCGCGCGGCATTTCCAGCGTGGTGTTCCAGGAGGCCGTCGTCGACCGCTCGCTGTCCGGGAAAGCCAACCTGGAGCTCCACGCTCGGTTGTGGGGCGCCGGCACCGAGGCGAGGCTGCGGGAACTCGCCGCGTCGCTCGGACTCTCCGAGCTGATCGAACGGCCCGTGGGCAGCTACAGCGGCGGCGAGCGCCGCCGGCTCGAGATCGCGCGCGCCCTGCTGTCCGAGCCCGCGGTTCTGTTCCTCGACGAGCCGACGGTGGGACTCGACCCGAGGATCCGCCACGAGTTACTCGATGTGATCGCCGGGCTGCGTGCGTCGCACGAGCTGACGATTCTCGTCACCACGCACTACCTCGACGAGGCCCAGCGGCTGTGCGACCGCGTGGCCATCGTTCACCAGGGCCGCGTGGTGGCGCTCGACAGTCCGCAGGCCCTGCTCGCGCGACTGGGAAGCGAGATCCTCGAGTTCCGGGTGGGCGGAGACGCCGACGCGACCCTCGCTCGCCTGCGTGAACGACGGCTGGCGGGTGATGACGCGTTCTCGGTCGGCGCGCGCGTGACGGTCCCGCTTCATGACCGCAGCGCGACGGCAGCGCTCGCCGCGCTCGATGACCGCGCGTCGGAGATCTCGACCCGTGCCCCCACTCTCGACGACGTCTATCTGCAGCTGACCGGCGACCGGCTCGCCAAGGCTGCCTGATCCACAAGGAGAACGGAAATGTCCGCCATTGCAGAATCAATTCCCCTCGCCCGCCGCGCGCCACGGCGCGCTTCGAGGCTCGGCACCGTGCTGACCCTGGCACGCCGGCGGGCGATGCTGACGGCCAGCAACCCGCGGCAGATCGCTGTCCCCTTGCTCGGCCCGGTGCTGCTGGCCGTGGTCGTGGCGCCGGCCCTGAAGGTCGCCACCGGCGGCCTGCACTCGAACATCGATTATCAGGCCTTCGTAGGCGTGGGCACCGTCGGTCTGGTCGTGCCGCTCAGCTGCATCTTCGCCGGGCTGAGCGTGATCGTCGATCGCCACGAGGGGGCGCAGCGCGAGCTCCTGTCCGCACCCGTGCCTCGCGGCTACCTCGTCCTCGGAAACCTGATCGTCGCCGTCGGGCTCTCGGCCCTTCAGGTCACTGTCCTCATCGGACTGGCCGCGCTCCGCGGCGCCGACTTCCACATCACCGCCACCGGTCTTGTGTGGTTCATCGCGGCGACGTTGCTGTTCACGGTGTTCATGTACGGCCTGGCCGAGACCGTGGCCAGCCGCATGGCCAGGCAGGAGGACTACATCGGCGCCACTCCGGCACTGGCCATCCTGCCGTTCTTCTTCGCCGGGGCGCTGTTTCCGATCAGCGCCATGCCGGGCGCACTGACGGCCGTGGCCAAGGTCCTCCCACTGACCCACGGGCTCGCCCTGATGCGCTACGGGTTGGTCGACCCGTCGGGCAAGGGCCTGCAGGACATCTGGGGTGCGCACAGCGTGACGGCCGAGGCGTGGCTCAGCCTGGCCGTGATGGCCCTGTTCGCCGTGGCGTTCACGGCGATCTCGATCCGGACGTTCGCGCGTTCGGCGGTGAAGTGAGGTCAGGCCGCCGCGGGTATGAGGATGCCTCGTCCTTGGAGCCGGCCTCCGTCGAGGTCCGCCATGGCGTCGTTGATGGCGTCGAGGGGGTACGTGGTGGTGTGGAGGCTGACCTTTCCCTGGGCGGTGAGCGTCATGAGTTCGGCCAGGTCGTTGTAGGTGCCGACGAGGTTGCCGATGAAGGAGATCTCGCGAGAGATCACGTCGATGGTCGGGATGTCGATGTTCTCGCCGTAGCCGATGACGTAGTAGAACCCGCCGTCGCGGATCATGGCGATTCCGTCGTCGATCGCGCCCTTCTCGCCGACGAAGTCGATGATCGCTTCGGCGCCGAGACCGTCGGTCAGATCCTTGACCTTCTCGAGATGGGTGCCGTCGACCTTCAGCGCGTGGTCGGCGCCCACCTCGCCGGCCAGAGCCAGCGCGGGCTCGGAGGGATCGACGACGATGATCTCGGCCGGGGTCATGGCCCTGAGGCACTGGATGCCGATGTGCCCGAGGCCCCCGGCGCCGATCACCACGGCGTGCGTACCCGGCGTCAACACCGGGATCGCTTTCTTCACCGCGTGAATCGCCGTCAGCCCGGCGTCGGCCAGTGCCGCGATGTCCTTGGGCTGCAACGAGGGGTCGAGCTTGACCACCGAGCGGGCCGAGGTCTTAAGGTAGTCGGCGAACCCCCCGTCACGATCGATCCCCGGGAACGAGCCGCTGAGGCAGTGCATGTCATCTCCGGCTCGGCAGGGCGGGCACAGGCCGCAGGAGATGAACGGATGCACGATCACCGTGTCCCCCACCGCGACATTGGTCACCGCGGAACCGACCTCGTGCACCCACCCGGCGTTCTCGTGCCCCGGCGTGTAGGGGAGCTTGACGCCGGACTTCTCGGCCCATTGCCCCTCCTGGATGTGCAGATCGGTACGGCACAGTCCGGCGGCGCCGATCCGCACGATCAGGTCCAGCGGGCCCTCGGCCCTGGGCTCGTCGACCTGGTCGAGCTTCAGCGCCTCACCGTATGTGTGCAGCCTCGCCGCTTTCATCGCGTCACCTCAGTGCTGAGGTCAATTTACTCTCGCGGCCACCTCGTCTCCGACCGCAACTTGGCGTGTCATGCGTCTGACCCAGTGGGCTCCGTCGTTGCGGCGGGGTCCGCTGGCTATTCGACCGAGCGGATCGTCCAGAAGTCGGCGGCGAGCGTGCCCTGAAGCAGGTACGGGTAGGGCATCGTGAAGTAGCCCTCCATGCCCCAGCCGGTGCCCCACGAGTTGCGCACGATGAAGGTCTGATCGCTTTCGTCGTAGCCGACCGCCATCACCGCGTGGCCACCGATCTGCTGCTCATGCGCACGCGGCATCGGGACCACACCGGTCTTGGCGACCGGCGGACTCTCGAAGCTCTCATACACGGTGAAGCCGAACACGAACGGGAACCCAGAGGCCAGGCAGCCCTGGAGCTGTTGCAGCGTCGGCGTGAGCCGCTGGTAGATGATCGCCTCATGCTGCTTGGCGTCGGTGTACGCCTTGGCCGGCGGCTTCTCGCGGAACTGCTTGATCCGGTAGGGCCAGTCCTTCTCGGGCGGCGCACCGAGCTGGGCGACGGACTTGATCCCGTCGCGGATCTGCGCGCCCGAGTCCGAGTCCACGGTGCCCTCCATCGCGCGCTCGTTGTAGTAGATGAACAGCCGCGACGGCGTGAACGGCTTCTGCTTCTGGCGAATCTGGTCGAACTCGAGCGCGCCGCCGATCGAGTTGGCCGTGCAGCTACCGAGCTGGCCCTGGTTGTACACCTTCGGGCAGCCGGGCCGCAGGTCGACCTTGTCCGGCAGCTTGGCCACCACCTCCGGAGGAGCCCCATACATCAGGTCCCGGCCGTCGGGCAGATCCCGAGTCCATCCGTACCGCGCGATCTTGCGCACCGCAAAGCCTCCCTCAGATGTTGGACGATTGCGCCCAACACCGATCGGCGAGGCCCGACACCAGCCATGTCACCTCGCCCGGGTGGGCGCACCCAGTCTCTCTCCCGCGCGCACCCGATGTCAAGCAGACGTGACGGTTTTCACATGTGCACCCTCAGCCAATGAGCGGCCGGCTCTCACGGTGACAACGACGGGGTTACACAAGTCTGTGTAATGCTCGTGAAAGCGGCGACCGGCCGCCTACACGGGCCGCGCCTTGCTCGCGGCGTGCGTCAGCAGGATGCTCGCCGCCTCATCGGCGCCGCCGAGCCGCTCGGGCGGGCGCGGAGGCTGCTCGAGCAGCGACGCCAGCGCGGCGGCGAGCGTGTCCGGGTGCAGCCGGCCCGGATCGAGCATCTGCATCCGTCCAGCCTCGGCCAGCAGGCGGGCTCGGTTGAGCTGCTCCTCGCGCGGGAACGTGCGTGGCACGAGCAGCGCCGGCTTGCCACTGGCCAGGATCTCGGCGGCGGTGCAGTAGCCGGCCATCGCGACCACGGCGCGCGCTCCCGCCAGTACCTCCTCCATGTCAGGACACGGTGGCGCTCGGAGCGATGTACGCGGAGCTGGGCTTCACGCCGTAGCCGATGGGCTACAGCTCGCTGGTCGAGGCGAGTGCCCGATACTCGCTGGTCACGAATGCCAGGCGCCAATCGGGGTCCCACAGCTCGGCCGCGAAGCCACCGGCCTTGAGCGCTCGAGCCGCGGCGCCCAGCGCCGGATCGACTCGAGAGGACCGCGCGGCGGATTCCGAGGACACCCGCGCGACACTAACCGAACCCGCGAGGCGACTAGCGCGGCGAGTCGCGCAGGGCCGGCGGCTCGGCCAGCCGCGCGGTGGTGGTGCGCTCGTAGGGCATGCCCCGTGGCCAGCGGATCAGCTCGATGACCATGCCCCACGGCGTGAGGGTGTAGACCCACTCGAGCCCGGTCAGCGGCCCGTCGGACTCCTCGATCACCTCACCGAGGATCTGGGCGCCGTGTGCGCGCAGGTCCTCGACGGCGGCGCCAACGTCGTCGACATACATCGCCAAATGGCCGGCGTACAGCTCGCTCGGGCGCGCCGGCCCGCGGCGTGGGTTCGAGGCGCAGTCCGCGAACTCCAGGAGCTCGATGTTGTGGGCCTCGCCGAGGCGCAGGATCGCCAGCGTCAGGGTCGCGGACTCGGGTTGAGACTCGCCCGGCCAGCGGTAGCCGACGTGCTCGTAGGGCCCGGCCCGGAACACGAGCTCGCAGCCGAAGACATCGCGGAAGAAGTCGATGGCCTGCTCGAGGTCGGGGACGGTGAACCCCGGGTGATCGACAGCCCAGCGCACATGACTCACGGCGCTACCTCAGCTCCAGGGCAACCGCGCGCGCCGGCGCGCCGTCGCCGCCCACGAAGCGCAGTGGAAGGACACTGAGGACCGGATCGTCGAAATCGATCGCGGACAGGTTCGTGAGGTTCTCGATGATCACCCCACCGGCGGCCGAGATCTCGCGGTGGCACGGAAACGCGGCCCGGTCGATCGGTGCGTTTGTGGTCTCGTCGATGTTCATCGCGTCGATGCCGATCGTGCGAACACCTCGGTCGAGCAGCCACAGGCAGGCCGCCTCGGAGAGATACGGATGGTCGAAGTACGTGTCGGTGCCCAGGCGCGCGGACCATCCGGTGTGCAGGACCGCGATCGCTCCCGGAGCCAGCCGGTCCGCGTAGCCGGCAACCGCGTCGGCCTCGATTGCCGCGTGCCCGTCGAGACCGCGCACGTCGATCACCACGGCCGGACCGATGAACCGTTCCAGGGGTACCTCGTCGATCCGCGCGCCATCGGCGAGGAAGTGAAACGGCGCATCGCAGTGCGTTCCGCAATGGGAGGACATCTCCATCCTGGACACGTTGAAGCCGTGGTTGGCGATCGTGTGGGCGAGACAGAAGCGCGGCAATGGATCGCCCGGATAGACGGGGGTCTGCTCATCGACGGGAATCGAGAGGTCGATGATCCTGCGCACGCCGGCGCTCATGGCGAAGCCCCGAGACGGCCGCAGATGAAGTTCGTCAAGGCCACGGCGGCGACCCGGGCCGTGTAGCCGGTCGGATCGAGCAGCGGTGAGACCTCGACGAGGTCGAGTCCGACAACCGGCGCGTCCGCCAACTGCTCGACGGCGTCCAGCAGTTCGCCGGGTGAGCAGCCGTCGATGTTGATCGAGCCGGCACCGGCGGCGAGGCCGCCGTCGAGCACATCGATGTCGATCGAGATGTACACGCCGTCGCAGCCGTCGGTGGCGCGCGCCAGCGCCTCGGAGACGACCTCGGCCACCCCTCGCCGGCGTAGATCGGCTCGTGTGTACACGTTTCCGCCTCGCTCCTCGATGAACTCGAGCTGCTCGAGGCGGGCATAGCCGTTGATCCCGATCCAGGCCATGTTCTCGGTGCGCATGTGGGGAAGCTCGGCGATCCGCCGGGTCAGGCTCCCGTGGTAGTAGCGACCGAACACGGGGTTGTCGTCGATGAGGTCGAAGTGGGCATCGAACTGGACGAAGCCGATCCGCCGGCCTCCGCGCTCGGCGTGCTCGACCTGCGCCAGCACCGCGGGGTAGGTCACGAAGTGGTCGCCGCCCAGCATGATCGGGAGAGCCCCGGCATCGAGCACGGTCTGCTCGGCGGCGCGGATCGATTCGATCGTCCGATCAACGTCGACCGGGAAGATCGCCACGTCGCCGGCGTCGAACAGGCGCGGCGCACCCGAACCGAGCGAGATCGTGCGGCCGCTGCGCAGGTCGACCAGGCTGCCGCTGCGCGAGGTTTCCAGGTACCAGGAGAGATGGATCGAGGTGTCTCGAATCGCCTTGGGGCCGTAGCGCGCGCCGGGCCGGGTCCCGAGCGTCCAGTCGGTCGGGGCGCCGAACACGGCGATCGATCCACGCTCGAGCTCGTGCAGGCCGCGGATGGGAGCTCGCAGGAAGGTGGGAATGCCGGCGTGGGAGAGAAGCGGCGCGTCGGCGGGGCCGCCGCCCTCGGCGGTGCTCATCGGGGGACAGAACGCTCGGTCGGCACCCAAAACCACCGTACTAACGATTGTTAGTCTGGTCAACTGAGAGTAGGCTTACTAACGTACGTTAGCCATGTCGCCGCCGATCATCATCACCGCCGCGGTCACCGGAAGCGTGACCGCGGCCAGCGACAGCGCGTACCTCCCGGTGACCCACGACGCGATCGTCGCGGCGGCGGTGACGAGCTGGCGGGACGGCGCGGCGGTGATCCATCTCCATGCTCGCAGGGCCGACGGTGAGCCGACCCAAGACGTGGAGGAGTATCGCGAGCTGGTGCGGCGGATCCGCGAGGCGGGGTGCGAGGCGATCCTCAATCTCAGCACCGGCAGCGCCGGCGGGCGGGCCAGCCTCGAGCAGCGGCTCGAGTGCCTGGAGCTCCGGCCCGAGATGGCCACACTCGACTGCGGATCGATGAACTTCGGCGACGAGCGGGTGTTCAGCAACCCGTTTCATTGGCTTCGCAGGGCGGCGAGCCGGATGATGGAGCTCGGCATCCGCCCCGAGATCGAGGTGTTCGACACGGGCATGATCGCCAACGGCCGGCGCCTGATCGAAGAGGGCCTGATCGAGGGACCGGGCGTTTGGCAGCTTTGCCTGGGCGTCCGCGGCGGCGCTCCGGCGGACCTGGGCACCGTCTCGCACATGCTGAGTCGTCTGCCGCTCGGCGCCCAGTGGTCGCTGCTCGGCGTGGGGCGCCACCAGTTGCCGCTCAACCTGGCCAGCCTCGGCTTCGGTGGCAACGCACGCACCGGGCTCGAGGACAACATCTACTTCCGGCGAGGCGAGCTGGCGACGAGCAACAGCCAGCTGGTCAAACGGCTGGTCGGCCTGGCCGCCTGGTGCGGCCGGCCGGTGGCCACGCCCGATGAAGCCCGCGCGCTGCTCGGGATCAGCGACGACGTGCTGACGGACCCACGATGACCCTGACCGGACGCGTCGCGCTGATCACCGGCGCCGGGCACGGGATGGGCGAGGCGCACGCCCTCGAGCTGACCCGCCGCGGCGCCCGGGTCGGGCTCGCCGACGTCGATCGCGGAGCGGTCGACGGGGTGGTCGCGAGCGTCGAGTCCGGGGGAGGGGTAGCGCGGGGGCACCAGTGTGACGTTCGCGACCCGGTCGCGGTCGCGGCCTTCGTCGACGCGGTGGCGGGCGTCTTCGGGGCCATCGACATCGTGGTCAGCAACGCAGGTATCGGGGACGGTGCCGGCGGCATCGGTGACACCACCGACGCCCAATGGCGCGAGCAGTTCGCCGTCCACGTCGACGGCGCGTTTCACCTGATCAGGGCCGCCGTCCCCTGGCTGCGCCGCAGCCGGCATCCTCGGATCATCATCGTCTCCTCGGAATGGGCGCTGCGGGGCCCGGGGTTCGCGCACGGCTACACGGCGGCCAAGGGAGCGCTCCTGGCGCTGGCGCGCAACCTCGCGGTCGAGTTGGCCCCCGATGGAGTGCTGGTCAACGCGATCGCTCCGGGGACGATCGCCACGCGGATGACGGCCGATGAGGACCTGGCCGCCGTGGCTGCGCAAACGCCGCTGGGCAGGGTCGGCGAGCCGGGGGAGGTCTCGCGACTGGTGGCGTTCCTGGCCTCGGACGACGCCGCCTTCATCACCGGTCAGACGATCCCGATCAATGGTGGCGCCGTAATCGGCGGTTCATGAACAGGAGGATGTGAATGCCCAGACACGCCCCGCGCATGGCCGCGCCTCTCGCCGAGTACGAGGATCGCCTCGCGCGCACGCGCGCGTACATGCAGCGGGCCGATCTCGATCTGCTGCTCATCTACCAGCCCGAGCAGTACAACTGGCTGAGCGGATACGAGCCGACGAGCACGTTCTTCTACCAGGTGCTGATCGTCCCGCGTGCGCAGCAGCCGGTGACGCTCATGTGCAACAAGGCCGAGCTCGCGCTGTGTGACGAGACGTGCTGGGTCGATGACGTGCGGGTTCTGTGGACCTACGAGGATCAGGTCGCCAGGACGCTCGACGTGCTGCGGGAGCGAAATCTGCTCGACGGTGTTCGCCGGCTCGGGCTGAGCCTCTCGAGCTACTACCTGAAGCCTCGCCACGCGTTTGAGCTGCGCGCCGCGATCCCCGACGTGGAGTTTGTCGACACCGACCCCGCCCTCGACCACCTGCGGCTCATCAAGTCCGAGACCGAGATCGACCACCTGCGGCGTGCCGCCCACATCGCGGACCTCGGTGTGGTGGCGGGCATCAACGCGATTCACGAGGGCGTCACCGATCGCGACGCCATGGCCGCGGTTCAGTTTGCCGTCGCCCAGAACGGGGGCCAGTTCCCGGCCTATCCCGGCCTGGTCGATGCGCGGGGCACGCTGCACGGCACGCCGATCGGGCGCATCCTTGGACGAGGCGACGTGATCTACCTCGAGGTCGACGGGGTCGTCCGCCGCTACCACTGCAACATCTCGCGCTCAGTCGTGATCGGCCCGCCGAGTGACGACACGGCGCGCATGTACGACATCGTGCTCGAGGCGCTTGACCGCGCCACCGACGCGATGCGCCCGGGCGTCGCAGTTGCCGATGTGGTGGCGATGGTGGCCGAGTGCCACCTCGGTTACGAGGCGAACACCTGGGGGCGGTTTGGGTTCAGCTGCGAGATCACATATCCGCCGCATTGGATCGGGGCCCTCAGCCTGATGAAGGGCGACACCAACGTGCTCGAGCCCGGTGTCGTGGTGACCGTCGAGCCGGGTCTGGCCTACCACAGGGGCGAGACGTTCGGCCTCGGCAACAACGTGCTGGTCACCGACAACGGGCCGGAGATCCTCAACAACGTCTCAACCGAGCTGTTCGTTCGCTGAGGCTCACCTTCCTATCAACCCCTAACTTGACGTGACTAACGTTAGTTAGTAAATTCTGATCATCGGAATGTGGCGCAAGCGAGATCACGCTGCGTTGCCTCTGCAGCCCCGGTGTCTCGGCGTTCGGGCGGAGCAGACAGGCAACGATTCACGGCTGGAGGCCGCCCCAACCGCCCAGGCTTCAGCGCACTCTGGGCGACGCACTACGGGACGGGGCGGCCTCTTCGCCGTGGCGACCGCGGTGATTGTCATGGCCGGCCTGCTGACCGGCTGTGGCGGCTCATCGAGCTCGTCCGCGACGGTCAGTTCGAGCACCCCGCAGCCGCTGGTCGTGGCGGTCAACTCGGGCGTCACCTCGCTCGACCCAGCGCAGGCGTGCACCGCGTTCTACGACTACACGATCGTCAAGAACCTGTATGACCCGCTGGTCGACTACGGCACCAAGGTCGTGGCCGGCGGCAAGCGCCAGATCGTGCCGGCGCTGGCCACGAGCTGGAAGACCAGCAACGGCGGGAAGACGTACACATTCCAGCTGCGGCACGGGGTCACGTTCTCGAGCGGCAACCCGCTCACCTCGGCCGATGTCGTGTACTCGCTGAACCGAACGATCAACTCGGGCGGCTGTCAGGCCTACGTTCTCACCTTCATCAACAAGTTCACCTCGATCAAGGCGCTCGGCCCGGACACGGTTCAGCTGACGACCGCACAGCCCGATCCGCTCCTGCTCGACCAGCTGGCGCAGACGGGCACCGGCCCGCTCGACGAGAAGATGCTCAAGCAGCACGGTGGCACGGGCAAGGCCGGCAACAACTGGATCGCCACGCATTCCGCGGGCACCGGCGCCTACACGCTGACCAGCGACCAGCCCAACAACGAGGTCGTGCTGACCGCCCGCAGGGACTACTGGCGCGGAACGCCCAAGAACACCAAGGTCGACATCCGGATCGTCACCGATCCGACCACGCTGCAGACGCTGGCCAGCTCGGGTCAGGCTGACATGGTCTACGGGGTGCCGCTTCAGGGCGTCGCTTCGATGAAGTCGGCCGGTCGCAAGGTGATCGCCGAGCCGTTCCCGTTCTACTCGTACCTCGGCCTCAACAACAAGATGGCCCCGCTCAACAATCCGAAGGTCCGTAAGGCGATCGACGACGTGATCCCAGTCAGCCAGATCGCGTCGACGCTCGGCTACGGGTATGCACACGCCTATGTGGGACCGATCCCTCCGGCGATGCCGTTCTATCCCCACCTTCCGGTGGCGGCGCCCAACCTCACCGAGGCGAAGTCGTTGATGAAACAGGCCGGGGTCAGCAACATGAAGCTGACCATCGACGTCATCGAGGGCAAGCAGGAGGAGGCCGACATCGGGACCGTGGTGCAGTCCTCGCTCAAGCAGATCGGAATCAACGCCACGATCAACACGATGGGCTCATCGGCGTTCTTCAACGCGGTCGGCGGCTTCAAGGCTCAGGCCTACCTGCTCCTCGACGGGTCGCCCCTCAACGATCCGGCGTACCTTCTGGGCTACATCGTGGCGTGCGGAAACGCGTTCAACTGGCCGCAGTACTGCAACAAGCAGATCAACGACCTGCTGCCCAAGGCGGCGACGGCCACCGACCCCTCAACACGTGCGTCGCTGTACAAGCAGATCTCCCAGATCTTTGTCAAGGACCCCGGCTACGTTCCGATCTTCACGCCCGACGAGATCATCATCACCGATCCGTCTCTCACCGGCTACGTCCAGTATCCGGACGGGGAGACGGTGTTCTGGCCGATCTCGAAGTAGCGTGACGGTGCCGTTGGTTCCGTCTCCAGCGCACCCATGTTCGCGCGGGAAGCGATAAGGCCTCCCGCCGCGGACGTGGACCGAGCCGACGCGGAGCAGGCGCACGAGACCCCTGTCCTCGACGTGCGGGGCCTCGAGGTGGCCTTCCAGTCCTCCGAGGGGACGCTGGCCGCGGTGCGCGGGATCGACCTTCAGATCGCGCGCGGCGAGGTCGTCGCGCTGGTTGGGGAGTCCGGTTCGGGCAAGACGGTAAGCGCGCTGGCGCTCCTCGGGTTGCTGCCGCCGAGCGCTCATGTTCACATGGCCTCAGGTCGTCTCGATGACTATGACCTGACCCGGCTGGACAAGACGACGCTCAGGGAGGTCCGGGGCGCGCACGTCGGGATCATCTTTCAGGACCCGCTGTCCAGCCTGAACCCGGTTCAGAAGGTCGGGCATCAGATCCGCGAGACGGTGACCCTCCAGCGCGGCCTGCGCGGGCGCGAGGCCAAGCGCGCGGCCATCGACCTGCTGACCCAGGTCGGTATCCCCGACCCCGTGAGCCGCTACGACGACTACCCCCACCAGTTCAGCGGGGGCATGCGCCAGCGGGCGATGATCGCGATCGCACTGGCCGGCTCGCCCCCGCTGCTGGTCGCCGACGAGCCGACCACCGCTCTCGACGTCACGGTCCAGGCCCAGATCCTGGAGCTGATCGCGGGCCTGCGCGCCGACCGGGGGATGGGCGTCCTGATGATCACCCATGACCTCGGTGTTGTCGCCGGTATCGCCGACCGTATCCTCGTCATGTACGCCGGGCGGATCGTCGAGAGCGGGCCGGCCGCGACGGTGCTCCGGCGCCCCCGCCACCGCTACACATTGGGGTTGCTGCGTTCGCTGCCGCGGCTCGACACCCGGCGCGGAGCCCCGCTCAAGGCGATCGAGGGCAGCCCGCCCGATCTCGACCACGTGAGCCAGGGATGCGCCTTTGCCCCGCGCTGCGATAGCGCCAGCGACAAGTGCGCGGAGCGTCCGGAGCTGACGGCCCAGGTCCCGGGCCATGCCTTTGCCTGCTGGCACCCGTTTGCCGGCGACGCATCGGTGCAGGACGCCACCGATCTTCGGCAGCGCGGCGAGGTGGCCGCTACCGAGCCCGTGCTCGAGGTCAGCCAGGTGGAGGTCATCTACAGCGCCGGTCGGCGCCTGCTCCCCGGCGGCCCGGACCCCGTGCGGGCCGTGGCCGGCGTCGACATGGATCTGGGCGGGGCCAGCACGATTGGCCTGGTGGGGGAGTCGGGATCGGGCAAGACGACGCTCGGGCGGGCCATCGTCCGCCTGTTGGAGCCGACGCACGGCCGCATCACCGTCCACGGCCACGAGATCGCCCACCTGAGCGAGCGTGAGCTGCGGCCGCTTCGTCGTGACTTTCAGATCGTCTTCCAGGATCCGCAGGCCAGCCTCAACCCGCGCCACCGCGTGAACGAGATCCTCTCCGAGCCGCTCGAGCTGCACGGGCTGCATCCGGGCGCGGCGGCCCGCCGGCAGCGGATCGACGAGCTGCTCGACCTCGTCGGCCTCAGCCCGCGGTTTGCCACGCGCCTGCCCCACGAGCTCAGCGGGGGACAGCGACAGCGGGTGGGGATCGCCCGCGCGCTGGCCGTCGGTCCCCAGCTGATCGTCCTCGACGAGGCAGTCAGCGCGCTCGACGTGTCGGTGCGGGCTCAGATCCTCAACCTGCTCGAGCGTCTTCAGTCCGAGCTCGGAGTGGCCTATGTGTTCATCGCTCACGACCTCGCGGTGGTCCGCCACATTGCCTCGGAGGTCGCGGTGATGTATGTCGGCAGGATCATGGAGTACGGGCCGTCGGAGGAGATCTATACGGCGCCGGGCCATCCGTACACCGCCGCCCTGCTGTCGGCGGTGCCGGTGCCCGATGTGGCGCGCGAACGGGCGCGCGAACGCATCCTGCTGCACGGCGATCCGGCCGATCCTCGCAAGCCGCCCGCGGGCTGCCCGTTTCACACGCGCTGCTGGTTGCGCCAGCAGCTCGGCAATCCCGAGCGCTGCGTCACCGAGACTCCGGCGCTCGTGCCGACTGACTCCGGGGAGCCCCGCCAGGCCGCCTGCCACTTCTCGGCCGAGCTGGCCGAGCAGCTGCCGCCCGGTGCGCTCATGGGGGGGAGGAGCCGCGAAGCATGACCGCGATCGCGGCCAATCGCCCGAGCTGGGTGCGCAGGCGATGGCGCGCGGCCGGCGCTGCGGGCACGCGGTTCATCCTCATCGGCATCGCGCTGTTCATCCTCGTCGCCCTGATCGGCCCGCTGGTCTGGCACAAAAACGAGACCGCCGTCAACCTGGTGGACGCGCTGCGCGCTCCGAGCGCGGCCCATCCCTTCGGCACCGACGAGTACGGCCGCGACGTGTTGGCTCGCTTTCTCTACGGGGCACGGCTGTCGCTCGTGCTTGGCGTCGGCGCGGTGGCGGGCGGAGCGCTGATCGGGCTGGTGGTCGGATCGTTCATCGGACTGGTCGGCGGCATGACCGACAGCGTCGTCTCGCGCGTGCTCGACGGGATCCTGGCCTTTCCGGCCCTGATTCTCGGCATGGCCTTCGCCCTGGCCATCGGGGCGGGCGCCCTGTCGGCCGCCCTGGCCGTCGGCATCGCGGGCATACCCTGGTACGCCCGCGTGGTCCGCAGCGAGGTCCTGTCCCTGCGCTCCCGCGAGTTCGTCGATGCCGAGCGCGCACTCGGCGCTCCCCGTCGCCGCATTCTGCGCCGCCACATCGTTCCGTCGGTGCTCGGCGGACTCACCGTCCAGGCGTCGCTGGGCGTGGCGTACGCGGTTCTGGCCATCGCCGGACTCGGCTTCCTCGGCCTCGGAGTCCGTCCGCCGACGGCCGAGTTCGGGGCGATGATCACCGAAGGCCGGAACTACCTGCTGAACGGCAAGTGGTGGATCTCGATCTTCCCCGGCATCGGCCTGCTCATCCTCGTCGGCCTCAGCCTGTCGCTCGGCGAGGCCCTCCGTGATCGACTCGACCCCTATGGCAAGCTTAGTTATTAGACGCGTAGCCTGGATGATCGCGGTCCTGTTCGTGGCCTCGATCATCTCGTTCGTCCTGCTGCGGATGGCGCCGGGCAACCCCGCGCGGGAGATCCTCGGGCCGGTGGCCACGCCCCAGGCGGTTACGCAGCTCGAGGACCAGATGGGACTCAACAAGTCGATCCCGCAGCAGTATGGGATCTACGTCTCGCATCTGCTGCGCGGAGACTTCGGGATCTCGTGGCAGGACCGCGAGCCGGTAAGCAAGGAGCTGGGGCAGCGGCTGCCGGCGACGATCGAGCTGGCCCTGTACGCCATCCTCCTCTCGATCGTGCTGGCCATCCCGATCGGGGTGTGGGCCGCCAGCCACCGCCGCTTCGATCGTGTGTCCCGCTGGGGCGCGGTGGTCGGCCTGGGGACGCCGTCGTTCTGGCTCGGTCTGCTGCTCATCCTCGTGTTCTTCACCAAGCTGAAGATCGCCCCGGCGCCGTTCGGGCGCCTCGACCCCAGCGTGCAGCCACCGCCCCACGTGACCGGCCTATACACCGTCGACGCGCTTATCGCCGGTCAGCCCAGCACGTTCTTCAACGCGCTCGGCCATCTCATCCTGCCCGCGATCACGTTGGGCCTGCCCTTGACCGCCTACCTGTCGCGGATCGTCCGGCGCAGCATGGCCGACGTCTCGCGACAGGACTACATTCGCACCGCGCGCGCCAAGGGAGCGGGCGACAACCGCGTGCTGTTCCGTCACGCACTGCCCAACGCGATGCTGCCCGTGATCACGCTGTCGGCGCTGGCCTTCGGCGACCTGCTCGCTGGCGCCGTGCTGGTCGAGGCGGTGTTCAGCTGGCCCGGGGTCGGAGGCTGGGTCGCGCAGTCGATCCTGTCTCAGGATTACGCCCCGGTGCAGGCGGCGATCATTCTCGCCGCGCTGGTCTACTCGCTGCTGAACCTCGCCGCCGACGTTCTCTACGGTGTGGTCGATCCACGGGTGAGGATCGCGCGATGAAGCTCGGCGCCTACTTCCTGCCGGTCGAGTTCGAGACCTACCTCGAGTCGGTCCGCTGCGCGGATCGCGCGGGGTTCAGCCACGCCTGGGTATGTGACTCGCAGATGATCTGGCAGGACCCCTACGTGTACATGGCGCGCGGGCTCGAGGCGACCGAGCGGTTGACCTTTGGAACCGCTGTGACGAACGTGATCACGCGCCACTTCACCGTCACCGCGAGCGGTCACGCGACGCTGGCTGCCATCCATCCCGGCCGGGTCGTCCTCGGGCTTGGCCGCGGCGACAGTTCGATTCGCACGTTGGGCCTAAAGCCGGCCAAGGTCGCCCAGATGCGCGCGGTGGTGCCGGAGATCAAGCGACTGCTCGCGGGTGAGCCGATCGACTACGAGGGGACGGAGATCCGGATCCCGTGGGCGGGTGCCCGGGTTCCCCTTATGCTCGGCGGCACGGGGCCGAACACCATGCGGCTGGCTGGGGCGCTGGCCGACCTGGTCACGCTCGAGATCGGGGTTCGCCCCGAGGCGATCGAATGGGCGCGGTCGAACATCGCCGCCGGCGCGCGGGAGGCGGGGCGTGATCCCTCCGAGATCGAGGTGGTCGTCCTGTGCGCCATGTGGCTGTCGGAGGACATCGCGGACGCGCGCGAGCGGTGCCGCTGGGCGCCCGCCTCGGCGGCCAACCACATCTCCGAGGTCATGCACAACAACCCGGCTCACGGCATGCCGCCCGAGCTCACCCGGCTGGTCGAGCTCCGGCGCGAACTGGTGGCCAGCGGCAGCGGCCTGCCGAGCATGGACGGGACGTATGACTACTACGGCGGGCACTGCGTGAGCGAGGCCGATCACGCGCGCTGGATCCCGGAGGAACTGATCGACGACTTCGCGCTCGTCGGGTCGGCCTCGCGCGTCGCCGCGCGGCTGACCGAGCTGGAGCGGATCGGGGTCTCGCAGGTCGCCCCGGCGTTCATGAATGGCGAGTTCGAGCAGATGGAGAGGATTGGGGCCGAGCTGATCCCGCGGTTGACGGCGAGCTGATCGCGCGACCCGTGCCGAATATGTATCCTACGAACGGACGTTAGTTAGCCTTATGAGCGAGAACCTCACCGTGTCCGCCTCCGACGAGCTCTACGCGCGGGCCGCCGAGCACCTTCCGGGCGGCAACTCCCGGACGACCGTGTTCGTGGATCCGCATCCGCCATACGTGGTGCGCGGCGAGGGTTGCCGGGTATTCGACGTCGACGGCCGGGAGGTGCTCGACCTGGTCGGCAACTACACGGCGCTGATCCACGGCCATGCGCACCCGGCGATCGTCGCCGCCGCCGTGGCCGCGATCAACGACGGCGCCTGCTTCAGCCTGCCCACGCCCTACGAGATCGACCTCGCCGCCGAGCTGACCCGGCGTGTGCCGGCGGCCGAGCGGTGGCGCTTTGCCAGCTCGGGCACCGAGGCGGTCATGATCGCGCTGCGGCTGGCACGCGCGGCCACCGGCCGCGACCTCGTCCTGCGCTTCGACGGCTGCTACCACGGAAGCTACGACGGCGCGCTCGCGCCCGGTGCGGCCGGTGTGCCGCGGGCGCTGGCGGACTCGATCATCAGCATCCCCGTGGGCGATGAGGCGGCACTGACGGCCGCGCTGCAGGAGCGCGGCGAGGAACTGGCCTGCGTGCTGTTCGACGCGATGCCCAACCGTGCCGGTCTTGTCCCCGCCGCACCCGAGTATGTGGCGCTCCTGCGCGAGGAAACGCGCAAGCGCGGCATCCTGCTGATTCACGACGAGATCATCACGTTCCGAATCGCGTTTGGCGGCCTCCAGAGCCTGTACGGCCTCGAACCCGACATCACGACACTCGGGAAGGTGATCGGGGGTGGGCACCCGATCGGGGCCGTCGGCGGGCGTGCCGAGCTGATGGATATCTTCGACCCACGCTCGCCCGGCCATCTGGTGCACGGAGGGACGTTCTCCGCCAATCCGGTGACGATGCGGGCCAGGACTGGCCGCACTGGCGCTCCTCACCGCTGAGGAGATCGATCGCATCAACGCGCTCGGCGATCGCCTGCGCCAGGCGCTTCATGCTCAGGGCTGGAAGGTGACCGGCCGAGGTTCGTTGCTGCGGATCCACTCGGCCAATCCGTCCGCCCAGTGGTGGCGGCTGTACGAGGCGGGGGTGATGATCGCCGGCAACGGCCTGACCGCGATCTCCACCGCGATCAACGACGCAGAGATCGACCGAGCCCTGGCCGCGTTCGCCAGCGTGGTTCCCGATGCCTGAGCGCGCGGAGGTCTGCATCATCGGAGGCGGCGCCGCGGGTCTGGCCAGCGCTGTTCAGCTCGGGCTTCGCGGGGTGACCGACGTCATCGTGCTGGAGGCCCGTCACATCGCCGCCGGCACCTCGGGCCTGTCGGTCGGCATCATCGAGACGCAGTATGTCGAGCCGCTCGACATCGAGTTGCGGGTGCGGGCGATGGACTTCTTCCACCGCCTCGAACGCGACCACGGGCTCGACGTAACCCGCAACGGCTACCTGCGGCTCGCCCACAGCGCAGACACGGGGGCCAGCTTCCGGCGCAGCGTCGAGATCCAGCACGAGCTGGGAATCGGCGACGCGAGGTGGCTCGACCCGAGCGACGTTGCCCGGCTCGTGCCGCAGATGCGTACCGACGATGTCGACGGTGGCCTGTTCGGGCCCAGCGACGGGTTCATCGATGGCCATCTGTACTGCTCCCTGCTCGGTGAGCTGGCCGCCAATCTGGGCGCGCGAGTGCTCGGCTGGCACAAGCTGATCGGAGCGGACTCGGGGTCCGACGGATCGCATGTGCTGAGAACCGAGCGAGGTGAGTTCACCTGCCGGTACGTCGTCAACGCGGCCGGACCGTGGGGCGATCGAGTGGCCAAGGTGCTCGGATACGAGATGCCGCTCGAGCCGCAGCGCCATCAGGCCGTCGTCGTGCACCTCGGTCGCGATCTCGGTTACATGATGCCGTCGGTGATGGATTACACGCCGCACAGCGGCGAGAGCGGTCTGTACTTCCGGCACGAGCGTCCCGGCCAGCTGATCGCCGGGGTCCACTCGGAGGAGGCGACCGAGCCGACGGTCGACCCCGATGGCTTCGCTCGCTCCGCCGACCCGGATTTCCTCGAAGAGGTGGCGCGGCTGCTGAGCGGACGCCTTCCCGCGCTGGCCGACGCCGGCCTCGCCCACGGCTGGGCGGGCGTGTATCCGGTCAGCCCCGACGGCGTTCCCCAGGTGGGTCCGGTCGACGATACGGGGACGGTGATCGCCGCCGGCGGTTGCGGCGGTTCCGGCATTCAGCTCTCACCGGTGGTCGGCGAGCTGGTGGCCGATTGGATCATGGCGGGGGAGCCCCGCGCGGTCGGCGACGGTGCGGCGCTGGCCCCGAGACGCCCGTCGCTGCACGTCGCCAATCGCGACTAGGACGTTTCAGGTGAAAGACTGGCCGCGTGCGATTCGGCGTGTTCTGCGCGAACTACGGCTTTCTCGGCGAGCCACGCACGGTCATCGATCTGGCGCTGGAGAGCGAGGCGGCGGGTTGGGACGGGTTCTTCCTCTACGACCACATCATGGTCATCGAGGGTCGCGCCGTCCGCAGCGTCGACCCATGGACGGTCCTCGCGGTGATCGGCGAGCGCACGGGGCTCTGCTTCGGGCCGATGATCACGCCGGTGGCGCGCCGGCAGCCCTGGGAGCTGGCGCACCAGACGATCGCCTTGAACCGGCTCTCGGGCGGGCGACTGATTCTCGGCGCCGGCCTCGGCGAGCGGACGGAGTTCGATCGCCTTCGGTCCGTGGCCCGCAATACCGCGAGGCGACCGTCTCGACGAGGGTCTCGGCCTGCTCGGGCGATTGTGGGCGGGCGAGATCGTGACCCACGAAGGAGGCTGGCAGCTGCACGACGCGGCAATCGCGCCTGGCCCGGTCAGCCAGATCCCGATCTGGGTGGGCGGCCGTTACGGCACCTCGCCGGTGCCGGCCCGGCGCGCCGCTCGCTATCAGGGCTTCTTCCCGATCAACCGCACGTGGGACCTCGAGCGGATGCTGGCGCCGTCCCAGTTCGCCGAGATGGTTGCCGCGGTCGGTGCACACCGCGACGATTTCGACGGCTTCGACCTGGTGACCGCCGGGCTGAGCCGTCCCGGCACCGCCGATCGGCAGCTGCTCGACGCGTTCGCGGCGGCGGGGGCGACGTGGTGGCTCGAGGTGATCGAGCCGCGACGCGGAGCGCTCGACGAGCTGCGCGAGCGCATCAGGAGCGGTCCGCCGCGGGGGTCATAATTCGCAAGTTGACTGCGGGCAAAGGGAGCAGTAGGCTAACAAGCGTTAGTTATGTCTGACGTCGTTGCCACGCCCTCGCTGCCGGTCACCGAGCAGCGCATTCTCGACGCGTCGACGAAGCTGTTCTACGCCAACGGCTATCACGCCACGACGATGCGCGACATCGCCAGCGAGGTCGGAATCAAGGCCGGCAGCCTGTACAACCACTACGGGGGCAAAGAGGAGATCCTGCTGCGGATCTGCATCGAGACGAGCCGCAGGCTGTATGACGGCGCGGTGGCCACGCTCGAAGGGATCGACGACGTCGAGGAGCAGCTGCGCAAGTTCATCATGTGGCACGTGACCTTCCATGCCGAGTACCGGGAGGCGTCGCGGGTCACCGATACGCAGCTTCACTACCTCCAGCCCGACAACCGGCAGGCGGTCATCGAGGTCCGCGACTCCCACGAGAAGCTTCTGCGCGACATCCTCGCTTGGGGTGCCAAGCAGCGCCGGTGGCGCTCGAGCAATCTCCGCGTGATCTCGATCGGGATCGAGACGATGTGCACCGAGGTCGACGCCTGGTTCCGCGCCGACGGCGAGCTGACCTCGGAGCAGATCGCGGCGATCTACACCGACTTCATCCGGCGCGGGCTGGGAGGACGCTGAACGGTCTGCGCGGGCGCTGAGACGGTGGGCGCGGAGGACCGGATCAGGGTCGCCGAGGGAATCGAGGTCAGCCGTCCCGGGTTCGGCGGCCTGCATCTGTCAGGGGCGGGTTTCTGGGGTCCGCCGACCGACCCCGGCGCGGCGCGCAGGTTGCTGCACCGCGCGCTCGAGCTCGGTGTCGAGTTCATCGATACCGCCGACAGCTACGGCGGGTCGGAGCAAATGCTGGCCGACGCGCTGCACCCGTACCCACCCCAGCTCATCATTGCCACCAAGGGCGGCCTCGAGCGCGACGGCCCCGAGATCGGGGGGTTCACACCTTGGCCGCGCAACGCGGACCCGAAGCACCTCAAGCGTGCCTGCGAGGCCAGTCTCAAGCGGTTGCGCCAGGACTGCTTCCCGCTGTACCAGCTGCACTCCCCGGATCCCAAGGTGCCACTGGCCGAGTCCGTGGGCGCGCTCAAGGAGCTGCAGGATGAGGGGAAGATCAGGCACGTGGGCGTCTCGAACGTGACCAGCGAAGAGCTTGCCGTGGCGCGCAGCGTGGTCGACGTGGTGAGCGTTCAGAACAACTACTCGGTGGGCGACCGCGAGCACGAGGAACTGCTGGCCGTCTGCGAGCGCGACGGGCTCACGTTCATCACCTGGTACCCCTTGGCCAATGGCGAGCTGCCGCAGACGAATTCCACGCTGTCTCGGATCGCCACTGAACGCGGCGTTTCGCCCAGCCAGGTGGCCATTGCCTGGCTGCTCCAGCGCTCGCCCCGGCTGCTGCCGATCCCCGGGACGACCTCACTGGCCCACCTCGAGGAGAACGTGGCGGCGGCATCGCTGGCGCTCGATGACGACGCGGTGGCGCTGCTCGACGCGTTGGCGTAGCTAGCCCTGTCACGCTTGACTTTGCCGCGGCTCCAGATATGCTAACAAGCGTTAGTAAGTCAAGACGGACGCACGTCTGGGTGGTCCGGAGGCACAGCGGAGAAGGGACATAAATGACCGTGCGGCTCACCTACACGAGCGGCTCGTTGAGCACCGAGTTGGACGACGAGTTCGACGGATATTTGACGGCGGCACGGGAGCGGAACCCAGAGCCGCTGGCACATCTCATCGACTCGGAGACGGTGGCCGAAGGCGAGGTGATCGAACGCGAGAACCCCGCCCAGACCAACGAAGTCGCCAGCCGCGCCCATGCCGCGCCGGAGGCTCTGGTGCACCGCGCCGTGGCGGCGGCAAAGGTGGCGCGAGAGGGGTGGCGGCACACGCCGTTCCCGAAGCGCAACCGCAAGCTGCTGGCCGCGGCGGACGCGATCGGCGCCCGCCACATTGAGATCGCGGCGATGGTCAGCCTCGAGACGGGCAAGACGCGGGTCGAGTCGATCGCCGAGGTCCAGGAGGGTATCGACCTGATCGAGAAGTACTGCGGGGAGATGGAGCGCAACGCGGGCTTCGAGCAACCCCTTGACAGCTTCGTCGAAGCGGAGCGAAACACCGACGTGCTGCGGCCCTACGGTGTGTTCGGCGTGATCTCGCCGTTCAACTTCCCCTTCGCGCTCACCCTCGGCATGACCTCGGCGGCGCTGGTGGCCGGCAACACCGTCGTGCTCAAGCCCTCCGAGGAGGCGCCCGGGAGCGCCACGCTGGTCGCCGAGGCCCTGGCCGCCGCTGAGGTGCCGCCGGGCGTGTTCAACCTCGTTCACGGCGGTCCCTCGGTTGGCGAGGCGCTGGTCGGCTCGGCAGTCGATGGCATCGCCTTCACCGGTTCGGCCGAGGTGGGTCGCGAGATCGCGCGCCGGATGCAGGACGGTCCGTATGCGCGGCCGGCCCTGACCGAGATGGGGGGCAAGAACCCGACGATCATCACCACCAACGCTGATCTCGAGAAGGCGGCGGAGGGCGTGGCGCGGGCTGCCTTCGGGCTGTCGGGCCAGAAGTGCAGCGCCTGCTCGCGGGCCATCGTGCTGGAACCCGTGTATGAGGAGTTCGCCAGCGCTTCGCCGCCTTCGCCGACTCGCTGAGGCTCGGAGATCCGGTCGAGCACGACGCCTTCCTGGGCCCCGTCATCAACCGCGCAAGTGCGCAACGCTTCGCCGAGGCGGTCACGGCCGCGAAGGATGCCGGCGCGACGGTGCTGGCAGGGGGCGGCCAGCCGAGCAGCGATGGGTACTACGTCGAGCCGACCGTGGTGGCCGGCCTGCCCCGCGGGCACGACCTGACCCGTCGCGAGCTGTTCCTGCCGTTCGTCACCGTCGAGTCGGCGGCGTCGCTCGACCACGCGATCGCCGAGGCCAACGCGCCGGTGTACGGACTGACCGCCGGGATCTTCAGCGATGATGAGGCCGAGGCCGACCAGTTCCTCGACGAGATCGAGGCCGGCGTGGTGTACGTCAATCGCTATGCCGGCTCGACCACCGGGGCATGGCCGGGAACCCAGACCTTCTGCGGATGGAAGTCGAGCGGTTCGACCGGCAAGGGCGGTCTCGGCGCGTACTACGTGCCGCAATTCATGCGCGAGCAGAGCCGGACAATCGTCGGCTGAGCGCAAATCGACGCCGAGAGGAGCACAGCCAATGGCAGTCTCGCATGAGCTTGATCGCGGATCGCGACCGGCGCCGCGCATGGCGGTGTCGCTCGAGGAGTATCAGCAGCGCGTGGCCAAGACGCGCGACTGGATGGCCACCGAGGATCTGGACCTGCTGATCCTGACCCAGCCCGAGCACTACAACTGGCTCTCCGGATACGAGCCGACAAGCGTCTTCTACTACCAGGCGCTGATCGTCACCACGGCCGATGAGCCGCTGACCCTGCTGTGCAACAAGGCCGAGCTGCTGCTGTGCGAGGAGACCTGCTGGGTGGCCGACGTGCGCACGCTGTGGACGCACGAGGACCAGGTCGCGCGAACGATGGATGTGCTGCGCGAGCGTGGACTCGATCACCCCAAGCGGGTGGGCGTCAACCTGTCGAGCTATCATCTCAAGGCTCGTTACGCATTTGACCTCGAGGCGGCGCTCGGGGGGGCCGAGCTGGTCGACGTCTGTGCCGGCATGGACGACCTTCGCCTGGTCAAGAGCCCGGCCGAGATCGAGTATCTGCGGCGCGCCGCGCACGTGGCCGATCTCGCGGTGACCGCCGGCATCAACGCGACCCGCAAGGGTGTGACCGACCGCGACGTGATGGCCGCGGTGCAGCACGCCGTGTCGCTGAACGGCGGCGAGTTCCCGGCCTACCCGACCCTGGTCGATGCTCGCGGCACGCTGCACGGTACGCCGGTCGGGAAGATCCTCGGCCAGGGCGACACCGTGTACATCGAGGTGAGCGGCGTCGTGCGCCGCTACCACTGCAACATCTCACGCACGATCGTGGTCGGGGAGCCCAGCAAGGAGATCCGCGAGCTGTACGCGCTGGTCAAGGACGCCCTCGACCGCGCCACCGCGGCGATGGTCCCGGGAACCCCGGTCAGCGAGATCGTCGACCTGGTGGCCGAGTGCCATCGGGGCTACGAGCAGAACACCTGGGGTCGCTTCGGCTTCAGCATGGAGATCGCCTACCCGCCGATCTGGATCGGTGCGCTCAGCCTGATGAAGGGCGACCCGCACGTGATCGAGGCGGGAATGGTCATCACGATGGAACCGGGTCTGTCCTACGCCGATGGGGCGACGATGATGATCGGCAACAACGTCTTAATCACCGATCACGGGCCCGAGGTGCTCAATAACGTCGCCAGCGAGCTGTTCATCAAGTAGTCGCCCGGAGCCAAAGGGGGTCGCCTTGCCGCAGCTGGACTTCGTCCACGACTTCGTGGGCCGATCAGCTTCTTCCGCTCGCCCCTCGCCGCCCCGGACGAGGTGCCGCCGGATCAGTGGCGGTTCTCGGCGTCCCATCGACTCGTGGGTGCTCAGCCACAACGGCCAGCGCTACGGTCCTCGCGCGGCGCGCGAGGCGTCGCTGTACCTGGCCGGCTACTACGGCCTGCAGCCCAAGCCGATCGGCTACGTCAATGCGCTGACCGGCGACGTATGGACGATCCCGGCCGAGCCGCGGCTGTTCGACGTGGGCGATGTTCGCGTCCATCAGGCGGACCTCCAGGCACGATAAGGCGATCGTCGATCCGGTCCCGCGATCACCGAGCACGGCGCCATGCCGGTGCTCCTCGGCGGCGATCACTTCATTCCCTACCCCGGCTTCCTCGGCTTCGGCAGGGGCTGCGCGCGCGCAAGCCCGACGCCAAGGTGGGCGTGCTCATCATCGACGGCCACTTCGACCTGTGGGACGAGTTCAAGGACCTCGGTGCTCTCAACCACGGCACGTTCTCGCGGCGGATCGCCGAGCACGAGGCGGTCGGCAACATGGCCTGGTGGGGCCTCAATGGGATCAACATCCTGCAGCCGGACCAGCTCCAGCTGTGCCGCGACCGCGGGTTCGTCGGCTACACGGTGCGGAGCATCCACAAGCGGGGTCTGGAGGCGACGATGACCGAGGCGCTCGAGCGGACCTCTGACGGCGCCGACGCGCTGTACGTGACCTTCGACATCGACTCCACCGACGGCGCCTACGCGCCGGGAACCAACAGCATGGTGTTCGGCGGTCTCACCTCGGGCGAGATCCTCGAGGCCCTCTCGATCGTCGGCCAGTGCGAGAAGCTCGGAGCCTTCGACGTCGCCGAGATCCTGCCGCGCTACGACTCGGGCGCGGGGCGGACGGCGCGCCTGGCCGCCCACGCCGTGCTCTCGGTGGTGGGTGATCGCGTGCTCGACGTCGAGCCGCGCTACGACCGCGCGACGATGGACGCCGTGCTGCCCTAACCCGACCCTGGTCGGCCAGCCGTAGCTCCTGAGCACGTTGTTCATCCGGGCCTGCTTGACAGCTGGCGGGTCCCTTTGGGAACGGCTTGCTGGGGATGGGGGCCGGCGCGGCGTTCTTTCTGCGGGCGCCCGGTGCTTGCTGCGAGCCGTGGCCGGCGACGGCCGGTGGTCAGCTAACCGCATCTATGTTTCGCTCAGTTGACCAGCTAGTGGCGGGCGCGCTCCTCGGCGATCGCCGCAGCCATGCCGCCGACGATCGCCTCGGTGCTGCGCCGGCCCAGCTCGGCCGTCATCCCACTGGAATCGAGGATCGCGCCCGTCGCGGGTACGGCATCGACGGGGGTGGGAAGCACGTCGTAGCGGCGAGCCACGAACGACACCGGCGCCGGCGGCTCGCCCACCAACTTGGGGGCGAGGTGGAGCATCATCGCGGTCTCCAGGCGGCCGGCGTGGTCGTCGGCCCACGAGGGTTCCATGTCCGGAAACAGCTCGCCCTCGAGCTCCTTGGTGAGGAAGTCCCACGGCGCGTCGAACAGCTGGATGCTGGCGCCGGCAACCTCGTTCGCGGGCCCTCGCAGCGCATCCCAGAGGGCGGCCCCGTTCTCCATGTGCCATGAGAGCACCACGAGCCAGCGACATCCGGCCAGAAGCGCACCGCGGGCCAGGCCCTCCACGGCGGCGATCAACGTGGCCAGCGGGAGGTCGGGCACCGGAAACACGTCGCCACCGCCCGAGCGTGGGCGCGACGGCGCGCCGAAGGGAAGCGTCGGACGCCAGCGAACCCGACCGCTCGGCGACGGCGACGGTCAGCGCCTCGGCGATCAGCGCGTCGGTGCTGAGCGGAAGATGGGGTCCGTGCTGCTGAAGGACCCGACCGACAGGATGAGCGGTGTGCCCTGCTCGAGGCGGGCGCGCAGGTCGGGCCAGGGGAGGTCGGCGGCGCGGCGGGTGTTGGCGGGGCGTGGCGTCGCCTCCGGGTTTCGCGGGGGTGGCGGGGATCCTATCACCGCAACTAACGGACGTTAGTTCGACGCCGGGTTCGGGGAGGGTACGCGGCCGGCTTGCTCGCCCGGGCCGCTATTGCCGGGCTCGGGGCCGCTGGCTATACGCCTGCCGCGGCCAACGCGTCGGCGGGGTTCGGGTAGTGGACCATCTCGACGACCTTGCCGTCGCGAAAGGTGGTGAGGTTGGCCACCGGGTCGGGTGGCTCGCCGCCGAGGGAGCGTGGGCGCAGGATCACCACGACCGTGTCGCCGGCGTCGACGAGTTCGATGAGCTCGCCGAGGGGGCCGCGCCGGCGGGCCTGTCGGATGAAGTCGAGCGCCTGCTCGCGGTTGTGGCAGGCGCCGGCGTCGGCAGAGTTACCGCCATGCCACTTCACCTCGGGGTCGAGCAGGTCCGCGATGACGTCGAGATCTCCCTCCAGGAAGGCCTCGTAGCCGCGCCGAGCGAGTTCGACGTTGCCCTGAGTCATGACTCGATTGTCCCACCGACTACATGACCATGGTTGGGCCTTCGTCGGCATCGTCCTCCCGCTCGGCGGGGGTCGCGCCGCCGGGGACAACAGCTCCTGTCCCACTCCGCGCGACATCGGTTCCCGGAGCGGTGTCGCCGGTGGCCCCCGCAGCCTGGTCCGTCGCCGCCCGCATCTCCTCCTGCGATGCCGCCGCGGTGGCGACGTCGCGCGGATAGGTGGCCCTGGCGCGGAGCAGGACGACGCCGGCGGCGGCCAAGCGAGGTGAGCAGCAGCACGAACGCGATCTCCAGTCCCCGCGCCTCGCTGGGCGAGATCACGCCGGCGTGGGTGCCAACGGGGCCTGCGCGGGCGAGATGCCGGCCACCAGCTGGAGAGCCGCCGAAAGAAGCGGCGCCGGCGCCTGGGCAAGCGAGCGGAGGAACGTGCGAGCGCTCTGGGCCCGACCCCACAGGCCCGAGGGCATGACGTCGAGCCGGGCCGCGTCGAGCCGGGGGTTGGCGGCCAAGATCAGGGCGGCGCCGGCGACGTCGAACCACAGCGCGGGGGTCAGGGACGTCGAGATGAACCCGGCAGCAGCAGCACGCCGAGCCCAGGTAGCAAACGGCGGGCACCAGACGCGCGCCTCCAGGTACCGCGCGACCAGCATGTCGGTCAGCCGCCCGCCGACGAGCGTGCCGATCACCGCCCCGACGACCAGCAGTGCCAGCACCAGCTCGGCGGTCGCCTGGCTGGCGTGGTAATGGCCCTTGACGAACAGCAGCGCGAACGTCTGAACCCCGCGAAAAGAAGTAGCCGAGCGAGGAGCCGATGATCATCAGCAGGTTGGACGGGATCAGAGATGTAGCGGATCGCGCGCGTCAGGCCCATCTTGCTTGGGTCGTCCTTGAGCACCAGCCTCGGGATCGGGCTCACCCCGCGCGGCGCGGCCGCCTCGCGGGCCGCATCGGGCTCGGCTCCTCGGCGTCGGCCGGCTGCTCCGCTCCGGGCCATCGGCCTGCGAGCGTGCCGCGGCGACCGCCTCACCCAAATCGACCGCCCCCAGCTCGAGCTGACTCTGGCCTCCCCGAAGCGGCTCGGGGACGGTCCGCCACAGCTCGCGCGCCAGGAAGAACCCGGGGATCGCGAGCAGCAGGAACGCGGCTCGCCAGTCGATCAGGCTGGCCACCGAGCCACTGATGATGAAGCCCGACCGCCGTCCCGGCGATCTCGCCGCCGAGGATGTAGGCCTAGATGCGGCCGCGCTCGCGGGCTGGGAAGTAGTCGCCGGTCAGCGAGGCGATCGCCGGCCCGGCCGACGCCGTCACCGCTCCGAGGGCGAGCCGAGTCAGCAGCAGGTGCGAGTAGTTGGCCGAGAAAGCGCTCAAAAGCGTGGCGATGCTCCACAGGACGATGCTGATCGACAGGATCGGCATCCGCTTGAAACGGTCGACCAGCATGCCCGACCGGGAGCGACGAACACCGCTCCGACCAGCAGCGAGACGGAGCTGAGCAGCCCGACCTTGGTGTTGCCGATGTGGAGGGCGTGCTCGAGCTGCGGTGCGACGGCGCCGACGGTGGCGTGTCGGCGCCGTTGAGCGCGAGCACGGCGCCGAAGAGCAGGATCACGCGGGCGCGAGCGGGCCCCCCGGTCGCCTGAACGTAATGCCCGCGGGCATGCGCGCGCTCCAGCGCGCCACGCGCGCGGTGGTGCGCCCGGCGCCGGCGGCCAGATCGCGGCCGGTCCGACCGCGGCCCGCACCTGGATCGCTTACACCTGACACACGGGGCACCAGTAGGTAGTTCTTCCCCCAATCGTCGCCCGGTCGAGCACGGCGCCGTCGCGGGGGCAGGTCCCCGTCGGGCCGCGCGATTCGATGAACGCACCGGTGTGCGCGCCGCCCTTGCGGATGGCCGAACGGACCGCGGCGCGAAGCTCACGACGCAGGCGATCGAGATCCTCGGTGTCCAGCTCCGACACCGGTCGGTCCGGGGCGATCCGCGCCTGCCACAGCGCCTGATCGGCGAGCAGGTTGCCGATTCCCGAGATCGCGCCCTGATCGAGGAGCCGAGCCTTGATCGGTGCCCGGCCGCGCCCGATCAGCCGTCGAAAGGTCTCGCGATCGACCTCGGCTGCATCGGGCCCCACATGGCTGAAGTCGGGATTGAGCACCGCCCGCCCCAGCCGGCGCTTGTCTCTGAGCACGAACCGCCCTCCGTCGACGAAGTCCACGCTGAAGCGATCCCACCCCGAAGCGGTCTCCGGATCGACGACGATCGAGCCCGCCATGCCAAGGTGCAGGCCGAGGATCGGGCCGTCGTCGGTCTCCACCCACAGGAACTTCCCACGCCGGTGGGCCGTCGCGAGCTCGTGCCCGACCAGTGCGTCGGCGATCTCGCCCGGAGCATGGGGGCGGCACACGTAACTGTCTCGATCGTCGACACGGGCAATCCGGCGGCCCAGCGCCGCGATCAGCGCCTCGCGGGCTCGTTCGGCCTCGGGAAGTTCTGGCATATATCGAGCCTAGACTGGAACGATGGCGCGCGACGACCGACCACCCCCGGCGCGCCCCTTCACGGGGATGGTGCTCGACCGCGCGACCGAGCAGAGAAAGAAACCCGCAGGAGCTCGAGCGGCTGCTCGAGGATCCGGCCGCCCGGTCGGTCCTGGCAGGTCCAGACGGCGTCGTGGTTCGCGGCGGCGAGCTGGTTCGCTCCGCGGAGCGCCCGCCGGCGCCGATCCTGCTCGGTCTCGACGATGGTCACGGCGTGTTCGCACTCGACCTCGAGGCCGTCGCCGACACCGAGCGCGCGCGAATCGTGGACGGCGCCGAGGTGATCTCGCTGCGCGAGGCCGGCGCCACGCTGGCGCACGCCGAGGCCGGTCTGGCGGCGTACGCGACGGCGTTGCTCAACTGGCATCGCCGCCACCGCTTCTGCGCCAACTGCGGGGCGGAGTCCGAGATCGTCGAGGGCGGATACTCGCGCCGGTGCCCGCGCTGCGGAGCCAACCATTTTCCCCGCACCGACCCGGTGGTGATCATGACCGTCGAGCACGAGCACCGGCTGTTGATGGGTCGCCGGGCCGGATGGCCGGCGGGGCGCTTCTCGGTCCTGGCCGGGTTCATCTCGCCGGGCGAGTCGGCCGAGGAGGCCGTGATCCGTGAGGTGGCGGAGGAGGCGGCTATCGTGGCCCGCGATCCGGCCTACGTGAGCTCGCAGCCCTGGCCGTTCCCGGCTTCGCTGATGCTCGGGTTCGAGGCGGCGTCCGACGGCGGCGAGCCGGTGGCGCACGACCGCGAGCTCGAGGAGGTCGCGTGGTTCGAGCTCGATGCGGTGCGCGAGGCGGGACTCAAGGACAACCCCGCCCTGCGCCTGCCGCCCCCGGTCTCGATCGCGCGTTTCCTGATCGACCGCTGGGTCGAGCAGCGGGGTGGCTGATAGGAAGGCCTACGGATAGTCGAACTTCGGCGCCAGCGGCCCGAACTCGGCACTCGGGGAGGCGGCGCGGGCAAGCGGGAGCTTGATCCAGTAGTCGAGCGCGGAGGTGTTGCCCGCCCAGTCCCAGGCATACACGGTCAGGCGGTAGCGGCCGGCGTGCAGATTCCCGATCGGCAGGGGCCCGGTCAATCCACCGGCCAGCCAGTAGACCCAGTTGGGGATGCACCTGACCTCGGTGAAGAAGCACCCGAAGCCGGGATTCGAGGCCCCTGGGGCGAAGATCACGGGTCTCAGGCCGGGCGGGTAGTTCTGCGAGCCTCGCATCGCCCACTCGAGCCCGGTGAGGGCGTGGCCGTGGACGTTGTAGAGCCGCCAGGCCAGCGAGGAGGGCGCCAGGACCGGGGTCTCGTAATGCGCCTTCTGGACGAAGCTCTGGGGGTCGAAGGCGCCGACGATCACCCGGCCGTCGGCAAACACGCGCGGGGTGCCGATGATCGGCGGCTCGGAGTCGTGGTACGGGTGCAGGCTGCCGCCCGGCCGCAGGGGGTTGAGATAGTCGGAGGTCGTGCCCTCGGACAGCGCGACGTGCCCGAAGCCGTACAGAACGCGGCCGATCACGGTCCTGTAGGCGACCACGTGCTGCCCGTCGTGGACGGTGGGGTTTATGTGCCAGTAGAAGAACCGCCCAACGTCGACGTTGACGTCGCCGGTGCCGGGGTAGCGGATGGTGGCGTAGCCGGACTGGAGCGCGTACACCCTCTCGAAGTTGTGTGCCTCGATGTCGACGGCGACGTGAAAGTTGGCCGGCCGCAGCTCGTTGATCCCGGCCCGAATGGCGTGCTGGCGATGGAACGGCTTCAGCGGCCAACCGGGGCGGGTTCCGGGGGCGGTGCAGCCCACCGAGCACGGCCGCCCGTCGGCCCAGAAGCGCACGAGATGGTCGGCGCGAGCGGTCGGCCGCTGGAGGCGCGAGATGGCAAACGGCCAGATGTCGAGGCGCAGCCCGTGCCGGCCCGAGATCGCCGTGTAGGTGATTCGCGAGTTGATCCGCAGGGCCTGGTCGCTGGCGCGCGCCGCCACGATCGGCCTGTCGAGCGTCCAGGCGTGGGTGGAGCGCGCGGCGGGGTTGCGGCTGACGAGGAAGTGCGTGCCCGGCTGCGTGGCCATGGAGAGCATCTCCGCGCTGAGCACGAGCGCCCGCCGTGGATGCGGGCCCGAGCGCACCTGGACGCGACCCGACTCGAGGGCTACGGTCAGGACCGCGACCTTGCGTGGCCGCGGGCGCGCGTTCAGCAATACCCGGCGGCACTCCAGCGCCAGCCTCGCGTGCGGGACGCGATAGCGATTGCCGGCGTACGAGAAGGCGAGCTGTCCCGGAGCGGAGACTCGGATCTGATCGCCGCGCTCGAGGAAAGGCCTACCGTGTCGGGGCGGGTGCAGCCGCCGCCGATCACGCACGACGATCACATGCGCGGGGATGCGCGGTACGTGAACGTGCGTCGAGCAGGCGGCGATCACGCCCTCGCCGAACCTCGAGCGCGGCTACTGCATCGACAGATGCAACGGCTGCACCGGGCTCGCCCCATTGCCGGGGAGTGTAGGCGCTGTGTCGCTCGAGCCGGGGTCGTGAACCAGCGGGTACGAGGGGCCGGTCACCCTGTACACCGCGTTGCGGACGAGCATGACGGCGTAGGCCGGCCAGTAGTGCGCGGTCGCCGGCGCGCCCGGGCGGCACGGACCTCCCGAGCCACCGGGGTTCGAGAACCACAGGAAGCCGTCGGCCCACTTGTACCCGGTGTCGACGGTCAGCGGTCCCAGGCCCCGGCCCGGGGGATTGCACAGGACCTCGTTGCCCTGCTGCGAGGGGTTCGGCGGGATGAGCGGCCCGCGTCCGTTCTCGCCGGTGTTGATGACGAAGTGCACTCCGCCGAGGGCACGCGCGATGCGCTGGCCGTAGTAGAGCTCCTTGGTGGTCCAGTCGAAGTGGGTGGCATTGAGGAAGAACCCCTGCGCGTCGTGGACACCGGCCTTGTTCAGCATTCTGGCCTCCGCGCGCCATGGCGCTGCATCCGCGGCGCCACCGTCGAGATAGAGCACGAGGTGGGGGTCCTGCTCGAGCCGGTCGATGGCCGGGCGCAGCTCCTCCTGCAGGCGGATGTACCGTTGGCGCGGAGTCAGGCAGCCGGTGGTGATCAGCGAGTCGATCTCGAAGAACATGACCACATGGAAGTTGCCGATGCCCTTGGCCAGGCGGTCGATCCAGCGCAGGTAGCGCTTGGCGAACCCAGGCGTTTCGGTTCTCCCGCAGCCACCGTGGACGAGAGAGTAGGTCGAGAGCTGGACCACGGTCCCCGGCTGGACAACCTGGGTCCACTCGAGGTAGCTGGACACGAGCTTGGTCGGGTTGGGCTCATTCCAGAACCAGAACCGGCGGGCGCCCGGGGCGTTGCCGATCACCCATAGGGCCTTGGACCAGTCGGGCTTGCTTACTCGGAGGCGGTTAGCGGCGTGGCCGGCCGGAGAATGGGAGCCGGCGATATAGAACTTCGCGTACTGGAGCGGATCGCCGTCGGTCGGGGCGGGGTTGGTCTCGAGCGGGTTGGTGGGATCGCGCCCCTCGAGCCGGTCGTCGCGCAGGATGTAGATGTTGTCCTGGTGCGGGGCGACCATCCTCTGCGGATAGGAGCCGTACATGTAGGCCACCGCGCGCAGCGTAGGCCCCACGATCCCGCGGTCGTAGATGTGGACCTTGAACGTGTATGTGCTCTGACCGGGGGCGAGGTGGGCCAGGCTGTTGGGGATGGCGTCGAAGTCCTTGCCGTTGAGGGCGGAGGCCTGCCGGACGCCGTAGCGGATCCACTCGTCGACCGTGGGGTTCGTGCGACGGATCGTGATGTTCACGAAGCCCTGGTTCTCGTGAGCCCAGTATGCGGACTGGCTGAAGCTGACGCGCCCGTGGACATGGGTGGCGGCGAGCGCCGGGCTGCTGGTCAGCACGTAGGCGACAAAGAGGGCAAGAATGCAGGTGATCTTTCGCATGTGTGTCTGTTGCCTCAGACTCACAGCGCACCGCGTCGTAGCTCTTAGGAGACGAGGAGCGCGGCGGCCTGCCGGCGGATTGATCGTTCTGCTAGTCGGATCGGCGCTGGGGCGCGGGCGCGAAAGGTCCTCGTGACCCGGTTAGTACGTTCGTCCAGGCCGGCGCCGCGGCCGCCCGGGCCGGGCCACGGTGCGGCTATTTCAGCGCGGGAACGCTGTCTCTCAACCGGCGCAGCGCACGCCGTCGGCGGTGCGATTGCCGGCCAGGCACGGCAGGACCGTGGGGGGCTGCCAGCTGCGCCCGCTGAGGATTCCCGCGACGTTCACGGGCTTGTACAGGCGCATGATCAGCCGGAATGCGCGTCCGGCCGGGGCGGGCAACCAGTTGCGTCGCGCCAGGGCCGAGCTCGGTCGCGCATGCTGGATGTAGATGTCGAGCGAGCCGTCGGCGTTGTAGTGCACGCGGGAGCGATTGTTGATCAGGTAGACGTGCGCCGAATTGGGGACCAGGAAGCCGTGTGAGTCGTACAAGGTCATCGACCAGAACGCCTTGACCGGGAACGGTAGGTCGGCGGCCGAGAAGTGGGCGACGTAGCGGTTTGCGCCGGTCAACGGCTGAAGGTTTCGGTCGGTGACCGTGAACGGATAGATGGCCAGCCTCGAGACGGGCGCGCCGAGCCCGATGTAGTCGACGAGCGCGCGAGTCTTGTAATCGGTGCCGTATGTCCCCGTACGCGCCACCAGCCAGCCGTTGTCCTTGGGAGCGTCGGTCAGGAACGTGGTCTGGACGTCGGCCATGACCTGCTTGGCTCCGGCGGCCACGGAGTCGCGGAGCCCTCGCCGGGTCGCGGCGTCGAGCTTGCCGTCGGCGCTCGGGTGCATCCCGGGTCCGATGCCGAACTTGGCCAGCTGGCGCAGCAGCGGCCGGTCGGCGGTCGGCGGCGGAAACTTCTTCAACTGGTCGCCGAGCGCATCGAAGAACGCGAGCGGATTCTCCCCGGGCTGGGTGCCGGGGATCTTGTACTGCTTGGACTTGCGGTCGACGTGCTTGGGCCGCTTCGGCTTGTAGTCCGTGCCCCACTTGTCCAGCGGCGTGAGCGAGTACTTGTTCTGGATCCGTACCACGTTCGGCGTGTCGGCGCGGTCCTTGATGTAGGTGCGCCCGATGACCCAGACGCGCGTGTACGGCGAGTCGATCCGCCTCACACCATGGGGCAGGCGGCCGTGCCACCCGGGAGGGATGATCGCGTAGTTTCCGGGTGGGGAGCCGACGGACCCGATGGCGGCGAAGTTGTTGGTGTAGGGGTCGACGAGCTCGAAGACCACGAAGCGGTGCTTGACCACGGGCATGTGCGCGACGATCGGCTGCCGGGACAGGTTCAGCCAGGCCATCGAGTACAGCGTGTCGTGGTTGGGGGCCACGAGCGTCTTATCCGAAGGCTTGGCCAGGCGGCGGACGTTGGAGAACTGGTTGACCGGCCCGCCGCCGGCGCCATCGGGGACGTTCACGCTCGTGCTGGTCAGGAATACCCGGTTGGTGTCGAGCAGCGGAATCCCGTAGACGTATGCCTTGATGCCCAGCTGCAGTGCGCGGTCGTATTCGGACTGGGTGCCGCTCAAGGCGTGGGTTGCGGCGCTGGTGGTGCGGGCGCTCGCGGCCGGCAGCAGATGCAGTGCTCCGAGCACCGCGGCCAGTCCGACGAGTCCCACCAGCCGCAATCTCACCCGAGCTCCTCGCGTTCCGGCTGCCGATCCTGCGGTGACCCCATGTCGAGCGAGATCGTCTGGAGCGTCTCCGGCGCGAGGTCGGAGTCGTGACGCTGCGGCCCCGCCACCCGGAGCCAGATCGTCTGGAGGGTCTCCAGGGCCACCCGGGGATCGCCGCCGGGCGCATGCCCGAACTCCTCGAGCAGGAATGCCTCGGTCATCAGCGTCAGCGCGCGAGCCAGAGCGTCGGTGTGGGAGACCCGCAGCTGGCCGGTCTCGACGAGGTGGTCCAGAGCCTGAGCCGTCATGTCGATGAACGTCTCGATCGAAGCGCGATAGGCGCGCTCGATCTGCTCATCGGTTGCCGCCGCCTCGGCGATCGCGCGTACGAGCGGTCCGTGCTCGACGAAGAAGTCCACGATGCCGGCCAGGCCCTCAAGGGCCGCGGTCGGGTAGTCCGAGCCGGCGGAGCGGACCCAGCGCTCGCCGACCTTGTAGAGCTCACGACCGACGTCGGCGAACAGGCGCAGGACGAGATCGGTGATGTCGTCGAAGTGCCGGTAGAACGCGGTGCGGGTGAGCCCTGTCTGGGCCATGACGCTCTCCACGGACAGCTCGCGATAGGGGCTGTCGCGCAGGACCCGATCGGCCGCGGCCATGATTTCCCGACGCGTGCTCTCGCGCTGCTCTCGATGGCGGACGCGCTGGGCTGCAGAGCTCACGGCCCTGGATCATAGCGATCGGGTGACGGTTTGTTTGACAATGTGTCACTAGCTCTGTATATAACGGTGTCGTGCAGTCAGACAGGGTGTCACCGATGCTGATCGGGGCGCTCGCGGCCACGTCGGCGATGCTGTTGCCCGCTTCCGGGGCCCTGGCGGGCCCAGGCGGGCGCGATTCGGGCCCGGCGGCGATAGGCTCGGCGGCGATGGCGGTGGCGGCGGCGATGGGCCGGTGGCGATCAGCCCCGCTCCCGGAACCCCCGACGCATCTCCGACCACCCAGATCAGCATCCTCGGCATCCCGCCTGACCAGCTTCGGTCTGTACGCGTGGAAGGCTCGAGCAGCGGACTTCATCGGGGCGCGTTCCATCCTCTACAGCGGCCGGCGAGGGGCGAGCTTCGTCCTCAGCCGGCCGCTCGAGGAGTGGCGAGCACGTCTCGGTGGTGGTTCGCTTTGCCCACCGGGCCGCCCGGAGGTTCTCGTTCACGGTGGCGAACCTGGCCGCCGTCCCGCCGGTGCTCAACATCCCGAAGCTCCAGCCGTCCAAGCTCGACCATTTCGTCACCGAGCCGCAGCTGCTGCCGCCTCGGATCTCCGTTCGCAAAGGATCGCTCGCCGGCGATGTCTTCCTGACGCCGCTGCCCTCGCCGGAGATCCATCCGGAGAGCAACAACGCGCTGACGATCAACCCGGTCGGCCGCGGCGGCCCCATGATCATCGACGGGCACGGCCGGCTGGTGTGGTTCCGCCAGCTCCCGCCGCCCACCGTGGCCACCAACCTCCGGCTGCAGCGATACAAGGGTCGCAAGGTGCTGACCTGGTGGCAGGGCCAGGTCACGATCGCTGCCTTCGGTCTGGGCGAGGGAGTCATCGCCAACACCCGGTACCACACGCTGAAGATCGTGCACGTTGGCAACGGCTATCAGGCGGACCTGCACGAGTTCCGGCTCACGCGATCCGGCGACGCCCTGTTCACCGTGAACTCGCTCGTGATGATGCACCTCCCGGGAACGGCGCCGGGCAAGCGCTCGCCGGTGCTCGACTCGATCCTCCAGGCCGTCGACATCCGCACCGGCCTGGTCACCTGGGAGTGGCACGCGCTCGGGCCACATCCCGCTGGCCGACTCGTACGCCACCGCTGCCACGAGCGCCTATTTCGACGCCTACCACATGAACTCGATCGAGCCGCTTGCACACAACCGGCTGCTGGTGTCGGCCCGCGACACCTCGGCGATCTATGAGATCGACCGCACCACGGGTCGGATCATCTGGACGCTCGGAGGCAAGGCGTCGAGCTTCCGAATGCAGCGCCGGCTCGCGCTTCTTCTTCCAGCACGACGCCTCGATGCTCCCGGGCAATCGGGTCAGCCTGTTCGACGACGAGGCCGGCCCGCCGATCAAGGCGTCCTCGTCCCGCGGGCTGATCCTCGCCCTCGATCTACGCCACCACACGGCCAGGGTCGCCCGCCAATACCGCCGGCCGGCTGGCGGCCCGGTAGCCAACAGCGAGGGCAGCTTCCAGACCCTCCCCGGAGGCAATCTGTTCGTCGGCTTTGGCTCGACGCCGTTCTTCTCGGAATTCTCACCGTCGGGCGCGCTGCCGTTCGACGCCCATCTGCCCACCGACGACGGCTCCTACCGGGAGTTCACCTTCCCGTGGAGCGCCACTCCGACCACCCGTCCGAAGGCCGTGGCGAAGCTGGCTACGGGCGGCGCATGTCGCGGTGTACGCGAGCTGGAACGGCGCCACCACAGTGGCTCGCTGGCAGGTGCTCGCGGCCAGCGGCAGCGGATCGCCAAAGCCCGTGGGGTCGGCCGCGAGCCGGAGCTTTGAGACCCGCATCGCGGTACACAGCTCGGCCACCCGGTTTGCCGTGCGCGCGCTGAACTCGCGCGGGAAGGTGCTGGCGACATCGCCCGTCGTGCACGCGTCGTGAGGGCGGCTCCGCAGATGGTCGTCGCGGCGCTCGTCGCGCTCGGGGCAGTCGGCTCGACCGCGCAGGCGGCGAGCGGCATCCACAAGATCCGCCACGTCGTGGTGATCATGCAGGAGAACCGGTCGTTCGACAATTACTTCGGCACCTTCCCCGGGGCCGACGGAATCCCGATGCCCACGGCAAGCCGAGCGTGTGCGTGCCCGACCCGCGACGCCACCGGTGCATGCGCCCGTATCACGACTCGCACGACGTCGACTACGGCGGCCCGCACGATGCGACGCGTTCGACACCGACTACGACCACGGGAAGATGGACGGCTTCATCCGCGCCCGCCGAGAGCTGCACCAACGCGCTCGATCCCAAGGACTGCATCCCCAACCTGCCGCCCGACATGATGGGCTACCACGATCAGCGCGAGATCCCCAACTACTGGACCTACGCGAAGCATTTCGTGCTCCAGGACCACATGTTCGAGTCCGAACGCGTCGTGGAGCCTGCCGGCCCACCTGTACCTGGTGTCGGAGTGGTCGGCCATGTGCGTTCATCCCGGCGAAGCGTCGAGCTGCTCCTCCAACATCGAGGTGCCGGGACTGCCGACCGACATCGGACCGCCGCACGACAGCAGCCCTCCGGACTACGCGTGGACGGACCTGACCTACCTCTTCTACCACCACCACGTCAGCTGGGGCTACTACATCAAGAAGGGTCCCGAGCCCGACTGCGAGGCCGCGCAGATGTTCTGCACCTACCAGGATCAGA
>CAVTTU010000011.1:0-215070 GCA_963737535.1 uncultured Solirubrobacterales bacterium
CCTTCCTTACCATGGAAGTGCTCTACCAGCTGAGCTAAGAGGGCGCTGGCTCGCAGCCTAGCGCTTCTTGCGCCATTGAAACGCGAGCGCTCAGCGGCCGCCGTTTCAGTACGAACCCTGCAGCAGCGACATCATCGTCGACGCCGTCTGTGCCCCGATCGGGCTGCCGCTGGAGTCGGCGAAGCCAATTTCCAGGTGGGGACCGGTGGAGATGCCGACTATGCCGGGGCCGACCGAACTCATGACCTGGCCATCGCCGACATGGGTGCCGACCGCCAGCTGGTTGGCCGGCCCGGCGTGGCCGTAATAGACATAGCTGAAGCCGTCGATGGGGCTGTCACAGTGCAGGACAGGTGCCCACTGGCCGAAGCCGCCGATCCCATGCAGGACGATCGTGCCGCTGCAGACGGCGTACTCGGGCGTGTTGCCAGGCGCGGAGATGTCGACACCCTGGTCGGGGCTCCACGTCCCCGGCGGGGAGGCCGCGGACTTGGGCAACGGGAAGGTGAAGCCTCCGCTCGAGCTCGGGGCCGATCCACCCGACGATCCCGAGGACTGGCTCGATCCCGACGAGCCCGAGGACTGGCTCGATCCCGAGTCCGCCCGGGACGCCGCGGCCGCCTGCGCCGACTGAAGGTTCGAGAGCTCCCGCTCGAGGCCGGCCACATGTCCGCGAGCGTTGGCGAGCTGACCTGCCTGGCGCGAGCGGTAGCGGGCCAGCGCGACCTGCTGGCCGACCAGGTTTGCGCGCGCTGAGGCGAGCCTGGCGCGCTGGGCCACGATCACATTGGTGAGCTTCTGCTGGCGCGCCTCGATCGCGCCCAGCCGGGTGGCCTGCGCAGCCACCGCGCGCCGGGACGTTCGGACCCGGCTGATGATCTGGACGTCCTGCCGGCTGATCCGCTGGGCGAACGACACGCGCTCGAGCAGGTCCTGAAATCCCCTGGCCTCAAGCACGACGGAGACGATGTCCGGATTCTGGTTCTCGTAGCTGCTGACCAGGTGGCGTGAGAGCACTCCCTCCGCATACGCCTCGTAGTGCTCCAGCTTGGCCAGGCGGGCACGAGCGGCGTCGCGCTCGTTCCAAACCTTCAGCAGCTGAGCCCGCTGGGCGTTCAATCTGGCCTCGATCGAGCCGATCTGATGCTCCAACGAGGTGATGTTCCCGTTCAGCCGGTCGAGCCGGTTGCCGGCGGCGCTGACGGTTCCAGACAGGCTCGAGACCCGACTCTGGCCCGAGCTGATCTGCTGCTGCAGTTGCCCGGAGCTCGCAGCACGGGCAATGGGTCCGTGGACCACGAGGACCAGCGCAGCGGCGCAGAGCAGGATCGCCGCCACGACAGCGCTGAGGCCCTGGATCGATGGCCTTCCGAGATTTGGCATGCCGAACGAAGCCCGGTGTATCACGCCCGCTCGGTTCTCCCTGCACAAAACGCTGCAGGGGCAGGAAACGCTCCCAGCCTCGCGACAGCCGACGTATCAGCTCGGCGCCGGCGCCCGTGAGATCGGGACAACGTGCATCCCGCGCGGCGCTCCATCGGCCCGCAGCCGCCGGCGCTTGCCCGGGGTGATCTGGTCGGAGTCGAGCCGCTCGAGCAGGAGTTCGGAGACCATGACCTGATCGGCCTTGGCCGAATCGGCGACCCGGGCGGCGATGTTGACGTCCACAAGGAGGTAGTCGCCGCCCAGCCCCCGTGGCCTTCCCCATTGGATGCCCGCGCGCATCTGCGGCTTGTATCCGTCCACGTCGACCTCGGCCAACGCGTCCTGGGCATCGAGCGCCGCCCGCACCGCGGCGGACGGGTCAAGGAAAGTGGCCATCACCCCGTCACCAAGGCGCTTGACAATGCGTCCCCCGTTGGCGAGCACGGCGTTCTCGACCCGGATGCCAACCTCGCGCAAGAGTTCGAGCGTCGCCGCGTCCCCCGCCTGCAGCGCCCACGAGGAGAAACCCACGAGGTCCGTGAACGGCAGTGCCAATTCCATGTCGCCGCGCCCTCGCCCAGCGGCTTCGGACAGCGATTGCCACACCTGCAGTCCGGCCAGACCAACCTCCTGCACAACGCTCTCACGATCGGGGTTCAGCCAGGACACGCTGCGCGCGACGACCTCCACCGGGGTCAGGCCGGCAGTCGACAGCGGGTCGCCGAACCGCTCGTCACCGGGGAGGCTGCGCCGGACCCGGCGAGCGGCCGCCAGCAGCGCCGGGCTCGTGTCCACCCGTTTGGCCGCCTGCTGGAAACGGGACTCGCGCTCGGCCGTCTGCTCGATCTGGTCGCCGCGTGGCGGCTGGTCGGAAGCCATCGGACGCGAGGATAGTGGTCCGGTTTCCGGTCTTTCCCCGGTGGTTGGAATACGCGATGGCGGGAATTGAGCACATAGCCCGCGGAGCCGGCCGTCAGGCGGTCGCGACTAGTACGGCCGAACGCAAGTATGTCCGAGGTCAGGCGGATGGCTCGGCGTTCGTGGCGAGGACGCAGTGAGGGAGCGTGCCCTTAAGGCACGTGACCGAACGAGGACGACGCCACGGGCGGCGAGACGCCGACCGGACCGGACGTAATTGCGTGGGGTCGTACTACCGGCTTCTCAGAGTTCGTCAACGGCCTCAGTCTGAGCTGAGCCGGTACGCGCCAGGCGGCTGGTTCCCTCACCGATCGACGCTGATCTCCTGTCGATGACGTTCGGCCTCGCAGTGGGGGGCGGGCGGCACTTGTGCAAACCGCCCGCCCCGCCGAGCGCACGCCTCCGCACGCCCACATAGATAACGCGGCTTGCGTGACCGTCGGCCCGTGCGACCCGGCGGTCTCGGGGAGAAAGCGTATGAATTACGGATCCCTTGCCTGGGTTGCCTGGATGACCGACCACGAGCGCTCTTGTGAGCTCTGTGCGCCCGCACAGGAACGAAGAAACGGAGGGGCGGGCAGCTCGGCTGGGGGCGTGGCGCGTGAGCCACCCGCCCGGAGCTCTTCCATGAGCCCTACGGGAATCAACGGCCCGGCCAGCACAAAAGCGCGCACTTCGCAGCTTCGCTGACCGACAGGAAACGCGGCGAATCGTTGCGCGTGATAGCGCCCATAAGCGAATGCTATGCCCGTCTAGGGACGAATCTACAGAGGCGTAGGTTCCCTAACCGGACCTCGGTGAATGCGTTTGCAGCCGGTCAGAGAAGGTGCGAGGGCCGCTCGTTGCACGGGACCGGGGGCTGCAATGGGACGACCCCCGCAGGGACCTCAGGTTACCGTCGAGGCGGCTCGTTCAAACATAAGGTTTGACCAGCCGCATATCGCTTCGGCTTTTTTGGGACAGCGTGCCGCCAGGACCGCGGCCGATCGCCCGGAGCTGCGCCAAGATCGCCTCGCAGGTCCGCGGGTTGGCGGGTCCGTCTCGGTCTCGAGCCGTGTGCGGAGCGGTTTCACGCGCGCCCGGGTTGAGTGAGCCCGACCTAGTGGACGAGATCAGGTAGTCGTTCCTGACGCCGCTTGGCCGGATCGAATTCATCAACGAGGTCTTCAATCCCGGTACGGTGGCTAGATCATAAGATCGCGACTACTGCCTAGGCTCGTGGTCGGCGTTGTCGTCGTTGTCGCTGTGGGCGTCGTCGTCGTTGTCGCTGTACTGGCCTCCGGGACGCGCGCCCTCGTTAAGCCGGCCACGGCGTCTGAGAGGTCCGCCGGCCGTAGCTGTGATGACATCTTTTCTTAGCACGCGTTCTATTCAGTGACGATCCGGCGCGGGAGTGTCTATTGCGTTACGGCGCGCCGTGTCCTTCGGAAGTTCATGGGCGGTGGCGGTGTCAAGCATGGCGGCCCATACGGCTACCAACAGTGGTGGTCAACTGGTGATTGGCGTTGCGGCCACGGAGCGGGCGGAGGTGGCTGCTCCCGCCCCGCGTCCAGCACGCACCACAGGGCAGCGATCCTCGCCGACTGGGTGGCCACGGAATGCGGGTACAAGCCGAAGGGCGCGACGACGCCTTGCGCAGACACCCCCAAAGACGCGATGCGAGCCGTCGCAAACGCCAAGCTACGCGTTGTACCGATCTGGCCAGCCTACTTGCCCAGTCGCATTAGAGACGGCACCTGGTACGTGTCGGATCTCCGCGGCGTTCAGCGCTACCCACGCTATCCCGACAAGACCGCGAGCGGACGCACCGCTTCCGAGTCGACTACGGATACAACGTCCAGCCACAGCTCTTTGGCGGCGGCGGATCCTCGCGCACCAGCGGGCACGCATTGCTCCCCGATATCCGCGCATCGCGGCTCAACTTCACCCCACGACATTTCAGACTTGGCGGTCGCAATGTCGTGGAGTTCCGTCTCGGCAGTACCGCAACCGAATGGGCCTTCCCAGGACCCGGCGGGTACTACGTCTTCTCCAGCAGGGATCTTGGCGGCCCCTCCCAACGAACGGTCGGACGGATGATCGCCTCGATGCGGCCGATCACCCGACTCAACCGCTAGCACTAGCACGATTGGATTGCCGGTTGCCGGCGGCTACAGGGAGCGGTGGCGCGCCGAATCCCCTCTCGGAGTTCTGGCCGACATAGCCACCGGCGATGCGCTTCTCCAGGATCGGCCCCGCGACGCGCCAACGCCCGGGGCCACGGCGCCCGAGAGGTACCCCGGACGCCCTTCCATGATTGCGTCCTCTGAGGGCGTCTGGTCACGGGTGAGAGCGTGACTACGTTCGTGACTCGCGCCGCTCCGGAGCCGACTCTTGTGGAACCGGGCGATTGATACCCCAGAGTCGTGTGAGTCCCCGTCAGCATTGGGATCGCTGCCCCGTTAGACACTTCCTGTCCCTAAGGGGTCGCTGGTCATCAACTGTGGGTTTTCGTCGCGTTATGTGAAGGAGCTTTGGTGTGAACGACGAATGAAGTTGCGTGCCGGAGCTCGAGAGATTGTCGGCGGTGCTCGATCGTGTGGCGGAGGCGAAGATCGCTGAGCGCTGGCGGTTGTTTGGCCCTGAGTGCGACGAGCGCAGCCGGCGGATGTGGGCAGCGAGCGAGGCTAAGGCGCACGGGCCGGGTGGGGTGGAGCTGGTCGCGCGCGTGACGGGGCTGGCTGAGGAGACGATCCTTCGGGGGATGGCCGAGCTTGAGTCCGGTGAGCGCGTTGAGCGTGGGCAGGTGCGCCGAGCTGGGGGGGGCGCCGGCCGGTGGTGGATCTCGACCCCGAGGTGGTCAGCGATCTCGATCGGCTGATCGATCCGGCCACGCGCGGGGATCCCGAGTCGCCGCTCAGATGGACGTCTAAGAGTCTTGGCAAGCTGTGCGACGCGCTGGCGGGGATGGGACATGAGATCTCCGAGCGCACGCTCGGGAAGCTGCTGAAGGGCCAGGGGTTCCGGCTTCAGGCCAATCAGAAGACGCGTGAGGGAGCCCAGCATCCCGACCGAGATGGGCAGTTTGAGCACATCAACGAGACGGTCAGGCGGCGCTGGCCGCGGGCCAGCCGGTGATCAGCATTGACTGCAAAAAGAAGGAGCTAGTTGGCGATTACAAGGCGGTGGGGCGTGAGTGGGAGCCGACCGGCGAGCCAGTCGAGGTCCAAGGGCACGACTTCCCTGACCCCGAAGTCCCCAAGGCCGTCCCCTACGGCGTCTACGACATCGCCAACAACGAGGGCTACGTGTCGGTCGGGACGTTGCCTTCATACTGCACCTCCTGTTCGCCTCATTTGGGTTTTGAAGTGGCCAGAGTTCGCCACATGCTGGCGGAGCTCCTGCTTGATGTCGGGGCCGAACGGCACGGTCAGGCGTCCGGCGGCGCCGCGGCGTGCTTGGAGCTGGCCGTGGCGGATCCAGTAGTAGACGGCGTTCTTTGAGATTCCCAGGCGCTTGGCGATCTCGCCCGGGCTCAGCTCGCCGTCGTGGCGCGGGGGGCCTGAGGGGATGTTGTAGCGGCAGCGGACCGAGCTGACGTTGCCGCGATCGAACGGGCGTCCGCGTGGAGTGCGCACGCCGGCGGCTTGGAGCTTGGCGGCGATCTCGGTGTTGCTGTGGTCCTCGGCTAGGTGGGCGATCAGCTCGAGCGTCGTCGGCGCGATGGTGTCGCGCTGGGGTCGCTTGACGGTGTGTTGTTCGACGGCGCCCGAGCGCCAGCGAATCCCGACCTCGAGCTGGTCGCTGCCGGGCTGGAAGGTGAGCGTGACGTCTGTGATCATCGCGCGCAGCAGCCGCTTGCGGTCTTTGTCGGTGGTGGTGCTTGCGGCCCACAACGCGGGGAGGTCGCGCGCGAGCGCCTCGATCTGCTCGCGCGAGGGCTCCGGGGCGGGGATCGTGTGCTCGGCGAGCTCGGCTTCGGCGTCTTTGAGCTCGCGCAGCTTCTCCTCCCAGCGGGTCTCGAGGCTGCGGGCGACGAGCCGGTTCTCCGGGTCGCAGGCGTGGAAGGCACGCTCGGCCTTGATGGCGGCGTAGCGGGCGCGCTCGACGCGCAGCTCGAGCGCCCGGTTCGAGCGCTCGCGACGCTGCTGGACCTCGTCGGCAGCCGCTAGTCCCGTTTTCCGCGGTTGATGGTGGGTAGTTCTGGCGGTTTGTGAGGTGGCGTCTGGGTGTGCGCGTGGTTTGGTGCGCCCGGAATGGGATGCTGTTGTGGCAACACGGGGTCGTTGCGGGCGGTTTTGCTGTCCGATGGGGCCGTTAGTGTTGTGGCAACATGTTCGTCAAGGAGACTAAGGTCAAGCGGTCCGGCCGCGAGTACGTCTATCTGCAGCTGGTGGATGGCTACCGTGACGGGAAGGGCAAGGTCAGGCATCGCGTTGTGGCAAACCTTGGCCGGAAGGACGCGCTGAAGGACTCCGGGCAGCTGGAAGCGCTCGCGGGATCGTTCGCGCGGTTGGATCCGCCGATGGCCGGTACTCGGCGGTCAGTCGGGCCGTTGCTGCTCGTTGAGCATTTCCTGCGTGAGCTCGGGGTGAAGGACACGGTCGACGGGGCGCTGCCCCGCAGCGCCCGGTCGATCCTGTCGGTCGGTGAGGTCGTGTGTGCGCTGATCGCGAGCCGGTTGTGCTCTCCCTCGCCGCTCTATGACGTCGCGGGCTGGGCGTCCGGGGCGGCGGTGCATGAGCTGCTCGGGATCCCGCCGGCCCTTCTCAACGATGATCGCCTCGGGCGAGCATTGGAGACGTTCGCGGTCTACGCAGAGGATCTCCGCTCGCGGGTCGCGGCCGGCGCGATCGAGCGGTTCGGTGTCGAGGCGGGCCGGCTGCACGTCGACTTGACGACGGTCGGCGTCAGCGGTGCCTATGAGGACTCGGCCTTGATCGCGAAGGGATGGGCGTCGGATCGCCGCGTCGCCCGGCAGGTCCGCACGTTGCAGGCCGCAACGCCCGACGGGACGGTGCTCTACAGCCGCCCGGATCCGGGAAACGCCGCCGAGTTGACACTCGTCGGCGCGTCGCTTGAGCGGCTGCTTGAGATCTCCGGCCCCGGTCTTCTGATCGTGTGCGATTCCGCGATGGGAGCCCCGAAGACGATGCGCGAGATCGATCAGGCCGGGGTCAGGTTCGTCGTGCCGTTGCGCGCCAGCGCCGGCTTCCGAGAACGGTTCCTGGCCGATGCCGGGCATGCCGCGTTACGGCCGGTGCGCTACGTGCCCGAGCGTGAGGCCACGCTGCCCGCCAGCGAGCGCACCCGGTTCAAGGGCGCTCTGCGGGACTGGGAGATCCCCGGCACCGATCAGCATCCGCCACTCACGTTGCGCGTCGCGTATATCCACTCCTCCGAGGAAGCGGCGCAGGTCGCGGACGCGCGCGACCGTGCGCTGCAGAAGGCCGAAGACGCGCTTGAGCGCCTCCGCAACGGACTCGGCGGCCGGTACTACAAAACCCGCGAGCAGGTCCAGCGCAGGATCGGTCAGATCATCGCTGTGAACATCGCCGGCCTGATCAACGTGACCGTCACCACGCACGCCGGGAAGCTGACGATCAGCTGGCAGCGCAACCAGGAAGCGATCACCACCGCCCAGAGCTTCGATGGGATCTACGCGCTCGCGACGAACCTCCCCGGACGCCTCACCGCCGGCAACGTGCTGCGCCTCTACAAAGACCAACAGATCGTGGAACGTCGCCACCGCGACATGAAACAGACCTTGAAGGTCCGCCCGATCTTTCTGCACAACGACGACCGCGTCTACGCACTCCTCAGCATCGTCGGGATCTCACTGCTGATCTTCGGACTGATCGAAGCCCAAACCCGCGCCGCGCTCGGCCCCGAGCAGCAACTCCCCGGACTACTCCCAGAAGGCCGCTCAGCCCGACCAACCGGCCGCAACATCCTCGCCGCGTTCCAAGGCCTCGGGCTCACCTACACCCACACCGGCATCCAACTCGACCCGCTCACCGACACCCAACAACACATCCTCCACCTACTCAGAATCCAGCCGCCCTGGCCGCAACAGGCAGACCATGCCCTCACCAGCCGCGGAAAATGGGGCTAGTGCGAGCGCGATCTCATGGGGCGCGAGCGCGGCGAGCAGCCGCTCAGCGACGAGCTCATCGACGACCCGGGCTTTGACCTGCCGGCAGCCGGGGGTCAACAGATGCTCGGCGCGCGAACGCGAGCACCGGTACTCGGCACTCCCGCGCTGATACTGGGTTCCCATCGTGTGGCCGCACGAGCCGCAGCGCACAATCCCTTGGCACAGTGCCGGGCCCTCGCGTGCTGGACGCTGGCCGTTGCGCGTGTGGTTGGCGGCCAAGCGCCGCTCGTTGGCTAGGAACTGCTGCCAGGTGATGTAGCCGGGGTGGTGGTCTTGGATCAGCACCGCCCACTCGGCGCGGGGCACGGCGATCGTCCTGGTCACGATCGTGCCGTCCGGCCGGACCGCGCGGCGGGAGCGCTGGCGGCCGAACACGTACGCTCCGGCGTAGCAAGGATTCGTGAGCACGTTGCACGCGCGCGCGTAGTTCAGCCGGCCCCAACCGAGCTCGCCCGCCCACGCACCGCCCCATGCGCGCGTGGGGAACCGTCGATCTTTGAAGACGCCGACGACGCCGTAGGCGGAGCCGGTCTGCTCGAACGCGGCGAACAGGTCAAAGACAGCGGTCTGCACCTCCTCGTCGGGGTCGATGATCACATGACCCTCCTCGTCGTAGAGGTAGCCGACCGGCAGCCGCAGCTCGCCGCGCTCGGCGGCAGCGCGCTTGGCGCCCTGCAGGCGCGAGGCCATGATGTGCAGCTCCGCCTCGGACCCCTGCGCCTTCAACCCCAGGATCATCCGATCGTTGAAGTCCTGCAGGTCATAGATCCCGTCAGTGTCCACGACCAGGGTGTCGGTCAGCGCGCAGAACTCAAGCAGCCGCAACAGCTCGGCGTTGTTGCGGGCCAGCCTTGCGACCTCCAGCCCGAAGATCGCGCCGACCTCGCTCTGGCACACCCGGCCGACCAGGTCCTTATAACTGTCGCGGCGATGGGTGTCGCGGCCGGATGTTGACGGACAGGCTGGATGGTGATGACGGCGCCATTAAGGATGGTGATGTGGGGGACGAACGACCGAACGACCAAAGGGTGTCGGAGGCGGGTCCAAGGACGGGAACGGCAGCAGCGAGGGGGAACCGGCTTCGGGGGGCGTCCGGTTGTGCGTCGCGCGTTGAGACCGCTTCGCTCCCCGCTGTTGATCCGCTCGCCATGAGCGTGATCGAGTGCTCGCGAGACGTTGCCGAGTCACGAGCGCGGAACAGCGAGCGGATGCGACCCACTCGCGCGTCGCGGCAGCGGCGCGGCTCAGAATCCAGGCGGGTCGCGGGGGCGGCCGTGCAGCAGCCGGTGAGCGCGACAGCGAGCTCCCATGGCGAGACGCTGAGCCCCAGCCGCAGCCGGGCCGCGCGGGCCGCCCTGCCGAGCGCGTCCACCGCGTGCACGACCGGGGATCCGGGCGGGATCGTGTGGTCGGCTGACGCGTCGAGTGCGTGCGTCCAGCGTCGGGCGTTTGCGGCGACGGGCTCGGCGCGGCGCGCGAAGGCACGCAGCCAGCCGCGCACCGTCCCGGGCGGCCGCCGGAGCTGGACGGCGATCGTGCGGTGCCCCTGCCCGTTGGCCTTCGCCGGCAGCGCACGGCCGATCACCTCCGCGCCATCGCGCCGGCGGGCGACCGCCCACAAGGGCAGCAGCACGTGCGTCTGCTCGCAGCGCCAGACAGCACGCGCGTCGCGGGCGGATCGAGCGCGTCTCGTCCAGCAGCCGCACCGTGCGCTCGCGCGCGAACCCCCACGGTGACAGCGGCCTCTCGCAGACCGGACAACACAGGCGTCCGGCGGCCAGATCGGCCTCCACCACCGACGGCTCCGCGATCATCGCCAACACGCTCATACCGCACCTCGATCATCACCTGTGCAGGCTCGCACGACCATCGCGCGAAGGCCAGGGGCGACTCGTGATGTGAGAAGTATCAGACCTCGCAGGCGCCGGTGAACAACGACACCGTCGTGGTGATCACCGCCATCATCGATGGCGCGAGCGCTGCACCACGCGCGCCCGCAAATTGCGGGCGAACATCTCGACTCGGCCAATCATCACCACGACGCTGACGCCAGCCAGCATCAACAGGCGGTCACGTCATCACGCTCAATGGCGCCCGACGGCCCGACGATCACCACCCAGCGTGTCGCTCAACACCGGACACGCCGAGATCGCCGTCGACGGTCAGGATCCGCCCCGGCTCCCAGCCCAGCTCGGCGGCGCGCTCGGCGAGCGCGTACTGACGCTCGGTCGAGCGCACGTTCTCGCGCACCTGCCTGGGCGATGACTGACGGAGGTAGACGATCGCCAGCCGCTCCACATGCTGGCGCTCGATCTTCTCCCGCTGGCCGCTCAACACCGCCCACCTCTACCGTGAGCGCGGACACAACCATGTTCGCCACTGTGCAGGCAGCCCCGGACAGGATGTCGCTCACCGACCATCACTCCAGCGCCCGCCGCCTCAAGAGCTCGAGGTTGATCTGCGAGATCTCCAACAACAGTCCTCGTTGCGCTGCGTGAGCGCGACATGCGCCTCGGTAGCCGCGCGGGCCGCCGCGGGTACATAGATCGTGCGGCTGCGTCCCTCGGCGTAAACCGCCAAGTACGTGTACGGGCCGTGCAGCTCGCCGCGCCGGCAGCGGACCCCTCGCTCGAGCAGCTGCGACCCTCGTGCAAGAGCACACCGCGTAACGTCCGCTCGGGCTCGGACAATCTGCCGGCCAGCAGCCGCTGACGCGCGAGCAACTTGCGCACGCTCAACTCGCCGAGTTGCGAGGAAGGCATCAGCTTGGAAGTTATTCGCTGACAAGCCCCTGGATCCTTCTCAACGAGCTACTCACGGCTGATGCTCCAGCGCGACGTCGCCATCATAGGTGCGCAGCCACCGTTGCGGACGGCAGCCGTCATCCTCGACGAGGTAGGCGCCGCGGAGACGGCGCAAGGCAGACAGCGCGACGTCCGCCGCGCAGCCCGCCAGCTCGCCCACCTTCTCGGGCGCGCGCTCATACCGTGAATCGGTCGCCCGCAGCACGCGCACATCCAGCTCACTCAACCTCAAGGACACCGCCGCGTTCATCGCCCAGCCTCCCAGCGCGCGGCGCCGGCGAGCGCGGCGACCACGACCGCCAACTCGACCAGCACCTCAAAGCTCAGCCGCCGCTCAGCCGGCTCCAAGCCACGATCCGTCGCATCCTCCGGCAGCGTCAGGCTGCCAAGCACGCCACCGTCGCACACGTACAGCCGGCCGGTGCGCTGGCGGCGCACTCGCAACACCTCCAGCCGCTGCCCGAACAGCGGATGGAACCGATGCGTGACGACCAGCGAATCTAAACGACCATCACACAATGCTGCGGTATCCCGTGTCCGTCGGTCTGTCGGCGGAAACCGCTCAGTTCTCGGTCGCGAGCATCCGCGCCTGGTGGCAGCACCTCGGCCAGGAGCGCTTCCCGAATGCCGGGACGCTGACGGTCACCGCCGACTGTGGCGGCGGCAACAGCCCTCGCGTGCATCTGTGGAAGGTCGAACTGCAGCGGCTGGCCGACGAGACCGGCCTGCAGCTCGAGCTCTGCCACTTCCCACCCGGAACATCGAAATGGAACAAGGTCGAACACCGACTGTTCTCGTTCATCAGCCTCAACTGGCGCGGTCGGCCGCTGACCAGCTACCAGGTCATCATCGATCTGATCAGCTCCACGACCACCAGCACCGGGCTGAAGGTCTACGCTCGCCTGGACCCCGCCGTCTACGCCAAGGTCAAGGTCACCAAAGACCAAATCGCCGCCGTCAACATCACCGGAAGCGACTGGCACCCCGAGTGGAACTACCGCATCACTCCCGCCAACCACTCACCGTAACCAGACCCACAGTTATTGATCCGCGGGCCCTAACGGGGGTGAGATGGCGGGACCAGGATTCGAACCTGGGAAGGCAGTGCCACTTGGTTTACAGCCAAGCCCCTTTGACCGCTCGGGAATCCCGCCGGGGGCGCCTGAGTCTAGTGTCCTGTTTCAGAAATTGGATGGCAGTCGAGCGGCCCCTGGCGGGGCGCGCTACGTCCTGCCACCGGCTTCGCCGGCGGCGCCAGCCTCGCGCAGCGCTGCCTTGCTCTCGAAGCTTGCTACGACGCGTCGCGCAGCCGCTGCGCCTCGGGCAGCGCCTCGAGCTTCTTGAGCGTGTGGTTCTCGATCTGCCGGATCCGCTCGCGCGTGACGTTGAACGCGCGGCCGACCTCCTCGAGCGTGTACGGCCGCTCGCCGGTGAGGCCGAAGCGCATCTCGATCACCTCGCGCTCGCGCTCGGGCAGCGCCGCGAGCGCGCGGCGCAGGTTCTCGCGCCGCAGGTGCTCGGCTGCCTGCTCGAACGGCGACTCGGCGGTCTGGTCCTCGACGAAGTCGCCGAGCTCGGACTCGTCCTCCTCGCCGATCGGCTTCTCCAGCGAGATCGGCTGCTGGGCCATGCGCAGCACGTCGCGCACCTCGCGCACCGTCGTCTCGAGCTCGGCGGCGATCTCCTCCGGCGTCGGCTCGCGGCCGAGCTGCTGGACGAGCTGGCGCTCGACGTGGACGACCTTGTTGAGCTTCTCGACCATGTGGACGGGGATGCGGATCGTGCGGCCCTTGTCGGCGATCGCCCGCGTCACCGCCTGGCGGATCCACCACGTCGCGTAGGTGGAGAACTTGTAGCCGCGGCGGTAGTCGAACTTCTCGACCGCGCGGATCAGCCCCATCGAGCCCTCCTGGATCAGGTCCAGGAACGTCAGGCCGCGGCCCAGGTAGCTCTTGGCGATCGAGACGACCAGCCGCAGGTTGGCCTCGATCATCTGCTGCTTGGCCAGCATGTCGCCGCGCTCGATGCGCCGGGCCAGCAGCGACCTCCTGCTCGGCGGTCAGCAGCTGCACACGGCCGATCGAGCGCAGGTACAGCCGCAGCGAGTCGAGGCTCGGCTCGACCGTCAGATCGATCTCGACCTTCTTGCGCTGATCCGGCCGCGGCTCGTCGGCGCTGCCGCGGCGTTGGCCTCGACGCTTGCGGCCTCGGACTTGGCCAGGCGCCCGTCGGCGTCGACGACCTCGATGCCCTGCTCGTCCAGGTAGGCGTGCAGCTCCTGCACCTGCTCCTTGGTGACCTCGACCTCCTCGAGGCAGGCCGCGATCTGCTCGAAGGTCAGGAATCCGCGTTCCTGACCCTCGGCGATCAGCGGGCGCAGCTCGTCGAGCTCCGACGATCGGAGCCTCGTCGCTCAACAGCACGATCGCTTTATCGCTCACAGCCCCTGAGCTCCTCTCCAGACGCGGTCCTCGAGCGCCCCGCTACGGGCGACTCCCTCTCTCAACACTCTCCCAACGCGACCGCGCGATTGATACCACAAAGCCGGCGCTTTGTCCAGCGTGCGCGCCCGCCAGCCGGAGCGCGCCGGCCTGTCTACCCTTAGCGCGAGCCATGACCATCGAACGCCCTCAGCTACCGCACGATCGACGTCCAGGCGCAGCTGCCCGACGCGTGCAGCTCAGCCTCTCGCGGGTCGGCGTGACCGGCGTCGAGAAGGTCATCCGGATCCGCCAGAACGGCTCCGAGCAGCTGTTCTCGGCGCGCTTCGAATGCGTCGTCGACCTCGGCCCCAACCAGAAGGGCGCGCACATGTCGCGCTTCGAGGAGGTCGTCAACGAGGCGATCGGCGAGGTCGTGCTCGGCGAGTCGACCTTCAGCGCCGAGACGCTGGCCGAGCACATCGCCGCAGCTCGTGCGCGAGCGCCAGGGCGCCCGGCGCGCCGAGGTCAACGTCGAGGCGCGCTTCCCGGAGCACAAGCCCGCGCCGGTCTCGGGCATCCAGACCCAGGAGCTCTACACGCTGCACGGGTCGCGGTCTGCCACCGAGCTCGGCACCCGCCGGCTGATCGGCGTCACCGCCCAGGGCATGACCGCGTGCCCGTGCGCGCAGGAGCTGGTCGCCGGCGCGCGCGCGCGAGCGCCTGGAGGCCGACGGCTTCGGCGCCGAGGAGATCGAGCGGATCCTCGACGCGGTCCCGGTCGCCACCCACAACCAGCGCGGGCTGGGCACGCTGTACATCGGCTGCCCCGAGCTGTGCGACGACGAGATCGACGCCGGCGACGCTGCTCGAGATCGTCGAGCAGCTCGATGTCCTCGGAGATCTACGAGCTGATGAAGCGCTCCGACGAGGCGCACGTCGTCGAGAAGGCGCACCGCCGGCCGCGCTTCGTCGAGGACTGCGTGCGCGAGATGGTGCGGCGGCGTCGTCGACGCGCTTCCCCGACCTCGACGACCGCGCGTTCGTCTCCGCGCGCCAGGTCAACCTCGAGACGATCCACCAGCACAACGTCGTGGCCGAGCGCTTCGGCACTGCTCGGCGAGATCCGGCGCGAGCTTGCGACCGGCGAGCACCGCGCCGCGTGCACACGACGATGCGGGCCTGGCTCGACGCGCTGCCGAGGCCAGCGGTCTCAGCTCGAGGCGCCGCGACTGCCGGCGCCGCGGACGCGCCGGCCTGGCTCCGCGCAGCCAGGTGCGCCGAAGCCCGAAGAAGTAGTCGGCGCCCGACAGAGACGGTGACCGCGACGGTCACGTAGACGAGCAGCGTCGACCCACAGCGGGTCGGCCCTGCACCGCGATCAGCGCCAGCACCATCGCCGACCTGAAACGCGGTCTTCGACCTTGCCCAGCGAGCTCGGCCGGCGATCACGACGCCCTGCTGCGGCGCCGGCCGCCACACGCAGCACGGTGACCGCGAACTCGCGGGCGATGATCACCATCGCGACCCAGGCGGCGAGCGCGGTTCGAGCGACACCAGCGCGATCAGCGCGGCGACGATCAGCAGCTTGTCGGCGATCGGGTCCATCAGCTTGCCGAACGTGGTGACCGCAGTTGCGCGAGCGGGCGAGGTAGCCGTCGATCGCAGTCGGTCAGCGACGCCACCGCGAACACGATCGCCGCCAGCAGGTCGCCGTTGCCGGTCTTCTCGAGCAGGGCGACGACGAGCACCGGCACCAGCAGGATCCGGATGACGCGTGAGGACATTGGGGACGTTGAGCGGGAACCATCGTGCTCGAACGCTAGCGGCTCTACCCTGGCATCGGCGGATGCCAACGGTCATCATTGAGCGATGCGCGCCATCGTCCTCGAACAACCCGGGGAGCCGCTCGAAGCGGTGCGACGCTGCCGGACCCCACCCCGGGCCCCGGGCCAGCTGCTGCTCGCGGATCAGGCGTGCGGGGTCTGCCGCACCGACCTGCACCTGCGCGACGGCGAGATCGAGGCCACCAAGCTCCCGGTCGTGCTCGGCCACCAGATCGTCGGCATCACCGAGGACGGCCGCCGCGTCGGCGTGCCGTGGCTGGGCTGGACCGACGGCGAGTGCCGCTACTGCCGCAGCGGCCGCGAGAACCTGTGCGTCAACGCGCGCTTCACCGGGCGCGACATCGACGGCGGCTACGCCGAGCTGACCGTCGCCGACGAGCGCTTCTGCCTGCCGCTGCCCGACGGGCTGACCGACGAGCAGGCCGCGCCGCTGCTGTGCGGCGGGCTGATCGGCTACCGGGCGCTGCGCTCGACCGGCGACGGCGCGCGCCTCGGGCTGTACGGCTTCGGCTCGGCGGCGCACATGATCTGCCAGGTCGCCGTCTACCAGGGACGCGAGCGTGTTCGCCTTCACGCGCGCGGGCGATCGCGCGCACCCAGGAGTTCGCGCAAGAGCCTCGGCGCCGTCTGGGCAGGCGGCTAGCGACGAGCGCGCCGCCCGAGCCGCTGGACGCCGCGATCATCTTCGCCTCCGCCGGGGAGCTCGTCCCCGGGCGCTGAAGGCGCTGGCCCCCGGCGGCACCGTCGTCTGCGCCGGCATCCACATGACCGACATCCCGAGCTTCCCCTACGACGACCTCTGGGGGGAGCGCTCGATCCGCTCGGTCGCCAACCTCACCCGCGAGGACGGCCACGAGTTCCTGCGCTCGCGGCCCAGGTGCCCGGTCCGCACGACGATCACCACCTACCCGCTGGAGAGGCCGAGCAGGCGCTCGCGGACCTGCGCGCGGGGCGCTTCGAGGGCGCCGCCGTGATGCATCCCCTGAACGCGCATCGCTAGGCTGCAGGTCATGCCCCTGATCCCGATGGTGATCGAGCGGACCGCGCGCGGCGAGCGCGAGTTCGACATCTACAGCCGGCTGCTCAACGAGCGAATCATCTTCCTCGGCACGCCGATCGACGACCAGATCGCGAACCTCGTGGTCGCCCAGCTGCTGCACCTGGAGTCCCAGGACCCCGACAAGGACATCTCGATCTACATCAACTCTCCCGGCGGCTCGATCTACTCGGGCCTGGCGATCTACGACACGATGCAGTTCATCAAGCCCGAGATCCAGACGATCTGCGTCGGGATCGCGATGTCGATGGGCTCGCTGCTGCTGACCGGCGGCGCCAAGGGCAAGCGCTTCTCGCTGCCCAACAGCCGGCATCCTGATCCACCAGCCCTCGGCGGGCTTCGAGGGCCAGTCGACCGACATCGAGATCCACGCCCGCGAGATCCTCAACATCCGCGAGCGGATCGACGAGATCTACGCCCACCACACCGGCCAGTCGGTCGAGCAGGTCCACGACGACATGGAGCGCGACCGGTTCTTCAAGGCCGACGAGGCCGTCGAGTACGGGCTGATCGACCGCGTGATCGAACACCACTAGGGAGGTCACAACGATGGCGATGGCGGAGCGAACGGCGACGGTGCGTCTGGCAGGGCGACCTGGCCCACGGCCAGGGCGTGGTCACCGGCGCGAGCGGCGCGCTGGGAGAGCTGCCCGTCACCTGGGCGTCGCGCACGGAGCGCTCCGACGGCAAGACGAGCCCCGAGGAGCTGGTCGCAGCCGCCCACGCGTCGTGCTTCTCGATGGCGCTCTCGCACGGCCTCACCGAGGCCGGCAACCCGCCCGAGCAGCTCGAGGTCAGCGCCAAGGTGACCCTCGACCAGCGCGACGGCGCGCCGACGGTCACCACCTCCGAGCTCACAGTGACCGGGTCCGTGCCCGGCATCGATCAGGCCGGATTTGAGCAGGCGGCCGCCGACGCCGGCAAGAACTGCCCGATCTCCCGCGCGCTCGGCGGGGTGGAGATCAGCGTCTCGGCGACGCTCAGCGCCTGAGCCGCCGCCAACTCACCGCTAGGTCTAGGCCGGCGCGCGGCGCAGCCGACCGGATCCCTTGCCGCGACCCTCGGGCGGCTCGGGCGCGACCGGGCGCGACAGGGCCCAGAAGATCATCAGGCCGCCGAAGACCAGCATGCCGATCCCGGTCCACAGATCGATGTTGACCCCGGCGGCTTTGTTCTTGACGTGGTGCGAGCCGAAGAGGCCGAGCAGCAGCAGGATCAAGCCGTAGAGGAGGAACAGCCCGCCGATGATCCGGCGGATGTCGAAGCGGTTCGGCATCCGCGCCGCCTGGATCTCCTCCTCGTCGCCGAGTGCCTTGGGCTCCTCGGTCTCTGAGGCTCCGGGGACTCCGAATGGTTTCTCGGGCGTGGTCATTGACGGCTCCTAGGCGAAGATGATGTTGAGGACGACGAGGATCCCGAGCGCCACGCCGCCGAGGAGCTACGGCGAGCGCCACCACAGCTTGTCGCGCGCGTCGGCATTCTCCTCGTGCTCCTCGTCGCGCGTCAAACCCCAGACCAGGCCGCGCAGCTCCTCCTCGGGCTTGGGCTTGGTGAACAGCGAGACGACGATCAGCACGACCCCGCCCACGATGAAGGCGATGATGGCCTGCCAGAAGCTCGCGCTCAGCGCCGAGCCGAAATGGAAGACCGAGTGGTACGCGTTCAGACGGTTGACCGCGTAGGCCGCGACGGTACCCGCGATCAGGCTGCAGAACCCTCCCCACGCGGTGGCCCGGCGCCAGAACATGGCGATGATGAACGTCGCGAACAGGGGCGCGTTGAAGATCGAGAACAACGTCTGGATGTAGTTCATGATGTTCGAGTAGCCCTTGGCGATGAACGCCGTGAGGATCGAAATCAGGATCCCGACGATGGTCACGATGCGCCCCGCGCGCAGGTAGTAGGCGCGAGTCGCGGTCCTTGGCGAAGTACGCCTGGATCAGGTCGTAGGTGACCACGGTGTTGAACGAGGTCACGTTGGCCGCGACTCCCGCCATGAAGGCCGCCAGCATGCCGGTGACGGCGATCCCCAGCATCCCCTCGGGCAGGTAGTTGCCGATCAGGTGCGGGATCGCGGTGTTGTACTGCAGGTTGAGCGACTTGCCGCCCAGGCCGTGGACGGTGAGCACCGCGATCAGGCCCGGGAGGATGATGATCGCCGGCAGGAAGATCTTCGGGTAGGCGCCGATCAGCGGCGTGCGGCGCGCGGCCGACATGTTGCGCGCCGACAGCGCGCGCTGGACCTCGGCGAAGTTCGTCGTCCAGTAGCCGAAGCTCAGCACGAACCCCAGCCCGAAGATGACGCCGACCCAGTCGGAGCCGAGCGGGTTGGTCACGTGGTGGATGCCCAGGCCCCGCCAGGCGTGCAGCCCGGGCTCGCCGAGCGGCTTGAACGCCTTGACCTTCTTCTCGATCCCGTTGATGCCGCCGACGGCGTGCAGCGCGACGAGCGTCAAGGGCAGCAGCGCGGCCACGATGATGAAGAACTGCAGGACCTCGTTGTAGATCGCCGAGGTCAGACCGCCCAGCGTGATGTAGACCAGCACCAGCGCCGCTGCGACGATGATCGCGGTGATGACCGACCACCGAGCATCAGGTGGATGATCAGCGCCAGCGCGAACAGGTTGACGCCGGAGATCAGGACGGTGGCGACGGCGAACGTCGCCGCGTTGAACGCGTGGGTGGCCTCGTTGAAGCGCAGGCGTAGGTACTCGGGGACCGAGCGGACCTTGGCCCCGTAGTAGAAGGGCATCATGACGATCCCGAGGAAGACCATCGCCGGGACCGCGCCGACCCAGTAGTAGTGCACCGCAGGGATGCCGTACTGGGCGCCGTTGGCCGCCTGCCCCAGGATCTCGAGCGCGCCGAGGTTGGCCGCGATGAAGGCCAGCCCCGTGATCCAGGCGGGGAGCGAACGACCGGACAGGAAGAAGTCGAGATCGGACTTGATCGACCAGTCGGGCCACGAAGCCGATGCCGAGCACGACGACAAAGTAGATCCCGAGGATCACATAGTCGATGGCGCTCGGATGAAGTCTCAGCATGGGAGGGATCCGTTCATCGGCGCTTTAGCTACCCGACACCAACTTGCACCATTCGCGAACCCTGTATCTCGACGCGGACGACATCGCCGCATGAGAGGAACCGGGGTGGTTCGAGCCCTACGCCGACCCCCCGGCGATCAGGATCTAGCGTCCTAATTCGCCACGCCCGCCGTGGCCTCCACCTTGCTCGAAGCCTGAACGTGGATGACGGGCAGACCGAGGGCACGCGCCTTACTCACGAGGTCGAGCTTGAGCCACCGGGAGATCCCGAGCGGCAGCGTCGAGATGATGATCTCGTCGTAGCGCCCGAGATTGATCGCGTCCTGGATTGCCATCAATGGCTCGGAGTCGCCGAGGCTCCCGGTCACCTCCTGTCCGGCGACTGACGAGAGCTTGGGCAGGGCCGCGTCGAGGACGAGCTGGGCCTCCTCCGAGCTCGCGTCCTGGGGGTCGACCACCTTATGGATCCCGTGGGACTGGCGGGGAACGACGAGGTGGAAGCTGACCGGGCCGCGCTGAGCGCGCTCGCGGACCGCATCTAGTAGTCCCGGGGTCGCGGCGGTCTGATGGGCAACGACGAGGACGTGGGCCGGTTCTGACATGTCTCACCTCCGGCAGATGTTCGGTGAGATGAGTATCCCACCGGTGTCGCCGGCCGACAAGCGCCTGGCGGACCGCAGGCGCACCGACCCGCGCGGAGCGTCAGGCCGCGCCGAGCGCCGGCGGGCGCTGGTGGCGAGGCGGCGGGTCAAGCGACAGCAGCTCGGGGAGGCCGACCAGCGTGTAGTGGCGGCGGCGCAATCCCCGAATGATCGCCGGCAGGGCGGCGATCGTCTGGCTGCGGTCTCCCCCGCCATCGTGCATGATCACGATCCTCCCGGGCTTCGAGTTCGCGAGCACGTTGTTGACGATCGCCGCGACACCGGGCCGGCGCCAGTCTCCCGGATCGATCGACCACAGCACCATCAGCATCCGCTGCCCCCGCAGGGTGTCAAACGTCTGATGGTTGTAGGCGCCGTACGGGGGCCGGAACAGGCGCGGGTAGGGCGCCCCGAGCCGGTGGACCCGGATCGCGTCGTCGCGGATCTGCTGCAGCTGACCGGAAGGCGGTAGGTGGATCAGCCAGGCGTGATTCTCGGTGTGGTCGCCGATCAGGAACCCGTGGCGCAGCTCGTCGCGCAGCCCGGCTGAGAAGTAGTTCAGCTGCTGGCCCACGACGAAGAATGTTGCCGGCACGTGCATCTTCACCAGCACGTTGACCACGCCCTCGGTGTAGGGGCTCGGGCCGTCATCGAAGGTCAGCGCCATCACGCGCTTGCGCGGGGTACCGGCCGAGATAAATGGCGTGAAGCGGAGCGTCGCGTCGACCGCGCGGTCCTCGGCGGACAGGCTGTGTTGGGCTTCTGACCGGTGCTGGGAGCGGGGCTTAGCCTCCCGCGCTGGGCGGGTGGTGGAGGCGACCGAGCGCGCCAGAGTGTGGCCGCCAACAATGCCCGTCGCCTTCGTCACCAGCGCCGCCAGGCCAAACCCTGTGAAGAGCGCCAACACCGAAGCGAAGACCGATAGCGAGCGTCGACGGCCCGACCCCTGAGGCTTCCCGGAACTCAACCCCCTGCACGTTAGCGACCTCTGCGCCAAACCCGTGAAAGGGACGTGTCAAAGCCGTCCCAGGGAGGACCACCGCGGGACTCGCGGCGAGGCGTCAGGCCAGCCGTTGTGCCAACGCCCGGGCGCTCATATGAGCGATCGCCTGGATCGAGATCTGCGGGTTGACGCCCGAAGCGGTTGGGAATGTCGAGGCGTCGAAGACGTACAGGTCGCGCGCGTCCCAGGTCTGCCCGGTCGGATCGCACGCGGAGGTACCCGGCGATCCTCCCATGCGCGCTGAGCCCATGATGTGAAACGAGCCGAGGTGGACCTGGCCGGGCCCGTAGCCCGGTGGCGTCGGCCTGGGCCATGAACTGCTCGCGGCTCCCAGAGCGTCCGGGTTGGTAGGAGACGAACTTGTTCTGAGACGTGAAGATCGTGCGCGCATCCGCCGCCTCCAGGATCTGTGCCGCGCCATCGATCCCTGTGCGCAGGTGAGCGGTATCGAACGGTGACAGCCTGTAGCGGACAATCGGCTCGCCGTCGCGCCGGACCCGCACCTCGCCACCATCGCGGTCGCGCACCAGCACGCCCAGCGGCGTCGAGTTCGTAAGCCCCTCCATCAGATCCAGATGCTGGCGCGATCCACGCCACGGGGCGAAGAACGTGAACAGATGGGGATGATTAGCCGCGGTCTCGTACTTCAGCCCATATCCGTCGGTCAGGTCGCGGTGCTGATCGGAGTAGAGCGCCTGCATCACGCCCTCCCAGGGCTTCAGCTCCTCGTCGAACACGCCGAACACGGCCGCGGCTGGGTGGAGCCTGAGGTGCTTGCCGATGTTGGGGTTCTGCAGGCCCGATCGCTTCAGCAGAGCCGGAGTGTGAATCGCGCCGCAGGCAACGATCACCGACCGCGCGCGGACGGTCAGTCGATGGCCGTCGACGGTCTCGCCGACGATCCCCCGCGCCGCCGCCGACTCGACGAGCACCCGTTCGACCTTTGTCTTGACGATCAGTCGCGCGCCGGCGTGGTGCGCGTCGGCGAGCCAGGTCTTCACCACCGACTGCTTCGCGCCGACGCGACAACCCAGCCCGCAGTACCCGCATTCCTTGCCCTGGGCGCAGTTGCGCACCCCGCGCGGCATCGCGTCAACGTGCCAGCCCAGCTTCACGCACCCCTGCTGAAGCTTTTGCTCCCGCGTGGATGGCTGGTTGTGCTCCTGATTGACCCCGAGGCGCTCGCACACGGCGTCGAGGCTGGTGCTGTACTCCTCGGACGCGAAGGCAGGAACGCCGTACGCCGCCCACTCAGCTCTGACATCGTCGGGGGTGCGAAACGAGGTGGAGTAGTTGACCACCGTCCCGCCGCCCAGACACGCGCCCGCCAGCAGCCCGACGCTCTGGTCGTGGGTGGCGCTGGGCGCGCCCATGTAGTAGCGCGTCAGGGCCCCCAGCTCGCTGCCGTCGAAATCCTGATCGTCGTAGTAGTCGCCCGATTCCACCACCACGACATCGAGTCCAGCGCCCGCCAATACGCCGGCCGCGGCTCCCCCGCCCGCGCCGGAGCCGACGATCACGACATCACATTGCAGCGCCGTGTCCCTGTCCACCGGCGTGATCGTCAACGCCTTCGGAGCCGCGTCGGGCAGCTGGCCGAGCGGACCCGGGTATCCGATCGTCTCCCAGGCCGGATTGGGCCCGCCACCCGAGTCCCGGAGCATGTAGTAGAAGAGCAACGTTCCCTTGCGCAGGGACTCGAACACGGCCCGGCGCTGCGGCAGCTTCGAGTCGGCCCAGGTCAGCAGAAGCTGCTCGCGTTCCGGCTGCGGGAGAGAGCTGAAGCGCTTAGCACCCGCCCCGCTGATCGCGCCGATGACCGGCGTGTCCCACAGCGAGAGCAGCATCGCGAGCTGTTTGCGCTCGGACTCGCGAGGGTTGAGCGCGACGGCGTCGAGCAGGGCATCGGACACGCCGAGCTCGCGCGCGCTCGGAGTCCCGTCGCCCCCGGGGCAGAACGTGTCACAGAGGTTCTCGAGCGCCTGGCGCTGACGGGGGGTCAGATCCATGATTCAAATCCTCTCAGTTCGCAGAGCACGGGGTGGCCTCTCACTGCAAGCGATACTCGCCGCGCGCCACCAGCACGGCCGAGCCACCCACGAGCACTCGCTCGACCAGCCCGGCCGACCCCTCCACCCGGGCGCGCAGAAGCGATGGTCGGCCGATTTCGACGCCCTGGGAGATCTCGATTTCCTGGCCGTATCGCACCCGACCGTGACGAGCGAGGTACACAGCCAGCGGCCCCGCCGCCGATCCGGTGGCGGGGTCCTCGACCACGCCGAGCGCGGGGCCGAACATCCTCATCTTCACGCGGCCGCCGGCAACGGCGAAACAGCTCACCCCGATCTTCCCGAGCGCCTCGAGGGCCCGTATGTCAGGTCGCAGCGCGGCCACCGCCTGTTCGCTCAGCAGCGCCACGTAGACGAATACCGGGCCGTTGCGGTAGAGCTCGATCGGCAGTTCGGCTCGCTCCACCCCAAGGGCCGCGAGCAGCGCGTCGGCCTCGGAGAACGGCTCGGGCTCGGGGATGGGCTGCTCCATCTCGCCGTAGACGATCTCCCCGCCTTCGCGCCGGAGCGAAAGCGGAATGACCCCGGCGCCGGTCTGCAGGCGGACCTGGCTGGAGCCGGTGCGCTGCCCGACCACGAACGCGGAGCCGAGCGTCGGGTGACCGGCGAAGGGCAGTTCGCTCACCGGGGTGAAGATCCGCAGCCGCGCGTCGGCTTGGACGTTCCCGTCCGGCTCGAGGAGGAACACGGTCTCGGATAGGTTCATCTCCCGCGCGACCTTCTGCATCAGCTCGGCGCTCAGCTCGGCCGGCTCGGTGAACACGGCCAGCTGGTTGCCCTGCAGCGGGACGTCGGTGAACACATCGAGGACGACGTACGGGTGCACGCCGCCCTACTCCCCGGCCATCGCCAGCAGCTGGGTGACCGTGGTCCAGTTGCGGGCGGTGGCGGGGACGCCCAGCTTCGGGCCGGCGAGCGCGTTCCACAGCTTCGAGCGCGCCACGCCCTCGGGATGCCAGGCATAGAGCTCGCGCCCGATGTGCACAAACTCTTCGCGGTCGGCACGCAGCTCGCTCAGCTTCTCCACGGTGTCGCGATCGGGCTTCTCGGCCAGGAAGCTGACCTGGTAGCGCTTGGGGTTGTCGGCCACCTTCCCGAGCGGATTGCGCGTCACGACCTGGGCCAGCTCCCTGCGCGTGCGCACGATGACTTCGATATCGAGCCCGAACCGATCGGCGATCGCCGCCTTGCATCCAAGCGCCAGCTCGCCGGACGAGGTGCTGCTGGAGACGACCACGTTGCCGCTCTGGAGGTAGGTCCGGACATTTTCAAATCCGGCCGCTCCGAGAGCCTCGCGCAGCGCCGGCATCGCAATCCGGTTTCGCGACCCAAGGTTGATCCCGCGGAGAAGAAGGACGTGGGCGGCCACGGATCAGAACAGGGCTTCCTGGCCGGCCAGCCCGGCGGCCTGACGGGAGCGCGGCGCCTGACCCAGGGCTACGGCGATGTCGCGCGCGATCGCGCCCTCGGATCGCGAGGCGACGATCGGCTCGTCTATGCCATCGACGTGAACCAGCGTGCGGCGGCCATCGCCACGAGCGGCTCCCTCGAGCGGAACCAGCGCATAGACACGGTCGGCGCGGACGAGACTTGCCGTAGCCGAGCGGTATCAGCGACGTGGTACGAGCCATGGCCTTGCCATCGTAAACCGCACGACAGCGTTCCTGCGATGATGGCGCCTAAGCTATGCCGGACGACCTGCCGTGAGCGACGATCCGCTGTCTGCCGGCGATGTGTTCCGAGCCTCGCTCGACGCCGTCGTGATCATGGATGCCCAAGGACTGGCGCGGGATTGGAATCCGGCCGCCGAGCGGACGTTCGGCTACAGTCGCGCGGAGGCACTGGGGCGCGAGGTCGCCGAGCTGATCATTCCCGGGCCGCTGCGCCACGCGCATCGCAACGGCCTGCACCGCCATGTCGAGACGGGGGACGCCGCGATGCTCGATCGCCGGCTCGAGCTGTCCGCGCTGCGCCGCGACGGGTCCGAATTCCCCATCGAGCTGACGATCACGCGGCTGTCCGGAAGCGAGGAGCCGATGTTTGTGGGCTTTCTGCGCGAGCTCGCCGACCGTGGCTTCAGCCGGCGCGAGAACGTCGGCCTGCAGAAGCGGATGGCCTTCCTGGCCCAGGTCGGCTTAATGCTCGACAACTCGCTCGACTACGGCGAGACGCTGAGAAGCCTGGCCGACATGACCGTTCCGGAGCTGGCCCAGCTGACGATCATCGACCTGGTCGATGGCGACGGCTCGATAGCCCCCGCCGTCGCCGCCTCGATCGATCCGGCCTACGCACGCGCGCTCGAGGAGGTGCGCCGGTCCCACCCGCTGGACATGAGCGGGCCTCACCCGGTGGCGGGCGTGCTTCGAACGGGCGAGTCGGCCCTCCTGCCCGAGATGGGAGACGCCTTCCTGAGGCAGGTCGCTTCCGGCGAGGAACACCTGAACCTGATTGAGCAGCTCGGCTACCACTCCGCGATCGTCGTCCCGCTGGTTGCGCGCCAGCACGTGATCGGAACCCTGTCGCTGCTCCGCATGCGCGATGCCGAGAGCTTCGCCGAGGACGACCTGGTGCTGGCCGAGGAACTCGCTCGTCGCGCGGCGATCGTCGTCGACAACGCCCGGCTGTACGAGTCGAGCCGGCGTCTTGCCGGCACGCTGCAGGCCAGCCTCCTCCCACGCCGGCTCCCGGACATAGTCGGGGTGCGGATGGCGGCGCGCTATCGCCCGGCGCTCGAGGGTCAGGAGGTCGGGGGGGACTTTTACGATGCCTTCCAGATCGAGGAGAACCGCTGGGCGATCGCGATCGGGGACGTGTGCGGCAAGGGGGCCGAAGCTGCCGCGCTCACCGCGCTCGGCCGTTACACGATCCGAGCCCTGGCCGAGCACGATGCGCCCACCGTTCTCGAGCGGCTCAACGAGGCGGTGATCCGCGATCGGGACGTGACGGAGCGGCGGTTCCTCACCGTCCTGCTCGCCAACCTGACCGTGCAGCCCGATCGTCTCGAGCTCGAGATCGCCGCCGCCGGCCACCCGCCGCCGCTCATCCTGCGCGCCGACGGCACCGTCGAGCCGGTTGCCGTCGGCGGGACCCTGCTCGGCGTGGCGAGCCAGGTCAGCTTTGAGCCGCAGCAGGTCTCGCTCCACACCGGGGACGCGATCGTGCTCTATACCGACGGGCTCACCGACGCACGGGCTCCAGGCCGGTTCATGTCCGATGCCGAGCTGGCCGAGCTGCTCGCCCGCGGCCACGGATTGAACGTCGAGCAGCTGGCCGAGTTTGTCGAGGATGGCGCGACCGTCGGCCAGGCCCCCCGGGATGACATCGCGATCTTGGTGGTCCAGTTCGCCGGCGTGCCGGCGAACCCGCGCCGGTCAGCCGGCGTTCCAGGCCGCCACGCCACCGACGAGGTCGCCGACGCGCTCGAAGCCCCGCGCCTGCAGCAGGCTGGCCGCGATCGCTGAGCGGTACCCACTCGAGCAGTAGGGGATCAGCTGGCGCTCGCGCGGAAGCTCGTTCAGGCGCGCGGTCAGACGCCCGAGCGGGATGTTGAGCGCCCCGTCGATCAGATCGCCGTCGGTCTCGGGCTCGTTGCGCACATCGACCAGCACCGGCGGCTCGGCGTGGCCCAGCCGCTCGGCCACCGCGCTGGGGGCGAGCCGCTCGACGTGATCGATCAGCTCCGGGCGCTGGTCCAGCGCCGCCATGCCGCCGTCGAGGTAGCCGACCACGTGGTCGAAGCCGATCCTCCCAAGCCGAACCATCGATTCCTGTTCGCGGCCGGGATCGGCGACGATCACGAGCCGCTGGTCGCTGTCGATGATCGTGCCCACCCAGGTCGCGTAGCGGCCGTCCAGGCCGATGTTCAGGCTTCCCCGCAGGTGTGCCGGCTCGAACTGCTCCGACGGGCGGGTGTCGAGGATCTCGGCGCCCGCGCTCTGAAGCTTCAGCAGCTGTTCGAGCGTCACCGGTTGGAGCTCGCGCTCTAGCTGCTGCGTGAGCGTCGGGTGCTCTTGGGCGTTGAGCACGGCGTCGTAGGTGAAGTACGCCGGCGCCTCGGGCTGGTCGGCCGTGATCATGGCGATGAACTCATCGCGCGACATCGGCTGGAGCGCGTAGTTGAGCAAGCGCTGCTCGCCCATGGTCGAGAACGTCTCGGCGCCAAGCGCTCGACCGCACAGCGTCCCCGGCCCGTGCGCCGGATAGACGACCGTCCGATCCGGGAGCGGCAGGAGCTTGTCTCGCAGCGAGTCGTACAGCAGCCCGGCCAGATCCTCGGCCTTCCAGCCCAGGGCGGCGCGCAGGTCGGGCCGGCCAACATCGCCGACGAACAGCGTGTCGCCGGTCAGCACGGCATGGGGGTGGTCGGGATCGATGTCGCGGTCGTACACGAGCAGCGAGATCGACTCGGGCGAGTGCCCGGGCGTCTCGAGCACTTCGATGCGCACGCTCGGCCCGAGTTCGAGCGACGAACCATCCGGCGCTGGCTCGAACTCGTATCGGCCTGCGCGCGGTCACCGAGGTGGATCACGGCGCCGACGCGGTCGCGCAGCTCCAGATGGCCGGCGATGAAGTCGGCGTGGAGGTGGGTCAGGAACACATGGCGGATCTGGCAGCCGGTCCGTTCGGCCGCCTCCAGATAGCGACCGACGTCGCGCTGCGGGTCCACCACCGCAGCAACTCGGCTGCGCTCGTCCGCGATGAAGTACGACGCGTGGGCGAGGCAGCCGAGATAGTGCTGGTCGAGGATCACCCTCGTCGGGGCTTCGCCTACGACCCGACCTTTTCGCGAGGGTCGGGAACGATGCGGATGTAGGGCTTGGGCGACTTCCACTCGCCGAAGATCTCCTTGGCCTGGTCATCGGACACCGAGCCGGCGATGATCACATCATCGCCCTGCCTCCACTGGGCCGGCGTGGCTACCTTGTGGTTGGCCGTCAGCTGCAGCGAGTCGATCACCCGCAACACCTCATCGAAGTTCCGGCCCGTGGTCATGGGATAGACCAGGATCAGCTTGATCTTCTTATCCGGGCCGATCACGAACACGTTGCGAACCGTCTGGTTGTCGGCCGGCGTGCGCGCCACCGGATCGCCGTCGGTTTCGGCGGGAAGCATCCCGTAGGCCTTGGCAACCTGGAAATTGTGGTCGGCGATGATCGGGTAGTTGGGCGCCGTGCCCTGTGTCTCCTCGATGTCCTTCGCCCATTCCTCGTGACGGTCCATCGGATCGACCGACAGGCCGATGATCTTCACGCCGCGCCGATCGAACTCGGGCTTGATCCGGGCCATGTAGCCAAGCTCAGTCGTGCAGATCGGGGTGAAGTCCTTGGGGTGCGAGAACAGCACTGCCCAGGAATCCCCAAGCCACTCGTGGAAGTGGATCCGACCTTCGGTGGTGTCGGCCTCGAAATCGGGGGCCGTATCACCTAGCTGCAATAGAGCCATGTCACTCCTTTTATTCTTAACCTTGTCACCCCAACTACTGAGGTAACCTACTCCGGGCCCAGAACCAGCGCAAGCCGGCGCTCGAGCGCGTCGGCCAGCACCTCACGCACGGGCCCCGGTTCGAAGCGCTCGACGAGCGCGGCGAGAAAGCCTTCGATAACCAAGCGCTTGGCGACGTCTTCGCCGAGGCCGTGCGAGCGAAGATAGAACAGCTGCTCGGGGTCGACCTGGGCGACCGCGGCGGCGTGAGTACAGCGAACGTCGTTGGCCTGGATCTCGAGCCCGGGAATCGCATCGGCATGGGCTCGCTTGGAGATCAGGAGGTTGCGGGACTCCTGAAACGCATCGGTCTTCTGCGCCCCGGGGTCGACGATGATGTTGCCCTTCCACACCGCGGACGAGCGGCCGGTCAAAACCCCGCGGAAGGCGAGGTCGCTGGTCGTGTTCGGCGCCGCGTGCTCCTGGGTGGTGTCGAAATCGATGTGCTGCCGGCCGTGGCTCGCGTACGCGCCGGTCACCCGAGCATCGGCGCCCGGACCGCTCAGGCGGGTCTGCATCCGCACGCGTCCGCGCGCCGAGCCGAACCCCAGCGCCACCCAGTCAAGCGAGGAGTCGCGCGACAGCTCGGCCCGCTGGGCCCCGAAGATCCAGCTGTTCTCCGACAGCTCCTGGCCGCAGACGTAGCGCAGCCGCGCGTTGTCCTCGAGGATCAGCTCGGTGACGACGTTGAACACGCCGTCGAGGTCCTCCGACGATGAGAGGTATTCCTCCCACACCTCGGCCTGCCGCGCCCTCCTCGAGCACGATCAGCGTGCGCTGGTCAAACTCGGTGTCCGCGGCCGCCTGCACGTTGACGAGCGAGATCGGGTCCTCGAGGACCACGCCGCGCGGGACGTACACGAACCGGCCTGCCCGGAAGCCCGCCTCGTTGCGCGCGATGAAGAAGTCGTCCTCGCCGACCGAGCAGCGAACCGAGGTACCGCTCGATCAGCTCGCGGGTGCTGCTCGGCCGCGCTCCTCGATGCTCGACACGATCACGCCGTCGGGCAGCGGGCGACTCGCCTCGGGGAGACCGAACAGCGGCACGACCGGCGGCGCGACGTCCGCGCCGTCGCGCACGTACGCGTCGAGGTCGAGCCCGCTGATGTCCGTGAACTCCCATCCCGGGCGGCCCTTGAAGCTGGGCAGCTCGAGCGTTTCGGTCAAAGCGGCCGGCGCGCTCCCGGCGCTCGGCCGGAACTGCGCTAGCCAATGGAACCCTCCATCTGGAGCTCGATCAGCCGGTTCATCTCGACCGCATACTCCATCGGGAGCTCCTTGGTGATCGGCTCGATGAATCCGTTGACGATCAGCTTGGACGCCTCTTCCTCCGGGATCCCGTGCGACCTCAGGTAGAAGAGCTGGTCGTCGCCGACCTTCGAGACGGTGGCCTCGTGGCCGACGTTGACGTCGTCCTCGCCGATCCGGATCGTCGGGTAGGTGTCCGAGCGCGACTCCTCGTCGAGCAGCAGCGCGTCGCAGACCACCTTGGAGCGGGCACCGTGGGCGCCCTTGGCGATCTCCAGCAGGCCACGGTAAGAGCCGCGCCCGCCGTCCTTGGAGATCGACTTGGCGAAGATGTTCGAGGTCGTGTTGGGGGCGGCGTGAATGATCTTCCCGCCCGCGTCCTGATGCTGGCCCTTGCCGGCGAAGGCGATCGAGAGGATCTCGCCATGGGCGCGCTCTCCGAGCAGATACACGCTGGGGTACTTCATCGTCAGCTTCGACCCGAGGTTGCAATCGACCCACTCGACCGTCGCGTCCTCGTGGGCGACCGCGCGCTTGGTGACCAGGTTGAACACGTTCATCGACCAGTTCTGCACGGTCGTGTAGCGAATCCGTGCGCCGGGCTTGGCGATCAGCTCGACGACGGCGGAGTGCAGGCTCGATGAGCTGTACGTGGGCGCGGTGCATCCCTCGACGTAGTGCACGTAGGAGCCCTCGTCGGCAATGATCAGCGTGCGCTCGAATTGGCCCATCGACTCGGTGTTGATCCGGAAGTAGGCCTGAAGCGGCATCTCCACGTGCACGCCCGGCGGCACGTACACGAATGAGCCGCCTGACCACACAGAGCTGTTGAGCGCGGCGAGCTTGTTGTCGTTGGGCGGGATGATGGTGGCGAAGTACTCGCGGACCAGATCTTCGTGATCGCGTAGCGCCGAATCCATATCCTTGAAGATCACGCCCTGCTTCTCGAGGTCCTCGCGCACCTGGTGGTAGACGACCTCGGACTCGTACTGGGCGCCGACGCCGGAGAGGAACTTGCGCTCGGCCTCGGGGATGCCGAGGCGGTCGAACGTCTTCTTGACGTCCTCGGGAACGTCCTCCCACGAGCGCTCGGCCCGTTCGGACGCGCGAACGAAGTAATGGATGTTGTCGTAGTCGACCTCGGCCAGCAGCGGCGAGCCCCACGTCGGCTGGGGACGGGACAGGAAATGCTCGAGCGCCTTGAGGCGGAAGTCGCGCATCCACTTGGGCTCGGACTTGAACTCGGAGATCTTCTCCACGATCTCGCGATTGATGCCCTTGGGCGCCTTGTACAGATAGTTCTCGGCGTCGTGGAAGCCGTAGCGCTCCGTGTAGTCGGCGTTGATGCCGCGCAGCTGCTCGTTCTCGGTCAGAGACCGTCGTCTCGGGAGTAGCCACTACTCCACCTCCAACTTGATCGTCTCGTCCTCGATGATGACGGGATAGGTGTCTACCGGAACATAGGCCGGCAGGGTCAGGGGCTTACCGGTCTTCAGGTCGAACAGCGAGCCATGGCGCGGGCACTCGATCGTGCACCGCTCCTGGTCAAGCTCGCCCTCGACGAGCGTGCCGTTGTCATGCGAGCACCGATCCTCGATCGCGTACACGGTGCCGTTGCAGTTGAACACACCGATCTCCAGATCCTCCCATTCGACCAGGCGCATCTCGCCCGGGGCAAGCTCCTCGAGGGGGCAGATTTCGATGACTTCCGGCACGTTTGCTGTCGCTCTCGTGATAAGCGTCTCTAAGTCCTAGCGGATTGATCGGATTTCCCCAGAGATGATAGCGGTCAATAGGGGTGCCGCACGGGGCAACGTCGTACCGCACTCTCGCGAATGGAGAACACGGTTCCGCCCTCGCGCGTCGGCTGCGGCGGGGCGGTGGTCACGCGCGCGGGGCTATCTAGGACCTCTAGGCCGCCGCGCTGCTGGGCGGCGTGTCGGGCTCCCAGTCGACCGCATGACCGAGGCTGGCGCTCTTGAGCACCTTCAGCGACAGCAGCGCGCACTTCAACCGCGTGGCCGAGATGTCGATCCCCAGCAGCTCGAGGATGAACGAGCGGTCGAGCTTCAGCAGCTCGTCGACCTTCATGCCCTTGACCTCGTCGGACACCATCGACGCGGCCGCCTGCGAGATCGCGCACCCATGACCCGAGAAGCGTAGATCGGAGATCGTTCCGTCGGGCTCGACCGCCAGCTGCACGCGCAGCTCGTCGCCACACAGGGGATTCAGGTCCTCCGCCTCGAGGACGGCGCCCTCGAGCTCGCCCCAGTTGTGGGGGTGCTTGTAGTGATCGAGGATGTTGTCGCGGTACAGGTCGTCCATTGGCCTAAGTAGAGCGTAGCGGGGCGCCTCGACCCGGATTGGGGCTCATATCGAGCTGCTAAAATAATGCTTGCCAGCAAGCAAATAATCACAACCACAGCCGACCACAACCACCAGGAGCCCTAACGCTCGCCACCGCCGCCCCCGAACTCGAAACCGCCACCCGCCTCCGCATCGCCATCGCGCGCCTATCGCGCCGCCTGCGGCCCACGACAGCCACCACCGAGGCGGGCCTGACCCCGACGAAGACGGCGATCCTCCTCTACGTCGTCCGCGAGGGGCCCATGCGATTGGCCGAGCTCGCCGAGTCCGAGGGCATCAACCCGACGATGCTCTCGCGCGCGATCGCCACGTTGGCCGAGGCGGGGCTCGTCGAGCGCCGAGCGATGAGGGCGACCGCCGCGCCGCCTGGGTGCAGCCACCCAAGCCGGGCGTGGCCTCGCGCAGCGGATGCGTCGAGAGCGCACCGATGCGCTCAACCTGGCGCTCGAGCGAGCTCACACCCGATGAGCGGCGCTGCCTGCCGGAGCAGGCCCTGCCCGCCCTCGAGCGCTGGCCGAAGCCCTGAGGGACCCGTCCATGACGCGCGTCGTCCGCGCCGGCCGCGTCACCTTCGCCGCCCTCTCCGTCCCGAACTACCGGCGCTACTACAGCCGGTCAGGCGATCTCGCTGATCGGCACGTGGATGCAGATGACCGCCCAGTCGTGGCTGGTCCTCACGATCACCCACTCGGGCACCGCGCTCGGTCTGATCGTCGCCCTGCAGACGCTGCCGGTGCTGCTGCTCGGCCCCTACGGCGGCGTGATCGCCGACCGGGTCGACAAGCGACGCATGATGATCGCACTGCAGAGCGCGATGGGCATACAGGCGCTGATCCTCGGCCTCCTCACGGTGACCGGACCGTGCAGCTGTGGGAGATCGGCGTGCTCGCCGCGCTCCTTGGCCTCAACAACGCCTTCGAGAATCCCGCCCGCCAGTCGTTCATGATGGAGATGGTCGGCTCCAAGCACCTGCGCAACGCGGTCAGCCTCAACTCGGTGCTGGTCAACGTCGCGCGGACGATCGGTCCGGCCGATGGCCGGCATGCTCATCGCCACCGTCGGCGAGGGCGTCTGCTTCCTCGTCAACGCGGCAGCTTCATGGCCGTGATCGCTCACGCTCGCGACCATGGACCTGACCACGCTGAACTCCGACCGAGCCCACGCCCCGCGCCCGCGGCCAGCTCCGCGATGGCCTGCGCTACGTGCGCGGCACCCCGCAGCTGGCCATCCCGCTGCTGATGATGGGCGTCGTCGGGTGCCTGACCTACGAGTTCCAGGTTTCGCTGCCGGTGATGGCCGAGCCGCGGCCTCGGACGTCGGCGCCAGCGGCTTCGGCTTCATGACCGCGGCGATGGGCGTGGGCGCGGTGCTGGGCGGGCTGGTCGATGGCCGCCAGGGCAAGACCGGCCTGCGGCCGCTGGTGCTGGCCGCATCCGTGTTCGGCGTCGCCATGGCGCTTCGCGACGCTCGCGCCCAACCTGCGCGCTTCGAGCTCGTCGCGCTCGGCGCTGGTCGGCGCCGCCAGCATCTCGTTCATGGCGACCGGCAACTCCACGCTCCAGCTGGGTGCCGACCCGGCGATGCGCGGCCGCGTGATGTCGTTGTGGTTCGTCGCCTTCCAGGGCTCGACCCCGATCGGCGGGCCGATCGTCGGCGCCACGATGGCCATCCTCGGCGCCCGCGCCGGGCTGGGCCTGGGCGCGATCACGTGTCTGATCGTCGCCTTCGCGGGTCTGATCGCGCTCGAGCGCCGGCGCGCCCGAAGCGCCTCAGTCGAGCTTCAGGACCTGACGGACGGTGCCGAGTCCCTCGAGGAGCCGGTCGATGTCCGCCGTGGAGTTGTGCACGGCGAACGACGCGCGCGTCGTGGCGCTCACCCCCAGCCGGCGCATCAGCGGCTGCGCGCAATGGTGACCCGCGCGCACGCAGACTCCGAGCCGTCCTAGGATCTCCCCAATGTCGTGCGGATGGGCTCCGTCGAGCACGAACGAGATGAGCGCGCCGCGGTCAGCCGCCGCCGGCGGACCGTCGATGGTCAGCCCCGGGACCTCCGAGCCAAGCCGCGACAGCGCCTCGGCGACGAGCTCCTGCTCGTGGGCGCGAACCGCGTCGATGCCCAGGTCGCGGAGCCAGTCGACCGCCGCCCCGAGCCCGATCGCCTCGGCGATCTGCGAGGTGCCGGCCTCGAACTTCCACGGCAGGTCGGTCCAGGTTGACTCGTTGGCGGCCACCGTGCGGATCATGTGACCGCCGCCGATAAACGGAGGCATCTCTTCGAGCAGGGCGCGGCGGCCGTGGAGCACGCCGATGCCGGTCGGACCGTACGCCTTGTGCCCGGTCCAGGCGTAGAAGTCGGCGTCGATCGCGCGCAGGTCGACCGGGATCTGCGGCACCGCCTGGGATCCGTCGATCAGCACGACCGCGCCCGCGGCGTGAGCCCGGCGCACCACCTCGGCCACCGGGTTGATCGTCCCCACCACGTTGGAGACGTGGACCAGGGACACCAGCCGGGGCTCGCGTGCCAGCAGCTCGTCGAGCGCCTCGAGGTCCAGGCACCCGTCGTCGAGGACGCGCACGTAGGCCAGCTCGGCCTCGCGGTCCTGGCACAGGATCTGCCACGGGACGATGTTCGAGTGGTGCTCCATCTCCGTGAGCACGACAAGATCGCCGCGCTGAACGCTCTGCCGCCCCCACGTGTAGGCGACCAGGTTGATCGCCGCGGTGGCGTTGGAGGTGAAGATCGTCTCCTCGGGCGTCGAGCCCAGCCAGGCCGCGATCCGCTGCCGGGCGCCCTCGTACAGGTCGGTCGCCTCGACGGCGAGCGGATACACCCCGCGGTGGATCGAGGCGCGCGACTCGGTGTAGTACCGGGTCATCGCGTCGATCACCGGCTGCGGCGTCTGCGACGTCGCGCTCGAGTCCAGGTAGGTCAGCGGATGACCGTTGAATTCCCGCCGGAGGACTGGGAACTCGGAGGCGACCTCCCTCAGACCCGCAGTAGCGGTCACGATCGGGTCTCCTCCGCGGGGCTTCCTGCCCCGCGGTCTGATCGGATCGTTCGGCCTCCGGCCTCTCTCGACCCGTGGCGGCTCACGCCGCCACCTCTTCGGTGATCCAGCCGTAGCCGCGCGCCTCGAGCTCGTCGACCAGCTCGGGACCGCCCTCGCGCACGATCCGGCCCTGGTAGATGACGTGCACATGGCTCGGCTGCACGAGGTGCAGGATGCGCTGGTAGTGGGTGATGATCAGCACGCCCATGCCCGGCCCGGCGACTGCATTCACGCCATTGGCCACCACCCGCAGGGCGTCGATGTCGAGACCCGAATCGGTCTCGTCGAGGATCGCCAGCTCGGGGTGCTGGAGCGCGAGCTGGAGGATCTCCATGCGCTTCTTCTCCCCGCCCGAGAAGCCCTCGTTGAGATACCGGCTCGAGAACTCCCGCGGGACGTTGGTCAGCTTCATCGCCGCCTCGACGGTCTGGCGGAACTCCTTGAGCGGGACCGGCTGTTCGCCGTGCGCCTCGCGATGGGCGTTCATCACGGTGCGCAGATACTTGGTCACGGTCACGCCGGGCACGGAGACCGGGTACTGGAAGGCCATGAACAGGCCCATGCGAGCGCGCTCGTCGGGCTCGGCGCCGGTGATGTCCTCGCCGCGGAACAGGATCTGGCCCTCGGTCACCTCGAGTCCCGGATGGCCCATGATCGCGTTGGCCAGGGTCGACTTGCCCGAGCCGTTGGGGCCCATCAGGGCATGGATCTCGCCCTTGCCGACGCTCAGATCCAGGCCGCGCAGGATCTCCTTCTCACCCGCCCGGACATGAAGGTTTCGGATTTCTAGATCAGCCATTTCCAACTTTCAGTCGTGTCTTTACGCCGCGGCTGGGAAGGCGCTCGTTGCGACGGGAGAACTCGACCAGGTCGGCGAGCGTCGTCGTCTGCAGCGAGCGGATGATTCCCCCCTGCACGCGGGTCCACAGCAGCTTGGTCGCGCAGCCGCGCCCCGAGTCGGGCTCGTGGGAACACAGCACGCGTTCGGTGTGGTCGTGCACGAAGCACTCCATCGGGGCGATCGACCCCTCGAGCGCCTGCACCACCTCGTCCATCGCGATCTCCTCGGCCGGCCGGGACAGCCAGTAGCCACCGTGCGCACCGCGCGCGCTCATCACCAGACCCGCTTTGCGCAGTCGCGCGACCACCTGCTCGAGGTAGGCCAGGGGCAGGCCCTCTGCGTCGGCGATCGCCTTCAAGCTCGTTGGCTGCTCGGGCGACTGGCGGCCCAGCTCGACCATCAGGCGCACCCCGTACTCGGCCTTGGAAGAGAAGATCATGGACATAAATCCTACCATCCAGCTAGGTTATTTATATGGGGCCCGCGTGCGCGGGCCCCGTGGTGTTGCTCCGGTGACGCGATAGGCTCGGCGGGTATGGAAGCTCGGGGGCTCTCAACCTCAGCCGAGGTCGCCGAGACAGCGGCCATGGCCCGCGATCGCGGGCGGCTTGGCATCGACACGGAGTTCATGTCCGAGGGCCGCTACCGCGCGTTGCTGTGCCTCGTGCAGGTGGTCGTCGATGATCCCGAGGCGCCCGACGGGACGCGGATCATTCTCATCGACGCGCTGAACCGGGTCGACATCGCGCCGCTGGCCGAGCTCCTGGCCGAGCCGGACATCGAGGTCGTGCTCCACGCCGGACGCCAGGACGTGGCGATCCTGCGCCGCGTGTGGAGCACGGAGATGACCAACGTCTTCGACACCCAGATCGCCGCCGGCTTTGCCGGCGCCGGAGCGCAGACCGGCTACGGGAACCTGCTCGGCGCGATTCTCGGCCGCCGGGTCGGCAAGACCGCCAGCTACACGAGGTGGGACGCCCGGCCGCTGACCGCCGAGCAGCTCAGCTACGCCGCCGAGGACGTCGCCCACCTGATGGAGCTGGCCGACGAGCTTCAGCGCCGCCTCGAGGAGACCGGCCGCCTCGGTTGGGCGCGCGAGGAGTGCCGGCGGCTGGAGTCCGCCACCGACGAGCGCGATCCCGAGACCGCCTGGGAGCGGCTCCCGCGGATCGGCCAGCTCGACTCACGTGCCCGGGCCGTGGCCCGCGAGCTGGGGGCGTGGCGCGAGCGCACCGCGGCCCGCGAGGACCGGCCGGTGGGATCGGTGGTCGCGGACGCGACCCTGGTCGAGATCGCCAAGCGCCGCCCGGCCAACGTCCGCGCTTTGGAGCAGATCCGGGGGATTCACCCATCGGCAATCAAGCGCCGCGGCGAGGAGATTCTCGACGCCGTGGCCAGGGGAATCCAGGCGCCGCCGATCCCGCGCGACCCGGCCCACGGCCGCTCGGACCCGGGCGACGCACCGCTGATCGCCCTGGCCGAGGCGTTGCTCCGCGCGCGTGCGCTGGACGCGGGACTGGCCTACGAGCTGATCGCGTCTCGCGTGGAGCTCGAGATGATCGTCGCCGCGGCCCGGCGCGGCGAGCCCGAACCGGATGTCCGCACGCTGAATGGGTGGCGCCGCGAGCTTGTCGGGTCGGACCTGCGTGACCTGCTCTCGGGCAAGGCCGGGATCGCCGTGGGCGGCGACCGGCGCCTCGAGCTCACGCGCATGTCATGACGACGATCCCGCCTCGAGCAGCACGCTGATGGCAGGCGATCGGTCGAACATCGCCCTCGAGAGGGCAAGCGCGATCGGCCGAGGACGCTTGATCAGGGCCAGGTCGATGTCCTTGAGATCGCCGGATGCGGTGGCATACGTGACCCGCAGCTTGTGCGTCGGGGACTCGGCCGCCTTCTCGTCGTCGGTGTCGCCGCCGACGCCGTTCCAGCCGGCGGCGTGCACCCATGTGTGCTCGGCCTTCAGCAGCGAGAGCGAGCTGTGGTACAACGGGTCGACGATCACGATGTTCAGCGAGCAGAACGCATTCGCGCCGCGGTCGCACTGCTTGACCTGACGCACGATCTTGGCCCCGGGGACGAGCGGAAGCTGGGCCAGCGAAACGTCCTTGCTGTTGCTGCTCTGTCCGCATCCGGCCACGGCGATCGCGAGCGCCGGCACGGTGGCCAGACATACTCTCTTGAACATCATGACTAGGGCAAGCGTACCCCCTCGAGTCGTGGCCACCGATCTGGATGGAACCCTCCTGCGCTCCGACGGAGCGCTCGATCCGCGCACCCAGCAGGCCCTCCGCGAGGTCGAGGACTCGGGAGCGCTGCTGGTCATCTGCAGCGCCCGGCCGGCACGCTGGATCAGGCCGCTGGCCGAGGCGGCGGGACATCGCGGTGTGGCCATCTGCGCCAACGGCAGCGTCGTGTGGGATCTGCAAGAGGACGCGATGCTCGAGTCGTTCCCGATGTCCCCCGCGACCTCCAGCGAGGTGGTTGGCCGGATGCGCGACGCCGTCCCCGGCGGGGCGTGGGCCGTCGAATGGACGACCGGTTTCGGGCGCGAGCCGGGGTACGCGTCTCGCTGGCCGGTGCCCGACGACACGGTTGTCGACGACGTCGAGGTGCTGGTCACCCTGCCGGCGGTCAAGCTGATCCTGCGACACGATCGGCTGCTCGCCGATCCGCTGCTCGACGCGGCGCGCGAGGCGGTCGGGCAACTGGTCGAGCTCTCGCACTCCAACTCGGCCGACAGCCTGCTCGAGATCGCCGCCCGCGGCGTCAACAAGGGGAACGCGCTGGCCCGGCTGTGCGCCGAGCGCGGGATCGAGGCCGAGGAGGTGATCGCTTTCGGCGATATGCCCAACGACCTGGCCATGCTGCGCTGGGCCGGCCGCGCCGTGGCCGTGGCCAACTCGCATCCCGACGTGCTCGCCGCCGCCGACGAGGTGACGGCGTCCAACGACGAGTCGGGAGTGGCGGCCGTGCTCGAGCGGTTGTTCAGGGGCGGATAGTCCGCCCGTTCTGGCCGTACCAGGTCGCTTCGACCAGCCGCCCCTGATGGCCCAGGACCGGCGCCACAGCCACGTTGTTGTGGACCATGGGATGGATGGTGAGCGTGACCGGCTGGCCCGAGCTACCCAGCCGGGACCGGAACACCCAACGCACGTCGTATACGCCGTCGGGGACCACGCCCACCGTGTACAGCAGGCCCGAGGTCACGTTGCGCGGGTTGTCGAGCCGCGGGCCGGCCATCCCCGCTGAGCCGAGCGCACTGCGGCGGCCATACACGGTCAGGACCGAGACCCGGCCCCGTTTGCGCATGACCATGTACATGTGCACCGGACCCAGCCCCCAGTTGCCCGGGAGGGTGGCCACGAGGCGAGTCAGGCTGGGCACGACCGGTCCGATGAACTCGACCTTGCGGTCGTCCGAGTGTTGGGGCCGGCGCAGCACCGCGAGCTTGGACATGAGACGCATCTCGCGGCGATTCAGTCGGGGCGTGCTGTGCGAGTTGCGGGTGATGGCCACCACCGCGACCCCCGCCATGGCCACCGCCGCGACCAGCACCAGTCCGGTCGCCCACCCGCCGTATCTATCCCGGCTGGGCATCCCACGCCGCCAGCACATCGGCGATTTGCTTCCGGGTCAGCCCCGCCCCCAGGCAGCACAGCAGCGCGATCCGAGCCGCCTGCGGAGACAGGAACGGAGCGCAGACGGCGCCCGAGCTTCGGAGGTCGGCCTCGGCGCCCTCGAAGCCGTATGTCGAGAACAGCATCGAGGAACGGTCGGGCCGGCACGTGAGCACGACCGGAATCCGTTCCACGACCCGCCGGAGCTCCACCAGCATGGCCGGCGGCAGATGGCCGGCCCCGAGGGCGACGACGACGAGGCCGTCGGCGATCTTTGCCGCGGCCTCGAGCAGCGCTCCGTCATCTCCGAGCGAGGCGAGCACGATCGGCACGCGAGCCGACAGCTCGGCGGGCTGCAGCGGGCGCGGCCGGACCGGCGTCGTCTGGCACCACACCCGGCCCTCGACGACGCGGCCGAGGGGTCCGCTCAGTGGCGACCCGAAGGCCGCCGGCCCCGTGCTGTCGATCTTGCGCACCGTCATCCCGGAGTGGATCTCGCCTCCGAACACGACCACCGTACCCAATCCCTCGGCGTGCGCCGAGCGCGCAACCGCGACTGCATCCACGAGGTTGGCGGGTCCGTCGGCCCCGGCGCCGGAGTCGGGCCGGTTCGCCCCGGTGAGGACGATCGGTGCCGTCGCCCCGTGCAGCAGGGAGCACAGGACCGCCAGCTCCTCCATCGTGTCGGTTCCGGTTGTGATGACCACACCCTCACCATCTTGCGCTGCCCGCGCCGCTCGCTGCGCCAGTTCCAGCGACTGCGCCAGCGTCAGCTGAGCGCTCGGGAGCGACAGCACGCTCTCGGCGTGAATCTCCCCGGCGAGTCCTGGTAGCCGCTCGATCAGCTGGTTGGCATCGAGCGCCGGCACGGCTCGCGTGCCGCGCATCGCGATCGTGCCTCCGGCCGCGAGGAGACGGAGGGGCCTGGTCATCGTGGCCCCTGGCGCGCCAGGAGATCGAAGAACAGCACCGACAGCGTCAGCGCCACGAACGAGCGTGCGATCGTCTCGACGGCGATGCCGAGCGCGATGGCCGGCGCGGTGATCCGGCTCCCGGCCGCCGCCAGCCCCAGATTGGAGACCAGCGCCGAGATGGCGGCGGCGACGAGGATCACGCCCAGCACGTGGAGGTAGTTACCCGCGGTCAACTCACCGCTGCGCTTGAGCGCGCTGATCCAGTTGTCGTTGTCGACGGCGGCAACCTGGGCGACGACAGCCCAGCGGATCAGCAGATACACGCCGGGGACGATGAAGGCCAGCAGACCGGCGGCGATGCCGAGCGTGGCGACGATCTGTGCCGCCGCGACCGTGGGCAGGACCGTCACACCGCGCATGGCCACCTGACCGAGGCGTGGCGCCTCGCGGCGGCCGATCCTCTGGACCGCGGCGATGTAGAGCGCGGAGACCAGCGGGCCGACGACGACGAAGTTGATCAACGACAGCACGACCGTCACCGACACGTCGTAGCGCAGGGCGAACGGGCTGCGACCGGTGACCGCCAGCACGATCAGCTCGTACGGGCCGACGACCCCCAGCGCCAGGACCAGGAACAGCAGCGGGTAGCGGCGGTACAGAAGTAGCGCGGTCGAGACAATTTCGCCGATCGACCGCGGGGTTTGAAGGTCAACCGGAGGGATCGCGGAAGCCTACGCCCCGCGCGAACTCAGCAGTTCCGCGACGGCGCGGCGGTGCGCGTCGGTGGTGAAGCACATCGGCTCGGCGAACTCCTCCATGGCGATCGCCTGCTCCCAGGTCAGATCGGCACACTGCCGAAGCAGCGGCTTGCTCATCGACAGCACATGCTCGGGCAGCCGCTCGATGTCCTCACACCACCGGCGTGCGGTGGCCTGCAGCTCGTCGTGGGCGACGAGCTCGTTGCCGAGCCCGAGCTCGAACGCCTCGCTGCCCGACAGGTGACGGCCCGTGGCGAACAGCCCGAAGGCGCGCTGATATCCGAGCCGGCGGGTCAGCAGCCAGCTGTTGCCCACCTCGGGGAGCAGGCCGATGCGCCCGAAGGCGGGGACGATCCGGGCACGCTCGGACAGCAGCAGCACGTCGCAGGCGAGGGCGAAGGCCAGCCCCACCCCGGCGGCCGGCCCGTTGACGGCCGCGATGAAGGCCTTGTCGGTACGGGTGATCAGGCGCGCGATACCGCCGAACTGGTTCTTGATCCAGCGCCAGATCTCGGTGGCGCCACCGGGCGCCTCGGCCAACTGACGCTGGCCGACGTCGACCATCAGCCGCAGGTCGCCGCCAGCGCTGAAGGCAGGGTCACGCCCGGTGAGGACGATCGCCCGGATCTCGGGGTCGCGGCACAGGACCTCGAGCTCGTCGCGGAGCTGCACGGTGAGCTCGGCCGACAGCGGGTTGAGCTTGTCGGGGTCGTCGAGCGTGACCGTGGCGTGGGCAACCTCTCGCTCGACGGTGATCAGGCTGCGCGTCCGCCCCTCGCGCGCGGCCCGGACGACGTCGTCGTAGGTGATCGTCATGTGGTCTCTGTCTCCTCGGTTTTCAGGGCACACCACGCCGCCTCGGCGAGCACCGGCGCCGCCGACCGCAGCGAGGTCCGGCTGCGGCCGCCGAGGCAGTGGCGCGCGAGTTCTTGGCTGGGCCCGATCCACAGCGCCGTCATCAGCTCGGTGTCGAGCCGACGCAACTCGCCGGCCTCGATCCTCGGATCCGTCCAGTGCGACACGGCGGCAAAGAACCTGCGGTTGATCGCCCGCAGCCCCCGGCTGGTGGACAGCACCACCGACGCGTCGCGCGCCAGCAGCAGGAAGTGCGCGAGGTCGCGATGCTCGTCGATCCAGCCCACATGGTGGCGCACACCGCCCATGACCCCGTCGCGAGTGTCCTTCGCAGCCTCGAGCGTCCTCACGAAGCCGTCCTGGTAGTCGACGAGCCCGTGGATGTACACCGCGCCGGCGACCCCGTCCTTGTCACCGAAGTGGTGATAGATGGAGCCCACGCTCGTCCCCGAGCGCCGGCGGATCTCGGCAATCGACGTGTCCGCGACGCCCTTGGCGTTGAACTCGACCAGGGCCGCCTCGAGGATCGCCGAGCGTGTGCCGCGAGGGTCGCGGGGTGCCTTCGCCGTCGGTGCCTTCGCAGCCATCCTCCTAGAATATCGTTCTAGAACAGAATTCGTATGGCGGCCGAATCAGATCCAGCTCATCGGTCCGGCTAACCTCCCTCGCCATGTCCGCCACCGCCGACCCCCTCTCCGATCCCGAGCTGCTCAAGACCGAGTGGGACCTCGCCCCGCTGGTCGACGGCGAGGCGGATGCCGGCGTCGAGCGTCAGCTCGCCGAGGCCCTGACGCAGGCGGACGCCTTCGCCGAGCGCTACCAGGGTCGCATCGGCGAGCTCGATGCCGAGGGGCTGACCGCGGCCATGCGAGCGCTCGCGGAGATCAACGAGCTGGTCGGCAAGGCCGGTTCGTACGCCTCGCTGCGCTTCGCCACCGATACGGCCGATCCCGCGCGTGGCGCGCTCCTCCAGCACATGCAGGAGCGAGCCACGGAGCTGGAGACCAAGCTCCTGTTCTTCGAGCTCGAGTGGGCGGCGATCGACGATGAGCGTGCCGAGGAGCTGCTGGCAGCCGACGAACTCGAGTTCTGCCGCCACTACCTCCGCAACGCTCGGCGCTACCGCCCGCACCTGCTCACCGAGCCCGAGGAGAAGGTTCTGGCCGAGAAGTCGATCTCGAGCCAGAGCGCCTGGGCGCGGCTGTTCGGCGAGCTCGTCTCGGCGCTGCGGGTCATGCTCGATGACGAGGACGCTGCCCCTCGACGTGGCCCTCAGCCGCCTCCAGCAGCCCGATCGCGAGCGGCGGCGCGCCGCCGCCGAGGCCGTCACGACCTCGCTCGAGCCGGGACTGCGGACCCGCGCGTTCATCTACAACACGCTGGTCCACGACAAGTCCGTTGAGGATCGGCTGCGCCACTATCCCCACTGGCTGGCCAGCCGCAACCTGGCCAACGAGGCCTCCGACGAGTCGGTGACGGCGCTGGTCGAAGCCGTCCGCGCGCGCTACGACATCCCGCAGCGCTGGTACACGCTCAAGGCGAAACTGCTCGGTGTTCCGAAGCTGGCCGACTACGACCGCGCCGCGCCCGTGCTCGAGCGCGACGTCACTTTCGCGTTCGGCGAGGCCCGGGACATGGTGCTCGAGACCTACGACGGGTTCTCCCGCGACGCCGGCCGCATCGTGCGGCGCTTCTTCGATGAGCACTGGGTCGACGCGCCGGTCCGGCCGCATAAGCGCGGCGGCGCGTTCTGCTCCTACACGGTGCCGAGCGTCCATCCGTACGTGCTGCTCAACTACACCGCGCGACGCCGCGACGTGCTGACCATGGCGCACGAGCTCGGCCACGGCCTGCACGCCGCCCTGGCGCAGCCCCAGGGGATCTTTCACCAGTCGACGCCGCTGACCCTGGCCGAGACCGCGTCGGTGTTCGGCGAGGCGCTGGTCTTCGGGCGGATGCTCGATGCCGTCGACAGCGACGAGGACCGTCTCGGCCTACTCGCCGAGCGCCTCGACGACGCGATCGCCACCGTGTTCCGGCAGGTGGCGATGAACCGCTTCGAGCACCTCATCCACACCCGCCGGCGCGGCGAGGGCGAGCTCTCGGTCGATCGGATCTGCGAGACGTGGATCGAATCGCAGGCCGAGCTGTTCGGCGACTCGGTCGAGATCACCGACGGCTATCGGATGTGGTGGTCCTACGTCCCCCACTTCATCAACACGCCGGGCTACGTGTATGCGTACGCCTACGGGCTGCTGCTGGCGCTGTCGGCCTACAGCCGCTACCTCGAGGAGGGCGAGCCGTTCGTGCCCCGCTACCTCGAGCTGCTGGCCGCGGGCGGGTCGCGCCGCCCCGAGGAGCTCGGCGCGATCATCGGAGTCGACCTGGCCGACCCCGGCTTCTGGGACTCGGGCCTGGCGCTGGTCGAGCGGCAGCTGACCGAGGCCGAGGCACTGGCCGGTACGCGCTAGGCGTTGGCCTTGCGCGTGCGCGAGCGCTCTTCCTGGCGCTCGACCACGTTGACGATCAGCTTCAGTATCTGATCGATCCCCGTCGCCTTGGCGTCGCCGTGGGCGAACGCCTCGCGCCAGTCCTTGACCCGCCCCTTGGTCGCCAGCTCGTTGAAGTGCGACCGCGGGATCGAGATTCGCACCTTGGCGTCGGCGGCGATGTCCTTGGACACCTTCGGCCCCGGCATCTCGACCCGGTACATCTGCACGTCACCCCTGGCCCGGAGGTCGAGCCCGGCCACGAGCTTGAGCTGCTGCAGCGCCGGGACCTCAGCCAGGAACCGATTCACGGCGGTCTCGATCAGGGATTTGGTGTCGGTGGGTGAAGCCAGACGACTCAGTCTAAGCGACGGCGAAGGCCAGCTTGACGCTCTTGCCCTTCACGCCATCGGCTTTCGGGGTGGCGATCACCTGGTAGTGGCCCACCTTGCGCGGGGTCTTGAAGTGCGCCACGTCCCCGCCCGGGGAGTCGTTGTGGACGAAGCTGAGCACCCGGACCCAGCGCAAACACTTGACGCTGTGCGTGGCCCGCTTGCTGCAGCGTCGGACGATGAACGTGGTCTTGGCGGACTCCGAGTCTCGGTAGCTGAGCGTCGCGTGGCGCCCAGACCGCGTCAGCCTGAGCTTGGACAGCGCCGGCGGGTGCGCCTTGGTGGTGAAGGTCGCGTCTGTGCTGTTCGAGGTGCCGTCGGCCGAGGTGGCGGTGATCCGGAAGTGGTACTTGGTGTTCGGCTTCAGCCCGGTGAGGTGGGCCGAGATCGCGATCGGCTGGATCCCGGCCTCGGTGTGGATCGTCGTCAGCGAGCCGTAGGCGGTCGTCTTGCCGTACTGGAAGCGGACGGTCGCGTGCGTCGAGAACGGCGTGACCTTGCCATGGATCGTCGCGGCATTGGTGGTGATCGCCGTCGCCGGAGACGTGCTGAGCGCCGGCGGGGTCACCTCGTAGGCGCCGATGTCGCACCGCCCTCCGCTCGGGCGCTTGAAGCCGCGCTGATCGGTCCCTGGACAGTCCGGCCCGGGTGGGATCTGATTGATCGCCGCACTGCCGGGTCCCAGCGCCATGGTGGACGTCCGGCCGAGGTTGTTCTGCAACGGGCCGAGCTTCGGGTTGGCCTTGACGAAGTTCGTGACATCGCACAGATCGGTCGGAAGGGGGCCGATGGAGGGCGGTGAGAAGACCAGGTTGTGGCCGCCGTCGTCGATCGTGCCTCGGCAGTCACCTCCCGGCTGGTTGTTGGCCAGGAGCGTGTTGCGCAGCGTGGTGGTGGGTGAGCCGTTGACGATGAAAAGCCCGCCGCCAATACCGTCGGCGCCCGCCGTTCCAGGCCGGGGATTGGCCAGGCCCGGCTGGCCGGCGGGGGCGCCCTTACCACTCTGGTTGGCGGACACGGTGACGTTGAGAAGGTTTGTGCTCGTCAACTTGCTCCACAGTCCACCGCCGGTACCGCCGTTGCCGCCGTCGCCGGCCTGCCCGTCCTGGAATAGGTCACCGCCTTCTGCCAGTCCGGCCGCGCCACCGGCGGTGCCGTCGCCCGCGACGTTGCCCGCGATCGTGTTGTTCGTCGCCTGAAGCGAGCCGGTGTCCGTCCCGATTCCGGCGCCGACACCGGCCGAGCCGCCATCGCCGCCGTTGCCGCCGTTGCCGCCGTTCAAGTCGCCGTTGCGCCCCGGCTGCGCGATGCCACCAGCACCGCCCCGGTTGCCGGCAATCGTGGTACCGGCGATGCTCAGCCGGCCCCCCGCATTCCAGACGCCGCCACCGCCACGGCCATCGCCGCCGCTGCCGCCGGATCCGCCGTCGGCGCTGCCGCCGCCAACAGCGCTGTCGCCGGCGGCTCCGTCGCCGCCAGCACCACCGTCGCCCGCCGTGTTTCCCCTGATCGTCGAGTTGCTGACCGTCAGCGTGGCGCCGATTGCGTTGAAGATGCCGCCGCCCGCGCCACCGTTGCCGCCCGCGCCACCGCTGCCCCCGCCCTCACCGCCCGTGCCGCCCTGGCCCCCGCCCCCGGCGTGACTGTCGATGACCGCGCTGGCCATCAGCGTGAGTGTCCCCTCGTTGAGGATGCCGCCGCCGTTCTCACCGTCTCCGCCACCGCCGCCAGTGCCGGCGTTGACCTGGCTTGCCTGTCCCAGCGTCCCCTCGCGGGAGTGCCCGTTGTCGATCGTCAGTAGGCGCAGGTTGACGTCCGCGCCCGCCTTGACCTCGAGCGCTCGGTCGGCGAGCTTGCAGGCGTCGATCATCGTCTTGTTCGTGCCGGCGCCGAGGATCGTGAGGTTGCGCACCGTGCCCGCAACGCTCAGCTCGCCGGACGAGTTGTCGTCCGGCTGCTGCACGGAGGTCGAGAGGCATCCACTCGGGTTGCCGCGCGTCAGCACGTGCGTGAGGTTCAGCTGGTAGGTGTGCGCCCCCAGGACAATCGTGTTGCCGCTGGCGGTGGCAGTGCCGCAATCACCAGGTGTCCCCGGAGAATTCACGGCGCCGATCGCCTCGCGCAGCGAGCACAGATGGTCGCCGCTGGTGACCTCGTCCTGGGCCGTTGTCACCGAAATCGTGCTGGCCATCGCCGGCGCCACCCCAACCGCCAGCAGCATCGCCGCCGATAACCCGGTGCATACCCACCCGCGCGCCAATCCGGTCCCCATGGCTGGCGCGATCGTACAGCCCCGGCATCGCGAACGCCAGCCCTCGTCCGCGCGACCGATAATCCGGCGCTAGATCTTGTGGCGCTGCAACAGCTTGCGGCCGATCACCATGCGTTGAATCTCCGACGTCCCCTCGCCGATCAGCAGCAGCGGCGCGTCGCGATACAGGCGCTCGATCTCGTACTCCTTGGAGTAGCCGTAGCCGCCGTGGATGCGGAAGGACTCCTCGACGCAGAAGCGTCCCGCCTCGGAGGCAAACAGCTTGGCCATGCCGGCCTCGAGGTCGGAGCGCTCGCCGGCGTCCTTGAGGCGGGCGGCGCGCATCGTGAGCAGGCGCGCGGCGTCGACCTGGGTGGCCATGTCGGCCAGCTTGAACTGGATCGCCTGGTGCTGGGCGATCTGCTTGCCGAATGTCTTGCGCTCCTGGGAGTACTTGAGGGCGAGCTCGAGCGCGCGTTGGGCGATTCCGACGCCGCGGGCGGCGACGTTGACGCGGCCAACCTCGAGCGCGTCCATCATCTGCACGAAGCCCTGGCCGAGTCCCGCCTCCTCGCCACCGAGGATGTTCTGCGGCCGGACACTTGTAGCCGTCGAATACGAGTTCGGTCGACTCGACGCCCTTATAGCCGAGCTTCTTGATCTTGGGCGGGACATTGAAGCCGGCATAGTCGCCCGTGTTCTCGCTGACGCCCGGCTCCTTCTCGGCGATGAAACACGTCATGCCCTTGTACTTAGGCTCGGCGCTCGGGTCGGTCTTGACGAGCACGAAGACGAGCGTGGACAGCAGGCCGTTGGTGACCCACATCTTCTGGCCGTTGATCTCGTAGGTCGTGTCGTCGACCTTCTTGGCGCTGGACTTGATCGCCTGGACGTCGGAGCCGCACTCGGGCTCGGACAGGCTGAAGGCCGCGCGGATCTCGCCCGTGGCCATCCGGGGCAGGTACTTCCGCTTCTGCTCCTCGGTCCCGAACTTCATCAGCAGGTAGGACCCGATGAAGTGCGTGTTGACGATGCCGGAGATGCTGATCCAGCCCCGGCTGAGCTCCTCGACGATCATCGCGTAGGTCGTCAGATCGAGACCCATGCCGCCGTACTCCTCGGGGATCGTCACCCCGAACAGCCCGAGCTCCTTCATCTGCTCGACGATCGGCTCGGGGAAGCTGTCCTCGTGGTCGTAGTGCTCGGCGTTGGGAATGATCTGCTCGTCGGCGAACTGGCGCACCATCTCGCAGATCGCCTTCTGCTCATCAGTCTTCTCGGTGTGGGGAGTCTCAGCTAGGGCCATGTCGCGAGCGTAACAATTGTGCGCCAATCCGCGGCGCTGGGGGCGAAAGGGGTGCTGCTGGAGCCTCCTTGTCAATATGACCACAAATCTCCAGCAGCGTCGGCGGATCGCCAGGCTCGCCGCCAGCCAGCACGGCAACGTGACGCGACAACAACTGCTGAGCCTCGGCCTGGGAGGCGATGCCATCGCATATCGTTGCCGAACCGGCGAGCTCTACCGCCTGCACCCCGGGGTCTACGCGGTGGGCAGGCCGCCGACGGTGCCGATCGAAGCCGCCGCGGCCGCGGTCCTGGCCTGCGGAGCGAGCGCGGCACTCAGTCATGACTCAGCGATGGTCCTGTGGGGGTTCTGGAAGCGATGGCCCGCGACGGTCGAGGTCAGCGTGACGCTCGATCGCCGGCCGAAGGGCATCATCGTTCACCACCCGCGAACCCTCACCCGCCGCGACATCACGACCCATCGAGGCATCAGAGCCACCACGGCCGCACGCACTCTCCTGGACATTGCCACAAGAACTGCTCTCAAGACGCTGACGCGGGCCATCAACAACGCGCCTGCAACTCGCCATACCTGACCGAGTCGCAGCTGGTCGACCTCCTGTCCCGCAACCCGACCCACCCCGGCACCCGGCTGCTGAGACCGCACGTCACCGAAAGCCATCACGGCCTCACCCGCTCCGAGCTCGAGGACGCCTTCAGGGAGTTCGGCCGGACCCAGAATCTCCCGCGCTTCCAGACCAACGTCCTCGTCCACGGCTACGTCGTAGACGTGTACTTCGAAGACGAGCAGCTGATCGTCGAGCTCGACAGCTGGCACTTCCACAAGAACCGCCAGGCGTTTGAAACAGACCGGACGCGCGACGCCGATGCGCTCACCCACGGCATCCCCACGGTCCGGATCACGCACGAGCGCCTGACCGACGCGCCCGACGACGAGGCGGACCGCCTACGGGCGATCCTCGACCAGAGACGTCAGCAACTCAACCCGAGCCGGGCGCCCCAACCGGGTGGCGCCAGGGCGACTCCGGCCGTTCGCCCAGCTCGCCGTCGAGCTCGAGATCGACCCGCTCGTTGAAGAAGCACAGCAGGTCCTTGATCCGCCGGACCTCGTCCAACGGCTCCGGGTAGTACCAGATCAGATCCTTGCCGTCCGACACTCCGGCGACGTCGTAGTAGCTCGCCAGCCCCTTGTATGGGCAGCGGGTGACGGTGTCGGTGGGCTGGAGCTCGGCGACGACATCCTCGCGAGGGATGTACCACCGCGGCGGCAGGTTGGACTCGAACAAGGCCACCGCGTGCGTGGTCTCGGCCAGCAGCGTCCCGTCGAGCGAAACGCGCACGCGGCGGTCCGTGCCAATCACGTCGATCCGGTGATACGGGTCGCGGGCGTGGCCGAAGACCTCCTCGCCCTCCTCGTACCAGTGATCCATCCGGTTCCAGTAGAAGGCGATCAGACTGGCCAGCAGCGGCGGCGCCTCGGGAATCGGATCCGGGTAGTACCAGGCGCCCGCCTCGACCATGTTGTCGCCGGCGCGGATCGTGTGGTAGGAGGCCACGCCCTTCTTCGGACAGCGCGTGTGGCGATCGCTCGGCTCGAGGAACCGCGCATCGACGTCCTCGGGCGGGAAGTAGTAGATCGGCTGGTGGCCCGACTCGTGCAGCAGCATCGCCGACCGTGAATCGGCGATCGTCTCGCCGCCCACCACGACACGCACGCGCTTGGGCGTCGGTTCGAGATACACCGGTTGCCCCGCCGGCGGCGGCTCGAAGTTCCACACTCCGGCCGGCTTGCGGCCAAACGGTCCGGTGCCGGTCATCATGCCCATAGCTGCCTAACCAAGATACTCCTAGCCGGCGACCACGATCCCGAGCCACACGATCGCCAGGGAGACGAGGAAGATCGCCGCGTCGAGAGCGTGCCACTCGGGCCTGCGCATGTGCGCGGCGATCAGCAAACCGACCACGACGACCAGCCCGAGCTTGACCTGAAGCGTCGAATCGCTCCAACGGTCGTAGTGCGAGGCCATCATCGCGCCCGTCACCACCAACACCCCGACCGCGATCAGCGTGCCGATCCCGAACCGCCGCGCCGCCGCCCGCAGGGCCGTCCGATCATCGCCCGCGCCTCGCAGGACCGGTACAACTATGGCGGCGAGCATCAGCTGCCCGCCGACGAAGAACGCCATCGCCAGCAGGTGCAGCCACAGGACACCATTCCAGAACGTCATCGAGGTGATCGTGGCAGACTGCCGCGCCGATGAACTTCGCCACCGACTTCGTCGACGCCGCGCCGCCCGATCAACTGGCCCTCCTCGAGCTTGGCCGCGACGGCAGCCGGCGCGAGTGGCGCTTCGGCGAGGTCGCCGACCGCAGTGCCCGGCTGGCCGGGACCCTGAAGGCCACCGGAATCGATCGCGGCGACGTGGTCATGACGCTGATCGGCAACCGGGCCGAGTGGGTGTTGACGATGATCGCCTGCTTCCGCATCGGCGCCGTCGTGCTGCCGTGCAACGAGCAGCTGCGTGCCAAGGATCTGCGCTACCGCATCGAGGCCGCCAACGCCCGGGCCATCGTGGCTCACGAGCACAACGCCGGCGAGCTGACGGCGGCCGCGCCACCGTGCCCGACGCTGATGGTCCCGGATGAGTCGCTGTTCGCCGCCGAGCCGGCGCCGGCCGCCGCGCTGGAGCCCACCGACCCCTGCCTGATCGTCTTCACGAGCGGTACCACGGGCGAGCCCAGCGGGATCGTCCACGGCCAGCACTACCTGCCCGGACAGCACCTCCAGGCCAAGCATTGGTTCGGCGCCCGCGCCGGCGAGCTGGCCTGGTGCACCGCGGCCAGTGGCTGGTCGAAGTCGGCGCGCAACGCGTTCATCGCGCCCTGGTTGCAGGGCGCCGCGGCGCTGCTCCACGACGGCCGCTTCGATGTCCACCAGCGACTCGAGATCCTGGCCCGCGAACAGGTCAACGTCCTGTGCATGGCCCCGACCGAGTACCGCGCGATCGCCAAGCGGGCGACGATCCCGCCGCTGCCGGCGCTGCGCACGATGGTCGCGGCCGGGGAGGCGCTGAACCCGGAGGTGATTCGCGCCTTCCAGGAGGTGACGGGCGTCGACATCCGGGACGGCTACGGACAGACCGAGACCGGGGCGCTCACCGCACAGTTCGTCGATCAGCCCGTCCGCCCGGGCTCGATGGGTCACCCCCTCCCCGGCATCGCCCTGACCATCGAGGAAGACGAGCTGGTGCTCAGCGACCCCACCACCGACCCCACCTTCTTCGTCTCCTATCTCGACGGCCAACCGGCGCCGGCCGGAGCGCCCTGGCCGACCGGCGACCGCGTCGAGCAGGACGAGGATGGCTACCTGTACTTCGTCTCGCGCACCGACGACATGATCATCTCCGCCGGCTACCGGATCGGTCCGGTCGAGGTCGAGTCGGCCCTCGTTTCCCACGAGGCGGTGGTCGAGGCGGGAGTTGTCAGCGCGCCCGACGAGATCCGCGGCCAGGTCGTGCGCGCGGTCGTCGTACTTCGCGACGGCTTCCAACCCAGCGAGACGCTGATCGCGGACCTCCAGGAGCACGTCCGTGCTGAAACGGCGCCGTACAAGTACCCCCGGATCATCGATTTCACCGACGAACTCCCCAAGACGGCGAGCGGCAAGATCCGCCGGGCGGTCCTGCGCAACTCCTAGTGGGACCCCGGCGCGCGGGCCCGAAGGCCCCGCTACATTCAGTCGAGATGACCGACCCAAGACCCCTGATCGGGATCTGCACCGCGCTGGAAGAAGCCAGCTGGGGCATGTGGGATAAACGGGCCGCGCTACTCGCCTTCGACTACATCACCGCGGTCCAGCGGGCCGGCGGACTGGTGGCGATGATCCCGCCCGATGCTCGCCTGATCGACGACCCGGACGAGATCCTCGACCACCTCGACGGCCTAGTCCTGGCCGGGGGGGCGGACATCGACCCCGACGCCTATGCGGCCGAGCGCGATCCCCACACGCGCAACACGGTGCCCGAGCGCGACAAGGTCGAGATCGCGCTGGCCCGCCGGGCGATCGAGCGCGACATGCCGGTGCTCGGTATCTGCCGCGGGATGCAGATGATCAACGTGGCCCTGGGCGGGACGCTGCATCAGCACGTGCCCGACCTGGTCGACCACGAGGAGCACCGTCGGCATCCGGGCAGCTTCGAGAACTCCGAGCACGACGTGCGACTGCACGCGGGCTCGCTGGCCGCCCTCGCTGCGGGCGAGGAGCTCCACGAGGTCTCCTCCCATCACCACCAGGGGGTCGATCAGGTCGGCGAAGGCCTCCTCATCACCGGCCACTGCACCCTGGACGAACTGCCCGAGGCGCTCGAGGCGCCGGCCTGCCGCTTCGTGCTCGGCGTCCAATGGCACCCCGAGGCCGACGAGACGAGCCGCGTCGTGGGCGCGCTGGTCGACGTGGCCCGCGAATACCGCTCAGCCGCGGTCTGAGCGCAGCAGGCTGGGCTCGGCGTATCCCGCTCCGCGGACCGCTGCCGTGACCTCGGCCGCGTGCGACTGGCCGCGGGTCTCGAGCACGAGCTGGATGCCGGTCTCCCGCACGTGGAGATCGATCCCCTCGCGGATGTGCTGAACGTCCTGCAGGTTGGCGCCGTGCTCGCCGACCAGCGTCAGCAACCGGGCCAGCGAGCCCGGGCGGTCGGGCAGTCGAACGAGCAGCACTAGCCGTCTGCCCGCCTGGCTCTCGTGGCGTCGCGCCACCTCGGCCAGCAGGCCGGCATCGACGTTGCCGCCGGAGAGAATGACCACATTGGTGCCGTCGCCGCTGAGGCGCAGCCGTCCCCCGAGCAGCGCGGCGACCCCAACGGCGCCCGCGCCCTCCACGACCAGCTTGGCCCGTTCCATCAGGAACACCATGGCCTCGGCGACCTGGTCCTCCTCGACCACGACGATGTCGTCGACCCAGTGCTTGATCAGCTCGAGCGTCATCTTGGCGGGACGCTTGATCGCGATTCCATCGGCGATCGTCAGGGCGGAGTCGACGGCCACCGGGCCTCCGGCCTCGAGCGAGGCCAGGAACGGGGCGCAGCTCGCCACCTGGACGCCGATCACCTCGATCTCAGGGCGCTGCGTCTTCAGCGCGATGGCGACCCCGCTGACCAGCCCGCCTCCGCCGACGGGCACGATCACCCGGGCCACGTCGGGGACCTGATCGAGCAGCTCGAGCCCGAGGCCGCCCTGGCCGGCCACCACCACGGGATCGGCGAACGGATGCACGAAGGCCATCCCGGCCTCGTCGGCGCGCTGGTGCGCGGCGGCCAAGGCCTCATCCACGGTCTCGCCTCCGAGTTGGATCTTCGCCCCCAGCGCGCTGGCCGCCTCGATCTTGGCGATCGAGGCCGAGATCGGCATGAACACCTCGCAGGGCACGCCCCGGGCCCGCGCCGCGTAGGCGACGGCCTGCGCGTGGTTCCCCGCGCTTCCCGCCACCACGCCACTGCGGCACGCCTCGCCCAGCGAGGTGATCTTGGCCAGCGCTCCGCGGAGCTTGAACGACCCGGTTCGCTGAAGGTTCTCCGCCTTCAGGACCACGGTGGCGCCGACGCGCTCGCTCAACGTCTTGGAGCTGACCACCGGCGTCTCGCGGACGATGCCGGCGCCGGCACCGGCGGCTCGGCGGATATCCGGCAGCGAGACCGGCTCGGCTGTCAGCGAGTCAGTCAGGGAGGGCCACCACCGCGTCGATTTCGACCTTTGACCCCCGGGGCAGCGCAGCCACCCCGACGGCGACGCGCGCCGGCGGGTCGGATTCGAAGAAGGAGCTGTACACCTCGTTGACCGCGGCAAACGCGGTCATGTCGGTCATGTAGATGGTCAGCTTGACCGCGTCGCCCAGACTGACACCGGCCGCCTGGCACACGGCGGCGAGGTTCTCCAGGCAGCGGCCGGCCTGATCGGCGGCGTCTCCATCGACGATGTCGCCGGTGCGCGGGTCGAGCGGGATCTGACCGGAGCAGAACAGCAGGCCAGCCGGCTCGTACCGCGTGCACATATGGACCAACCGCTTCGGGGGCGTCTGGGGCCGTTACCGGCTCACGGTTCGCTGACAAATGATCTCCTCCTGTCGGCGCTGTCGCTTGCGTGTCCTCCCCAAGCGTATTCCTCGCACCATCTGAGGGGTAGGCTCAGGATTGTGCCCAACCGCCTCGCCGCCGAGACCTCGCCATATCTGCTCCAGCACAAGGACAACCCCGTCGACTGGTACTCGTGGGGAGACGACGCGCTGGGACGGGCCCGCGAAGAGGACAAGCCACTGCTCGTCTCGATCGGCTACTCGGCCTGCCACTGGTGTCACGTAATGGAGCGCGAGTCCTTCGAGGACCCCGCGATCGCCGCCGCTGATGAACGAGCACTTCGTGTGCGTGAAGGTCGATCGCGAGGAGCGACCCGACGTCGACGCGATCTGCATGGAGGCGTGTCAGGCCATGACCGGACACGGCGGCTGGCCGCTCAACACGTTCCTGACCCCCGAGCAGCAGCCCTTCTACGCCGGTACCTACTTCCCACCCGAGCCGGCCCGCGGCATGCCCAGCTGGCGGATGCTGTTGCTGGCCATCGCCGATGCCTGGGACAAGCGCCGCGAGGAGATCCGCGAGCAGGGCACCCGCGTCGTGCAGTCGCTCGGCGCCACCGCGCGGCTCGAGCCGTCGGCGGATCCGATACGCGCCGAGGTCCTGACGAACGCGATGGCCAACCTCGAGGCGACCTACGACCGCGCAAACGGGGGCTTCGGCGGCGCGCCCAAGTTCCCGCCGGCCTCGACGATCGAGTTCCTGCTCGCGTGCGGTGAGCGGGAGATGTCGCTCGGGACCCTGCGCGCGATGGCGGCCGGAGGGATCTACGATCAGGTCGGGGGAGGCTTCGCGCGCTACGCGGTCGACGGCACCTGGACCGTCCCCCACTTCGAGAAGATGCTCTACGACAACGCGCTGCTGGCGCGGGCCTACCTGCACGGCTGGCAGGTGTCGGGCGAGGAGCGGATGCGCGAGGTGTGCTGCGAGACGCTCGACTGGACGCTTCGGGAGATGCGAAGCACCGAAGGTGGCATCTATTCCGCGCTCGACGCCGACTCCGAGGGCGTCGAGGGCAAGTTCTACGTGTGGACCGACGACGAGCTGCGCACCGTGCTGGGCGAGCTATACGACGAGGCGGTGGCCCACTTCCGGCCGCGGCCGTTCGAGCATGGCACGGTCGTGCTCGAGGGACGCGGTCCGGTGCCCGATGCGCTGCCCGAGATCCGCGCCCGGCTGCTCGAGGCCCGCTCGGCCCGCGCTCGGCCGGGTCTCGACGACAAGCGCCTGACTGCGTGGAACGCGCTGATGATCTCGGCGCTGGCCGAGGCGGGCGCCTCGCTCGAGCGCCCCGACTACCTGCAGGCCGCCGTCGACTGCGCCGAGTTCCTGTTCCGCGAGCGGCGCGACCCCGACGGTCGGCTTCTGCGCACCCCGCGCATCGCCGCGTTCCTCGACGACCATGCCTACCTGATCGAGGCACTGATCACCCTGTACGAGGCGACCTTCGATCCGCGCTTCTACCACGAGGCGATCGCCCTGGCCGGCACGATCATCGAGCGCTTCTCGGACCCCGAACGGGGTGGCTTCTACACCACCGCCGATGACCAGGAGCAGTTCGCCACCCGGCGCAAGGACCTCGAGGACACGCCGATCCCCTCGGGCAGCTCGTCGGCTGCGTTCGGCCTGCTGCGGCTTGCCCTGATCTCCGGGGAAGGCAAGTACGAACGCCACGCGCTCGGTGTGCTGCGCCTGACCTTCACGCTGGCCAGCCGCCATCCGCACGCCTTCGGGCACCTGCTTCAGGCCGTCGACTTCTATCTCGCGCCGGTGCGCGAGGTGGCGATCGTCGGCCCGTCGGCCGAGGGTCTGGTGAGGGTGGTCCGCGGCGGCTACCGACCGCACCTGGTCCTGGCCGGCGGCCCCTCCGATGGCGTGCCGCTGCTCGAGGGCCGCGAGCCGGTCAACGGACGCGCGGCCGCCTACGTGTGCGAGCACTTCGTCTGCCAGACGCCCGTGACCACGCCCGAGGAGCTGGCGGCGTCTCTCTAGGTGTTCGGGGGCGCGCATGCGCGCCCCCGCCGGTCCGTGCATGCACGGACCGGGGCCGGGGTGCATGCACCCCGGCCTTCCCCATCTACAAGACCGGCAGGTAGCGCTCGAGCTCCCAGGGTGTTACCTGTACCCGGTAGTCGTCCCACTCCTGGCGCTTGATCTCGATGTAACGGTTGAACACGTGCTCGCCGAGCGTGCGCAGAACGAGCTCGGACTCGGCGGTCAGCTCGATCGCCTCGCCGAGGGTCTCGGGGAGCTGCTCGATCCCCAGGCGCCGGCGCTCGTCGCCCGAGAGGTGGTACAGGTTCTTCTCCATCGGCTCGGGGAGCTCGTAGCCGTGCTCGATTCCCTCGAGCCCCGCCTGGAGCAGCACGGCGAAGGTCAGGTACGGGTTGCACGCCGGATCGGGGCAGCGGAGCTCCATCCGCGTGGCCCGCTCCTTGCCGGGGTGATACAGGGGCACGCGGACCAGGGCCGAACGGTTGCGGCGTGACCAGGCGGCGTAGACGGGTGCCTCGTAACCGGGCACCAGGCGCTTGTAGGAGTTGACCCACTGGGCGAAGATCGAGCAGATCTCGCGGGCGTGACGGAGCTGACCGGCGATGAACGCCTTGCCGACGTCGGAGAGGAAGTACTGATCGTCGGCGTCGAAGAACGCGTTGTGCTCGCCGCGAAACAGCGACTGGTGCGTGTGCATCCCCGAGCCGTTCTTGCCGAACAGCGGCTTGGGCATGAACGTCGCGTGCAGCCCGTACTTCATCGCGTATTCCTTGACCGTGATCCGGTAGGTCATGCAATCGTCGGCCATCTTCAGCGCCCCGGCGTAACGCATGTCGATCTCGTGCTGACTGGGCCCCACCTCGTGGTGGGCGTACTCGGTGTGGATGCCGAGCTGCTCGAGCGCCAGCACGGTTTCGCGGCGCAGATCGCTGCCGGCGTCGAGCGTGGTGAGATCGAAATAGCCACCCTCGTCGAGCACCTCGGTCGAGCGCGAGTCGCGGAAGTAGAAGTACTCGAGCTCGGGCCCGACGAAGTAGTTGTCGAACCCCATCTCCTCGGCGCGCATCAGTGCCCGGCGCAGCACGTAGCGCGGATCGCCCTCGTATGGCGTTCGCTCGGGCGTCTGGATGTCGCAGAACATCCGCGCCACGCCCTGGGTCGCCGGGCGCCAGGGCAGGATCGCGAACGTTGTCGGATCGGGCATGGCGATCATGTCCGACTCCTCGATCGGGTTGAACCCAGTGATCGAGGACCCGTCGAAACCCATGCCCCCTTCGAACGCGTCGTCGAGCTCCGTGACGTTGATCGAGAACGCCTTGAGCTGCCCGAGGATGTCGGTGAACCACAGGCGGATGAAGCGGATATCGCGCTCGGCGGCGAGCGCCTTCACGTCCTGCGCGGTCAGGGGCTGATCCGTCATCGCGGCGGAACGTTACTTGTCACGCCGGGTGCGGGCGCCTAACCTGCGAGCCGGTGAGGGTCCGCATCGGAATCGTGACCGCGGGGATCGCGCTGGTGGCCGGCGCCTCGTCGCCGGCGCATCCGAGCGCCCCCGTGTGTGGTCCGGCGAGCGCGAAGACGCTGGCGGCCAGCCATGCCGCTCGCGTGTACGGGTCGGGACACTGGGTCTACGGGTGCGCGGCCGGAGCCGGCAGGACCTATCGCCTGGGCCAGCGCCCCACGTGCATTGGCCCGGCCCGAATCGCGCCTCTGAAGGTGACGGGAACGCTGGCCGGCTACGGCAGTGAGCGCTGCGGTGTGGATACCGGCTCGGCCGAGATCGTCGTCCGCCGGCTCACCGACGGCAAGACCCTCACCCGACTCCCGGCCACGACGACCAGCGTGGGCGCCGAGTCCTACCAGTCCGTCACCGCGCTCGTGCTCAAGGGCGCCGGGGCCGTGGCGTGGATTGCCGTGAACCGGTCGATCATCGGCAACGGCATGGCCATCGAGGTCCACAAGCACGATGCGACCGGCTCTTCGCTGCTCGACTCGGGCGCCGGCATCCAGACGGCGTCACTGCAGCGGCACGGCTCGCAGCTGACCTGGAGGCACGCCGGCCAGCTTCGTCACGCCCGGCTGAGCTGAGACCGGTTTGAGACCGCCGCGCTACTGACGCCGGCGTCGAGCCGGTACATCATGGTTTACGTGGGGATCGTGTCCGTGCGGAGGTTGGGGATCGTGACGGCCGTGGTCGCGATCGTCGCCCTGGGGGCGTCGGCCCCGGGCGCCGCCGCCGCGTCGCTGTATCAGCCCGACTGCATCCACGGCGCACCCGCCGGGTGGGTCACGGCGCCGGCTCAGCCCAGCGACCAGTTCGTGGTGTGGGCGCCGCCGGCGTATGGGAAGCTGGCCGAGGACGCCGCGAAGACGATTCGGGGCAAGAACTTCTTCGGCTACTACGAGTCCAAGCTGAACATCGCCCACCTCGGGTACGGCAACCAGGCCGCGTCGGGGCGGTTCGAGATCTTCCTCGATCCAGACTTCCGCTCCGCGCTCAAGAACGCGGATGGGATCACCGCCAAAAGGTGCGAGAACCCTGCTCGTGAGGCCATCGACATCTATGCCGGAATCGGCGACCACGAGGTGTTTCACGCCGCTATCGCCCATGAGCTGTTTCACGCCGCCCAGTCGCAGCTGGCGGGCGACTTCGACGACAACTGGTGGTTCGAGGCCACCGCCACGTGGGCCGAGACGCGCTTCGGCTACTCGACCCCGGTCCCCGAGGACTTCAGCTCAAGCGTGACCGATCACCCGGGACTCCCGATGGATGCGTTCTCGCAGCCGGTCGACGGCGCCGACGCGCACGAGTACGGGGCGTGGACGTTCGTTGGCTGGCTGTTCAGCCGCCACAAGATCGACTGGCACGAGCTGCGCGACAGCTTCGGCGCCTCGGCCCACAGCGATGCCGCACCGGTGCTCGCCTCGCTGCTCAGCAAGTCCGGGGACAAGCTGGGCGATGAGGTCGCGACCTATTGGGCCGACCACACGAACGCCAAGCCGCAGTTCGGGCCGACGGCCAAGATGACCGAGGTCAAGGCCGGCGAGGACACGAGCAACGACGAGTTCCCACTCGCCGATCCGCTGGGGGCCCGGATCCTGCGCGTGAAGCCGACGTCCAAGGTCAACCAGCTCGTGGTCAGCATCCACAGGCTGCCCGCCGGTGCCGACGTCTACATCCGGCTGGGTAAGGACAAGTACTGGCACCTCGACGCGGGACGTTCGTTCGAGGAGACGTTCTGCCGCAGCGGCGCCCTCAAGGGGTCACTGGAGCTGCCCTCGACCGGCGACGTGCGGATCGCCGTCACCTCGCTGGCCGGCGCGGGCAAAGGCGAGGTCAAGCTCAAGCTGATCGGCGACCACAAGTCCTGTCCAAAGCAGATCGAGATCCAGCCGGGACTGGCGGTGGGTCAGCTGCACGTGGGCATGACCGAGAAGGAGGCCGCACACGCGGCGATCAAGCACAAGTGGGTCACCGGGAATGTCGACACGCCCTACGGCCGCTTCCGCTCCGGCGTGTTCCTCGACGCGCCCGGAGCCCCGGTCATCGCCGACTTCCACAACGGCCGCGCCGCGCTCCTATACGCCACCGGCAACCGCTTCCGCACCTCCGACGGACTTACGATGCTGGTGTTCGACAACCTCCTCTACAACGCCCGTCCCGATCTGGGCCCCATCATCATCCCGGGCAGTACGCTCGACGAGTTCGGCGGCCAGTGCCATGACACGGGCAGCCAGGATCCCCCCGGCCGCTACTGCGTGCGCGAGGGGCCCAAGACGCGCTACACGTTCGCGGTGGCCGGGGACTTCGACCCCTGCCCTCCGATCCACCTCGACAACGGCGACGTCATCGGGGGTGACTGCGGGTACCCAACCCGTTACTACATCGGCGCGATTGGCGTGACGAACAAAGCCGGGCTCGCGTTCATCCGGGCCGTGCTCGAGGCCGTCAATTAGGCGATCAGACGCCGGAGGGGACGCGTTCCCCAAGCCACCGGTTGGCCCAGCGCTGCAGCTCTGAGAGCGCCGGCTCGAGTTCGCGGCCCATCTCCGAGAGCTCGTACTCGACTCGCAGCGGTGGGCCCGGAATGACCGTGCGTAGGACGATGCCGCGGGCCTCGAGCTCCTTCATCCGCTCGGACAGGAGCCGATCCGACAGCTCGGGCACGGCTTGGGCCACCTGAGAGAAACGCAACGGGCCATCCATGAGCACGCGCAGGATGGCCCCGGTCCAGCGGCGCCCGATCAGCTCCACGGCCTCGTGGTACAGCGGGCAACAGCTCGTGGTCCGTGAACCGCTGTCGCCACGTGCCGTGTGCTCTCGGGCGCACATGCGACTGGAAGCTTACGCCGCTTGCAACGCGCGCGAGGCTTCAGACGAGCCATCTACCGGCACCTCGCCGGCGACGTTCACCATCGCGGTGAACCCCTCGAGGGCAACCGCAGCGATCGCCTCGAGAATCTGCTCGTCATCCCAGCCCGCCTCGCGAGCCTCCTCGTGCAGGTGCATGGCGGGCCGGCCACCTTCCTCGAGCAACGCCTTCAGGTAGCTCAGCAGCGCCGCCTCGCGCTCGTCCTTGGAGGTGAACTGGCGCGCCATGGCGACCTCGTCGAGCGCCAACCCGGCAGCCCGGGCGGTACGCGAGTGCATGGCGATTCCCGGCTCCGAGTGATAATGCTCGGCCACCGCCAGCGCGATCCGCTCGAGCGTGGCCAGCGTCAGCTTGCCGTGCCGCAGCTCCGAGCGAAAGCGAGCGTAGGCGCGCAGCGCCGCGGGCGAGCCCGCCAGCACCCCCAGGAAGTTCGGGAGCTGGCCACCCGAGGCCAGCGCACCCCGCAGCACCGCGGCCGAACCCTCCGGCGCGGTCAGGTCGTCATGGATTTGGAATCTGCTCATCGATGTCTTCATCTTGGATCACCAGGAATCATGGGAACGGAGGGCCTTAGCTAACCAACCGTCCTTCACTTTCTAGCCCTGCTTACGGTTGATAAGTCTAAATGGCCAAGACCTTTTGCACAAGGGGGGCGGATCGCAATCACGAGGCAGATGAATGCCATCCCGGCGGGGCCTAACACGAGCTCCGCGAACACGACTCGCCTTTTCCTTAGACGCAGGCAACAGCCACTTTCTTCCTTATACGAACGCGAGTAAACGTCCGATCAGCGGATTCGGAGAGCCACGTAAGAGGCCGCGCTCGTGCGGCCCATGCGGAGCGGCCGTTGCTACCGGCGAGAGGGCCGGGCGTGCACCGCCACCGCGCCGCCCGTGCGCGAGGTGGGCGTGGGAGAGCATCGCCGCGTGGGAGCCCGTCGCCGCGTGGGAGCCCATCGCCGCGGGGGAGCCCGTCGCCGCGTGGGAGCCCGTCGCCGCGTGGGAGCCCATCGCCGCGGGGGAGCCCGTCGCCGCGTGGGAGCCCGTCGCCGCGTGGGAGCTCGTCGCCGCCACCAGAATCAGCAGAACGCCGAGCAGCACCGCCCACATGGCGACACGATCGGGCCTGAACCCGGGCCGCTCGTGCGCGGGAAGCTGCGGCCGCCGCCGGGCATAGGTCGACGGCTGGTATGGCTCGGCGCCGCGGCCGGTGATCGTGATCGTCCGCCGCTCGGGGGCCTGGGCGATCCCGCGGCGGGGGGGCGATTGGGCGATGGGGTCGGACGTGACGGCTGCCGCGGCGCGGATGCGCTCGGATGTCGGGGCGCTGATGCGCTCGGATGCCGGAGCCCTGATGCTCTCGGCGGCCTCGGCGCGCTCCGCCACCCACGCGGGTTCGGCGACCTCCTCATATGCGACCGTCCACGCCCCTCCGCCGTGATCAGCGTGCTGGGCGACCCAGGCACGTTCGGCGGCGCGGGCGCGTTCGGCGGCCCGGTCGCGCGCGGCGGCGGCGCTTTCGCGTCGCCTGGCGGGCTGCTCGCGCGGGGCGGGACGCTCCCGAGGGGCCGGCGGGCGCTCGCGCGCCGCGGTTGCATTTGCGCGCGCCCCGGTTGCATTTGCGCGCGCCGCAGCTGCATTGGCGCGCGCCGGGGCCGGAGGCTCGGGAACCGCCACCAGCCGCTTGCGCGGCGCGGGCCTCTCACGCGTCGGGTAGCCGTGGTCCCAGGCGTCGTCCCAAATATCGCGGTCCTTGCTTACAGAAACGCCCGGTTGAACCATCAAACCGACCTCTTTCTAGTGCTTGCGGGGTTAGCTGACGGGCTCGCACCGAAAGAGCGGCGCTACGCGCTGTGCGCGATTAGCCCCAACAACTTGGGTCCCCCGCTTCCTCTCGCTCGCCCGAGGGCTCGCGATGGCGGGAATTCAGCTGTTCGGGAGCGGCATGTTAACAAGCGTGAGAGACGGAGGTGCACGCGGGCGCCTCACATCGGCGAAAGCTGACGCTCGCGGCGGGGCGAGGCCGCAAACTGCGAACAATCCTCGGAACCGGGGCGGTCCCAGCCTGCGGTGGCGCGGCACCACCTCGCGTTGATTCCAACGATGTCCGAGATTATCTAGGACATCGTTGGACTCACCACGCATGCCCCAGCCGTTCGCCACCCGTGGACCCGCCAACGGCTTGGTCCGTCGCCCGGGCCGGTGGCGCCGGCTCGGGGGGCGGTGGCGCCGGCTATTCCTTGCCGGCCACGCGCCCGACGAACGCCGCCACGTCCCGCGCGTCCCTCCCGGTGACGACGTCCGCAGGCATCGTGCCGAAGCCCAGGCAGGTCTGGTTCGAGTGCGGCGGCGGGTTCTGCAGGCACCCGTTCCTGATCGTGTTGAGGACGAGGCTGGCGGGCGGCTGGAGCTGGTCGAGATTGGGGCCGGTCTTGCCGACCGAGTTGGTCGCGGCCAGCGTGTGGCACTGCGAGCAGGCCTGACCGAAGAGCTCGCGGCCCCGCTGCTCGCTCGTGTTGAGCTTGAGTCCACCGACCTGAGCGTTCGCGTTGGCGTGATTCCCGGTCAGGATCAGCGTCGGGATGACGATCCCAAAGCCCACGTAGATGAATATGAAGATGACCTCGAGCGCCCGGCGCCCACCGCGAGTCTGCGTTTGCAGCGTCTCGCGGGCACCGGCGGGGCCGCCGCGGACCGCCACGAAGAACAGCGAAAAGCCGAGGATCAGCCAGAAAAGGACAAATAGGACGACAGCAAGCACGGCGCGGGCACCTTATCGCGCATGGCCCTCGGACGTCACTAGGAACCGCTCAGCGTGCGGAACGGGTACAGATTGGCGAAGTCGAGCAGAAATAGCGCAGCCCACAGCACGATCAGCAGAACCGGAAGGCGACGGAGGCTGAGCAGCCGGCCGGTGTTCGGCAGCCAGGCCAGCCCGAGCAGCCGCGCCACCGCGATGTACAGCGCCGGCATCGTGACCACCATGTAGTAGATGTAGGTGGTGCGCTGGTCGATCGCGTGAAACAGCTCCGCGGGTAACCACGTTCCCAGCGCCCATGCCACGACGAGGAACGACAGCTCGTCCCGGCGCCGCACCGCCCACCACACGTTGAGCGCGAGGGCCAGCCAGCTCGTCAGCAGGAGGACCCGACTGATCTCGCCCCGGAACCACAGGAGCTTCTGGGTCGACTTCACCACGCCGTTGACGCTCACAGTCCGGCTGGTGGCGTAGTACGTGATCACCTTGCGGTTGAGCCAGAACTCGGTCGGTGCGGCGGCGATCCCGTGTGGCGCGCCGGAATCGCGCAGCGTGGCCGCGAACTTGTTCATGAACGCGAAGTGATTGCAGCCGTCCTGCCACAGCAGCGCGTACTTGCAGATCCCGGCCTCGTTGCGGTCGACGGGATGCCCTCCGCTGTACGGCGTCGTGGTCGTGTCGAGCACGGACAGCAGGCTGAAGTACGTGAACACGGCGACGATGCAGACGGCCAAGGCGCGGAGCGAAGCTCGCTCGGCGATCGCCCGCCGGCGGGGCGGCCTGGCGGGCGTTGGCACCGGTGGGCTCGCCGGTGCTGGTCCCGGGGACGGTGTCGAGGACGTCGCCGCCTCGGGATCGCCGATCGCCGCGGTGGCTGGGGACGGAGCCGCGGCCGGTGCGGCCGTTGCGGCGGGTGCGGCCGACGTGGTCGTGCGACGACGCCAGATCGCGGCAGCGCCGCGCATTAGCTCGATGAGCACGAGCACGAACAGCGTGTATGCCGTGAACTCCTTCACGCAGGAGCCGACCCCAATCACGAGGCCGGTGAGGAGCGGTCGGCGTCTCAGATAGAGACCCGCCCCGGCGAGCATGAACGGCACCGTGTAGATGTCGAGCACGGCGATCCTCGAGTGGACCACCCAGAGGTTGTCGAAGGTGCCCAGGGCCGCGGCGCCTAGCGCAAGCCACGAGCTTCCGCCGGCGCAGCGCACGAGCCAGTAGAGGAGCAGGATCGCCGCAGCGCCAAACACCACGGCCGTGATCCGCCAGCCGACCGCGTTATCGCCGAATGCGCGGATGCTCGCGGCGATGATCAGCTTGCCGAGCTGTGGATGCTCGCCGTTGGGGTCAGCGCCGGATGGCGCGGCGCCGTAGTAGATGTTGCCCTTCCTGATCGGCTCGCCGGCGATCACGCCGGCGGCCGAGGCGTAGTAGCGCTCATCGAAGATGTAGCCCTGGGTGGGTGGCTTGGCCACGGGAGTACCCAGGTTGTAGGCGCGCACCCCGATCGCCAGCAGGCACAGAAGCCCCAGCAGGATGAGCGGTGCACGGGGATGGGCGAGCCAGGTCCGTGGGGTGCGTCGCGACCTCGCCGCGGCCGGCGGACCGCGCTCGGCCAGCGAGGTCATCGTCTGCGCCCAGAGGCGAAGCTCATCACGGGCGGCGCGACGGCGCGGAAGTCGTCGGCCTCCTCCGCTGTGGCGGCTGCCTGCTCCGCGGCGCTAGCGCGTCGAACCTGCTCGTCCAGCATCGAGAAGTCCTTGATCTCGGCGACCAGCCGGTCGGGCGCGGAGATCGAGCCCACCTTGTCCACGAGCACATTGATCGCACCCCCCGCGGCGGCGAATCGCTCCAGCCTGCCCTCGACCAGCATCAGTGGCTCTGTGCGTACAGTCAAACGATTGCTCTCATAGACCTTGGCGGGGATGATCAGGTTGATCGTTCCATGCTCGTCCTCGAGCAGGACGAACACGATGCCATTGGCGGTTCCGGGCCGCTGCCTGGCCACGACGAGCCCGCCAATCCGCACGCGACAGCCGTGCTCGAGCATTTCCAGGTCCTGACTAGTTACGGAATCGGCCGGCAAGCGCTGACGCAGCAACGCCATCGGATGCGTTTTCACGGTCATTCCGGTCGTGCCGTAGTCGGCCAGCATCGCCTCCCACTGCGACAGCCGGCGGAGCTTCGGGGGCGCGGGCAGATCGAGCGGGAGGGCAAGCTGGGTCCCCCCGGGAACGTTGTGCCCCGGCGCGGCCACCCCGAGCTGCCACAGCGCGATGCGACGGGCGGAACTGGAATCGCCAGCCTCGACGAGCGAATCGCAGGCGCCCGACCAGGCGAGCAACTCGAGCGAGGGCGCGCCCGCCCCGGCCCGTGAGGCAAGATCCGACAGGTTGCGAAAGCGTCCCGCCGCCTTGCGAGCCGAGGTCAACTGCGTGACCTCGTGCTCGCGGACGCCTCTGACATAGCCAAGGCCGACCCGGACGCGCCAGTGCCCCGTCGCTGAGGGCTCGATTTCGCATTCGACCTCGCTCTCGTTGACATCGGGCGCCAGCACCTCGATTCCGCGACGTTGCGCCTCATGGACAAGCGCATCGGGCGGATAGAACCCCATTGGCTGCTCGTTGAGCAGGGAGCACAGGAACTCGGGGGAGTAGTGGACTCGCAGCCACGTCGACTGGTAGGCAAGCAGACCGAAGGCGGCTCCGTGTGCCTTGGGGAACCCGAAGCCCGAGAAGCCCTGGACCATCGAGAACACGCGCTCGGCGAGGCCCTCGTCCACCCCATGCAATCGCTTAGCTCCGGCTACGAACCGCCGGTGGTAGGCCTCGATCGCCGCCTCTGACCGCTTGCGGCTCATCGCTCGCCTCAGCCCCTCCGCCTCGCCGGTTGAGAAGCCCGCGAAGGCGATCGCCACCTCGAGTACCTGATCCTGGAAGATGATCGTGCCCAGCGTCTCGCCCAGCACGGGCTCGAGCGATGGATGGTCGTAGGGGACCTTGTAGGTCGGGTCCTCGCGCAGCCGCTGGCGACGTTCGATGTAGGGGTTGACGGCTCCTCCCTGGATCGGGCCAGGGCGAACGATCGCGACCTGGATCGTGAGGTCCTGGAGGTTCGCCGGACGCGTGCGGCGCAGCGACTGCATCTGAGCGCGACTCTCGATCTGGAAGACCCCGGTCGTATCGGCGTTCTGAATGCACTCGTACGTCTCCGGATCGTCGTATGCAACGCGCGAGAGATCGATTTGCTCGCCTCGCGTCCTGGCGATCATCTCAACGGACCGCTCGACGGCCGAAAGCATTCCCAGGCCGAGCAGATCGATCTTCAAGAACCCCGCATCGGAGCAGGAATCCTTATCCCACTGAGAGATCTGGCGACCCTCCATCGCCGCCGGCACGATCGGGCAGCAGTCGACCAGCGGGCGGGTGGAGACGATCATTCCGCCCGAGTGCTGGGAGAGGTGACGCGGCAGGCCATGAGCCTCCGCCGCGAGCCTGGCCAGCCAGGCCCAGCGGCCGGTTGACCCGCGTCGGTCCTTGCCCCCCGATGGGCGCGAACCATTGCTCGCCGTTGCATCGCCGCCGGGCGGAGGGATGCCGAACGCGCTCTCAATGTCCCTGGACACCTCGCGCGCGTCCCACCCTTCGCTCCCTCGCGCCACACGCTCGATCTCACCCGCCGGCAACCCGAGCGCCTTGCCGAGCTCGCGTATCGCGCCCCGAGCTCGATAGGTCGGGAAGGCCGCCACCAGCGCTGAGCGATCGTGCCCGTATCGCTCATGCACCCGCGGGATCAGCACCTCCCGGATATCCCGCGGAAAGTCGAGGTCGATGTCCGGTAGCGAGGTCAGCTCCTCGTTGAGAAAGCGGCCGATCAGCAGCTCGTTGGCGATCGGGTCGACATGCGAAAGACCGGTCAGATAACAGACGATTGAGGAGACGCTCGAACCGCGTCCGCGACCGGGCGGCAGCAGCGCTCGTGCCGTATCGGGGCCACGTACCTCGGCGGCCACCTCGCGCGCGAGTTCGAGCATGTCGTGATGCAGCAGGAAGAAGCCAGGAAGGCCCAGCGTGTCGATGATCCTCAGCTCCTCGTGCAGACGCGACGCCGCCGTCGCGCTCACGCTCTCGGATGCGCTTGCATACCGCTCGCGCAGCCGCAGGTCGCACAGCTCGGCCAGCTTGCGCATCGCGTCATCGTCTTCCGCCCCGGGATAGCGATAGCCGAGGTCGCTACCGAGGTCGAAGCGCAGACGGTCGGCCAGGCGCTCGGTTTCCGACACGGCATCGGGGTATTCGGGGAACCGCGACGCCATGGCCTGCGGGGAGCAGAGCACATGGCTGAAGTTGCCCCGCCGGTGGGGCTCCGAGGCGTCGAGCGTCATATGCAGGCGCACAGCCACGAGCGCGTCCTGAAGCGGCGCGCGTGCGCGCGCGTGCGCATGCACGTTGCCCGTCGCCACGCACGGCACCCCCAATCGCTGAGCCAAGCCGGCCAACCGTCGATTGCGTGCGCGATCGTCGCTCATGAAGGGGCGCTGCATCTCGACCCTCAGCCGATCATGGCCAAAGGCAGTGAGCAGCCGACGCAGGGTGAACTCGTCGTGGACCCCCCGTTGTGCGCATCCGCTCAGACAGACGAGACCCTCGGCGTGATCGAGAACGTCGCTCAGCTGAACGTACGCCTGCGACGGAGGTCCGGGCTTCTCGCGCGTGTGCGCGTGCGCGCGTGTCAGGATCCGGCAGAGGTTCGACCAGCCCTGAGCCGCCTCGACGAGCAGCGTCAGGTGACGGCCATCGTCGAGATCGATCTCCGCGCCGTGGATTGGGCGAAGTCCGAGCGCCCGGGCACAGACGGCGAACTCCATCGAGCCCGAAACCGTGTTGTGGTCGGTCAGTGCCAGCGCCTGATAACCGTGATCAAGCGCTGCCGGGACCAGCTCGTCGGGTAGCGACGCCCCATCGAGAAAGGAGAAGGCGGAGTGGCAGTGAAGCTCCACATACGACACGAACGTATGTTCGCATGCGTGGCGGACGCTCTGCCGCGTTATCGAGGTCAGCCCGCGAGCTTGGCGATCGCGTCCGGAACGCCGACGCGCGCGGTGGGATAGCGGGGCTCCCACCCGAGCTCGCGTTTGATCCGGGCATTCGAGCTTCGCGCCGAACGGATCACCGCTCTGACCGGGTCACCGCCTCCGACGCGGCCGGCCAGCCACCCGGGCACGCGACGCGGCGGCCCGACGCCCAGTGCTTGCGCGGTCAGTGCCACGAACTCGTAGTAGCTGATCGGCTCGTCATCGACGACGTGGTACAGGGACCCGTCGGGGGCGCGCTCGGCAGCCTCGACGCAGGCGCTGGCCACGTCCTCGACCCGGACCACGTCCCATACGTTCTGGCCCGAGCCGATCACGACAAACCGGCCGGGCTGTCGCAGCCGCTTGACGATCTCCTCCGCGTACCAGCCCCCGGGGCCGTAGACGTGGCTGGGCCGGATGATCACGCTCGGGAGCCCGCTCGCGCGCACAAGCCGCTCACCCTGCTGCTTTGAGCGTCCGTAGGTGGTCTGCACGGGCAGCGTCGAGCTCTCATCGAGCACCGTGCCGCCCGCGTCGCCCGTGACGACGGTCGATACGAACAGGAACCTGGGGCTGTCGAACGCATTGCAGGCCTCGAGTAGCCGGTGCGTGCCCTCGACGTTGACCTCGTTGATCTTGGCCGAATCGCGCTGCGTGGCGATCTCCGCCGCGAGGTGGATCACGCAGTCGGGACCTGCCTGCTCCAGCGCCTCGCGCAGCGCCACGCTGTCGCCGAGGTCGCCGGCGAACGCGACCGTTCCCTCGGGCTCCGAGCCGGGTCGGCGGACCAGCGCCCGCACGTCGTGGCCGCGCGAGCGGAGCTCGGCGCAGACGGCGTGGCCGAGAAATCCGCTGGCGCCAGTTACGAGGGTTCGCACGGCGGCGCTACGCGTGCGCGGGGATCTGGACGAGGTCGCGGTCGGGCTCGATGCTCCAGCGGCGAGCCACGGTGGCCAGATGCTCGTCGAGCGGCCAGCGATCGGGCAGCTCCTCGCCGGAGTGGCTCGGGCTCCCGCCCTTGAGAGCCATGCAGCCGCTGTTGTCGCCGAGCGAGCGGATCTGTGCGATGTCCTCCTCGGAGGGCCTCAGCTCCGCCGGGAGCGACGCGATCTCGGCGCGCTTCTCCTCCACCGGCCGAGCATCCGGGCCCACCTCCTGAATCAGCGTGGGCACGACGCACTGCACCGCCGGGTGGGTGAGGTTCCACTGACAGGCGAGTTGGATCATGGTCAGCCCGGCTCGATCGGCGATCGGGCGCATCTGCTCCAAGCGCTCACATCCCGCCTCGATCCAGCCCGCTGGGCGGAAGCTGCGGTGATCCTGCGCCAGCAGCTCCTGGCCGGGGCGCACGTCGTCGAAGAACAGGCCGCCGTAGTCCACGACTCGAGTGATGACCTTCACGTCGTTGGCCGCCGCCGCCCCGAGGCACAGCTCGCCGGGCCACGGCTCGAGCGGGTTGAGGATGACCATCGCCCAATCGATCACGTCGCCAAACCGCTCGAGGCAGGCGATGACGTCGAGCGTGAAGCCATTGGCCGGGCCCGGCGCGACGCCGAGCAGCCGGGTGAGCCCCGCCGAGCGCAGCCCCGCCATCGCGTCCCAGACCGCCGAGCTGGTGTAGCCGGTTCGGTCGGGGTTGTGCAGGAGCAACAGATCGAAACTGTCGATCCCGCAGCGCTCCAGGCTCTGCTCGGTGGCCATGCGCAGATAGTCGCCGTACTCCGAGGGCCGTCGTAGGCGCGGATCGGTGAACCTCGGAAAGCCCTTGGCGCCGGCGCGCTCACCCGTGTAGAAGTCGTGGCCTACTGCTCCAACGACGCAGACCTCCTCGCGGGCACGACCGTCGAGTGCTCTTCCGAGCATCCGATCGGCATCACCCGTGCCATACACGTCGGCGGTGATGACGGTGCGAATCGACTGTTCTGGGGAGATCAGCGAGACGAACCGATCGTCGTCGAGAGGCTCGCCAAAGCGCATGAACCGTCCGCCGCTCCAGGTGCCGACAGCGGTCAAGCCGGGATCAGGGGGCATCGGGAATGAGTGTAAGAGGTCGCTTGCGCGCGTTCGAGGTGCGCACGACGGCCTTGTCAGTGCTTATCGCTGGCACCACCACCTCCCACTGATCAGATCTTGGAACACCACCTCGTTGCGCCCACACGTTGTGACTATCTCCCAGTAGCGACGCCGGAGCGGTCGCTCGGTCCACCAGCGATCCTCGACCAGCCAGGATTCGCGCACGGCGTCGATGTCCCGGGCGTCGACGTGCATGGGCCGGCCCTCGTCGCTCGCGCTGACCGCGACCCGTCGGGGCATCGATAGGCGTTTGGGACCGCTCATCCTTCAAACGGCGTCAGCATCGCGCGGCGCTCGGGGAAGCGCGACTCGGGATCGACCTCGAGCACACGAAGCGCGGCATCGGGACCCGCAGCCGCACGTGCCTGGCGGATCGCCTCACGGAGCCGTGCTGAGCGCGCCGAGGCGGAATCCTCAAGTAGGGATTGCTGGTCGCGTGCCGGGGGCCCAAAGCGCTCGATCGCGAGCCTGAGCACCTCGACCGGGGCCGGTATCTGAGCGAGCCGGGGAGTCAGCGCGAGCCGCATGCGCACCGGATCGGCGAGGGCCTCACGAAATACCACCTGCTCGCGCCAGGTACCGCCACCCTCGACCAGCACGGCCGAAAGCACAACCGCTCTCAGCATCCTGCCACGCCGCTCCCGCCGCGCGAGCACGCGGTCGATCAGCAACCCCAAGGCTCGCTCGAGCTGCACTCCCGACGTTGCTTCTGGCAGCTCCAATTCCTCGCGCACGTAATCGCTCGCCGATCGAGGCTGCAGCGCGGTGTCCCCGCCGCTGGCGAGTTCGTGAGCGACGATTCCCGCGGTCCCAAATCGATCGGCCAGAGCGGCGGGAGTCAGGAACGCCACCTCACCTAGGGTCCTCACTCCCAGACGTTCAAGTGCCTCGGGAAGATCGCTGAGCGCCGGCCGGGCCCGGAACAGAGCGACGGGAAGCGAGGCCAGATATGCCCGCGCCTCCTTTCTGCCTCCCATCACGATCACCGGCCGGCGGACTCGCGCCCTCGTCGCCGCTGCCACGGCTGCAAAGCGCGATGGCGCCACGCCATAGCGCGCCGGCACCCGGAGAACACGACGCGCGCTCGCCAACACTCCCTTCACCCGCTCAGCGTCGCTCAGAGCAAGCCTCCCGCCATGCAATCGCAGGAGTCCCCGAGCATCGAAACAGGCAAGGCCCGGGCGTTCGGGTTCGACCGCCGCGCCAATCGACTCCAGACGCACGAGCAGGCGCTCCCAGGAATCGGCCACGCCGGCGGGGTCCGGCGGTACGAGCGTCAGCTGCGGACAGCGGGCGAGTGCCTCTCCGAGACGCATATCGGGGTGGATGCCAAACGCCTCAGCAGCCAGAGAGACCTCCCCGATGATCTGTGTGCCATGCTCGGGCGCGAGGGCAACGGGCGTCTGCAGCAGCTCGGTTCGATCCCCGGTTGCGACCGAGAGCTGGAAGCGGGGTAGGAGGACGCAGACAATCACTCGAACACATGTTCGCATCGGGATCGGACGGACTGCCGGATGAGGATCGGACGCCGCCGGGGTTGGGTTGCCGGGTTGGGTGCGGGTTGGGTTGCCGGGGTGGGGTGCCGCGGTGGGGTGCCGGTGGGTGCCGGGTTGGGTTGCCGGTTGGGGTCGCGTGGATTAGTGACGGCCGGGCGGTGGTACGGTGCCCGTGTGGCACGACCGGACTTGGGAAAGTTTGCCGTCAGAAGCGCGCAGACCCTGCGCGCCTTCGGCCAGCGGATCCCGGGCGCCGGCGAAGTTCTGGCGCGCTCGCTTTCCGACGCGGTCACCGGGAGGACTGTGATGATCACCGGCGCCTCGTCGGGGATCGGCAAGGCGACCGCACTGAAGGTGGGCCAGGCCGGCGGCGTCGTGCTGCTGGTGGCGCGCACCGAGGAGAAGCTGGTCGAGGTGAGGCGCGAGGTCGAGTTGTTGGGTGGGACGGCATACGTTCACCGCTGCGACCTGGGAGACCCCGACGACATCGACCGTATGGCGGCCGAGGTGCTCGAGCAGCACGAGTCCGTGGACATCCTCGTCAACAACGCCGGCAAGTCGATCCGCCGGTCGGTGAGTCGGGCGTATGACCGCTTCCACGACTACCAGCGCACGATGAATCTCAATTACTTCGCGGCGGTGAAGCTGATCCTCGATTTGCTGCCGACGATGCGCGAGCAGCAATCGGGCCACATCGTCAACATCTCCACGATTGGCCTGCAGACGAATACGCCGCGGTTCTCGGCCTATCTGGCCTCGAAGGCTGCCCTGGACGCGTTTTCGCGGTCGATCGCACCGGAAATCATCGACGACGGCGTGCACGTGACGACGGTTTACATGCCACTCGTGCGGACCCCGATGATCGCGCCGACGAAGATCTACGACCACTTCCCGACGCTGAGTCCTGACGAGGCGGCGGACATGATCTCCGACGCCATCCGCAAGCGGCCAAAGCGCGTGGCCACGGCGCTGGGCAACATCGGCCAGCTGAGCTATGCGGTCCTCCCGGGGGCGCAGGATCTGGTCGTCAACCGTGCCTACAAGTTGTTCCCCGAGGGAGAGTCAGGCGCCGGCAAGGACGGGAAGGGCACCGAACTGCCGTCTCCAGAGGAGCCCGATCAGGACTCGGCCGAGCGGCGGGCGTTCGTGAGGGCCACTCGCGGCGTCCACTGGTAGGCGGGTGGTCGCTGGTTCCTCGCCCGCCGCTGCGCGCGTCGAGGTGAAACTCGACCTCGCGAGGAGCGCGAGATGCACGTCGACGGCGTGGGGCGCAGTCAAGGTGAAATTCGCGGGCCGAGGCTGGGCGAACCGGGCCGAGCCTGGGCGAGCGTCACGTTGACGGGCGCGCTGACCTGCCGCAGGCACATCCAGATACTTGACTGCACAACTATATCCTGCTACCATCACACCGAGGACACGGACACGAGGAGAGCCCAGGCATAAGGAGAGCGCAGCATGAACCTCGAAGGCATCCACCACGTCACCGCGATCACGGCTGAAGCTCAGAACAACGTCGACTTCTACGCCGGTGTGCTGGGGCTTCGGCTGGTCAAGAAGTCGGTCAACCAGGACGACACGTCGGTCTACCACCTGTTCTACGCAGATGAGACTGGCGATGCCGGCTCCGACATCACCTTCTTCGAGTACCCCGGGCTGCCGCGGGGTCGCGCCGGCGCCGGGATGGTCCACCGCGTCGTCTGGCGCGTCAGCGGTCCGGAGGCGCTGGATTTCTGGAGTAACCGTCTGCCCGAGTTCGGCTATGACTCACACCGTCGCGACGGTTCGCTGGTCTTCGAGGACTTCGAGGGGCTCGCGCATGAGCTGACCGTGGTGCACACGAGCGACGAGCCGCTGATCGCCCGCCACCCCGACATCCCTGCCGAGCTGGCCCTGCAGGGGTTCCACGCAGTCCGCGCCTACACCGACTCGCCCGAGCGCAGCCATCGGCTGCTCACCGAGACGCTGAACTTCGAGCCCCAGGAGACCCCCGGCACGTACGAGGCGCGCGGCGAGAGGCGGGGCGGCTATTACATCTACGACGCGCCCCCCGAGCAGCGGGGCCTGCAGGGCGCTGGCACCGTTCACCACGTCGCCTGGGCAGCACCGCCCGAGGACGAGGCGCCCTGGCAACGCCGCGTGACCCAGGCGGGCGGGCACGCGACTCCGATCATCGACCGCCACTACTTCCGTTCGGTGTACTTCAGGGAGCCGTCCGGCGTGCTGTTCGAGATCGCCACGCTCGGCCCCGGCTTCACGGTCGACGAGCCGCTCGAGCACCTCGGGGAGAAGCTGTCGCTGACGCCGCAGTACGAGCACCTCCGCGCACGAATCGAGCCGACGCTGACGCCGCTGCGCAACCCGCGGGAGAGCTGGGCGGCCCGCAGCTAACACGACCTCACGCAATTACGTCCGGTCCAGTCGACGTCTCGCCGCCTGACCTCGGACATACTTGCGCTCGGCCGTACTGGTGTCCTAGACGGCCGCGCCCGCGTCGTGCATGAGGCGCCCGACGGGGACGGCCTGAAGGTGATCCGCGTTCAGCTCGTCGCGTAGCTTCTCGATCAGGGGCAGCACCGTCCTGATGTGCGCGACGGAGAGCTCGATCACCTCGCCGGCGTGCAGATGGGCGACGCTGTCGTCGCCGTCGTTGAGTCGGATCGCACCGGCGATGAGGTGGCCGCCGGCGCGGTGAGCCAACCACCACTGGCCGACGGATGGGCCGTCGGAGGCGTAGAGGAAGTGGTGCCCATAGCCGATCGTGGCGATCATCTGATGGAGCTCGGCACGCGTGTGCAACCAGCGCACGAGACCGCCCTTGGGCAGCAGCGGGACGGCCTGGTCGCCGTAGGCGAACATGCTCATGTCGGCGCTGGACGGCGCCTGTTCGAGCGTGAAAGAGACCCGCATCCCGTCCGAGGCGAGTGCGGTGGCCAGGCCCGGCAGATCGTTGGCCGGCGCGTCGACGAGGATGCCGACCTCCGGTCGGGCGGTGGCGACGGTGGTGGTCGGTCGGATGTGGACGAAGGCCGAGACGAGCTGGTAGGACGCCCCGGCGGTGAGCATCCACGCCATCACCGCGACGGTGGCGGCAAGGCCAGTCGCGGCGCGGGCGGTCCGCACCCGCCAGACCGGCAGCTGACGCGCCCGACGCTCGTCCTTGAGAATCAGCGATGCGGTGGAGGGACGGCGGGCGAACGATACGTCCGGCTCGGGTCGCCGCTCGAGGGCTCGCTCCAGAGCCGGCCCGATGTCGCCCTCGGTACGGGCAACCTGGGCGAGTCCGAAGCGGACGAGCGCGGCGTTTGACGCGCGCACGTGCCCGTAGCCGAAACCGTAGGAGATCACCGGGCAGCCGCGGATGATCGCCTCGAGCACGGTGAGACCCGCGCTCGAGTGCACCAGGGCATCGCTGGCCGCCAGCACGTCGCCCATCCTGTCCGTGAAGCCCATCACCCGCAGGCGCGGCTCGGAGCCGAACTTCGTCGCCACCCGGGCCCGCAGGTCGTCGTTGCGCCCGCACAGGCAGAGGACCGTCGCGTCGGGGACCACCAGAGCGGCTCGGGTGGCCCCGAGCAGGTCGCCGACGCCCCAGCCGCCGCCGGACACCGCGATGACCTTGCCCTCGGGCGGCAATCCCAGCGCCTTGCGCGCGTCGGCCATCGAGCGCGCGGCCAGGAAGGCCGGTGAGGTCGGCGGCTTGGCCCAGCGTGCGCTGCCGGGCCCGGCGATGTGCTCGACCTCCTCGATCGACTCGGGATGGGTGACGAAATGCAGATCTATCCCCGGATGAGCCCAGAACTGAAGCCCGGCCAGGTCGGTGATCGACGAGTAGCAGGGAACGTCGAGCTTGCCCTTGCGCCGTAGCTCACCGAGCACGGCGGTGACACCGGGATAGGTCGACACGATCTGGTCGGGATCGTGGGCACGGATCAATCGCATCAGCCCGCGCCGGCCGAGCAAGGTCAGCATCTTCCTAGCCATCCAGCGCGTCGGGGCGAAGTACATGAAGAGCGTGTACTGGATGTCGAACAGCCATGGCACCCAGCGGAACATGAAGGCCGAGTTCTCGCGCAGGACCTTGGTCAGGATTACGCCCATGGCGGGAAGTCCGTTGACGATCGAGACCTGGGCGTCGGGGTCCTCGTCCTTGAACTCGCGGGCGACCGCTCGGGCCGGCAGGTCGTGGCCCTCGCCGATGTCGGCCGAGATGATCAGCACCTGCCGTGGCCGCGACTCCGAGTCGGGCTCGCCGGCGGGGATCACCGCCTCCGCCTCGCGCGCGGCGTCCCGCTCGGCCTGCTCCTGCCGCCAATCGACGTAGCGGCGGACGCCCTCGGTGAACGGCGTGCGCGCCGTCCAGCCGAGCTCAGCCTCGGCGCGCTTACTGCACACGACCTTGCCGCCGAAGTCGCCCGGTCGCGCCGGCGTGTAGACGATCTCGACCCCGCCGATCAGCTCCTGGACGCGTTCCGCGATCTGCTTGATCGTCACGTTCTCATTGCTGGCTAGGTTGTAGACACGGTTGGTGGCGACGTCGCTGAGCCCGAGGGCCACGCCGTCGGCGAGATCCTCGACATACACGAATCGGCGCGACTGGCCTCCATCTCCGGCCAGGGTGAGCGCGTCGCCGCGCATGGCCTTGCCGACGAAGGCGGGGATCACCGCGGCCTCGCGGGCGCGCGGTCCGTAGGGGATACCGAAGCGCAGGATCGTGTAGTCGATGCCGTACAGCTCCTGGTAGGCCTTGCAGTAGAGCTCGCCGGCCAGCTTGGTGCTGGTGTAGAGGTGCGAAGGCGCCGGCAGCAGCGTCTCCTCATCCACAGCTTCCTCGACACAGTCCGAGTAGACCCAGATCGTGCTGGCGTAGACGATCCGTTTCACGCCGGCGCGCCGGGCCGCCTCGAGCACCGTGACCGTGCCGCGGGCGTTGACCCGCTCGGCGTCCTCCGGCGAGGCGTGAACGTCGTTGACATCGGCCACGGCGGCCAGGTGGGCGACGGCGTCGCAGCTGTGGAGGGCCCGCTCGAGCGCCTCGCGATCGGTGATCGAGCCCAGCACGGTGTCGACCGTCCCCGGCTCGTGCCAGGGCGACGGTCGCAAGTCATAGATGACCGGCTCGTGGCCCCGGGCGCGCAGCTTGTCGACGACATGCGAGCCGATGAATCCGGAGCCGCCGGTGACTAAGACCCTCATTGTGATTGCCCTTCTGGCCGGTAATACAGCGGTACGCACGAATGGTTTCGTGCGACCCAGTCGCTGTTCGGCAGATCCACATTGTGACCGAGAATCCGATGGCACGGCTCGTCGTACACCCGCCCCGTGGACTGCTCGAGCCAGTCGAGCACGATGTACTTGTACAGCCCGGAGATCATGCCCTCAGGGAGCTGCAGACGGCTCGGGTAGTGGCCGTCGAGCTCGGCGCGGGCCACCCGGTTCTTCCAGTCCACGATCTCGGGCAGGCGCTCGACCTGCACCAGCCCCAGGGCAGCGGTGAACTCGCTCATCCGGAAATTCAACCCGTGGACCTCGAAGGACATCTTTCCGTAGTTTCGGTACGCGCGGGCGTGCTCTAACACCTCGGGCCGGCGTGAGACGAGCACACCTCCCTCGCCGGTCGAGATCGTCTTGGTCGCGTACAGTGAGTACACGCCGGCGTCGCCCCAGGTTCCGGCCCTACGATCGTTCCACGAGGCCCCGTGGGCGTGCGCGCAGTCCTCGATCAGAAAGATCCCGTTTTTCCGGCAGTAATCGGCGATCTGCTCGACCTCGAAGGCGATGTGGCCGCCGATATGGACCAGAAACGCCGCGCGTGGGCGCAACCGGGAGGCCTTGGCCTCAAAGTCGGCAAACGACATGCACAGGTCTTCGCGATTGCAGTCCACGAACTCCACCCGGGCCCCCGACCGAATCGCCGCCAACGGGGTCGCCATAAAAGTGTTCGACGGGCACAGCACGGTTTCCCCCTCCACCTCAGCGAAATGCAAGGCCGCCAGCGCGCCGCCGGCCCAGCTCGAGAGCGCCACCGCGGGCAGATCGTTCGATCGTTCCCACGCCTCCTCGAAGCGTGCGGTCATCGACGCCTCCGACCATCGGTCGGAATCGAGCACCTCGTCGATCAGCGCGTGCAATCGGGCGCGATCGTGGTGGTCGAATCCGATCGCAAACCGCGCGTAATCGGGGGTAGTTGAAGCGGTTGTCATTTTCTCGGCCGCGTCCGGTGTGTAGATCGCTCCGCGAATCCGCCTGCCAGCGGCGGCGCTCCCCACATAGGCTGGCGCATCGTCTCAGGTGCGCACGTGCACAGGCAAGCCTCTCAGACCGGTAGGACGGTACCGATTTCGCGCATGCTGAGCTCTGCCAGGATCAACCCCAGGGCCTGGGCGGTCCGCACATGCGACTTCTTGGCACTGTAAAAGTCGGCATCGTGCAGGAGAATCACATCGCCGGCGACCGCGCCGTCGATCGCCCGCCGCGCGATTCGCTCGGGCGTCGTGAACTTGCGCCAGTCCTTGCCCCATCGCGACCACAGCAACGGGCTTAGTCCGCTGGCCCGGGCGAAGCGCAGCCCGGCAGGGCTGTAAACGCCGTACGGCGGGCGGTGCAGGCGCGGTGACTCCCCGGCCGCGTCCCCGACCACGGTCAGGCCGCGAGCCAGATCAGCGGCCACGTCGTTGGCCCGCAGGCGCAGCTGCAGACGGTGGCGATAGCCGTGGAGCGCCACCACGTGGCCCTCGGAGAGGATCCTGGCCACGAGGTGCGGGCGTCGTTGGACCTGCTCACCGATCACGAAGAAGGTCGCGCGCGCGCCCACGCGCGCGAGCGCCTCGAGCACGGCCGGCGTCCCCTCGGGGTGAGGTCCATCGTCGAAGGTCAGCGCGACGCCGCCGACACCCGATCCGAGCGTGCGCGTGAGCCCGAGCGCGTGGGCGGCGGCGGGGGCAACCGGGGCGAGGGCGTGGCGAAGCACGGACGGATGATCGCGAACACCGACCGCGGACGGGTGATCGCAAGCACCGCCGACGGGTGATCACGAAGAATCGCTAGAAAGAGGGCTGTGGAGGTGACCACGCCCGACCTCGATCACTGGCTGCCCAATCCGGCGCTGCGCGTGGCCCACAGCCGCGAGAGCAGCGCCGCGGCCGACGAACTGTGGCGGGCAGCCGAGGCGATCACGATCAGCGACACCGCCGTGCTCGGGCGGCTGGTGCGCTGGCGCATCCCGGACACGGGATCCGAACAGCGCTTCGACGAGCTGTTCCGGTGCCCGCCATTCATGGTTCTGGAGGAGGGCAGCGGAAGGCTGGTCAGCGGGATAGTGGGGCGGATCTGGACGCTGCGCCGCGACTACCCAAAGCTCGGCGACCCTGAGGAGTTCCGCGACTGGTCGGAGCGTGGAACCGCGCGGGTGACCTTCGCCAACTGGGTCGCACAGCCCGTTGAGGGAAGGAGCGCGCTGCACTCGGAGGTGCGCGTCCAGCCGTTCGGCGCCCAGGGCCGATTCGGGCTACATGCCGTGCGACCGCTGATCAGCGGGTTTCAGAACCTGATTGGCAGCGACGGCATCGAGGCTGCCGTGCGGCGCGCCGAACGCGAACGGGAGGCCCGTCGAGCGGACCCCCCGTCAGCCTGAGCGGACTCAGTTCCGGTCCCCGGCCGGTGTCAAGTGGAGGAAGTGGTCGTGCCGTCGCCCTACATCGTCCTTTGAAGCTTGGCCGCTCCCGACACGCACACGCTGTACGGCGTGCCCTTCTGGCCCTTGATGTGGTTCTTGCTAAGGCCCTTGCACGCGCTGGTTGGATTGGTGGCCTTGCCGCTGGCCAGCTTGGCCATCGCTTGGACGCACTGCGAGAAGGGCGTCCCCTTTTCACCCTTTACGTGCTTCTTGCTCTCGCCCTGGCAGAACTTGCCGTAGGCCTTGGCGTTCGGGCCTGGCCCGTTGGACTTGCCGTTGTTCGGGTGAGCGGCAAGCGCCAGCGTCGGCGTCGCGCCCAGCACGAGGGCGGCGAGCAGAATCCCGAGCTTCGATCTGAGTCTCATCAAAGCGCCTCCTTGGTTGCTCCAGGCACCTGACGGGCTTGGGTCAGGCGCTGGTTGTCCCCGCCTTGTTTGCGGCGGCTTACCCCTTCCTACGCGCGGGCCTGGCGAAAGTCAGGACCTACCGGAACCGCCGCCGTGCCCGTGGCCGATCCCTGTCCCACTGGTAGGCGGCTTGCCGGTGCCGTGGGAGGGGCTGCCGTTGCCGTTCGAGGACGTGCCGCTGCCGCCGTTACCACCGCCGCTGCCGTTGCCATGAACGCCGCCGCTGCCACCGCCGTTGCCGTTGCCATGAACGCCACCATTCCCGACGCCATGAGCAGGCGCGCCGGAGCTGCCGTGGGTACCGGAGCTGCCGTGGGTACCGGAGCTGCCGTGGGTACCGGAGCTGCCGTGGGTACCGGAGCTGCCGTGAGTACCGGAGCTGCCGCGAGTACCGGAGCTGCCATGCGTTCCCGAGTTCCCGGGGGATCCCGAGTTTCCATGCGCCCCAGCATTTCCGTTGCCCTGGCCCCCGGTGCTTGCACCCGTCGTGCCGTGTACCGCTTTCCCCTGTGCGTGTGAGGCGGGCGGCCCATTGCCGTTGGCCCATGCAGGCGGCCCCTGCCCGCGCGCGGGGGTCGGCAGGCCGACCCGCCCGCCGGTCGTCGAGACGGCCTTCGTGCTCGTGCCGGCCCCAAGCGCCGATACAGCTCGCCCATGAGAAGGCGTGTTACCGAGGACAGCCAGCCCGGACGTCGGCCAGCTGAACAGCCAAGAACTGCTCCGGCTCGCACCAGCCCGCCCGCCGCGAACGACGCTCCTGGCCGAGCTGGAGCTGGAACCGCCGGCTGACTGGGTCATCGAAGACCCCCAAGTCCGGGCCGCCGGGGCGGCGTGGTGAAGAAGTGCCTTTGTGGCGACCCCCACGCCGGCGGCGCTCACCAGCACCGCGGCGCCGACGGCCGCCTTGGAGGCAAGTGCGGCGCCACCGATCTTGCTCACCGTCGCGACGCCGGTCGCGCCAATCCCGCTCGGACTAGCGGCGCCGGTGGCGCCGGCGCCCACTCCACCCCCGCTCACGGACCCCGACCCTCCGGCAACGCGGGCCAGCAGCGCTGCCGAGGCGGCTGGCGGGAGGAGCGGAATCAGGGCCTGCAAGTCCTGTCGACGGGCGGGGATCGCGACCGCGAACGCCGAGCACGATGAACAATCCCGCAGGTGCGCCCGGATCCGGCGTGCGCGCAGCGATCGGCGATCGCCGTCGGAGATCGTGCGCTTGACGTCCTCACACGACATCGCGCGCCCCTCTCTGAGCTCGGCCAGGCCGCTGCGCGCCTCGAAGATCGACTGCTTTGCGGCGCCGACCGAGGTACCGAGGGCAATGGCGATCTCCTCGTGCGACAGGCCGCTCAGCTCGCGCATGAGCAGCGCGCTGCGGTGTCGCTCGGGCAGCGCCCGGAAGTCCGCCACCAGCGTGGCCAAGCGGGCATTTTGGCCGGCTTGGTCCTCGGCCGAGGCGGCCGGTGGCATGAGGGCCTCTGAGAGCTCCGATTCCGAGCGCATGCGGCGTAGGATCGAAACCGCCTCGTTGTGGGCGATCCGAAACAGCCAGGGACGCAACGGCGCGTTGCGCTTGCCTTTGCACAGCGCGTCGAGTGCGGCGGTAAACGTCGACTGGAGGGCATCCTGGGCATCGCTGTCTTCGCGCAGCAGCGAGCGGCAGTAGCGATACAGCGGCTGGTGGTAGCGCTCGTAGATGGCCGTGAACGCGCGGTCGCGTCCGCTGCCCACGAGAGCCGCGAGTCGCTCGTCGGTCATGCCGGACAGCCGGATAACCGGAAGCCGAACCGCAGGCACTCGCGCGGTGTCCGTCATTACCCATTCGGATCGGCTACGCGGCGTCATCGACAAGGTCAGGGGCAAGTTGCTCGACGATCGGACAGGCGACGCCCGTAAGTATTCCCCAATCGTCTGTGGCAACTCTGCAATACCCCGGCGGCCGACGGTGGATTCGCAGCTAACGTCCCTGGCGATGGAGCATTTCGACGCCGAGGTCACCGTGCGGCGAACGCGCTACGCCAGCGAGGTCACGGGTTGGGCCGTGCTCGACGCCAACGATGCGCAGGGTGAGCCGGTCGTACTGGTTGGCCCGTTGATCCACCTCGAGGCGCGCGAACGTGCGCACATCATCGGAACCTGGGTGGATGACAGCCGCTACGGCCGGCAGGTCAAGGTGTCGCAGGCGCGGCCGTTGCCGCCGGCCGATGCCGAGACGCTGATTGCCTACCTGCGCCGGGTCAAGCACGTCGGAACCAAGCGGGCGCAGGCTCTGGTCGACCGCTTCGGCGTGGCCTCTGTATTCGAGGTGATCGACCGCGATCCGTACGCGGCGTTCATGTCAGTCGGCATCAGCGCCGGACGGGCCACCGAGGCGGCCAGCTCCTGGAACGCGCTGCGCGTGACGAGACAGCTTCACCTGCTGCTGGCGCCGCACGGCCTCGGATATCTGGTCAAGCGAATCAGCGAGCACTACGGCGCCGGGGCGCACCGGGTGGTCAGCGAGAACCCCTACGAGCTGACGAGCGTGTTCGGCGTGGGCTTTCTGATTGCCGACCGGATCGCCCGTGCTGTCGATGCCCCGATCGACAGCGCGGAGCGGACCCGCGCCGGCACGCTGCATGTGCTGGCGGAAGCCGAGAGAGCCGGGAGCACCTGCATGCCGCTCGAGGCGCTGCAGGGGGCGCTGGCGGAGCTGCTCGGCGCCCCGGTGTCGCCGGAGCAGATCGAGTCGTTCGTAGAAGGCGGCGATCTGGTCCGGGCGGAGCAGTGGATCTATCGGGCCGAGACGGCTGCGCTGGAGGCCGAGCTGGCCGCGCGGGTGATCGACCTGGTCCACGGGGGCTCCAGTCGACGGTTGCGAGTGCCCGACGCCGCCGGTGCGGCCGAGCTGACCGACGAGCAGCGCGCGGGCGTGCTCGGCGCCTTCGAGCATCGACTGTCCTTGATCACCGGCGGACCGGGAACGGGCAAGACGGCATCGATCAAGGCGATCGCCACGCTGGCCGGTGCGCAGGGGGCGCGGCTGCTGCTCGTCGCCCCGACAGGGCGGGCCGCGATCCGGATGCGCGAGGCCAGCGGCGTCAGCGCCTACACCGTGCACTCGGCGCTGGGATGGATCCCGGGCGAGGGGCCAACGCACGACGAGGAGGATCCGCTGCGCTGCGACCTGCTGATCGTCGACGAGTCGTCGATGGCCAACCTCGAGCTCCTGGTCACGCTCCTGCGTGCGGTGGCCGAACACACGCACGTGGTGCTGGTGGGTGATGCGGACCAGCTGGCGCCGGTCGGGGCAGGCAAGCCGTTCGCCGAGCTCGTCGCGTCAGCGGCGGTGCCGACCACGCGGCTGACCCACATCTTCCGGCAGGCCGCGGGCAGCATGATCGTCCAGGGCGCCCACGCCATCCGCCGAGGCCAGACTCCCGACTTCGCTGCGGTCGAGGGGATGCGCCGGGACCTGTTCCTGATCGAGCGCGCCGACCCGCGTGCGGCACGCGAGGAGATCGTCTCGCTCGTCTCGGATCGCTTGCCGACGCACTACGGGGTCGATCCGACCGCCGATATCCAGGTGTTCGCGCCCGTGTATCGAGGCGAGCTCGGAATCGACGCGCTCAACGACGCGCTGCGCGACGCGGTCAATCCAGTCGGCCAGTCAGTTCGGGGTGGACGCCTGCGGATCGGCGACAAGCTGATGATGACGGGGCGCAACCTCCACGAGCTGGGGTTGATGAACGGAACGCTGCTGCGGCTCCTCGATGAGGTGTCGGCCGGCGAGGATGACGGCGCCCTGCTGCTCAGCGCCGAGGATTCGGTGTTCCGGCTCCCGCCCGAGGAGGCCGACAGGCTGCGCCTCGCGTATGCCTGTTCGGTGCACCGGGGACAGGGCATCGAGCTCCCGGTGGCGGTGATCGTCGCGCATCCGGCGGCAGGCTCGTTCTTCCTGCGCAGGGAGATGCTCTACACGGCGATGACCCGCGCTCGGTTGGCGACGGTCGTGGTCGGCTCGCGCGAAGTGATCGCCCGAGCGGCCCGGACGCCGGATACCGGCCGGCGCCACAGCCGGCTGGCCGAGCGGCTCTGAGTCCCGTCCAGAGGCCGCCGGCGGGCCGGAGTAAGACAGGCTCTACGATCCTCCGCTGTGCGAACGGAGTCGACACGGAGAAGATTCCTCTCGGCCGCTGGTCTGACGGGCCTGACCGGACTCGGACTCTCTTCCGGAGCCGCCGCGGCGCAGCGACACGCGCCGCGGGTCGGCAGCTCGGACACCGTCGAGTTCTTCGGCCGGCATCAGGCTGGGATTGCCACCCCAACCCAGGAGCATCTCCAATTCGCCTCGCTGGATGTCGTCTCCGACGCCGTGAGCGACCTGCGATGGCTACCGCACCGCCTGTCCAGTGCGGTGGCGCGGATGGCGCGCGGTCAACCGGTGGGCGCGCTGCGGACCGCGAGCGCGGCCCCTGTTGATACCGGCGAAGCCGTCGGCCTGAAGCCCGCGCGACTGACCGTGACGTTCGGGCTGGGTCCGGCCATGTTTCACCCGGGCCGCTTCGGTTTGGCCCACCGCCGCCCCCGACCGCTCGTCACGCTGCCGTCGTTCTCCGGCGACGCCCTCCAATCCCGATTGTGCGGCGGCGATATCGGCCTGCAGGTCTGCGCTGAGGACCCGCAGGTGGCGTTCCACGCCGTGCACAACCTGATTCGCCTGGCCTCGCCGGTCGGCACTCCGCGCTGGATGCTGGCCGGATTCGGGCGCACCGCCAACAGCCGGAGGCAGGCCACGCCGCGCAACCTGATGGGTTTCAAGGATGGGACCCACAACATCATGGTCGAGGACGAACGCGAACTCGACGACTTCGTCTGGGCCGGCGCGCCCGACTCACCGACCTGGATGCACGGCGGCTCGTACTTGGTGGTGAGGCGCATCGCGATGCACCTCGGGCGCTGGGACGACACCGGCCTCGATCAGCAGGAGCAGACTTTCGGGCGCCACAAGATCTCCGGCGCGCCCCTCGGTGAGGTGCACGAGCACGACCCACTCGACCTGGCGGTGCAGAAGAACGGCCGTCCGGTGATCCCCGAGAATGCGCATATCCGGCTGGCCAGTGCCAGCTACAACGCGGGTGAGCGCATCCTCCGCCGCGGCTACTCCTATACCGACGGGATCGACGCCGGCGAGCAGTCTCCCGCCGGCGGACTGCTGTTCATCTGCTACCAGCGCGATCCCCGCAGACAGTTCATCCCGATACAGCGTCGTCTGGCTGCGAGGGATGCGCTGAATCCGCACATCGTGCATGTCGGCAGCGCCATCTTCGCCTGCCCACCAGGTGCGCGCGCCGGCGGATTCGTGGGCGAGGGCCTGTTGGGGTAGGACACGGAATACTGGAGCCAACCCGGAGGAGAGCAATGGCGAAGATCGGCGTGATGGTTGGAAAGAAGGCCGCGAAGGCGACGGCGAAGCACACCCTGAAGGGCGTCGCCGCCAAGGCGGAGCGCCGACCGCTGCGCAGCTTCACGCTGCTCGTGCTCGGAGGCCTGATCGGCGCTGCGGTCGGTTGGACCGCCGCGCGAAAGTCGGCGACCGGGCAGGCGCCGGTCTCGGGCTGAGGCCAGCACCGGGGCTGGGGCCGCATGTAGGCTCAGGCTCATGACCTCGGCCCTGAGCGACGTCCGCATCGTCGACTTCTCGAGAATCCTGGCCGGACCGTTCGCGACGATGGTGCTGGGCGACCTCGGCGCGGAGGTGATCAAGGTCGAGCGCCCGGGCCGCGGGGACGAGACACGAAGCTGGGGTCCTCCCCATGACGCAGGAGGCCAGGCGACGTATTTCGACGCGATCAACCGCAACAAGTCGAGCATCGTCCTCGACCTGGCCGACGCCCCCGATCTCGAGCGGGCGCGACAGCTGACGGCGGAGGCTGACGTGCTCGTGGAGAACTTCCGCCCCGGCGTGATGGACCGGCTGGGACTCGGCTGGACCGAGCTCCACGCTGAGCACCCGAGGCTCGTCTACTGCTCGGTCACCGGCTTCGGCCGGCACGGCGGAGCCGAGATGCCGGGCTACGACCTGCTGGTCCAGGCCGTCGGTGGACTGATGAGCATCACCGGCGACCCCGCCGGGGAGCCGCAGAAGGTCGGGGTGGCCCTGGTCGACGTGATCGCAGGGCTGTTCGCCTCGGTGGGCATTGTGGCCGCGCTGCGCCATCGCGACCTGACGGGCGAGGGGCAGCGGGTCGAGGTCAACCTGCTGAGCTCACTGCTGGCCGCGCTGGTCAACCAGGCCTCGGCGTTCACCGCAGCCGGCGTCGTGCCTGAGCGGATCGGTAACGCCCATCCGAGCATCTCGCCCTACGAGCTGTATCCATGCCGAGAGGGAGAGCTCGTCGTGGCGGTGGGTAACGATCGCCAGTTCGCGGCGCTGGCCGAGGTCCTGGGCCTCCCCGATCTCGCCACCGATGCGCGTTTCGCGACCAACCCGGATCGCCTCACGCACCGCGCCGAGCTGCGCGTCAAGATCGTCGATCGATTGGCCACCCGCACCGCCTCCGAGTGGGTGCGTGATCTGATGGCTGCGCGTGTGCCGGCCGGCGTGGTCAATGACATCGCAGGCGCGTTCGCCCTGGCCGAGCAGCTTGGCCTTCAGCCGATGGTCGAGGTTCCGATCGATGGAAGCGGGGCGATCCGGCTGCCGCGAAACCCGATTGAGCTCTCGCTCACGCCGCCCAGCTACCGGAGCGCTCCACCGCCCTTCCCCGGTCGCGAGGTCCCGCTGCCCGACCCCGCGGGCCAGAACTGACCGAAGCCGGTGACGCGCGCGCCCGGCGCGTGCCCTCACTCGCCCAGTGAGTTCGCGTCAGCTGGATGAGCTCTGCAGGGCGGTCCACAGCCCGTAGAGCGCCAAACCGCTGGCCAGGATGCTGACCGTCCACGCGGGCACAGGGCGCTGTCCGTGCTTGCGCGCAAAGCGCGGGTAGACCAGAAACACGATGAGCTGGCTCAGCCACAGCGCGACCAGCGAGGGCTTCGCCAGGGTGTCGTAGAAACCGTCCGGGTCGATCAGCGTGAACGGAGCCGCGAGGACCGTGGCGACGCCGATTCCGATGGCGATCGGGCGCAGCCGCCAGCGGCCGATCGCGTGGACGAGTCGGGTCAGGGCGAGGTACTCGCACAGCATCACACCGGCGATGCTGACCGCGACTCCGATGCCAATCGCGTGGGCGAGGCTCGGGCCCGCAAACTCCTGGGCCACGGTCACGCCCGGCACCTCGGTCCGCATCAGTCCAGGCGCAGCCGCCAACGGTGCCACGGCGAGCAGGACAACGAGGCCGGTGAGCGCGTACGCCCCGCCGATGCCGCGACGGATCGTGCGGGCAGGCCGCGCCAGCTCACCACCGAGGAACAGCGGCAGGCTCCCACAGATGTAGAGCAACGAGCTCTGCACGCTCGCCTTGGCCAGAGGACCGGCGGACGCTGACGCTCCAAAGCTCGAGGCCGGAGTGGAGATGTGTGCCAGCGTCACGCCATCGAGGATCCCGGCCAGGGCCAGCTGGCCGGCGGCCATCATCCCGAGAACGATCAACGCGGCGGCGCGGCCCGCGATCATGACGGCCGCGAGCGCGACGGGGATGGCCAGGGCGAGGAATGTCTGGTAACCGCGCACACCCGGGAGCACGCTCGGCAACAGGTCGTAGACGATCTGGACCGTCGTGTAGACGAGGTACAGCATGTAGCTGAAAATCCAGATGGCCGCCTGGACAAGCGCAACGCGGCGGCCCGCGGCTGCCTCGACGAAGCCGTATAGCCCACCCGCACTGGCGACGTGGCGCGAGTAGCGAAACCACAGGACGAGCGGCAGCGTGAACACGACGAGCGAGGCGATGACGGCGAGGCCAGCCGATTCGCCGGCGTCCGCGATCAGCCCCGGCGTGACCAGCGCGGCGAGGGCCAGTGGGCCGCCGAACGAGGCCACCGCCACACCCAGGAACGCCCACGACCCGATCGGTCGCTCGGCGTCGGGCCGGGGTCGATCGCCCTGGCCACTGACCTCCCCGAGCGCGGCGGTGCCCGCGTCGACGCGGGCACCGGAACGGGGATGTTTGAGGACTTCAGGCAGCGTGACTAGCCCCAGCCGCCGCCGCCTGAGGAACTGCTCGACCCCGAAGAACTACTCCCCGAACCCGAACCGTAACCAGACCCCGACGAAGCACTCGCCGAAGAACCAGACGCCGTAATCGCACTCCCCGACGGCGCCACCAACCACCACTTCGCCCCAAACCCATTATTCCCCTCACCCTTCGTCTCCCCCTTCGCCGTATCAGCCACAAAGTAATACAACGGATGCCCCTTATACGTCACCTGCTTCTTACCATCCGACCGCGTAATCAACCCCAAATCAGACGCCACAACCCCCGACCCCGCCGACGGCATCGAACCCGCCAACACCGGCGGCCACGCCTTCGCGCACTCCCCCGAACACACCGACTTATCCCCCGTATCCGCCATCCACAAATACACCGCCCGACCCGACGGACCAATCAAATACATCCCATCCGACCCCTTCGCCGTCGAAACCGCCACCCCACCCGAAGACGACCCCGAAGACCCCGACGAAGACGCCGGCGCCGACGAAGACGAAGACGAAGAAGACCCACACGCCGCCACCACCAAACACACCACCAACAACCCCACCACACCACCAACAACACGCAAAACCCTCATCACCAAAGCTCCAAACACTCGACCAAACCGAACACCACCCAAGACCCCCACAACCCCCAAAACCTTCCCCTGGGCGTGCGTCCGCATTCGGTCACCGAGCGCCCGTCAAACAAGCACGGGCGCTCGGTGCCGTGTCGCCTACCCGTGGTTGAAGGGGGCCACCATCGGGTTGGTCCCGCTGTAGATACCTGCGGAGTTCGGGTACCAGATCCAGAAGTGCAGGGTGATGAGCCGCGGGTGCCAGAAGTTGAACTTGGCACCTGTCTGCGGGCTCTTTGCGGCGCACTTCGACTCGTCGGTCTGGAACACCAGGGTTCCGTCGACGTAGTGGCAGGCGGCGCCGAAGACGCCGTACTTGGCGCCAGGCAGCGGTGGCGTGGCCGGCTTGGACGTGAACACCCATTCCAGGGCGCCCAGCTGCCACGTGTGGCCGTGATGCTCATAGACGAGGATCGGCGGCTTGCGGACGTTGAACCCCTTCACCGACGAGTTCATGAAGTGGAACCCCATGTTGGGGATCATCCGCGTGATGATTCCGTAGCCGTTGGCCTTCGCTCGAGTCAGGTCCGTCGCGTATTTGGCGGTGGCCAAGCGCGCCGCGACAACATCCGCGGTGAGATTTGCCTTACTCGAGTGCGCCGCGCCGCGGTGGGGAGACGAGTAACTCGCCCTATGCACCGACGCAGTGGCGCCCACGGCAACGACGACGCTCGCGCCCGCGGCAGCGAGCAGCAGCGTGATCAAAGCACGTCGCATCTGTCCTCCTTAGTGGTTAGAGAGATCCCGCGGCTGTCGGTCGGCGGGATCGGGTATGCCCTGTCACCAAGCTACGCGCGTGCACCGCGGGGCGCATCGGGAGGACCACCTATGTTGCCGCCGGGCGGTACCTATCTTGGCTCGAGCGCTCAGCCGCTCCGTGCTGCAGCCCACGCTCCAGCTCGCCGCCCGGACTCGATCGCGCCATCGATGAACCCGGCCCAGCCGTTGGCGAAGTCCGAGCCGGCCAGCAGCACACGCCCTTCGGGCTCCTGCATCGCCGCGTGATAGTGCTCGTACCAGCCGGGGCGGTGGATCGCCCAGGTCCCATTGGAAAACTCGTCGTTCAGCCAATCGTGCGCGGTCGCCTCGAGGACCTCGTAGCCGGGAACGATCGCGTCCATCGATCGCTGCACCCAGCCGAGATCCTGCTCACGGCAGATGCCGGCGTCGAATCCGAAGCCGATCAGGAGCTGCGTCCCATCCGGCAGCAGGCGGCCGGTGGAGAGGTGGCCAAACGGGTGGCCTGGGCGGAGCGCGTTGTTGACGGCCGGCTCTCCGCGAGCTCGGATGAAGATCTTGATGCCGCGCGAGGCCTGCCCCAGCTCGATGCCTCGGCGCTTCACCTCGGACAGCGAAGGTGAAAAGGAGATCCGCCCGAGGGTGTTGAGGGGGACAGCGACCACAACGGCCCGCGCGGTAAGCCCAGATCCGTCGCCGTGCATCTCCACCTCGACATGATCGTCGCGCTGGGAGATCCCCGCCGCGGCGACTCCCAAACGCTCCTCGAACGGAGCGCCGGCGGCAATTGCGTTCAACAGCCCTCGGGTCCCGTCGACCAGCGAGACGTGACCGCCGGTCATCTGCGTCAACTCGAGGCTGTACCCCGACAGCGCGTGCCACCGAAGCACGGCCACCGCTCCGGCATCGTCCAGTGGGCCGTGGGCCAGGGACTCGAGCTCGGCCCACAGGACATCACGCTCCTCCTGGAGATGTCGAGCTGGTCGATGCGCTCGGACATGGTCAGCCGGTCGAACGTGGCCAGCTTGTCGATCGCATACAGCGGGTCGTGCGGCATCGGCAGGGCTTCATCGACACCCTCGACGAACCTGTCCCATCCTCGCGCGGCGATCGCGTTGCGCTCGTCCATCGTCGCTGAGCGTCGGTCCTCGCCGACGTACCAGCCGACGTGGTCCGCCTCCGCGCCCAATTCGATCGCCAGGCCGGCGCGAGTGATCTCAGAGAACGTGTTCGGCTGGTGCCAGTGCACCCACTGGCCGCCGTACTCGATCTCCTGGCCGTCCCAATCGGACCTCCAGGTACGCCCACCGAGTCGCTCGCGGGCTTCCAGCAGCAGGACCGACCGTCCCTGCAGGGCCGCCTCGCGCGCGGCGGTAACACCGGCGAACCCTCCACCGACCACGATCACATCGAACACGATTCAATCTCCTTGGCTCGGCCTCTCCGGTGCGAGAGGTCCCCGAGCCGGAGATTGTCACGGCTCGATGTAACCGGGCGGCGCGACAGCGGGCGCGCTGGTGGTGCTCCGCGCTGGCCGGCGCGTAAGCCGAGTGGCGATCCGGGCGATCAGACCGCTCCGCCCGGACTCGTCTCGGCTCTTGCCGACGAGGCCTGCGAGCCGCGCCTGCTCCGCCGACCTGGTCAGGTCTGCCACGTGCTCTCGAGCCGCAATATAGGTGAGTTGGCTTGGATTTGTCACAGCTTCGTCCTCGGTAATCATCAGACATCAGATGACTGTTCTCGTGAGTAGAGACGTCGGGATGCCGCAACTTCTTCCCAGCCTTTTCGGGCGCCGCGATCACTCCTTCGCGCCCGCGGGCGGCTCGATGTTCTGGTTGCGCCGGAACGCGTTGGTCGGGTCGTATGCGCCCTTGAGCGCCTCGAGTCGCCGGTAGGTCTCCTCGCCGTACATCAGCCGGGCGGCGTCCTGATCGCCGAGGAAGTTGACGTAGGCACGACCCGTCGAGGCGTCGCCGGCGGCGTCGACCGCGGAACGAGCCCACCGCACGTGGGCGCTCGTCATATCGGGTTCGTGCCATCCCGTGACGGCGTTGAGCACGTACGGCATCGAGCGCTCGGTGAACGCTGTGTCGTCGTCGCCGACACGAGCCACGGCGCCCCCCATCTGATGCACGTGGAGCTCGCACTGGTGACCGGGGGCCAGCTCGTGGACGGCGCACAGCCGGTCGATCAGCGCGTCGTCGAGCCGTCCAAGATTGGTGGACTTGAAATAGGCGTTGATCCCCCGCGGCCACAACGGATCGAGCAGGGTTTGGATCATCTTGTAGGGCATTGGGCCCAGGAGGTCCGCGATCGGCTCGCCGACGGCCCGGAAGGTGCCCATCTGGGACTCAGCCTCGTCGAGGGGCCCCGCCGAAGCGGCGACGAAGGCCGCCACCCTCCGACCGTGCCAGGCCTCGGGGATCACCGGCAGCGGCGGAGCGCTGGTCAGGTTGACCAGCGCCGTGATGTCGTCCGAGGCGCTCGGCGCCCACTCGCGAAGACGACGCAGAAGATCTGGCGCGAGCTCCGCCGGGTAGAAGATCGGTCCCGCGTAGATGAGCGGAGCGAGGTCGTGGAGCTCAAACTCGAACTGCGTGACGATGCCGAAGTTGCCCCCGCCTCCTCGCAGGCCCCAGAACAGCTCGGCGTGCTCGCTCGCGCTGGCGTGGATCAGCCCGCCGTCGGCGGTGACGACGTCGGCGCTCACCAGGTTGTCGCAGGCCAGGCCATGCTTGCGCATCAGCCAGCCGATGCCACCGCCGAGTGTGAAGCCGGCGACGCCGGTGCTGGACACCAGGCCACCGGTCGTAGCGAGCCCGTGAGCCTGCGTCTCGTGGTCGACATCGGCCCACACGGCGCCGCCGCCGACCGTCGCGCGGCGAGCCACCGGATCGACGCGAACCTCGTTCATCGGCCCGAGGTCGATGACGATGCCGTCATCGACGGTTGAGAAGCCCGCGACGCTATGACCGCCGCCTCGAACAGCGATCGGCAGCTCGTAGGCGCGCGCGAACCCGACGGCGGCGAGTACGTCGGCCGCGCCCGAGCAGGCGACCACCACTGCGGGCCGTCGGCCGTCGTGGGCGCCGTTCCAGATGCGGGCGGCGGATTCGTAGCCCTCATCGCCGGCAATCACCACGCTTCCCTTGACGGCTCCTCGAAGCTCTTCGATGGCCGCGGGCGCCGGTGTCGTTGTGGGGTTGAAAAGTGCCTGAGTCATGGTGGTCTCCTCTGAATGGGTGTCGGCGGATCGTCCGCGAGATCCGCGCCCCCTACATCGGGCAGACCCCCTGACATCGCCCCCCGATCTTTGCCCCTGGTGTAAGACCGGGGGATCGAGGCGACAATGTCGGCGATGACGCTGCCCCAACCACCGCTCGCACTGGCTCGCCGGACGGGGGGCCTGGCAGGCCGACCCGATCCACTCGCGGCCTACGACACGGTCGGAGCTGAGAGCAAGGTCGCCCTGCTCAGGCTGCTGCCCGCGGGGTGGCCGTTCGCGGGCAAGCGGGTGTTGGATTTCGGGTGCGGCGCCGGCGCCACGCTGCGACACTTTCTCCCCGAGGCCGAGTCCGCCGAGTTCTGGGGAGCGGACATCGACACGGCCAGCATCGCGTGGCTGCAGGCGAACCTCAGCCCGCCGTTACGCGCGATGCGCAACCGGCCAGACCCGCCGCTCGGCCTTGAGCACGGGACGTTCGATCTGATCTGGGCGCTGTCGGTCTTCACCCATCTGACCGACCGCTCGCTCGACTGGCTGGTCGAGCTTCACCAGCTCCTCAAGCCGGGCGGGCTGCTGGCGGCTACCTACATGGGGCGCTGGAACGGCGAGATCTTCACCGGCGAGCCGTGGGATGAGGATCGCGTGGGGATGAACGTGCTGCGGCGAGACCAGGGCTGGGATGATGGCGGCCCGATCGTCCTGATGTCGGACTGGTGGCTGCGGGAACACTGGGGGCGCGCGTTCAACATCGTGGGCGTGGTGCCTGAGTTCCACTGGCAGACCCTGGTTCTTCTCGAGAAGCGCGACGTTCGGGTCACCCCAGCCGATCTGGCCCGGCCCTCGGATGACCCGCGTGAATTCATGGCCGTCAGGCACAACGTGGTCCAGGTGGAACGCGACCGCCAGCGCGCGCTTGGCGAGCTGCGGGGCTATTACGAAGGATCCGCCAGCTGGCGCCTGACCCGGCCGCTGAGGGACACAACGCGGGCGGTCCGCGCGTTGCGCGACCGTTCCGGCGAGTCGCGCTCAGATCCCCCGCCTCCGCGTGCTGGGGGTTAGCGCGGTGCCCCCGCCACTGGGCCAGCTGTACGACGTCGGTGGACGCCGCCTGATGCTGCATCGAGCGGGCGCCGGATCGCCGGCGGTGGTGATCGAGGCGGGGGCGGGCAACTTCGGATTTGACTACATCCATGTTCAGGACGCGGTGTCCGAGTTCGCCGCCTGTGTCGTCTACGACCGCGCCGGCTATGGCTGGAGCGAGCCGGACGCCGAGCCACGCACGGCGGCGCGGGCGACCGACGATATGCAGGCCGTGCTGCGCGCCGCTGGCCTGGCGGGACCGTACGTACTCGTCGGGCACTCGCTCGGAGGGCTCTACGTCCGCCGGTATGCGCAGCGATTCGCGGATGACGTCGTGGGCCTCGTCCTCGTCGAGCCGTCGCACGAGGACCTGGCCGCGCGGATGCCCGTGCAGTGGCGCGATCTTGAGGCGCGCCAGCGCGCGGCGGCGGAGCGAATGCTCCGCGAGCGATCCTTCTCGCCCGGTCAGATCGCCGCGGCGAGGTCACAGACAGAGCGGGTGTACGCGAGCTGGCCGGACTCGCTGCGGGATGAGCTGGTCGACCGCCATCTCGATCCCGACAAGCTGCTTGCCGCGATCGCCGAGACGTCTGATCTTGACGCTGTCGGCGGCGAGGTTCGGCGCGCCGGTCCGCTTCCCGATGTCCCAACGATCGTGCTCACCGGCGCGGCGGTCGAACCGCTGCCGATCTCGGCCGAGCTGGCGCGTCAGCTGACGGCCCGCAAGCTCGAGCTCCACGCCGAGCTCGCCGCGTCAATCACCTCGGGCGAACATCGCGTGCTCGAGGATTCCGGGCATATGGTCCAGTACCAGCGGCCAGACGCGATCACGCAGGCGGTTCGTGACGTCTTGATCCGGGTCCGCAACGGGTAGCCTGTGGCCGTGCCCGAGGATCCCAACCCATTTGGCCGCGACCTGTTTGGCGCCGAGCACGTGCGCGCGTATCAGGAGAGCGGCGGAGAGCTCGGGTACGAGTGGCGCGGCACAACGATCCTGCTGCTCACCACCACCGGCCGCGTGTCGGGCCAGGAACGGACGACTCCGCTGATCTACCGGGACGACGGCGATACGTGGGTCGTTGTGGCGTCGCAGGGCGGGGCGCCCGATCATCCCGATTGGTACAAGAACCTCGCCGCCGACCCCACCGCCACCATCCAGGTCAAGCGCGAGCGGATCCCGGTCCGAGCGCAAACCGCATCTGGCGCCGAACGATCACGTCTATGGCAGCGCATGACCGAGGTGTGGCCCGACTACGACACCTACCAGGCGCGGACCGATCGCGAGATCCCGGTCGTCGTCTTTCGCCGGCGGTAGCCGGGTGGCCGGTCGCGCTCAGTTCGTTTGCAGACTCCGCGTACAGCCTTGGGAACGACGGCTGGGGACGGTGTCGGCCAGGGCCGCCGCGAGAGGAAAACGTGACAAAGCTCCAGGTCACGGCCCGACTTTGGGCACATCTACGTCAACGACCAAGCCGAGCCGCTAGATCCGGCGGCAGGAACCGCGGAATCGGCTCCGGGTAGCGCGGGAACAGCTGACGCGCAGCCACCGCCGCCGGGTGGGCGCTGACGAGGTCGTGAAAGTCACTGAAGGCGTCGAGCGCCCGAACCGTGCAGAGGATCTGGAGCGCCGCCGCGTTCGGCGGGTCGAGGCCGAGGGTTCCGTCGTCGAGCAGCGCGTCGACCCGGTCGAGCATGTCCGGCATCTCCCGCAGGGTTCGCCGGACGGCCGCCTCGTCGGCATTTATGACGTGCGCGTAGTAGCGAGCGAGGGGCCCGCTCGTCCGGGCGGTTATCGCCGGCGCCGGCAGGCCTGACTCCTCGGCCAACCATTCCCGCAGGGCTCGATCGCGCACCAGCGCCCAGCGCAGGCAAACCCGCGGCACTGACTGAAAATCCTCGTCCCCCCATCGCTCCGCCTCCTCCACCCCCCGGCGGAGCTCCGGGTCGCCGGGAAACAGCGGTGGTTGGGGCCGGAGCTGCTCAAGGGCACGCGATATGCGCAGTGAACCCTGGACGCGACGACCGTCCAGCTTCAACGCGGGCACGGTGCCATCGCGAAAGCCGGCGAGGCGCAGATGGATCCGCTGGCTGCCCGCCAATACGTTCACGGTCCGGTACTCGATGCCCTTGAGCTCCAGCATCGCCCGCGCCGCCATCGACGGATGCGACAGCTCGAACGAGTACAGCTTGGCGGCCCCCATACCCCAACTGTACGCGGGAGTTGACGTCGGTCCGCGGCACGGAGCCCTGCCCGACATGGCGCGCTCATTCGGAGTGGGTCTGCGCGATGTGCAGTGGACGCTGAGCGCGTACATGCTCTCGCTGGGATCGCTGTTCATCCTGGGCGGGCGCATGGGCGACATCTTCGGGCGCCGCCGCGCGCTGTTGGGGGGAATCGCGACATTCGGGGTCGCCTCCGCAGCGTGTGCACTAGCGCCCAACCTGGGCGTGCTGGTGGCCTTCCGCGTGCTTCAGGGAGCTGGGGCCGCGCTCATCTTCCCGGTCGGGATTGGCGTGGTGAGCAACGCCTTCTCGGCCGAGACCCGAGCACGGGCGCTGGGTCTCGTGTTCGGGGTCGCCAACATCATCACGTCCTCCTGGTCCAAGGCCCGAACAGCCTCCCAGGATTGGCATGAAAAACAGGGCCGGCTCTATCGCAAGATCAGACGCAAACCACGTCGTCGGTGCGATGCTCGTGGCGTCGAGCGTCGCGCTCTTCAGTATCGCGGTCGATCGCGGCGGCAGCTGGGGCTGGCTCTCCGTGCAGACCGTGGGCTCATTCATCGTCGCCGCGGGACTGCTCGCATCGTTCGTGATGGTCGAGCGTCGCGTCCGCGTCCCCCTCGTTGACATGCACCTGTTCCGCAACCCGCCCTACGTGCTGGTGACCGGTATGGGCGCTGTCTCAAACGTGGGCTACTCGGTGACGATCTTCGCTGCGACCCTGTACCTCCAGCTGGTCCGCGGGCTTTCCCCACTCACCTCGGGTGTCGTGTTCCTCGCGCCCTCGCTCCTGGTGGCTGTCTCGGGCCCACTCGGGGCGCGACTTGGCAAGCACTTCCGCGCGGCGGCGGTGATGGCGGGGGCGGGCGTGATCAGCGGGTGCGGGCTGCTGGCTCTGACCTTCGCCCACGGTTGGGTGGCCTACATCCTCGCCTTCGGCGTCACGGGGCTCGGTTTCGGCCTCGGTTGGACGTTCGCCAACGTCGCCACCCAGGACGTCGTGCGGGCCGAGCGGGCGGGCGAGGCGTCAGGAGTCCTGCTCACCGTGCTCGTGACCGCGGGCGGAGTCGGCGTGGCGGCGGCCGCCGGCGTGATCGCATTACTGGAAAACTCTCAGACGATGGCAGTGCGCCGCCACCTGGTCCGTCGTGGCCTGATGGCTCCCCTCTCGATGAGCGCTCCCTGGACGCCACCGTCAGGCTGACATCAGCGCCGCAGCGGGCGTGGCGTGCGCGGCTGCTCAGGCGCGGCGAAACATTCTGACCGCGAGCGGGACGAACACCACCAGCAGGCCACCGAGCCACGCCAGTGTCCCGAGCGCGGGACCGAGCGCATGCGCGTGGCCGACGGTCAGGGCTCGCGCGGCATTGACGGTGAGGCTCACCGGGTTGACATCGGCAAACGTGTGCAGGACCCCGGGCATCGAGCTGGTCGGGACGAACGCCGAGGAGGCGAACACCAGTGGGACACCCAGATGAACCCGACCGACTGCGCGGTCTCCGGATCGCGCACCGCCAGGCCCACGTACGCGCTGATCCACGAGAACACGTACGCGAACGCCAGCACGAGCGCAAATGCCAGCGCCACTTCGTAGACCGGCTGGCTCGGCCGGAAGCCGACCGCGAACCCGATCAGCAGCATCACGATCAGGGTGATCACATTCACCGTCAAGTCGGCCGCGGTGCGTTCGATCAGCACCGCCGACCGCGCGATCGGCAGCGACCGGAAGCGGTCGACGACCCCGGCCTTCAGGTCCTCGGTGATCCCGAGCCCGGTCGTCAGCGCCCCAAAGATCGCCGTCATCGCAATGATCCCGGGCATCAGGTAGTTGACATAGCTCATGTGGGGAGCGTTGATCGCGCCTCCGAACACGTAGCGGAACAGGAGCACGAGGATCACCGGCTGCACGAACAGGTAGACGACGTACATCGGCCGGCGCAGCACCTTGCGCAGCTGGCGCGTCGCCATCACACGGCTGTCGGCCGCTGTCTCGGCCAGGGTGACGCGGCCGCGGGACGGGATTGCTTGGGCGGTGGCGCTCATCACGCGGCCTCCCGTTCTAGTGTCTGTTTGGTTGGTCCCTCTTCGGCCGGGCGGCCGGTCAGCGTCAGGAACACGTCGTCGAGCGTCGGCTGATGGAGCTCCACGGATGCGATCTTGAGCTGCCGGGCGTCGAGCCTGCGAACCGCCTCGGTCGATGCGCCCGGATCCTCGACGGCCAGACGGATCTCGCCGCTGGCAAGCTCGCGCTCGGAATCCATGCGCGGCTGCTCGGCGGCGCCAAGGCCGGCCAGCGCCGCGGAGGCATCGTGCGCAGCGGCGCGGTCGGCGAGGCGGACGCTCAGGATCGTCGCGCCGACCGCCGCCTTCAGCTCGGCCGCGGTGCCGTGCGCCACGATCCGGCCACGGTCCACGACCCGGATCCGTTGCGCCAGCCGGTCTGCCTCGTCCAGGTATTGGGTCGTCAGCAGCACCGTCGTCCCGTCGCGTCGTAGCTCGTCGATGATCCGCCACAGCTCCTGGCGCGACCTCGGCTCGAGTCCGGTGGTCGGCTCGTCGAGCAGCACGACTGGCGGCCGTCCGATCAGTCCGGCGGCGAGGTCGAGCCGACGGCGCATCCCGCCGGAGTACGTCGAGACGCGACGGTCGGCGGCCTCGACGAGCTCGAACCGCTCGAGCAGCTCCGCCGCGTGCCGGCGGGCGTCGCCCATCGGCAGCCGGTAGAGGCGCGCGATCATCTCGACGTTCTCCCGGCCGGTGAGCTCCTCGTCGACCGCCGCGAACTGACCCGCCAGCCCGATCCGCCGCCGGACGGCGAGCGGCTCGTGCACGACGTCGTGACCGAGCACCGCCGCCCGGCCGCTGCTCGGCGCGAGCAGCGTGGCGAGGATCCGCACGAGCGTCGTCTTGCCGGCTCCATTCGGGCCGAGCAGCCCGAACACGGTGTCGGCGGGGACGGTCACGTCAAGCCCGTCCAGCGCGACTACCTCTCCGAAGCGCTTACCGAGCCCGTGGACCTCGATTGCATCACTCATGGCTGCTCCCTTCTGAAAGCAGCTCGTCGCTGCGCTGGGCCTCGCCGATCCGGGTGTCGCCGTTGGAGTTCTTGATCACCGCCGAGCCGTCGATCTCCCCGGCGCGCACATCGCCCGTGGCAGTCGCCAGCTCGGCGTCCCCGGTCACCCGATCGAGTCTGATGTCGCCGGCCGTTGCCAGCTTCACACGCGCGGCCCGATCAAGGCTGATCTCGCCGGCGCTGCTCTTCAGCTCGCAGCGCCCGAGCGAACCGGTCAAGCGAAACCCGCCGACCGCCGTGTGGCCACTCAGATCCGAGCCGGCGGGAAGCTCGATGTCGACATCGATCGAGCCGCCATCGCTGAAGGGGCTCCACTCCCGCAGCCGGCGCGGTTCCTTGAGCAGCAGCCTGCCGTCGGCGTAATCGACGCGCGTCTGCTCGGCAGCGGTCACGTCCTCGCGCCTGGACAGGTCGCTCGGCCGTACCTGGACGATCGTGTCCGCGCGTTCCCCGGCGGCGACGCGGACGTCCGCCACGCGCAACTCGAGGACGACTGAGATTGGTTGTGGTGTTTCGAAGTGAGACATGTCGTGGGTCCTGTGGGTCGTCGGTTTTTCAGTCGGTTCGTTGTCCGATGGCCGCTGCGGCGCTCAGCGCCCCCAGCCGGTGTAGCGCTGGCCCGAGCGGGCGGTCCGTTGCTCGCGCTGGGCCCCCGGCTGACCGCGGTCGACCTCCGCTGCGACCGCGCGCACGAGCCATGCATTGGTCGACAAGCCCTCCCGGTCGGCGCACTGCTCGACCTGGCTTTTGAGCTGGTCGGGCAGCCGCAGGTTGATCCGCGCGATCCCTCCCTCTCCGGTCGCGGCCGCTGCGGCGCTCGTGGCCCGCCCCCAGGTCAGCTCCGGGCTATCGGTCTGCTCGCCCGCCGTTTCGGCCGGCGGCACCGTGACCACGAACTCCGGCTCGCTCCCGCGCAGGCGCAGCTCAACCGAGCCAGGCGCCAGCTCGCTCGTGATCTCGGCCGCCGCCGCCGAGAGCGCATCCGGCACCATTATGGTGCCATGTCAAGTGCCGGTTTGATGCCACAGTGGCCGCTGAAACCCGCCCGCGGCACAGCTGGCACGGGTTGTCGGCGGCGCCTTACCGCATTCGTGCGCGCTTAGGGAGAGCCGCTGGGCCTCGGAGGGCTACCCAGCTCAGGCGTAAGCCGCGGGGTGGCGATCCGCCCAGGGCATCGCCACCTCGAGCTGCGCCGCCACGCGGAGAAGCACCGCCTCATCGGGGGCGGCCAGGGCCACGCCCACGGGCAGCCCGTCGACCTCGCCCAACGGCAGTGAGATCGACGCCCACCCGGTGGCATTGGACACGGTGGTCCAGCCGGTGGTGGCGAACTCCACGTCGAAAAACGCATCGACCGTCCCGCGCGAGACCGACAGCGACCCCGGTGGCGGGGGCAGCAGGTTGAGCGAGGGACAGAGCAGGATGTCGTTTGACTCGAACGCCACCGCGGCGCGGCGCGACTGGGCGTGGATCTCGTCGATCGCCGCGGCGTGGTCGACCGCGGTGACCTCGGCTCCTTCGCGGAGCATGTCCCAGGTGACCGGCTCGAGTTCGTCGGCCTCGGGGCGACGCCCCAGCTCATTGCACAGCCACCGGAACGTGGCCGCGTTGTCGACAGCGTGGAAGATCGAGATGGCGTGGCGCATGACCTCGGGATCGAACGCCGGGCCCGGGCTCGGCCGCACATCGTGTCCGAGCTCCTCGAGCGCCCGAGCAGCCTGGTCGGCCACGGCCTGAACCCGCTCATCGAGCTTGCCGGGGAAGGGCGGGCCATCGGCGTGCATGATCCGCAGCCGGCCAGGGTCCGCGCCCACCTCGCTCACGAACGGGCGCTGGGGAGGCGGCGCGCTGTAGGGGTCGCCGGGCGCCGAGCCGGCGGTGACATCGAGCAGCAGCGCCGTGTCGCGCACGGTCCGCGTCAGCGCGTGCTTGGTGGCCAGGCCATCGAGAAGTTGCCCCGCCGAGGGGGCGAACGAGCTGCGGCCGCGTCGCGGCTTGAGTCCCACCAGGCCACAGCACGAAGACGGCATGCGGATCGAACCGGTGGCGTCTCCGCCCGAGGCGGCGCCGATCAGCCCAGCGGCGACGGCCGCCGCCGAGCCCCCGCTCGAGCCGCCGGGCGAGATGCTCGGATTCCAGGGGTTCAGCGTGGGCCCGAAGAGCGCCGGCTCCGTCGCGCAATGATTGCCGAACTCGGGTGTGTTGGTCCGCCCGCAGATGATCAGGCCGGCCGCGCGATAGCGCTTGACGGTCCAGGATGTCTCGGTGGCAACGTGGTTGCGCAGCGCGCGTGAGCCCATCCGCTCGGGCACGCCGGCCTGGGGCTCGGCGAGATCCTTGAGCAGGAACGGAACCCCGGCCAGCGGGCCATCGCCCAGCGGCTCGGCGGCGGTCGTGCGTGCGGAATCGAACTGCTCGTGGACAAGCACGTTCAGCTCGCGCGCACCCTCGAGGCGGGCGATCGCCGAGTCGACCAGTTCGAGCGCCGACACCTGCCCGCTGCGGACGAGCGCGGCCTGCTCGGTCAGGTCCTTTCGCATGAGCTCGGTGGACATCTAGAGGGCCCACCCTAATGAGTCGGTCAAGAAGCCGGCCAGCAGGTCGTTGAAGTGATCCGGGCTCTCCCAGAAGGTTGCGTGCCGCGGCATGGTGGCGAACCGGGCGTCGGGCGCATTGGCCTGCACCCACGCGTGGACGTTGTCCCGCCATTCCTCGCGCGCCACGATCAGTGTCGGCTGGCTGCGGGAGAGGAGACGCAGCTCTTCCTGAAAGTCGAGGGGGATGGCCATCGCATTGATCAACGAGGCGATCCCGTCCGGAGTCTTGCGGCTCATGGTGTCGAACCACTCGACGACCTCGGGCCGGGGGTCCTCGAGCATCCAGGCGATGACGCTCTGGTTGAACGCCGCCCGGTCGGTCGTCGGATCGACGATCCACGCCGCCAGCGACACCTCCCACGGCGAGTCGGGCTTCATCTCAAACCAAGCCCATTCGCGCCCGGTGTCGTCGGCGACCTGCCGCGGCGCTCCGTCGATGATGAGCGTGCCCGCTGTGCGTGCCTGACCGTGACGGCGGACGAAAGACAGGTGCTCGAACGTGCCCTGCGACCAGGACCGACCGACCGGCCCGGGGGCAAGCGTCTCGACCACCCGCGCGACGTCATCGCCGCGCGTGTCGTAGTCGTGATGGCCCGAGTCTTTCGTCGAGCCGCCCTGGCCCCGCGGGTCGAATGAGACGACCCGAAGCCCATCGCCGCCCAATCGCCCGAGCTGGTGCTCGAACACGTCGGCGGTCATCGTCCACCCGGGGACCAACACCAGCGTGTTGGGGCCTCCCCCAGCGGTGAGACAGCGAAGCCGGGCGCCGTGTCCCGATTCGACATGGGTCTCGCTGATCAGCGGCATCAGCGGTCCCGCTCGAGCAGCCTGCGTTCGGCCAGCAGCGCCTCGAGCGCGTCGAGCCAGCAGGCGTAGTACGCGGTGGCGGCGGACTCGCCCGGGGCGGCCGGACGCGCCGCTATCGCCGCCGCCAGGTGCCGGCGGAACTCGGCCCATGAGGCGCCGCTTCGCTCGATCGCGACGACGCCCATTCCCAGCGCCCGCCCCTGCCAGGGCTCCTCGAAGACCAGCTCCCCGTTGTCGCGCGGCAGCGGCGTGGCGTCGCCGAGTGCCCGGTCGACGACGGCGAGCTCGGGCGCTCCGGCGCTCATGCCGGCGCAGACTCCAGAGCGCTCGGCAGAGCGGTGCCGATCATGGAGTCGCGTGTGACGATCTCTGCCAGCCGGTCCTCGCTCCAGCCCTCGGTGCCGCTCGGGCGCATCGGCAGCACGAGGTAGCGGACCTCGGCGCTCGAGTCCCACACCCGGATCTCGACGCCGTCACCGAGCTCGACGCCGAATTCGCCCAGCACCGCGCGCGGCTCGGACACGGCGCGGGCGCGGTACGGCGGGCTCTTGTACCAGGTCGGCGGCAGGCCGAGCACTGGCCACGGGTAGCAAGAGCACAGGGTGCAGACGATCATGTTGTGGACGCTCGGGGTGTTGGCGACCACGACCATGTTGTCGCCCTCGGCACCCTCGCACCCGAGCTCGGCAATAGCCTCGGTGCCGCGGGCCAGGAGACGCTCTCGGTAGGCGTCATCTACCCAGGCCCGAGCTACGACCTTGGCGCCGTTCTGTGGTCCGACGTCGTTCTCGTAGAGCTCGACAACCGCGTCGATCGCATCCGTCGAGACGAGACCCCGTTCGGCGAGCACGGCCTCGAGCGCGCGCGCACGAAGCTCGACCTCAGATTCCGGACGTGGATGGTGATGGTCGTGGCTCATGCTGGCTCCAGATAGCTGTCCCACAGGTCGAGCGACACCGTCCATCCACCCTCCTCGCTGCCTCCCCACAGGTCGTGGGAGCGAAAGGCGACCGAGTAGACCGGCTCCGGGGCGACGTCCTCACCGTACGTGGCCCGATCGGGAAGGAGGTCCGCTCCGCGGACGGCCTCGATCACGCCGACGGCCCAGCGCGCGTAGCGCGGGCACCGCGTGTGGCCGGCGGGATGCATTCGCTTGACGCGCACCCTCTGACCGGGACCGAAGCGAGCGGTCTCCGGTGCACGATCCATCGGATACACCGAACCGAGCCAGGCCAGACCCCGCTCCGCCATCGCCGGGTCGTCATGGGTGGGCATCGCCTCGCCGGCCGCGAGCCGCTCCATCATCCGTTCGACCTCGCCGGCCGCGATCGTGCCCTTGCGCTCCAGGCGCTGCTGAGCGCTGTACAGCCAGCGCTCGTAATACGAGGCGGCGAGGTACTCGGCCGGATCCATCCCCTCGCGCGTCGCCCGCGCGCCCGGTCCCCCGCCCAAGTCCTCGATCTCCTCGAGGATCTGGATGGCGAACACCCGCGGCTCCCAGCTGTCGTGGAATACGAGCTCGCCGTCCGGTTCCACGACTGGTCCGAACCCGTGCATCCCTCCCATGTCATGAACGCCATCCACGGGGCGGTTAGCCTATTCGACTCGTGAGCCTGTCGGAGATCAGTCAGGAAACGCCGAGGCTGGTCAGCTAACCGCACCTATGTTTCGCTTAGCTGACCACCCCCCGACGATTGGCCGGAGAATCTCCCGGGCGGCCACCGGCGAGCAGATAAGCTCACGGCCGTGACTGCGGTCCTCGCCGGCAGGCGCGCCATCGTCACCGGCGCGGCGGGAGGGATCGGCGAAGCGGTCGCGCGACGGTTCTGCGAGGAGGGCGCGCAGGTGGTGCTCGCCGATCGCGACGGCGCCGGCGCGAGCGCGGCGGCAAGACAACTCGCGGCGGCCGGCCACCGGGCTCACGGGCGCGAGGTCGACGTGACCGACGAGGCCGCGGTACGTGCAGCGATCGATGACGGGGCGGAGCTCCTCGGTGGCCTGGACCTGGTGGTCGCCAACGCGGGCGTGCTCAGCGTGACCCCGCTCGCCGAGCTCTCGAGTGCCGAGTTCGAGCGGACGCTCAGGGTCAACGCGGTCGGCACCTTCCTGACCCTGAAGCACGCCGTCCCGCACCTCCGGGCCGCCGGCGGCGGGGCGCTGCTGTGCACGGCCTCCCAGGCCGGCGTGCGTGGCTACCCCGACATGAGCGCCTACTGCGCGTCCAAGTTCGCGGTCGTGGGGATGGTCAAGGCTCTGGCTCAGGAACTGGCCGGGGATGGCATTCGGGTCTGCGCCGTGGCCCCGGGGCTCATCGACACGGCGATGTACCGAGAGCTTGCGGCCGAGCGGGCGCGGATGTGGAATGTCGATGTGGACACTGCCGCGCAGCGGCTCGTCGACACGGTCCCGTTCCGCCGCCCGGCGAGACCCGAGGAGGTGGCCGATGCCTTCGTCTACCTCGCCTCCCCCGCGGCGTCGTATGTATCGGGCATCGCCCTGGTGGTCGACGCGGCGGAGCTGTCGGGATGAGCGGCCGGCTGGAAGACAAGGTGGCGCTGATCACCGGTGCCGCCTCCGGGATCGGGCGGGCGACATCGCTTCTGTTCGCGCAAGAGGGCGCCAAGTTGATCCTGGCCGACGTCGACGACCCCGGTGGCGTGGAAACCGCACGACGGATCACGCAGAGCGGCGGCGAGGCGATCCAGGTGCACTGCGACGTGAGCGACGCCGAGCAGGTGGAAGCGCTCGTCGCGGCCGGCGTTGAGCGTTACGGGCGACTCGACTGCGCCTTCAACAACGCCGGGATCGGCGGAGGGAGCGCGCCGCTCGCCGACTATGAAGAGCAGGCATGGAACCGGGTCATCGCCATCAACCTCACCGGCGTGTTCCTGTGCATGCAGAGCGAGCTCAGGCAGATGGTCAAGCAGGAGGCCGGCGCGATCGTCAACGCAGCGTCGGTGGTCGGCGTCCTCGGCTACCCCCGCCTGGCCGCCTACAACGCCGCCAAGCACGGCGTCATCGGGCTGACCCGGACAGCGGCGCTCGAGTACGCGGCGCGGGGGATCCGGGTCAATGCGGTCTGCCCGGGCTGGACAGAGACGCCGATGGTCATGGACGAGGGCGAGGCGCCGGCGTCGATTCCGGAGGTCTACGAGGCGATCGCCGGCCTGGCGGCCATGAATCGCCTCGGGCAACCCCTCGAGATCGCCCAGGCCGTCGCCTGGCTGTGCTCGGACGCCGCGAGCTTCGTCACCGGCCATCCCATGGTCGTCGACGGCGGCGTCGCTGCCGGCCGCCAGCGCGCTGAGGACGCTGCGCCGCCAACAACGTAGTCCCGCGCTACGGCGTCAACACGATCCGGCCGCGCGCCCTACCCGAGCGGATCAGATCGTGCGCCTCCTGGGCCTGCTCGAGCGGCATGGTGTCGATCGTGTACTGCAGCCGCTCGCGGTTGGCGAGGTCGATCAGCTCGGCCAGCTCGTCCCGGGACCCCCAGATGCTCGACAGGAAATGGGCCTCGTGGGGCACGGCGCCGAGGCCGAAGGGGATCCTGCCGCCGAACAGGCCGATGACCATGGCGACTCCCTGACGGTCGACGAGCTCGGCCGCGCGGGCGAGCGAATCCTCCGCTCCGACGAAGTCGAGAACGGCGTTGTACGGACCCTCGAGGTCGTCCGGCGCGGCCGCCTCGTCGGCGCCCAGCACCAGCGCCTGTTCGCGCTTCTGGGGCGAGGGGTCGCCGACGTGGACCTCCGCGTCGGTCATCAGCTTCAGAAACTGGATGCCGAACTGCCCGAGGCCGCCGGCGCCGAGCACGAGCGCGCGCGATCCGGGACCGAGCCAGCTCCGCGCGATCTTGACCGCGCGGTACGGGGTCAGGCCGCCGCAACCCAGCGGGGCGGCCTGAACGGGGTCGAGGCCTCCGATCGGATAGAGGTAGCGCCGCGAGGGCACGCGCAGGTACTCGGCATAGCCGCCGTCCTGGAAGAGGCCGGCCTCGCGCCCGTTGGGACAGATCATCTCCTCGGTCGCGCGGCAGAAGCGGCACTCGCCGCAACCCCACGGCGCATAGACGAGCACGTTGCCGAGCTGGTCGTCCTCGGCGACGATCTCGTGTCCGAGCACCAGCGGCAGCTCTGACCCGAAGTGGTCCTCGACCACGTGGAGGTCGGAATGGCAGACGCCGCACGCGAGCACTCGCAGCACGCTTTCGTCGCCGTTTCTCGCCGCCGGGATTTCCCGCTCCTCGAGCTCGAGCGGCGCGTTGAAGGCGCGAAGGACGACTGCGCGCATCGGTTACCTCCTGAACGGTTTGGGGACATCGCTCGGCGCCCGCGAGTCGTTACGATAACCGCCCGCTGATCACGGAGGAGAGAGAAGCCGCATGCCGGTGACCGAAACCGAAGTCAACATGGAGGCCGTACGGGAGTTCCTCGACCGCGAACAGGTGCACACGGTCGAGTGCATGTTTGCCGACACCTGGGGCGTACCCCGCGGGAAGCGCCTCTCGGCGCCGCACTTCTGGTCGGCGGCCAAAGGACACGGGTTCGCGATGGCCAACGTCGCGTTCACGTGGGACATGCACGGGTTCATCTTCCCCACGGAATTCGTCAACGACGTCACCGGATACCCGGACATGCACGTCGTTCCCGATACCTCGACGCTCCGCATCGCCCCCTGGAAAGAAGGGACCGCCTTCTGCCTATGCGACACGATCGACCCGGAGACGGGGGCACCGATCCCGTTCGACGGGCGGGCGATTCTGCGCCGCGCGGCGGACCGGGTGCGCAAATTCGACTACGAGCCGGTCACCGCGACCGAGGTCGAGTTTCATCTCTGCCTCGATAACTGGGAGCCGCTGTACCGGGGAACCCACTGCTATTCGATGCAGAAGGGCGCCGAGGTCGAGCCCGTGGTCAGCGACATCAAGGGCGTGCTGGAAGCCGCCGGGATCATGGTCGAATCGTGGAATGTCGAGTACGGGCCGGCACAGGTTGAGGTCAATCTCGGCCACGGAGAGCCGCTCGACGTGGTGGACGCGACGATCGTGCTCAAGTACGTCGTCAAGCAGATCGCCCGCAAGCATGGCCTGCGGGCAACGTTCATGCCCAAGCCCTACATCACCGAGGCCGGCAACGGACTGCACATCCACCAGAGCCTGCTGAACGCCGATGGCCGCAACGCCTTCGCCGAAGAGGACGACGATCCACCGCTGCGCTCGAAGCTGATGCGCCGCTACCTGTCGGGGCTCCTCGCTCATCAGATCGACCTTCAGGCGATCAACTGCCCCACGATCAACTCGTACAAGCGGGTCGAGGACTACTCGTTCGCTCCCACACAGGTGAGCTGGGGCCTCGACCATCGCCTGGTCGGCGTGCGCTCGACCGTCGGGACCGGGCCGTCCACCAGGCTCGAGTGCCGCTGGGCGTCGGCGGACGCCAACCCCTACCTCGTCGTCGCCGGATGCCTGGCCGCCGGAGCCGACGGGCTCGAGAACGAGCTCGACGTGCCGCCGATGGTCAGCGGTGACCCGCACGTTGACGCGTCGCTCACGCGCCTGCCAACCACGCTCGAGGAAGCGCTGCCGATCCTCGAACAGAGCCGGTTCGTCCGCGACCTCTACGGCGACGTGTTCGTCGACGCCTACCTCGTGATGCTGCGACACGAGCTCGAGCTGTTCGCGCGGCAAGTCACCGAATGGGAGCGCGAGCGCTACCGCGAGATCATGTAGTCAGCAGGTCGGTAACGATCTGCTCGATCTGGGCGGTCTCGGCCGGCGTGATGCCCCAGGCGTAGTGGCCCCAGACGCTGTCGACAACGCGGAACGAGCTGCCGGCGATCAGCTCCTGTTCGGCTCGGCAGTCGGCGGCGGGAAACCAGTTGTCGTGCGAGAAGGGCGCGACGACCGTCCGAGCGGTGATCCGACTGAGCGCGGACGGCGAGATCGCCACCGGCATGGCGGGCGACATCCGCCCGTCGCCACTTGGCCAGCTGGGCGAGGAGATCGTCCTGGTCACTCGGAGCGAAGTCCTCCTCAAACAGGCGGGTGACCAGGTCGGCCACCGAACTGAATCCCGCCTCGCGCCAGGCCTCGAGGCGGAAGACGTCGGCCGACATACCGGTGGCAGCCCAGAAATGGGCGTGCTGCGCGGTGCCTCCACTCGCCAGCGCCTCCGCGGAAGCCGCGACGAGCAGGTCGTTGGCGGGGGTCGTTCGAGCCAGCCCGGCGAACACGGCCAGGCGGCCGACCACGTTGGGGAAGCGGACGGCCCACTCGTAGGCCTGCTGGGCGCCCATCGAGAACCCGAGCGCGAGCTCGAGCCGCTCGATGCCCAGATGCTCGGAGACCAGCCGATGCTGGGCGCTGACATCGTCGCCGATCGTCAGCTCGGGAAAGGGCTCGGCGGACGTGCTCGGCGAGGAGGAGACGCCGTTGCCGAGCTGTCCCGGACAGATCACGAACCAGCGGTCGGAGTCGAGGGCGCGCCCGGCGCCGATCCACGGATCGAGGGACGCCGAGGTCCCCGAGTACATGTGCGTGAACAGGATCGCATTGCCTCGGTCCGGAGCGAGCGTCCCATGTGTCCGGTAGGCGAGCCGCGCCGCGGGAATCACTCCTCCGAGCTCTAGCTCGAGATCGCCGAGCTCCAGGGTCGCGTCGGTCGGCACGCGGGTCAGACGCCGTGCCAGTCGTGCATGTGCGAGCGCACGTGCGGGGGCAGCGCCTCGGGCGGGTAGTAGCGGTCGTAGAACCCGACGTCGAGGTGGACGGCCTGATACCAGACCGTCATCAGGAAGGGGTCGATCGTGGCCGGGAAGCGCCCGTACGTGTTCCAGATGTAGCGACACAGGGTCTTGGTTGCCTCGATCGCCTCCTGGGACGGACGCGGGACAGCGCGCGCGATCTCGGCCGAACGCCACGGGATCGGCCGGCTCTCGGGAGCCGAGAAGATCCCGCGGCTGCCCCAGCGCTGGTCGAGGACGAAGTCAACCGCGGCGTCCATGTCGACGTGGAACGGCGGACAGGCGCCTTCGAAGATGCCCTCGAGCCCGACCGGGACCTCCTCGCCGGCGCCCACCGGCGCGTCGTCGGGCACGCGGTGAAACCGGAAGCCGAGCGAGCCGCACGGCCCCTCGCCGCCGATCTCGTGCCACTGGCTCTCGCCGCCGAGGGTGGCGCGGCCCTTGCCCCCCGAGAAGGGGTGTCCGCCGATGCCGAGCGCCTGGGTGGCGATCATCAGGTTCTCGACCATCAGGCCTTCCTCGACGCCGTTCATGTCGACCATCTGCCAGCGCTCGAAGTCCCACAGGTCGACCGGATGCACCGGGTCGAGGAGACCGGACTTGACGAACGGGCGCAGCGGATCATTGCCCAGCTGTTTGTCGACGATGTAGTAGCCGTGGGGCCGGTCGAAGTACAGGAGCATGGCCGAGATGCACTGGCGCGTCACGTCGGAGACGGGGATGAACAGCGTGGCGCCCTCGGTGTTGGCGACCCACTCGTTGAACTTGAACAGGTTGGGACGCATGCGGGGGACGTCCAGGCGCCCATCCTGGAGCTTGATCGCCTGCCGGTACAGCTCGGTGCGCTCATCCTGGCTCTGGAGCTGGACGTAGCGCTCGGGGATCTCGTCGCGCTGCGGAAGGACGAAGACGCCCTCGTCGTTGGTCCAGAACAGCTCGGTGCCATGGATGGCGAGCGGACTGGGGAAGCTCCGGCCGGTGAGTGAGGCCAGCTTGTCGGCGCCTGTCGCGCCGCCGTCCTCGGTCAGGAAGGGCCACTCCTCGCGCACGACGCCGGTGATGCCGGTTGCCGCGGCGACGAGAATCGCCTCTTCCTCGACGGCCAGGGGCACGGGCGCCCGGCGCGAGCGGAAGGCGAGCGGACCGGTCATCGTCGCCCCGAGGGCGAAGCGGCGTGCGCGTCGTGTGAAGATCGCTTCCAGCGCGGGGAAGGCGAAGGCCGCCTCGAGCGCCTCGGGACGGACTGCTGGGCGCGCGCGATGAGTGCTACGGCGAGCGCGCTTGGTCCTCACGGCCATGACCCATATTCCTCGCGATCTACGGTCGACTTCATCGAGTACCGTCCGCACGATGAAGCCCCTCCTCGTGATCGAGCAAGAGTACTCGCTGCGAGGGCTCGGACTGCTGGGCGAGCGCCTGGACGCTTCGGGGCTTCCGTACCGGAGCCTGCGGGCCTGGGAGGAACCCCTCGACGACATCGACCCGCGCGATGTGGCGGCGATCATCCCCATGGGCGGCACGGCCCACGCCTGGCAGGCGACCAGCGTTCCGGTGCTCGCCACCCAGGAGGTGCTTCTCCGCGCAAGCCGTCGAGCTGGACGTCCCTGTGTTCGGCATCTGCCTCGGGGGTCAGCTGCTCGCGGGCGCTCTCGGCGGCGAGGTCCGCCCCGCCGAGGAGCCCGAGCGCGGCTGGCTCGAGATCGCCCCGTCCGAGAGCGCGCGTGACGATCCGATCTTCAGCATCCTCGAGCGGGCGACGGGTGTTTACACGTGGCATGACGACGTCTTCGATCCTCCCCCTGGGTCGCGCGTCCTGGCCAGCACCCAGGCGGCACCCAATCAGGCGTTCCGCGTCGACGGCACCGACGCCTGGGGCATCCAGTTTCACCCGGAGACCACACCCAAGCTGTGGGAGCTGTGGATGGCTCGTCACCCGAAGGAGGTCAAGCGGCCGGCGTCGATGTCGAGGCCATGCGCAGGGAGGTCTACGCCGGCTCGGAGCGGTCGCACTCGTTCCGGGCGGCGCTGTTCGATGCATTCATCAACCGTGTACGTTCTAGGCATGAGTGACTGGACGACGGTCGGTCCCGCGGAGGGTCGGCCCCAACTCGATGCGGTGCTGATAGGCGACCTCGAGATCGCCGTGGCTCGGCTCGACGACGGTTCCTGGGTGGCGTTCGACAACTCCTGCACGCACGAGGACTGTCCGCTGGCCGAGGGCGACCTGGAGGGCGACCAGATCATCTGTCACTGTCACAGCTCCGCGTTTGACGTACGCACGGGCGAGGTTCTGGAGGGTCCGGCCGAGGATGACCTGACGGTCTACCCCGTCCGAATCGAGAACGGCGAGTTACAGGTGGAGGTTCCATGAGCACGGTTGCCGGCGTTGCGCTGTCCGACATCGACCTCACCGATCTCGACCGTTGGGCGGCGGGCGCGCCACACGAATGGTTCGCCCTGCTCCGAGGCGAGGAGCCGGTCTTCTGGCAGGACGAGCAAGACGGACGCGGCTTCTGGTCACTCACGCGCTACGACGACATACTCGCAGCCTCGAAGGACTACGCGACGTTCTCCTCCGAGGCCGGCGGCACCTCGCTCATGGACCTCACGCCCGAGCAGGTCCAGTCGCGCATGTCGATGCTCGACTCGGACCCGCCCAAGCACAGGCGCCTGCGGAACATCGTCTCCAAGGCGTTCACCGTTCGCGTCGTCAATGACTACGAGGACCGCATCCGCGCCATGTTCCGCGAGGTCCTCGACGGCGCCTTCGCCGAGCCCGAGTTCGACTTCGTCGACGCCGTGGCAATCGAGCTTCCAATGCGGATCCTCTGCGAACTGATGGGCGTTCCGCTCCAGGACCGGCGCCACCTCGTCGACCTGGGCAACCGCATGCTCGGCAATACCGATCCGGACCACGCCGGTGAGTTCGTGGCCGGCGAGGCCGACCTCTCGGGCTACGCGCACCTGCCCTTCTCGAGCCCGGCGGCACCCGAGATGTTCGCCTACGCGAACGCCATCGCCGCCGAGCGGCGTCGGGAACCGAGGGACGACCTGACCACCCGCCTGATCGAGGCCGACATCGACGGGGATCGTCTGTCCGAGCACGAGTTCGACCTCTTCTTCCTCCTGCTCGTGACAGCCGGGCAACGAGACGACCCGACACGCGATGTCGAATGGGCTGCTGGCGCTGCTTGAGCATCCAGCCGAGCGCGACCGGCTGCTCGCCGATCCGGCCCTGATCCCCAGCGCGGTAGAGGAGATACTGCGCTGGGCGCCGTCGCTGCTGCACTTCCGCCGCACGGCCACGCGCGACGTTGAGCTGCGCGGGCGGACAATCCAGTCAGGCGACAAGGTCGCGCTGTGGTACGTCTCGGGGAACCGCGACGAGGATCAGTTCCCGGCGGCGGACCGATTTGACATCGCCCGCCAGCCCAACCGGCACCTCGCCTTTGGTCTCGGTGGCCCCCACTTCTGCCTCGGCGCGCACCTCGCGCGGCTCGAGCTGCGCATCTGGCTCGAGGAGATGCTGCCGGCGCTGCACCGCATCGAGCTGACGGGAGAGGCCGAAGCGCCTGCGCTCGAACTTCTTCAACGGCGTCAAGAGCGTCCCGGTCCGCCTCCACCCGCGGCCCTGAGCCGGCGCCGGCGTCGGTAGGTCATGATGGCGAGAATCGCCGCCGCGATGACGGCGACCGTTAGCGCGTAGGAGACGATCCGGATCCCCAGCGAGGTCTTCTGCTTCGCGGTGACGAGGATCGATCCGGCCGGATACAGCGATGCCCCGCCGTGCGAGGAGGACACACACCGCGGGCACGTGACCACCGCCTCGTACAGGCCCGAGGCCAGGTTGCTGGGTACGTGGATGCTCACCTGCCCGGCGACGCTCCCGACGGGGGTCAGCGGGCCGTGGTTGGCCGGCACGTAGTCGGCCACCACCGGCAGCCGGACGAGGCTGATCGACGCTCCCATGACCGCGGGCTGCACGGGTCGGTCGCCGCTGGCCAGAACGGTTGCACCGGCCTGACTCCCGGGGGGTTGAACGTGAACCAGATCGGACTGCGCAGGCAGCGAAACAGGTCGTCGTATTGCTGGTTGTTCGAGAACCCCGAATACGGGCACACGCGCGGGCTGAGATACGCCGTACTGGGCTGGCCCGAGAGCGCGACGGCAACCGTCGGCTCGACACCCTGGATGCGCCGCACGGTGACCCTGTGGCCGTGGTAGGAGGCCGTCCCGAGCGCCGATCCCAGGGGAAGGGTCCTTCTCGGGGCCGGCGTGCTCGGATAGCTCGTGCCGGTGAAGTGCTGCCCACGGAAGGCGAGGGGCTGCAGGAGACAGTCCCAGTAGGCCTGCCCGGAAAACCCGGAGCATCGGTGGCCGATCACGAACAGCGTTCGCGGGCGTCCGCTGACGAGCACGGCAACCGCCGGATCTATCGAGCCGGCCCGGAGGACCTGGACGGACTTCGCCTGACGCCGGCAGCCGTTGCCGTTGGTCGGCTCGTCGAGCGTGCCGCCACCGACATTCGGACCCGCCCCAACGCTCACCGTCGGAGGGATACTGGTCGCGAGATAGGCCAGGTCGCCGAACCTCAGGAACGACTGAGTCGGACAGCTGGAGGCGGCCGAGGCCGGCGACGGCGCCGACGAGGGCCCCGATGACGAAGAGCATGAACAGGACAACCGCGGCGCGCAAGGTCCTCAATGATGCCCGAGTTCGTTCTGCGTCACCGCGCCATGCGGCGAACGTGCTCGGCCTCGCGGGTCTCACCGGGAAGCGGCAGGTCGACGGCGCGGCGGTCCTCGTAGACGATCGAGCAGCCGCCGGCGCTGGCGCCGACGTCCTCCTCGGCGCGCCACTCGAGCAGCCGCCAGCTGCCCAGGGGGCTGGTCTCAACGCGCACCACGGGCAGGTTCTGCGGCTCGATCAGCAGCAGTGGCCGCGACGCCACCTCGGTTCCCACGCGCCGGGCCCGCCGAGCCACGACACGCCAGCGAAACGCGACGAAAGTACCCTCCAGCGCGCGGGGGAGCCCGGCCGGCAGATCGATCGAGAAGTGCCTCCAGTTGGCTTCGTCCAGCGGGCCGAGGTCGAGCCGCTCACTGAACACCTCCTCATCGAGCCAGATGGGCACGTAGTAGTTGCGGATCTCGGCGACGGTCGCCCAGTTGAGCAGGCCCTTGCGGCCCGACGAGCTGGGGCGCGACGTCCATCCAATACGCATCGCAACGGACCTCCACGAACACGGGGCGCTGGTCACGGCGGCGGTGCAGGCGCTCGACCCGACCGGCGATCCGTCCTCCACCCTGCGGCTCGGCCTCGTCGAGCGTGATGAGGAAGCCGCGCGCATCCTGCGGTGGCTCGATGCCCCCGGAACCGCAGCTCCTCGGGGACATTAGTAAGGAGCGACACGCCTCAACGTAGCACTCAGGCACGGGCGCTCCAAGGTGTGGCCGAGGCGCCCGCTTGGTCGACCGTCTGCGCCGAGGAACCGGGGGCGGCGCGCCTAAGCGGCCGCCCCACGGGCATCGCAGCCGGGAGGAGGCGCTCAGGCCTCCTCGTGGACGAACTTGCCCACGGCGTCGTAGCGTTGCTTGGACCACCGCTTGTAGCCGATACCGAGCAGGCAGCCGACGAGGAAGATCGCCAGCGCGATGAACGGCGACGCGAACACCCAACCCGTGTTCGACCCGGTCGTCAGCGCGGCACGGTTGGAGATCATCAGGTAGACGGCGAAGATGATCGATCGCCGCGCCCAGGATCGGTGCGACGAACGTCTTGAACCAGTGGAAGCCGTCGCGTCGCCGTCTCGAAGAAGTAGACCATGATCGCGATTGAGCACAGCGCCATGATCGGGAACAGGAGCAGGTTGCCCTGGAACGGTAGCCAGGTGCCGATCTGCGACAGCGCGACGAGCGGGTTCGACACTCCGATCCCGAGCGTGTGCGCGCTGGCCGCCTCCGACCAGTCCGGTCGCGAACAGCAGCGTGATGATCGACGCAGAAGACGGCGACGCAGAGCGTCGCGACGAACGGGCTCTTGTGGGTGGAGTGCGTTCGGCCGAGGATGCGCGGGAAGATCCCCTCGCGACCCATCGAGAACAGGTAGCGGTTGGACGTGTTCCAGAAGGCCAGCGAGCAGGCGAACGAGCCAGTGATGATCAGGATCTCGAACAGGTCCTTCATCCAGGTACTCCGACGAAGTGTTGCGCGACCGGGTAGAAGACGTTCGCGTAGTCGCCCTTCGGCAGGCCCGACGCTTGCGGGCGCCGTCTTGATCCCGTACGCGGTCGAGACGGCCCACGGCCACTGATTCTTGGTGTTGCCGTAGGCCGAGACGAGCATCCAGGACCAGAACGTGTAGACCACGCCGAGCCCGATGCAGGAGATGTAGATGGCGTAGGCCATCATCTTCTTCGGGTTCTTGCGCCTCCTCGGCGTAGTTCGGCGCCATCTCGAACCCGACCCAGGACCAGTACGCGCCGAAGAACCCGACGCCGGCCGCCGAGGCGCCGAACACCCTGGCCGCCCCGTTGACGCCGGCGCCGCCGCCGAAGATGCCGGCCGGATTCAGAGCAGACCACACGATCCCGTCCGGGGCCGCCGCCCTTGAACAGGACCGTGAACGAGAAGATGAACAGGATGACCAGCTCGCCGATCAGGAAGAGGCCGAGGATCCGGGCCACGATCTCGACGTGGAAGTACGTGATCGAGCAACAGGATGCGCGAGGAACAGGAACGCGTAGATCCGCCAGTCCATGCTGATGCCGAAGAGGTCGTTGAGGCTCGTGTTGGCGAAGTACGTCGTCACGCCGTTCACCCCCGCCGGCGAAGAGCGGTAGGCGACCACGATGCCGATCGCGGTGCCAAGGCCGATGATCCGGCCAAAGCCGTAGGACGTGTAGGAGTAGAAGCCTCCCGCGGTCGTCACGCGCCGCGCCATCTCGACATACCCGACCGAGAACAGCGTGAATGAGATCGCCGCCAGCCAGAAGGCCGCCGGTACCGAGATGCCGATCCCCAGGCCCGACAGCGGGTCGTTGAACATCATCGCGGCGAGCGGCGCCGAGCCCGTGACGATGCAGAACAGAATCTGCGGGTAGCCCGAGCGCGTTCCTGGCAAGTTCGGTCGACCCCGTTAGCGCTGCTCCGTGCGGGGCCGACATCCTGGACGCTGCTGGCTTCCATGAGGCCTCTCCTCGTTCGCTTTTCACCCCGGTGCTCTAAGCCGAGACGGACACCTTATACGCGTTGGGAAGCCGATGTGCAACTTGCAGAAGCTTTCGCAAGTGAAAGTCCTCGGCCTTGGCGGTTCGGGCGCGCAAAGCACCATCTGGCGGTGCGTCGAGGGCGGTGCCGCTGACGCCGTGTGGGAGGATGCCGCGATGGCGCGACTCGAAGGGATGCAGGGCCCTGGTCACGGGAGGCACCTCGGGCATCGGCGCTTCGATCGTCGAGCGATTCCGATCCGAGGGGGCCGCGGTCGTCTGCACCGGCCGCGACGCGACTCGCGGACGCGAGGTGGCGGCGCGACTGGGCGCGGAGTTCGTCCGCGCCGACGTACGCGACAGCGACGCCGTGGATCGCTCGGTTGCCGCTGCGGTGCGACAGGCTCGGGGGACTCGACGCGCTCGTCGCCAACGCGGGAGTGCTCCACGAGGCCGAGCTGTCGGAGACGACGTGACGAGGATTGGGACGCGGTGCTCGAGACGAACGTTCGTCGGCTACTTCCGCTACGCCGTCGCCTGCCTGCCCCATCTCCGTGCGGCGGGCGGTGGCTCGATCACGATGATCTCCTCCGACGCCGGTGTCTGGGGCGAGACGGCGATCGGCGCCTATTCGGTGCTCGAAGCGGGCGGTCAACATGCTCGTGCAGACGCTCGCCGTCGAGGCGGGTCCGCACGGGATCCGCGTCAACGCGATCTGCCCGGGCGATACCGCACCGGGCATGGCGACGCTACGTCGCCGGCCGCAACGAGGACGCCGGATCCCGCGAGCTGGACGCTCCCACCGCTGGCCCGCGTCGGTACCGGCGCCGACGTCGCCGGCGCCGTCACGTTCTTCGCCTCGGCCGGACGGTGCGTTCTGCAACGGGTCGATCCTGCTCGTCGACGGCGGCATGCGCGCGGCGCTGAGGGCGAGCGCGGCCGCACTCGAGGCTCCGGGACGATGACCGTCCGGCTGGGGCTCGAAGGCCGGTGTGGCCTCGTCATCGACGGGACCACGGAAATCGGAGACGCGTGCGTGCAGCGCCTCCGCGACGAGGGCATGTCGATCGGCTTCGCGGCCTCCGACCGCCGTCCGCGGCGAGTCGCTCGCGCGGCGGACCGGCGCATCGTTCATCGAATGCGACCAGCGCGACCGCGCGAGCTGCGACCAAGCCGTCGAAGCACGCGCTCGAGCTCGGCGGTGGCCGCCTCGACGTGCTGGTCACGGCCGCCGCCATGGCTCCTCGACGGATCGCTCGAGGCCACAGCCGAAGCCGACTTCCGCGAGCTCCTGGAGGCGAACCTGACCGCGCCGTTCAGGATCGCGCGAGCCTGCCTGCCGGCCATGCGCGCGCAGGGCGGAGGGTCCATCGTCCACATCGCCTCCGACAGCGGGATTCGCGCCGCCCATGAACGGGCGGCTACGTCGGTCGCGGCCGCCGGTGTGATCGCCGCCGCCGAGCTGTTCGGCGCCGAGGGCGCGGCCGATGGCGTCCGCGCCAACGCCGTGTGCCCGAGCGACGATGTCGGCGGCGCGGACGTGGCCTCGCTGGTCGCCTGGCTCGCCTCCGACGACTCCGTCCACGTCACCGGCGCGACGCTCAGAATCGACGCCGGGGCCGGCGCGGCCATGCCCGTCGATACGCGGAACGCTAACGCCTCGCCGCTTGACACGGGTGCGCCGACAGATAAGGATTGCGCGCCATGGAACGGATCGTGGTCGGGTTTGACGCATCAGAGCACTCGCGCAAGGCGCTCGCGCGGGCAGCCGACATCGCGAACGGCGCAACGCTCGCCGTCGTATGCGCCGCAAAGCCGGAGAGGTTGATGCGCGACCCCGCCGGTGGGACAGCGCCCGTCGACCCGGCAGACGCCGAGGCACGCAGCGAAGCGCTCGCCGAGGCGCGCAAGTACGTCGAGGGCCGAGGCCTCAAGGGCGAGTTCATCGAGGGGCACGGCAACGCCGCGGACGTGATCGTCCAGGAGGCCGAGGAATCCGGGGCCGACCTCATCGTCGTCGGCACGCGCGGTATGAGCACTGCCAAGCGCGCGCTGAAGCTCATGGGCTCGGTGAGCACGAACGTCGTGCACCACGCGCCGTGCGACGTGCTCGTGGTGCGCTAGACGCTATTCGGACAGACGGACGGGCCAGGTCAGTCGGCGAGCGACTGCCAGTACTCATCCAGCCGTCGGTTGTAATCGTCGGGAAATTCCTGGAACGGCTGGTGTCCGGCCTCGGGGATGACGACGAGCCGGGCGTTCGGAATCCGCTGCACCAGCTCCTCGGAGAAGCGGACCGGCAGCGCCAGGTCGAGCTCGCCGACCGTGACCAGCGTGGGAAGGTCGATGGCGCCTATCCGGTCGGCCGTGTCGTGCGCGATGAGTGCCTCGGCCGACCGGCAGAACGCGTCCACCGACTGCGCGTACGGGCTCGCCTCGGCCGCGTCGATCCAGCCGTCCATGGTCCCGTCGTTCCAGACCCGCGGCGCGAAGCACCAGAGGTTCACGGTGACGAGGAAGTCGCGGATCGAGTCGGCCTTCTGCGCCGACCACATCCAGTTGCGGAACACCTCGTGGAGAAACCGGTCGCCGCGGCACCAGGTCCCGTTGAGGACCAGGCTGCGAATACGGTCGGGATGCGCGAGCGCCAGCTCCTGGGCGATCGCGCCCCCCATCGACGACCCGACGACGTGGGGCCGCTGAACCCGAGCGCATCGATGAGCGCGGCCGTGTCGGCGGCGAAGTCGGCAATCTTGAACGGCCCGTCGGGCGTCGCGGACCGTCCCACGCCCCGGTTGTCGAACGTCGTCACGCGGTAGCGATCCTTGAGACCCGCCACCTGATCGACCCAGCAGGCCCCCTCATCGGCGAGCCCCGAAATGAACAGGACGTCGTCGCCTTCACCCTCTTGCTCGACCCACAGATCGACGCTATTCGCAGTTGTTGTCGCCATGGGCGGCATCCTAACCGCCCACTGGTGTGGGTGACTTCGGGGCCGGCTTGCTGAGTTGGGCCTGCTGCGCCACGACCACGCTCCGCTTGGGGTCGACAAACGTGACAACGTCGCCACCACCGGCGCGCCGCGGTCGCATAAGCGTGCAGGGCACGCTTATGTGCGCGAGGTTGGGGGGCGGCCGGGGGTTTGTCACTTTTTTCATCCAAGGCCGGGGCGCGGGCCGGGCCGGCGCGTTGCGCCGGCGACCAAGCTGACCAGCCCCGGAGCCCTACCGGGGGACAAGGCGCAATGGCCGCCGGGCGGCGATGCGGGCCGCGTCGCGTCCGAACGCGCGGGCGTCGGCCGACACGGCCTCGAGATAGGGCTGCGCCGGGGCCCCCGCGAGCATCAGGATAAGCCGGTCGCGATCGCCCCCGATGCCGATCCCGAGAACAGCGCTCTTCGCCGCCTCGCGCGCGAGCGCTGCGGGCGAGCCCTTCGCCGCCCTCACGGTGACGGGAACACCCTCCTCCTCAAACCCCGCGGCGAGCGCGGCGCCGGCCGCGGTGTCGGAGACCAGCGCCAGCACGAGCGGCTCGATCATCGCGCGCCCGCGTTCGCGAAGGTGAGCACGAGGCCGACCGCGACCGCCGCGCGGGGGCCGTGGCGCCCGAGAACGTTTCCCCGGGCGAGGGCCAGGTCCAGTTCCTCGAGCTCGCCGGCGACGACGTCGAGGACCTCGTGATCGCTGGCGCAGCCCCCGATCAGCAACACCAACTCGCCGCGCGGAACGCCCCCGATCGCGTCGATCGCGCGCCGGACGTTGAACCCCAGCACCTGTCGCTTGGCGGCCTGCCTCAGGCGTCGCCAGACCTCCGGCGCCAGCTGCGAGGGCAGGGAGACGAGTCGCTTCCCGTCCATTGCGCACAGACGCGCGAGCGTGTCGGGCGGCGCCGGCTCTCCCAGGAAGCTGCGGCTTCCGTCCTCGTGGTGGAGCGTGAACGGCGTCTCCACCCGTGCCGAGCGATGTCGCTTCGCCCGCTCGGCGAGAGAGAGCTGCGAGCCGAGCAAGCCGGCGCAGACGCGAGTCACGAGGTCGCCGGCGCCGGCGGTGGAGATGGCGCCCTCGGCGTGGTGAAGATCGACGGTGCCGCCCCCGAGGTCGATCACGAACGGCGCGCGGCCGGCCCCGGGGGTTGTCGCGGCGCCGAGCATCGCCGCATCGGGCTCGCGGGCCACGACGCGGACTCCGTCGGGGCACAGCTCGGTCAGCGCGCCGACAAGGTCGCCGCTCTCACCCCGTTCGAGCAGGGCGATGGCAATCGCGCGCCTGCGCGCGAGCCGGCGCGCGAAACCCGGGTCCTCTGGCGCTGACGGCAGCGGACGCCAGACGAGATCGAGCAGGTCAGCCCGGTCGCCGGCCGGGCCACGGATCGCGGCTACGGCGCCGGGTGACGGCGGGTCTGCACGTTCGTCGAGCGGCCACTCCGAGCCGTCAGCTCCGATGAGGAGAACCGAACCTTCGCTCTTGGCGCGGCTGCTCTCCGAAGCCGCGGTGCGGACCACGATTGCCGCTCTCCGGCCGGCCACTGCGCGGGCAGCCGTCCGCGCGGCGCGAGCCTGGTCCGGGTCGAACCCGAGCAGGAGCCCAAGTCGCAGCGGGTCGGAGAGGACCGTGATCGAGTCGCCCGCCCCGGCTACCTCGACGGCGGCGAGCGCACCGAGGGGCAGGCCGGCGATGTCGACCACCTCGTCGACGATCGGAAGCGATCGGTCGAAGCGGTTCCCGATCAGGACGGCATCGTCGCCCTCGACGATCACGGCGGTGATCCTCCAGCCCCGGTCGCGGGCGTCACGCAGCCGTGCCGCAACGACGTCGAAGTCCTCGCGGCCGACGACCACGATGACATCGCCGGCACCCGGCGGGCCGCCCAGGTCCTCGAGGCTGGTCAGCCGTCCCGCGCCCACGCCGGAACCGGACGGCGTCTCGCTCCCCGGCCGCGCGATCGCCGTTCGCTCCAGGCCCAGCTCTTCGATCCGGCCGAGCTCGAGCAGGCCCGTTCGGACCGGGTGCAGCTCGGCGAGGAGCGCGAGCGCAGGGCGTGCTCCGATGCGCCGCTCGGCCCGCAGCAGGAGCTCGCCGATGCCCGCAGCGCAGTCGACCGATCCCTTGGTGCCGGTCGTCGGGCAGCGTCCGACGAACAGCCACGAGGGCTCGCGCCCGGGTGTCGACGCGCGCGACAGCTACTTCGGTCGTCGAGTTGCCGACGTCGACGCCGGCGACCAGCACCCGCCCATGGCCCCCGGCGGAGTCGGGCTAGACGACGCCGGAAGTGGCCGGTCGATCCAGCTCGGGCGCGCGCTCGGCAAGCGCATCGACCAGCAGCTGCTCGACCGTGCTCCGCCAGGCGTCCTCATCAAGCGTGCGGTGGAGCCCCTCCCAGCGCAGGAAGCGGCGCTTGCCAAGGCTGTCCAGGGCCCGGATCGCCGACATGACGACGTGGAAATCGCGCTCGTCGACGAGCTCCTTGATCTCGCGGGCCGGGTCACCGGTCGTCGTGAACGCCCCTTCGGCCACACCCTGCCAGTAGGCGTGTTGGAACACGCAGCCCGATACCCCGCCACCCGGCTTCACCCAGCAGCCGATCGTCACGCCATGGCCGGATGTCTGAATCCCTCGGAGTGCCAGCTGCAGCAGCTGGCGACCACGTTCATCGCCGGCGAGGGTCTCCAGTTGACGGCGGGCGATGGTTTCCTCACGTGTCATCTCGGCATCTCCTTATACGGGCTCGTTCCATCTTAAGTGATCAGTCCACGCCGGGCGTAAACAGTTCTGGCTTCGCGCACGAGCTCGGCACACCGCTGCGCACCGCGCTGCGCCAGCGCGTCGGCCAGCGCATCAAGCTCATCGGCCGACGAACGTCCTGGACGGAGCATGTCGTAAAAGCGGAGCAGCTCGTCGTCGTCGAAGGCCGCGAGCTCGGCCGCGCGACGGAAGTTCTCGCCCAGCTGCGGGTTGCCGCCGCGCTCGGCGAACTCGGCCTGGAGGAGCAGGGTGTCGGCGGAGATGGCGACGTCGCTGGGCGCCAGATTGCCGGAGACCGCGCCATCAAGGGTGATCTCATCGACGGCCCTTCCCGTCGCGGACCGCACGTGCGCGCGCCCCTCGGCGCCGAGGGGATAGCTCAGTTCGGCCACTCGGCCTCCAGCTCCACGGGCCCGGCGTTCTCCACCAGTCGGCGCTCGATCGCCACCAGCTGGACCACGCGGGCGTGATAGCGGGGCCCGAGCGGCTCGCTCGACTCCGGGAGAAGCAGCGGCTCGGGCGCGAGGCCCTTGGCGTAGCGCGCTGCGTTGCGCCCCAAGCCGCGATAGAGCTCGGGCGTGATCCGGGGGGCGATCGGGAACAGCTCGAGGTTGGCCAGCGGTGGCAGGTCGGCGCGATGGATCAGCGCCGTGCCCTTCGCCTGGAGTCCCACCGAGACCCCTGACCCGGAGAGCCGCGCCGCGGCCCAGCCGATCGAGCCGAGGTCGATCGAGCCGCGGACGCGAACAAGACGCGACTCGAGTCCCTCCTCCTCGATCCCGGCCAGCAGTTGGCGGAGAACCTCGGCGACGGTCATGCCGTTCAACGCCGCCCAGATCTCCCGACCGAAGGCGGGCGAAAGTCCGACCACGATCTCATCGGCGCGATCCCCGGTGCTCGCCGCGCCCTTCTCGTGCAGGAGGATGCAGCCCTCCGACCGCGCCTGCTCGAGTGCGAGATCGGCCGGGAACCAGACCTGTCTGACGCTGGCCACCTCGCGGCGGCGCTCCGGTGACATGCGGTAGCCCGTACCGGGACCGGCATAGTCGTTGGCGTCGGTGAGCGACGAGAGGACGTTGAGCTCGGGGTCGAGGATCGCCGAGGTCTGGAGCAGGTCGCCGAGCAGCCGCTGGCGGATCATCTCCAGCACGCACTCGGCCTCGAGCTCGTAGCCCCGGGCGGCAAGCGCGCGCACGGCGTCGAGCGCCGTCAGCCCGCCATCCATGATCCGTTCGGAGGCGATCCCCGGAAGGTCCGGCGGTGGCGGCGGAACGTCCAGGCTCCCGTGGGCACGAACGCAGGCGTCGACGTCCTCGTCGGTGAACTCGGCCAACTCGAGCTCCTCGAACACCGCGCGGCAGGCATCCGCCGCGCGGCGGCGCACGACCAGTAGCTCGGCATCCTCGCGCCAGCGCAGGGCCCCCTCGAAGCCCCAGTCGCGCTGGACGACGAGGTAGTCGTCGAGATCCTCCGCGTTCATGTTCGAGGGACCGAACGCGTTGTCGTAAGCCGGAATCGAGCCGAAGCCCGAAAACAGAAAGTCCGTCCCGGCCAGCAGCAGCGGCAGCGTGTGCGCGGTGCGGCGGATGTCCGACGCCGACATGAGCGTGTCATTGCCGCTGCAGGACTCCAGGTCGTAGAGCATCACGCACAGGTTCTCGGCGATCACCTCGCGCATGCCATCGGGCACCGATGCGGTCACGTTGACGCCGTCGATCCCGCCGTTCTGCACGCCCTGACTGCCGGCCGCCCGCGTGACGGCGATGCACCTCGCCTCGAGGTAGAGCATCGACTTGCCCTCGCTCGCGCCCATCAATACCTCGGCCCCCGACCCCGACGTGAAGCGCATCTTCAATCCGCGCGACGCGTAGCACGAGGCGAGGAACGCCTTCGACCACGGCGTGTCATCGCCGTCGACGAAGACCTGCTCGGTGCCGTAGACCGAGACCGTCTCGGCGTATGCCGTCAGTCCGCGCATCCCCATCTCGAGTTCCGTTCGCTCCTCCACCGAGCACTGCGTCAGCGCGCCGGGCGCTCCGACCTGGCTGCCGATGAGAAGGGCGAGCGCGTTGGACGGAGCGTCGCGCAGGACCGGCACGGTCGTCTCGAGCTCGCGGAACCCGAGCGCGACCGCCGCGGCGGCGTCGGCGGCGATCAGCAGCGGGTGATCGACGCGATTGGTCACGTGGGCCTGGATCGACGGCGTCTTGCGGACGCGCATCTTCTGCATCGCCTGAAGAATCTCGACCGGTGTCAGCAGCGCCAGCGTGGCCGCGACCTTGGCCGGGGTCATGCCGGCGGTCAGTCGCGTCACGTCGTCGCGCGAGACCCCGGGGTCGACGATCATCCGCGCGAAGTCGACGGTCGGGGTGGCCATCGCCTCGTCGGCCACATCGAGGTCGATGGCGTGTCGCGCGATGAACTCATCGAGCATGTCGAACTCGGCCTCGGGCTTACCGTCGAGCTCGACCACGCGGCCGTCCTGGATCCGCAACGAGGGCTGCGGGTCGAACGGACTCGAGAAGGCCACCAGACCCAGCGTGGGGTCTTCCGGCACCAGATTGTCGCCGCTGATCGGGCGGTTACCGAGGAACTCGGACCTCGCCGATACCCGGTCCTCGACGTGCATTCAGCGCTGTGGCGGCGGACTCGATGCGAGCGTCACATCGTCGGGCTCGCGGTCGGGAGCGACTCCGGTAAACGGAGGCCCGGACTCCCGCCCGGCGGCCCGCGGCTCGCGAGCGTCCGACGCAACGAAGTTCATCGGCTCGCATGAGCCAGGAGGCATACCGTCACCCCGGCGAGCCAGGCTGCGGTCGAGCCCAACCCACGAGCGGCCAGCACAGCAACTCCGCCCGGCGAGCCGCAGGTACCGATCGACGAAGGCGAACGTTGAACGTAGCTGAGGCATCCTGTAGCGAGAGTATCACGACCCCGAAGGCGCCTGACGGGGCCACGCCGACCGGGTATGCTGTCCGCCGATTCGACGAGGGCGGAGCGCAATGGTGACCGAGAGTTTTGTGGCGTTGTGCAGGCTGCACCCTCTCGGGCTGTGACGTGCGACTGGGGCTCCTCGTCAACCCGATTGCCGGCATGGGCGGCCGCCTCGCGTTCAAGGGCAGCGACGACGTCGCCCTGGTCGCGGCCGCGCGAGAACGCGGCGAGACCCCCGTCGCACCCACGCGCGCGACCGAGGCGCTGCGGCCGCTCGCGGCACTCGACTCCGGCCTCGAGGTGCTGGCCTACGCCGGCGAGATGGGCGAGCAGGAGGCCGTCGACGCCCACCTCGTCCCCACCGTCGTCGGCACGACCGGGACGGTCACATCGGCCCAGGACACGCGCACGGCCGCCCTGGCGATGGCCGACCGAGGCGTGGACCTGCTGCTGTTCGCGGGCGGAGACGGGACCGCCGTCGACGTCCTACAGGCGATCGGTGATCGGGTTCCCGTCCTTGGCATCCCGGCGGGAGTAAAGATGCACTCGGCGGTGTTCGCAGTAAACCCTCGAAGCGCCGGCGAGCTGGCGGCCCACATTGCCCAGGAGGGCGTGCACAGCCTCCGCCGCGCTGAGGTCATGGACGTGGACGAGGAGCTGCTGCGCGCCGGATCGGTCTCGGCTCGTCTGCATGGCTTTATGAACGTTCCCGACGCACGCCGTCACCTCCAGAGCGCCAAGGCGCGCTCGCTCGGAAGCGAGTCCCTGGCTCAGGAGGCCATCGCGCATCACCTGGTCGACAACGTCCTCGGCACGAGCACCTGGCTGATCGGCCCGGGGACGACGACCGGCGCCGTCCTCGCACTGCTCGGCCTCGAGAAGACGTTGCTCGGCGTCGACGTCATCAGCGGCCGCACCCGGCTGATCGCCGACGCTGACGAACGGATCCTGGTCGAACTCCTGGCCCGCGAGGACGCCGGCATCGTCGTGACGCCGGTTGGCGGCCAGGGATTCCTGTTCGGCCGCGGCAACCAGCAGCTCTCCGCTTCCGTGATCGAGAGGGTCGACCGGGAGCGCATCGTCGTCGTTGCCACCGAGGCGAAGATCGCTCGCCTCGCTGGCGCTCCACTGCGCGTCGACACCGGCGACCCCGCCCTCGACGCAAGCCTGGCCGGCTACACCCGCATGCACGTCGGCTACAACCGCGAGATCGTCTATCCGGTCGCCTGATGACCGGCCCTGAGGAGGTCATTACGTGAGCGACGCCCAGCCCGCCCACCCTTACATTCCGAACTCCGCGCCCGCCGTCAGGCAGGCCATGCTCGACGCGATCGGCGTGCAGAGCGTGGAGGAGCTCTACGGCTCAATTCCAGAGCGCCTCCGCGTGCCCGGGCTTCTCAACCTGCCCGAGCCGTTGCGCTCGGAGTACGAGCTGCGCCGCCACGTCACTGGCGTGCTCGATCACAACCAGAGCTGCGTCGAGCGGTTGAGTTTCCTCGGAGGCGGGTGTTGGCCTCACTACGTCCCAGCGGTGTGCGACGAGATCGTCAACCGGGGCGAGTTCCTCACCGCCTACTACGGCGACAGCTATGGCGATCACGGAAAGATGCAGGCGCTGTTCGAGTACGCGAGCATGCTCGCGGAGCTGGTCGAGTGCGATGCCGTGAGTCAGCCCACATACGACTGGGGCGCGGCGGCGGCGACATCCATCTGCATGGCCGCGCGCATCACCGGCCGACGGGTCGCGCTCGTACCGGCATCGGTTGGAGCTGAGCGCCGCTCGCTGATCGAGGGCTACTGCGACCCGTGGGTCGAAATCGAGACGATCCCATTTGACCCGAGCACCGGTCTGCTCGAGCTCGACCGCGTACGGGAGGCTATGTCGGCCGACGCCGCGTGCGTGTACTTCGAGATGCCGAGCTTCCTCGGCACGGTCGAGACCCAGGCACAGGAGATCGCGACCCTGGCCCGCGGGGCCGGGGCGCTGACCGTGGTCGGCGTCGACCCGATCTCGCTGGGCGTGCTCGAGGCGCCGCCTCGGTACGGCGCCGACATCGTGTGTGGCGACATCCAGCCGTTGGGCATCCACATGCACTACGGCGGCGGAAACGCCGGCTTCGTTGCCTCCAAGGACAGCGAGCAGTTCGTCTCCGAGTACCCGATGTTCCTGATCGGTCTCGGCCCCACGGAGGTTCCGGGCGAGTACGGGTTCGGCGAGGTTGTCTGGGAGCGGACCTCGTATGTCCAGCGCGGCGATTCCAAGGAATACACGGGCACAACCCAGAACCTGTGGGCCATTGCAGCCGGGGCTTACCTGGCACTGCTCGGACCGCACGGGTTGGCCGAGGTTGGGCGGGGCATCGCGGAGCGGGCGGGCTACGCCGCCAAACGGCTCGACGAGCTGCCGGGGGTCCGAGCGCCGCGGCTGTCAGGCCCATTCTTCAAGGAGTTCGTCGTCGACTTCAGCGAGAGCGGCCGCACCGTCGCGGAGGTCAACGGCCTGCTGCGCGAGCGGGGGATCTTTGGAGGCCTCGACCTCTCTAGCCAGTACCCGGAGCTCGGGCAGAGCGCGCTCTTCTGCGTCACCGAGGTGCACACGAAAGCCGACATCGACCGTCTCGCCGACGAGCTCGCGGAGGTGCTTTAGATGACACTGCGTCCATTCCATCAGGCCAGCTGGAACGAGCCGATCCTGCTCGAGCTTTCGACTCCCGGCGAGCGCGGCATCCTCCCGCCGCCGGTAGAGCCCGAGCTTGCCGGCGCGGCGCATGACTCGCTCGCCGTCCTCCCCGACGCGCTGCGCCGCTCGAGCTCACCGAAGCTGCCGGAGCTCAGTCAGCAACGTGTCCTGCGCCACTACATGCGCCTGTCGCAGGAGACGCTCGGCAACGACGTGAACATCCACCTCGGGCTCGGGACGTGCACGATGAAGTACAGCCCGAAGGTCAACGAGGAGCTGGTCCGTTCGCCCAAGGTCACCGAGCTGCACCCGCTCCAGGACGAGGAGACCGTGCAGGGGATGCTCGAGGTTCTCTACCGATTCGAGCGCATGCTGTGCGAGATCTCCGGCACTGAGTCGCTTCACCCTCCAGCCCGCCGGCGGGTCGCAGGGCGTCTATGCGAACGCCAGGATGATGCGCGCCTACCACGCCGCCCACGGCGACGGAGAGCGCGACGAGATCATCACCACGATCTTCTCCCACCCGTGCGACGGGGCAGGACCGGCCACGGCCGGCTTCAAGGTGATCACCGTGTACGCGGGCGAGAAGGGATACCCCGAACCCGAAGCCATCCGCAGGGCGGTGTCGGAGCGAACCGCGGGACTGATGATCACCAATCCCGAGGACACCGGATTGTTCAACCCGCACATCGACGAGATCGTCGAGATCGTCCACGACGCCGGCGGCCTGTGTCATTACGACCAGGCCAACGCCAACGGAATTCTCGGCATCACGCGGGCGGGGGACGCGGGCTTCGACCTGTGCCAATTCAACCTCCACAAGACGTTCTCCTCGCCGCACTGCTCGATGGGCATGCCGGTCGGCGCCTGCGGCGTCACGGCCGAGCTGGCGCCGTTCCTCCCCGTGCCGACGGTCGAGTTCGACGGATCGCGGTACCGGCTCGAGTACGACCGGCCGCAGTCGGTCGGGAAGATCCGCGCCTTCCACGGCGTACCGGCCACCGTCGTGCGCTCGTTCGCGTGGGTCCTCAGCCTGGGGGCGGAGGGTCTGCGCGAGGTCGCCGAGACAGCGGTGCTGAACAACAACTACCTGGCCTCGCGACTCGCCGGCGTGCGCGGTCTGGAGGTCTCGTTCGCCGAGACGAATTCCGCCCACCGGCTGGAGCAGATTCGCTACAGCCTCGAGCAGCTGCACGAGGACACCGGCGTGGGCACGCTCGACGTGGCGACGGCGCACGACGGACTTCGGCGTGGCGCACTTACTTCGCCAGCCACGAGCCGTGGCTGGTTGCCGAGCCGATGACGCTCGAGCCGTCGGAGTCCTATTCGCGCGCCGATCTCGACGAGTACGCCGAGATCATCACCGAGGTCGCGCGCGAGGCCTACGAGAATCCCGAGGAGGTCCTGAACTCGCCGCAGCGGAGCACCGTCCACAAGCTGGACCTCGCGCCGCACGACGACCCGGACCGGTGGGCGCTCACGTGGCGGAGCTACCAGCGCAAGCGGGACGGCCAGCCCGCGCCCGAAGGGTCGCCCGTGCAGGCCTCCGGCAGCTGATGCACACCATCGCCGGCGGGCACGTTTCTATCTCGGCCCGCCCGGAGCTCGACTTCGCGCCCCGGATCGCCGCCCTCGAAGCGGCGTTCTCGGGGCGCCTGGGCTTCTGTGCCGTGCGACTCGAGGACGGCGAGTCGGTCGAGTTGCGCGCCGACGAGCCCTTCCCCACCGCGTCGGTGATCAAGGTCGCGCTGTGCGCCGCGGTGCTCGATCTCGTCGCGCGCGGGGAGGCCGACCTCGGCCAGACGGTCGACCTGCCGCCACGCGATCAGCGCGTCGCGGGAGGGGGGATCCTCAAGCAGCTGGAACTCCGGTCACTGTCTCTCCGCGACGCGATCGAGCTCGCCATCACGCTGTCGGACAACGTGGCCACCAACGCGCTGCTCGAGGTGGTCCAGGCGGATCGCCTGAACGACTACCTGGCCGGGCTCGGATTGGAGCGAACGCGCATGCCCGGCCCCGTTGACTTCACGCACATCGGACCCGGCCTCGAGGGAGGGATCGGCGTCTCGACACCGCGCGAGCAGGTCCGGCTCTTTTCCGCGCTGGCCCGGGAACAGCTCCTCACGCCCGACCTCTGCCGCTACCTGCTCGGCGTGCTCGGACGCCAGCACTACCAGGACCAGATTCCGCGCTGGCTGGCATTCGATCCGTACGCCCAGTACCACGGACGGACCCAACCGCTGACGGTCGCGAACAAGACGGGAGAGCTCGACGGGATCCGCGCCGACGCCGGGCTCCTCATTCACGAGCTGCGGGGAACGGTGGCGCTCGCGGTGTTCACCGACGGCGCCGATGACCTTCGTGAGAGTGTCGACGTGCGAGGGCTCACTGGCGGTTGCCGAGTGCGCCGCCGCGATCGCGGCGCGCCTTTTTGGACTTGCCGTCTGAGTCACATAGACTTGCCCGCATGGCAGACGCTCTCGTCGTAATCGACATTCAGAACGAGTATTTCCCCGGCGGAGCGCTCACGCTCCCCCATGCCGAGCGCGCCGCCGGCCGCGCGGCGGAGGCGATCGAGGCGGCCCGCGCGGCGAGTGTTCCCGTGGTCCATATCCGGCACGAGGAGCCCGACAGCACCGAATGGTTCGTGCCCGGCAGCCACGGCGTGCAGACCAACAGCGCGGTGGCACCGACCGACGGCGAACTGGTCGTCGTGAAGAACTATCCGAACTCATTTCTCCAGACCGAGCTCGCCAAGCACCTGGCAAACGTCGGGGCGAGCCGCGTCGCCTTCTGCGGAATGATGACCTCGATGTGCGTGGATGCGACGGTTCGCGCCGCCGCCGACCTCGGTCTTCAACCCGTCCTGCTCGACGATGCCTGCGCGGCCCCGGACCTCGAGCATCGTGGCAAGCAGGTGGCCGCCGACGACGTCCACGCGGCGTTTTGCAGCGCCCTCGGGGACGAGATCGCCACCGTCGTCGATACCCACGAATTTGCCGCCGAGCCGACCGGCGCGTGAGGAGGAAGCCGTGACGACGTTTGAAGAGCTCCGCCCGATCGAGACCCGCTTCCGTCTCGATGAGGAGATCATGGCCGGCCCGATCTACCGCAAGTTCGAGAAGGCCGCGCGTACGTTCTGGAACCCGAAGGACATGGAGTACGAGCTGGACGCCGCCGACTGGAGCCGCATGACCGACGAGCAGCGCTCCGGCATGGCGACGATCACGGTCCGCTTCGAGGCCGGCGAACAGGAAGTCACCGACGAACTTCTGCCGATGCTCGCCGCCGCCCATGCGCTCGGCCGCTTCGACTGGGTCATGTACGTGTCGACGTTCATGCAGGAGGAGGCGCGGCATTCGGAGTTCTTCACGCAATGGCATGCGCGCGTCGCCGGCCTGATGACGCCGGCCGAGAAGGCGGCCTACTGGCCACCCCGCGAGCACACGGTCGATCCGCCAGGACGCTTCCACGTCGGCGAGCCCGTGTACGAGGGTCTGCCCAAGTACGGCAACAGGCTCAAGGCGGCCGTCGAGGCCGGCGACGAGGCCGCGATCGAAGGGGCATTCGTCCAGTTCACGACGCTCTACTGCGGCTGGATCGAGGGCGTGCTCACGATGCCGTCCTACGAGATCGTCATCGACACGACCGAGCTGTGGGGTGTCCTGCCGGTACTCAGGCAGGGCTTCCGGAGAATCCTGGCCGACGAGGGGCGCCACATCACGTTCGGGACGCAGTCGTGCCGCATCCTGATCGAGAAGAACCCTGATTACGAGGCGCTCGCGCATGAGGTGATCAACGAGTACCGCGGCAATGCCGTGGGAATGCTCGAGTATCAGCGCAATGTCCCGGGCCTCGACCTGGGCAAGTACCAGCGTCAGAAGGCCCGCCACTATCTCAACCGCTGCCGCGAGATGGGCATCACGGCGGACCAGTCAATCGTCGACCAAATCCTCGACCCGGAGATCGACTTCGTCGTCGGCGTCGAGGCGGGCTAGTGGTCGTGGCTCGTCGCTGGCGCTGTCTGGAGGTCGGATGCGAGGCCGTCGTCGACGCTGACTCTGACGAGGCGCTGGTCGAGGCGGCGAACACCCACGTCCGCGAAGCCCACGACAGCTACGAGCTCGAGGAGGTCATCCTCGCGAGCGCCGAGGATGCACCGGCATCGGCAAACGAACGCACCGCAGACGGGAGCCACACTTGACCCTCGCACAAGAAGATCTCGCCCACGTCGACGTCGCCAGTCCGAAGGTCTACGAGCAGGGGGTGCCGCACGAGGAACTGGCAGCGCTGCGCCGGCACGACCCGGTCCACTGGCATCCGTGGCCCGGCACGCGCGGCGGCTTCTGGCTCCTGTCCAAGCACGCCGACGTGATCGCCGTCGGGAAGGACCCGAAACGGTTCTCCTCGCAGATCGGCCACATCGCGCTCGAGGACCGGGCTCCGGACGCGTTGGCCGCCCGCCAGTCGATGATCGAGACCGACCCGCCCGAACACACGCGGCTGCGCAAGCTGGTGAGCTACGCGTTCACGCGGACCAAGGTCAAGGAGTACGAGCAATACACGCGGAACATCGTCAACGACCTGCTCGACAAGGCCATCGCGCAGGGCGAGTTCGACTGGGTGAGCGAGATCTCCGAGCCGGTGCCGGTCAGCATCCTCATCGCGATCCTCGGACTGCCCGAGCAGGACATTCCGATGCTGATCGAGCTGACCAGCGAGATGGCCGCAGCAACCGACTCGGAGTACCGGCCCGATCCCGCTAAGTACCCGAGCGACATCGAGCCGCGCCTGCTCCCGTTTGGCACGCCGGCCGCCCTCCAGGTCATCGAGTACGGACGCAGGATCGGGGCCGAGCGTCGCAAGAATCCGGGCGACGACCTCGTCTCACGCCTCGTCCACGCCGAGGTGGAAGGCGAGCGCCTGAACGACACCGAGTACTCGAACTTCTTTGAGCTGTTCATCTTCGCCGGCAACGAGACGACCCGCACCGGCATCTCGCACGGCATGCTGGCCCTGATGGAACACCCGGATCAATTCGATCGGCTCGCGACCGAACCGGAGCTGGTGCCGATCGCCGTCGACGAGATCCTCCGTTACGGCACCCCGATCATCTACTTCCGGCGGACGGCAACCGAGGACACCGAGATCCGGGGGGTGTCCATCAGGGCGGGCGACCGTGTCGCGATGTGGTTCCTGTCGGCGAACTTCGACGAGGACGTGTTCGAGGATCCGATGGCGTTTGACATTTCGCGCCGGCCGAATCCGCACACGACGTTTGGGAGGGGTGGCCCGCACTTCTGCCTCGGGTCCTTCCTGGCCCGCCTGGAGATCGGGATCCTGCTCGAGGAGATCCTCAGGCGGAACGTTCGCTTCGAGCTCACCGGGCCGCCGGTTCGCCTGAGCTCGAACTTCGTCAACGGCTTCAAGTCGATCCCGGTGCGTGTCGTACCCCTAGACCGAAGGTAATTCAAGGAAAGAGAGGCGTCATGGCGACCGTCGCAGCCCCCGCCGTCGAGCGGCTCTACCTCGCGGGCGAATGGATCGAAACCGGCGAATCGTTTGAGGTGCGCTCGCCCTACTCGGGCGACCTGGTGGCGCGGGTGGTTCGCGCCGGGGCCGACGAGGCACGGCGGGCGGTCGACGCCGCCGAGCGGGTGATGCGCGAGCCGCTGGCCCCGTGGCGCCGCGCCGACATCCTCGAGCGCATGTCGCAGCTGATCCGCGACCGCGGCGAGGAACTCGCGCAGACCATCTGCGCCGAAGCCGGCAAACCGCTCAAGGCGGCGCGCGCTGAGGCGGCGCGCGCCGTGAACACTTATGCCCTCGCCGCGGGCGAGGCCCGGCGGTTGAGTGGCGACTCGGTGCCGATCACCGGTACCCAGGCGGGCGATGGACACGCCGCCTGGACGGTGCGGGTGCCGATCGGCGTGATCGGGGCGATCTCTCCGTTCAACTTCCCCCTCAACCTCGTCGCGCACAAGCTGGCCCCCGCGCTGGCCGCCGGATGCGCGGTCGTGCACAAGCCCGCGACCCAGACGCCGGTGTCGGCCCTGCGCCTCGCCGCCCTGGCCGAGGAGGCTGGACTCCCGGCCGGCTGGCTGAGCGTCCTCCCGGGGCGAGCGAGCGACATCGGAGACGTACTGGTCGAGGATCCGCGCGTGCGCATGCTGACCTTCACGGGGTCGGCCGAGGTCGGCTGGGGTCTCCGCGCCCGAGCCGCCCGCAAGAAGGTCGCGCTCGAGCTGGGCAACGCGTCCCCGGTCATTGTCGAGCCGGACGCCGATGTCGACCTGGCGAGCACGAAGGTGGCCACGCACGCGTTCACCTACGCCGGCCAGACGTGCGTCTCGGTCCAGCGCGTCTACGTCCATCGCGAGATCCTCGACGACTTCCTCGCCCAGCTCGTCCCCAAGGTCGAGGCCCTCCGCACAGGTGACCCGGCCGACGAGACGACGGACGTTGGGCCGGTCATCGACGCGGGGAATCGCGACCGCATCCGTGCCTGGATCGAAGAGGCGGTGGCCGACGGCGCCGAGGTCGTGACCGGCGGAGCCCAGGAGCCCGGGCTCCTGAAGCCGACTGTGCTGAGGAACGTGAAGCCCGAGATGAAGGTCTCCTGCCAGGAGATCTTCGGACCCGTCTGCTCGGTGGTGCCGTACGACTCGCTCCAGGATGCCTTCGACCAGGCCAACGCCACCGAATACGGGCTCCAGGCCGCCATCTTTACGCGCTCGCTCGAACCCGCCGTGAGAGCGTCCGGCACGCTCGACTTCGGGAGCGTGATGATCAACGAGGCGCCCGAATGGCGCGTCGATCAGATGCCCTACGGCGGCACGAAGGCATCGGGGAACACGAAGGAGGGCCCCGCGTACACGATCCGTGAGATGACGGAGGAGCGCCTGATCGTGCTCGGCGGGGTCTAGCGGCCCCGTGGCCACGAAGATCCACGCCGCTGTCCTGCACAGGTTCGGGCAGCCGCTAATCGTCGAAGAGCTCGAGCTTGACCCGCCCAAGGCCGGCGAGCTTCTCGTTCGCATGGCGGCCAGCGGGGTCTGCCACTCCGACCTCCACGTCGCCCAGGGCGTCCACCCAACCTCGCTCCCGGTCGTCCTCGGTCATGAGGGGGCCGGGGTGGTCGAGCAAGTCGGTCCCGGTGTGGCCGGGCTGGCCGCGGGCGATCACGTCCTGCTCACCTGGCTTCCCTACTGCGGCCACTGCCGACAGTGCGCTCGCGGTTGGCCCAACCGCTGCGAGAACACGGCCTGGTACGACGCCACGATGGAGGACGGCACCTGCCGCTTTCATGCCGACGGACAGCCGGTTCATCACTACAACACCTCGTCGTTCGCCCAGCGTTCTGTCGTGCCGGCGCGCACGGCCATCAAGGTTGACCCGAGCCTGCCGCTGACCGAGCTGGCCCTGATGGGCTGCGCGGTCATGACCGGCGTCGGGGCGGTGCTCAACACCGCGAAAGTGCGCCCGGGCGACACCGTCGCGGTGGTTGGTTGCGGAGGGGTGGGTCTGAACGTCGTGCAGGGAGCGAGGATCGCCGGCGCCTCGACGATCATCGCCGTCGACGTTGTCACGGGCAAGCTCGATCTGGCGCGGGAGCTGGGGGCGACCGCCGTCGTCGACGCCAGCCAGGCCAACCCCATCGAGGCCGTCTCAGAGCTCGTCCCGGGAGGTGTCGACTACGCCTTCGAGGCGCTCGGCCGCCCCGCGACGATCGAGACGGCGATCGGGCTGACCGGGCGCGGAGGCCAGGCAATCCTGATCGGCATGGCGCCGCCCGACGCGCGGGTGGGGATCGACGCGCTGACGACGACCCTCGAGGAGCGCTGCGTGCGTGGCTCCTGGTACGGCTCCTGCGTGCCGCTGCGCGACATCCCCCTGCTGATCGACCTTTACCGCGAGGGCCGCCTGCGCCTGGATCCGCTGATCACCCCGTGCGGGCTCGAGGACGTGAACGACGCCTTCGCACGGATGGAGGCCGGCGAGACCGCGCGAAGCGTGATCGTGTACGAGTGACGATGAGGCTCTACGCGCTTCATTGCGGCGGCGACTACATGGACTGGGCCGCGTTCGACCCATTCGACGAACGCGTGGGGACCAAGGTCTATAACCCGTACTTCATGTACGTCATCACGCATCCCGATGGCACCGTCCTGTTCGACTCCGGTGTACACCCCCAGATGGGTACCGATCCCGTGGCCCGGCTTGGCCCCGCGGCGGCGTCGTTCGAGGTGCTGATGACCGAGGAGGACACCGTCGAGAGGCGGTTGGCCTCGATCGGCCTGAAGCCCACCGACATCGACCTCGTCGCCCAGTCGCACCTGCACTTCGACCACGCCGGTGGGCTCGAATGGCTCACGCATGCGCCGGTCCTCGTACAGCGAGAGGAGCTCGCCTTCGCGCTGCACCCGCCCGTCTACCAGCATCTGATCTACGTGCGCGGCGATTACGACCACGAGCTCAACTGGCAGGAGCTCGACGGTGATCACGACATCTTCGGCGACGGGCGACTGGTGCTGCTGAGCACGCCCGGTCACACCAAGGGACATCAGTCGCTCATGGTGCAGCTCGACAGCGGGCAGACCGTGATTCTGCTCGCCGACGCGGCCTACCTGCTGGCCAAGATGCGCGAACGCGCACTGCCTGCCCTGCTGTGGAGCCCCGATGCCATGGTGGCCAGCTGGGAGCGGCTCGAAGCGCTCGAGCGCGAACACGAAGCGATGCTGATCGCCACCCACGACCTCGACTATCGCGAGCGAGTGAAGCTCGCTCCGGAGACGTGGTACGAGTGATCAGACCGCGGTGAGCGCGCCGGCAGCGCTGGTGGCCGACGCCGTGGCTCGCTTCGGCGTGGGCCGCGACGCTCAGGTCGAATTCGTGCGCCACGGCGAGAACACGACCTACAGCGTCACGGGGTCGGACGGCCGGCGGTTCGCTCTGCGCATCAACCGGCCGGGGTACCAGATCGCCGAGGCGATCCGCTCCGAGCTGGCCTGGATGGAGAGCCTGCGCGAGAGCGGTGTGCGGACCCCCCGCCATGCGCTCGGAACCGACGGCGATCCTCTTCAGCATGCGAGGGCGCCCGACGGCGAAGTACGGACCGCGGTGATGTTCGAATGGATTGACGGCCAGCCGCTCAGCGCGGTTGGTGACGTCGAACCGTGGCAACGGCTGGGCGAGCTGATGGCGCGACTTCACGTCCAGGCAAACGCCTGGACGCCGCCCGAGTGGTTCACGCGCCCAGCGTGGGACGCCGAGGCACTGGTGGGAGACGACCCGCGGTGGGGACCGCCCGATCCCCACCATGTATTCACGGCGGAGGATCGCGCGGTTCTGGAAGCGACCCGCGGCGAGGTGCGGGCGCGGCTCGACGCGATCGGAACCGACTCCGATAGGTTCGGCCTGATCCACAGCGATGTCGGCTTCGAGAACGTCTTGGTCCGTGGCGACGGCACGGTGGTGATCATTGATTTCGACGACAGCGGGTACAGCTGGTACATGCACGACCTTGCCGTCCCGCTGTATCCGCATGAGGTAAGCGGTGGCCTGGACGAGCGCCGCGACGCGCTCGTCAAGGGCTACCGCAGCGTGAGAGAGCTCGGGGACGAGTCGTTGTTCGAGCTGCCGACGTTCCTGATGGCCCGAAGGATCCAGACGCTCGGCTGGGCGTTCAGCCGCGCCGAGACCGCGCACGCGCGCAGACAGCGCCCGCGACGGCTCCAGACCACCCCGCAGGCGACCCGCGACTTCCTGATCTGGGCGCGCGATAACCCGCTCTGAGATCGAATGGCACCCGTTCACCCCGTCGCATAATGTATGCATCGACCATGGCTCCTCCTCTGATCCTCGTCACCTGCTGGCGGCGCGAGCTGCCCACCTACCTGGGGGAGCGGACCAGGCTCGAGACACTCGATCCCTCCTACGCGGAGCGGGTCTGCGACGCGGGCGGACTGCCCCTGCTGCTCTCACGCCCACCGTCAGGTCTCGACGAGGCGGCAAACCGGCTGGTGTCCATGGTCAACGGCGTGCTCCTGACCGGGGGCGGCGATGTCGATCCGAGTAGCTACGGCGCCGAGCACGAAAACGTTCACGACGATGACCTCGAAGCCGACGCCTTTGAGCTGGCCATCCTCGACGCCGCCCGCGCCGCCGAGCTGCCAACCCTGGGGATCTGCCGGGGCGCCCAGCTGATGGCGATCGCACACGGCGGACGGCTGGCGCAGCGCCTTTCCGCCGTGGATGGACACACCGAGCTGGCCGGTCTCAGCGCGGAGGAGATCCTGACCGCACGCCACCCGGTCAACCTGACCGTCGGGTCGCGCGTTGCCCGCGCGATCGGCCTCGATGCCGCGGCTGTCAACACGATTCACCACCACCAGATCGCCGATCCCGGCGAGCTCGAGGTGACAGCCACCGCACCGGGTGGCGTGATCGAGGCGGTCGAGCCGCGCACGGACTGGGCGTCTGTGGGCGTGCAGTGGCACCCCGAGAAGATGGATGAACCCGAGCAGCGCGGCCTGTTCGAGCAGCTGGTCAGCAACGCCCGGCTGGCCCGGCGGAGAGCCGCGGCATGAGCCGGCTCCGCGGCTATACAGCGCCGCTTTCCGCCGACGGCCGTGCCGGCCTCGTACCGGCGCCGCCCTGGCACTACTCGGGCGACTTCCTCATCGCCGAGTACCGGACCGATCCGGACGGCGTCGCCGCACTGCTGCCCGACGAGCTCGAACCGGCCGAAGATCCCGGCGCCGTCGCGGCCATCTTCGCCGACTGGCAGTCGTGCTCGGCCGACCTGCACGAGCTCGTCGACCCGATCCAGTCGCAGTACCGCGAGTTCTTCATCGTGGTCGGCGCGCGCTATCGAGGCGAGCCGGTGAGCCGCTGCGTGTACATCTGGGTGGACAAGGACTTCGCCATGTACCGCGGGTGGATACAGGGCTTCCCCAAGAAGCTCGGCTCGATCCACATGACCCGGCTGTTCGCCGCCGGCAAGGCGACTCCCAAACTCCATGCGGGCGCCCGCTTCGGCGCCACCTGTACCGCCAACGACCGCCAGATCGCCCGTATGGTCGTCACCCTCGAGCACGTCTCCGAGAGCGGCCCGACGGTCAACGACCCGCCGATGCACAACACGCGCCACTTCCCGGCCGCCAACGGCACCCGACCCGACGTCTTCGAGCTCGTCCGGGCCGGCGGCCGTGATCGCGATGCCACGCCGATCTGGGAGGGCAGCGCCGAGCTGCGCTTCTACGACGACACGCTCGAGGACCTGCGGGCGATCGCCCCGCACGAGATGCTGCGCGGCTACCGGTTCACATTCGGCTACACCGTCGACGGCGTCGAGGTGGTCACGCAGCATCACCAGGAGGTGGGGACATGAAGCACGTTCGCGTCGAGCACGACGGGCGGCCGGTCGACGGCACCCTGGACGGGGAGATGATTCGCGCCGCCTCGATCGAGATCCCCGTCGGCGCCGTTGCCCGGTGGCTGTCTCCGGTGACGCCGAGCAAGATCATCGCCACCCATCTGACGTATCGCTCGCGCGCGGTGGAGTACAAGATGGCCCGGCTCCCCGAGACGCCGTCCTACTTCATGAAGCCGCCCTCCTCGCTGTCGGGCCATCTGGCCGCGGTGAGCCGGCCGGCGGGCTGTCGCTTCCTCAACTACGAGGGCGAGGTGGCGGTGGTCATCGGCCGCCGCTGTCGCGGCGTGAGTCTGGACAACGCGCTCGATTACGTGGCCGGCTACACGGTGGCCAACGACTGGGGCGTTCACGACTTTCGGCACGCCGATCGCGGCTCGATGCTCCGCGTCAAGGGCCAGGACGGATTCTGCCCGCTCGGGCCCGTGATGGTCGACGCGGCCGACGTCGACCCGGAGGACCTGACCCTGCGCACCTATGTCAACGACGAGCAGGTCCAGGAGGGCCACACGGGCAGCGACCTCATGTTCTCGTTCGCCTACCAGGTGGCCGACGTCGCTCGGCTGATCACGCTGGAGCCCGGCGATGTGCTGCTAACCGGCACGCCGGCAAACTCGCGTCCAGTGCAGCCAGGCGATAGGGTGGCGGTCGAGGTGGAAGGGATCGGGCGTCTGGAAAACCACGTGGTGCAATCCGACGAAGAGCTGGAGGTGGTCGGCGAGCAGCCCGCGGTGACGGCGCAAACGCTCCACGTCGCGCTGGCGATACCCGAGGATCAGGCGGAACGTGAAGTAACTCAGGAGGCCCGATGACTGTCCCGCAGGTGCTCCACCCGTTTGCCGCGCCCACGCGAGCCGCGAGCGACTTTCTCGACATGGTCCGGGGCGAGGGCTGCCGCCTCTGGGACAGCGAGGGACGATCGTACCTCGATGGCACGGCCTCCCTGTGGTACTGCGCCGCCGGCCACGGCCGGCAGGAGATCGTCGACGCGGTCAATGCGCAGATGAACCAGCTCGCGGCCTACCACACGTTCGGCCGCTTCACCAACCCGCCGGCTCAGAAGCTGGCGGACACGCTGACCGAGCTCGAGCCGATTCCGGGTGCCCGCGTCCTGTTCACCAACGGCGGCTCGGAGGCTATCGACAGCGCGCTCAAGCTGGCCCGCGCCGGGCACCGCGCCAACGGAGAGGCCGGGAGGACCATCTTCCTCAGCCGTCACAACGGCTACCACGGCGTGATGTTCGGAGGCACGTCGCTCAGCGGCCTGCCGCCCAACCGTTTGCCCTACGGACCGCTACTCCCCGACACCTATCAGCTCCCGCACGACAGCCTGCAGGCGATGTGCGACGCGGTCGCCTATCACGGGCCCTCGCGCGTGGCGGCGATCATCGCCGAGCCGGTGATCGGCGCCGGCGGAGTGTTTCCGCCGGTCGATGGATACCTCCATGGGCTCAGGGACCTGTGCGACGAGAGCGGCGCGCTGCTGATCTTCGACGAAGTCATCACCGGGTTCGGGCGGCTCGGGTCGTGGTTCGGAAGCCACCATTTCGGCGTGGCGCCGGACCTGATGACGTTCGCCAAGGCGATCACCAGCGGCTACCTGCCGCTGGGCGGGGTTGTCGTCGGCCCGCGCGTGAGGGAGTGGCTGGAGGGTGACGACGCCTTCCTGCTCACCCACGGCGGCACCTATTCGGGCCATCCGAGTTGCTGCGCCGCCGGCCTGGCCAACCTCGCGATCCTCAAGCGCGAGCGGTTGCCCGAACGTGCCCGGGAGGCCGGACGGCGGTTGCGCGCCGGCCTTGATCAGCTGGTCAGCCGCGACGGCGTGGCCGGCGTCCGTGGCGAGGGACTGATGCAAGCCGTGGCGCTCGAGCAACCCGTGCTCGCCGTGGCGGTGTCCGAGGCGCTGCTCGAGCGGGGCGTCATCGGGCGAGCCTCGCCGTACGCCAATGCCCTCGCCTTCTCGCCGCCCCTGATCATCTCGGACGACGAGATCGACGAGCTCGTCGAGGCGACGGGCGAGGCGATCGACGCGGTTGCCTGAGGATGGAGGGCAGCGGCCGAGCCCCGGCCCGCGTTGACGGCGCCCCGCTGGCGATCGCCAGCGTGGTCGATCAGGTCTACTCGGCGATCCGCGACCGGATCATCCAAGGGTCGCTCGAGCGCGGCGCGCGTATCCATCAGGAGGACCTGGCCGAGGAGCTGGGCGTATCCCGTACGCCGGTGCGCGAGGCGCTTCGCCGCCTCGCCGCGGAGGGCCTGGTGGAGATGCGAACCAACCGCGGCGCCCGCGTGGCCGACGTCGGCCAGAGCGACATGCAATCGGCCTACGAGGCGCGATTGGTGATCGAGCCCGGCGCCGCCCGGCTCGCCGCCGGGGCCGGGCTGCCCGCGCCCATCGCCCGCATGCGTGCCGCGCTGAGCGCCCAGCGCCGGGCGATCCCCAACGTCCGGCGAAGCTTCGACGCCAACCGCGAATTTCACATCGCGCTCGTCCAGGGGTCGGGAAACCCGTTTCTGGTCCAGTTCGTGCAGCGGCTGTGGGTGTCTCGTATCGGCGAGGTCATCTACGAGCGCCAGAGCGAGACCCCAGAGCGCATGAGGCTCGACGCCGACGAGCACGAGCAGATCCTGGCGGCGATCGAGGCTGACAACGGCCGCCGCGCGGAGTCGCTGACCCGTCGCCATCTGACGGACGCCATGCAGCGCTCCGCCGATCTGCTGCGCTGAGCTAGGTTGGCGAGATGGTTGATTCCGCGGCCGCGTGGGGGCCGGGGATGCGGGGATCAGGCCGGTCTAGGACGCAGGGCGAAGCCAATACTGGAGGTATTGGCGAGCCCGGCGCGTTCAGTCCGCTCGCCTCGCGCTGGCGGGTCGCTTCGGGAAACGGCTTGCTGGGGAACGGCGTGAGTGCGGCCTTCTTTCTGCGACCCACCCGGCGGCCGAGGTTTGCCACGTCCCTGCCTCTCCGGCGTCCCGCCACGGATCGCACGGGGCGCGCCGGCGCCGGCGCCGACCATCCGGATTCATCCGGCACGCCGGGTCGTGGAATCAACCATCTATGCCTCGTCGGCGACGCTGTTGCTCAGCGTGCCGACGCCCTGGACATAGATATCGACCGTGTCTCCGGCCCTTAGGTAGCGCGGCGGCTGGCGTGAATCCCCCACGCCGCCGGGGGTGCCGGTGGCGATCACATCTCCGGGGTTCAGCGTCAGGCCGGACGACAGGTACACGATCAACTCCTCCACCCCGAAGATCAGATCGCGCGTGTTGGCGTCCTGCATGACCTCGCCCGACACGGTGGTGCGAATGTCGATGTCGCCCGGGTCGATGCCGTCCATCGACGCGATCGCCGGCCCCATCGGCGTGAACGTGTCGAAGCTCTTGCCCAGCGTGAACTGCCGCAGCGGCGTTTCGAGCTGCGCCCGCCGGCCCGAGACGTCGTGCAGGGCGGAGATCCCGCCGATGGCGTCACGCGCGTTCTCCGGGGTGGCCCGGTAGGTGCGCCGGCCGATGACGACCGCCACCTCGCCTTCATAGTCAGGGCGGGTCTCCTCGCGCGGGATCACGATCTGCTGCCCGGGTCCGATCAGCGACGAGGTCCACTTGGCGAACACGACCGGCACCGTCGGCACATCGAGCTCGGACTCGGCTGCGTGAGAGCGGTAGTTGAGGCCGATGGCGAGGATCTTGTCCGGGATCACGGGGTGGAGCACGGCCACGTCCGCGACCGCGTACTCGGCCCCGTCCGCGGAGCCCAGCTGCTCCCAGGCCTCGGGGGTGGGCACGAAGCCGTGCGATCCGGCCGGACCGGCGTCGCGCACGGTGTCGTCCTCGAGCGCGCCGATGCGCAGCTCGCCCTGCGGGTTCGTGAACCGGACCGCTCTCACTGGGGCTGCCTCCTGTTGGGCTGTTTGTCGCGTTGTGTGGGGTCATCCGTGACCCCTGTTCGGCCGTCGTGGCCCACTCGGGCCATATGATGAACCCCCGACGGGTCTCTGGTGATCCCTTCGCGGGTGCTTTCCTGACCCCTCGGAGGACCGGTTCTTGACCCCTGTTCGGGGGGCGGATACTGTATCCAAACTGCGGTGGAGACGGGCTTCTCGCCAACCCGGCCCCCGCCCGCACTCGATGATCTCGTTGCGCCGCATCCACCACGTCTGCCTCCGCGTCGATGACCTGCACGCGGCGGCCGACCGGTGGTCAGTCCAGTTCGGCCTCACTCCTCGCCAGATCCGCGACGGCCGGGCCTACCTGGCCTGCGATTACGAGCCGTACTCGCTGGAGCTGGCGCAAGAGGGCTCACCCGGCCACGATCACACCGGCTGGGAGCTGGCGCGCGGCATCAGCCTCGACGACGCGGCCTCTCACCTGGACGGAATGGGTGTCCAACACGAGCGCCGCGACGGTGCGCTGCATCTGCGGGACCCCGACGGCAGCGGCGTCGAGCTGGTGCCGTTCGCCGCCGCGGACGATTCGCGCCCGGCGATCGCCCGCTCGACGACGACGCTCCGAGGCTTCCACCCGCGCAAGCTGGGACACGTCAACTTCCTCACCGCCGAGTTGCCCGCGATGACCGAGTTCTGTTGCGACGCACTCGGAATGCGCGTAACCGACAGACTCGGCGAGGAGGGGGCATGGCTGCACATCAACGGCGACCACCATTCGATGGCCCTGGTCGGCAAGGGCTACGCCCACCTCCACCACCTGGCCTTCGAGCTGGTGGACTGGGGCGAGCTGCGCGTCGCGCTCGATCATCTGGCCCAGCACGGCCGGTGGCTGGGTTGGGGGCCGGTCCGCCATGGCCTGGGGCGCAACCTGGCGGCCTACGTGCGCATTCCCGAGGAGGAGTGCTTCGTCGAGCTGTTCTCCGACATGGAGCAGCTCGAGCCGGATCACCAACCTCGGGACTGGCCCGACGACGCACATTCGTCCAACACCTGGGGCATCCTCCCGCCGCGCTCGTACTTCCGCTTCGATGCGGCCGCGGTGGAGGCGAACGCGAGGGGCTCGAGGCGCTCGGATATCCACTACCGGCGATCGGAGGTAGTTGATGGCGTCAGACAGGCGATGGGCGCCCGGACGGGCGAGGGGTTTCTGGACGGGCTCAGAGAGGGCGGCCGCGAGATCTGGCTGAACGGCGAGATGATCAGCCACCCGCTCGATCACCCCGAGCTGCAGGCCGCCGCGCTGTCGATGGCGCGCGTGTTCGACACCCAGCACCAGCACGCGGGCGAGATGCTGGCGCCGTCGCCCGATGACCCCGACCGCCTGGTCAACGTCACTCATCTGATCCCTCGCACGATCGATGACTTGACCCGGCGTCGTCGGGCGATCGAGCTCGTGGCGGCGATCTCGGGCGGCACGATGGGGCGCACCCCTGACTACCTCAACGTCACCTTCGCCTGCTTCGCGGGGCGCTCCGACGTGTGGGCGCGACGCGATAACGAGCAGCTGGCCGCCAACCTTGTCGAGTATCAGAAGTACATGCGCGACAACGACCTGTCGACGACCCACGCATTGATCAACCCCCAGGTCGACCGCTCCAAGCCGGAGGCCGAGCAGGCCATGGGACAGGTGTCGCTGCACAAGGTGGGTGAGACCTCGGACTCCATCGTCGTGCGGGGCGCGCGGATGCTGGCCACGCTGGCCCCGTTCGCCGATGAGCTGCTGATCTATCCCGGCTCGGACATCCGCCCCCAGGACGGCCGCTATGCGCTGTCGTTCGCCGTGCCGATCGCCACTCCCGGGCTGCGCTTCGTGTGCCGCGACAGCTTCTCTCGCCAGCGTGACCACTTCGACTACCCGCTGTCCTCGCGCTTTGACGAGATGGACGCCGTGGTGATCTTCGACGACGTCGAGATCCCCAAGCACCGGGTGTTCCTGGACGGCGACACGATCGGCTACAGCGAGGTGATCACCGACACGGGGTGGCGCGGGCACATCATGCATCAGGCGTTCACCCGCGCCTACGTGAAGCTGTGCTTCGCTCTCGGGCTCGGCCACGTGATCGCCAACACCACCGGCGTCGTGCGTTTCGACCACATCCAGGAGAAGCTCGGCCAGATCTGGGCGATGAGCGAGCTGGCGCGTTCCGCGCTGGTCGCCGCCGAGGCCGGGGCGCGGCTCGATGAGGGCGGCATCATGTATCCCGACGACCGGCCGTTCCTGGCTCTGCGCGGCGAAATGCCCAAGTGGCTCCCCAGGTGCAACGAGCTGCTCCAGCTCGTCGGTGGGGGCGGCTTCATGGCCACGCCATCGAAGGCCGACATCGACGGGCCGCTGCACGACCAGATCGACCAGTACTTCCAGGCCGCCGGTGGCGACGCCGAACGCCGGATCCGTCTGTTCCGCCTGGCCTGGGACTTCTTCGGCTCCGAGCTGGGTGGTCGGGGCGAGCTGTACGAGCGCTTCTACCTGTCCGACTCCTGGCGGATGACCGCCCTGGCCTACAAGATCGCCGACAAGTCGTTCCCCGAGTCGCTGGTCGAGCAGTTTCTGCACGATTGACCGCGACCGTTCTCATCACCGGAGGGGGCACGGGGATCGGCGCCGCGGTGGCGCGTCGCATGGCCGCCGATGGCTGGAAGGTGTGCGTCGCCGGCCGGCGGCCCGAGCCGCTGGCCGAGGTCGCCGCTGACACCGGGGGTGTGGCGGTCGCCGGCGATGTGAGCTCGCCGGCAGGGGCTCGGCATGTGATTGAGCAATGCCTCGACAGCCTGGGAGGCCTCGACGCGATGGTCATCAGCTCCGGCGCGGGCGCGACCGGTGGCGTGCTCGACCAGACGCTCGAACGGTGGACTCGCGTCCTTCAGACCAACCTCACCGGCGCGTTTCTGCTCTGCCAGGAGGGGTTGGAGGCACTCATCGCCAGTCGCGGAGCCATCGTCACCGTGGCCTCGCTCGCCGGCCTGCGGGCCGACCCCGAATCGGCGGCGTACTGCTCGTCCAAGGCCGGGCTGATCATGCTCACGCGCTGCATCGCGCTGGACTACGGTCCGGCCGGTGTGCGCGCCAACTGCGTCTGCCCGGGGTGGATCCGGACCGATATGGCCGACGGCGCGATCGACGAGCTGGCCAGCGATCGGGGGATCGACCGCGAGGCGGCCTACGAGCTCGCCGTCGCCGACGTGCCCGCCCGCCGCGCCGGCCGGGTCGAGGAGGCGGCCGAGGCAATCGCGTGGCTGGCGTCGCCGGCGGCCTCCTACGTGAACGGAGCCGTGCTCACCGTCGACGGCGGTACGTCGGTAGTGGACGCCGGTACGCTGGCGTTTGCGCCCCACCGTCGGGCGACTCAACCTGCAGGATCTGAAACCCGAGGAGAGTCAGAATGAGTCCCGATCTGGAGGCGCGCGTGCCCTCTGAACTGCCCGAAAGCCTGTCCGAGCTGGCGGAGGTCGGCGTCCGCGCCGTCCGCCTTCAGTACGCCGACCTGCACGGAATTTGCCGCGGCAAGGACATTCCGATCTCCGCCTTCCCGCACGCCGCCGAGGACGGGATCGGCTTCGTGGCCGCGATCATGACCGTCGACCTGCGCCACAACGTCGTCGCCGGGTTCGAGGAGGGCTTCCCCGACCTGCTGGCGCGGCCCGACCTGAGCACGCTGGTGCCGATCCCCTGGCAGCCCGACGTCGTTGCCTGCCTGGTGGACCTGGAGGATCCGGCCACCCACGAGCCCGACCCGCTCGACTCGCGCGGCGCCCTGAAGCGCATCCTGGCCGGCTTCTCGGAGTACGGCGTCGAGCCCATCGTCGCCCCCGAGCTCGAGTTCTACCTGTGCGAGCCCGACCCGGCCGGGCGGGGCGGCTATCGACCCTATGCCGTCCAGGACAGCCCGGTGTACACGGTGGGCGATGTGGCCGACCCCAGAGGGACCCTGTCGCGGATGCTCGACGCCGCCGTCGACCTTGACCTCAAGGCGATCGCCGCGGCTCACGAGTACGGACGCGCCCAGTTCGAGATCAACCTGCGTCACGGGCCCGCGCTGAACTCCGCCGACCGAGCATTTCGCTACAAGGCGATGGTCAAGGAGATGGCGGCCCGGGACGGACTGCTGGCGACGTTCATGGGCAAGCCGTTCAACGACGACGAGGGGTCGGGCCTGCACCTGCACGTGTCATTCGAGGATGCCGACGGGAACAACGTGTGCGACGACGCCGACCAGCCCCAGGGGCTGGGCGCGCTCACCCGCCACTTCCTGGCCGGCGTGCTCGAGCACGGGCCGGGCATGATGGTGTTCTTCAACCCGACGGTGAACGCCTACCGGCGGATCAACGCCGAGGCACTCGTGCCAACGCGCCTGTGCTGGGGCCACGATCACCGCATGACCCTGATTCGCGTGCCCAAGGAACGGGGCTCGGCCACCCGGCTGGAGATCCGCCTCGGCGACGGCACGGCCAACCCCTACCTGGCCTACACGGCGGCGATGGCCGCCGGGCTCGACGGCATCCGGCGCGAGCTCGAGCCGCCGGCGCCGCTGGAGGGCATGATCTACGACCTTCCCGAGGAGCAGCTCGGCCGGTCGCTGCCCGCCACGTTTCAGGAGGCACTCGACGGAGCTCAAGGCCGACACCATCCTCGTCGAGGCGATGGGCGAGAAGCTGGTCGAGACATTCGAGACGATCAAGATGTTCGAGCTCGACCGCTTCCGGTCCTGGGTTACCGACTGGGAGTTCGCCGAGTACTCGCCCCGGTTGTAGTTCGTCGCCGCGTCGCGGTTCGGTCCGGCTGCGGGCGCCGCGCCCGCGCCACCGTGGCGGGTGGCTTTAGGAACGGCCAGCTGGGGGAAGGTGGGTGAAGGTCGGGTTCGTAACCGCCACAACGTTGCAAAGCCCCCAGGGGCCGCTGGCGCTGTTCGACGTCAGCGTTGTCAGAGCGGGATAACGTCGAGGAGCGGGGCCGGCTTGGCGTGTTTTTCAGCGTTATGGCGGCTAGATCGCCGGTCCGCGACCACGAAAACGTTGCACAGCGCCCCGGCACGCCGGCGCTACGCTTCGGAACCGCCACAGCCATAGAAGCTCCGCCGGATACCCCTGGGCCCAGGCGAGTGTGGCGTTTACGACGGCGCGGCCTCGCGAGCCTGTCAAGGCGAACACCCCGCGCCGGCATCCGCCAGTTTCACGTCGACGCGCCCGCAACGCCCAGCACGCGCGACAACGCCCAGCCCACGCGCCAACGCCAAGCACGCGCGACAACGCCCTGCACCCAAACAATCTTTGGATACATTACGCAGAACGTGGTAGGGTCCCGACTCATGTCAGCGAACACGGCCGGCGGCCTCTCGGTTGACCTGCTGGATCACGATGTTTTCGCAGACCACGAGCCGTGGGAGATGTTCGACCTCCTGCAGCGCGAGGCGCCAGTGTACTTTCACCCCGAGCCGGGCGGCCGGGGTTTCTGGGCGCTGACCAAGTACGACGACGTCCTGGCCGTGATCCACGATGCCAAGACGTTCTCGTCCCAGATCGGCGGCTCGGCGACGATCGAGGATCTGCCCGACGATGTGCTCGACGCGCGCCGGAACTTCCTCGAGTTCGACCCGCCCAAGCACGGCCGCTACCGGCGGCTGATCTCGACCAACTTCACCCCCGGCGCAGTCGCCGTCTACGAGGTGTGGCTGCGCAACCTGGTCCGGGAGATGCTCGGCCGGATCGAGTCCGGTGTGGACTTCGACTTTGTCGAGGAGCTGGCCGCGCCGGTCCCCATCCGCGTGCTCGCCCACATCCTCGGCCTGCCCGACGAGGACCTGCCCAAACTCATCGCGCTGGGTGACCGGCTGCTGGTCGACACCGATCCGGAATACGTTGGCGAGCTGGCCTACGCCGAGGAACGCCCGGAGGATCGCTACAAGCCGTTCGGCTCACCGTGGGCTGAGGAGCTCTGCGCGATCGGACGCGCCTATTACGCCGACCGCCGCACCTGCCCGCACGAGGACGTGCTCACGCTACTCGCCAACGCGGAGATTGACGGGCAGCGGCTCACCGAGCGGGACCTCGACAACATGTTCGCGCTGCTCATCGTGGCCGGCAACGAGACCACCCGCCAGGCACTCGCCCTGGGTACGCTGGCACTGGCCCAGCATCCCGAGCAGTACGAGCTCGTGCGCACCCACCCGGACCTGATCGGCTCGGCCGTCGAGGAGCTGCTCCGCTACGCCTCACCGGTGTGGTGGTTCCGGCGCACGGCGGCCAAGGCGATGACCATCCGCGACCAGGAGATCGCCGCCGGCGACAAGGTGCTGATCTGGTTCGCGGCGGCCAACCGGGACCCTGACCACTATCCGGATCCCCACCGCTTCGATGTGACGCGCAACCCCACCGATCAGCTGACCTTCGGCCGCGGTGGGCCCCACCACTGCCTCGGCGTGCATCTCGCGCGCCTGGAGGTGAGGATCTACCTCGAGGAGCTGGTCCGGCGAGTCACGGCGATTGAGCTGATGGGTGCGCCCGTGCGCCACCGCTCCAACTTCACCAACGGGCTCAAGCGGTTGCCCGTTCGGATGACCTTCGCCTAGGTAGATGATTGCTTCCTTTTGCCGCACCCACGGATGGCGCGCACGACGCGGCGCCGGATCGCCGCCCATGTCCTCGCCGGTAGCGCTGCTACCGGCTTCGTCCGCGTGCACCGCCCGGCTTGGTCGTGCACACCGCCGCGGGCACGTCAATTCGGAATCAACCATCTAGTGCCCGCGGCGCCCCGGCTCGTCCTCGTCCTGTCGGAGAACTGGACGATGAGCTCACCTCGGGACATGCGGGCGCTCGTGCGGATTGCCCAGGATGCCGAGGACGCGGGGATCGACGGCGTGATGCTGAGCGAGCACATCGTTCTCGGCCCGAGCGCCGGCGAGCTGGGGCGTCCCGCCAACCCGCGTGACTACGCCGCCCCCGGCAATCAGGACCCGGCTACGCCATGGCCCGACTCGATCGTCCTGATGAGCGCCATCGCCAGCGCGACCACGAGGCTGCGCCTGATCGGAGCCGCGATCATCGCGCCGCTGCGACACCCGCTCCTCCTCGCCCACCAGCTGGCCACGCTCGACCTCCTCTCCGAGGGCCGTCTGGTCGTCCAGCCGACGGTCAGCTGGCACCGGGACGAGTACGCGGCCCTGGGCGTTCCGTTCGAACGTCGCGGGGAGCTCCTCGACGAGCACCTGGCGGCTTGGTCTGAGCTGTGGCGAGCGACGCCGGCAAGCTTCGAGGGGAGCCACTACAGCTTCCATGACGTGTACCTCGAACCCAAGCCGTTCCGCCCCGACGGACCGCGGCTGTGGTTTGGCGGCCGCTCGGTCGGCCCGTGGATCGTGCGAAGGCTCGTCGCCTATGGCCACGGCTTGCATCCCTTCGGCCAGCCAACGCAGGACGACATGCAGCCGCTGGTGGAAGCGATGCACGCCGCGGGCCGCGACATGTCCGAACTCGAGGTCGTCGGAGGCATTCGCGGCGAGCTGCCGCCGGGCGAGGGCGTGGCCGATCTGGACCGGGCCGCCGAGGCGATCCCGGCGCAGCTCGAGGCCGGTTACACGACGATCTGCTTCAAGCCGTCGCAGTTCACCGACGACCCCGCCGAGGTCGGTGACCTCTGCCGGCGCCTGGTGGCGCTCAGTTCGCGCTGAACGCCGAGGTCCGCTCGCACACGGTCTTGACGTCGCAGTAGAAGTCGAACGAGTGATGGCCGCCCTCGCGGCCGATGCCCGAGTCCCGGGCGCCACCGAACGGCGTCTCGAGGTCACGGACGTAGAAGCAGTTGACCCAGACGGTGCCGGCGACAACCGCCGCGCCCACGCGGTCGGCGCGGCTCTCCGATCCGGTGTAGACGGTGGCGGCCAGCCCGTATGGCGTGTCGTTGGCCATCTGGATCGCCTCGTCCTCGGTGGCGAAGCTCTGCACCGTGAGCACGGGTCCGAACACCTCGTGGGTGAGGATCTCGGCCCCGGCGGGGATGTCCGTGAACAGGGTGGGCGCGTAGTAAAGGCCGCCGAGCGACCGCCCGCCGAACACCAGACGCGCGCCGTCGGCCAGCGCGCGCTCGACGTGTCCGGTGACACGCTCGAGCGCGACGGGATGAATCAACGGCCCATAGGTCGTCGCCTCATCGCGCGGGTCGCCGACGCGGATCTCCTCGGAACGGGCGGTGAAGCGCTGCAGGAACTCGTCGAGGATCGAGGCCTGGACGAGCAGCCGCGTGCCGGCCAGACACACCTGCCCCGAGTTGTCGAACTGATAGGCCGCGGTCGCCGCGGCGGCGTCGAGATCGGCGTCGTCGAACACGATGAACGGCGACTTGCCCCCGAGCTCGAACGACACCGGGGTCAGGTTGGCGGCGGCGTCGCCGTACACCGTCCTCGCCGTGGCCGGAGATCCGGTGAACGCCACCCGGTCGACGCCGGGGTGGCCGGTGAGCGGCGCGCCGGCGTTGGGACCGGTGCCGTGCACGATGTTGAGCACACCGGGTGGCACCCCCGCGTCGTCGGCGAGATCGCCGAGGATCGAACATGTGAGCGGAGCCCACTCCGGCGGCTTGAGCACCACCGTATTGCCGGCCGCCAGCGCCGGCCCGACCCGCCACGTGGCGAGCATGAACGGCGCGTTCCACGGCGTCGAGACCGCAACGACGCCGCAGGGGTCATATCGGACGCGATTGCGCTCGCCACCGTGCAGCCGGCGCGGCGGCTCGGCCAGCCGATCGCGCGCGAAGTCGGCGAAGAAACGCACGTTGTTGGCCGCGCGCGGGAGCACGCGCAGGTGCATTGCCTCATACAGCGACCCGTTGTCGACGCACTCCACCTGGGCGAGCTCCGGGACCGCAGCGTCGATCGCATCGGCCAGCCGCGTCAGAACCGCGTGGCGGCCCGCCGGGCCAAGGCCAGCCCATCCTGGAAACGCGCGTCGGGCCGCGGCCACCGCGCGTTCGACCTCGGCCGTCCCTGCCGGACGCCACCCGCGCCAGCTCCCAGTTGTCCCAATCAATCGGACTGCGGACGTCAAAGCGCTGATCCGACGGCACCCGATGCCCGTCGATGTAGTGATCGACGGGGACGCTGACGCCCTCCACCTCGACGCGCGCGCCACCGCGGCTGCCGGTCTCGATGCTCACGGGAATCCCATGATATTGCCCGGATTCCGACTCGCCGCTCGCCTACAGCGCCGAGGTCAATTCGGCGACGATCTCGGCGGCCGGCTGGCGGCGCCTGGCCAGCGCGACGCTCTGCCCGGCCCACAACGAGAGCGCCTCGATGTCGCCGGTGGCGCCTTCCAGCGGCAGCGCCGAGGAATAGCGCGGGAGGGGCTCGCCCGATGCCTCGTGGGCCACCTCGTCGCCCTCGCCCGGACGAGCGCCTGGGCCTGGCCGCCCGGAGCGCTCCCACGCCTCAGCGGTGGAGTTCCGCAGCGCGCGGTGCGGGGCGTCGGGCCAACCGACCTCATACAGATTCGCGTACCACTCGGCATCAGTCTCCCCGGCCGCGATCAGTCGATCCCGGTAGGTCTGATGCACCGGTGCCTCGTCGGCGAGCAGGAACCGCGTCCCCACCCAAGCCGCCTGCGCGCCGAGGGCGAGCACCGCAGCGACTCCTCGGGCGTCGCCGATCCCACCGGCGGCGATCACCGGCACCGGCGCGACGGCGTCGACCACGGCCGGAACCAGCGGCAGCGTCGCCACGGTGCCCCACACGTGTCCGCCTGCCTCCCAACCCTGGGCCACGATCACATCGACCCCGGAGGCGACCGCCCGCCGGGCCTCCTCGGCGTTGCCGACCGTGTGCATGAGCAGCGCGCCGGCGTCATGGACACGCTCGACGTACGGGCTGGGGTCGCCCCATGTCAGCGACACGACCGGCAGCCCGGCCTCGAGCGCCTGGTCGAGCCGGCTGTGCTGATCCCACTGGAGAACGAGATTGCCACCGAACGGCCGGTCGGTGAGCGCGGCCGTGTCCCGGACGACGCCGGCCACGTCGGCGACCCACGTCAGGGCCACGGTGCCGAGCGCGCCCGCGTTCGACACCGCCGCCGCAAGGGCCGGAACCGCGGCCGATCCCATCGGCGCCTGGACGATCGGCTGCGTGACCCCGAGCAGTTCGCAGACGGCTGTCGGCACGATCGGAACCTAGCGCGTCCACGGCCTCGGCGTCCACGGCCTCGCCGCCGTCCAGGGCCTCGCCGCCGTCCGCGGGCCCGACGCGGCCCGGGGGCCGACGCCGTATCACGCGACCAGGGTCTCAGTCGTCTATTTGCCGATCAGGGTCGACGCGCCCTGGCATGATGACCCGTCTCGACGATTCAAACCGGGAGCTCGTATGACCAGCACCTTCTACGACACCATGCCCAGCCCCGTCGGCGAGCTGCTCCTAACCGCCTCGCCCGCCGGCATCACCGGCGTGTATCTGCCCGGCGAGGGCCTCCATCCCGAAGCGGATTGGGAGCGCGATCCCGAACGCTTCGCTGAGTGCCGCCGCCAACTGGAGGAGTACTTTGCCGGCCAGCGCGACACGTTCGACCTGTCGCTCGCGGCGCCCGGCACGCCGTTCCAGCAGCAGGTCTGGAGCGAGCTCGTCGACATCGATTTCGGCACGACGATCTCCTACAGCGAGCTGGCCCAGCGGGTCGGCCGACCGAACTCACAGCGCGCCGTCGGCGGCGCCAACGGCCGCAACCCCATCTGCATCATCGTTCCCTGCCATCGCGTGGTCGGGGCCAACGGCTCGCTGACCGGCTACAGCGCAGGCATCGACGCCAAACGGTGGCTGCTCGAGTTCGAGCGCGGCATCGCGGAGCCGGCCAAGTAAGGTGCGCACATGAGCTCCGGTCCCCGACGCGCGGTGATTCTGGGTTGCGCGACCGGCATCGGAGCCGAGGGCGCGCGGATCCTGGCCCAGGAGGGTTGGCGCCTTGCCCTCCTGGACATTGCCGCCGATGCGCTGGCCGAGCTGGCCGTCGCGGTGCCGAACGCCGAACACTTCGTCGTCGACGCCGGCGACCCCGAGCAGCTGGGCCAGAGACTCGATGACGCGGTGGCGGCGCTCGGGGGAGTCGACGCGGTGTGGTCGAACGTCGGCGTCCAGACAGCGGGGACCGTCGAGGAGGCCACGGTGGCGGACCTCGACAGGTGCTACGCCGTGAACATCCGGGCGCACTTCGTGGTCGCCCAGCGAGCCGTTCCGGCGCTGCGTGCCAACGGCGGTGGCGCGTTGCTGCTCACCGCCTCCAACGCCGGGCTGACGCCCGACACCGGCTTTGTCACCTACTCGGCGACGAAGGCCGCGACCGTGGCGTTGGCGAAGTTGCTGGCCCTCGATCATGCCGGTGACGGCATCCGCGTCAACGCCCTGTGCCCGGGCTGGGTCGACACGCCGTTCAACTCCCCCATCTGGGACAGGTTCGGCGGACGCGAGAAATTCCTGGAGGAGGTCCCGCGGCTGGTCCCGATGACCCGGATCGCCAGCGGCGCGGAGATGGCACGCATCGCCTGCCGCCTGCTCAGCGACGAGTTCCGCTTCATGACCGGCCACGCGCTGGTCGTCGACGGCGGCGAGCTGCTCCTCTGAGCTTTGCCCGCCGCGGCCCGGCGAGGGTCTATTGGCTCTGGCCTGCCGAGCTGGCGTCGCGCTCGATCTCGGCCGTGTCCGCCTTGATCTGCTTCTGCTCCAGCTTCTCGGCGCGCTTCATCGCGCGCTCGACCTTCGCGCCCATGTCGGACACGGCGACGACGACCAACCCGGCCTGACCGGCGTCGAGCGCCTCGCCGAGCTGTTTGAGGTCGTCCCTGCTCATGCCGGCCGCCGCGTGACCGGCCACGGCGCCGAGGATCGCGCCGCCCGCGGTCGTCGCCGCGAGCAGTCCGCCGCCAATGGCCGCGAACGGGAACAGAGCCACCACCAGGCCGGTGGCCAGCCCGACCCCGCCACCGAGCACCCCGCCCACGCGGGTGGGCGTCTCGTGCTTCTTGACGATCTTGGTCTTGCCGTCCTCGCTGCGCTCCACGACAGCAGCGTCGTAGCCATCGATCAGACCCGCCTCGGTGTGCAGGTCCTTTACCAGCTCGTAGTCAGCCTCGGCCGCAGCGACGTCCTCGTACACCCCGACATAAGCAATCAGCGTGTCTATCGCCATCACATTGCCTTTCGCTCGGGAAGCGCGATCGTAACACCGCGCTGCCGCGCCTCACCAGGGATCCACGGCGCGGCGATGGCGGCGAGCGCGTACATGGCCACGGCCAGCGCCTCTCCGGCCAGAACGTCGGAGGCGTAGTGGGCGCGCAAATAGATCCGGCTCAGCCCGACGAGCACAGCCAGCAGTGCGCCGACGACGATCGCGGCGATCCGGCCGCGACCGGTCGGGATCACCACCGTGAGCGCGATGGCCAGCGCGAGCCAGCCGACGGAGTTGGCGGCGTGACCCGAGGGATAGCTCTGCCCCGAGGTGTGCACTAGTGCGCCGGGCGGTCGAGCCCGGTCGACCAGTGCCTTGACGATCCACACGGTGATCCAAGCCAGAGCCGCCCCGGCGACGAGCGCAGCCCCGCGAGCGCGGTATCCGCGCATGATCAGGGGCGCGGCGGCGAGGACCACGGCCGGACCGACGATCACGATCAGGCCCAGCGTCGTGATCGTCCGCGCGGCGGCGTCGAGCCAGGGCGCGCGCAGATCATCGGCTAGCGAGAACGCCCGCGCGTCCAACGAGAGCGACGGATTGCTCATCGACGGCAACCGTCAGAGCGCCGAACACCGCGAGGGCGGTCACGGCGAGCAGCACGAGCTGCCATGGAACGGGTCGGCGTCGCACAGATGTAGCTTCGCCGATTTCTAGCTACTGAGCGTCGGGCGTGCTAGCGTGCACGGTGGTCCTTTCGGGCCCTCGTATGCGTGGCTCTCACTGACATCCGCCCTGACTGATCGACCGGGACTCGGACTCGGTCGTCGCGGATGTCCACCGTGCTGTCGCTGAGTTTGCGAGGAGGTCCTGATGTCGTCGATATTGCTCGACGCCCACCAAATATCACGCCGGTATGCGGCAAGAACCGTTCTCGACGGTGTCGATCTGCGAGTGGAGGTCGGCTCTCGCGTGGGTCTCATCGGCCCCAACGGCGCGGGTAAGTCGACGCTGTTACGCGTCCTGGCGGGAATGGAGGATTCGGACGGCGGCAGCGTGCGGCGGTTTGGCACGGTGGGCTATCTCCCGCAGATCGCCGACGCCGGCGAACGGCAGCTGACCGTCCGCCAGATGATTCTCGAGCGCATCGGCGTTTCCGCGGCCGGCCGCGAGATGGACCGCTGGGTCTCGGCGCTCGAGGCGGGCGAGCTCGGGGCGATCGAGGCACATGCCGCCGCGCTCGAGCGCTGGCTGGCGCTGGGGGGCTCCGACATCGACGTGCGGCTCCCCGCGACGCTCGCCGACATGAGGCTTGGTGAGGACTTCCTTGAGCGACGGCTGGACACGCTGTCTGGTGGTCAGGCGTCGCGCGCTGGGCTCGCAGCCCTTGCCGTCGCCCGCTTTGACGTCGCTTTGCTGGACGAGCCGACCAGCCATCTCGACGACGACGGGCTGGAGTCCCTCCGGGCGCTGATCGGCGCGCATTCCGGCGGGATTGTGCTCGTCTCCCACGACCGCGCGCTGCTCACGGACGCGGTCGATGAGATCGTCCAACTCGACCCCCACACGGTCCAGGCGAGTCACTTTCGGGGCGGTTGGGCGTCATTCGAGCGAGAACGCGACACGGCCCGCGCCCGAGCCCAGGCCGACCACGAGCAGGCTCTGGCCCGCCGCGCTCAGCTGATCACCGCCGAGCGCGAGATGCGCCGGCGCGCAACCGCGAGCGCCAATCGAGCGCGCGCACGCGTCCATGACAACGACAAGAACTCGCGGGAATGGGTGCGAATGCGTGCCGAGGAAATGGCCGGACGCGCCCGCAAGGTGGGCGGACGCGCACAACGGGAAGAGATCCCCGATCGACCCCGGGAGACGCCCGCGCTTCGGCTGCGGCTCTCCGCGGATGACCGTCGCCGGCCCTGGATCGTTGCGCTGGATCGCTTCATCGCGCGTCGCGGTGAATGGACGCTCGGACCGGTCGATCTCGCCGTTGCGCACGGCGAACGGATACTCATCTCCGGCCCCAACGGGAGCGGCAAATCGACGTTGCTCGCCGCCCTCGCCGGAGAGATCAGACCGCTGCACGGCGGCCGTAGAGCGGCACCCGGAGCCGTGATCGCCCAGCTCCACCAGACATACGCGGCGCTGACAGACGCGGTCACGGTCGCCAACCGCGTGCGCGCCCTCACCGGTCTCGACGACCAGTCCGCGCGGACGGCGCTTGCCTGGTTCGGGCTACCCGCCGCTGTGGCAGAGCGCGACGTCGCCACCCTGTCGCCAGGCGAGCGCATCCGCGCCGGACTGACCGTCATCGCCCATCAGCGCGCAACTTGCCTGTTGCTCGACGAGCCAACCAACCACCTCGACATCGAGTCCCTCGAGGTCCTCGAGGCGGCACTTCGTGACTGGCCAGGCGCTCTCCTGGTCGTCACCCACGACCAGCGACTCCGCCGGGAGCTGCGCCTCGAGCGTGAGTTCGCGCTGTAGCAGTCCGGCTCATGACAAATCCTGGTGGGTGGTTGAGATCCCGGTGAGCGTGGTGAGCTTCTCCGGATTGCGGATCGCGTCGATTTCGATGATCCGGCCCTGGTTCAGGGTGAACGCGACCACGCTCGGGGATCCGTGGGTCTCCATGAGGAGGCCGGGGGCGCCGTTCACGAGGATGGGAGACATCCGGAGCTCATCACCAAAGTGGCCCGCCAAGGCAATGAAGATTCTGGCCACGCGATCGGCGCCGGTGAACGCCTTGCGCGCTGCGTTCACCACACCGCCGCCGTCACTGCGGAACGTGACCGCCGGATCAAGGAGCTCAATCAGAGACGCGAGATCCCCTTCCTCTGTGGCCGCGTGAAACGCACTGACCACCTCGCGCTGCTCCTCCGGCCCCGCTGGGTAGCGGGGCCGGCGAGCCTCGACGGCATGCCGTGCGCGGGTCGCGAGCTGACGCGTGGCCTGCGGCGTGCGACCGACGATGTCCGATACCTCGGAGAACGAGTAGCCGAACACGTCGTGCAGAAGAAAAGCACTGCGTTCGGCCGGCGAGAGGGCCTCCAGAACGATGAGCATCGCCATGCTGATCGACTCATCCAGATCGACCCGGCCGGCCGGATCGTCACCGGATGCCTCCGCGTCGACCAGCGGCTCGGGGAGCCAGGGGCCGACGTAACGCTCGCGCCGAGCACGAGCCGAGGTGAGCGCATCCAGGGCCAGGCGACTGACAACGGTCGTCAGCCAAGCACGGAGATTGCGTATCTCGGTTCTATCCGTCGCCAGTAGGCGCAGCCAGGCGTCCTGCACCGCATCCTCGGCGTCGCTGATCGTGCCCAGATGGCTGTAGGCGACGCGCAGCAGATAGGGCCGCAACTGCTCGAACTCGGCCGTGAGGGCCTGGTTGGTCTTCGCTTGGGTCATCGCTGGGACCTCGTCCACTCTGTTACCCACGGGAGCGTTAATTACCCACCGCGGCCGTGCTGCGCTGGTCGAACATTCCCGGCTCATAGTGCCCTGGTTCGGTTCGAACGGTGATGTTGAGCCGGTTCCACGCGTTGATGGCCGTGATCGCGAACACGACCTGGCTCAGCTCGTGGTCGTCGATGGCCGCGCGGGCACGCTCCCAGACCCCGTCGGGAACATTTCCATCGCTGATCAGCGTCATGGCCTCGCACAGCTCGAGCGCCGCGCGCTCGCGCTCGCTGTAGAGCGCGCTCTCCCGCCAGCAGGCGAGCATGTACAGGCGTTCTTCCGACTCGCCCGCGGCGCGAGCGTCCTTCCAGTGCATGTCCGTGCAGAACGCGCATCCGTTGATCTGAGACGCCCGAACCTCGATCAGCGCTTCCAGCTCGATGCTCATGTTCAGTCCTCCTGCATGGCTGGTTTGTAGGCGCGACGACGCAGCCGCTCGGAATGTGACATCGGGATCGAGGCACTGGTGTCGACGAAGTCCTTTTGACGGATCAGGGTCAGCGCGACCACGCTCCCGCAGAACGCGACCACCGCGGCGATCAGGAGGATGTCGTCGAGCGCGCTGACGAACGACCCGACCGACGCGGCCGCCACCTGAGCCCGGACCGCGGGCGGTGCGCTCGCGATTGCCTGCGCAGCGTGCCCGCTGCTGATCGTGGCGGCGAGCGAGTGCGCGCTGTGTGCGAGTGGCGTGCCGGCGAGATGCGAGACGACGCCATCTCGGATGCGGGCCGCGAAGATCGAGCCGAGCGCGGCGACGCCAGCCGCGATTCCGACCTGCCGGAAGGTCGAGTTGATGCCCGACGCCATGCCGGCACGGCTCGGGGCTACGACGCCGACCGCAGTCGAGGCGAGGGGCACGTTGACCAGACCGGCGCCGACACCCGCGACAATCAGCCCGGGCAGCAGATGCGTCCAGGTCGAGGTGCTGGAGATGCCCCGCATCAGCAGCAGCCCCAGCCCGATGAGGACGAATCCCGGGCCGATCAGCAGGCGCACCGGGACCTTCGATGTCAGCCGGCCCGCGACGCCGGCGGTGAAGAAGATGGCGCCGGTCAGAGCGAGCAGCCGGACCCCCGTGCCAATCGCCGAGAAGTGCAGCACGTTCTGGAAGTACAGGACGATGAATGTGAGCACCGCGAACGCGGAGGCGGAGATCGCGAATGCCGAGCCCAGCCCGCCTATGAAGGTCGGGTTGCGCAGCAGCCGGAGGTCGAACATCGGTCGCCGCTGTCTGAGCTCGACGACGATGAACAGCGCCAGCAGGCCGATGCCCGTGACCATCGACCCGATAACTCGCCCCGAGCCCCACGAATGCGAGTTCGACTCGATCAGGCCGTACACGAGCGCTGCAAGTCCCGAGCTGAACGTCAGAAAGCCGAGCCAATCCGGGCCCGTGGCCTCCGGATCGCGCGACTCCTCAATGCCTCTCAGCGTGAGCAGGATGGCGATCAGGCCGATCGGGACGTTGACGAAGAAGATCCATCGCCACGAGAGCCCACTGGTGATCGCTCCGCCGAGCACCGGGCCCACGGCGACCGCGATCCCGGTGATCGCTCCGATCACTCCGAAGGCCACCCCACGGTCATCCCCGTGGAACGTCTCGGCCAGCAAGGCGAGCGAGGTCGCGAACATGACCGCTCCGCCCACGCCCTGGCCGGCCCTGGCCAGAGACAGGAATACGGCGCTCTGGGCGACGCCGCACAGCAGCGAGCCCGCGGTGAAGATCGCGATCCCAGTGGCGAACACCAGTCGGCGACCCAACAGGTCGGCCACAGAACCGGCTGTCAGCAGTAGCGCGGCCAGGCTCAGCGCGTAAGCGTCGATGACCCACTGCAGGTCCGACAGTGACGCGTGCAGCTTCTGCTGGATATCGGGCAGTGCGACATTCACGATCGTGATGTCGAGCAGCAGCATGAACACCCCGATGGCCACCGTGACCAGGGTCAACCATTTTTTGTTCATCGTTGTCTCCTAACTCAAATTCGACGTCTACCTGGGAGACGTCGTGGCCACGCCGCGTGTGACATCTCGCGTGCACGGGCGCTACAGGACGCGGTAGATCTCGTACGCGATGGCGTGTTCCCCGGTCAACCTGCCCCGGCCGAGGAACAGGCTCTCCTCGAGCCAGCCGTAGCGTCCCGCCCCGACCTCGAAGTGCGGTGCGATCCGCATGTACTGATCGGCGAACCCGGTGGCGTCGCCGGACGCAAGGGCTGTGAGAAACGCCTCACTCGTGCGGATCAACGCGATGTCGTAGCGGAACAGAATCAGCTCGCCGTCGTCGGTGATGAGCTGAGCCCGCAGGTCAGGCCTGCGGATTCCGTCGTCGCCGAGACGGATCCAGTCGATCCCCGGCATGGCCAGGCTCGCGTTGATCCGTGGGCCGCGGAGTGTCGCGGTCGCGACCTGCCAACACAGACGGTCGCCGAACGAGGAGTCGCGCGTAGGGCCGAGCGGGCCCTCGATCGTCTCGGCGTAGGTCATCTCGTATTCGGTCTCGATCATCACTTTGGCTCCTGTCAGTTGCACTGCACGCGGGACGAGCCAGCCGCCGTCGATGTGACATCGAGCCTTGGCGGTAGCGACGTGCGTCACAGGCGATCGGCCTACGTCGTCTATTTGGTGACCGTGTAGCGGTCCCCATTCCTGCGACGACCGATCTGCGAGCCGACCATGTCAATCAGCTATCTCCACAGTCACCTCGCCCGAGCCCACATCGACGATTTGCTTCGCCAAGCCGAGCAGCGCACGGCAGACCGACAGAACCATCGCCCCCGGGTGGTCATCGTCGGCGGCGGGTTCGGCGGCCTTCAGACGGCGCGGCACCTCGCGCGCCTTCCGGTCGATGTCACGCTGATCGATCGGCGTAACTTTCACCTGTTCCAGCCGCTGGCCTACCAGGTGGCTACCGGCGCGCTGTCGCCGGCCGAGATCTCCTACCCACTACGGCGCATCTTTCGACGCCAAGCCAACGTCCGCGTTCTCCTGGCCGAGGTGACCGACATCGATCTGGATGCCAGGCAGGTGACGCTGCGCGCACTGGCGGGAGAGCACGCGCCAGAGTCGGTGGCGTACGACACGCTGATCGTTTCGGCCGGCGCCCGCTACAACTACTTCGGTCACGACGAGTGGCGGACGGTGGCCCCCAACCTCAAGACGCTCGAGGGCGCCCTGGCGATCCGGCGCAGAATCCTGGAAGCCTTCGAGGCGGCCGAGCTGGAACCGGGTCCGAGCCAGCGAGCCGCCTGGCTCACGTTCGTGATCGTCGGCGCCGGGCCAACCGGCGTCGAGATGGCGGGACAGATCGCCGAGATCGCCCGCGACCTGCGCGGCGATTTCCGATCGCTGGATCCCAGCGAAGTGCGCATCATGCTCGTCGAAGCCGGACATCGGGTCCTGGCCGAGTTCCCGCCCTCTCTCTCGCGCAGGGCCATGCGATCACTCGCCCGTATGGGCGTCACCACCGTTCTCGAGCGCGCTGTCGTCGACGCCGACGATTCTGCAGTGAGGCTGAGCACCCCAGGTGGCGAGCGAGAAGAGATCCCGACGCGGACCATCATCTGGGCCGCCGGCGTCGTTGCCTCGCCCCTCGCGGGTGTGCTCGCCGAGCGCGCTGGGCTCGAGGTGGATCGCACCGGGAGCGTCGAGGTCCTGCCCGACCTGTCGCTCCCGGGCCATCCCGAGGTGCTGGCCATCGGAGACATGGTTCGCATCCGTCAACGCGATGGCTCTGCGCGATCGCTGCCGGGGCTCGCGCCCGTCGCGATGCAACAGGGCCGTCACGCGGCCCGAGTCGTGCGCGCCCGTCTTGGCGGCCGGCCCAGCCGGGCCTTCCGCTACCGCGACAAGGGCAACCTGGCCACGATCGGTCGCGCGAGCGCCGTCGCCGAGATCAAGTTCTTCCGGCTGGGCGGCTTCGTCGCCTGGATCACCTGGCTCGCCGTGCATCTGTGGTACCTCATCGGCTACGAGAACCGACTACTCGTTCTGATCCGGTGGGCGTTCAGCTTCCTCGCCCACGGACGTGGCGCCCGCCTGATCACGGACAGATCTGATCGATCAGGCCGCCTCGGCGGCGCCCGTGAGGATGTCGGTGGCGCAGCGCGGCCGCACGATGTCCCGGTAGGGGGCTGACTCGTATCACCCCGGTCTCAGTCAGCGCCGCGAGTTCGTAACTCTTTCGCGGCGAGCGGGAAGGGCTGACCGCGTTTCCGCGTCTAGAGGAACGAGTTCAACGCCTGAAGGGAGCCAGATGACTCGTCCTCGCAGTCAAGCCGTTGCGCGCCGCTCGACACGCTCAGCCGTGGTCCTGGGCGCTGCAGCGGCCCTCGCACTAGCCGCCTTCGCCGCGATGGCGGTGGCGAAGTCGTTCACGCTGAGGGTGTCCAAGCACGTGCACGTCACCAATACGCCGACCAAGGCGTTCCGGGTGAAGGCCGTCAACGTCCACGAATCCGTCGCGGTGTCGTCGAATGGATACCCGGTCTACACGTTCCAGGGCGAGACCACGCACCACCTCATCTGCAAGAAGACCAAGTCGGCGGCGACCAATTGCTGGGCGTTCTGGCCACCGGTGGCGGTCAAGTCGTCGAAGGGCCTCCACGCACAGAAGGGCATCAAGGGCAAGCTGGGGACGTTCCACAACCACGGCGTGCTCCAGCTGACGCTCGGCGGCAAGCCGCTGTACAACTTCACGCCCGACCTCCAGTCAGGCAACAAGAAGATGGCCACCGGTGATGAGCTGAAGACGTTCGGCTCGATCTGGCACATCGTCAAGGGCTAGCCCGGCAACGCACACACCCGCGGGTCGGCGCGTCAAGCCGGCCCGCGGGGCTGGGGGCACCGGCTTCGGCTTCGGCTTCGGCAGCGGCACGCGGCTTCAGTGATGCCGCAGCGCCACCCGAAGGACAACGCGGGCGGGGCGTGTCGGCGCGCCGAGGCTGAGGAAATCACGAGCCGGCCCACGAGCGTCACAGAACGGGCACGTGAGCGACTCGCTGAGCAACAGCGCGCCGGCTCCGGGGTCAATTGGCGCGTCGCACCGACGACAGGCCAACGTGCCGGTGGCGAGCACGCTCGAACGCATCGCCTGGCGCTTCTCCTCGACAGCCGGATTGGCAGGGACGTCCAGCCCGACGCCGCCATTCAGCGGCCTACCGACGCCACGAAACAAGGTCACGAGAGTCAGTCTAGGGGGTGCGATCTCTTGTCAGGTTGGCGCGTCACCGGTATTCATCGTGGCGTCGGATCCACATCTGTGTCGCCGCGCCGTCCTCGTCGCGGCCCTTCGGGGCGCGGTCCAGGATCGGGTAATAGCCCATCAGGAATTCGAGCCCTCGCGCCGTGGTCGAGTACGCGTTGTAGACGGTGCCGTCTTCGAGGACGAACGTGCTGAACCCGGGTCCCTGCGTCAGGTAGCCGACCACGTCGGTTCCGGTGGTGCGGGCCATGTGATCGAGGATCGGTGGCGTCCCCGCGTCGAGCATCGGCTGGAACGCCTCGCGGGTCCGCTCGGCGGTGCGCGCGAAGCCGAAGTCGAAGTTGAAATCGGTGCCGGCGGCCGACACCCAGGGGAAGGTCCACCCCATTCGCTGCTTGTACGCGGTCAGCCTCTCGAGCGGCGCCTGCGAGACGTACAGCATCGTCGCGTCCTTGGCCTGCAGGTGGGGTATTACGCCGTTGACGGCGTCCGCATCGAGGAGCACGCCGGGCAGCCCGCCTCGTAGCTCGGGCCGAACATGAAGTGGTAAACGAGCAGCTGGGAGCGTCCGTCGAACAGCTCGGCGAGCGACCTCGGTCCATGTTCGGTGTCGAAGCGGTACTCCTTCTCGATCGCCACCCACGGCAGCTCGCGGCGCGCCCGCGCGAGCTCGTCACCCTGCCTCGTGTGCTCCTTCTCGCGCGCGAGCAGCTGATCGCGCTCGGCCTGCCACTCCTCACGGGTTCCCACGCGGTGCGTTGGCATGGATCAACCTCCCGTTTACGACTCGTTGGACGGTGCAAGGCCTCGACAATAGGACGCCCGCCCGCCCGCCGCCATCAACCGCGTCCAGCTGAAGCGGCGCGAGTGGGCCACGCCCAGGAGCACGGGGCACCCGGTCCCCGTCATAGCGCCGCGACCTGAAGACAGTCGACCGGCTCCACCCAGAGTTGGGCCTGGTCGCAGACTGGAGTCAAACCGCGGCCGCGCTCGCGCGGATGCGCGACCGGCGGCTGCGTGGCAACGCCGTGCTTCGAGTCCCACCGCCGCCCGAACCCGACCGGGCTCTCGATGCCTGACAGCACCCTCACAGCACGAACGGAACGAGCATCTTGGTCCTTGCTCTGTAGCTGCGGTATGCGGCCGGGAACGAACTGGACATCAGTCGTTCCTCCACGATCGCGCTGTAGACGAAATAGGCGGCCATCACGCCCAGCGCGATCAGCCAGTAGATATTGGTGGCCAGTGCGGTGCCGAGGATGGCGAGCAGCAGACCGGAGTAGATCGGGTGGCGAACGAAGCGATACGGGCCGGAGGTGACCAGTTCTGGCTCGTTCTTCTTGGTCATCGGCATGCCCCAGTTCCGTCCGAGGTAGATCCGTGCCCATACAGCCAACCCGAGGCCGGACAGGAAGAGGATCACTCCGACAACCTGCACGGCTGGCGTGTGCACGGCCAGCCTGCCCGGCCCGAACACGCGCAGCAGCACAACCGCCAGGACGAATAGGACGCCCGATGGGCGCACGCGCGTGCCGCGAGAGCCTTCCTTGGCGCCCACGGCAGCGATCAGCCAGTAGAGGCCGAACACGGCCCAAACGGCGAAGACAAAGGTCCGCAGGGGCATGCTGCTGAGCAGCCATGAGCATGGCTCATGGACATGACGGGCACGTAAAGGGGGCCCGCGAGCCGATCGACCCGCGCCCCGCTCGCGTCACATCGAGCGCTCGCCCGCTCGCGTCATACCGACCCCGCGCGCCCCGGGTCAGGCCGGGGCATTCTCGGCGTATTGCGGCGCGTCGCCGCCGATGTCGTGCCAGCTCGCCTTGTATGCAACCTGGAGGTGGAAGGTTGGATCGAGGTCCAGCTCGCGCATCAACCCCGCGGCCACGAAGTACTGATCACCGAGGTCGTCATACAGGCTGGATCCGCACTTGCTGCAGAAGTTGCGCGGCGCGAACTCGCTCTCATAGCGCGTGACCAGGTCCTCGCCCTTGATGAACTTGAAGTTCTCCTTGGCCACGACCACGCCGGCCAGGCTCGAGCCCGTCCAGCGCTGGCATCGAGTGCAGTGACAGTACCCCAGTGCTTCTGGGTCTCGCACCTCGTACTCCACACCGCCGCACAAGCAAGTGCCCTTGAGCGTGTCAGTCATCGCTACCTCTCCTCGAGTTGGCTTGAACGATCCACGGCAACGCTACCACCGGCTCAGCGTGTGCCGCTCGGATCCGTGCCGTCGATCGGGAGCCAGACGTGAAAGGCCGTTCGTCCGGGTGCAGAGTCGACGTCAATCGAGCCCCCGATCCGATCGGTGACGATCCGGCGGGCCGTGTCGAGGCCGAGGCCGGTCCCCTCGCCGACATTCTTGGTGGTGAAGAAGGGATCGAATATGTGGTGGCGGATCGCCTCGGGAATCCCCGGCCCGTCGTCGATGATGTCGACGCGGATGCAGGGCCCGTCGCGGGCCGTGATGATCTCGATCGTGCCCGACTCGCCCAGCGCCTCGATCGCATTGGCCAGAAGGTTGGTCCAGACCTGGTTGAGCTCAGACCCTCGAAGCGTCAGCTCGGGAAGCGAGCGGTCGTAGTCGCGATGCACCTGGATCGCGGTGTGCTTGAGCTTATGCCCGAGAACCACCAGCGTGGTCTCCAGGCCCTCATGGACGTCCGTCTCGACAATCTCGCCGCGATCCATGAAGGCGTAGGCCTTGATCGCCTTCACGAGCTTGCCCATCCGGTCGGTGGATTCGGCGATCTCGGCGGCCAGCCCACGAGCGGTCAGCGACGCGGCGATCCAGGCCACCGCCGCGCCCGAGGCGGGGCCGGCCACGTCGGCGAGCCGATCGAGCCAGGCGACATCGATACCCGCGGCGGCCAGTGGCTCGGTTAGCCGCCACGGCTCGGGGATGCCGAGGCGCTCCAGCTCCTCGAGCAACGCATCCTCCGCGTCGGCCGCGTCGAGCGCGGACAGCGAGCTCTCCGCCTGCGCGTGCTCAATCGCCTCGTGCTGCATGGCCACGAGCTCCTTCGCCTGCTCACGCTCGATTCCCGACTCGACGAACCGGCCGATCGTCGAGGCCAGCACCTCGAGCGCTTCGGCCAGGTCGGCGGCAGCCCGACGGGCAGCTGCGGCCGGGTTGTTGAGCTCGTGCGCGAGCCCGGCGGCCATCGTGCCCAGTGAGGCGAGGCGTTCGCGACTCTGGTCGCGGGCCGCCGTGCGGGCCGCGACGGTTCGGACCGCGCGCATGACACGGCGGTGCACGGGACGCTGGGTGAGCGTCAGTCGCGTGAACTCCTCCGGAGTGATGACCGCCAGGCGGACGTCGGTGATCGCCCTCATCTCGCCGGCGAATCCGGTCTCCGTCATCGCCGTGATCGCTCCCATCCATGTCGGCGCGACCTGGCGTGTGACCGGCTCGAGCCGGCCCGACTCGAACACGAGCCCCTGCACGGCCCCCTCGAGGAGCAGGAACACCCCCGCGTCGGCATCTCGGGGCTGGGCGACCACGGCATCGGCCGGCAGGCGCTTGATCTTGGCAATCGCTCGCCACTGCGCGAGCTGCTCATCGTCTAGCCCGTCGAACAGATCGATCCGGCGCAGGTCCTCGAGCGTCGGCCGCTCCGGCCCGTGGTCGCTCATGTGCTCGCTAGGTACTCGTGTATGAGCGACACGGCCATCGACCCCTCGCCGACCGCGCTCGCCACCCGCTTGATCGAGCGAGTGCGGACGTCGCCGGCGACGAACACCCCCGGCACGTTGGTCTCGAGCACGTACGGCTCGCGAGACAGCGGCCAGCCATGGTCGCGGACCTCGGCCCCGGCCAGGATGAACCCTCGCTCGTCTCGCGCGACGATTCCATCGAGCCAGTCGGTGCGAGGGGCGGCACCGATGAATACGAAGCAGGCGTCGGCCTGTTCGAGCGTCTCGATCCCATCGGCAGCCCGGATCCGCAGCGCGCGCAGGTGACCGTCCTGGCCCTCGGCCGCGACCGCCTGGGTGCCGGTCCTCACCTCCACGTTCGCCAGCGCCGCGATCTGCTCGATCAGGTACTGCGACATCGACTTCGCCAATGAGTCGGCTCGCACGAGCATCGTCACCCGGGAGGCGTAGCCGCTGAAGAACACCGCCGCCTGGCCGGCCGAATTTGCACCGCCGATCACGACCACGTGCTGCTGGGCGCACGACCGCGCCTCCGTCAGCGCGGCACCGTAGTAGATCCCCGCGCCGGTGAGCTCGGCGAACCCGGGAGCATCCAGCTGCCGGTACGAGACGCCCGACGCGACCAGCACCGTGTTGGCGCTGAGCGTCCCGCCGCCGGTCAGCGTCACCAGACGCCCCGCCCCTTCGACCCGGAGCCCGACGGCCTCCTGGACGGTCACGAGCTCGGCCCCGAGCCGGCGCGCCTGGTCGGTGGCCCGGCGCGCGAGGTCGGAGCCGCTCAGGCCGTTGGGGAAGCCCAGGTAGTTCTCGATCCGGCTCGACTGACCCGCCTGCCCACCCGGCGCCTCGCGCTCGACCATCACTGTGCGCAGGCCCTCCGAAGCGCCGTACACCGCGGCAGCCAGTCCGGCCGGGCCGCCGCCGACGATCACCAGGTCGTAGTGGTCGCCGGCGGGCTGGGCCGAGATCCCGAGTCGCTCGGCCAGCTCGAAGATGGTCGGGCGCTCGAGGATCGATCCGTCCTCCAAAAGCGCAACCGGCAGGTGCTCGGCGTCGACGCCGGCGACGGCCAGCAGCTCGCGTGCCTCGCCGTCGCGTTCGACGTCCAGCCACCGCGCCGGCACGCGGTTGCGAGCGAGGAAGTCCCGGACATCGTGTGTCTCCTTCGAGAACCGATGGCCGATCAAACGGATCCCACCCGACTCGAGCGCCGCGCCTGCCTCCCATACGGTGAGCAGATCCTCGAGCACCGGGAACAGCTGCTCCTCGGGGGGATCCCACGGCTTCAGCAGGTAATAGTCGAGCGCCACCTCGTTGATCGCCTGGATGGCTGCCTCGGTGTCGGCATAGGCCGTGAGCAGGACACGCTTGGCATCGGGGACCACCTCGCGTGCCTGGACCAGGTAGTCCGTGCCGGATAGCCCGGGCATTCGCTGGTCGGCGACCAGCATGGCGACCTGTTCACCCCGCGCGCGCACCTGCCTCAGGAGCTCGATCCCCTCTTCCCCGGACCCGGCCCGAAGGATCCGGTATCGCTGGCCAAACCCGCGTCGCAGATCCCGCGAGACGGCGGCGAGAACCGCCGGCTCGTCGTCCACGGCCACGATCGCCGGCCGGCGACCCGGGTGCTGCTCGTCAGCTCGTGTAGCGCTGAGCGTCGAGGAATCTGCCACGCCCAGCGATGCTAGCTGCGACGAGCGGCGAGAGCTCTACGGATGGTCCGGGACGAAGGAGCCATCGCGGATGAGCGGCTCGGCCGGGCCGGTCACTCTGTTGACCCAATTGTGAACCAACATCACCGCGTATGCCGGCCAGAAGTCCGGGATCGGCGGCGCGCCAGGTCGGCACGTGCCGCCCGACTCGCCCGGATCGTCATCCCAGAGCAGCCCGTCCGCCCACTTGTAGCCCGTCTGCGTACTCAGCGGACCCAGCCCGCGCCCCGGCGGGTCGCACAGCACCTCGTTCCCGTGCTTGGCCCGGTCCGCCGGCACAAGAGGCCCACGGCCACTGCCCCCCGTGTTGACGACGAAGTGAACGCCGCCAAGCGCCCGCGAGATCTCCTGGCCGTAGTAGAGCTCCTCGGTGGTCCAGTCGAAGTGCGTGGCGTTCAGCGAGAACCCCTGCGCGTACTGGATGCCGGCGGTCCGCAGCATGTCGGCGGTTCCCTGGTAGCCGATGGCGTCGGCGGCGCCCGCGTCGATGTAGACCACCACATGCGGGTCCTGTTCGAGACGCTGAACGCCCCACTTGATCTCGTCGACGAGCCGGACATGCAGCCCGTGGGGAGTGAGGCAGCCCTTTGTGATCAGCGCGTCGATCTCGAAGATCATGACGACGTGAAAGTTGCCGATGCCCTCGGCGAGATGGTTGATCCAGTTGTGGTAGCTCTGCACGAACGCCGGGGAGTCGCCATTGTGCTTGCACGGACCATGCACGAGGTCGTAGGTGGTCAACAGCACCGTGCTGTCCGGCTGAGTGATCTGGGTCCACTTCAGCCAGTTGGCGACCACGTTCTCCGGATTGGGTTCGTTCCAGTACCAGAACCGGCGCTCGCTCGGCGCGTTCGCGATGACCGACAACGCCTTCGCCCAGCTCGGATGGGATTTGGCGTATTGAGCCTCGGCGATCCCGGCATTCGACTTCGGACCGGCGATGTACCACTGCGTGTTGGCGAGCACGTTGCCATCGGTCGGGGCCGGGGAGCTGTCCAGAGGATTCGTCGCATCGCGGGTCTGCAGCGGGTCGTCGCGCAGGATCGTCACCGTCGCCTCGTGTGTCTCACCCATCGTCTGGGGGTACGCCCCGAACAGATAGGCGGTGGCGTGAACGGTGGAGCCGGGAACGTTCATCCCCCGGTCGTAGATGTGTACGCGGAAGGAGTAGTCGGCCTGGCCGGGGAGAAAGTGAGCCAGCGAATTGGGCACCACGTCAAAGTCGACCCCGTTGGTGGCGCTCGCCTGACGTACCCCGTAGCGAATCCATGCCTCAACGCTGGTGTCGGTGCGGTGAATGGTCAGCGTCGCATACCCCTGGTTCTCATGCACGTCGTAGTTGGTCTGGGTGAAGGCGATCGTGCCCGGCGCGGAGACGGCGGCATTGGCACGATGAGGTAGCACTGCCGCGATGGCCACCGTCATCGCGATGATGCCCACGAGCCGCACGACGTTCGGCACCCCTCGTCTGAGCGACCATCCCCAACCGCCTTGGTCCGAGAGCTCAGCGCGATTGGATCTCGCCCGGGCATGGAGTTCGATGGCCATGCTTCAAACATCGGTACCGCGGGGGACCTGGGAACGAGCGACCCAGCCACTCTGGACGTATAGGCGCCCGCCGCCTGGAAGAGTTGGTGTGCGATCCTGCGGCTGCACGGCACGACCGATCGGAGGGGAGTGGCACAAGGCGACGCTATGCGGGGCGGTCTACTGGTTGTCCTCTCGGTTGGCACCGACGGCACGCTCGGGCAGATGTGGCAACCGGCTCCGGGTGTCGGCTGGTCCTATTGGGAGCCGCTTGGAATCAAAGTCGCCGGCGCCCCGACGGTTGCCCAGAACGCCGATGGCCGCCTCGAGGTATTCGCAATCGGCGCCAACGGGCGCCTGGGCCACTTTTGGCAGCTGACAGCGGGTGACATGAAGGACTGGGCGCCCTGGGAGGAGCTCGGCGCCGAACTCCAGTCAGATCCGGCGCTGATCCGCAACACGGACGGTCGTCTGGAGGTGTTCGCGATCGGGCCGGACGGGTGCCTGGGCCACGCATGGCAGATCGCGCCGCAGGACGGCGGCGGCTGGTCGGAGTGGGGCAGCTTCGGACACGCGATCATCGGCCCGCCAACGCCGGCGGTCAACGGCGAGGGCCGGCTCGAGGTGTTCGCGATTGGCCCTGATGGCTGCCTCGGCCACGTCTGGCAGATGGTCAACTCCGAAGGCCTGAAGGACTGGTCTGACTGGAGCTCGTTCGGCCGTCCGCTCCAGAGTCAGCCGATCGTCGCCATGTCAGCCGACGAGCGCCTCGAGGTCTTCGCGACCGGGCTCGACGGGGACCTCGGTCACGCATGGCAACAGCGCGACCCCGATGGGGTGACATCCTGGTCGCCCTGGGCCTCCTTCGGCGTTGCCGTCAGCGGGCCGCCGGTGGCGATACGAAACGCGAGCCAGCGTCTCGAGGTGTTCGGGATCGACCCCGACGGACGCCTCGGTCACATGTGGCAGCAGCCGGTTGGGCAGGGCACAGCGCGTTGGTCGGAGTGGAGTTCCTTTGGGCTTGCCGTCCGCAGTGGACCCGAGGTCGCGATCAACTCGCACGGCGGCCTGGAGCTATTCGCGATCGGCCCAAGCGGACGGCTCGGCCACGTCTGGCAGTGGGAGGGGGTCTCGCATTGGTCGCACTGGGAGGACCTCGGCCCGCCGATCGCCGACGATCGCTTCGCGGTCTGTCAGCTCGTGGTGCCGGATCGGTCCGGAGGCCCCTTCGAGTCCGGGGCGGACGCACCCGCGGTCGCTGGCCGGCAGACACGTGCGCGCTCCCTCGGAGGTGATCGGGGCAGCGTCCGAGCGGATTACTGCGTCATCGGAGCTGGCCCCGCCGGCATCACGGTGAGCAACGGGCTGTTGGCCGCGGGCGCCAGCGTCGTGCTGGTCGACAGCGGCGACTGGGGCGAGGATGACGCCGCCCAGGAGCTCAACCACGGCGATGCCGACGGGCCAATCATCAAGGGCTACCGGAACTACCTGCGACACGGCCGGCGACGTCAGGTCCAGGGATCGGCCGCGGCATGGGGGCGGGGCTGGTGCATGCCGTTTCGCGCCATCGACTACGAACCGCGGTCCTGGGTCGCGCACAGCGGATGGCCCGTCGCGCGCAACCAATTGCTCCCCTATGAGCAGCGCGCAGCCAAGACCTTCGCCTTCGACCCCTTTCCGGAGCCCGAGGCGGACGGTCCGCTCGTCCGCCTGACCTATCAGTACCCGCCCTACCCCCTGCTCTTCCGAGCCATGCTGCTCGAGCAGCTCAGCCGGCCCGACTTCCGTCTCGAGCTCGGCGCGACGGCGGTTGAGCTCGACATCAACAAGGAGCGCGCCGAATCGGTCCGCTGCGCACGGCTGGGCGATCGTGACCTGCACGTCGAGGCAGAGACGTTCGTCCTGGCTCTGGGCGGGATCGAGAACGCTCGGATGCTGCTGCTACACGAGCGAGACCTCACGGCGTCGGCGATGGTCGGGCGGTGCTTCATGGAGCACCCGCACGTGCTCAGCGGAACCGTATCCGTACCGGACGTGAACGCGATACGCCCGTACCTCGACGCGGGGCTGAGGCTCGACGTGCTCGCATTGCCGGACGTTGTGCAGCGGGACGAGCAGCTGCTCGGCGCCGGCATGCAGCTGCGGCCCAGGGGCGACGACGTTCCCTCCAGCGGGCCGATCGAGTGCGATCTGTTCGCCCGAGCGGAGCAGGCTCCCAACCCCGACAGTCGCGTGCGGCTGGGGGAGCTCCGTGACCGTTACGGGTGTGCCCAGCCTCACGTTCAATGGCGGTTGCTCGACCAGGACTGGCGAAGCCTCGCGCGCACGGCAGAGGTGGTGGCGGCGGCGCTCGAATCCCGCTACGACGCCGCCGTCGAACTCTCCGTCCGTGCGGAGTCGCCGTGGCCGCTGGAGCCGATGGGGCCATCCGATTCGCTCAACGCCACATGGGGAAACCATCATCTGGGAACGACGCGGATGGCGCCCGATCCTGCCGAAGGGGTCGTCGACGCGAACTGCCTCGTCCATGGCACCGCCAACCTGTACATGGCCGGGAGCTCCGTGTTCCCGACCGGAGGCTGCGCCAACCCGACGTTCATGATCGTGGCGCTGGCTCACCGGCTCGTCGATCACCTCGCGTCCTACGACCGCGCTGACCCCTCCAGGGCCGGCGGCGTCGCCGCGGCGCGCTGAGCAGCTCGGACGCTCAGCCCCTCTCCGAGCATCAGCTCAGCGGTCCGACGGCCGGCCTCAGCCCAGTCGCGGCCGGCCATTCGTTCCAGCGCACGCCGCCCACGCGCGGCCGCCGCCACCGGATCGGAGGCCCGAGCCATCGTGCTGGCCAGCGACTGTGCATCCCCGGGCGTGAACAACCAGCCGGCTGCCTCATCGCCGATCAGCGCCTGGTAGGCGGGCACGCGAGCGGCGATGACCGGACGCCCCAGAGACAGGCTCAATAGCAGCGAACCGGCCGTCCCACCGTCGGCACGCGGATAGACCGTCGCATCCGCGGCACCGAACAGCTCGGCCACATGGTCGTCGGGCACGAATCCGATCAGCGGCCTGATCCTGCGGTCGCCCTCGGCCGCCCGCTCGATCTGCGCCACGACGGCCTTGTCAGTCGGAGCGCCGGCGATCACGAGAGCCACGTCCGGCAACTCGACGGTCGTCTGCGCAAACGCCGTCAGGAGCAGCGAGAGATCCTTGTAGGCACGAAGCTGACCGAACCACAGGAACACGAACCTGGCGGCGGCCAGCGAGAACGCGGCGCGTCGGTTGGCCCGGTTGCGTCCCGGCGGATATACCCCGGCGTAAGACGCATGGGGCACCAGGGCAATGTTCCGGGCGCGCACGGGCAGCCACCGGCAGGCCCGAGCGGTCTCCTCGTCGTGCACGATCAGCCGACGACTCGCGCATGCGAGTAGCGCGGAGGCCACGCGATCCGCCGCGCCGCGCGAATTGTGCGGGATTACCTGGTGCACGGTCCAGATCACGCGGTATCCGAGCGCCCGGGCAGCGGCCAGGCGAAGGCCGAACACCCCCACGGCGCGCCAGTCCTCCAGGGCACCCGGGGCCGTCCCGGGTGGTCGGTAGGCAAATTCCGGGAAATGGAAGTGCAAGATCGTGCGCGCACCCGGATGGCGGCGTAGCCAGCCAAGCTCGAGGGCGCCGGGCACCAGCGCGATTCCGTGCGCCGCAAGTTGCTCATAGAGAAGGCGCTGATACGCGTTCGTGTACAACGGCCAGGGGACCGACACGACCCAGCTGCGCTGCGTCCGCCCTCGGCTGGGCAGCAATCGCCTCATCACGTTACGGCCGTGTCCGAGCCAGTTCGCCACCACGCCACGACATTGTGAACCGCGTGCGGGAAAGCGCGCCCTGTGTGGGGAGTTACTGACCAGACCGTTTCTTGGTGGGTCGATGCCGAGGCATGCGCTTGATCGCATCGAACGCCACGATTCGTTCATGCCGGCCGGCGTACTCGTGCTCGTGCTCGGCGCCGTCGTCCTCGCCGCGCTCGGCTCGCTCCGCCAGTACCTCGCCCAACGCGACCTGTTGCGCGCGCAGAGACAGCTGACCTATCAATCACTCCACGACCCGCTGACACGTCGGCGAACGTGCGTCAGCCGACGCCCTGCTGCACGACGCCGACGTCGCCCTCTACCAGGCCAAGCGAGCCAGCAAGGGCCGCTGGATCACCTTCGATCCCGAGATCCAGACGACCGTGACACAACAGCCTCAACGCGAACTCGACCCGGCGATCGTCTGAACTTTTAGCAGGTCTTGCTGCTGGGCCATCCGGCTCGGAACCGACCACCTCAAAGCGTTAGCAGCCCACCGCATGGAAGCTGATCCTTCGGTGCCATGGGGCCGTTGCTAGCGTCGCGGGCCCCGCTCACCGGATAGCGGGATCGTACGCTCACGGCCGGTCGCCGTGAACCTCCTGAGCGTCCGCCTTCTCCTACGCCAAGCCAGTCACGGCGGTTCCAATGCACGTCGGGCACACACCACAGCACGCGGCCGGCGCGACCTCGATCCACCGCGACAGAAACGGAAGCAACGAAACCAGCCTGAGCCGAAGCATCATGGAATCAACACTACTCCCGCGGGATATGCGGTCCAGAACGACGAAAGCCTCCCGTCCCTCCGGTCCCCGGCGGGAGGCCTTCTCGTCCAAGCTTACCGCCATCACCCCGGCACCACCTGGGTCACCGCGGCGCCCGTCGCGCGCTCCGATCCCGCAGGTAGTCGAGCCGCTGCCTCTCCCGTGCGGCGCGCCGCTTGCGCCCCGCCTTCTGCGTCTCCTCGTTGCGGCGGGCGATCTCCCTCTTGAGCTCGCCGAGAGCCGCCTCCGATGTGGATCGCCCAGGGCCCGGGCTGTTTGCGTCAACCATAAGACTGCTCCCCTCCGCTCCCTTGAAAATTGGCCACGGGAGAATGCGAGAGCACGACACTCGGCAGTGGAGCTGCACCTCTGAGTGTACGCACCTCTCGACATCGCTCATTCGAACGCGCCGGCACCGCAGTCAACACGCCCGGCACCAGTCCACCCCACGATTTCCTTCCAATCACATCAGACCTCCAGAATCTAGGTTTACCCGGAAGCCGTCCGGGCGGTACGTACAGCCCTACGGCCATCAGGTCATCACCCCGAACATCCAGCGCATTGCCGATCAGGGGCTGCTGTTCCGGCAGGGATTCTGCGCAGCGCCATCGTGCTCGGGCAGCCGTGCCTGCCTGCTGACCGGTCAGTGGGCACACGTGAACGGAATGACCGGGCTCGCCCACCGCGGCTGGGAGCTTGCGGACTACAGCCGGCACATCGTCCATCCGCTACGAGAGGCGGGCTACTGGTCAGCACTCGTCGGCGAACAGCATCTCTCGGAGAGCCCGGACGTCCTCGGCTACGACCATGTCGTCGACATCGGTACGACCCGAGTCGCCTCGATCACGCCGGCCACCTTGGAGCTGCTCCGAGCCAAGCCGCCTGAGCCGTTCTTTCTCTCGATTGGGTTCTTCGAGACCCACCGCGAGTTCTTCGAACCGAGCTCCGTGCGCGACGCGCTGTATGGCGCGCCACCAAACCAGCTGCCCGACACCCCCGCCACGCGCGCCCACATGGCGGCGTTCAAGGCCAGCGCCCGGTCGCTCGATCAGGGTGTCGGCGCGGTCTTGCACGGTCTCGACGAGGCCGGCCTGGCCGATGACACGCTCGTCGTGCTGACGACAGATCACGGGCTCCCGTTTCCGGGCGCGAAGGCCACGCTCAGCGACCAGGGACTGGGAGTGCTGCTGATCATCCGCGGACCGGGCGGATTTCACGGCGGACACGTCACCGACGGCCTGACCTCGCACGTCGATCTGTACCCGACGCTACTCGAGCTCGCCGGCGTGCCCGTGCCCGATGAGACCCACGGCCATTCCCTCCTGCCCCTGGCACGCAGGGACCTCAGCCAGGTCCGGCAGGAACTGTTTGCCGAGCTGACCTACCACGCCGCGTACGACCCCCAGCGAGCGATCCGCACCCGTCGAAACAAGCTGGTCCGCCATTTCGGCGATCGCCTGGAGCCGGTGCTTCCCAACGTCGATGACTCGCCGTCGAAGTCGCTGCTGATCTCGGCCGGTTGGGGAAACCACCGCCGGCCCCGCGTCGAGCTCTACGACCTGATCATGGACCCGACGGAAATGCGGAACCTCGCCGAGGTCGACGAGTTCGCGCAGCTGCGCCACGAGCTCGACGGCAGGTTGAACGAGTGGATGGTCACCACCCGCGACCCGCTCCTCCAGGGGCCGGTGCCGGCGCCGGCGGGGGCGTTCGTCAACGACCCCGCCGGGGTCTCGGCCAGTGAGCCACCGCTCCTGGCCGTGGATCGACCCGCCGCGCCGGGACCCCGGCCCCGCAGCGGGCTCGTCGGGCGGGAACCGTGAGATAGCTTTGCCGGGCGATGGCCGAACCTGGGGTTGATCTGACGGTCCCCGCGCTTTCCGAGCTGCACGCCCGGCGCAGCGAAAAATGGGCTGTTCACGACGCGAACGTGCTGAGCATGACCGTGGCCGAGATGGATTTCCCGATTGCCGGGCCAATCCGTGAAGCGGTGCAAGACGCGGTGGCCCGCAGCGACCTGGGCTATGCAGTTCCGGCGACGGCCCGGCTGTCGGAGGCGCTGGCCCAATTCGCTCAGCGGCGGCTGGGTTGGAGCCTTGACCCCGAGCAGGTGACCGTCGTGCCCGACGTCATGGTGGGCCTAGTCGGCCTCTGTCGGGTTCTAGTTGGACCCGGTGAGGCGGTCGCCTTCGCATCGCCGGCCTATCCGCCGTTTTTCACGGAGCTGCGCGAGGGGGAGCGACGCCTCATCGCCGTCAACGTAGGGCCACGCGGGGAGATCGACCTCGACTCCCTCGACGCGGCTCTCGCTCAGGGAACTCGGGTTTTCGTGCTCTCCAACCCCCACAATCCCAGCGGCCACGTGCTTTCGCGCGATGAGTTGCGAGAGATCGCCGAGCACTGCGCCTCGGCGCGGGCGTGGGTCCTCGCGGATGAGATCCACGCTCCGCTCGTCCTCCCGGGGGCCACTCACACACCCTGGCTGGAGGTCTCTGATGCGGCCCGGGCCTACGGGATCGCGCTCACCTCCGCATCGAAAGCGTTCAACCTCGCCGCGCTCAAGACCGCGTTCGTGGTCACCGCCGACACGACCAGGCGCGATTTAGTCCACCGCATGGGCCCGCAGCACGACCACGCCAGCGTGCTTGGAGAGATCGTGCCGAGGTCGCCTTCGCGAAGGAGACCAATGGCTTGACCGGGTCGTCACCCAACTTAACCGGGCGCACCTCTCCAATGAGCTCGCCGCTCGCCTGCCCGATATCCGATGGACGCCGCCGCAGGCGACCTACCTTGCGTGGCTTGACTGCAGACGCCTCTCGCTCGGCGAGGGGCCGGCCGCCGTCTTTCTGCGCCACGGCCGGGTCGCGCTCGGCCCGGCCTCGATTTCGGCCCGGAGGGTGCCGGGCACGCACGCCTCAACTTCGCCACCAGCCCCGATCACATCACCGATGCCGTCGGCCGAATGGCAAACGCGGTCGGCCGCTCTAAGGTCCGACCATCTCCCGGGTAAGGGGTGCGGGTCGGAAAGTCGCTGCACATGCCCGATGTCGGCGCCGGGTCTTAGGGCCATGATCTCCTCAGTCGAGTATGAGGAGCACGAGCATGCAAACGTCATTGAATGCAGTCGCCGCAAACGAGCACATCGCGGACCTTCACAGGGCCGCAAGCGGACATGGAGCCGGACGAGTGGGTCCGCGGCGGGGTTTGCGGCGGAAGCGCAGGATGGCGGCCGTGAGGAGCGCGAGACCCGCTGCGGCGGTTCGCTTGGCGCACCCCGACGAGGTCGGGACGCTCCGGCGTCTCGCCCAGGTGGATGATGCCCCTGAGCTCGCGGGCGAGGTTCTTGTCGCGACGATTGACGAGGACGTCGTGGCGGCTCTGTCGCTCGACGACGAACGAGTGGTAGCCAATCCGTTCGTCCTCACCTCGGATGCGGTCGAGCTGTTGCGACGCAGCGCGGCGGCGCTGACCGGCCGCCGTCGTCGTCGCTGGCGCTCCGTGCTTCGCCCGCGGTTCGCATGAGCCGCACACGCAGCGGCAGCGTCAGGTCCGCTGACGGCACGACGATCGCGTTTGACCGCTACGGCGACGGCTGGCCCGTGATCCTCATTGGCGGCGCCTATAACGACCGCTCAAGGGTGGCCGGAGTGGCGGAGGCGATCTCGTCCGGCAACCTCGCAGCCGTCACCTACGACCGACGCGGCCGCGGCGCGAGCACGAACAACGACAGCGAGTTCGAGCCCGAGCGGGAGCTAGAGGATCTCTCGGCGGTGATCGAGACGCTGGGCGGGTCGGTCAGCGTGTTTGGCCACTCCTCGGGCGCGGTGCTCGCCCTTGAAGCGGCGATGCACCGGTTGCCAATTGACAGGCTTGTGGTTTACGAGCCGTCGTACATGGTTGACGGGACACGGCTGCTTCCACCGGACGACCTCGACGAGCGTATGTGCGCGCTGGTTCGCGAAGGCCGCCGCGACGACGCGGTCGTCCTCTTCTCGACCGAGGCGGTTGGCCTTCCTACCGCGTCGGTCGAGGGAATGCGCGCCTCCCCGGTATGGCGCTGGCTCACCGCTCTTGCGCACACGCTGCCCTACGACCTGGCCGTCCATCACGGCTACCGATTGCCGACCGGGCGCCTGGCCGAGCTCGAACTCCCCCTCCTCGCCCTCGACGGCAGTGAGTCGTTTCCCTGGATCCGCGCGACCGCGCAGGCAGTGGCTCAGGCGATTTCCGGGGCGCGGCATCGCACACTCGAAGGCCAAGACCACAGCGTCCTGCAGCACCCGGAAGGCACTCCGGCCCGCCCTCGTCGAGTTCTTCAGCTGATCACGACAGCGACCGCGCCCATCGCCTTCATTACGAGCGACTGCGAAGGCCTACGCGAGCGCCGGCAGCACGCGGAGGTCGGGGCTGACCCAAGCCGCTCGAGCGGAGTCGCTGAGGATCAGCTCACGCGAAAAGAAGTGTTCAATCAGCTTGCGATCGAGCAGCTCGGGATTGCGCTCGATGAACTCCCCGAAGCTCTCGGCGCCCCAGCGTTGGATGTGCACGGCAATGAAGTGGAACCACGAGCGCGTGATCGTCTCGTGATACTTGTCTTGGGCGCCGTGCAGCTGAGCGATATGCCGGATTGCTCCGGCCATGGCCTCGGCCGCCACGTCGACCGGATAGAGGCGTAGGTAGGTCCAGGCCAGCTCGAGGTGCTCGCGATGGCCGAACCCGCCGCGAGACCCGAGGACCTCGTGGAGGATCTGTAGGTCACGTTCCCGCATTGAGCCCACGGTAGCCGCAGTGGCAGGAGCGCGCAACGATTCGCGGGAACGCGATCCGCGACCCGTGACTCAGCCAGCCCCTTGCGACGGGCGGTAGTTGGCGCGCCGAAGCCTGCATGCTTGTACGGATGACGAGCGGGGCGGCGCGCTTTACAACGGTCCGAACGCCGTTAACGAGAGGTGATGCAGATGATTGACCGGATTTGTGGTGTTCGCGACGCTGGCCCGCCAGCCTTCCCTGGCACCTATCGACGGAGGTGATCGACATGTCGATCGTGTCTCTTGCTCGCCCGCCTCGGGATTGCGTCCCGCGTCTGGTGGATATCGATGCGGAGCGCGCTAGCTACCGCGTCAGCGTCCCGGAGCGGTTCAATGCCGTGCGGGACATCGTCGACGTGTGGGCCTCGGAGGATCCCAACGCGCTCGCCGTCCTGTCGGTTAACGGCACCGGGGAGGTGGTCGCGGAGCAGTCTGCGGCCGACCTGGCACGTGTCTCTCGCGAGACCGCGCGGGTGCTACTGGATCTCGGCGTCGGCAAAGGCGACCACGTGTTCGTCATGCTGCCGCGGATTCCGGAGTGGTATGCGGCGCTGCTCGGGGCGATGCGGATCGGTGCGATCCCGATGCCAGGGCCGAATCTGCTGACTCCGAAGGACATCGCGTACCGCTTCGAACAGACCGGAGCAACGGCTGCGATCACCGATGAGGAGGGTGCCGAGAAGGTCGACGCTGCCGTCCCTGATCTGCCTACCCGGCTATGCGTGGGCGGCGCGCCCCGGGGCTGGCACGCGCTCGAGCAGCGGTGCCGGACGGTTGGAGATGGTCCCACGCCGGAGGACCCGACGCATCGCGAGGATCCGCTCCTCTTGTATTTCACGAGTGGCACGGTCGCCTACCCGAAGATGGTCCAGCACCCGCAGTCCTATGCACTTGGGCACATCGGAACGGCGCGGTTCTGGCAGGACCTGCGCCCAGGTGACCTGCACTGGACCGTCACCGACACCGGCTGGGCAAAGGCGGCGTGGGGCGGGCTGTTCGGACAGATGCACGAACGCGCTGCGATTCTCAACGTCGCGCTCGGCCGCCCCGAGCCGGACACGGTCCTCGACATCCTCGCCCGCCATCGGGTGACTTCGTTCTGCGCACCGCCGACGCTCTATCGACGGTTGGTCCATGCGGATTTCTCCAAACACGACCTCGCGGCGCTACGACACTGCACGAGCGCCGGCGAACCACTGAATCCGGAGGTCATCCGCGAGTGGCAGGAAGGGACAGGCGGCCTGACCATCTACGACGGCTACGGCCAGACGGAAACGACATGTCTGGTCGCCAACTACCGGGCAATGAAGGTTCGCCCTGGATCGATGGGCCGCCCCGTCCCCGGCTACGACGTAACGGTCGTCGATGACAGCGGCCAGCCGGTCAGACGCGGGAGAAGTGGGCAACATCGTCGTTCGCTGCGAACCGGAGCGCCCTATCGGCCTCTTCCCGGGCTACTACCAGGACCCGACGGCTAATGACAACGTGTTCCGCGGACCGTTCTACTTCACCGGGGACAAGGCGGCAATCGACGAGGACGGCTACTTCTGGTTTGAGGGCCGCGACGATGACGTCATCACTTCCAGCGCCTACCGCATCGGACCGTTCGAGGTTGAGAGTGTGCTTGTCGAGCACCCTGCCGTGCTGGAGGCAGCTGTGGTCGGTAAGGACGACCCCGAACGCACGCAGATCGTCACCGCCTTCTGCCTGCTCGCCCCCGGCCAAAAAGGATCACCTGAGCTCGCCCACGAATTGCAGGAATTCGTCAAACGCGGCAACCGCCCCCTACAAATACCCTCGCGAGATCCATTTCGTTGAGGACCTGCCAAAAACAATCAGCGGCAAGATCCGGCGCTCCGAACTGCGCGAAGAGCTCCGCAAGAACGTTGGCGGCTAGGCGGAGCGATGAATCACAGCGACCCTACCTACGCTGGACGCGATGCAACGTTCCGCTCGCGTCGTACTCACCGCCGAGGTGCGACGTGACAGCGTCGTACACGTTCGCGCCGGCGCGTTTGAGGCAGTCAATGTCGCCGCCGGCGCACCTCGCTCCTCTCGCGAGCCTACGGAGGAAGTGGTGGTAGCCGTTCGAGATGCTGTCGAGCGTCAACGGGCCGCGGCACGCGGAGCTGAGCTTCCAGCTGCCACCGGTTTCTCTCGCGTTCACGACGATGACGATGTGCCGACGTTTCACATGGCTACCGGTCTGACCGACGATGTAGCCACTCCACGTGCCGGTCAGGGGTCCGCGGGTCGTGCGGGCGAGCGCGGTGACCGCCGTCAGCGCGGCGATTGCTGCGATGGCGAACGGGAGGAGCCGACGTGACCAGACCATCATGCAGCGGCCACGCTATCACTGCCCGCCGCGTACTTTCGAGTTAGCTGCTCGATCCATGAGTTCTCCGCGCCGAACCAGGCCAGGCCTACTTACATAACTCGACGAGATTCCGGACGCCTCCACTCGGACGCCTCCACTAGTTGAGCGTGATCACCCGAACGCCGACGCCGGTGGTGGCGCTGGTCGCGGTGTCGGTCGGGTTGCAGACCTTACTGCGCACCGTGCCGGCGGCGCTCACCTTGATGGCGATCGCGATCAGGGCGTCGGGGAGCGCGGTGTTGCCCTCGAAGGCCATGATCGGGAATTGACCCACCTGGGCGCCAGGCACCTGCAGGTCCAAGACTTTGCACGTGCGCGCCGGGATCGGGTCGATGTCGACAGGGCCGGTCACGTCGGCGCCGGAGATGTCGCTGAGGCTGACCGAACCGTTCTGGATGTTGGCGCTGCCGACCGCGTTCGCGCCGAGCTTCAACGCCGTCACGGCGCCGTCAGCGAGCTTGCCCGTGGTCACGGCGCTGTCAGCGAGCCGGTCGGTCCCTACCGCGCCCGCGGTGATCTTGACCATTCCGACCGCGCCGTTGGCGATCTTGCTGGTGACCAGCGCGCCGTTGACCAGGCGACTGCTGCCCACCAGCGACTTCTTCGCATCGCTCTCCGCCTTCTTGGCCAGCTTCAACGCCTTCTTGGCGGTGCTCAGCGCGTTCGCAGCCGAGGGAACGCTCGGCCCGCCGAATGCGGGAACGGCGACGGTGAACACGAACAGGCCGGCTGCCAGCGCGACGGCGACGACGCGCGGCGAGGGGCGTCTGCGCACGCGGCGCGAGGCGCTGATGAACGGCGACATGGAACGACCTCCCAGCGGTTGGTTGGCGGCGCGATGCTCACCGGAGCCCCGGGCCGTGTCAGTATCGGCTGAGTCTCAGTTCGCGCGGGCGGTCATCCGGCTTCGCGGCCCGATCGTGCCGGCTGGTCATGGCCCGCCCCGATCGCTCGGGTGATCGAGGTGGACCGGTGGCAGGTCCCCCACCTCGTCCTTCGTGAGGTTCAGTCGAATTATCGCGCCGACGCGTTTCACGGCGTTGATTGGAACGGCGACCCTCTTCTTACCCCATAGGTGGCCCTCGTCGAGCAGGATATGTGTCACGTGATGATCGCTGGGATTGATGACAAGGCCCTGTACGCGCCCTACAGGCTCATCTTCGGCATATAGCTGATCGCCACGGCGCACCTCCACTTCACCCACGGGCACATGGTCGTAGGTGACCCGATGGGGATCAGTGTTTCGGCCCGTCGCGGTGATCCCCAAACCGCTCACACGGGTGCCCATGTCGCGCGTGGCAAGGCCGTAGTAGGGCAGCGAGTGCATCTCGTCTTCGCTGTACCCCAACTGCCCGCCGCCCCCCGAAAGGAACTGTGACTCTTCAGCGTCCTCGAGCGACTCGAACTCAGACTTGGTGCACTTCAGCTGGATCTCCTTCGCCGTCGAAGTCACGAGATCGATTGGCACAAGATGACCCGCGTCGCGCCGATGCCTCGGCTCGACGACGAGGTGGGTGATCGCGCGGGCGACGGGATCGATGACCACGCGTCTCAGATCCCCGCAAACCCCGTCCGTACACGCGACTTCGCTTCCAATGATGAACTGCGTGGTTTCGCTCATCGATGTTCCCTCTCGTCTGTCTGCTCTTCCACCTCGAGCCGGCCAGTCGCACCAGCTGGGCATCCGCTCCGGGCTGAGTCCAGACTACAGGGACCTCGTAGAGCAGACGCCCGGACTCGAACCGGGGACCCCTTCATTACGAGTAAGTCCGGGGCGTTCAAGCGGATTCGTGAAGAGGAGATCGAGTACGACCCGACGTCCAAGACGGTTGGGTATTACCAGCTCAGCCGAAGCTCCGTGCAGATTCCCTTCTCAGCGCTGTGGAATGGCACCGGATGGTCTACCCACACCATGCCGTTACCAGCCGGCTCCAAAGCAGCCCTGCCTCAGCGCGTGTCATGCCCGTCGGCAGCGGCGTGTACGGCAGTCGGCCAATACTACCTTTCCGGCTCGAACCAGAGTGAAGCGCTCGCGGAGGCGTGGAATGGTTTCACATGGATAATTGAGAACCCATGCCCGCCACCCGGAGCGACCTACGCTGACCTCGGCGGCGTCTCCTGCAGGTCAACAAGCGTTTGCACTGCGGTTGGGCGCTTTAGCCCCGCTGTGGGCCGCGGCGGTCCGTTCGCTGAGCGATCGACCGGCGCCAGCTGGTCACTTCAGAGCATTGCCAGCCCGTCCCGCGGAGGCGGCTTGACCGCCGATTCCTGCCCCTCCGCCACGGCGTGCGTAGCGGTCGGCACCAAGGACGCGGTCCAAGGCGGGGTGGCCCTTGCCGAGGCGTGGAACGGGAGCAGCTGGTCTACCCAAGAGACGCCCTCGATACCGCGCCGATACTTCGCCGCTGGGCTAACCGGTGTCTCGTGCGTGGCCCCAACAACCTGCATCGCGTTGGGACCCTCGTCAGCTCTGGCCCCGGTGGCAACGGGGAGATAGACCAGCCGTACTCCGAACTTCTGTTATAGGACTCTCGCCCCGGCCGACCAGACCGACTTCCACCGCTTGGTCGACGCGTCGGGTGTGACCTCCCACGGATCGAGTAGCGCCTGACTTTGGGGCCACTCGGACGTAGGGACAAGTAGGCGCTTCCGTGTGGGGCGCTTCCCTGACGCACCGCCTGGGTTTCCGCCGGGCACGGGACCATCGCAAGCCGGCGGAGCCCAGGCACCTTTGACCCGAGCAGCAACTGTCTGCTCCAGCTCGACGCTCTGCTGCCCGATAGGGATGGTGGGGCCCGGGCAGGGCGCACTCCATGGTCCGGGCCCCGTTGACCAACGCCACGCGGCGGCGCGGGCTTGCGGCCGTCAGTCGACGTCCGTGCCTGCGCGATCTGTGCATTCGACATGGAAGAGGATTGCGAGCCGCCGGGCTACGATCGCGACGTCCGCCGGAGGAGTCGCGTTGATTGAGATCGTTCTCTCTCGGTTCCCATTGAGCCCGCGAGCAGAGCGCTCGCCGGGCGTCGGTTCTCTCGAGCAGACACCGCCGCCGGGGGCTAGGGAATGCGCGAGCGGAGCTCGCAGCGCGACGCGTGGTCGCGGCCCGAGCCACCGTTGCAGCGGTCTTTGCCGGACCCTCCGTTCAGGCGATCGCGACCCGAGTTGCCGCTCAGCGCTGTCGCGGCCGGGGCCACCGCTGAGAGAGTCGTTCCCGCTGTCGCCGGACAGTTGGTCGGCGCCGCCGTCGCCAGACAGCCTGTCGTTCCCGGGGCCTCCCGCGATCCTGTCTGCACCGGGACCGCCACTTACCTGGTCGCGTCCTGGACCGGCGCAGATCACGTCTTTGCCGCGGCCTGCGTGGATCCGGTCGTTGCCGCCGAGCCCGGCGATCACGTCGTTGCCGCGCGTTCCGACGAGTACGTCGTTGCCGGCTGTGCCGACGATGGTTGCCCGGTGTCCGCCGCACTTCGGTCCCCGTACGGTGATCGTGACGGTGCCGGTGTCGGCCCCAAAGCCGAAGTCGTCGAAGCTGCCGACCTTGAAGGAGTCCGTGCCGACGAAGCGCGGCGTTTGGGGTGTAGGTGAATCGGTCGCCGGCCGGTTCCTGCTTGACCGCGCCATGCCTTGGGTTCGTCTTGGTGAACTCCCTGACTTTGGACTGCTCGTAGGCGGGGCCGGTGTCGCTGCAGGCGACGGTGACCGTCACTGGCTTGGTGACCGTCGTCGTGGCCGCGGCGTCCGGGCAGGTGGGCCGGCCATCGGGTGCCCAGTCGGGGCTGCCCTCGAACACCCCAGCGGCATTGGTCAAGTCGATCGGAATGCCCCTCCCGTCGGAGTTGCTCATGAAGATCTCGCCGTTGCCCGCGTAATCCTCGGTGTACGCGATCTTGGTTCCGTCCGGCGACCAGGTGCAGTTGTAGTCGCCCTTGCCGCTGTCCGCGATAACAGTGAACGAGCCTGGCGCGCTCAGAGGCGCAGCGACGACGGCGGCGCTGGTGCTGTTCCCGGCGGCCGTGCTCGTCGTGTAGCAGAGCTTCGTCCCGTCGGGGGAGATCGAGGGCTGGAACACGTGGGCGCCGCTGATGTGGAACAGCTCCGTTCCCGCGCTCGCGTTGTTCGCCGGCTGCTGGTAGAGCCTGATGTCGTTGGTGTTGCCATTCGGCGGCTGGCTGATGTCCCCGACCGAGTAATAAAGAGTCTGTGAGTCCGGGCTCCAGGCCGCCTTCCACGCCTTGGGAGTGAGCGTGCTCGTGAGGTTGAGATCGCCGCCGCCGTTCAGGGGGTGGACGATGATGTCGTTGCCGCTCTCGTATGCGATGCGGGTGCCGTCGGGCGACCAGGCCGGGCGGTCGTCGGTGACGCCGGAGGAGTTCGTGATGTTCTGAGCCGTCGCCCCCGGCGTGGTGAGATCGAGGATGTAGATGTCGTAACCGATCGCACCGCCCGGACCCTCGGCGAACGCGACCTTCGTGCGGTCAGGCGACCAGGTCGGGTGGCGGTGCTGCTCCGCCAGCCCCGTGGCGAGCGGACCGGTGGTTAACCCGGCACCCGTGCTGCTCGTGACGCTGCGCAGGAAGAGCTGCGTGTTGCCGAAGGCGGGCCCCTCGATAAAGACAATCCGGCCGTTCGTGCCCGCGAGCACCGCGCCGGCCGAGGCCGGAAGAACCAACAGAGCCACGAGCGCGAGTCCGATCGCGAGCGGCCCGAGCACGGCCGTCACGCCGCGCGGCTCTTCGGTACGCGGACGCATCGCGCCCCGCCCGTAAGAAACTCCATCATGAGAATCGACAGGCCCCATTCGAGCTTGCCACCCTCGCATCCACCGGCGCCGGCCGGAATGGAGTCCGGACTCCATCTCGCCGGAATTGCCGATGAGACGTCTTATGGCGCGCTGGAGCCGGCCGCCGTTGCTCGCGCTAGCGCGTGGGGGGACAGGGTTGCCGAGGGCAAGAGCCTGAACGAGACCGTGAAGCTTGCGCTCTCGGAGGCGGTGGAGCGCCGCCGACGCGATCCGAAGTTCAACGCACGGATTCGCAAGATCATCGAGCAGGACCGTGAACTACTCGAGGGGCTCGCGAAGTGAACATCGAGTACGTCGAGCTCGTCGACTACCTCGCGATCGCCGTTGAAGTAACTGGGCTGAGCGTCGAGACGGTCACGCGGATCGCGAAACTGGATCTGGCGGCTTCCGCGCTCCACGCGCCGTGAGATCTCGGCGAGCTCGTGGTTCTTCACAGTTCGCGATCCGATCCGATGGCTCACGGCCGGCTGGGCGCAGAAGCGAGTTTCGTGGTCTCGGGGGACGATTGCGCTCTGGCGGTATGGTTGGTTCATATGCGGCAGCTCGAGGTCCGGCTACTCGGACGCTTCGAAGTGCTGGTGGACTCTCGAGCTGTCCCAGCCGACGCGTGGGCGCAGCGGCGTGCCGCGGATCTCGTGAAAGTGCTTGCGCTCGCGTCGGGTCACCGCATGCCGCGCGACGAGGTGCTCGAGGTGCTCTGGCCGAAGCTCGGTGCCAGTGCTGCCGCGGCCAACCTGCACAAGGCCGCGAGCTATGCGCGCACCGCGCTCGGTGATCGTGGCGCTGTCGTGCTTCGCGGTGGCATGGTCGAGCTCGCCCCCGCCGCCGAGGTGAGCACCGACGTCGAGCGTTTCGAGCGTGGCGACGACTCCGCCTATGGCGGCGAGCTGCTGCCCGATGAGCCATACGAGGAGTGGACTCTCGGCCCGCGCGCGAGGCTGCGCGAGCGTCGCCTCGCGGTCATGCGCTCCCAGGGCCGCTGGGGTGAGGTGCTGCGCGAGGACGCCGCCGACGAGGAGGCCCACCGCGCGCTCATGCGCCGGTCCATGGCGAACGGCGACAGGCCAGCTGCCGCGCGTCAGTTCCGCCTGCTGCGCGACGAGCTCACACGGCTCGGCGCGGAGCCCTCCGAGGAGACGCTGGCGCTCCAACGCGAGCTCACGCGCGGGCCGGCTGTCCGCGCGGCTCGGGTACTCCACGCTCCTGTCGAGGGGCGTGAGCGAGAGCTTGCCTCGGCGCTCGGGGCGCTTCGACGTGCCGAGGCCGGCGGTGGCGGCGCGCTGCTGGTCACCGGCGCACTCGGGATCGGCAAGACGCGCCTCCTTGAAGCTGTGCTCGCGGAGGCGGAGCAGCTCGGCCTTCATACGCTGCGCGGAGCCGCGCACGAGGAGGAGGGCCGCACGCCATACGCGCCAGTTGTGGAGGCGCTCGACCCGTTCGCCGCGCGGCGGCCTGAGCTGACCGGCGCGCTCGCCGACAGCGCACAGATCGCACTGGCGCGATTGTTGCCGTCGGTGCGCCGCCCAGGTGGGGCGGCGGATGAACCCGTGGACCGCCGTCGGGTCTTCTGGGCTGTGGGTCAGCTGCTCGGGCAGGCCGCCGCGGAGCGCGGCGTGGTGCTCGTGATCGATGATCTGAACGCCGCCGATGAGGCAACGGTGGCGCTCGTTCATCATCTTTCGCGCAGCGCGACCGGCGAGCGCCTGCTCGTGGTCGCCGCCATGCGCGATGAGCCGCTTCCGGAGGCGGCCGCGCTCGTGCGCTCGAGCCTGCTCGAGCGCGGCACCGCGGTGGAGCTGGCGCTCGGTCCGCTCGACCGCAGCGCGCTCGCGGCGGTCGCACAACGGGCGGCTGCCCGCCCGCTGCAGCCCGGTGCCCTCGGTGCGATCCAGCGCTCGGCGGCGGGCAACCCGTTGTTCGCGGAGGAGCTGGCCGCGTCCGTGGACGCCTCCGGCGAGGTCACGGTCTCGACGCGGCTGCGTGAGGTTGTGGCGCGGCGGCTCGAGCCGCTCGAGCCGCTCGGCGAGCGGCAGCTCGCCGCGCTCGCCGTGATCGACGATGCATTCACGGGGGCCGAGCTCGCGGCACTCGCGGGCGCGGCGCGCATCGATAAGGCGCTCGCGGCGGCCCAGGCCGCCGGCGTGCTCGAACGGGCGCGCGGCCGCTACCGCTTCCGGCACGCGTTCGTGCGAGAAGAGCTGGCTGCCCGACTGCCCGAGGAGGTCCTGCGCCGCACCCACGCCGAGGCCGCCGGGCTCCTCGCCGCGGACGACGCGCCTCCAGAACGGGTCGCTCACCACCTTCTGCGGGCCGGCCGTGCGCCGGAGGCTGTCCCGCTCCTCACCCGGGCGGTCGAGTGGGCCGCGGGCGTGGGCGCCTACCGCGACGGCGCCGAGTGGGCTGAACTGGCGTTAGAGCACGCGGACGAAAACGAGCGCCCGGCGCTGCTTGCGCTGCGCGCGCAGCTTCTGCACGGGGCCGGCGAGCCCATGGCTCCCGGCGCCTATGCCGAGGCGATTGCGGTCGCGCCCACCGAGCGCGTGCCCGCGCTGCGCGTGCAGCAGGCGCGCGCGTACATCGCGGCGGGCGACATCGTGGGCGCCAAGGCCGCGCTCGAGCGGTTCCAGGCCGAGCGGCCCGACGACCTCTATGAGTCGACCCTGGTGCGCGGCATGGTGGCCTGGCACACGGGCGATTGGGAGGGCGCGCGGCGAGTCGCGGCCGAGGCGGACAGCGTCGCTGCCGATCCAGGCGACCTCGCTGTCCTGAGGGGCATGCTCGCCCACGTGGACCGAGGCTGGGAGCGGCATTCCCGGCACCAGCTCACGCAGGTGTGGGACTCGCCGGAGCTCGCGGGCCGCGTCTTCGACGCCTACCTGTGCGTGACCGAATACGTGCTCACAGCGGGCGATCCCTACGACCGGCGTCGCCGGTTTCGCGAAACGTCTGCGCGCTCAGGCGCAACAGGCGGGCGCTCGCCGCGGCGAGGCGTTCGCCACCACGGTGTTGGGCGAGACGGAGCTGTTCACGGGGAGCCTCGAGACCGCTCGCGCGCATTTGCTGGACGCTGCGCGGCTCAGCCGCGAGGTGGGTGCGGTTGGGGGCGAGTCACTCGCACGCATGCGCCTGGGCGAGGCGCTGCTTCACCTTGGCGATCGCGCCGGCGCGCGGGCCCAGCTCGAGGAGGCGCTCGAGCTCGCGCACATTTCGCCTCTTGCTGATCATCTGCGTGTTCCTCGTCTGCGGCGTGCTGCTGCAGGTGCCCGAGGAGGACGCTGAGGCGCTCGCGCTGATTGAGCGTGCCGAGACCTTGTTCGACCCAGTCTGGGTTTGCCCGTTCTGCCCAACCGGCTACCACGTGGCGGCCGCGACGGTGTGCGCCCGTGCTGGCCAGCTCGAGCGTAGCCGCGAGTACCTCAGGCGCGCCGAGTTTGGCGCGGGGCGCTGGCAGGGCGGCCCCTGGCCGGCCGCGGTGGCGGAGGCGCGGGCCAGGCTGCTGCTCGCCGAAGGCGACCAGCCGGACGCCGCGCACGCCCTGCGCCGCGCCGCCGAGGGCTACGCCGCAGCCGGGCAGGTGCTCAACGAGCGCCGCGCGCGCGAAGCGCTGGAAAGGCTCCATGCGGCGAGGACCAGCGCCTAGGAAGGTTTAGGGAAGGCGTGTCGGCGACGCTGCCGGCATGCACACCAAACAGCACACGCAGGCCGCCGGGGGCGTGGATCGCGAGGCCGCCGATGACCAGGTCGCGGAGATGTACCACCGCGGCGTGACCACCGCGGAGCCGCAACATGGCCCTCGCCACACCCGCCCTCTCATCGAGGGCCTCGGCTACCCGCCGCTCTGCGCCCACGGCATGAACTCGCTCGCCGACAGGCGCTACGACCTCGCCCTCGCGCGGCCGCGCCGCGGCTGATCGTCGAACGCCAAACCCCGATCCACCTCAGCCAGTCGAAAGGAAGCACCATGTCCCCGCACCTGTACCGCCGACTCGCGCGCGGCAAGCTTGCTCGGCTGCGCCACCGAGCGGGCGCGGCGCACGAGCCACAAATACGGGGCGCGCAGGCGTGTCGCTCCTCGCGCTCAGCCCGGTGTCCGCCGTCCGACCGCGCGCCCGGTCGAGAGCAGCGTTGCCGTGACCACGAACAGCACGACCCACCGGCTCCCGAAACCCGCAGCAGATCGCGGCCGCGGCCGCCCGCCTGGAGCTGACGGGGCGACGACCCGCGTCGGCCCGATTGGCCGCCTCGGCCGCTACACCGCGACCCACTTTCGGGTCGTGCTGATCGCTTGGCTGCTGGTCGCGGTCGTGCTCGGGTTCTTCGCCCCCCGTGTCGAGAACGCCCTGTCCGGCGCCGGCTGGGAGACAACCGGCTCGCAGTCGGTTCAGGCGAGGCAGCTGATCGATCGCAACTTCCACGGCATCTCGAGCTACGGCTTGATGACCGTGGTCAGCTCACCCGGCCAAGACCGTGAGCGACCCGTCGTTCCGGGCCACGATCGCCGCGTTGAGCGCACGTTGCGCGCCGACCCCGCGGTCAGCACCGTGCTCGCGCCGACCGCCGGCGTGTCGATCTCTCGTGACGGGCATACGGCAATCGTGCAGGCCGGAGCCGCGCGTGATGCGAACGGGATGGTGGCCGCGGCGGATCGTCTGAAAGGCAAGCTCGCCGCGCTGACATCCGCCGGTGTGCGGGTGAACCTGACCGGCGCGCCGGCGATGTGGTCTGACTTCAACGCCGCGAACCGCTCCGCGATGCTCAAATCGGAAGTGATCTCGTGGCCGGTCACGGTCCTGATCCTGCTGCGTCGCGTTCGGCTCGCTGGTCGCGGCAGGACTGCCCCTGATGCTGACGATGGTCGGGCTGCTGGCGGCGGCCGGATCGCTGTACCTCGCCACGAAGGTGCATGCCCGTGTCGATCTGGGCGATGAACTTCGCGCTGATGTTCGCGCTCGCGCTCGGGATCGACTACGCGCTGTTCATCGTGCATCGCTTCCGCGGCGCGTTCTTCGGCTCAAGGCTGTCGGCGGCTGACGCCACAGCGGTGACGATGGACACCGCGGGCAAAGCGGTCCTGTTCTCCGGGGATGACTGTGCTGATCTCGCTCAGCGCGGTGATGCTGGTCCCGAGCCCAGCATTTCGTTCGACGAGCCTCGGGATCATGCTCGCGGTCATCTTCGTCCTCACAGCGACGCTGACACTGCTCCCGGCCGTGCTCACAAAGCTCGGCCCGCGAGTGGACAAGCTCGCGCTCCCGTGGGCGCACTCCGGCGAGCAGCGCTCCGCGAGGTTCGCCGCGTGGGGCGAGCGACTCTGGAAGCGACCTCTCGCATACGGCGCGCTCGCGCTTTCCGCGCTCGTCGCGCTCGCGTTTCCCGTGACCCAGCTGAAGATTGCCATGCCGTCGATCAAGGTCGTCCCCACGCTCTGACTCCTCGCGCGTCGGCTACCAGCAGGTGCAGGCGGCGATGGGGCCCGGAGCGATCGGGCCGATGCAGATCGTCGCGCCCGCGGCACAGGCCACCCAGGTTGCGCACGTCGCCCGGCGCGACCCCGGAATCGCCGCGCTGCTCCCGGCCCAGACGAGCAACGGCTACGCGCTCGTGACCGCGATCCCGAAGCAGGATCCCTCCAGCCCGGCCGTCGGTGCGACGATCGACCGCTTGCGCGCTACGCTGCCTGTGGGAGCCCAGATCGGCGGCGCCGTCGCCGAGAACCACGACCTCCAGAACGCCCTCTCGGCGAAGACGCCGCTCGTGATCGGCGTGGTGCTCGGCCTCGGGTTCCTGCTGTTGCTGATCGCGCTTCAGGCACCGCTTCTCGCTGCAGCCGGCGTGCTCACCAACCTGCTCGCCACAGCCGCCGCATTCGGCGTCGCGAAATGGATCTTCCAGGACGGCGCCCTGCACTCGCTGCTCGGCTTCCAATCACAGGGCTTCCTAGACGCCTGGGGACCGGTGTTCTTCTTCGCGATGATCTTCGCGATCTCGATGGACTACACCGTGTTCCTGCTCTCGAGCGCGAAGGAGCACTGGGACCGCAGCCATGACCCCCACGAGGCGATGGTCGGCGGGATCGCTCACTCCGGTCCGCGTGATCTTCGCTGCCGGCGCCGAGATGGTCGCCGTGTTCTTCACCTTCGCGCTCTCCGGACCGCTCCCACCCAAGGAGATGGGCATCATCCTCGGCATCGCCGTGCTGCTCGACGCGGCGCTCATCCGACTGCTCCTGCTCCCGGTACTGCTCCGGCTGATGGGCCGCTGGGCCTGGTACCTACCACACTGGGCACACCGCCTCCTTCCCGAGGTCTCCCTCGGACACGCATGAGAAGCACCACCCGCGCCCGCGCTGGCGCCCAGGGCACTCGACCTCGACGTGTCGCGGTCTCCGCGGCCATCAACCACAACGCTGCCCCGAACGGCTCCAGTCCCCTGATCGCCAGGCTCTGCCGCTCCCACCACAGCGTCGCACGTAGCTGGCAATCGCTCCCCGAGCCGTACGCGGACTGCGCGGTGCTCGCCACCGCCATCAACCGTGCGCGCCTGGCCGGCTGGACTCACGCGCCAGGCCGGCCGCCAGCGGCAAAGGCCACCTCAGCGACGAGGGACGCCGGCCCATCGACCCAGCGGCCGCTCCGCGCCGCCCGGCACAGCAGCTCACCGACGCCTCGCCCGCGCCGGTGCGCGCCACGCCACACCGATCTAGACCCGCACGGCCCGCGACGTCAGCCGGCCTTCCCGACTCGAGCCGCACACGGGCGCGATTCACACAAGCCCCGGGAAGGTTTAGGGAAGGCGTGTCGGCGACGTTGCCGGCATGCACACGAACACCACATACCGCACCGCCCGGGGCGTGGATCCCGAAGAGCTCGACCGCCACATCGCGCGAGATGTACCGCGACGTGGCGAACGAGGCGGGCCGCGACCTCCACTTCCCGACCGGCCGTCCGCTCGCCGAGGCGCTCGGCTATCCCGCCGATCTACTCGGCCGGCTGCCCGCCGAAGCCGTGAACTCGTTCGCGGGCGTGGGCTACCACCTCGGCCTCGCGCGCCTGCTCCCGGGCGAGCGGGTGCTGGATCTCGGCAGCGGCTCCGGCATGGACGTGTTCGCGGCCGCGGCGCAGGTCGGGCCGGCGGGCTCGGTCACCGGCGTGGACATCACGCCCGAGCAGCTCGCCAAGTCCGAGCGCCTGCGCCGCGACGAGCACGTGAGCTTCCATCGCGCGCGGATCGAGGAGCTGCCCTTCGAGGACGGCTCGTTCGACGCCGTGATCTCCAACGGCGTGATCAATCTCTCGGCCGACAAGCGCACGGGTGTTCGCCGAGGCGGCGCGCGTGCTTCGGCCGGGCGGACGGCTCGCGCTCGCCGACATCGTGACCGAGCGGCAAATCGCCGCGCGCACTGCGTGCCAAGCCGACCTCTGGGCCGCGTGCATCGCCGGGGCCAGCCAGCGAGATCTCTACCTGGCCGACATCGCGGCCGCCGGCCTCGAGCTGCAGGTGATCCAAGCCAACCCGGGCTACCGCTTCACCAGCGAGCGGGCGCAGCGCACGAGCCACAAGTACGGCGCCCACAGCGTCTCGCTGCTCGCGCTCAAGCCGGTACGTGCATCCCGCCACACCTCCCACCCGGATTTGGGTGGTGGCGCCGATGTCGCGCAGGCGGCCTCGGGAGGAGGGTTCCACCAACACCACAACGACCCAGGAGGTCATCGAAATGAGTGCAGTCACCGACACGATCCGCAACGGCGTGGACACCGAGAAGATGTTCGCGACGCTGGATCTGATCAAGGCGCAGCCGGAGCTGGCGAAGTTCCAGTTCCGCGCCAGCAACCGCTGGATCGACGGGTCGCATAACCGCTCGACGATCAAGGGCTTCTACGCCGCGGGCGGGGAGGACACCACCCGCAGCGAGGAGTTTGTGATCGACGCGGGCGAGCCGGCGATCCTGCTCGGCAGCGACACCGGCGCCAACCCGGCCGAGTACCTGTTGCACGCGCTCGCCGCCTGCCTGACGACATCGATCGTCTACGTGGCCGCGGCGCGCAAGGTGCGAGCTCACCTCCGTCGAGTCGACCCTCACCGGCGACATGGACGTGCGCGGCGCGCTCGGCGTCGACGACGAGCCCCGCAACGGGTTCGAGCGGATCGGCGTGTCGTTCCGCGTGACGGGCAACGCGCCGGAGGAAAAGCTCCGCGAGGTCGTCGAGCGAGCCCAGAAGCGCTCCGCCGTCTACGACATGGTCACCAACGGCGTGCCCGTCGCCGTCGAGGTGACGACCCACTAGGCCTCGCATGAGACCCGTGGCCGGAGCCATGCTCCGGCCACGGGTCGATGACGAGCGGATCGGAGAATTCGCGATGCCAATCGAACTCACAGCCCATACCGAAGCCGGCGCCCGCCTCGTGGCGATCGCCGAGGAGCTCTCCCCGCAGCTCGCCGCCCGCGCGGCCGAGCACGACCGCGACGGCAGCTACCCGTTCGAGGCGATCGACGCGCTCAAGGCCGCCGGCTACTTCGCAGCGCCGGTCCCGGTCGAGCTCGGTGGGCTCGGCGTCTCGTCCGCGCACGACCTGGTCGTCGCGTCAAGCCGCCTGGCGCGCGGCGACGCCTCGGTCGCGATCGGCGTGAACATGCACCTCGTCGCGGTGCTCAACATGGAGCGCCGTCGCCAAGTCGCCGTCGCGGCCGGGGCAGAGCGCCGCGCCCGCGGCTTCGCCTCCTCGCTGAGCAGATCGCCCGGGACGGCGTCGTGCTGGCCGCCGCGATCAGCGAGCGCGGACAGGACCTCACGCGGCCGGGCACGCTCGCCACCCGCACCGAGTCCGGCTGGCGGATCGACGGCCGCAAGATGTTCTGCACGATGTCGCCCGCCGCCACCGATCTCTACGTCGCCGTCACCTACGCCGACGGCGACGGCGTCGAGCGCTACGCGTACGCGATGGTGCCCACCGACGCGCCCGGCGTCGTCGTGCACGACGACTGGGACGCGCTCGGGATGCGCGCCTCCGGCAGCAACTCGATCTCGCTCGAGGGCGTCGAGCTGCCCGAGTCCGGCGTGCGCGGCGGCTTCCGCGCCGGCGACCCGCTGCCGTACATGGAGCGCAACCTCGTCGCCGGGCTGTTCCACGCCGCCGCCTCGCTCGGCATCGCCGAGTCGGCCGACCAGATCGCCCGCCAGGGCATCGCCGGGCGCATCAACGGCGACGCGCGCCCGCGCATGCAGGTCGCCGACAACGCGATCGACCTCGCCGCCTCGCGCGGCGTCATCTCGCGCGCCGCGACGCTGATCGACGAGCACCGCGCCGCCAACCCGGCGTCCGACGGCAGCGCCGAGGAGCTCGGCGCGCTGTTCGCCGAGGCCCAGGCCGCCAAGGCGTTCGTCAACGAGGCGGCCGCCCGCATCGTGGACCGCGCGCTCGCCCTCTCGGGCGGCGCCGGCTACGTCAACGGCAGCCCGCTCGCGCGCGCGTACCGCGACGTCAAAGCCGGCTCGTTCATGCACCCGCTCGGCGCCAACCGCGCCTACGACTACCTCGGCCACGTCGCGCTCGGCGAACAGGCCCCGCTCCACTGAGATGGCTCTCGCAGCTCAAGCCAACCCCGCGCCGGCGCCGAGACGCTCGCTCGTTCCGCGACGCGCTCGGCAGGTTCGCCACCGGCGTCGCGTTCGTCACGGCGGCGCCCGACGGCGAGCCCGCCGGTCTGATCGTGAACTCGCTCACCTCCGTCTCGCTCGAGCCGCCCCTGGTCTCGTTCTGCCCGTCCCGCAGCTCGCTCACCTGGTCCCGGATGCGGCGCGACGGGGCGCTTCGGCGTGAACGTGCTGGGGCGACAACACGAGCGGTTCGCAATACGCGCGACCCCTGCCGGCGCGGACCGATTCGCCGGTCTCGACTGGGAACTCGGACCCGCGGGGCGTGCCGCTGCTCACCGACGCCCTCGCCACCCTCGAGTGTGAGATCGTCGCCGAGCACCCCGCCGGCGATCACTGGATCGTCGTAGGCCGCGTCGACGACGTGCGCACCTCGCCCCTCAAAGACCCGCTCGTCTTCTTCGCCGGCGCATTCGGCGCCCTGCAATAGCGAAACTGAGGCCACCCAACGCAGGCTAAGACATGATTTCCGCCGTCGCGGCCCTATCGTCGCTTGCGGCTGTTTCTGGGTGGTGTGTTGCCCACCTGTTGCCCTCTTCGCGCCCAACCTCTTCATTCGGAATGCGGTGCACGGCCGTGTCGAGGAACGCCGCCTCGCCGAGGCCGTTGTCCATCAGATGGGTGTACGTGCGCAACGTGAACGAGGGATCCATCGAGCTACGCGTTGCGGGCAATCGCCGACGGAGCGTGTGCCTTCGCCTCTTCGAGACGACGGTCGCGAGCTGTCGGCCGTCCCACCGAGCGGCGCGCCTGCGTCTCGTAGTCAAGTCTGCCGAGCTCGCGGCACTCCGCTCCACATTGATCGCACACCAACACTAAGCGCAATTGCCCCTTGTTGCGGAGATACTGGCTCATGCCGCTGCGCGTGCCTGAGTGATCGCACGACACTGTCCTCTACCACTACTAACGGCTCCGCCATCGCGTCACTGCCACGGAGGGTAGGCCGCACGAAAGGCCGCAACTCCTAGGCTGACGGACTCGCCTAGGACTCGCGACTTCACCGCTCAGCTGACGGATGCTGGGTTGTGCTTCGCGCAAGCAGGGCAGCCCGGCCCGGCTTTCGTCAGCGCGGTGCGAAGGGCTACAAGCGATAGCCCAGCGCGCGTCTTGAATCGTGCTCGAGCTGGACTCGCTGGACTCGCTGGATCGGCTACTGCTTCTCCCCGTCCGATGCGGGAGTCCGGCCCGAGCTGCGGATAGCCTACGTCGATTGACAGAAGCGCTCGCCGAACGTTCCGCCACGCAAGGGTCGGAGACCGAGGGAGAAGCCGAGGACGGGAGCTGATATGGATCGCTCCGCAGGTGTTGCCCCAATCGGTTGCCCACCTTGCCACCCGCAAACCGTTCCATTGAACCGGAAAACCGCGCCTGAGCGCGGCTTTCGTTAGATAGAGCCGACGCCCGGACTCGAACCGGGGACCCCTTCATTACGAGTTTTGCCTAGATGGTTCTCTCTGCATCTCGATGGCACGGATCCTCAGCGTTTCCCGGGGTTCGGGCGACAGTGAGCTCCAGGGAGATTCAGGATCGGAGGTGCCCCATTTGGTGCCCCCAGGTGCCCCACGCATGCCTGAGAGCACAATAGGCGGGACCGCGTTCCTAGCGTGCCTAACCGCCGAGGAGGTCGTCGAGGAAGTCGACGTTCCGGACCTTCGGGTGCATGTAGGTCTTTGCGCGAGCCGCCCCCCGTCGGCGTGACGGAGCATCCCGGCGATGTCGTGCGCCTCGTAGCCCTGTTCGGCCATCAGCGTCGCGACGCCGTGGCGGAGCATGTGTGGGCTGGCCCACGGGACCCCCGCACGCTCGGCGGCGGGCTTGAATACGCGGCGAGTCCAGGCACGCCGGTCGTATGGGTTCCCGGCATCGTTGGGGAAGATCAGATCGTCGTCTGACGCGCGGGCGGCGGCGCGGCGGCGGGTGAGCATCCTCGCGGTCTCCGGTGTCAGAGGGATCGGCTCCAGCCCAGCCTCGGTCTTGGACTTCACGAACCGCAGCTGCGGCCGCCCGTCCGGGTCCTGTCCGATTCCGCCGTAGATAGCGTTGAGCGGCTCGCTGATCCTGGCGGCGGTGGTTGACAGCAGCAGCGTCAGGTCGGCGTGCTTCCCGGGAATCTCGGCGAGTAGCCGCTTGGTCTCCCCGGCGGTGAGGTGCTTCCGCTTGCGGGGCGGGCGCGGCGTTGTGGACGACCACCCGAACGTTCAGCTGGTGGCTGATCAGCCGGTCCTCGTAGGCGGTGGCGAACAGCGCCCGGACGGGGGCGTAGTACCGCCGGATGGTCGCGGCGCTCAGCTTCTTGTTCTCGAGGTGCTCGACGTAGCGCTTGAGCATCGGCGGGTCAATTCGGCCGAGCTGCGTGGTCCCGAAGAACGGGATCGCATGGTGAGTGAGGGCGTGCGCGTAGCTCTCACGGGTCTCGTCGCTGATCCCCTTCGCGCTGCGCCCCCTGTACGTGCGCACCCATTCGGTCGCGTAGCTCTTGAAGCTCTGCGCGGACGTCGGCCTGGCTTCCCCGGCCAGTGCTGTGGCGCGGAACTTCTTGGCCTCGGTCAGCGTCCGTAGGTACTTCTTGCGCCGCTGGCCGCGGTCGGTGTATTTCACGACGTAGCGATCGCCGCGCTTCCAGATGCCGGGGTGTCCCTTGACGGGAATCATCATCCGGCTCGCAGGTGTAGCTTGCTTGCCCATCGGGCCTCCTTGTTAGGTCCGGTCACGTCCCGGGCGGTTGCATCCGCGCCGGGACACTTAGTGTAGGTACACCTGGCTATGGCGTGGGTCACGCAGCCCACACTCCAGACGCGACCGCAGGCGCGAGCTGGCCGCACAACGATTAATGAGGGCGTCGGTGAAGTCCGCCGGCACCAGGCGCCGGCCGATGCGTTGCTCGAGGCAGCCGATGCACAGCATCCCGTCGCGCGGGTGAAGTGGCCACACGGCGTCATGGACCATGTAGAACTCGTCCGCCTTGATCGTGTCGACGCCGCAGTCGACGCAGTGGACGTCGCCGGCGCGGAGTGCCGGCAGGTCGAACAGCCGAAGCTGGGTCACGGGCAGCTCGCACCGCCGGCGCGGATGTAGGCGTCGAGCTCGTCGCGGTGATACAAGGGCCGGCGGCCGTCGCGATGGTGCGGAAGCTCCCCAGTCAGGGTCAGCGCCCGGACTCGCGACAGGCTGCAGCCGAGGTAACCGGCGGCGTGCTCCGCGGTCAGCCACGGCGAGCCGCTGCGATCGACCGTCCGGACGTTGACGCGGGCGGCGACCAGGTCCGCGAGCCGCTCGAGCAGGCTGTCAGGAAGGTCGATGTTCAAGCGACTTCCTCGAGGAGCCCGATGCCGCGGTAGGCGCGCTCTCGGTCGTTACCGTCGCGGAGCTGGACGACCGTCACCAGCGGTAGGGCCGCGCGCAGATCTCGGCCGAGCGTCTGCTTGGACTTCTTGGCGTGGCCGCTGTCATCCGCCCACGACTTCCATGCCCTGTAGAAGTCGCTGACGCTGACCTCCAGGTCGGGGGCGATGATGCAGCGGTCGCGAATGAACGCCTGAACGGGGCTGGCGAGGTCAACCAGGGCGCGGTACGCGTCCTCGGCGCCGGCGGGGCGGGTGAACTCGCCCTGATCCTCGAGACGGACGAGTCCCTCGAGCGCCCAGTTGAGAATGCCCGGGAGCTCGGCGCGCATCTCGGGCTCGAGCGTCTGGTCTTCCCTGCCGAGCCAGGAGTGCTCCAACAGTAGGGTGATGAACCGGCCGGCGATCGCGGCGCTGGCGTCACCGAGCTGCGGAAGCTCGTTGGACAGGAGCATGAACCGGCTCGGGAGCGTGCCGGTCCACTGCTCCCGGTACTTGCGGTTCACGGTCAGGCGGTCCTCGCCGGATACCGACAACAGCCGTTCGACAACGACACTGGAGTCCCGGCCGTTCAGGCGGGCGTCCGAGACGACAGCGAGCGGCTTGCCGATCATCGGCGCCAACCCGAAGTCTCCGGACAGCGAGCTCAGGGTCGGGCCGGCGACGTTCTCCCGGCCGACGAGCTCGGCGAGGATCCGAGCAATCGCACCCTTCCCACCGCGGGGTGGACCGACGACCAGAAGGATCTTCTGCAGAGAGGTCCTTCCGCTCAGGACGTAGCCGAACCACTCCGCCAGCGCGTTCGGGGCGGTCTTGTCATCGGGCCACAGCGCCTCGAGAAACCCGAGCCACCGGGTCGGGTCAAGCGCATCCGAGTCGTAGGCGAACGGAACGCTCACCTGATTGAAGAACTCGGGACTGTGGCCGTGCAGCTCGCGGGCGTCCACGTCGAGCAGCCCGTTGGCGCAGCTGACGATCACTCCGGTCCGCCGGCGGTCCAGCCAGGATGGATTTCCGCTACGTTCGGGAAGGTGGACGACCGCGGCCAGCGCGTCGACCAGGTCGCTGATCTTCTTGCTGCTCGGCATCCACGGCTTTACGTTCTCTCCGGGGCGGTAGATCGCGTACTCGGTGAACTCGTAGGCGGCCGCGCGGATCGCGCGGGGTTCGACCTCCACCCAGTGCGCTGTCTGCCATTCCCACCAGCCTCCGCGCCAGTGCCGCAATGTCACCGCACCGGGCGGGCTGGTGTAGCGATCCTTGACCAGGGCGCGGGCGACTTCCATCGGTGCGCTCGGCGAAGGGAGCTCACGACTGGCGGGGTCGGTCACCGGCGAGCCTCCTGCCAACTGAGGATCAGCCGCGCGACCGCCCGCTCGCGCTCCGCGATCCGGGTTCGCTCGAGATGGCGCCACAGCCGGCGGACCTCATCCTCCGACAGCGGCGGCTTGCACGAGACCTCGTTCTTCTTGAGCATCCCCAGCAGCGCGGCCTCGCCGAGAACGCCGTGCGCCGTGTACCGCGACCTGGACCAGTTGAGCAGACGCTCGTGGCGGCCCGGCTCGGTAAACACCGTTCCGTCCTCGACGGGTCCGGCGGTGGACTCCACAGTCGCGACCAGCTCCAAGACGCACTCGGGCGGGTCCGGGAGTTTCCGGCTGGGGGGAAGCTGGCCGTCGTAGCGGATGCCGCAAGGATGGACGGACGGGGGAGGAGCCCGTACCCGCCGATGCCGCGGAACTCGACGCCGGCGATACGGGCCTTGCCGGTCGGTGCGGAGCCCTTGAACCAGACTTGGCCGCCGCGGACGCCGGAGAGGCTGTTCGGGTGCTGGCGGTCGGGCTCGCCGGCGATTCCGGTCCAGACGATCACGAGGTCGCGCAGGTCGAGCTCCAGGTTGGTCAGGACGTCCTCGGGGTCGGCGCCGCTCTTCGAGTCGATGTCGAGGATGAACGCGCCGGACGGGCTGGGGCTGACACCAATGTTCGACTCGGCGCGGAGCCCGTCCCACATGCGCAGAATCCGGGCCTCGTCGACCGTGGCGTCGTCCAGGCCGTGGGTGCGGCCGTAGGGCTCTTTGGTGCGCGGCCTAAGCGGGAACACGTAGTAGCCGCGGTCAGCCCAGGAGCGGGCGTGGTCAAGAAGCAGCCCGCTCACTCGCCACCGTCCACAGCGCGGCGATCCGGCCACCTCCGATATTCGCCGTGGGCCTTCAGGACGCGAATGAGTTCGGCGAACCCCATTTCCGAGGCCGCCAAAGGGAACGGGGTCCGGTTCAACTCTGCCGCCGGGATGGTCGGCACCGCGGGGAGCGTGAAGTCGTGGGTGTCAATCCACAGCGCATCGTTGAGCGCGTCGACCTCCACTTGGAGGTCCGCTAGCTTGGCTTCCGCCTCGTTACGGAGCGCCGCGAGCAACTCCGGGCCGAGCTGTTCGTCGAGGGCCCCCTGAGCCGCGGCCTTCCATGCCCACCGGGTCGACTGGACGCGCCCGTCGAGATCCGCGTCGAAGAACGGCTCGATCCCGTCGCGGACGATCTCCTCCAGCACATCCGGCCGCAAGGTCGCGATCGCGTCGAGTTCGACCTGTTCGATTCCCCACGCCTCCCCCCACGCGTCCCCGCGCTTCTCTCCGTCCTTGAGGGGCGAGCTTGGCAGCGGGTCGCCGTCCGCGTTGATGTCGTGCACTTGCCAGGGCAGGAAGCCGATGGGGTGCACCTTGAACTCCAGCTCGGGAAACCATCCGTCCTTGAACGCCTGGAGCTTGTAGGCGATGGTGGCGGGCATCCACCAGCCCGCCGGGTCAGCGTCGCATAGCGCGAGCACAACCATCGGCCGCCCGTCTTCCGCGCCAACGCGCGCCATCTGGTACAGGTGCGTGTCTGAGATCTCGCCGGTTTCGAGGTAGGTGTCAACCCCGAAACGCTCGGCGAGCGGTGCGACCACTGGCGCGACCGCAGTCTTCTCGGCGAACAGCACGAGCTTGTGGGCCTGGCTGCCGCGGAAGTCCGCCAGGTCAACCTCCGGCTCGGGCCTGGGGGGGAAGGTGATCTCGGCTTGCGCGTACAGGACTTGCCCGTGCGGCGCCGGCGGCGTCCACAACTCGACCTTGGGCGCGTCGTTCTTGTTGTCGACGATCTCGTCCCATCCGACCAGCCCGAGCCAGCGGGCGGCCTTCGCGGGCTTGTCTCCGATCCAGTCGGAGTTCTCCGTCGTGTTTGTGTACGGGTTCTCGTTCGGTTTTTTGGCGCCAATCGCGGCGTAGTGCAGCCCGCGGACGTGAACCGGTCGGTGGGGGATGTTCCTCATCACCTCGGCCGCCAGCCACTCGGCCTCCGGGCGGTACTTCTCCATCCGGTACGGGTCGCGGTGGGGCGCCATGACCGTGAGCGCCGCCTGGCTGCGGACGCCGCGCGCGGCCATGCGGTCCCTGAGTAGCGCCTGGAGAGACGGGGGCGTCACCCGGTCGTGCGACGGCGAGGACACGAGCGCTTCTCGTCCTTGCTCGCGCCTCAGGTCGTCACTCACGTCGCGCTCCTCTTCGCGCACCGGCTGGGGCGGACTGCACGAGCCGGTCCTCGTGACCGCTGGCCCACAGCCACACGCGACCACGGTGCTCCTCCCTCTTCGGCACGCCGACGTCGCGCAGGTGGCCCTTCCTATTGCGATAGCCAACGACACCGCGCTCGATCAACTGCCCGGCCTTGGCCTGCGCCTCAGGGTTGTCTTCGGGGACCTGGATGCGCTGGCCGGCTGAGTGGCGGCGGCAAATTTGTTGTAGGCGCGCGGTGTCCAGCGGTTGAGGCGCTTCGGGCTGCGACCGTTGCCGTCTATGCTCGTGCTGTTCTCTGACACAGAGTCTCCGTTCTGTGGTGGGCCGGCTCACCGGGGCCAACGGTGAGACCGGCCCTTGCTCGTGGGCTGACGGCGCCGGCGGCCAGTCCGGCGACGACCGGCTGGCTGGGCGTTAGGCGTCACCTCCTTCCGGGGGGCGGTCGCCGAGCGCGTCGAGCGCGCGCCAGATGCGCGGCAGCGCCTCGCTTCTCGCGGGCGCGGCAGCACGGTTCTCGAGCTGCTCGACCCAGTTCACCGAGCAGTCGGCGAGGCGAGCCAGCCGCTCGCGGCTGATGCCGACCGCCTCGCGCGCCGAGCGCAACTCCGGGCCGACCCGTGGAGTAGTCGTAATGGGCATGGTCTAAAACCATGCGGCTGTCCCAACCTATCGGGACACCCCCTTTTTTCGGGCGAGCGAAAAGCCCGGAGCTACGGGGGTTTCAGGCCCCCCGCCTCAGGGGGTGTCCCAGGGTGTCCCGCGCTGGGACACCTCCCACTCAGTCCGGCCGCGTCAGCATCCGCGCGTAGCGGCGCTCCACCGTGCTCTTGGAGATGCCGAGGTGCTCGGCGATGGCCCGAAACGAGAGCTCCGTGCCCTTGGGATGGGCGCGACGCCACCTCAGCAACGCCGCGAGATCGTTCTCGGTCTGCTCGGAGAGCCGCTCGTCCTCGCTGGCGTCGGACTCGGCGAGTTTCTCTCGCATCACCGTCTCGCGGTAGCGGCGTTCGAGCTCCTCGCGGGCCAGCTTCTCGCGGTAGAGACGTTCGAGCGCCGGCTCGATCAGTTTTCGCGAGCGCTCGTACGGGTCGCGATCTGTCACGCGCGTAGACTCGAAAGCCGCGTTCTAAACACACGCAAGAGCGTGCCAGATGCGGCGACGCTCGGAGGCGCCCTCGGCGAAATCCGAGGGCGTTCTCTTTCCAGGCGAGGGCTACCAGAGAGGCACGATGCGATAGTCGCTCACGTCGCCCACCAGCCTCTGCGGCGGCGCGTCGGGGAGCGTGGTCACCTTCGCCTCCCACGCGAGCAGGGCGGCGAGCGCCGCGGCGATCGGCACCCGATGCTCGAAGTCGGCGGTGACGTAGTTGCTCCCGTGAGCGTGCACGGCGATGCGAGCGGCGAGGACCGGCGCGGACAGCCGCCTGTCGCCGGCATGCCTGATGTCGCCGCTCGCGAGATCGGCGCGGAACCGATCGACGATCTGCGCGGTACGCGGGCCATGCAGGTCGACGCGGACGTCCACAACGCGTTGTTTCTTGTCCATCGCCAGGCGCCACCCGTCGACCAGGCTCAGCCACTCCGAGGTGGCGGCGGCGAACACGGCGCCGACCCGGTAGGACACGAGCGCGTGCTGCAGCGTCCGGTCGGCACGGTCGCGCTCGGTTGCGATCCCGGGGTCGCCGGCCCCGAGGACGAACAGGACGCCGTCGCTGCGGCGGCAGGCAACAAGCGCCCAGCCGCCACCGCCACGAAACCCGACGGTGATCTCCTCCCCGGGTTTCAGCCGCTCGTTGACCTCCGAGGCCCGCCACTCCTCGAGGGAGACGAACGGCCCGGCCGAACTCGCCCACACGCAACCGTGCAGCTGGAGGAACTGGCCCGGCGTCAGCGTCGCGGACCGGGACAGCGCGGCGAGATCGCGGGTCGAAACCCAGCTGGCCGGGTTCGCGGCGCGGATCGCCTCGATGTCGTGCGGGTCCTCGGTGTCAGCACAGTAGTTGTAGGCCAGCGTCCGCGACTCGTGATCACGGGAGATCGTCAGCGCGCGGTGCACGCGCTCCAACTGCCCGTTGCGCTCGTTGGCGTCGATCAGCCGGCCGAGGGCTCCGTCGACGCGTTCGTGCGGCTCGCCGGCGGTCGTGATGACGAACACGCGCGCCGAGCCGCGCTTGACCTGGCCGGCGGACGCGATCTGCGCCCACGTCCGTTGCCGCCGAGGCGTGGTCCAGTCCGCCAGCTCGTCGCAGATCGCCAAGCTCGGGCTGTAACCGGCGGCGGCGCCCGAGTCACCGGAAACGCGGCGTAGGCTCCCGAACGAGCCATCGGCACGCACGATCAGCCCTACGTGCTCCCGGACGACCAGGCGGGCGCTCAGCCACGGGTCGGACTTGACGAACCGGACGGCTGCGTCGAACAGGCGGCCGGCCTGCGCGTCGGTGGCGGCGCACAGCAGGATCTCTGGAGCGCCATCGTTCTCGGCCAGTTCGTACACCGCGTACGCGGCCAGCATCGACGTCTTGCCGTTCCCCTTCGGGACGAGCAGCACGACGGCTCGCCAGTACGCCTCGTCCTCGTCGAGCTCGGCGAGCGCCTCGCTCATGATGTCCCGCTGCCAACCCTCCAGCTCGAGCGGCCGGCCGGCGAACCGGTCGACGGACTGGCGGCAGTGTTCGTTCGCCCAGTAAGCAAAATCCGGGCCACGGGTACGGTCGGCGTACGCCTTCCAGTGCTCGTTAGGAGCGAGCCAGCGTTCGTCGATGGTGGAGCTCAAGCGCCCGGCTCGAGGGCCTTCAACTGCCACCGTGGGGGCCTCGCCGCCCGATCTGGCGCCGACGCCGCCCCAGGCGACCGCCCGCCGCGGACGGCATGCCCGAGCTTGCGCCTGGCCGCCGGCGTCAACCCCAGCTCGCCCGCGAGCTCGCCGGCGCGACGCTCCGCCCGGTCGATCGCACGCAGCAGCGGCTCCTCGTACACGCCGCCGCGCGGGCCCTCCCGCACTCCGGACGCGCCTAGCTTCCGCCACTCCCGCTCCAGCGTCCGCGCCTCGGAGACCGCGAGCGCGTAGGCGTGGACCGCGTCCGCCGACAGCTCGGGAGGCTCGCCCAACTCCGCGAGCGTCGCGACCGCGCGCCTGAACGCCGCTCGGCCGGTCGCATCAAGTCCCTCCGGGGGCCGCATGGCGGAATTGTCGCCCCAATCGTTCTCCGACGCGAGGTTTCCGGTCCGACTTCCAGGTGACAACTGTCACGGGCACTCGTAGCGAGCTAGTGATTGACCCTCCCCCCGTGTCAGCGCAGCGGTTGTGATCGCGATCGCGTTGCTCGTGCTCGAGCGAGCTCGGCGCTGCGCCGGCCGGTCAGGGTCCGGTGGCAGTCGTCGTCGACCGCGAGCAGGTTCGACCAGGCATTGTCGAGGGGGTTGTGGTTGCGGTGGTGGACCTGGACCGCGGGCTTGAGGCCGCAGACCTCGCACGTCTTGTGTGACGCCAGATACGCGTCGCGGACCTTGCGCCATTGGGCTCCGTATGCGCCGGGTGGGGCTTTGGCTTTGAACGCGCCCCAACTGGTTTGGTGCTCGGCACAGCGGCCGGGTCGGCCTTCCACGAGGTTCGGGCAGTACGGGACGGAACAGCAGTAGGTCCGGGGTACTGGGGTCATGGCCGCCTGCGCATATCTCGAGGGTAAGTCTCCTCGCGGGCGAGGTCAGGGCATCAGAGCTGCGGGCCGCATGTGCGGCCGGGGTCGCGTTGCTAGACCGCGTGGAAGTACGGCTCGGCGCAGGCGAGGACCGTCCCCCAGTCCTCGCGACCCCATCCGGTGGCGTCTGGAGCGCTGCCTGGTGCGCCGTTTTGCCAGGCCCGCGTCCAGGTGTGCCCTTGGGCGCGGGAGGTCTCCCGCGAGGCGCGTGCGTGCTGTGCCGGATCGAGGAGCGTCTGCTGCGAGGTCATGATCGCCGCGTCGCGCTCCCGGACATACTCCGCGCGGAGGTCCTGCATCTGCCGTCGGGCCTGCTGGCGGGCCTCCTTGCTGCGCTGCCCGACGGCGTGCGGAGCTCCCCACCGACTGCTGCGCGGGCGCGCGTCAGCGCGCCTCGGCTCCCAGCTCCATCGGGTGGACAGACCTCACCTCACCCTGGAAGCCTGAAGCTCGAGGCCGGCATGTTCGCGTTTTCCGCGCAAAGGAAGGCCGTTGGGATCGACGTGCAGATGCTCGTCGACGAGCGAAAGCAGGTCCGCGCCCTGCTGCTGGATCCGGTCAAGAGGAGAGGTCTTGCCCGGCCGTTTCGGAGCGGCCGAGAGTGCCGGATGTTCGTGAGTCCAGCAGTGAGCTCATGATCGACGGCTCGCTCGCTTCTCGCCGCAGTGCGCATTCAGCTCACAGGCCTTGCGTGGCCTGGGTCTAAAGTCCCGAGACGGTTGGTTCGCTCGTTAGGCGAGCGATGGTGTTGGTGGCCGAGAAGCGAGTGTTTTCGGTGATGGTGCCTGGGCGTCATGGCGCGGGCGGCTGAGCCAGTCACGTCGCGCGAGGAGCAGCAAGAGCACACCGACCGCGACGCTTACCATGCTGACCCGCTCGGCCGGCGCGCGCTGGTTCCTCGTGCACTGCCGCCGCTTGCGGCCAACAGCGGAATCGTCCCGGCGATCCCCAGCGCGCTAGTCCGAGGCTTGCATCCTGCCGCTAGGGTCTGCCGCGGCCGCCTCGGCCTGCTCACGGGCGCGCTGAGCGGCGTGGGCTTCCTCGGATGCGGCGCCCGCCCGGTGGCGCGCCTCCTCGGCCTCCCGCTTGCGGTCCTCGGCCGTGAGCTCTAACTCGTCTGCGCGGCGCCGAGCCTGCTCGGCCTCGTCGTTCCGGCGCGCCAGCAGGCTCGCGCCAACCAGCGGGCCGCTCGACTGGCGCACTGCGAAAAGGGCCAACACAGCCGCGCACTGCTCGGTGGTGAGCTCGTCCCCGACCGTGACGTCGGGGGCCCCGCCGAGCTGTTCGCCGGTGAATGGAAGGCGAACGTAGTCCCGGCTCACCACCGCGTCAGAGAGCGGCGCCAGCTTGACCTGATGGCCGAGCCGTCCGTGTTTGATCGAGATCAGCACCGGCTCGTCCCCGGCAGCGTCGTAGTACACCTCCTCCAGACGGCCGGCCTTCTCGCCGGCGCTGTCCAGAACATCCTGCCCCCGCCAGCTTTCGATGCTCTCAACTTTCGGCACGGTTCCTCCTACTCGTATCGGACGATGGCCGCGATCGCGCCCGTGCGTCGCTACGTCGGCGAACGCGCGAACGTCGCGGCCTTCGCAGCTCGTGGGTGCAAGCCGTTCGGGAGGCACCCACCATCATGAACCGAGAATACTGCGCCGGCAGCGCCGCACAACCTCACCGCACGATGTCCGAATCCTGCCCTACTGCGGGCCGAGATCACCCCAGGACGCTCGGCCCACGATCGCCTCGAACTCGGTCTCGGTGAGCGCGTACTTACACTTCGATGTGAGTTCGTCGCGCCGAGCCTAGGGCTATCCGAACCAAGACCGCGCTCCGTCAGCGTCCTGGCCAACTACTTGAGCCGCGCACCTCGGCGGTCACCGGTCGCGCCGGCAATGCGCTCGAGTTTTGGCCATCAGCTTCGGCTGTGCACGGTTATCGGCCGACGCCTACTAGCCTTCGGTGTCCGCGGGCGCGCCCTCTGACGCCAACTGCTGGTTCTTGAAGCGAGCGTCGTCCGTCACCTCAGTCCCGAACCATGCCGGCGGCTCGAACGTGTCCGCAGCCTCCTCGGAGCCGAACTCGACCTCTGCAACCCACAACCCCGTGAGGGCGCCCGAGTAAACGTCCAGCTCGATGTTCAGGTCTGCTCCGGCGGGGATCAGATGGCGCGTCTTCTCGATCCGCCGACCTTCGGTGAGCGGCCAGAGCCGGGCGAAACGCTCGGCATCGATCTCGATCTCCTCCTCCGTGCGGCTGAGGCCGCTGCCGCCCTTCACAGTCAGCACGCATCGCCCATCGCGCCGCCGGACACGAACCTCGGTGCCGTCGCTGGCGATCGCGATGTAGCCCTGTTCGATCCGCGTCGCGGGCGACCGCTCGAGGCCCCGCGGAAGCTCCGGAACGAGAAACTTGCGCTCGATCTCCACGGCCGCATCGAAGCACAGAGCCGCAGAGCCCGCCGTCGTGGCTGTGGCCCGGTCTCCACACCACCTCGCGTCTGCTTGTCGCTGGATGCTGAAGTGGCCCGTCCCCGCGAGGCCCCGAGACTGCCGGTCGAACGCCGGGGAAAGCGTCGAGGCTGTCGGAGCCGGGTACCGGGATCACGCCAAAGCAGGTCAGCCGGATCGAGACCCATGCGACCTGCAATTCGCCACGTTCGCGTTCGTCTGCCGTTGGTCACCCTCGACGACGAAGCCGGCGACCTTCCCATCCGCGCTTTCCCGGGAGGTCGCCAGCGTGTGCGAAATGCACGCGCCGTCGTGGATGCAGGTCTGCGCGCGGACAAGGCTCTGCGCTCTGACAGCTCGAGCAGCGCTTGCTACGGGCGCAGGAACTGCGTCTGACTAACGACGCGGGAACGCGCCGGCTAATGCGCAGGGGAGACAGACTCCGGCCACAACCGGCGTTTGAGCCCTGTCAATCACGCAAAGTGTGTGATGACCCCTCACGCACGTCGGCGGGAGCCTTACGGAGTTCGATGAACCCACTCACGAAAGGCTGGTCCCATGAGTCCCGACTACTTCTCACCCGACAACGTGCTGGTGGTCACCTTCGGCGAAGATCCGGAGAACGACAAGAACGCCTACCAGGCACTTACCGACCTGAAGCAACTCGATTCACAGGGCCAGATCAAGATCGCCGGCGGTGCCGTCGTTACGCGCGACATCGACGGCCGCGTTGACGTGAAGAGCGAGACCGGGAACGACCCCTATATCGGCACTGCGACCGGCGGCACGATCGGCCTACTTGTCGGGATCATCGGCGGTCCGCTCGGCGTGCTGCTCGGCGGCGCGACCGGCGTGCTGGTCGGATCCCTCTTCGACATCGATGATGTCGAGAGCACCGAGTCGGTCCTCGGTGACATCTCAAAGCAGGTTCACCCGACGCGGACTGCGGTTCTGGCGCAGGTGACCGAGCAGAGCCCGGAGGTGATCGACACCGCGATGGCGCGGCTGGGTGGCGAGGTAATGCGCCGGCAGGTCGTCGATGTCGAACAGGAGATCGCAGCGGCGCAAGAGGCGCAGCGGAAGGCCAAGCGAGAGGCCCGCAAGGAACTGCGACAGGCCCGCCTCGAGAAGCACAAGGAAGACGCGCACGCCAAGGTCGAGGGGCTGAAGTCGAAGCTCCGGCAGCCTAAGGCAGGCACTTCCGCATAGCTCCGGCCGCAGGTGGCGGCGCGCCCAATCCGGGCGCGTCGGCCGGCCAAGCGAGACCCGCTCAGCAAGGCTGGAACTTGTCATCGATCGCGCATCTCCTCATGGCCATTGGGGTCGTGATTGGTGTCAATCTCTTGTGGCATTTGGACCCCCGACCTGGGCGGTGCTCGTCTATTTCAGGTTCCGCTATGGCGACGTGCCGGTCGTCGGCCTGATCCTCGGCGGAGCGTTGACCGCAGCGGCAGGGCGTTTCCTGCTTGCGCTGGCGTTCCGTGCTTTCGGCCGCTGGCTGCCCGCAAAGCGCAGGGAGGGCCTCGAGGCGCTCGGACGCAGGTTGGACCAGCGCCGCGGAGGCCTCATCTCCAGCTTTATTTCTTTTGCAGTAGCGCCTGTACTGTCCGCGCAGATGTTCGAGGCCGCCGGCCTCGCGCGGATCCGGCTCACGCCGCTTGTTGGCGCATTCTTCGTCGGGCGACTGGTGAGCTATTCGCTCTATCTAGATGCGGCCGGCGCGGCCCACAAGAGCCCTGCGATGCTCTTTCGGCAGGGGTTTACATCGCCGCAGGCGATTGCAACACAACTACTCACTGTCGCCGCACTAATCGCGATCGTCAAGATCGACTGGCCCACGACCATCGACAAGGTGAGGGCCTGGTGGGCCGCCAGACCTGGTCGGCCCGGGGAGATGCTCTCCCGAGCTCGCGTACATGGCTGCGGTCGCGCCGACTGGGCCGTACCCGACGATCACCACGTCGAACTCCAACCGCTCCCTGGGTTCCATGATCCCTCCCGCCATCAAAGCGAACTGCAAAGTACAAGAGCCTGTTTTGGACTGTCAGGTACAAAACTTGCGATATGATCCGGCCATGGCCACGGGCGGTCAGGTCAAGCCGAACCGCCGCGGCGTCAAATCGCGGGAACTCGTGCTTGACGCCGCCGAACGCGTGATGGCCGAGCACGGCTACGACGGTGCCAGTGTCGAGCGTGTCGTCGAGGAGATCGGCATCCCGAGAAGCTCCGTCTACCACTACTTCGGCTCCAAGGACGGCATTCTGCTCGCGGTCATGGAGCGGGGTGCGCAGCGCTTCTTCTCAGAGCTTCCCACTCCTACTACTCGCATCGGCTCCGCCAAACAGCAAGTTGCAGCCATGTCGGCGACGCTCGTCCACGCGCTTGAGCGCCACCCCAACTTCCTGCGTCTGTTAATTGTGTTCGCCGCCCAGCCCACTCCCGCGAGCAACGGGGAAGTCCACGTGCTGGTCAACCGGGTGCGTGCGACCGCGTTACAACTGCTGCGGGAGCAGCTCGCGCTCGCCTACGGCGACGAACCGGACGATCCCGTCATCGATCAGCTCGCCCGCTTCGCGCTCGCCGCGATCGACGGCGTCTTCATCGCCTCCCAGACCAACCGGGACGCAAGGCTCGAGCGGACGCTGCTGCCGTGGGCGGGATCGATCACCGCGCTGCGCCGGTCACTCCGAGAGGGTGCCGACTGATGAGGGGCGGGATCGACGTTCACCACCACCTGATCCCGGACTTCTACCGCCGCGCTTTGGGCGACGCGGGGATCCGCCAAGCCGGCGGGCGTCAGGTCCCCAATGGGGAGTCGAGGGCGCACTCGAGCTGATGGACCTCCTCGAGACCCGGACCGCGATGGTCTCCATCTCCACACCCGGGGTCGGCTTCATCGAACAGCCCAACCGCGCCGCGGAGCTCGCACGGGAGCTCAACGACTTCACCGCCGCAATGCGCGCCGAACGCCCAGACCGCTACGGCTTCTTCGCCACGCTTCCCATGCCCGATATCCCGGCCTAGGTCGCCGAGGCCGAACGCGCCCTGGATGAGCGCGGTGCCGACGGCGTGGTGCTGTTAGCCAACAATCGCGGCGTGTATCTCGGCGCCGGCGGCCAAGGCCCGCTGTTCCGCGCCCTCGAAGACCGCGGAGCGATCGTGTTCATCCATCCCGCCGAGCTTCCGTGCTCTGCGGTCGACGGGATCGTCCCTTTCGCCGCGGATTTCCTGCTGGACACCACCCGCGCCGCCTACCTGCTCGTGCGCAACCGGGTGGTGAGCCGATACCCGAACATCCGGTTCATCCTCAGCCACGCCGGCGGGTTCGTCCCCTACGCCTCACACCGCATGGCGGTCGCGATCGCCGCCGACACGGGCAGGACGCCCCTCGAAGCGCTCGAGGACTGCCAAAGCCTGTACTTCGACACCGCCCTCTCATCCAGCCCCGCGGCGCTGCCGACCCTGCTCGCGTTCGCCCGCCCCGGCCACATACTGTTCGGCTCAGACTGGCCGTTCGCACCCACGCAGGCCGCGCACTACTTCGCCAATGGTCTCGAGCAACACAACCTCGACCCACAGACCCGCGCCGCGATCGACCACCAGAACGCGGCTCGGCTGTTCAACCGAGCGCCCGGCGAGGCACCGCCGACGCGAGGCCAGACCACGCGCGCACGCGCCGCCCGCCAGGCGGCTCAGCGTGCCATCCCCGAGCAGCCTTCAAACTCGTACAACCGAGCTGAGGCGACTCGGCCATGAACGAGCGGGCACTCGGAGCAGCCTCAGAGGCAATCCCCTCTCCGGGGACGAGAGGCCAGACGCACGTCGTCTCGGGCTGATGCAGATCGTGTGCGCGAATTCGCCCTGACACAGAGGCGGCCGACGGGTGCCAACCACGACGCCGCGGTCGCTCGCCTACGCGAAGCGCAAAGCCGATCGAACATCACGGCTCGAGGTTGCGGTGAGCGTAGCCCGGGGGCAACTCGGGCAGCGCCAACGCGCCCGCGACCG
>CAVTTU010000012.1:0-125226 GCA_963737535.1 uncultured Solirubrobacterales bacterium
ATCACGCCACCGATCAGCGCGTGCGAAGAGCTCGACGGAATCGTGAAGTACCACGTGATGAGGTTCCAGGTCATCGCCCCGATGAGCGCGGCCAGCACGAGCTGGAGGCCGTCCGTGCCGGCGAGCACCTTCGGGTTGACGATGCCCTTGGCGATCGTCGCCGCGACGCTGATCGAGATGAACGCGCCGGCGAAGTTGAGGATCGCCGACAGGACCACCGCGACCCGGGGCTTCAGCGCGCCAGTCGCGATCGATGTCGCCATCGCGTTGGCGGTGTCGTGAAAGCCGTTCGTGAAGTCGAACGCCGCGGCCGTGACGACCACGATGACCAAAATCAGGAGAAGTGCCACCCATCGCGGCGACAGTCTGCGCGCGGCCGTCTCACCGCGTGTGAACTTGGCGTGAACCCTGTGACTACGTGCGGTGAACATTGCGTGTGCGCGTATGTTCACCACCCCGTGGCCGGCCTACTCGGTGGTGCTGAACTCCCAGATCGCGATACCGAGCATGATCAGGCCGAGGAACAGCACGACCCCGACCTCGAGCAGCGGGGGGACCCGCCAGCCAAACCAGGTGACGCCGGGATCGAGTGTGGCTCGCGCGGCCGGCGAGATCGTCAGGTGCTTGAAGACGAGGCTCCGCATCGGGTCGACCGCGTAGGTGACGGGATCGAGCCGGTTGAGGATCTCGAGCCACCGCGGCAGGCCCTGGGCCGGGAACAGCGCGCCCGAGATGAAGAACATCGGCATCACGATCATCTGCATGACGCCGAAGAACGACTGCATCTGCTTGATGCGCACGGCGATCATCACCCCGAAGGCCGTCACGGTGAAGGCCAGGATGAGCTGCAGGGTGAAGATCCCGAGGATCAGCAGCACGTTGTAGGGGACGCCGACCAGCGGGGCGAGCAGGATCATGATGATCCCCTGGGTGCTGGCCACCGTGGCGCCGCCCAGGCACTTGCCGACCACGATCGAGCTGCGGCGAACCGGCGCCACCATCATCTCGCGCAGGAAGCCGAACTCGCGGTCCCAGACGATCGAGGCGGCCGAGAACATCGCGGTGAACATGACCGCGATGCACAGGATCCCGGGGTAGATGAACGTCTTGAAATTGACTCCGTGGGCGCCCGGAGCGGACAGGCGCTGGAGCCCGGAGCCCATGACGAACAGGAACAGCAGAGGCTGGATCAGCGACGAGACGATGCGGATGCGGTCGTTGGCGAAGCGGATCAGGTCGCGCCGCCAGACGATGCGGATCGCCCGCAGCTCCGAGGCGAGGCTGTGGGGCGGAACGTGGACCTTGACCGTCGGGGCCGGCGCGCGGGCCCCTTCTCGGCCGGTGGTCTCCTCGACAGTGGTGCTCAACGCCTGCCTCCATGCATCATCTGCATCATCACGCGATTGCGGGTCTTGCCCGCATCCTCCTCGGCGTCCCGGATCGTCGTCCCCGTGTGGGACATGAACACGTCATCGAGGCTGGGGCGCGACACGCTGACCCCCTTGATCGGCACGTCGAGCTCGGCGAACAGACGGGGGATGAACTCCTCACCGGCCGGGACGCCGAACGTGACCGCGCCCTCGGACACCTTGGCCTCGATGCCGAAATACAGCTCGAGCTCGGCAATCGCCGCATCATCGTTGTCGGTGTGGATGGTCACCCGGTCCTTGCCGATCTGTCCCTTCAGCGTCTCCGGTGAGTCGAGCGCGACGATCTGGCCGTGGTCCATGATCGCGATCCGGTCGCACCACTCGGCCTCATCCATGTAGTGGGTGGTCATGAAGATCGTGATGTGCTCGCTCTGCTTGAGCTCGCGGATGTAGCTCCAGATCGAGCGGCGCGTCTGCGGGTCCAGGCCGATGGTCGGCTCGTCGAGGAACAGCACGCGCGGCGAGTGCATCATCCCGCGGGCGATCTCGAGCCGCCGGCGCATGCCACCCGAGAAGGTGCCGACAGGCGAGTCGCTGCGCTCCCACAGGCCGACCATCTCGAGGACCTGCTGCATCCGCGGCGCGACCAGGGACTTCTCTAGGCCGTAGAGCTCGGCGTGCAGCTTGAGGTTCTCCTTGGCCGAGAGGTAGTTGTCGAGCGTCGGGTCCTGGAACACCAGCCCGATGTTGCGCCGCACGTCGTCGCGCTCGGTGACGACATCGTGGCCGGCCACCGTCGCCGAGCCCGAGGTGGGCTTCATCAGCGTGCACAGCATGTTGATCGTGGTCGTCTTGCCGGCGCCGTTGGGACCGAGGAACCCAAACACCTCGCCGGCGGCCACCTCGAAGTCGACGCCGCGCACGGCCTTGATCTCACCGAAATCCTTGGTCAGTTCTCTGACGACAATCGCGGTGGCTGGACGATCACCGTTTTCAGCCATCCGGTCATACGTTACGAGATCACCCATCGGTGTCCTCGGCGAGGATCCGATAGAGGGCCCGGCGTGTCTGCGCGATGACCTCCGAGGCTCGGCGGGTCTGGTCGGCGTCGCCGGCGTGCATGACCTGTGCCGCCGCGACCGTCAGCTGCTTGATCTGCAGCTTGAGATCCCCGATGTCCGGGGCGTCGGCGTCGGCGTCCCACGGCGCGGTGCCCGCCTCGGGGTTCTCGCTGAGATGCTCTCGGCCGGCGTCGGTGAGCTCGTACAGCTTCGTGCCGTCGCGCTCGACCGCGCGAATCAGGCCCTGGTCCTCGAGCTGCTGGAGGGTCGGGTAGACCGACCCAGGGCTCGGGCGCCACCGCCCGCCGCTGCGCTCCTCGATCTCCTGCATGAGCTGATAGCCGTTGCGCGGCGCGTCCTGGAGCAGCAGGAGCAGCGCCAGGCGGACGTCCCCGCGCCGCTTGCGTCCGCGGCCGCCGCCGAACATCGGTCCTCCGGCGAAGTGCGAGGCGCCACCGAAATGGCGAAGTGCGGCGAGGCGTTCAAGATCGTCTGGGTGTAGACGGTGTCTGGGCATCTGATACTCCCGTCATCCGATATATACCGATATATCGCGAGTCTATCGGTAGGGTCAAGCGCGAGTGCGATCGGGAGAGGCTGGTCAGCTAAGCGCACGTATGTTTCGCTCAGCTGACCAGCCCCGGGTGAACTGAGCAATCTCCTCGGCGTTCAGGCCTATTCGTCGGCGTCGGGCTCTGTGGGGCCGCGGGGATCGGTGGGGTCGCCGGAGGGCTCAGATCCGCCCGACCCACCCGAGGCGCCGGGGCCACCAAAGCCCCCGAACCCGCCCGGGCCACCGCGCTTGCGCAGCCAGTCGCCCAGCTGCTCGGCCATGCCGCCAACCTGCGTGCCGAGGTTGGCCAGGTTGTCGCCCGCCTCCTGGAAGATCGTCCGGAAGCGCTCGGCGTAGAAGTTCATCGCGTCGCTGGCCTCCTCGCCCACGTCGACCTCCTGGTCGCGCGTGCGGTACTCGCCGCGAATGATCCGGTCGTATTCGCCGCTCTGGACCCACTTCATCACCTCGCTGACGCGGCGCACGGCGTACGTGTGGGTCTGGCCGATCTCGTTGAAGAAACGCCGCACGCGGTCGCTGGGGTCGTCCCAGCTCTCGTACTCCATCGCCTGGGTCATGAACGCATCGAGGTTCAGGTCGCTGGCCGGCAGGCCGCCGGCGGTGACCATCAGCGCGCGGCAGACGATCTGGGGATCGCGCACGGCCAGCGTCGCGGCCCGATCACAGCTGAGCTCGGTTGCCCGATACCACTCGAGCAACACCGCCTTGACCGCGCGGAAGGGAATGCCGAGGAAGAACGGGAGCCCATTGCTGACCGCAAGCAGGATGTTCAGCGCGGTTACGTAGACGACGTGGTCGGAGAGGATGTGGCCGAGCTCGTGGGCCAGGACAGCTCGCTGCTCGCCCGGACCGAGGCGCTGGAGCAGCAGCGAGTCCATGACGATCATGGGCTTGTCGGACCCGATCGCCTGCGCCATGCCGGGCACCGGGGTGGTGACGTAGACGTCGTAGACCTCGGGCATGTCAAGGACCTTGCACACGCCGCGATGGGACGCCCACAGCTCCGACAGCTGGGTCTCGCCGACCTTGACCGAGTTGCCGAGGTAGAACTGGCGCAGCGCGCGCTCGTAGCGCCACTCGATCAGCTTGCGGACCACGGTGTCGAGCATCGGCACCGCCTTCAGGGCTGCCGTGGCGGCCCGGTCGGCCGGATGCTCGTAGGCCTTGGAAGAGATGTTCTTGTACGGCTCTACGCGATCGGGGAGCGAGTCCGCCATCCGGAACAAGCGTACTCGCCTTGAGGTGCCTGGCGTGATAATCGGGCGGCCATGCGCAAGGTGAGTGTCGCCGAGGTGTTTCCCGCCGCCGTGCATCAGGCCGAGGCCTGCTGGTACGACACGTCCCGGTGGTCGGCGTGGGTCGACGGACTGGATCAGGTGCAGGGCACGACCGGCGCCTGGCCGGAGGTGGGCTCCACCGTGACGTGGCGGTCGGGCCCGGCCGGTCGCGGCACGGTGACCGAGCGTGTCAGCGCGCACGAGCCGCTGGCCGGCCAGACGGTCGAGGTGACCGACGATTCGATCTTCGGGCGCCAGAGCGTCGCGTTCGCGCCGGCCGACGACGGCGTTGAGGTCGTGCTGAGCCTGGAGTACACGATCAGCCGCCGGACGCCGTTCACGCCGCTGGTCGACCTGCTGTTCATCCGCCGGGCCATGGAGACCTCGCTCGGCCGCACGCTGCACGCCTTCGGCGCCCAGCTGAGCCACGCCAGGAGCAGCGAGCCATAGAGCCCGTCTAGACTCAAACGCCCCGCGCCCGTGCGCGCAAGACTCCGACCCTCAAGGATCCGAATTGTTCGTCTTCAAAGCCGCCGTGGTCGGCGCCGGCACGATGGGCGGCGAGATCGCACAGGTGATCGCGAACGCCGAGATTCCCGTCGTGCTCAAGGACGTCGATCAGAAGTTCGTCGACGTCGGCATCGACAAGGCCCGCTCGCTGTGGCAGGGTCGCGTCGACGCCGGCAAGCTCGACGCCTCCGAGCTCGAGCGCAAGCTCGCGCTGATCAGTGGCGCCACCGACTACGAGAAGTTCGGCGACGTCGATTTCGTCGTCGAGGCTGTGCCCGAGCGGATGCCGATCAAGCAGACCGTGTTCTCGGAGCTCGACGAGGTGACGCCCGGTCACGCCATCCTGGCCTCCAACACGTCGTCGCTGTCGATCACCGAGATGGGGGAGGTGACCGGCCGGCCCGACAAGGTGGTCGGCTTTCACTTCTTCTATCCCGCCTCGGTGATGCGGCTGATCGAGGTGGTCGAGGGCGATGACACCTCCCCGGAGACGATCCAGGCTGCCGCCAGCTTCGCCCAGGCGATCAGGAGGATGCCCATCCGCTGTGGGGAGGCCCCCGGATTCGTGGTCAACCGGATTCTCAACTCGAGCGCCGCGGAGCTGTGGCGCTTTCAGGAAGAGTCGGGGATGGACGTGAAGGAGCTCGACCGGATCGTGTCCGAGTCCAAGGCGGCGCCGATGGGGCCGTTCTTCCTCGCCGACCTGCTCGGGCTCGACACCGTCCTGCATGTGGCCGAGCACCTGAATGAGTCATATGGCGACCGCTTCTATGTCCATCGGCAGATGCAGGCGCTCGTCGCGGAGGGCAACCTCGGCGCCAAGACGGGAAAGGGCTTCTATGAGCACCGTTGACGCATCCTCGGACACCGCCTCGCTGGTCGACCGCTTCACGCTGAAGGCGCTGGTGGAGAGCTGCCTGGTGCTGGAGGAGGGGGTCGCGTCGATGAAGGACATCGACCTGGGCATGATGGCCGGCGCCGGAATCATCCCGCCGCCGTTCGCGCGGGCCGACCAGATCGGGCTGGATGAGGTTCTGACCAAGCTCGAGACGGCGGCGCAGGCATGGGGCGAGAACTTCGAGCCGCCGGCGATCCTGCGCCGGCTGGTGGCCCAGGGCCGGCTGGGCGTGAAGACCGGCCAGGGTTTCTTCCCCTACGCGCGCCCCGACCCCGGCTGGGACGAGCTCCCGATCAAGCTGGAGACGCGCGGTGAGGTTGCGATCGCCTGGCTCGACCGCCCCCCGGCCAACTCGATCTCGCCCGAGACGGTGCAGGCCCTCCAGAAGGTGTGGGACTCGGTCGACGGACGGGCCCGCGCGCTTGTGTTCGCCTCGGCCAACCCGATGCTGTTCTGCGCCGGCGCGGACATCAAGGAGTTCACGAAAATGGACGCGGCCGGCGGCAAGGAGCTGCTCGACCAAATGCACGGGCTGCTGCGGACGATGGAGGGCTCGCGGATCGTGACCGTCGCGGCCGTCAACGCGCTCGCCTTCGGCGGTGGGTGTGAGCTCGCGATGGCGTGTGACTTCCGCATCGCCGCCGAGTCGGCGACGTTCGGTCAGCCCGAGATCAACCTCGGGATCATCCCCGGCTTCGGCGGCACCCAGCGGCTGCCCCGGCTGATCGGCGAGGCCAAGGCGCTCGAGCTGAACCTGACCGGCGACCCGATCGGCGCCGAGGACGCGTATGAGCTGGGGCTGGCCACCCGCGTGGTCCCCGACCACGAACTGCTCGACACGGCGCTCATGTGGGCGCGCAAGCTCGCCGGCCAGGCTCCGCTGGCCATCGAGCAGATCAAGCGGGTGTCGGCCGGTGGTGACCTCGATGCCGGGATCGAGGCCGAGAAGCAGGCCTTCGCCACCGCGTTCGCATCGGAGGACGCCAGAGAGGGGATCTCGGCGTTTCTGGAGAGGCGCAACCCGAGGTTCAGCGGTCGATGACGGTGACGTCCGAGCAGGCGGCCGCCACGGCCGAGCTGATCCGCGAAGCCCATTCGGTCGTGGCACTGACCGGCGCCGGCATCTCGGTTCCGTCGGGAATCCCCGACTTCCGCACGCCTGGAACTGGCCTGTGGAGCAACGTCAATCCGATGGAGGTTGCCCACATCGACGCGTTCCACCGCGACCCAAAGCGTTTCTGGCACTTCTACGGCGACCGCTTCCAGACGCTCGAGGACAAGCGGCCCAACCGCGCCCACGAGGTGCTGGCGGAGCTCGAGGCGGCAGGCATGCTAGAGGCGGTGATCACGCAGAACATCGACCAGCTGCACCACCGAGCCGGGTCTCGCCGGCTGATCGAGGTCCACGGGACGATCGCCCATTCGTCTTGCCTGGACTGCCGAAGCGAGTATGCGCTGGCCGAGGTCCGGGCCCGTCAGGCCGCCGACCTCCACAGGATTCCCCGGTGCGAGTGCGGCCAGCCGCTGAAGCCCGACGTCGTGCTGTTCGGGGAGTTCCTGCCCGAGGCGGCCCTGGCCCGGGCAGAAGAGCTGGCTCGGGGCGCGGACCTGATGCTGTGCGTCGGGTCCTCGCTCGAGGTCTATCCCGTTGCCCAGCTGCCGGCGATGACGCTGGCCGCTGGCGGCCAGATCGCCGTCCTGACCCAGGGCCCCACGCCGTATGACTCGCGGGCTGCCGTGAGGATGGGGGGCGACGTCGTCAACGAGCTCGAGGCCGTGCTCGCCGCCCTCGGCGGACCAGCTGGCTGAGCTGGCGGCTACGCGTTGGCCACCGCCCGGGCGCGCAGAGCCGCCTCGATGCGCCCGAGCGTGAACTCGACCGCTTCGAGTTGGACGACATCGAGCGGCCCCGCCAGGGCGGCCTGAGCCGCCTGCGCGACCGGTTCGCGCCTGTCACGCAGCTCGGCCAGGCGATCGGCGAGCGTGGCGGCGGTCGGATCGGTGGCGAGCTCGGCGAGCGCGGCATCGAGCGCCACCAGGAGCTGCAGGGCAGCCTCGCGGGGGCGGCCGTGATCGAGGTCGAGGCGCGCGCGCAGCACGAGCTCCTCGCAGGCCAGGGCCTGTTCGTTGCCGGTCAGCACCGCGGCCAGCCGGGCCTGGGGGTGGAGCACCTTTACCCGCCGGGGGCGTGGACTGGGGTCGAGCAGCTCCCGGGCCTCGGTCCACAGCCCATCGGCGACCTGCTCGCCGGCGCCGAAACCCACCCGAGTAACGAGCGCCTGGCGGCGGCTCAGCGGCTGAAGGTAAGGATCGGCGGTGACGAGCCGGAACACGTGCAGCGTTCGGTTGAGAACCTCGATGCCCGCGGCCAGGGCCTCCTCGCCCGCGCGGGTGAGCCAGGCATGCGCCTCACGGGCGTTGGCCAGCGGCGCCCAAACGTCAATGACCGTGGCCCGCCCAATGCTCACAGATGAAGGCTCAGGTTGAGGTTGAGCCTGGCGCGACCTGCGGGTCATCATGCGCCGCCGCTCGGGAGCGCCGAGGGTGGCGATGACCAGAACGTGGCTGGGAGCCGCCTCGGGAGGATCACCCGGCCGGCGCACCAGATACCGACCGTCCGGCGGCCCGAGGGGCCAGGGCATCTCGAGCTGGACGAACCGGAAGTACCGCTGATTGGGTTGGCCGCTGTCCGCCGAGGCGGCCGGCGTACTGGAGGGATCGGTCAGTGCGGGCGGATCGCGTACTTGCTGGGGGCGATCGGGACGACGGGCTCGGGGATCTGGCTGATGTGGTTGATCAGCTTGGTCCACTGGCCGGGCTGGAGGACCTGCCCGATTTGCTTGGAGAGCTTCGAGTTGCTGCCGAACAGCGGCGTGAAGGTGACCTGGATCTCGTTCTTGTGGTCGGCGAGGACCATGGTGTTGCTCTGACCCTTGTAAGTCATCGCGCTGATGATCTCGTCGGGCCGCATCGCGCCCTGCAGCGTGAGCAGGCGCCGGACGGTGATGTCGGTGATCGAGCCGGCGCCGGTGTGTCCCTGGATCGGGATGTTGTTGATCTTGGAGATGTCGACGCTCGTGCCGCTCTGTCCGGAGGTCGCGCTGCTGGTCGAGGCGAACACCGTGTTATTGCAGCGGAGCCCGTCGACCGTCGGCTCGAGCCCCGACGCGGACAGGAACTCGATCGTGGCCAGTACGCGGCGATCGATCAGCCCGGCCTGAATGTCGCGCCGGCCACAGCTGTAGATGTTCACATGCGGGTCGGCCAGCACGCGGTTCTGCAGCTGCTCCTTGGACATGAGCAGGATCTGCCCGATGGTGGCGTTCTTGGCGCCGGGCCCGAAGAACGGATCGACCCCGGCGGCGCGGTACACGGCGGTGGCCTCGAGCAGCTTCCATCCGTCGAGCACCGGCTTCGGGTCGATGTAGGGGGCGTTCTTGCCCGCCGGCTGGATCATGAACGTCATGTGCGAGGCCGTCGTCTTCGTGCCCTGCGCGATCCGCCCCAGGATCGTGCCGGCGACGACGATCGACCCGGCCTTGAGCGGTTCGAGCGTGTACTGGTTCTTGCCCAGGTGAAGGACGTCGGAGAAGTAGTTGCGGAAGTTCGCGATCTCCGCCCCCATGTTCTTGACCTGAAGTGCCCCGCCTGCCGCGAAGGAGGCCGGACGCCGCGGATCGGCGAACAGCCGCTCCTTGACCATCACCGGAGAGGTCTGGGTGTGCGACTTGGCGTTCGAGCTCACCGGCAACGTCACGGGAGCGTTCTTCTTCAGATCACTCGTGGCCTTGGCCGTGCTGGTCGGCGCCGGCGCCTTCTGCTGCCCGGCGCTCGCCGCCTGCGTGGGAGCCGGCAGAGCCGGGGCCGACAGCGCCTGGGTCAGCTCGGCGGCCGACAGCTTGACGGGCTTGGGGACCGGATACAGCTTCGGGATCGAACCCAGGTGCGCGTAGGTGTAGATATTGCCCGTCGAATCCTGGAGCTCCAGATAGCGGCCGAGCTTGGCGTCGTTGCCCAGCTTCAGGACCTTGCCGTCGTTGGCCGCGATGACCGGGGCGTTCTGCTTGGCGAAGATGGAGACGCTCTGCGCGCTGGTCGACTGGATCGGTACCGCCGCATTGCCGCTCTTGACCTTGGTCTTGGCAAGCTTCTCGACGCTCGAGTCGGCGTACTTGGCCGCGGCGGCGACCGGGAAGTGACCCTCGACCAGGCCGGTCAGCGCACCGATCAGCTGGTTGGGCATGCCGCCGATCAGCTTGGCCCGCAGCAGCACCGACTGCACGTACCAGTCCGCGTGGTTGTACGCGAAGATCGCCTGCGAGACATTCTTGGAGGCACCCGCCGCATGCAGGTACTTGGCCGCAGTGAAGATCGCGTCGACCGGGTTGTACGGGTCGGCCACGCCGTCGCCGTTGGCGTCCATCCCCCATTCCTTCCAGGTCGCCGGCATGAACTGCATCCACCCGACCGCGCCGGCGCTCGAGACGCTGAGATTGAGCCCGTAGTCGGTCTCGATCTCGTTGATCGCTGCCAGCACCTGCCACGGGACGTCGTACTGGATCCCGGCCGCCTGATAGATCGGCAGCAGGAAGGGCGGGATCCGGAAGCTGTCGATGAAGAAGTTCGGGACGCCGATCGGCGCCGCGCCTGGTGTCGAGAAGGAGAAGGTGGGGTTCGACGCCGTCGGCACACCTTTCTTGGTCTTCTTGGGCGGCGGCTTGGGGGAGCCCTGCTTCTTGTTGCTCGAGCCTCCGCTGTTCTTCTTTCCGCCGCCCGAGTTGCCGCCACCCTTGTTGCCGCCGCCGCCCTTGTTGCCACCGCCGCCCTTGTTGCCACCGCCGCCCTTGTTGCCACCGCCGCCCTTGTGGCCGCCACCGGTGCTCGTGTGCGAGCTCGTCGTGGTGGTCGTCGTGCTGCTCGTGGTGGTGGTCGTGTGGCTGCTGGTCGTCGTGGTGTGCGTGCTCGTCGTCGTCGTGCCGGTGCTGGTGGTGGTCGTCGTCGTCGTCGTCGTGGGCGATGTCTGGCAGGTCTCCGTGATGTGCGCCACCGGACCCTTGACCGGCAGCGGGATCTGCGAGATCGGGGTCCCCGGGGCCACGTTGACGTTGAAGGTCAGCGTCTGACCGGTGACCAGCGTCACCGTGATCGTGCACTCCTCAGCCGAGGCTGTGGGGACCAGGGCGACGAGCTGGACCCCAAGCACCGATACGACCGAAATGGCCGCAACCAGCAACTTTCGGCTCCTTAGCACAGTGGCCTAACTCCTCCCGGCATCGACGTGCGCACGATCCACGCGTCGCGTTGTCACAACGACGAGAGTTTGGAAGCTACTGACTGCCATCGAGCTTTTCAACGCCGAACCGTTCGTGGATGGAGAGTGTCTTTGCGTCCTGTGGTTCCTCGGCCTCAAAGCGAGCGCCCACCGTCTCCGCATCGGCGTAACTACCCCAACACTGTAGCCACGAACGTGGCTGGTAAACGTATCTGGCGTATTAAATCGAATCTAAGCCTAAACCTGAGGTTTAGCTGCTGCCAATCGGGTTGCTGCAAACGGCGGTGGCATCGCAAGATCCAAGGTAGTGTGGGTCCGAAATGGCTAGGAGGACCCGATGACGGACGACAAGAGCCTGGTCGAGCGAATGACTCGCCAGGGTGAAGAGGCAATTGGCAAGCTGGCTCAGGAGCTGCTCGACAACGCCGTGGTGAGCGGGGCGATAGCCCGCGCATTTGAAACGCGCGAGCGCGCCATGCGGGCCCAGGAGGTCGCGATGGGCGCGCTCAACCTGCCGTCGGCCAGTGATCTCGAGCGCCTGACCCGACGGCTGCGGGGCGTCTCCCAGCGCCTCGAGGGGATCGAGGACGCCCTCGATCGCGTCGAGCAGCGCATCGAGGTCCTCGGATCTTCGAGCTCGTTGGATCAGCGCCTGGCCGCTATCGAGGAGCGGCTGGCACAGATCGAGGGTGCCCTCGGGCAGCCGGCGCGTTAGACAGGGCCCCGGTCGCCAATGCCCCCATCCGGAGCTCCGCCTCACGGAGCCGGTCCGGGTCGATTCTGACCCGGCTTGGAACCAGGGTCTCGGCGACGATCATGATCGATGCCGCGGTCAGGTCGTGTCGCGCCGCAAGGGCGAACAGGGTCGCCGTCTCCATGTCGACCGCGCCGGCGCCGGTATCCAGCCAGCGGCGTGGCTCCCCGACGGGGACGTCGTAGATCAGGTCGGTCGACAGCACGGTGATCGCGGTGGCCTCTCCGGACGCGGTCAACGCGCGGGTCAGTCCCGGGTCGGGGTCGGCGGCCAGCCGGTGCGGTGCGCTGAGGGCACGGCTGGTGCCGTCCTCGGCGATGGCCCGCGCGGCCACGACGAGATCGCCGAGGGCCAGGGAGGCCACCAGGCCCCGGCAGGTCCCCACCCGCAGCAAGCGCTTGGCCCCCAGTCCGACGAGCTCGGCGATCACGACCGCGGCACTTGATCCGCCGATGCCGGTGCTCTGGATGGTCATCGGCAATCCATCGGGCGCCGGCCCCGTGTAGCCCCACAGACCCCGGCTGTGGTTGAACATCTTCGGCTCGGTAAGCACGGCCTGGGCGAGCAGGAGCGCCCGGCCCGGATCGCCGGGCAAGAGCACCCGGTCAGCGAGCGGGGCGGTTGGCTGCAGGTGAGTCGGGCGGAACATGCCGGCGTCATTAAAGGGCGCACGACGGTCTGTGCGCTCTCGCACGACAGTCTGTACGCCCTTAGACTCACGCGCGCGTGAACGTCTTCACATCGACCAACGAGTTCCGCGAGGTCATGGACCGGACGTTCGCGCTGATGAGCGACGACCCCGAGATGGGCCCCAAGCTGCGCGACGCCGACACGCCCCAGCGGTTCGAATTCACCGATCTCGACCTGGTGGTCAACATCCGTGCCGGCGGGCCCGAGGAGCCCAATCTGATCTGGTCGTGGTCGGACGAGGTCTCCTGGGAAGCCAAGGTCAAGATGGCGATGAGCTCGGAAACGGCCAACCGATACTTCCAGGGCAAGGAGAACGTGGCCATCGCGATCGCCCGGCGACGCATTAAGGCGGGCGGCGACGTCAAGGCCGCGCTGGCCATCATTCCCATCACCAAGCCGCTGTTTGCGGCCTATCGCCAGATGATCGCCGCCGACTATCCGCACCTGGAGGTCTGAGTCCGGCAAATAAATGGTCCACACGCATTGACAGTGGACCGGATGGCGAGTAGACCTACAACCTGAAGCTAGGCAACAGGTCGGAGCGTGGGAGCCCTCCCGCTTACCCGGGAGCACCCCCGCGAGGCGCCGCCGGAAACGTGACGAGCGCCTACGGCCGACGCGGCGGGCCGTAATGTCCGCGGGCGACGGGGCCTCGACCTCATCGGGGTCCCGTTGCCGAGTTAGAGTCCATGCAGATCCGCCGCTCTCGTCAGACGTGCTCGGCGGGCTTCTGGATGGACTCTGATGCCGAGATCGCCACGGATGTCTCTCAACGAAGCCGCCGCCAGGGCAGGGGTGCGGCCGGCCACCCTGCGCCGATGGGCGCAGCAGGGAGTGATCCCCCAATATGGCGACGGCTGGACCCCCCCGGCGGTCGCGCACGCGCGTGTCGTGGCCAGAATGCGCGAGCGCGGGCACTCCCTGCGCAGCATCAGGCGGGCCACGGAGGAGGGTCGGCTTGCCTTCAGTTACGTCGAGGAGCTGTTCCCCGAGGCCGAAGCCACCTACTCGCTGCGCCAGGCGGCGACCGAGACCGGGCTCGAGCCGAGTCTGATCGAGCGGATCCTGACCACGCTCGGGGTCGGTCAAGCGCAGGTCGCGGCGATCTCGGAGGATGAGCTGCAGCTGCTCCGCTACGTGGCCGCGGTGCTGGCGGCGGGCCTTCCGCTCGTGGCCATGCTCCAGCTGGTCCGCGTCTACGGGCAGGCGCTGGCCCAGGTCGCCGATGCCGAGGTACGGCTGTTTCACCTGTACGTGCACGAGCCTCTGATGCGTTCTGGGGCGACCGGGGTCGAGACGGCCGACGAGATGCTCTCGCTCTCGCGCGAGTTGCTGCCGCTCGCCTCGCCGGTGATGGACCACGTCCACCAGCGCTACCTACAGCACTTCATCGAGCAGGACGTGGTCGGGCACATGGAGGCGGATCTCGACGGAGAGGCGATCGACCTGGGGAGGATGCGCGTGGCGATCGCCTTCGCCGACCTGGCCGGATACACCCGGCTGACCGAGGAGGTGGGCGAGCTCGAGGCCGTCGACGCAGTCGAGCGGTTCGTCGAGGCGGTCGAGGTGACCCTCCCCGACGAGGCCCGGGTGGTCAAGACGATCGGCGACGAGGTGATGGTCGTCGGGGCCGACGTGGCCAACCTGACCGACTGGGCGGTCGGCTTCCAGCGGCTGCACGACACCCGGCCACAGCCCCGGATCGGAATCCACTATGGGGACGCTCTGTATCGCGACGGCGACTACTACGGCCGCGACGTGAACATCGCCTCGCGCGTCGCCGCCCGGTCGGCGGGCGGAGAGGTGCTGGTCACGCGGCCGGTTGTCGACCACGCCGGGTCCCACCTGGAGTTCGAGCGCATCGCCGAGATCACGCTGAAGGGCTTCAGCGACGCGACCGAGATCTTCCTCGCGCGCCAGAAGGAAGAGGAATGATCGACCGCGTGCGGTCCGATGGGCTGCTGGCGCCGGGCCGACCGGTGGTGGTGATGCTGTCGGGCGGCCGGGACTCGACCTGCCTGCTCGATCTCGCGGTACGTGTCGCCGGAGGCGCATCCGTCACCGCGCTGCACGTGAACTACGGTCTGCGCGAGGCCGCCGATGGGGACGAGCGGCACTGTCAGGCGCTATGCGAGCAGCTCGGCGTGCCGCTCGAGCTTCGCCGGCCGCGCCGCCCCGAGTCGGGCAACCTGCAGGCGTGGGCTCGGGACGAGCGCTACGGGGCCGCGAGGCAGATCGCGTCGGGGCGCGGAGCCGACGTGGCTGCCGGGCACACGGCTTCCGACCAGGTCGAGACGATCCTCTACAGGCTGGCGTCATCGCCCTCGCGGCGCGCGCTGCTGGGTATGCGGCCGCGCGAGGGCTCGCTGGTTCGTCCGCTACTCTCGTTCACGCGGGTGCAGACGGCCGCCTACTGCCGCGAGCGCGGCCTTCGCTGGCGCGAGGACGAGAGCAACGAGTCAGACGCGTACGCGCGCGCGAGAATCCGCACCAGGCTCATACCGGCGCTGAGGCAGGTGCATCCCGCCGCTGAGGACAACGTGCTGGCGCTGGCCGAGATCCTCCGCGCCGAGGCCGAGGTGCTCGATGCGGCGGTCGACGAGGTCCTCCAGGGGCGCAGCGAGGTCTCGCAGAGCTCGCTGCGCGAGGTGCCGGTCGCACTCGCGCGGCTCGTGGTGCAGCGGCTCGCCGACGCGGCGGCCGGGTGCCCGGCGCCAGGCACGGCCCGCCGAGTCCAGGAGATCCTGACGCTCGACGAGGGCGCACTCGACCTTCCCCACGGGGTCCGGGCCGTTGTGCAAGGGGGCATCGTTCGCTTCGAGCGGACGCCGCCGATGCCCACCCGAGCCCAACCACAGGGGCATGCTCCGCATGCCCCCTAGACTGAAAACCCGTGCACGACGACGACGCGATCGGGGAGATCCTCGTGCCGGCCGAGGATCTCGCGCGCCGAGTGCGCGAGCTCGCCGGTGAGATCTCCAGGGACTACCGCGGAAAGGACCTGGTGCTGATCGGGGTCTTGAAAGGCGCCGTGTTCTTCCTCTCGGACCTGATGCGCGCGATCGAGATCCCGTGCGAAGTCGACTTCATGGCCGTGGCCTCATACGGCTCGGCGACCAAGTCCTCGGGCGTGGTTCGGATCCTCAAGGACCTCGACGCGGTGATCGAGGACCGGGACGTGCTGATCGTCGAGGACATCGTCGATTCGGGCCTCACGCTCCAGTACCTGCTGCGAAACCTGGCCGGCCGGCAGCCGCGCTCACTGGACGTCTGCGCACTCTTGATCAAGCCGGAGCGCCAAAAGGTCGAACTTCAGACCAAGTATGTGGGCTTTGAGATCCCCAACCGATTCGCAATCGGCTACGGCTTGGACTACGGCGAGCGCTACCGCAACTTGCCCTATGTGGCGGCGTTGAAGGACTGAGAGCGGCGATGCAACCCTTCCCAGCGGCCCAAACTCTCCTGCTACGCTTGCCCATTACGCGAACGAGGCGCAGGACGCGCGGGACTTCATTATGAGCCGGTTCTTCAAGAGCGCAGCATTCCCGATTCTGATCGTGGTGGTGCTCGCTTTCTTCGCCCAAAAACTGATCGGCAGTTCGAGCCACTCCCCGCACTACACGTTCGGGAACCTGTCTCGCAGCTCGAGCACAGCCAGGTCAAGAGGCTCTCGATCCACACCAAGGACAACACGGTCGACGTCACCACGACCTCGGGCCAGAAGTACTCGGTCGGCTATCCGGACGACTACGCCCAGACGCTGATCAACGAGGCCCAGAAGGAGACCACCGCGGTTCAGGGCGGCTCGCTGGACGTCCAGGGCAAGACCTCGAACGGCTGGCTGTCATTGCTGACCTACATCCTGCCCTTCGTCATCTTCATCGGCTTCTGGATATTCCTGATGAACCAGGTCCAGGGCGGCGGGTCCAAGGTGATGTCGTTCGGCAAGTCGCGGGCCAAGCGAATGTCGGTGGACTCGCCGAAGATCACCTTCCGCGACGTGGCCGGTGTGGACGAGGCCGTCGAGGAGCTGCACGAGATCAAGGAGTTCCTCGAGAACCCGAAGAAGTTCCAGGCGCTGGGAGCGCGGATCCCCAAGGGCGTGCTGCTCTACGGTCCGCCGGGCACCGGCAAGACGCTGCTCGCCCGCGCCGTGGCCGGCGAGGCCGGGGTGCCCTTCTTCTCGATCTCGGGGTCGGACTTCGTCGAGATGTTCGTTGGCGTCGGCGCCTCGCGTGTGCGCGACCTGTTCGAGCAGGCCAAGCAGAACTCGCCCTGCATCATCTTCATGGACGAGATCGACGCCGTGGGCCGGCATCGCGGAGCTGGCCTCGGGGGCGGTCACGACGAGCGCGAGCAGACGCTGAACCAGCTGCTGGTCGAGATGGACGGCTTCGAGATGAAGGACAACATCATCCTCATCGCCGCCACCAACCGTCCCGACATCCTCGACCCCGCGCTGCTGCGCCCCGGCCGCTTCGACCGCCAGATCGTCGTCGACCGTCCGGACCGGACCGGTCGCAAGAAGATCCTCGAGGTCCACACCCGCGGCAAGCCGCTGGCGCGGGAGATCGACGTGGATGCGCTGGCGGGCCAGACGCCCGGTTTCACCGGCGCGGACCTGTCGAACCTGGTCAACGAGGCGGCGCTGCTGGCCGCGCGCAACGGCAAGCGCGAGATCACCCAGGATGAGCTCGAGGAAGGGATCATGCGGGTGATCGCCGGCCCGGAGAAGAAGACCCGGGTCATGAGCAACAAGGAGCGCAAGATCACCGCCTACCACGAGATGGGCCACGCGATCGTCGGGCACTACCTGCCGAACTCCGATCCGGTCCACAAGATTTCGGTGATCTCACGCGGACAGGCGCTGGGCTACACGATCTCGCTGCCCACCGAGGACAAGTTCCTCACCACCCGCGCCGAGCTGTCCGACACGATGGCGATGACGTTGGGCGGTCGCGCCGCCGAGGAGATCTGCTTCGGCGAGGTCACCACCGGCGCCTCCAACGACCTCGAGAAGGTCACGGCCACGGCCAAGCAGATGGTCATGCGCTTCGGGATGTCCGAGAAGCTAGGGCCGCGGGTGTTCGGCCACGATCACGGTCAGCCGTTCCTGGGCCGCGAGTTCTCGGCCGAGCCCGACTACTCCGACGAGATCGCCCGCGAGATCGATGACGAGATCCGCCGCATCGTCGAGGCCGCTCACGTTCAGGCCAAGGAGATCCTCACCCAGTACCGCGAGTCGCTCGAGAAGCTGTCCGAGATTCTCATCAAGCGCGAGACGATCGAGCGCGAGCAGTTCGAGGCGCTGCTCGACGGCGGGACCGAGCAGGACGTGTTCGGCGCCGAGGCACCCCCGCCGCCCGAGGTACCGTTGCCGCCGGCGCCGGCCGAGCGCGCCCCCGGACGCGAGGGCCCAAGGCCTCTTCCACGCCCAGGCCTCGCCGGCGGCACCGCCGAGTAGTTTTCAGCGCAGGCGGCGGAACTCTTTTTCGAGCAGTCGCCCGACCTGCGAGCGATCCGAGGCTGAGCCCGCGCCGGGCGGCAGCGGCGGCTTGTAGCCGCGCGCGTGGCACTTGGCGATCCCGGGCCCGAGCGCCGGGCCCTTGGCCACGTGGGGCGGTATGGCGTAGGCCGCGTGCTTGAAGTTGAAGTAGTCGGTCATCGGGTGGGCGTTGGCGTCGCGGAAGGTCATCGCGGGCAGGTTCCACTTGCGCTCGATGAAGGCCGTGATCGAGGTGTGATCCTGGACCACGCTCGACACGTAGTTCGGCTTGGCGAAGGGTGAGACGACGAACGTCGGCACCCGGAAGCCGTAGCGGCCGTAGCCACCGGGGGCGTCGCCCGGTGAGGTCATCGGCTTGATGTTGTCGGGCTTGATCGCCTTGGGCGGCGGCACGTGATCGTAGTAGCCGCCGTGCTCGTCGTAGGTGATGAACAGCGCCGTGCTCTTCCACGTCGGTGCCTTCATCAGCGCATGCACGACCTGCGCGACGAAATCCTCGCCCACCTGGACATCCTGTGGATCCTCCTCCGAGGTTGTGTCGTAGTTCGGGTCGAGAAAGGTGAAGTTCGGCAGCTTGCCGGCGGCGGCGTCGGTGAGGAACTGGCTGTAGGGGTGAAGCCGGTGGTTGTTGGCCGATGTCACCGAGCCCGGAATGATCACCAGGCTGGGCACCTGCTGGTAGTAGACGCCCCAGTTGATCTTGTGCTGATCGAAGCGCTCCCAGATCGTCCCGTTGGCCGCGGGGGTGGTGAACGTGGTGGCATCGGTGGCGATGGTGCCCGAGGCGGTGCCGGAGAACAGGAAGCGGCGGTTGGGGTAAGTCTGCGCGAGCACCGAGCAGAAGTACCGGTTGCCCATCGGGAAGTACTTGGCCATCGAGTAGGTGAATGGCAGGTCGGGCTGGCCCCAGAACCGCATGGCGATCGGCGCGCTGGCCCTGACGAAGCCGTCGTTGCGCCCGTTGTCCCACGCCTCGTGGCTGGCGTTCCACGCCTGACTGGGCTCACCGTGAAGCTGACACTCGGTTCCAGCACGCTGGGCGTACACCTTGTGCCCCTGCTTGTCGCGGTTGAAGTTCGTGATCTTCCCGTTGCGCTTGGTCAGGCCGTCGACGCTGTGGCGGCGGCCCGGCAGATCCCAGGGCACCATGCCGAGCATTCCGTCGAAAGAGTGGTTCTCCATCATCAGCACGACGATGTGCTCGATCTTGCCCATGCTGGGGTGCCCTGCGGGCAGGTGCGGGAAGGGGAGACTGTCGGGCTTACGCAGGTGGGTGCTGGCCTCGACGATCGGCCTGGCCCAGGCGGGCAGGCCCCGGCTCGCCAGCATCGCGGCACCGCCGGCGGCGGTGCCGAGCAGGGCACGACGGCTGATTGCTGGGGCAGCGTCCATTTTCGGCGCCATACGAGATCCTTTCGCGTGCGTCACAGAGCGACCCGGGTATAGATGAGCCGGCGGGCCGTGTCAAGCCGATCACCGCGGGGTAACGACCTCAGGCGTCGCCGCCTCGACGAGCGAGCAGCGGGAGCGCCGCGACCTGGAAGTCGGCGCTCACGAGCCCGATCTCGTCGGGAACGTGGGCCAGATTCACGTTGGTGGTGAAGCCCTGCTCGGAGGCATCGAGCGGGCGGAAGAAGTCGTCGTAGTGGGTGGGAACGACCGTCTGGGGTTCCAGGCGGGCCAGGACCCGGCGCCAGTAGTCGCGCGTGAAGCCGCGGCCGGCGACGCCGGCGAGGAAGAAATCGACACCCCGGTGGCGGATCGCGTCGTCGATCAGGTTCGCGCTCCCCTGGTGGTAGAACGTCGTCCCGGCCACGTCGATGTGAATGCCCCACACCTGGCCACAGCGGTAGGCGCCCGGTGACAGCGCGTCGAGGTGCTCGCACGTCAACTCGCCATCAGCCGGCACGGCGAGGCCGAGCAGGAGCTTCGAGTGCAGGCTGGGCGTGAAGCTGACCGTGAACGGGCCAAGCTCGTAGGGCCGGTACGGGACGACCTCGACCGTCTGCTCGGCCAGGCCGTGGAGATGCATCAACTGCACCAGCGATGGCGAGCCGTACGCCGGGCAGCCGAAGCGCCGCGCGATTGCCGGCGCGTCGACGGCGTGATCGAAGTGGGTGTGGCCCACGAGGACGCCGAGGACGTTCTCGGGGCGGCCGATGTAGCGATCGATGAGCCGCGGATCGGGCCTGGCCGCACGCCGCCTCAGCACGTCGGCGAGCGGCACGCGGGATACGTAGGGGTCGATGAAGATCGTCCGTCCCTCGTAGCTGAGTCGGTATCCCGACACGCCCAGCCACTCGAGCTTGAGGCCTGGGGGCAGGGCCAATGGACGGGCCTCGAGCTCGCGCAGGGCCTGGGCGTCGTGCTTCTCCTGGCGGCCCTTGGTGGCCGCGAACCGGGCGAAGTCCGCCAGGTAACGTGCGGGTCCGAGCATGCGAATCCCGATCCTAACCCCCAGCGCGTGCTGCTGAGGCTCACCCGCGTGTGGCTGCCGCTGGCGATCGCGCTCGCCGGCGTGATCTGCATCGTCATCGGACACGGGCACACGTCCGCGGCCGGTGCCGGCGTGGTGCTGCTGGGCATCGCCGTGATGGTGTGGCTGCTGAACTGGCTGTTCCGGCTCAGCGTCGAGAGCAACCGCGATCGCGAGCAGGAGGAGGAGGCGCGAAGGTACTTCGACGAGCATGGGCGGTGGCCGGGCGAATGACGCAATTTCGCGTGATGGGCGTCGTCAACGTCACCCCGGACTCGTTCTCCGACGGTGGCCTGTACCTGGACGCCGGCGCGGCCGTGGCCCACGGACTCGAAATGGAGCGCGAGGGAGCCGTGATCCTCGACATCGGCGGCGAGTCGACTCGGCCCGGCGCGCTGCCCGTCGGTGGCGCCGAGGAGCTTGCGCGGGTGATCCCGGTGATCGAAGGGCTCCGCGCCGCCGGCGCCCGCGCGCAGATCTCGATCGACACCTCGAAGGCGGTGGTAGCAGAACAGGCGCTGGCCGCCGGGGCCACGCTGGTCAACGACGTGACCGCGCTGCGCGGCGATCCGGAGATGGCCGGCCTGGTGGCCCGCGCGGGGGCGGATTGCTGCCTCATGCACATGCTGGGCGAGCCGCGGACGATGCAGGTCGACCCGCACTACGACGACGTGGTCAGCGATGTCAAGGCGTTCCTCGAGGCCAGGATGCACGTGGCCACGGCCTGCGGGATCGACGAGCGGCGAATCCTGCTCGATCCCGGCATCGGCTTCGGCAAAACCGTCGAGCACAACCTCGAGCTGCTGCGCCGGCTCGACGAGCTCGTGGGCCTCGGCCGGCCGGTGGTGATCGGCACCTCGCGCAAGTCATTTCTGGGCAGGCTCACCGGCCAGGCCGACGCTCAGCGGCGCCTCCCGGGGACGATCGCCACCAACGTGCTGGCCTTCGAGCGCGGCGCCCGTGTATTTCGCGTGCACGACGTGGCGCCCGTGGTTGACGCGCTCACGGTGACGGCTGCTACGGTCACGCAGCCATGGATCTCGACGACGGCGACGAGTTCGACGAAGTAGACGAGGACGACGAGGAGGACGAGGGGCACTCGGAGCCGGAGGTCACGGTCGAGATCAGCGGCCTGTCGCTGTTCACCCACGTGGGCATCACCGCCGCCGAGCGAGAGGTGGGGCAGCGGCTGCTCCTCGACGTACGCATCGACGTCGGCGATTGCGACGCAACCGTCACGGACCGGATCGAGGACACGGTGGATTACGCGGCCGTGTGTGACACGGCGAATCTCGTGGCCCAGCAACGCTCGTACAAGACGCTCGAGCGGCTCTGCGCGGCCATCGCCGACCGGCTGATCGACCAGTACGAGGCGCACGCGGTATGGGTCAAGGCAGCCAAACCCGAGCCGCCGCTGGCGTTCCCGGTCAGCGAGGTGTCGGTCGAGGTGTGGCGCGAGGCCGAGTGAGCGCGGAGCCCTTCCTGGGATATCTGGGTGTGGGCTCGAACGTCGGCGACCGCCGAGGGAATCTGCTCGCGGCGGTGGCGACGCTCGGCGCCAATGGGATCGACGTCACCGCCTCGTCCTCGGTGTACGAGACAGAGCCGGTCGGGCTCGTTCTCGACCAGCCCGATTTTCTCAATGCCTGCCTGCGGATCCACACCGGGCTCGGTCCCGAGGATCTGCTCGACGTGTGCAAGAAGGTCGAGCGAACGGTTGGACGCGGGGCCGGCGGAGTGCGCCACGGCCCCCGGGTGATCGACGTCGACCTGCTGCTGCTGGGGTCCATGCAATACGAGTCGACGCGCCTGATCCTGCCCCACGCCGAGGTTCTCTCGCGCCGCTTCGTGCTGGTCCCGCTGCTCGAGCTCGACCCGGACCTGACGGCGCCGGGCAAGGGACGGCTGGGTGACGCGCTGGCCGAGCTGGGGCCGGGCCAGGAGGTGCGGCTCGTCGGCCCACCGCTCCTCTGAGAGCCATAATCCCCGCCCATGCTGCTGGTAGTCGACGTCGGCAACACCCAGACGCACTTCGGCCTGTACGCGAAGGGGCAGAGAGAGGTGGCCGAGCACTGGCGCTTTGCCACCGTGCGAGAGTCGACCGGCGACGAGCTGGGCGCCGCGCTTTCCAACCTGCTGGCCCTGCGAGGTCTGTCGTTCGACGACGTCGACGGCTCGATCGTCTCCTCGACCGTACCCCAGCTGTATGACCAGTGGACGCTGATGGCGCACCGCTACCTGGCCCACGACATGCTCCAGGTCGGCCCGTCGATCAGAACCGGGATGCCGATCCGGATCGACAACCCGCGCGAGGTCGGGGCCGACCGGCTGGTCAACTCGGTGGCCGCCTACGATCGCGTGAAGGACAGCTGCGTGGTGGTGGACTTCGGCACAGCCATCACCTACGACGTCGTGTCGGCGGCCGGCGAGTACCTGGGCGGCATCATCACGCCGGGCGCGGAGATCTCAATCGACGCGCTCTACGAGCGCGCTGCCAAGCTGCCCAAGGTCGAGCTGGCCGCCCCGCGGGCGCTGATCGGCAAGTCGACGGTCGAGGCGATCCGCAGCGGCATCGTCTACGGGTACGCCGGCCAGGTCGAGGGGATCGTGCAACGGCTGCGGGCCGAGCTTGGCGACTTCACCGTGATCGCCACCGGCGGGCTGGCGGGGGCGGTCGTCCCGTTCATCCGCGAGACGATCGACGAGGTTGACGACTTCCTCACGCTTAGCGGGCTGCGGCTGATCTGGGAGCGCAACCAGAGCTAGCCGACGCTTGGAACGGGAACGTCGGGCGTCCGCGCGGCGGTCGACGCCAGGATGAGAAAGGCGATCCGGCGGCGATCCTTGGGGTTCTGCGCTTCCAGCTCGTCGTGAATGTCGAGCAGGTGCCGGATCGCGGCGAACACCGGCGCGTCATCGATCTCCTCGGGGACATCGCAGGACAGCCGGGCCAGGGCGAGCATCTCGGCTCCCTGCTCGCTGCCTCGCATCGAGGCGATCGCCCCGAGCATCAGGAACGCCGAGACGCGATCGAGCAGCACGTGCGAAGCCTGCTCGCGCTCGCCCACGGCGGACCCGGCCTGCTCGAGCGGCTCACCGCGGGCCAGGCGCAGGGCCTGCTCGGAGGTGATGAGCCGGATCTGGTTGGGTGAGAGCCCGACCTGAAGCGCCGCGCGGATCTGGAAGGCCGCCGACATCGCGGTCGTGCCGTACGGGGCGTCGCTGGCGAACAGGATCTGACCGGGCGGCACGAGCGAGAACAGTGTCTGCAGGTCAGCGGGCATCCACCACGCGGTGTCGAACAGCAGGTTGGGGTAATCGGGCGCGACCCGCCAGATCCACGACAGGTCACAGATTCCCGCGTGGGCGAGGATCAGGCGCGCGTCGGGAAAGGCGTCGGCCAGCTCGACGGCGTGCATGCCCAACGCCGGAATGCCGCGGCCGGCGTGGATCAGCATGGGCAGCCGACGCTCGTGCGCCAGCGCGGCCAGCTGTTGCACCTGAGGGTGATCGAGGGTGAAGTTCTCCGCCCGCGGGTGTAGCTTGATCCCGTTGGCGCCGCCATCCAGACACCGCTCCGCCTCGGTCACCGGGCTGTCGTGAGGGTTGACCCGGCAGAAGGCCATCAGCTTGCCGTCAGAGTCCCGGGCAGCCTGCATGACGAAGTCGTTGGCCGGCCCATAGCCGTCGGGCTCGTGCATGGGGAATACGAACGCGCCACGGGCGTCGGCGAAGTCGAGCGCCTCGAGCAGCTCCGTCGGTGTCTGCTTGAAGCCGTCGGGGTCGTTCTGGCCGATGTGCGTGTGCACGTCGAACAGCTCCACCTCCGGCACCTGACCGAGCGCCGCCTCGGTCCACGGCTTGATCAGGGCAGCGACGTCCATGTCTGGATTCGTACCATGAAACACCATGCGCAAGACTCTCGGCGACAGCTGGCAGCTCGGCGGAGTGCCGATTCGGGGCCGCGTCGTTCTCGCGCCGCTGGCCGGGATCGGCAACTGGTTCGTGCGCCTCCAGGCCAAGCGGTACGGCGCCGGCCTGGCCGTATCCGAGATGGTCTCGAGCTTCGCCGTGCACTACCGCAACGAGCGCACCTGCCGCGAGCTGCTGCGGATTCACCCCGAGGAGCATCCCGTCGCCATCCAGCTGTTCGGTCACGATCCCGACGTGATGGCGTCGGCGGCCGAGCGCGTGGCGGCGGCCGGCGCCGATCTGATCGACATCAACATGGGGTGTCCGGTGCCGAAGGTGTGCAAGACGGGCGCCGGTGCGGCGCTGCTGCACGAACCGGCGCGCGCGGTCGCGCTGGCCCGAGCCGCCGCTCGCGGCAGCGGACTGCCGGTCACGGTGAAGCTGCGAACCGGCGTGTCAGCGGGTGATGAGAGCGGCGTGACGGTCGCGCGGCGGCTGGTCGACGAGGCCGGGGTGGCCGGATTGGCCATCCACCCTCGACACGCATCCCAGCGCCACAGTGGCAAGCCGGACTACGAGCTGGTGGCACAGTTGGTTCGGGAGCTGCCGGTGCCGATCCTGATCTCGGGTGGACTGCACACGGAGTCGGCGGCGCGTGAGGCCTTCGTGCGCACGGACGCGGACGGCGTCCTGCTGGCGCGGGGCTCGCTCGGCAATCCGTGGCTGTTCGAGCAGCTGCTGGGGCGCCGTTCATGCGAGCCAACGCGGGAGGAGATCCTGGCCGAGGTCGACTGGGTGATCGAGCGGGCCGTCGAGCATCTGGGCCCGGAGCGCGCCGCACGCTACCTGCGCAAGTTCTATCCGTGGTACGTCGAGCGGCTCGGTGGCGACAAGAGGTTGCAGGGGGCGCTGCAGCAGGCCGGGACGCTCGACGAGGCGCGGGCGCTGCTGTTGGGTGGCGTGGCGGCGGCGGTGTCGTAGGGCCCGGGATCCGTGCGGTCCGGGATCCGTGGGCCCGGGATCCGGAAGGTGGCGCGCAGCGCCGTGGGCGCGAGGGGTGGTGCCCCGGATCCGTGGCTCGGCCCCGGGTCGCCGCCTTGGCTCCAGGTCCGCACCCGCTCCGGGTCCGCGCCCCGCCCGTCCGTCTGTAAACGTCATACTCGCCGCGGGCGATGCTTCGAGTATTACGTTCACGGCCGTGGACGCCGTGAACGTCAGTCTCGCCACAGGCGGCGCGGCGAGCGTGACGTTTACGGCTAGGCCACCGCCCCCGTCCTGAGCCCGCGCCCCGCCGCGCCCATACCGCCCCGGGCCCGCGCGCCCCAGCCAACCGGCGCGCTATCGACACGATGGATAGTAGGGTCCCCGCGTGCTCGGGCCGTGAGGGTGGCCCAGGCCGACACGGAGGAGAAGCATGCGCCCGATCTCAGCCCTGGTTCGTGTGATTGGAATTCGTCTGGTGGCCGTCGTCGTCGCGCTCGTCGCCGCCGGGCCGGCGGTGGCGCAGGCGGCCAGCCCGGTGCAGCCCTACGGCACGGACGACGCCGGCGGCTTCCGCAACATTCTCCCCCCGGGGACCAACGGGCTGGTCAATGCCGGCCAGCTGGCCGCGTATGAGCTCAACCACAACAACCGGCCGCCCCACAACAACGACCAGCTGGGCATGTACTCGCGGCTGACCACGGCCGCGCCGAACATCACCCCCGGCCAGATCGGCGACTACTTCAAGAACGCGACCTTCGGAGTCAGGCCCGCGGATGTCGCCAGCACGGAGAGCCCCGAGAAGGGCGTGGTGATCGTGCGCGACAAGCAGTTCGGCGTCCCGCACATCTACGGCCAGACGCGCGCCGAGCTGGAGTTCGGGATCGGCTACGCGACGGCTGAGGACCGGCTGTTCTTCATCGACGCTCTGCGCCACGCGGGCCAGGGCGACCTCGCCTCGTTCGCCGGCGGCTCCAACGTCGCCATGGACGAGAGCGTGTGGGACAGCGAGCCCTACACCCAGCAGGACCTCGTCAACCAGGTTCATTACGGGCTCACACACTCGCCTTACGCCGCCCAGGTCTACACCGACGCGAGCGACTACGTCGACGGCATCAACGCTTACATCGCCAAGGCCAAGAACCCCCTGTTCACGGCCAGCCTGCTGCCGGGAGAGTACGTCGCCCTGGGCAGGGTGCCCGAGCCGTTCAGCCTCGAGGACCTGGTCTCGATCGCCACCCTGGTCGGCGGCATCTTCGGCAACGGCGGCGGCGACCAGCTGAACAACGCGGTGCTCTACGAGCAGCTCGAGAAGCGCTTCGGCCGGGAGCGCAGCAACCCGCTCGGCTCGCCGACCGTTGTCTCGACCAAGCCCGTCAGGCACCGGCATGCCAAGCCCGACCACTCTGGCTTCGCCACGCTGATGAGCTTCGTCGATCCGTCCGACCCCGAGGCGCCGACGACCGTCCACGGGCACAAGTTCCCCTATCAGACATTGCCCAAGCCGAGCGGCAAGGTTGCGGCCACCCTGGCCATGCCCGACCCCGGGTCGGTTCACTTCGTGGGCCACGTCGTCGCCGGCGGCGCGCCCAAGCTGGGCCTGGCCACCGACACGACGGCCGCGCGCCGCTCCCGCACGGCCAAGACCGCCCCCATCGGGGCCGGCCTGGGCGCGGCCGCCAACGCCGGCCCCGGGCTGCTCGCCTTCCCGCGCGACATGTCAAACGCGCTGCTGGTCAGCGCCGCGCACAGCGCCGGCGGCCATCCCGTCGCGGTGATGGGACCGCAGGTGTCGTACTTCACGCCCCAGATCCTCATGGAGGAGGACATCCACGGGCCCGGGATCGACGCCGACGGCGCGAGCTTCCCCGGAACCAACCTGTACGTGGAGCTCGGGCACGGCCGCGACTACGCGTGGTCGGCCACCTCCTCGGGCCAGAACATCATCGACACGTTCGCGGCGGCGCTGTGCAACCCGAACGGTGGCCCCGTGTCGACGCAGTCCAACTTCTACCGCCTGCAGGGGCGGTGCGTGCAGATGCAGACCCTCACGCGCTCGGAGAGCTGGACGCCCAACCTGGCCGACAGCACCCCGCCGGGCTCGATCACCATGCAAACCCAGCGCACCGCCTTCGGCATCGTCATCGCCCGCGCGCGGATTCACGGCCGCCCGGTGGCCTACACCAACCTGCGCTCGAGCTACATGCACGAGCTCGACTCGGTGGCCGGCTTCTACCTGTTCAACACGCCGTCGGCGATGCAGACGCCGCAGGCGTTCTTCCACAGCGCCGACAAGGTCGAATACACGTTCAACTGGTTCTACACAAACAACAAGCACATCGCCTACTTCAACTCGGGTCTCAACCCGGCTCGAGCGCCGCACACCGATCCGCTGTTCCCGAGCTGGGCGAGTGACAGCTGGCGCGGCTACCGCGGAGCCGCGGCGGTCACTCCGTCGAGTCTGACCGAGCGCCAAACCCCCCTGCGCGCCCACCCGCATGTGGTCGATCAGGAGTATCTGACCAGCTGGAACAACAAACAGGCGCCGGCGTACAACGACACGGCGACGGGGCAGGAATACGCGTCGATCTACCGCTCGCAGCTGCTCGACAACAACATCAACCACTATCTGGCGCGGGGCCACGACAAGCTGACGCTGACCGATCTGATCAACGCCATGGGCAACGCCGGCACCCAGGATCTCCGCGGTGTCGAGGTGCTGCCCTACGCGCTCAAGGTGATCGGACGCCCCGCCAACCCTGCGCTGGCCCAGGCCGTGGGTGAGCTCCGAGCCTGGATGGACAGCGGTTCTCATCGCATCAACCGGGCCCATCCCGGCGCCTCGGGCGACTATCAGCAGAGCGACGCGGTGCGCCTTATGGACGCGTGGTGGCCGCTGTTGGTCAGGGCGGAGTTCCAGCCCGTGCTCGGCTCGTCGGTGCTCTCGCAGATCGAGAGTGACTTCCCGATCAACGACGAGCCGGGCCACGGGACCAGTGGAGACCACCTCGGATCGGCTTTTGACGTAGGCTTCTACGGCATCGTGCAGAAGGACCTGCGCTCAATCCTGCATTTACGGGTCCGGGGCCCTCTCAACCGTGTCTACTGCGGACGCGGCTCGTTGAGCGCCTGCCGCGCGGCGCTGCGGACTTCGCTGGGCCAAGCCGTCGCCGAGTCGCCGCAGCACGTGTACCCCGCGGACGGAGTCTGCAAGGCCGGCGACCAGATGTGCTCGGACTCGATCCAGTTCCGGGCCATCGGCGCGATCACGCAGCCGCTGATCGAGTGGGTCAACCGCCCGACGTTCCAGCAAGCCGACCAGATCATTGGCCATGCTCACGGCTAAGGTCCTCGCCGCGCTGAGCCTGCTGTTCTCGCCGGCGGGCGGCTACCACGGCCACTACAAGCAGCACGGCCAGCCGGCGAGCTTCCGCGTCGGCGCCGCGGTGCAGAGCATCACCCCGCCCAAGCACGTGGCCCACGACCCGGCGACTTGTGCGGGTTCGTCCGCGTTCACCGGGCCGCGCCCATTCGCCTTCATCGAGCCGTACAAGGACACCAACGACAACGGCCACTTCGATCCCGGCGAGCCGTACCTCGACTGCAACCACGACGGCCGCTGGGACGGCAACCTCCTCGGCGGCGGCGACAACACCCCGCGCTACTTCGACCACGTCGCCGATCCGGTGACCGCGCGCGCCACCGTGGTCTCAAACGGCAAGCGGAAGATCGCCGTCGAGGTGCTCGACCAGGAGGGCCTGTTCAACGTCTACCAGGCCCAGATCCGGGCCAAGGTGCGCGCCGCCGGCATCCACCTGAACGGCATCTTCATCTCCGCCACCCACGACGAGTCCGCGCCCGACAGCCTTGGCCTCGGCGGAGTCAGCCAGACCACCTCGGGGGTCAACAACTACTGGGTCCGCTACATGGTCGATCAGAGCGCGCTGGCGATCGAGCGCGCATACCGCGCCATGCACCCGGCCAAGATCCGCTACACCGAGGTCCTCGAGCCGGGCAACGTCCGGCAGTGCTGGTCCTCCTACCCGTTCGTCGACGACCAGCACATACCGGTGCTGGAGGCCGTCAACGGACGCGGCAAGGCGATCGTCACGCTGGCCAGCGTGAGCCAGCATTCGGAGACCCTCGGCTTCAATGGAGGCACGCCCCAGCTCGATGCGCAGAACAACTGGGTGTCCTCGGACTGGATCAACTTCTTCCGCGCCCAGCTCCAGCGCCAGCTGGGAGGGGTGGCGATTGAGATGGCTGGCTCGGTGGGCTCGAACGAGAGCCCCGAGGTCTACTCGCAGAAGATCTCCCGGATCCCACAGGTGTTCATCGACGCCTCGCATCCCGCCGGTTGCCGGACGCTGTTCAAGGTCGGCTCGGGGACCGACGCGGCCGGCACCGAACACGTCGCGCTCGGCTATGCCGGCGAGACCAAGGCGTTCGGCGTCGACATGGCGCGATCGATCGTGCGGGCGCTGCGCGCGGGGTCCTACAGCTACTCGACCACCAACACGATCTGGGGACAGCGCGCGAGCATTTGTGTGCCCCTCGACAACGTCCTGTTCAAGCTCGGCGCCGCGGTGGGGGTATTCGCCAACCGGCCCGGCTACAACAGCAACTGCACCAAGGCCTCGCCGGTGCTGCCCAACGGGAGGACGTCGGGGACAGCGCTCAAGTCACAGGTGGCCGCCTTCCAGATCGGCGACGGCGAGTTCATCTCGGTGCCCGGCGAGGTCTTCCCCTTCACGTTCCTGCGCGGATTCCTCGGGCCACAGGACATGCAGACGCCGTCGGATCCCCTGCCGCCCTGGCTGATTCCCCATATGCACGCCCGGTTCCGCTTCATCGACGGGCTGGCCGAGGACATGCTCGGCTACATGTTCCCGAGCGGCAACGCGGTCGGCATCCCGTCGGCCACAAACCTCGATCCGTCCGACACCGATCGCTTCGGCTGCGGCCACTCGGATGATTCGGAGGCCGTCAGCCCCAACACCGCCAACATCGTCGGCGCTGCGCTCGTGCGTCTGCTGGACCACCACGGAGGCGCCTCGGAGACGATCGTCCGCGGTCGCTACGTGCTTCCGGGCGGAAAGCTCTCCCGCGACCCGCTTGGCGGTCCCGAGATCAAGTGCGACGTTGACACGACGTTCGATGCGGCCAAGGGCGGCGCGGTGGCCGTAAGGCTGGCCAGCGGCAAGACCGTCCACCCGGGGGCCTGGATGTCGCTGAGCGGTCTTCCGCAGCGCCACGTCGATCGCGACACGCGCGGCTACTTCAACTCGAAGGGCCGACGGGTGTGGCTGGACGTGTTCCCCAACGCGCAATGAGAAAGGCGCTGGTGCTGTGCGCCGCCACGCTGCTCTGCGCAGCCTGGGTCGCCTCGGTTGCCCGCGCCGACTTTCCCTACGCTCCGGGCGGCAACCCGCACAACCCGGACACGTTCAGGCTGGCGCCGGGCGTCACGCCCAATGACTTCAGCGAGGCCGGCGACTGGAAGTTCGCCGCCACACCGGACACTCCGTCCGCCAACCCGCTGACCGGCAAGGTCAACCTCCAATCCGACGAGCTGTGCGGGATCCGCGGGATGAGCCTGGTCGATAGCCAGATCGTGCAGCCGGCGGGGTCCTGCGCCCACGGCACGGTGCACACCGCGTGGGTGCTCACGACCGGCCGTCCCGACGTGCTGATCGATGTCCTCGACTCGGGGATCAAATGGAACGACCTCAGCGCGATGACCGATCTGCGCGACAAGATCCATCTCAACCAGGGCGAGCTGCCGGCGCCGCGCCACGACCTGACCACGCCGTTGGTCAGCGGGGTCGACTGCTCCAAGTACCGCAACGCCACCGGCGGCAATTACAACCGGCACGGCAACTACGACGTCAACAACGACGGCGTGTTCAACGTGGTCGACTACGCGTGCGACTCCCGCGTCGCGGCGGTTGTCCGCGGCGGCAACCCGCGCCACGAGTTGCGCCATGGGCCGCCGGGGTTCCTGACCCCCGAGGACCTGATCCTGGCCTTCACCGACGGCGTTGACCACGACCACAACGGGTTCGCCAACGACATCGCGGGCTGGAACTTCCTCGACGACAACAACGATCCGTACGACGACGTCCAGTACGGGCATGGCACCGGTGAGGCCCAGGACTCAAACGCTGAAGCCAACAACGGCGGCGACCTCGGGTCGTGCCCCAACTGCATGGTCGAGCCGCTCCGCGTCGGCGAGTCGTTCGTGGCCGACGCCAACCGCTTCGCGCAGGCCGCGCTCTACGCGACCGACAACGGCGCCGACGTGATCCAGGAGGCGCTCGGATCGCTCAACGCACCCCGATTCGCGCGCCAGGCCATCGAGTACGCCTACCACCATGGCGTCACGGTGATCGCCTCGGCGGCCGACGAGGCGGCCGAACACCACAACGACCCCGGGTCGCTGCCCGACACGATCGTCGTCAACTCGGTCACGAAGTACGACTCGACGTTCACCTCATCGCAGCCGTCCTACCTCCAGCTCAACGGCTGCACGAACTTCGGGACGCGGATCACGCTCTCGGTACCGAGCAGCTCGTGCTCATCCGAGGCCACCGGCAAGAGCGCCGGGGTCGCGGGTCTGATCTACAGCGCGGCCGAGGATGCGGTGCACGCCCACCGCCTGGCGCCCAGCACCGATTGCCGCCGCGTGGACGGTTCGCGGTGTGTGATCACGGCCAACGAGGTCCGCCAGCTGATGGCCTCCGGCGACGTGGGTGCCCGCGCGCCGGCCGACGAGGGCAACGGCCAGACCGACGACGTCAACTTCGCCGCTCAGCCCGAGTCATCGTGTGCTCACGCCCGCGTGGCCTCGTGCACCGACCCCAATCGCCAGATCAACTTCGCGCCGGATCAGAACGGCGGCGTGATCGGCCCGCTGCCCCACACCACGCGATATCCCGCGCGCAAGGGCTTCGACGAGTTCTACGGCTACGGGCGGCTGAACGCCTACAAGGCTGTGAACGCGGCCTTTAACGGCACGATCCCGCCCGAGGCGGAGATCACCGGTCCCGACTGGTTCACCCAGGTCGACCCGGCGCTGAAGTCGGTCCCCGTGCAGGGGTACGTCAATGCGCGCGTACCGTACCGCTGTCAGGTCGACGTGGCCCCCGGTGGCGAGCCCAACAACGCGGCCGACTTCCATCGCGTCGCCTCGAGCTACTGCAACGGAACCACCGTCCATTCGCATCCCTTCACCGGGGCGCTGGGCACCATCGACCTTGCCAGGCTGAGGGCACTGTTCCCGCCCCAGGGCTTCACCGGCAACCTCGGTCCGCAGGATGCCAGTGGCCGTCCCAACACGCTGCGTTATGCGTTCACCGTTCGCGTGCTGGTCACGACCACCGGCGGCAAGCCGATGAGCGGCGAGGATCGTCGCCAACTGTTCCTGCATCGCGACTCCCAGCTGCTGCACGGCTTCCCGATCAACCTGGGCGGCGACGGCGTTTCCTCTCCCCTGCTGGTCGACCTCGACGGCGACAATCGCAACGAGTTGGTCGTCGCCACATCGGATGGCTGGGTGCATGCCTATCGCGCGGATGGCCATGAGCTGCCGGGCTGGCCCGTCCACACCGCCTCGCTGCCGCTGCACCTCGGCGAGCGCGCATACGGTCCGGGCGGTGCGGGCACCGGCCATTACGCCGCCGTGTTGGGAGCGCTGGCAGCCGGGGACCTGTTCGGAGACGGCCGGATGGAGGTCGTCGCCGACGACAACCTCGGCAACGTGTACGCCTGGGACCAGCACGGTCATCTGGTCTTCCACCAGCACTCGAACCCGCATTTCTCGGGCGCACCGCTGAACCCGTTCCACACGGTGCGAAACGGCGTCCGTGATCGAGTCGAGCCGGGCTTCATGAGCGCCCCCGTGCTCGCCGACCTCGATGGCCACGGGATGGATGTGATCGCGGCCGGCGAGGATCGCCACATCTACGCCTGGCACGCCAGCGGACGACCGGTGGCCGGGTTCCCGGTGCTGCTGGCCGACCCCGACAAGGTCGCCTCGGTCGACCCGGTGACGGGACACATCACGTTCAAGAACGTCGACGCCAATCCCGGGATCGACGAAGACCAGGGCAAGATCATCGACACCCCGGCGGTGGCCGACATCAACCACGACGGTCACCCCGAGATCATCGTCGGCAGCAACGAGGAGTACCCGGTGAACAGCGGCGATGAGGGCCCGATCAACATCAGCCCGACTAACTCGCTGCTGACCTCGACCCTGGGAAAGGCCGGACTGTTCAGCGAAGCCAATGGGCGGGTGTACGCGATCAAGCACGACGGAACCCGGAGCGGCCATCCATTCCTGCCCGGCTGGCCGGTCAAGATCGGGATTATCGATGCCGGGCTGCTGCCCGACGTGGGGGAGGGGATCAATGGTTCCCCGGTGGTGGCCCCGGTCCGCTGTCCCTCGGGTGGCCCGGGGATGAAGATTGGCGTCACGCCCGACGCCGGACCGGCATACATCCTCAACGGCAACGGCAGCTCGTGCTACGGGCAGACCGGAGGCGAGGACAACACGCTCCAGACCGACTTCGCCCTCAGCGCCGGCAAGTACGACAGCCCCACGTACGCCGCTCTCGGCTACCCCGCCTTCGGCTCGTTGGACGGACACACGGTCGACTTCTTCGCCCCCAACACCGGCCTGTTCCGGGCGCTCGACGTGGCAGCGCCCGAGTATCAGGGCGGCCAGGACTTCATCGGTGCGCTGGAATCCATCCCTGCCCACGGGGCAGTACCTGCCGGGCTTCCCGGCCACCGTAGACGACCTGCAATTCCTCACCGGGCCGGCGATCGGGCAGATCGTCCCCGGCCACGGTCAGCAGGTGATCGGCGGGACCTCATCGCTCGACCTGGCCGCGTTCAGCGCCGGGGGTCAGCCGGCCAGCGGCGCGTGGCCGAAGCTGACCGGCGACTGGGTCGTGGCCACCCCGACGCTCGGCTCGTTCGGCACCCTCGACAACTCGGCCTCGGCCCACAAGGACGTTGTCTCGATCACCCGGTCGGGCGAGCTGTCGGTGTACAAGACGCCCGCCGCGGCTTGCTCGCAGAGCTCCTCGCCCCGCTACCACCACGACGACGCGAACTCAGGTGATTACACGCGTGACGCGGTCCCGCCGGGGCGGCCCATGGACGGGCGGATCGTCAGCGTCAGGCACGGTCACGGACACGACCGGTCCGTGACGCGCACGGTCCATTTCACCGCCCCCGGCGGCGGCCTGCTGTGCGGCAAGGCGCGTCACTATCGGTGGGTGACCTCGCCGCGGCCGATCACCGCGCAGTCGTTCGCGCGGGCACGCCATCTGCACATCAAGCTCGTGCCGGCTGGCGCCGGAGCCAGGCAGGCGGTGAAGCTGCCACACGGCCTCTCTCGCTATGTCGCGTTGCGCGCTGTTGACGCCGCCAGAAATATCGGGCGGCCGCTCGTGTTTAAGCTCCCGCGCTGAGGCGTCTATACTCATCCGCCCACGCGACCCGGTTTGCGTGTTATCCCGCTGCTACAAGCGGGTTTTTTCTCGTCCAAACGCCCCAGACATAGGTGTTTACGCAATGCCCAAGGATGTCATTCTCACTCCCGACGGGTTGACCAACCTCAAGGCCGAGCTCGAGCAGCTCTCGACCACCCGTCGACGCGAGGTCGCCGCACGCATCAAGGAGGCACGCGAGTTCGGTGACATCTCGGAAAACGCCGAATACGACGACGCCAAGAACGAGCAGGCGATGCTCGAGGCGCGGATCGCTCAGCTGGAGGACAAGCTTCGTTCGGCGACCGTCATCGACGCCACCGACCTCGGCACCGATCTGGTGCGCGTCGGCTCGATCGTCCATGTCAAGGACGAGTCAGGCAAGTCGACCAAGTACACGATTGTCGGGTCGGCCGAGGCCGCCCCGGCCGAGATGAGGCTGTCCAACGAATCGCCGATCGGCAAGGCCCTGCTCGGCCGCAAGCGCGGCGAGGAGGTCGTTTTCTCCACGCCCAAGGGCGAGCGCAAGCTGAAGATCACCAAGATCGACGTCGTTAAGTAGGGTCCGCGCTCGATGGACGACGCCGGCTCCTCATCCGAGCTGCTGGCGGCGCGGCGGGCGAAGCTCGACGCGCTGCGCGCCGCCGGGGTCGAGCCGTTTCCGCACGAGTTCGACGGGGTCGAGTCGATCGCGTCGGTGCGTGCCGCCCATGAGGGGCTGGACGCCGGCGAGGAGACGACCGCGCATCACCGCGTGGCCGGTCGTCTCGCTGCCCGCCGCGGGCAGGGCAAGATGGCCTTTCTCGATCTCGTCGACCGGTCGGGGCGGATCCAGCTCCAGGCCCGGGTTGACGAGCTCGGATCCGACGGGATGGAGCAACTGCTCGGCCTCGACCTGGGAGATCTGGTCGGGATCGACGGCGTCGCCTTCGTCTCGCGGCGGGGCGAGCTCACGCTGCGGGTCACGGCCTGGACCCTGCTGGCCAAGTCGCTGCGGCCCCCGCCCGAGAAGCACCACGGCCTGACCGACGTGGAGACGCGTTTTCGCCACCGCGAGCTCGATCTGATCGCCAATCCGGAGGTCCGCGACCTGTTCGTTCTCAGGGCGCGCGTGGTCTCGGCCCTGCGGCGCTTTCTCGACGAGCAGGGCTTCGTCGAGGTCGAGACGCCGGTGCTCCAGCCCCTCTACGGCGGTGCCGCCGCGCGGCCCTTCACCACCCACCACAACGCGCTGGACCGCGAGTTCTATCTGCGCATCGCGACCGAGCTGTACCTGAAGCGGCTGATCGTCGGCGGCCTCGAGCGCGTGTACGAGCTCGGCAAGGACTTTCGCAACGAGGGCGTCGACTCGACCCACAACCCCGAGTTCACGATGATCGAGTGGTACGAGGCCTACGCCGACTACCTCGACGTGGCGGCGCGATGCGAGCGACTGGTGGCCTACGTGGCCACCGCGATCGACTACTCCGGAGAGGTCGACTTTGCGGCGCCATGGCGGCGCGAGACGGTGGTCTCGGCGATCGAGTCGCGGACGGGGATTGATGTATTGGCGCTTCACGACCGCGCGGAGCTGGCCGAGGCGATGCGCTCCCGTGGCTTCAACGCCCCCGAGAAGGACACGTGGCCCCAGCTGGTCGACGAACTGGTGTCAAAGCACGTCGAGCCGACCCTGATCGAGCCCACCTTCCTGCTCGACTACCCGGTCGAGCTCTCGCCGTTCGCCAAGCGCCACCGCTCCGATCCCCGCCTGGTCGAGCGCTTCGAGGCCTACGTCGGCGGGATGGAGTTCGCCAACGCCTTCACCGAGCTCAACGACCCCGACGAGCAGCGCCGACGCTTCGAGGAGCAGCGTGCCCTGGCCGGCGCCGGCGACGAGGAGGCCCAGCCCTACGACGAGGCCTTCATCCAGGCCCTCGAACACGGCATGCCTCCGACCGGCGGGATCGGAATCGGCATCGATCGGCTGGTCATGATCCTGACCGGGACCCGCTCGATCCGCGAGGTCGTGCTGTTCCCGGCCATGCGGGACTGAGTTCGTCACACTCGCCCTGCCCTGGGCGTCCAAGCTGACGTTGACGGCGCCCACGGCCGTGAACGTCAAACTGGCCGCCTGCGCCGGGTCGACTGTGACCCTGACCGCTGGATCGGACGGGCCGCCGGCGCATCAGACAAAGTCCCCAATCCGGGAAGTTACCTCACAAGAAAAGCGTTGTTGTCGTCAAAACGGCAGTTGAATCCGCAACCTCAACCACGCAAACACCGCGAAACGCGACCGAAAAAGGCCCACTCCCGCATTGCTAGACTGGCGTATGGCCCGAGAAGAAAGACCGATTCGGCTCATCCAATCCGGCACCTAGGCCGAATAGATGGGTAGGACGGCTTGCTCGGCGTCCTCGCAGCCGGCGCTCTCAATCACTTGACTACTCTGGCAGCGTAGGGAGAAGACCAGGACAACCACCGCGACCGATCAGCCCCGAGTACCCGCCCGACCGAGAGAAGAACCATGTTCGAGCGATTTACAGAGCGAGCCCGCCAGGTCGTCGTACTGGCGCAGGAAGAGGCGCGGACGCTCAAGCACAATTACATCGGCACCGAGCACATCCTGCTCGGACTCCTGCGCGAAGAGGAGGGGCTCGCAGCCCGGGTGCTCGAGTCGCTTGACATCACGGTGGAGCGCGTGCGGGCCCAGGTCGTGCGGATCGTCGGCTCCGGCGAGGAGGTCACCTCCGGTCAGATTCCGTTCACCCCGCGCGCCAAGAAGGTGCTAGAGCTGGCCCTCCGCGAGGCCCTGAGCCTCGGTCACAACTACATCGGCACCGAGCATATCCTGCTCGGCCTCGTGCGGGAGAACGAGGGCGTCGCCGCTCGCATCCTGCTCGACTTCGACGCCGACTCGGAAAAGATCCGCAACGAGGTGATCCGGATGCTGTCCGGCCCCGGCAGCCGTCAGCGCGGCTCGGGCTCGGGCGGGTCGGGTGCCCAGGCGGCACCCGGCGAGGGCAAGAAATCTTCGAAGCTGCTCGACCAGTTCGGCCGCAACCTCACCAAGCTCGCGTCCGAGGGTAAGCTGGATCCGGTCGTCGGTCGCGAGACCGAGATCGAGCGGATCATGCAGATCCTCTCCCGCCGCACGAAGAACAATCCCGTGCTCGTGGGCGAGCCCGGTGTCGGCAAGACCGCCGTCGTCGAGGGCCTGGCCCAGCGGATCACCAACGCCGATGTGCCCGAGTTGCTGAAGGGCAAGCAGATCTACACCCTTGACCTGGCCGCCCTGGTCGCCGGCTCGAAGTACCGCGGCGAGTTCGAGGAGCGCCTGAAGAAAGTGATGAAGGAGATCACCCAGCGCGGCGACATCATCCTGTTCATCGACGAGCTGCACAACCTCGTTGGCGCTGGCGCGGCCGAGGGCGCGATTGACGCGGCCTCGATCCTCAAGCCCGCGCTGGCCCGCGGTGAGCTGCAGACGGTCGGCGCGACCACGCTCGAGGAGTACCGCAAGTACCTCGAGCGCGACTCCGCCCTGGAGCGTCGCTTCCAGAAGATCACCGTCGATCAGCCCACGACCGAGGAAACGGTCCAGATCCTCAAGGGTCTGCGCGACCGCTACGAGCAGCACCATAAGGTCAACATCACCGACGAAGCGCTCGAGGCGGCGGCTGATCTGGCCGACCGCTACATCTCCGACCGTTTCTTGCCCGACAAGGCGATCGACCTGATCGACGAGGCCGCATCGCGGATGCGGATCAAGTCGATGACCTCGCCACCGGTTTACCGCGAGCTCGAGGACGAGATCGAGGAGACCCGGCGGGCCAAGGAGGCCGCGATCGAGGCTCAGGAGTTCGAGAAGGCGGCCAACCTCCGTGATCAGGAGCGGCGGCTCACGCAGAAGAAGCGCGAGCTGGCCGAGCAGTGGGAGGCCGGCGAGTCGACCGAGCGTCCCTCGATCGGCGAGGAGGAGATCGCCGACATCGTCTCGATGTGGACCGGCATCCCGGTGTTCAAGCTGACCGAGGCCGAGACCCAGAAGCTGATGCGGATGGAGGAGGAGCTCCACAAGCGCGTCATCGGGCAGCACCCGGCGATCGAGGTCGTCTCCAAGGCGATCCGCCGCTCCCGCGCCGGACTCAAGGACCCCAAGCGCCCGACCGGCTCGTTCATCTTCCTCGGCCCCTCCGGGGTCGGCAAGACCGAGCTGGCACGGACGCTGGCCGAGTTCCTCTTCGGCGATGAGGACACGATGATCCGGATCGACATGTCCGAGTACATGGAGAAGCACGCCGTGTCTCGTCTGGTCGGGTCGCCTCCGGGCTACATCGGCTACGACGAGGGCGGACAGCTCACCGAGGCGGTGCGCCGCAAGCCCTATAGCGTGCTCCTGCTCGACGAGATCGAGAAGGCCCATCCTGACGTGTTCAACATCCTCCTGCAGATCCTGGAGGACGGGCGTTTGACCGACGCCCAGGGCCGGACGGTGGACTTCCGTCACTGCATCGTGATCATGACCTCGAACATCGGGGCCTCGGAGATCGCGCGCAATACGCCGCTCGGATTCGCCGTCTCTGACGACGAGACCGGGATCACCTACGACGACATGAAGAACCGGATCATGGGCGAGCTGAAGAAGGTCTTCCGGCCCGAGTTCCTGAACCGGATCGACGAGGTGATCGTCTTCCACAAGCTCGCCAAGGACGAGATCAAGGAGATCGTCGAGCTGCTGCTGCGGCGGATCCGCGAGTCGATGGCCGAGCGCGAACTGCAGCTCGAGCTGTCCGAGCTGGCCAAGGACATGCTGGTCGAGAAGGGTTGGGATCCGGCCATGGGCGCCAGGCCGCTGCGTCGAGCGATCCAGCGTTACATCGAGGATCCGCTGGCCGACTTCGTCCTGCGCTCGCAGGTCCCCGCCGGATCGACGGTGCTGGTCGAGCCGAGCGAGCCCGAGGCCGACTCGGGCGATGAGCCTGAGGTCAAGCTGTCGATCATCGAGCCCGCCCCGAAACCCACCCCGGTTGGTGTTGGCGCGACCGACGGCCCCGAGGAGTCGGAGCCTCAGAGCGACTCCCCGGAAGAGCCACCCGCTGAGTAACAGCTGCCGCCTTGCCGCCGCCGCGCTTGTCGCGGCGGCGCTGGTCGGCTGCGGTGGTTCGACCTCGCAGGCGCGACCCGCCGTCAGCCCCGACCTCGGTCGAGTGCAGCTCAGGCTGCAGGTCCGCCATCCGACGAGCATCCACCTCCCCGCGCAATGGGCGCTGTCGTACGACGCTGATGGCCGCCATCTCGAGCGGACCGGGCCCCACGCCCGATCCCTCATGCTCGGACCGGCGAGCAACCTGATCATCAGCTCGAGGCCGGCGGCGCTCCTGCTTCACCGGCTGGCCATGATCCATTTCCGCCTTAAGCCGGGGCAGTTCCCGATCGGCGCCGACACCGGCGACCACCTCCACATCGCCAAGCCCACGTATTGGACCAGCGGCTTCTGGCCGGGCGCGCTGTGGCAGGCCGCGGCGCTGGTCGGCCAACCCTTCCGGGGCTGGGCGCTCCAGGCCACGCTGGCCCACCTCGGCTACGAGCACACCCCCACGCACGACGTCGGCTTCATGTACGGCCAGTCGTCCCTGAACGCCTACCTCGCGCTGTGCCAGCGTGGCCACGCGAGAGCGGCGCCGTGCTCGCGCCTGCGAAGGAGCGTGCTCGCAGCCGCGGGCGAGCTGGTCAAGCTGGCCGCCACCAACGCCAGGGCGGGCACGATCCCCACCGGTACGCAAGGTCTCAGGGCGGACACGATCGTTGACAGCATGATGAACATTGCGATCCTCCCCTGGGCCACGCAGGTCACGGGCGACCCCAGGTACGCCCGCATCGCGGCGCGCCACGCCCAGCGTGTGGCCGCATTGCTGGTGCGATCGGACGGCTCCACGATCCAGGCCGTCGGCTTCGACCGCGCCACCGGTCGCGTGGTCGCCAAGAGCACTCACCAGGGGATCTCGGAGCGAAGCACATGGTCGCGTGGCCAGGGCTGGGCGGTGTACGGATTCGCGGTCGCGGCGGCCGAGCTCCACAGCGCGGGCCTGCTTCGCGTGGCCGAGCACACCGCGCAATACGTGGCCGGTCATCTGCCGTCCTCCGGCGTGCCGCCATGGGACTACGACGCCCCGGCCGGAGCGCCGGTCGACGTGTCAGCGGGCGTGATCACCGCGGCCGGGCTGTTCCATCTCATCGCCGCCTGCCGCGAACTGGGGAAACCGTGCCCGCGGTGGCGGGCGCTCGGGCGACGGATGCTGGGAGCGGCCCTCGCGTACGCCTCGCCCCGGCCGCCCCTGGGGCTGCTCTCCGGACAGGAGCAGGATGAGCACCACGCCGGTTGCTGGTGCGACGGGGGCGAGCTCATGTTCGGGCTGAGCTACGCCCTCGAGGCGGTCAGACTGGCGACCCTCAGCAGGTAGAAGACGGGGCCGGCGTCCCGGCCCCCGAGCTCGGTGAGTCGACGATCCCGCCCGGGACCGAGCGCTCGACGGCCCCGAGATGGACGACGTACCAGACCCCCCGCCACGAGATCATCGAGGCGATCCCAAACGAATGCACGCCGGCGCCCGTCCGGTAGACGACGCGGGAGTTCGGAACCTCGTAATAGCCGATCCGGTTGTAACACGCCCCGGGATCCACCCAGTGGGCGTAGAGGGTCGGAACGTGCACCGCGACCAGGTGCGCTGCGCGGGCGCGCGCTCCCAGCAGGCGATGCGCAGCGCCGATGTCGAGGTCGTACTCGGCCACGAGCCGCTGTTGGAAGTCAGCGCGCGGATCGGCGATCGCCTTGACCTGTGCGTAGGCCGCCTCGGGGAAGAAGGCGGGCAGACCGGTGGCGGGCGCGTCGGTGCGGATCGCGCGCCACAGCGTGGCCATCTCCGTGCGCAAGCCGGACGTGTGAGCCGACGGCAGCTGGTGGGTCTGCGGCAGCGTCCCGGGATTTCGGAGCCGGTGGTGGCGGTGTCGATGAGTGCTCTGCGATATGGCGGCAATCGTCGTGCTTGCCGTCGTCGACGTCGTCGGCTGCGTGGTGACGCTCTGCTGCGAGCTCGATCCCCCGCATCCCGTCAGGCATGCGCAGATAACCAGAGCCCAGCCGACTACGCGCAAACGCTTGCACACCGTCGCCAGAGGGTGTCAGGCTGGCGCGAGCGCTGACAAATCAGCGCGACCAAACTACCCGGGAGGAGTGTTCGAAATGCGGGCCATCTGTCGTCTACGCCCATCGCCGTACATATTGGTGGCCAGCGGTGTGCTGCTCGGTGCCGCCGCCGGTATCGCCGTCGCCTCGATTCCCGGCAAGGGCGACGTTATTCGCGCCTGCTACGCCCGCAGCGGCGGCGATCTGCGCGTCGTCGGCTCGGGCAAGTGCCGCCAGGATGAGAAGGCTCTCGCCTGGAACCAGACCGGACCGCGCGGGCTGACCGGGACCAGGGGGCTGCGGGGAGTCCCGGGGGCGCCGGGTCGCGCCGGCGCCGCGGTCTCGGTCCGCGCCCGCTCGACCGGCAGCGTCAACACGCCGGCGGATCACAGCAATGTCTCGATCAGCCTGAACGGCGCGCGGTGGACTCAGGCTGCGAATGAGGTGGACCTCGGTCCGTACGGGACTGTCACCTTCACAGACCCGCCGACCGGGAGCTGCGGAGGAGTCGGGACCGCCGATCTGAACCTGACGCTCCATCTCGATGGCGACGACTTTTTCTTCAAAGCGATTCCGGCTATCCCCGACGGCAAGGTGCGAACGGCCAGCTTAAGCGGAGTGAACGCTCTGTTCGAGCCGGGCGCGTCGAAGGCTCACACCGCCACTGCGACGGTCGGCGCCGTGTGCGAATCGGGCGACTTCCCGGCCGTGTTCAAGGTCAGCGACCTGCGCTTCGACATGGTCCGGGCGTCGTGAGGCTCAGCGCAGCGACGTAAAACTGCGTAAAGGTGCCAAGACTGTGCCGGTTTGAGGTGCTGTCTTCGCCTGCGCGTAGGCTGGCTGAGATGCCTCGCGCTACCACCGTCCACGTCTGCTCGGCCTGCGGCCACGAGACGCCGCGCTGGGCCGGGCAGTGCCCGGGCTGCGGCGAGTGGAACACGCTCGTCGAAGAGGTGCGGGCGCCGGCGCCGTCGGCCCGTGGGGGCGCGGCCGCGCGACGCCCCCGGGCCGCTCCCGCGGCTCCTGTCCGCCTGGGAAGCGTCGCCGCCCACGAGCACGACCGCCTGGGCACGGGCATCGCCGAGCTCGACAACGTGCTCGGCGGCGGGATCGTGCCGGGCTCGCTGATTTTGATCGGCGGCGCTCCGGGCATCGGCAAATCGACCCTGACCACGATGGCGCTGGCCAACCTGGTGGCAACCGGTCTCAGAACGCTGTACGTCAGCGCCGAGGAGTCGGCGGCACAGATACGGCTGCGGGCCGAGCGCTTGCGCGAGCCCGCAGCTCTAAACGTCCCCGTGATCGGCGAGACCGATCTCGGCGTGGTGCTGGCCACGCTCGAGCGCGAGCGACCCGACGTGTGCGTGATCGACTCCGTGCAGACGCTCCACTGCAGCGATCTGTCGAGCGCCGCCGGCTCGGTGGCCCAGGTGCGCGAGGTGGCGGGGGAGATCATGCGTGTGGCCAAAGCGCTGCGGATCGCCGTGCTCCTCGTCGGGCACGTCACGAAGGAGGGTGCGCTGGCCGGGCCGCGGGTGCTCGAGCATCTGGTCGATTGCGTGCTGCAGTTCGAGGGTGAGCGCGAGCGCACCTATCGGACGGTCCGTGCGATCAAGAACCGCTTCGGGTCCACCAACGAGGCGGGCGTGTTCGAGATGCGCGATCACGGCCTGGTCGAGGTGCTCGACGCGTCGGCCCGCTTCGTCGGCGAGGCAACCGGCGCTCCCGGCAGCGTGGTTCTGTGCGCGATGGAGGGCTCCCGCCCGCTGCTCGTCGAGGTCCAGGCACTGGTCTCGAACTCGGAGCTCGTCCCGCCCCGCCGGGTGGTCTCGGGCCTGGACCGCAATCGCGTCGCCCTCGTCCTCGCCGTTCTCGGCCGTCACGCCGGCATCGGCCTCGGCGCCGCCGACGTGTTCGTGAACGTGGTCGGCGGCGTCCGCGCCGACGAACCAGGCGCCGACCTCGCCGTCGCCCTCGCTGTGGCCAGCGCCGCCAAGCGGACCGCGCTCGTGGGCGCCGGCGGTCGGCCCCTGGCCTGCTTCGGCGAGCTGGGTCTGACCGGCGAGCTCCGCACGGTCGGCCACGCCGACCGCCGCCTCGCCGAGGCCGCGAAGTTCGGGCTGGGCCTGGTGCTCGAGCCTGGGGGTCACCAAACGCTGAAGTCGGCTCTGGGGAGCGCCCTGGGCACCGCACAGCAAGGCATGGCTGCATAACGGGGGCTGATACCTCCCGAGCACCCCCTCGCGTCCGAAGCCACACACCAAACGATTGGTCCGGAAGAGCGCGGGGGTGCCCGGGAGGGTCAGCCCCCTCAATTCCGGCTAAAATCGCCCTCGATGCCGCCGCGTTCCGGGGAAGAGCTCAAAGAGGAGCTCGAGTCGCGACAGGAGTCCCGGATCGTCAGGGCCCTGGAGATGGTGGCCCCTGGCACGGCGCTTCGCGAGGGCATCGACAACATCCAGGATGCCCATACAGGCGGGCTGATTGTGATCGGCGACACCGACGAGCTCGCCTTCCTGTTCTCCGGCGGGATCAAGCTCGAGCTCGACTACTCTCCGGCGATTCTGTACGAGCTGGCCAAGATGGACGGCGCTCTCGTCCTGAGCTCCAACGCCACCAAGATCGCCGCCGCCAACGTCCAGCTGACGCCCGACCCGACGATCTTCACGATGGAGACGGGCACCCGCCACCGCACCGCCGAGCGCGTCTCCAAGCAGACCGACGCCCTGGTCGTGGCCATCTCCGAGCGACGCGAGGTCATCTCGCTGTACGTCGATGGCATCAAGTACATCCTCGAGGACATTCCCGTCGTCCTGGCCAAGGCCAACCAGGCCCTGGCCACACTCGACAAGTACCGCAGCCGGCTGGATCAGGTGTCGACTCGGCTCACCGCGCTCGAGTTCGAAGGGGGCGCCACGCTCCACGACGTACTCACGGTGCTGCAGCGTGCCGAGCTGGTGACGCGGATGGCGGTCGAGATCGAGCGCTACATCGTCGAGCTCGGCACCGAGGGCCGTCTGATCGAGATGCAGCTCGACGAGACGATGGTTGGCGTGTCGGCCGACAAGGCGGCGCTGGTCCACGACTACTTGATCGAGGACACCGACGACAATTTCGCCACAGCCTTTGATCAGCTGGTGCGCCTGCCGCACCAGGATCTACTCGACTTCGGTCGTCTCTCCGAGCTGCTCGGTTACGACCGTAAGCTAAATACCCTCGACTACCCCGTCTCACCGCGCGGGATCCGCATTTTGGGGCGCATCCCACGATTGCCCAAGCTCGTTGTGCAGCGGATTGTGGATGAGTTCGGTGGCCTTGAGGGATTGCTCGCCGCCACTGACGGCGAGCTGGAGACCGTCGACGGTGTCGGCGAGATCCGGGCGAAGGACATCCGCGAGGGCCTTCGCCGCCAGCAGGAGATAAACCTGGTCGACAGGTACCTGCAGACGTAGTGCAAACGGCGCGCCGGACCCTCGCCCCGGCGGCCCGGAAAGAGGAGGACATCATCACAGAGCTAATGGAAGAGCACCTGGACGAGGATCTCGAGGCTGTCGAAGTCGCGAACATCGAGTTCGAAATCGGCGACAGTGTTGTGTACCCCCACCACGGCGCAGGCAAAGTACTTCGCAAGGAGCAGAAGGAAGTCCTCGGGGAAAGCCGCGAGTACCTGACGATCAAGATCCTCCACAACGACATGACGGTCATGGTTCCGACCGAAAACGCCGCCCTGGCCGGGCTGCGGCGGGTTATTGACGAGGAGACCGTCAAGAAGGTGCTCGCCGTTCTGCAGGACGAATGCTCCGAAATGCCCAAGAACTGGAACCGGCGGTTCAAGCACAATCGCGACAAGATCAAGACGGGCGACATCTATGAGCTGGCCGAGGTGGTTCGCAACCTCGCCATTCGCGAAGCCCAGAAGGGTCTTTCGACCGGCGAGAAGCAGATGTTCACTCGGGCAAAGAAGATCCTTGCCTCAGAGCTCATGTACGCGCTCGAGATGAATGAGGAGGAGGTCGAGGAGCACCTCTATGGCCTGCTCATCGAGTCGGGTAATGGCAATGGCAACGGCAAGGTGGCCGTCGCCGCGAAGTAATCCAGCATCTGCAAGACGGTGGTGGTCGCGTTGATCGTGGCCGCCGGTCGGGAGAGCGCCTTGGGTTCGGCCGGCCCAAGGCGCTCGTCACGCTGGCCGGCAGGCCGATGCTCGAATGGAGCGTGGCCGCCCTGCAGGCGGTTGACGCTGTCGAGCGGATCGTCGTCGCGCTACCCGGCGATCAACTCGACCAGGCTCCCGCCGGCTGCCACGCGGTCGCCGGCGGAGCGATGCGCTCGCAGTCGGTCCGCAATGCTCTGGCGGCCGCGGGTGAGGGCGATCCGGTGATCGTCCACGACGCCGCCCGCCCGCTGGCCCAAACCGAGCTGTTCGAACGCGCGCTGGCCGAACTCGAGCGCTCCCGCGCCGACGCGGTGGTCGCCGCCACGCCCGTATCCGACACCATCAAGGAGGTCGGCGAGGACGGTCACACGGTGATTCGCACGCTCAACCGCTCGCGACTGTGGGCGGTTCAGACGCCTCAGGTGTTTCGTCGCGCCGCGCTCGAGCGCGCGATCGGCTCCGCGGCCGAGGATGAGCTCGCCGCCGCCACCGACGACGCGTGGCTGGTCGAGCGCGCCGGCGGGGTCGTGGGGGTGGTCCGCGCGACACCCGAGAACATCAAGGTCACGACCCAGGGCGACATCCACGTGGCCGAGCTCCTGCTGGCGGAGCGCGCGCGGTGAGCGCCACCACGGGGTTGGGGTATGACTGCCATCGGTTCGCCGACGGACGGCGGTTGATCCTGGGCGGCGTGGAGGTCGCGCACGAGCGCGGGCTGGCCGGCCATTCCGATGCCGACGTGCTGACTCACGCGATCATCGACGCCCTCCTCGGTGCGGCAGGACTTGGAGATATCGGACAGCACTTCCCCGACACCGACGAGCGCTACCGCGGTGCGGACTCGCTCGAGTTGCTGCGCACCACCGTACGGAAGCTGCGCGAGCGCGGCTTTGCGATCCAGCACGTCGACGCGACGATCGTGATCGAACGGCCGCACGTCGCCCCGGTCCGCGAGCGGATCCGCGCGTCGCTGGCTGCGGCACTCGGTTTGGAGCTCGAGCACGTCAGCGTCAAGGCGACGCGCGGAGAGGGCATGGGCTTCGTCGGTCGCGGCGAGGGCGCGGCGGCTCTGGCCGTGGCGACGATCGACCGGACACGATGAAGTAGGTGGCGAAGGTGTCAGGCGCCGGCGGCGAGCAGACCGTCGAGGAGCGAGCCGTACTCGTTGACCACGAGCGAGAGGTGACCCTGATCAGCGCGCAGCTCGGACTGCGCGCCGGTTACGTGATCGGCGAGCCACTGCCCATGTGCCGGTGGGACGAAGCGGTCCTGCCCGCCCTGCCAGATCGTCACCGGAGTGGTAATCGCAGCGAGCTCGAAGCCCCAATCCTCGACCACGGCCAGATCGTCGTCGAACCAACCCCAGAAGCCCTGGATCAGGGCGTCGCCCACCAGCGCGGCGAAGTACCGCGCGAAGTCCCCCGTCAGCGCGTCTCGGTCGACGTCGCTGACTAGGTCGCCCATCGACACATGGGCTTGCTCGGGCGTTATGCGCGCGAAGCCTGGAGCGTTCGCCTTCATCCACGCTCGCAGAGGCGCCTCACCTCCCAGCACGGCGCCGAACTCCTCGTGATTCTCGTCGCCCATTCCATCCAGCCAGTCGAGTCCCTCAGCGCCCCACGGCGCGACCGAGGCGATCGTCGCCGCGGCCCGCACACGGTCGCCGAGGAGCGCGGCGCAGGCCAGCGCGTGTGGACCGCCGCCCGACCAGCCCACCGTGTAGAAGCGCTCGGCCCCAAGCGCGTCGGCGACCGAGGCCACGTCGGCCGCGCAGGCGGCCACCGAGCGACCGGGGTGGCGCTGGCTGTGCCCGTAGCCGGGGCGCGAGTAGGCGATGTGCCGCAGCCCACGCTCGATGCCAGCCACGACGTGGGGCTCGAACAACAGCCCGGCGCTCGGCGTCCCGGTCTGGAAAACCACCGCCGGGGCATCGCGCGGGCCGGCGTGCTGGACATCGAGATGCCGTCCGTCCACCAGCTGGACCTGGCCGCGCTCGACCTCAACCATCAGCCCGTGGCCGTCGCTCGTCTCTGCGCCGCGCGGTCGCGCAGCTGCTCGTACTCGACGAGTCGCTTCAGTTGCTGCATCGTGCGCCGCAGGTGTCCACGGACCGTGGGCGCGGCGATCCGCTCGGCCAGCCACCCGAACGGCCCGGCCCCGGCCACGCCGTAGGCGAGTCGCATCTCGACCTGGGTGCGCCCCCCCGGCCGCGACCGCAGCCGGTAGCGGCCGCGCTGGTCGATCCCGAGCACCGATGTCCAGGCCAGGTCGCCGGGCTCGTCCCATTCGACGATCTCGATGAGACCGCCGATCTCCGCCGAGCCCACCCGCATCAGCATCCGGTAGCGCGCGCCCAGTCCCGTCGGTGGGTCGCTGGCGACCTCCCATCGGGTGATGCCGGACATAAAGCTCAGCGCACACTCGGGGTCTGAGACGATCGCCCAGACCTTGTCGATCGGTGCGGCCACGTGGGTGCTGGCGGTGACTCTCATCCCAACACCGGCAGCCTGCGCTCGGCGGCGAGCGCGTCGAGCGTGTCCTGCATCAGGCGGATGAGATGGTCGTACACGTCATCGACATCGGGCTTGGGGCCGAAGTCCGCCACGAGGTCGATCGGCGGTAGCGTCTCGATGGTGATCTTGGCCGGCAGGGGGATGTGCCCGAGCATGTCGCCGACATTCAGCCCCCACGGGAGGGCCAGCGAGATCGGGAGCACCTTCAGCCGGAACATCCTGTCGAGCGCGAACAGGCGGGCCAGATGCTCGCCCCGTGTCAGGAACAGCGCCGTCTCCTGCCCGCCGATCGATACAACGGGGACAATCGGCACGTTTTGCTCGATGGCCAGCCGGATGAACCCCTTGCGGCCACCGAAATCAACCTTGTTGCCGTCCCAGCTGGGGCGGTGCACCTCGACGTCGCCGCCGGGGTAGACGAGCAGCGCGGCACCCGAGTCGAGTGCCCTGCGCGCATTGCTGTGTGACGCGGCCACGGTGCCGAACTTGCGTAGCTGCGACAGCGTTGGGATCGACAGCACGAGGTTGTGGGCGAGCTGGTAGAACGCTCGCTCAACGCCAAAGTAGGTGTTGAAGGCGAGCGTGAACACGATCGTGTCGGGCGTCATGTTGCCGCCGGAGTGGTTGCCGATCAGCAGGACCGGACCGTCCTCGGGGACGTTGCCCAGGCCACGGACCTCTCCCCGGTACCACAGGCTCGCCATGAGCCAGAGCATGGGCAGCTTCTCGCGGATGAAGTCAGGATCGCGGTCATCGAGATCGGCGCGGGGGATTCGCTTCTGCGCCTGCTCGGCCACGCCGCGGAGCGCCCGGGCCAGCAGAGAGCCACTGCCGGCGCCGTTTCGAGGTGAGTCTCCACTGCCGGCCGAATGGCCGTTGCGGCTGGCCTCGCTGGCGATTCCGGCCTGGGCCATCGTCAACCTCCGTCAGGCCGCCCGGGCGGGCCTCGCCTGCGGCTTGCCCATCGGCATCGGGCGGGCCGACTCGGCACGGGCGAAGAAGTCGCTGACCAGGTCGTGGGTCTCGTCGGGTCGCTCGACCTGGGGGATGTGGCCGCACATCGGCAGCGTCAGCTGCTCGGCGCTGGGCAGCCACTGGCGGACGTGACGCGAGAACTTGGCCGGCACCATTGAGTCGTGGCTGCCCCAGATGAAGAGGGCCGGCGGGGCGAGCCCGGCCAGCCGCGGATAGAAGCCGCGGCGCCCAAACGGGGGCTCGAGATAGATGTTTCGCGCCGAGGCCAGGAAAGCGAAGCGCGCCCCGGCGGTGTGGTAGATACGCCTGAACTCGTCCACCATCAGGTCGGCCACCGCCGGGTCGATCGCGTCGCGGTTGTGCAGGAAGCCGCCGAACTGGGCGGCGACGACCGACCGGCGGAGCTGATGGGGCAGCAGCCCAAGTTCCGGACGCAGCAGTCGCACCACCGGGTGAAGTCCCCGCCGGATCCAGGCCACGGCGGGACACAGCAGCGCGACGGCGTTAACCCGCTCAGGAGCAATCAGCCCCATCTCGATCGAGACCCGGCCGCCCATTGAGTTGCCGACCAGGTGGGCGTCCGAGATCCCCAGCTCGTCCATCAGACCGAGCATGATCTCGGCGAACCAGCGCGCGTTGAATCCGCCCCAGGACGGCTTGCTCGAGGAGCCAAACCCGGGCAGGTCGGGGGCATGGACGCGATAGCGGCTGCTCAGCGCGGCGGCCGTTTCCAGCAGTGAAGCGCGCGTCCCGCCCAGGCCATGGAGGAGCAGGACATCCGGCCCGCTACCCATGGTGAGCGTGGAGATCAGGTGGCGCCCGACCGGCACGTCGGCGATCCGCAGCAGCGGCGGGCGACCACCGGGCAGCCGGAACAGGCCCTCGAAGGCGATCGCGTGGTCGAGATTGCCGTGGACCGACAGCCGCCGCCGCTGGAACGCCTCGATGCCCGAGAATTCGCCCTCGCGCAGCGCGAGCCACGTTTCGGAGCTCGTCGACAGGGTCACGTCGGGAGCCCGGCGGCTCGCGCCCTTGCGCACGCGGGCGGCGTGGGGCGTGCAGCGCACCTCCCAGATGTGCCCGAGGTCTCCCAGCCGGACGTGGTAGGTGGTGTCGAAGCCCTCGTCGGCGCCGAGATACCGCTCGGGGAGCGAGCGAAACGCCTGATCCACGCGCGCCAGTCGTTGCGCGTGGGGAAGCTGGCCAGGCACGGTGGGCACCCTACCGAGGCACCCGGGCCGATGATCGGCCCCTGGGGAGATGATGAGCTAGGTTTGCCGGATCTTGCGCCAGATTTCGCTTCACGACACGCGGACCGGCAAGCTGGAGCTTCTCCACACCCGCGACCCCGGCCGCATCGGGATGTACGTATGCGGCCCTACCGTCTACGGACGCGTCCATGTCGGGAATGCACGGCCATTCGTTGTCACTTCGCTGTTCAAGCGATTCCTCGAGCACGAAGGCTATCGCGTCAACTACGTGGCAAATGTCACGGACATCAACGACAAGATCTACGCCGCGGCTCAGGCGAACGGCACCGACAGCGCCCGTCTGGCTACGGAGATGACGGCCGCCTACATCGCCGACACGAATCGGTTGGGGCTCGGTCGACCCGACGCCGAGCCGCTGGCGAGCGAGACGATCGCAGCGATCATCGCGCTGATCGAGCAATTGATTGAGCGAGGGTACGCGTACGTTGTCGATGGCGACGTCTATTTCTCGGTGCGTTCATACCCCGCTTACGGGGAAATCTCTCACCGGAATGTGGACCAGATGGATCAGGGCGAGGGCATCGAGGGTGCTGATCGCAAGCGCGATCCGCTCGACTTTGCCCTCTGGAAGCAGCAGAAGCCCGATGAGGACACGGCCTGGGATTCGCCCTGGGGGCTTGGTCGCCCCGGATGGCACATCGAGTGCTCGGCGATGTCGGAGGCGCTGCTCGGCCTCGACTTCGACATCCACGGCGGCGGCTCTGACCTGATCTTCCCCCACCACGAGAACGAGGCCGCCCAGACCGCATCGGCCCACGGCGAGCCGCTGGCGCGGGTCTGGATGCACACGGGCATGGTGCAGCTCGACCGGGAGAAGATGGCCAAATCGGTCGGCAATATCTTCATGCTCGATGAGGCGCTGGACCGCTTTGGCCGCGACACGCTGATCATGTACTTCGTCGGTGGTCACTACCGGCAGCCCGTCGAGTTCAACGAGGACCGCATGAAGGTTGCCGCCGCCGAGGTGCGCCGAGTACGCGAGGCCGCCCGAGGGCTGGTGCCCGGGCCCTCGCCGCCGTGGTCGGCGGAGCTCCGCGAGCGATTCTTAGACGCTCTGGCCGACGATTTCAACACACCGGCGGCCCGCGCGCGCGTCTTCGATTGGGTGCGTGAAGCCAATCGCTCCTCGGAGCCGGTCGGCGATGCCGATCTGCGTGAGATGCTGGGCGTACTCGGGCTGGAGAATCTGCTCGACGTCGAAGCGGTGGCGCCGGACGCCGAGGCGCAGGGGCTGGTCTCCGAGCGGGAGCAGGCCCGGAGCGTGCGCGACTGGGCCCGCGCCGATGAGCTTCGCGATGCGTTGCGGGAGCTGGGCTGGGAGGTCCGCGATGGTCCCGACGGCCCTGAGCTCCTCCCGCGCACGTGATCGTCTACGGGCGCAACCCGGTGCGCGAGGCGATCCGGGGGCCGCGCACCGTCAGGCGCGTGTGGGCGACGAAGAACGCGGCCCGTGAAGCGTGGCTATCGGGCTCCGGGCTGCCCGTGGCCTCGGTGGCCGCTGAGGAGATCGAGCGCCGCTGCGGCTCGCCCGAACATCAGGGCATATGCGCCGAGGTGTCGGAGTATCGCTACGCCGACGCCGAGGCGCTGCTGGGTGAGACCGATCCTCTGCTGGTCGCGCTCGATCAGGTCCAGGACCCCCACAACCTGGGCGCGATCTGCCGCACAGCCGAGTGCGCCGGCGCTACCGGGGTCATCATCCCCGAGCGCCGCTCGGCCGAGGTCACCGCGGCCGTCTGCAAGGCCTCCGCCGGCGCCGTCGAGCACCTGGCGGTGGCGTTCGTGCGAAACCTGGCCGATTTCCTCGCCGCCGCCAAGGCGGCCGGCGCGTGGTGCTACGGGGCTGACGCTGCCGGCACGGTGCCGTACGACCGCGTCGACTACGGTGGCGGTGTCGTGCTGGTGTTGGGGTCCGAGGGGCGCGGCCTGCGTCCCCGGGTGGCGGCCGCCTGCGACACCCTGGTGTCCGTGCCGCTGCGGGGTCAGATCGAGTCGCTGAGCGTGAGCGCGGCGGCGGCCGTGCTGCTGTACGCCGCGGCCAGCGGACGATAGGCCGTCTGGCGTGGACAGCAGTGGCGCCGGCGGCCCGGCGGCGCCAATGGCGCACGCCCGGCGCCCCGCAGCTACCCCCGCTCCGAGCCCAACCGCCGCCCGGCCGCGCCGTGCACGCACGCCGCCGAACCCAGCGATCCACTTGACATCGGTGCGTTGCTATGTCAAGCTCGCGCCGGGAGATAAGGATCAACTAGAGCTTTAGCCTCTAGGTGTGATGCTAGAGAGGGTGCGGTCACGAAAATCCCGCATCCGAATTGTCCATAAGGTGCGGCGCCAGGGGAGGTAGCGCGCCACGAATTCCCGTGGATCCGGCTTGGGAGCACAGGCCGGTCCAGGAAAGGAAGACGTCGTGGCTCGACTTTCTGCTTCTCCTCAGGCTCAACCTCAGGTTGATGATGGGTATCTGATCGCGCTGGCCAAGCAGGGCCATACGGACGCGTACGATCGGATCGTTCGCCGGTACTACGGATTCGTGCGCCTGAAGGCTTCGTCCTACTTCCTGGCCGGCGGCGACTCCGACGACCTGATCCAGGAGGGCCTGGTGGGCCTGTACAAGGCCGTCCGCGACTACCGCAGCGACCGCGAATCGAGCTTCCGCAACTTCGCCGAGCTGTGCATCACGCGCCAAATCATCACCGCGGTCAAGACCGCGACCCGCAACAAGCACACGCCGTTGAACCAGTACGTCTCGTTCTCGAGCACGCCGGCGGGCGCCGGCGCCGACAGCGAGTCGACTCTCGACGAGATGCTTCCGGGCTCGACGGTCCACGATCCGGTCAACCAGGTGATCTCTTCCGAGGAGCTGCGCGCGCTCGTCGCCTGCATCTCGACGGCGCTCTCCGAGCTCGAGTCACGCGTGCTCGCCCTGTACCTCGACGGACACTCCTACGAGGAGGTCGGCCGGCGGATCGGGTGTGACTGCAAGACCGTCGACAACGCGCTCCAGCGGGTCAAGCGCAAGGTCGGTCAGCACCTGGCCGAGCGCAGCGTCCCGGCGTAATCGTCTAGCCGGCGATCGGACCGAGCACCGGGTCGCGCCCCCACGTGCTGAAGGCGCGAAAGTGGGAGAACTGCCGGTGCTCCGGGCCGTGAAAGTCCGAAGAGCCGGTGGTCAGCAGCCCCAGCTCCTCGCAGCGATCGGCCACCAGGTTGGCCTGCTCACGGGTGTGGGTGGTGTAGAAGCACTCGACGCCGTCGAGGCCGACCGCGCGGAAGCGGTCGATGAGCGTGAGGACCTCGCCTGGCTCGGGGACGTCCCAGAACGGATGGGCCCACACGGCCACCCCGCCGGCGTCGTGGATGCAGTCGATCGCCTCCTCGACGGTGGGTGAGGTCCGCGAGCGAAAGGCCGGCTTTCCATCGATCAGGTATGCCTCGAGGAAGGCCGAGGGCTCCAGCATCCCGGCCTCGCGCAGGCGCGCGGCGTTGGCCGGATGACCGACTACGGCCTGGGCAAGATGGGGGCGGCCGATCGGCTTGCCCTGCGCGGCTCGCCGCTCCAGGACGGCCTCGTCGAGCTCGAAGCCGAGCTCGCGCACCGCGGCGGCCATGCGCTCAGCGCGTCGCTCGCGGTCGCCGCGGAACTCGACCAGCCGCGCGCCAAGAGTCGGGTCTCGCTCGTCGATGACATAGCCGAGGATGTGGAGATCGTCCTTGCCCTGGTCGATGGCCGAGACCTCGACCGCTGACACGAGCCGAAGGCCGAGCCGCTGCGCCGCCTCCATCGCCTCGGGCACGCCATCGACCGTGTCGTGATCGGAAAGCGCGAGAAGCTCGACCCCGGCCTCGGCGGCCAGTCCGACGACCTCCGAGGCGGCGAGAGCGCCGTCGGAATGCCGCGAATGGCTCTGCAGATCGAATGTCGGGTCCTCGTGTGCCAAGCGGCGCAGCGTAATGCATAACCACGCGCGTCGATGAGCATGGGCGTGGGCCACCGGCGGCCGCAGTCCCAGATGGACGCGCCCACGCTCCCCGCCCTCCCTTCCCCAGCAGACGGCGAGGACGCGAGCCCTGCTCCGGTGGCCCTGCGTCCCCGGCTACCCCTCAACGAGACAAATAATCTGCCAATTCGTGTTTAGACCTCGCCGAAGCGGGGAAGACGGACCAAAACCGGTCAAGGAACTGCGCCCCCACTTCCTTGACCCTCCGGGGGGATCTGGATGGAACCAGGTCCCCCCGGGGAACCTTTTGAATGCGGACCGGCCCCTCTCCTCGCCGCAGGTGGCAGTGGGTGGGGTCCACTAGCGCGTGGCCTTCTTCACCGCGCTCTGAGCTCGCCCGAGGGCGTTCTTGGTCTTGCCCTTGGTCGCCTCGGCGGCCCCGCGGGCCTCGGTGCCCTGGCGCCCGGTGGCACGTCCGGCGCTCTGCTTGGCGCGACCCTTCAGCTCCTCGGCCTTGCCCTTGGCGCGCTGCTTTCGGTCACCCATATGACTTCCTCCTGTTTCGTTCACGTGCACGTTGATCCCTGGTAGCACCAAGGCCACAGAGACATCAGGCCGAGCGGACATCGCGTTCGGCCACCTCGCCCCGCTCCTCAGCGGCGCCGTTGGCTTCGGTCGCCGGCTGCGCACCGCCACCGTTCGATTTGGGCATCGGCTCAGCACCGCCACCGTTCGGTTCGGCCATCGGCTCGGCTGCGCCACCGGGCTCTGCTGCGCCACCGCTCGGATCCCTCAGCGCCTCGTCGGCAAGTCCCTGCTCGTGGAGCTCGGCACGCTCCTTGTGAAGCTCTGCCTCGGCACGTTCTCGGCGCGCCTCCTGCTCGGCGATGCGGGCCCGGCGGTCAGCCGCCTCGGCACGCTGGCTGCTTACCGATGCCTCCTGGCGGTGCTCGGCGACCGCACGCTGGCGGCGTTGCTCGAGCTCGCGCTGCTCAGCCCTGATTCTTCTGCGGTTGTTGATTCGCGGTACGGCGATGGCGAGCGCCGCGACGATCACGAGCACGACGACGACGATCGCGATGATTGCTCCGGTGGACATGAACTCCTCCCTTGTGGTGTCTGAGCCTTCCAGCTACCCGGAATCCGGGCCCCGTCATCCCTCCGGCGCGATTCCGTTGCGCGGCCGGTCATCTTCGGCCCAGAGCAGTTCGCTGAGCGGGCCCAGATTCAGATTGAGATCCTCGTCGCGCAGCCCGAAGTGGCTCCCCAGCTCGTCCATCCGCTGCGCCAGGGCGAGGAAGGTGCTTCCCAGGCGTTCGATGTCCTCGGCGTCAAACTCGCCGGCGTCGATCCGTCGGATCGCCTGACGCTCCATGGCTTCGCGGAGCAACTCGATTACGGCCAGCACGAGTCGGGCGAGACCGCTCTCCAGCCGCTCGGGGTCGGTGTTCACGCGGCGACCGAGTCCGGCCTCGATTCGCTCGAGCTCGGCGGCGAACCAGCCATCATGATCCCGGCGATTCATGCCGGGGACCCCGCGACGAACGAGTACGGGGGCCACGGGCCGCTGCAGACCAGCTCGACGTCGTGCAGCTGGTCGCCGAGGCGACACACGAGCGCCGCGAACTCCTCGGCCCGGCCGTGGTCGACGAGGTACGCGCGGCTGATCGGGAGCGTCGCCCGCGGCAGGACCCGATGCCGCGTGCTCCGGGCCACGGTATTCAGTGGATCGAGCCGGTGTGCAACGGCGGCTAGCCGGTGGTGGCGCTCCAGTCGACCGAGGATGTAGGCGGTTCCGGCACCGTTGCCGTTTCCACTCTCACGCGCGGGAGCGATCTCGTCCCCACCACCCGGCCAACCGGCACTGATCGCGAACTCCACCGCACCGCCAACTCGTCCCAATAGACCCAGCAACTCCTGGTCGCGCTCGCGCAGCATGTCGCGGACCGCCGACTCGTCGGCGAAAACGCTGCCGAACCTGACCGGGAGGATCTCGTGCTCGGCCATCAGACCCTCGACCGCGCGCTCGTACTGCAACAGCAGCCGGCCCGTGGCGATCGGCGGCGTCTCAAGGTGGCTGGTCACCGCTGCCAACCCGCCGATGCTGACCCGGTGCAGCGGCGCTCGGCGCAGCCCCGTGCCCCTGATCGAGCTGAGACCACGCGTCACGGCGTACACGAGCAAGGTCATGTCTGTGTGGCTGCCCGCACTGCCGACACGAGAACCTCGAGCTTGAACTCGACCAGGTCGATGTCGGCCACCGCGAGCGTGATCTCGCCGTGGGTCACGATGCCGCCGGCCTGGAGCCGGTCGAGCAGATCGAGGAGGCTCACCTGCCGAGCTCGGCTCGGCTCGATCGACGGCGACGCGTAGAGCTCTCGCCCGCCGGCCCAGTGCGTGTATTCAGCCACGGACTGTGCATAAGTACCCGCAGCGGGGTGATTCGGGCGCGACTCAACGAATGTTCGATGCCTGGAGGCGCACGACCCTGCCGCCGAGACGTGGCGAATGTCACAGGAAACGGTGCACTGGGTCCGGCATCTTGCCTGCATGGGCATGTGGACCGCAAGGACTCGCGTTGCAGGGCATCCGGACGAGGTGCTGACGCTACTGACCGACCCCGACGCGATCGCGAGCTGGGCGCCGGTTGCCTTCGAGGTCGTCGACCTCGAGGGTGAACGACTGGCTGCCGGCGACACGGTCCGCGTGCGCGGCAACCTCGGTGGCGCCGCGCTCGAGTTTCTCGTCGACGTGGCGGTGGCCGACGATGGCCACCTTGTTCTCTCCGCCACCGGACCGATCCGCCTCGACGTCGAGTACCGGGCCGTGGCGCTCGAGAACGGCAGCGAGGTACGGGCCTGCGTGGCGGTCTCCGGCCGCGGGCTGAAGGGCCGGATCCTCGCCCAGGCCACCGACACGCTTCTGGCTGCCGGAGCGCTGACCAGCGCCGTCGGCCGGATCGCGCGCGAATTCGAGCTCGAGCCCGCGCTGGCGGCATAGCTCCCGTCGCGCGGACCGCTGGGCGCGATAATCACGCCGTGGCCTACGACGAGGACCTGGCGAACCGGCTGCGCGAACTCATCGGTGGCGAGCCAGGACTTACCGAGAAGCGCATGTTTGGCGGGCTGGCCTTTTTGATCAACGGGAACATGGCCGTGAGCGCGAGCGGCCAGGGTGGTTTGATGCTGCGGGTCGACCCCGACGAGACCGACGCGCTACTCGCCAAGCCCCATGCCCAGCCGTTCGAGATGCGTGGCCGAATCATGCAGGGCTGGATGCGGGTCGAGCCGGACGGGCTGAAGACGAGGGCCCAGCTCCAGCGGTGGGTAGCTCGGGGCGTGGGCTACGCCCGCTCGCTCCCAAGCAAGTAGCCCGACGGGCTACGGGCGCAGATGGTCGACGGCGATTCCGTATTCGCCGCGCAGCCGTTCGGCGATGAGCGAGCGGTGGCACGCTTCGGGATCGCGCTCGACGCACAGAAGGGCCGGCGCGCCGTGCCGCGGTAGCGCCGCCACGAACGGCTCGAGGTCGACGAGGTCGAGGATCTCGCGGGTGTACCGGGTCGCGTACTCGGGCGCGAGGCGCCGGCGGTTTCGTTTGCCCACCCCCTGGCGTGCATCGACGGCGTACTGGAGCTGGCGCAGCTCCGTGGTCGGGGCGAGCTCCCGGTCGTGACGGTAGGCGATGCCGGCCGACGCCACCGCCGTCTGGAGCCGGGCGGCATTGGCCCAGGCGTACTCGCGCCCGCGGACGCCGCGCCGTTGACGCACGTCGATCAGCAGGCGCACGTCGGCGCTGCGCAGCGCAGCCAGGAACGTGTCGAGGTCCCACTCGTACACCCCGATGGTCACGACACGCGGCACGCAATGAACAATGCCATCGCAATGGTCCGATCCGAAACCCGATACACCGGCGCGGCTTTACCATTCCAAGCGTGCAACGGGAAGAGCTTCGCGCGCTGCAGACGCCGCTCAAGGAGCGTTACAAGACCGAGCCCGAGGCCGCGCAGATCACTCTTTCGGCGACGGGCTCGCTGGGCGAGGGTGTGTCGTGCTCGGTGCAGACCGGACGCGCGCTGGCCCAGGCGGGCCTTCATCCGGCGACGGGCGGCGACGGATCGCTGCTGTGCTCGGGCGACATGCTGCTCGAGGCGCTGGTGGCCTGCGCTGGCGTCACGCTGCGCGCGGTGGCCACGTCGCTGGGCATCTCGGTTGCCTCCGGACAGGTACGTGCCGAAGGCGATCTCGACTTTCGTGGCACCCTCGGAGTGGACCGCGACGCGCTGGTCGGCTTCTCGGCCATCCGGCTGTCGTTCGAGCTCGAGACGGCCGCCGACGAGGAGCAACTCGAGACGCTGCGCCGGCTGACCGAGCGCTACTGCGTCGTCTATCAGACGCTGAGTCGATCGCCGGCGCTGTCCAGCACGCTCACCGCCGCGTAGGCAGCTCCCAAACCGAGATGTGCTTCGTGCTCCGCGGCCGACCGGTCGTAGTCGACCGCGACGGGTTCATCGAAGTGGTTCCGTGGCATGGGCCACAGTCTCACACGGCGGAGATCAGCTCTCCGAAGACCCACCCGGGCGGTCGGGTTCCGACCAGTCGACCGTCGCCACAGCGACCGGTTCGGCCAGTCCCTTCAGCTCGAGTGCGCGCTCGTTCGTGATCGGGAGACCGCCGACGGCGGCGCTCAGCGCATCGCGGCTGGCGACGATCTCACCGGCCCCGGCTGCGGCTGCGATGCGGGCAGTTGTGTGCACGCCCCGGCCGGTGTAGTCGCCGCCGCGGTCGGTCGCCTGTGAGAGGTGGATACCGATACGAACGCGTGGCGCGAATCCGTGGTCGCGGCGGTGATCGCGCAGCGAGCGCTGAATTGTGCACGCGCATTGGAGCGCGCTCCCCGCCTCGGCAAAGGCGACGAAGAAACCATCGCCCTCGTGTTTGACCTCCTGGCCCGCCAGGGCCTGGAAACACGCTCGCAGCGTCCGGTCGTGCCACGCCAGGACCGCTTCCCATTGCTCATCGCCCAGTGTCTCCACCAGCCGGGTCGAGTCGACGATGTCGGTGAACATGAATGTACGCACGGCGGTCGCCGGAACGGCGTTGCGACTCGACAGGCGCTCGGCCACGCGATGGGCCGCGGCCTCGGCGCCGATTCGCTCGAAGCTGGCCTGGGCGGCGGACAGCTCGAGCTCGGCCGCGTCGTCATCGCCGAGAAGGGTGAACGCGCCGGCAGAAGCACCCGCGCCTCGGCCGCCTCATAGGGTGCGTCGACCTCCGACCACAGGCGGATGCCGCGCCGGAGGTCTCGCATCGCGTCTTCGCTACGAGATTCCCAGACAGCGACGCGGCCACCCGCCACGGCCGCGGCGGCCCGGACCGCTGTGGTATCGAGCCTGTCGGCCGGTCATCGAGCTCATTGACCGTGGACCGGGCCAGAAGCCCGTCGCCCGCGGCGATGGCAATCTCGACCGCCGCCGGCAGGATCAGCCAGCGACCTTCGCGAGTCGCTCCGCTGGGGTCGGCCAGCGCTGCCACGATCGCCCGTCGCGCAGCGGACGGTTTGCCTTCGTCGAGGCGCAGGAGCGCAAGTCCGGGCTGTGGGTCAAACCCAAGTTCGATCGAGCGACGGAAGGAGTTCACGGCGCCGTCCAGGTCTCCGCGCCGCCGCCGGATCTCACCCAGCTCGTGCAGTCCCCAGGCCGCCCAGCGCGGTGCCGCCTCCGTCAGCTCGTCGACCGCGTCGCTGGCGTCGCGGGCGGCACGGTCGAGATCGCCGCGGAACCGCATGATCTCGGCCCGGTGAAACCGGCAGAGGCCCGGAAAGCCGCTCAGCGACTGCCGCTCACACCATCGCAACGACGCGACGCTCCACTCCCCGGCGCGGCCCCAGTCGCCCCGGTTGCGGCAGGCGAACAGCGTCGAGCAGAAGATCTGCCCGGTTGTCCACAGTTCCAGCCCGCCTCCGAGCGCAGCGGCCATCGCCTCGTCGATGAGGGCGGTACCTTCACTCACCTCACCGATGGCGAGACGCGAGTGGCCGAGTACGAGACGGCCCAGCGCTTCGATGTCGCGATCGTCCAGCTCGTGGCCTAGGTCGACGATCTCCTCGCTCAGCCGGAGCGCGGCCTCATCGTTGCCGCGCAGGAACATGCCCTGAGCCATGCACATCAGCATCAAGTCCCCGCTCGCGGCAGGCCGGCTCGTCTTCGAGGAGTCGGCGCGCGGCGGGCCAGGCCAGCCGGCAGCCAGCGCGTCACTGCGCGAGCAGGGGACCGACCGCTGAACGTCGGCGCTCCCAGCTGAACGAAGGCGAGCTCCCACTCGCGTTGCTCGAACGCTGTACGACCGGACGCCAGCGTGCCGGTCTCGCTGTCGGCCATGGCCAATTCTTCCAGCTTGCCGCCGGATGGCCCATGTCCGTCGTCAGTCAGCTGCTCACGTCTCGATCGGCGTATCGGCCAGCTTGCCCCACTCGACCCACGACCCGTAGTACACGCTGACGTCGGGATAACCCAGGACGTGGCGCAGGACGAACCAGGCCACGCTGGCGCGGTTTCCGATCGTGCAGTAGGTGACCACGCGCCGGTCTGGCGTGATGCCGTGAGCCTCACACAGCGCGCGGAGCTCCCGGGCCTCCTTGAGCTCACCGGTGTCGTCGCGCAACAGGTCGAAGGGCAGGTTGGTGGCGCCGGGAACGTGGCCCGTGCGCCCGACATCGTGCGTGGCCCCCGAGGGCCAGAAGCGCTCTCCCGCGAACTCGGCCTCAGAGCGCACGTCGAGGATCAGCACATCGGGGCTATTGATCGCGTCCTCGAGCGCACGCCGGGTGCTCACGAGGTCGTGATCCGCAGCGATGCGAGCACCGTGCGCCGGCGCGATCGGCGGCCCCGCGACGCTCCACTGGTATCCCGCCGCCGTCCATCGCTCGCGCGGTCCGTCCATCACCTTAACCCGCTCGTGGCCATTGGCGTGAAGCAGCCAGAAACCCAGGTAGGCCCCGTACCCATACAGCACGACCACGGTGTCCGGCTCGACGCCCGAACGCGTTAGCAGGTCGATGAATTCGGCGTCATCGATGACGGAATAGTCGGGGTGGCGAAGGTCGCTATAGGGGTTCCACAGGACAGCGCCGGGAATATGCCCCTCCGCGTAGGCATTCGGACTCACGTCGATCTCGACAATCCGCACCGCCGGGTCCTCGACGTGGTCTGGCGATCCATGCGGGGTCCACCTGGAACTCCGCTTTCACCGGCTGCTGGCTTGGTTTGACTCCGGTCGCGGGCATCGCAACCTCCCTCGGGTCAGGTTTCCTCGATCCACCCGGTGAGGTCCTCGTCGGAAACGCGATCAAGCAGCTCGGGATGATCGGTGCGCATGTGATCGCGGATCCGGGCGATCACCTCCGCCTCGGTCTCACCACGGGCCACGTACCCGCACTCGCAATTGATCTGCTTGGCCATCAGGAACCTCCTCGGGCTGGTGGGTTTGTACGGCGGCGACGTTGGGGCTATGTTGGCGCGACGTTGGCAGACTCGGTCCGGATCCAGCTATGCGGCGTCCTGGTTGTGGAAATCGCCGGGCGTCGGATTGACGGCGAGCTGCCCGGCCGGCAGGGCCGGCTGCTGATCGCCTATCTCGTCGTACACCGCCTGCGATCGATCCGCCGCGACGAGCTGGTGGACGCGCTGTGGCCCGATCGGCCGCCGGCCGCCGCCGACGCCTCGTTGCGGGCGTTGCTGAGCAAGCTGCGTCGTCTGCTGCCAGCCGGGATCGCTCGACGGACGCTCCGAGCTGCACCTGAAGCTCCCAGCCGATGCATTCGTCGACCTGGAGGTCGCCCGCGAGGCCATCCATCGGGCCGAGTCGGCGGTTGCCCAGGAGCAATGGCACCGGGCATGGGCGTCGAGTATGACCCCGCTCTTCACGGCACGGCGCAGCTTTCTCCCCGACGAGGATGCAGACTGGATCGGACAGGTCCGGATCGAGCTCGATGACCTCTACCTGCGCTCGCTGGAGTGCTACGCCCGCGCGTGTCTGGAGCTTGGGGGGACTGAGCTGGCCGGCGCAGAGCGTGCCGGACGGGCGCTGATCGAACTCGCCCCGTACCGCGAGACGGGCTACCGCTACCTGATGCGAGCGCTCATGCGGACTGGCAACACGGCAGAGGCGCTTCGCGTCTACGAGCGGCTGCGGATCCTGCTGCGGGACGAGCTCGGCATCGCCCCCAGCGCAGACACGCTCAGGTTGCACACCGAGGTGCTCGGCCACACCGCTCCCGCCTAGCGCCGGCGCTTGCGCCGCGGCTAACGCCGGCGGTCGCGCTGCGCCCCACGCCGAGACTCACGCTGCGCCTCGCGCCGAGCCGTCCGGTAGGCCGTTCGGGCCTCGCGCAGCGCGGACACGACCTGCTTACGAGCCCGCTCGATCGCCCGTTGGGCCTCGGTCACCTGCGCGCGGGTGCGCGCTCCTTGCGTGAGCAGATTGAACGACCACAACCCGGTCTCCAGCAGTCTGGCCGCCCGCTGGATGTCGGCATTGACCGCCTCGCCCAGGGCGGCTCCGCGCAGGCCGGCCTCGATGTGACGCATGCGGGAATCGAACGCGATCATGCCCAGATCGACCAGTGCCCGGGCGGCGATCTGGGGCTCGGGATCGCGAGGGTCGACGTCGGCCGAGGCAGCAAGCTCTCTGGCCGCGACCTCGGTCAGACGGTTGTGGAGATCTAGCCACGCCGCCCGCAGTGACGGCGTCCCGAAGATCATCTCGCGGAACCGGGGGAACCATTCGTGGGCCTCGTCGGGTAGCTCGTCGAGCTGGCGGATGTCATGGCTCATGACCTGTACCGCGACGCGCGCCGGCGACTCGGTCGGCTCGCGTTGCTGAAGTGCCCGGCTGAGTCGCTCGACCGCCTCATCGGCCATGTCAAGGATCATCGATTCCTTGGTCGGGAAGTAGTTGTAGACAGTCTTCTCCGACACTCCCACGATCTCGGCGACCTGAGCCACGGTCACGTTGTCAAAGCCACGGATGACCGAAAGCGCCGTGGCCACATCGGAGATGCGCTGCCGGGTCAGCCGCCGCTTGCGCTCGCGCAGCCCCTCGTGACCGCGGCGGTCGTGCTCCGACTGATCCTGGGCCCGCCGGATGCGAGCGAACATATCCACCGCCTCGGGCCCGATGGCACGGGCCAGCGCTTGGTCGACCTGCTCATCGCCGGCGTACTCGTCGAGGTGGGAGGAAGGTTCGTTCAGGCTCATTTCGCGCGGCGAGGAAGGATTCACTCACATCGGAGAGCATAGCGAGCAAATTTCAGTTGCAGAAATTTTTCAGTGTCTGTATGTTTACGGCCTATGAACGAATCTGCAATCAACGCCGAGGCGCTGACCAAGCGGTTCGGCAATTTCACCGCGGTCGATCAGCTCGATCTGTTCGTGCAGGCGGGGACGGTCGTGTCGCTGCTGGGGCCCAACGGCGCCGGCAAAACGACGATGGTCCGGATGCTGGCCACGCTGCTGCGTCCCGACGGCGGCCGGGCCACTGTGGGCGGCTACGACGTCGTCTCCCAGGCAGCCGAGGTCAGGCGGGTGATCTCGCTGACCGGGCAGTTCGCCGCGCTCGACAAGAACCTGACGGCTCGCGAGAACCTCGTGTTGATGGCCCGGCTGCGGGGAGCCGGCCACCGTGAGGCACGACGGATCGCCGATGAGCAAACCGAGCGCTTCGATGCCACAGAATTCGCCACCCGTCTGGTCAAGAACCTGTCCGGAGGGCAGCGCCGCCGTATCGACCTCGCGGCCAGCCTGATCGGCCGGCCGCAGCTGCTGGTGCTCGACGAGCCGACCACCGGGCTCGACCCGCGCAGCCGTCAGGTCGTGTGGGCGACGGTGCGCGAGCTCGTTGCCGACGGCATCACGCTGCTGCTGACGACCCAGTACCTCGACGAGGCCGACGCGCTGGCCGATCGGGTCGTGCTGATCGACCATGGCCGCGAGATCGCCGCCGGCACTCCGGCGCAGCTCAAGGCCCAGGTGGGCGAGCAGCGGATCGACGTGATCGCGGCGGATAACGCCGCCTTCGAGGCGCTGAAGGTCGAGCTCGGGGTCCGGTTCGAGCTCACCACGCTGCCCGAGCAACGGATGATCTCGACTCCTGCCCCCCACGAGGCGGCGGATCTAGCCGAGGTCTCGGCCGCGGTCGGCGCGTCGCGGATCGCCGTCGACGAGATCGCGCTGCGGCGCCCCACGCTCGACGACGCGTTCATCGCGTTGACCGGCAAACCCACCGAGCCTGAAGCAGAGACCTGCGAACTCGAGGAGGTGGCGGCATGACCGCCGCCCTGTTGACGGCTCGCAGCCTGCGGGCCATCCCCCGCGTGCCCGAGCGGCTACTCGACGTCACGATCCAGCCGATCGTGTTCATCCTGCTGTTCCTGTACGTGTTCGGCTCGGCGATCCACGTCCCGGGCGTCAGCTACAAGGACTACCTGTTCCCGGGCATCATCGCCCAGTCGCTCGCCTTCGGCATCATCGGTGCGGGCGTCGCCACGTCGAACGACATGACCGAGGGGGTCATCGACCGCTTCCGCTCGCTGCCGATCAGCCGCCTGGCCATCATCACCGGACAGGTCATGGGCCAGTTCTGCGAGCAGGTGCTGGGCATGACGATCGTGGTCGTCTTCGGCCTGGTGCTTGGCTGGAACCCCCATCTGAGCCTTGTGGACGGCGTCGAGCTGTTCGGGCTGATCACGCTCGGAATGTTCGCCTTCACCTGGGCCGGCGTCCTGCTCGGGATGCTCGTTCGCTCGCCCGACGCGATGCAGGGCATCGGCTTCATCGTGATCTTCCCGCTCAGCTTCATGGCCGGCACGTTTGTGCCCATCGCCGGGATGGACGCCGTGCCGCGTGCCATTGCTCAGTGGGATCCGGTCTCCGCACTGGTGGCGGCCGTGCGCGAGCTGACGCAGGGCGTCCATTCGACCGGCTCCTGGCAGCTGACGCACCCCGAGTTGGCCATGGCAGTGTGGTGCCTGGTTATTGTCGGCGTGTGCGCGCCGCTCGCCGTCCGTCGATTCAACCGGAAGTTGGCGGAGTAGCCCGGTGGTCGTGATGATCACCGGGCGCAGCCCGCTGTTGCGTCGCGGCGGTCTCGAGACGTTCGTCAATGCGCATGCCCTGGCCGCGGCGAGGGCAGGCTACGACGTCCACGTGTTTTGCGTGGCCTCCCGGTCCAGGCAAGGCTCAGAGGAGTGGGGCACGTTGCACGAGGTGGCCACGCCCGTGCGGCCCCTCTCCTCCTTCATGGTGGCGCTGCACGCCCCGTTCGTGCGCCGCGCGGTCGTCGATCACGTGTTGCGCGCCCGTCCGCGGGAGCCCTTGATCATCCATGGCTTCGGTGCGTGGTCGGCGGTGGGCGTGGGTTGCACTCAGCGGCTCGATCGCGCGGGAATCGAGGCCGCGCCGGTGGCCAGTGCGTACACGACGCTTGTCCACGAGCAGCAGGGCTTGCTCGACGGCATCCGGCGCGGGCACGGCGTACGCAACTGGGGGCGCTACGTGACGCGGTATCTCTGGGTCCGCGCGATGGCCGATCGGGAGGAGCGGCGCGGCTACACCGGCTCGGAGATGGTGCTGGTCAACTATCAGGCGGTCAGCGATCTGTTGATGCGCAGCTTTGGCGCCGGCCTGAAGATCCGCCGGGTCCCCTATGCCTCGGATCTAGCCTTCCGATCCGAGGAAGGCATGCCGCCGGTCCCGCCGGCCATCGCCCGGCTGAAGCCGGAGCACGCGCCGCTGATCGTCAGCGTCTCCCGCCACGATCCGCGCAAGGGCATCGACGTCCTGCTCCATGCGCTGGCCGGCCTGGCCGATGGCGGCCCGCCATTCCGCGCCTGCCTGGTGGGCCTGGGGCCGACTCTCGAGGCGAGCCGATCCCTGCTCGGCCGGCTCGGGCTCGAGGATCGGGTGTCGATAACCGGCCATGTGCCTGACGTCGCAGCTTATCTGCGCCGCGCCGATGTGTTCGTTCTCCCCTCGCTGGAGGAAGGCGGCGGGTCGCTGTCGCTGCTCGAGGCGCTCCAAAGTGGGACCGCCATCGTGGCGTCGCGGTGTGACGGGATTCCCGAGGACGTACGCCTCGACGCGGCGGGAGGGGGAGAGGATGCGGCTCTGCTGGTCGATCCCGGAGACCCGTCTGCGCTCCAATCGGCGCTCGCGCGCGCGCTGTCCGACGACGCGCTGCGATCGCAGCTGGGCGCCCGCGCACGCGCCATCCACGCACAGCGCTTCTCGGCGCTGGCCCTGATCGACGCACTGGGTGATGTCTACAGCGAACTCGGCTCCCGGGTGCCGAGGGCCCGCCCGGCGACGAGCGCCTGGAGCAGGTTCTCGTAGTCGTCCGCGACGTCGGCCAGCGCGTGGCGCCCAACCGCTGAGGCTGCCTGGGCCCCAATCGTCCGGCGCAGCTCGCCATCGGCGGCGCACGTGAGGACAGCCTCGGCTAGCGCCGGTGGCTGCCCGACGGGGTAGAGCCAGCCGGTGACACCATGCTCGACGATCTCGCGTGCGCCGGCGATGTCGCTGGCGATGAGCACGCAGCCGCAGGCCTGGGCTTCGAGGTACACGAGAGCCTGGCACTCGGCCTGCGATGGCATGAGCACGATGTCCGAACTGCAGAACAACTCCGGCATTCGGTCGTGCTCGAGCCAGCCGGTGAACCTGAACCGGCCGGCCAGGCCGCGCGCCTTGCACTCGGACCTCACCGCGTCGGCATCTGGCCCATCGCCGGCGACGACGAACAGGAGGCGACGATCCTGAGCCAGCGCGATCTCAGCGGCGTCAACGACGTCGAGCGCTCGCTTGAGCTTCTTCAGGTTCGAGGCGTGGGTGACGACCACATCGCCGTTGCGGATATCGAGGCTACGGCGCACCTCGTCGTACGGTGGGGCAGGCCGGAACCGCCCGACATCGACTGGATTGCGCACCACCCGGACGTCTGGGACGCCGAGACGGGCCATGGTCTCGCGGGTATGTGCCGCCGGAGTGACCACGAGGTCGTAGGAGTTGATCGCCGCCAGCAACGGATCGGCGAGCCGGGAGGGATAGCTGCCGTTGACGATGCCCTCGGTCGTCGAGCCGTGCACAACCAGGACTCGCAGCGTCTCCGTGATGTCCGTCGCGTAGGGCGCAAACGACTCGCGACCGACGATCAGCACATCGGGTGAAAGCTCGGACAGAGCAGCCGCAAGCATCTGAGCCACGAGCTCTCGCTCGCGATCGCGATACTCGCTCGAGGCCGGGAAGTCGGGGGAGGTCTGGAGATAGGGCATGACGAAACGCCGCTCCCGGATCAGACCGCTGCCTGTCCGCGCCGTCTCGCGAGCCTTGCGGTCCGTCTCGGTGATCGGGGCGATCGCGGTTATCGTGTGCCCACGGCCCGCCAGCGCCTCGAGCAGCTGCCACGACATCACGGCCGAGCCGCCCTGATGAGGCGGAAGGGTGCCGACGTACAGGATTTCGAGTCCGGGCAAGGTGGAGACCGTACCGAGGAGACCGGCTCGGATTAGGATCCGACCGTGTCAGTTGCTCTCGTCACCGGCGCCAGTCGCGGGATTGGTCGTGCCATCGCCCTCGCGCTGGCCGCGGATGGACATGACATCGCCGTGGGCTACGGCAGCCGGCGGCGCCCGGCTGAGGTCGTCGCCGGTGAGGTCACCGCCCTCGGGCGGAAGGCAATCACGGTCGGCGGCGATCTCGCCGAGCCCGAGGTGACGGGGCGCCTCGTGGCCGAGGTCGAGCGTCAGTTGGGAGCCGTCGACGTGCTGGTGGCCAACGCCGGCATCATCAGCGCACCCGTGGGGGTCGGAGACATCACCCTGGCCGACTGGGACCGGATGCTCGCGGTCAACCTCACCGCCCCGTTCCTGCTGGCGCAGCGGGTGTTCGGCGGCATGTGCGAGCGGGGTCGCGGCAGGATCGTCTTCGTCTCCTCCGTCGCCGCGTACACCGGCGGCCTGATTGGCGCCCATTACGCATCGAGCAAGGCCGGCCTGCACGGTCTCGCTCACAGCCTGGCCCGCCAGGGCAGCGGACATGGCGTCACCGTCAACGTCGTCGCTCCCGCCCTGATCGATACCGACATGACCCCGACCGACCCCGAGATCCGACGGCAGCTGGCGGCATCAAGAGCCGTCGGGCGCCTGGGTACGAGCGAGGAGGTGGCCGACCTGGTGGTCGCGGTCGTTCGCAACGGATACCTGACCAACCAGTCGATCGTGCTCGACGGTGGGAGTCACCCCACGTAGCGCTCTACAAAGCGAGTGCTGGCATGTGAGCAGCGGCAACGGCGGGGTGCGTGACCTCGCCGGCCCGGACGTTGAGACCGTTGGCGAAACCAGGATCGGCGGCAAGGGCGTCGTCCACGCCTTTGATTGCCAGCGCCACCGCAAAGGGGAGCGTGGCGTTGGCCAGGGCGCGCGTTGACGTGGACGGCACGGCGCCGGGCATGTTGGCGACGCAGTTGTGAACGACTCCGTCAACGACAAAGGTCGGTTCGTGGTGGGTCGTCGGGTGCGAGGTCTCGAAACAGCCACCCTGGTCGATCGAGACGTCGACCATCACGGCACCATCACCGAGTAGCGACAGATGCTCGCGCCGCACGACATGCGGGGCCAGGGCGCCCGGCGCGAGGACGGCGCCGATCACGACATCGGCGATCTCAAGCTCTTGTTCGATCGCGCGATCGCTCGCGGCGATTGTGCGCACGCGGTCGCCGAAGACGTCCGCGAGTGGCGCAGCCTTGGCACGCTGCGGTCGACGATCACGGTGTCGAAACCTAAGCCAATTGCGACGCGCGCGGCGTTTGTGCCCACGACGCCACCGCCGATGACCAGCATGCGCGCCGGCCGCACGCCGGGCACGCCGCCAGCGAGCACGCCGCGGCCGCCCTCATGGGCGAGCAGATGAGACGCGGCGAACTGGGCCGAGAGTCGGCCGGCCACCTCGGACATGGGAGCAAGCAACGGCAGTCGGCGGGCGGAATCGGTCACAGTCTCGAAGGCGATCGCCGTCGCGCCGGACTCCTGGATAGCACGAGTCTGCTCGGGGTCGGGAGCCAGGTGCAGATAGGCGAACAGCACGTGATCAGAGCGAAGCCTGGCCACCTCGACGGGCTGCGGTTCCTTTGACCTTCATTATCAGCTCGGACTCGGCCCAAAGCGTGTCCGCATCGGGAACGATCCTGGCCCCCTCGGCCGCGAACTCGGCGTCCATGAGGCGCGAGCCCACCCCCGCGCCAGCTTGAATGAGGATCTCGCTCCCCGCGCGCACCAGTTCCCGGACGCCGGCGGGCGTGACCGCGACGCGTCCCTCGCCGGGCTTGATCTCCGTGGGGACACCGATGCGCATGAGAAACCCTCTTGTTGTCGTTGCGGACTCAGCAGAAATACTGCTTGTGGGGCTCGCGACTCGCAAGAACAGCAGTCCAAGCATTACCTTTCCGCGGAGATGGACGCTGTTGACCGCGAAATCCTCAGAGTCCTCGTCGCGAACGGGCGTGCCAGCCACGTTCTCATCGGCAAACGGGTTGGGCTGAGCCCAAACGCAGTGGCGGATCGCATGCGGCGGCTGGTCGCTGAAGGCGTGATCACGGGCGTACACGCTGCGGTCGACCCGCGCGCGCTCGGTCGTTCGATGACGGCGCTGATCGACGTCCGGCTCCTGCCCGACACGACTCCGGACGACCTCGAGCAGGCGGCATCCAAGCTCGATGGGGTTGAGGAGATCGCCTTCCTCACCGGCCGCTTCGACTTTCAACTCCGGGTCGCCTGCCGCGACTCGACCGATCTCGATCGGCTGCTCCGCGAGCTCCGAGCCACGGCCGGCGTTGCCGAGACTGAGACGCGGCTCGTCCTCCGAGATCTGCTGCGGCGGAACCTTTCCGATTAACTGGGGCGCCTTGACGGCAGCACCCTCAATCGGCGTCATCTTTCCCGCCCACGCGGCTGTCGAGGGGCTCCCTGCCTTCGCCGTGCGGGCCGAGCGAGCTGGTCTCGACGAACTGTGGGTGGTCGAGGACTGTTTCCTGTCCGGGGGCGTTGTCATGGCCTCGACCGCGCTGGCCATAACCGACCGGATCGGCGTGGGCATCGGGCTGCTCCCCGCGGTGCTTCGCAACCCGGCACTGGCGGCGATGGAGATCGCCACGCTCGAGCGGCTGCATCCCGGCCGGTTGACGATCGCGATCGGCCACGGCGTGGCCGCGTGGATGCGGCAGACCGGCGCGTACCCGCGCAATCGCCTCGTTGCCCTGGAAGAGGTTGTCAGCGTGGTGCGGGCTCTGCTACGAGGCGAGACGGTCAGTGTCGAAGGAGATCACGTGCGATTTGAGAACGTGGCCCTCGACACCCCGCCGGCCGCGCCCCCGCCCATCCTGATCGGCACGACCGGGCCCAAGGGCCTCGCGGTGGCGGGTCGCAGCGCTGACGGAATCCTGCTCGCCGAAGGCGCCGGCGCGCCGTTCCTTCGGTGGGCCGTGCAGCAGGCCGGCGTTGAGCGCGGCAGCGCAGGCAATCCGCGACGCTGTGTCGTCTATGCCTGGCTGTGTCTCGACGACGACATCCGGCACGTGGATGAGCTCCTGCGTCCGGCCATCGACCACTGGCGAGGGTCGGGCCATTACCCAGAGCCGGTGCGCCTCGCGCCGGCGGACGAGCGAGAGCTCGGGGTGGTGGGGGACGCGTCGGCATGCGCGCGAGCAATCTGTCGGCTGGCGGCGGCCGGTGCGGACAGCGTCGTGCTGATCCCGCTGGGCGGGAACATCGAGGCGCAGGTCGATCGCCTCGGCGCCGAGGTGATCCCGCTCGCGCGCGCATCCGCGGACTCCTGATGACGGTTGGGTGGGGATTCATAGGCGCGAGCATCTGGGCACGCGAATGGATGATCCCCGCCGTCCAGGCCGTGGATGGTGGGCGTGCCATCGGGGTGTTCTCGAGCTCTCCGGAGCGCGGGGAGCAGCTCGCGCGCAAGACCGGGCTCGAGCGCGCATATCCATCGCTCGACGCCCTGCTGGCCGATCCGCTGGTCGATGCCGTGTACGTGAGCACGACGAACGACCGGCACGCCGAGCCGACCATCGCGGCGGCCGGAGCCGGCAAGCACGTGTTGTGCGAGAAGCCGATAGCCCTTTCGCTCAGCGACGCGATGGCGATGCGGCGGGCAGGCGCGGACGCCGGTGTCGTGATTGGCACCAACCACCATCTCCGCGGCGCGGCAACGATTCTCGCCATGAGAGACCTGCTCGCGCAGGGAGCGATCGGCAATGTCGTGGCCGCGCACATCGCCAACACAACGCTCCTGCCCGAGGCGATGCGCACATGGCGTCTTCACCAGCGGCAGTCGGGCGCCGGCGTGATCCTCGACCTCACCGTCCACGACGTCGACACGATTCGCTTCCTGCTCTCCGACGAGGTCGGCGAGGTAACGGCAGTGACCACCAATCAGGGGATGGGGGGCGACTCGGTCGAGGACTCGGCGATCGGCGTGCTCAGGATGCGCGGCGGACAGCTTGTCGGCTTCCACGACGCGTTCATGATCCCGCATGCTGGAACCGGCCTTGAGGTGTACGGCACCACCGGCTCGTTGCTCGCCCGAGATGTCATGAGGCCGACCCGCGGCGGCGAGGTGCTCCTGCGCCGCCTGAACGACATCGAGCCGGTCGAGGTTGCCGACCGCTGGCCGCTTTATGAGAACGCGATCCGCCACTTCAATGCCGCGGTCGCCGGCCATGGCCAGCCGCTCGCATCGATCGACGACGGCATCGCGTCGCTGGCGGTGGCGTTGGCGGCGGTGGCGTCGTCGCGGGACGGGCGGGCGGTGGCGCTGACTGAGGCGCTGTCATAGCGTCTCGGGGTGGCGCGCGAGAGCCTCGATCTCCCCGCGCCCCCGGGTCCGATCTCCCCGCGCCCCGATCTCCCCCGCGCCCCGATCTCCCCGCGCCCCGATCTCCCCGGTCCGATCTCCCCGCGCCCCGGGTCCGGAGACCGCGCCTATCTAGACTGAGATTGGCAATGATCGCGCGCGAGGCGGAACGGGCTGGGGCCCGTCTTGAGCGGATGACCCGGCGCCGCCAGGGGTGGCTGGTTGCCGGATTGGCACTGGGGATGATTGGAGCCATCGGGGCGCTGGCATCGGCATGGCTCGCCGCAACGATTCTGGTCGGGGGTGGCGGCCTGCTGGTCATGTGGATCTTCGTGACGTTGCAGCGGGCCAGCCTGATTCACGACCTCGCGCTCGAGACGCAGGCGTACATCGTTCCCGACGTGCGGCGCTTCGGAGCGGGTCTGGTGGTGGGACCGGGGCGCAGCCGGATTGCCGCGTCACTCGATCATGTGCTGGCCAATGCAGGCAAGCCCGGCAGCTATTACCTGGCCGACCGCGTCGACGCCTGTCGCGACCAGATCAGAGCGCTGGCGCTGGCCTTCCGTGCCCCGGCATCTCGCATCGAGCCGACCAGCGCGGCGACCTGCCGGTGGCTGCTCACCGATGCCGCGAACAGCCCGCTCTACAACTGGAAGCTGCCACCCGAGAACCTCGTCTCGGTGCTGCACCGCATTCGCTCCGGTGTAAAGCCGTAGACGGGTGCTAGCGTCCGCCTCGTGCCACGCACGAACCTCGAGGACGCGCAGGATCTGCTCGTCGCGGACGTGATCCACAAGCGTTTCAGCGCCCTGCCGGCGGACACCACGATCGGCGAGGTGCGCGAATGGTTCGCGGCCAGCTCCCATCGCCGCCTGGCCGTAATCGCCGATGCTCGTCGCTACGTCGGTGCGCTCACCCGCGAGGACCTGGCGGCCGACGTGGACGCGAGTCGTCGCGCCGCCGAGCTCGCGCGCCACGATCCCACCGTCGCGCCCGATGCATCCGCGCGCACAGGACACGAGCTGGCTCTGACGACCGACGCGCGCCGGGTGCCGGTCGTCGATCACGAGGGCATGCTGATCGGCGTTGTCGGCGTGACCGACGACCTGGCCGGATTCTGCGGCACGTCGTAGCGCGCCGGCCGGGCGCTCGGGAAGGGGTCGGTGAGGCGTCTCACGCCCGGATTCGCGGTCGTCAACGTCGCACTCGACTCGCCGTTTGCCGCCAAACTGACGTTCACGGCCCACCAGGCCGTGTTCGTCAGTCTCGTCGGGTTGGCCGGCGCGACTGTGACGTTGACGCGCACCGGACACCGTGCCGGGCTGGAACTGCGAGTGCCCACCCCTTCCCAGCCGAGCGCTAGGCGGCCGCGAGCTCGAACATCGCGCGCTGCTCGGCCAGCGTCAGCATGCGCCAGCGCTCGCCTTCGTACTGCCACACGTACACGTTGACGTCGACGATGCTGCGGACGTCCCTGAGCGCGGCGAGCGTGTCGGTCGCGTCAGCGTCATCGACGAGCGTCTGCCGGCTCACCACGTCGACGACTCTGAATCGCCGCGGCGGGCGCGGAGCGGGCTGCACCGGCGGCTTGGGTCGGGGCTTGCGCGGCACGTGCACGGGCTCGGGGGCCGACCGCTGCTTGGTCACCCGCTCGAGCGGCACCACGTTTGCACCGGTGCCCTTGGTTTCTGTGTGGAGGACCCAGGTCTTGCCCATGCCATTCATGCTACGAACGGGGCATGCGTCCCGTCCGGCATTTCCTGTATGGTCGAAGCTGCTTGCGGAACGGGGTTTCTCGCCCTTTGCCTGGTGGGAGGACTGGGGTCCGCAAGCCCAAGACAGAACGTATTCCCATGCCTTGGAGGCTTCGTGTCGGCATTGAAAGAAGGTCTTAAGAACGAGTACACCAAGCAGCTTCTGCGGGTCACTGGCGTGCGGCCGGCCACGCTGAAGCAGCGCAAGACGCCGCACTACCGGATGCCCCTCCTGGAGGAGGCCGGCGGCTATCTGAAGCTTCGGAAGTACCACGGCCCCGAGATCCCGAAAGAGGAATGGGAGAGCCTGACCTACACGACGTATGCGAGCGATCCCAGCACCCACTTCGCGCCGATCACCTCGGCGACCGGCGAGATCGAGCTCAAGGGGTTCTGGGAGTACGGCAAGGCCGACCTCGACGGCGTGTGGACCGAGAACGCGAAGAAGTGCCCGACGATCGTCCAGTGGGTGGAGTCGATCGGGGCCCGCTTTGGCCGAGTCCAGCTACTGCGCATGTCCCCGAACACCATGCGCGAATGCCGCTGGGGGCTGCACCTGGACAACAACAACCAGGGCAACCCGGAGAGCAACGGTTGGGTGGTCCGCATCTGGCTGGAGCTGACCGAGGATCCCTCGAGCGCGCTGGTCGTGCGGGCGACCGAGTTCGACCGCAAGGGCGAGGTCATGATCCCGCTGCCGAAATACCAGATGGCCGCTGTTGACTCAGAGTTTCTCTGGCACGGTGGCTACCACAACGGCACCCACACTCGCTATGCCCTGATCGTCAGTGCCGAGAGCGGACCCGACCTCGAGCGCTGGATCAAGAGCGAGCTCCCCGGCTGAGCACCCGCAGCTCGGCTGACCACCCCGGATCGACCGAGCACCGCAGCTCGACCGAGCACGCGCGGTTCGACTTCATAGACGGCCGTCGGGGACACGCCCGGCGAGGATGGCGCTTCGCTGAGCGTCGGTGAACGGCGCCGCGAACAAGTTCGGATCGTCCTGGCGGCTGCGGAACAGATCGACGATGTAGTTCATTCGGTCGGCGAGCTTCGTCCAGTCCTTGGCGGCGCTGCCGGTCAACGTGTTGGGCGTCCGGTCCCAGCCGCCGGGGCCGTCGAGAAAACGCTCGAGTTCGGGCATCTCGATCGTTTGCAGCGTCTTTGGGAAGGCGGCGCCGTTCAGTCGCGGAACGTCCCGGCTGACGCGCATGCCCTCCGGCCCGATCGTGTAGCTCAGCAGGTGCTCGGTGACGAACCCGCGCAGCGGACGGGGCACCGAGGCGTCGATGTACGGCTCCAACCGCTGATGCTCATGCAGGATCGCGAACAGATTGCCGCACAGCATCAACTCGTCGCGACGGTGGGGATCGGCTTCGCGCGCGGCGTTGAAGTAGCAGCGGTATGCCTCGCGCAAGAGGTCCTGACCCTCGGTGCGTGCGGGGCCTGGACGCAGCGCGGCGAGGAACTCCTCGAGTCGCTCGTCGGTCCGGCGATCGGGCGCGAGGAAACTGCAGACGAAGCGAGCGGTCTGTCGTCCGATGTCGGCCAGGACCGTGACGTTTCCTCCCAGGATGTGTCCTGCGGCCCGCCCGAGCAACACGGTCCGCATCAGCCGCAGCGCCGCGCCCGTGCCCGCCCCGGCGCCGGCGGACATAGCGAGCCGGCGCGTGAGCCGGCCGTGTGAGGCGCCGGCGCCGATTCCTGCGCCGGCCGCCGTCGCCGTCCGGACGGCGACCGGGGTGAGTGGCGACACGTCCTCCTGACGGATCGTCCTGCCCGCCTTCTTCGACCCCCAGACTGCCCAGGTGTGGAAGTTCGCCCCGCTCGCTGGCCCGGTGATCTCATGCAGGGCGAGCGACAACTGCTGGTGCGCCAGGGTGATCCTCAGGTTGCCCAGGACCGGGTTGCCGCCCAGGGTCGCGACATCAATCTGATTTTCCCACCAGGTCGGGTCGGTCCAGTCGGCCAATGGTGTGGCCCCTCGCTCGTTTCAACAGTGCCGGCGCCTGGTCGCGCATCCCCGACCAACGCCGGCACAATCCTAGCCCCAAACGACGGTCGGTCCAGGCTGCATGGCAACCTGGACCGGGGCCGGCTCGAAGCTCGCCGGGAATGCTCAATCGGCGACGGTCACGAACCCGCGCATGTAGCCGTTGTGAGCCATCGCCCACGGGTCGCACGGAAGCGCGCAGTACCACTGGTACTTGCCGAGCTTTTTCGGGGCGGTGAACTTGAACGTCACCTGGTGCGGCGTGCTCAGCGAGCCGCCTCCCGGTATAGTCTCGTTCACGCCGAGCGAGGGCGAGGTGAACGTGTGCGGACCGCCGTCGTAGTTGTCGACCGTGACGGTGACCGTGTCGCCCGGGTGAACGGTGAAGTTCGCGGGCAGAAATGCGTCGTGCCACTTGCCGTCTGGGCCCGCTTTCCGTGCTCATCATCGGCCTTGACCATCAGCTTGACCGCTTCAGGCTTGCTCACGGGTACAGCGCTGGCGCCCGAAGCCGCGGCACTGGCGCTCGCGTTCGGGGTGACCTGGGCGCTCGTGCCCTTGCTGCTGGACGAGAGCGCGACGATCGAGATGATGATGGCGATAACCGAGAGCAGTCCTGTGATCCCGACAGCGCTATCCCCATCCACTCGTGCCACACCTTCTCCTTGGCCTGCTCGGCGACAAGTTCATCGACCGCCGCATCCGTGTGTTCGATCTCATCCGTACGTTCCGTCTGGTCCAACATGGCTATCTCCTCTTCGAGCTGGCGATGACGAGGAACCGTAGGCGAGCCAGACATCGCCGCAATCGGTATTCGGGCGCGGAGCGACCGCAGCGGTCCAGGCGGCTGCGTCGGCGTTTTTCCGCAGCCGATCCCGAACTGACTACGCAGCGATCCCGAGCCGACTACGCGCTCATGCGGTCACTGACCGCAACGCGAAACCGGTGGCCCCGAGCCGGCGTAACAGCGACTCCTAGGCGCCAGCGCCCAGCCATTCCCAGAACGGGCAGGGTGGCCACGTAGCGACCCGCTCCGGCCGGAGCAAGCGATGCCGAGTACACGTTCCACATGTTCATCGACGGCATCGAGAAGACGACCGCGATGCGTGCACCGCTGAGCGGGCGGCCGCGTCGGGCGATGCGCACCCAAACGCGGTTGGGTCCGCTGGCGCGATTGGGCGTGAGGGCAATCGTCAGCGAGACGCCCGCCGGAGCGCGCCGATCGGCGGCGAACCCGGTGGCGGCGGCCGTGCGAGCGGGCGTCGCGGCCCGCTGGAGCTCCCCGAGGAGCTGATGTCGCGTCGGCGAGGTGGCTGTGGCCGCGAGTGCGGCGATCCCGCTCAACGCCGTGATGGCGAGTGCCGCCTACACCCCACGTCGGGGAATCGTGAAACCCATACCGCGCAGTCCAGCCGCCAGCGGGCATCCGTGCATCGGTTGTTTTCCGCGAGCCGGAGCGGCGAACTACGGCCGTCCGGATCCGCGGGCCGAGACGACGTTCAGCGCGCCTCGCGCCACATGGTGGTCACGGTAGGTCCGCCGGGCGGGGCGAACTCGCCAACGCTGCGGAACCCGAGGGCCTCGTAGCGCGGCAGGTTGACCGGGTTCGTGGACTCCAGGTAGCTCGGCAGGTGCGCGGCGTCGACGCGTGCCAGATCCGCGCGCAGGAGTGAGGTGCCCAACCCGCGTCCTCGGTGACTTTGGTGCGTCGCCCACCACTCGAGGTGGTAGAAGTGACCGTCCGGCGTGTTGGCCTCGAACTGCTCGAACAGCGCGTGGATCGCGGCAGCGCGAGGACCGAACAGGCGGTCGAACACCTCATCGATCGCCGATTCGAGCTCCGGCGAGCCGTACATGGCTCCGGGCGGCGTCCACACGGTCACCGATTCGCCATCCGCGGTCATCAACGTCTCGGCGCCGATACGGGCCATCAGCGTGAAGAAGGGGAGCAGATCCTGCCGGCGCCGCTCCTCATCCGGGAACGTCCAGTAACCCCACAGAGGGTCCGCGTAGAACGCGCTGGCGAGACATTCCGCCACGACGGGAAGGTCGTCGCCGGTGGCGGGACGCCCGACCGATTGCGTTTCGCCAGCCATGCCGCACCCTCCGATCAGTGGATGTTCTGAGACGCCTGCGTCGATGCGCGTGGAATCACCGAGAATGGAACCATTCTGCGCGGTTGGTCCGGCCTCCCGCCCTCCACCAGGGTGACCAACAGGTCGACCGATGCGGTGCCGATCCACTCCGGGTTGAGGCTCAGCGCAGTAAGCGTCGGGCGCGACGAGCGGGCGGCTTGACTGTCGGTGCACCCCGCGACGAGAAGCTCGTCAGGCACCCTTACCCCCTTCGCGTCGGCGGCCAGCAAGGCTCCGAGCGCCAGGCGATCGAGCGTCGCGTAGATGGCGTCGGGCGGGGCAGCTGACTCGAGCAGTCGCGAGGCCGCGGCATATCCTCCGCTCTCGCTGAGCGAATCCGTCACCACCTCGACGACGGCCTCGAGCCCGAGCTCGGCCGTCGTGGCCTCGAACGCCTCGAGTGCGTCGATCGTATACGACTGAAGCGCGGGTGAGGTGAGCAGCGCGATCCGCGTCGCCCCCTCGGCCGCCAGGTGCCTGATCATCGCGCGCGTCCCGGCGACGAAATCGTTGTCCACCCAGCAGCCATCGTCGGATCCGCCGGGAAGCCGACCAGTCGTCACGACCGGAATCGCCCGCCCGGCGAGGAGGTCGACGATCTCGTCTCCGGGTACCGGGTCCATCACGACCGCCCCGTCCAGCGTCAGACGTTGGAGGATGTCAGCCCGAGATTGGGCGGGCACGAGCGTGAGCGAGAACCCGCGGTCGAGCGCGGCCGCGGTGGCCGCGTTCATGACCTGCATGAAATAGTCGTAATCGCCGATGGTGAGCGCGAGGTCGTCGACGGACGACACCGTGAGGGCCAGCATGCCCGTGCGCCCGCCGGCCAGCCCGCGGGCGAGCGCACTCGGCTTGTAGTGGAGACGGTCCGCGACCTCGCGGACCCGGGCGCGGGTCTCGTCGGTCAGGCGACCCTTGCCGTTGAGCGCGTGCGAGACCGTCGTGATCGACACACGCGCAGCGGCGGCAACGTCTCCGATCTTGGCCGGTTCGGACATCGGAGCCGCGACTGTAGCGGCCAGGCACTTGACGTGCAAAAGCGCTTATGCAAGTGTGTGGGTCCAGGTTCGCAAAAGCGCTTTTGCAGCGTGGATAGGAGGGAAATGTCAACCGCAAGAGAGTCCGGCGATCGAACGATGTGGACAAGCCTGCTTCATGCCGGACTGGCCGGATCGTTCATGCGCTTTCCGTACGTTCCGGCGCGGACCGAGGCGCTCCGTGAGGCCAAGGCGGGAGCCGCGATCTATGGCATCCCGTTCGACGCCACGAACATCAGTCGGACTGGTGCGAACTATGGCCCGCGCGGGATGCGCGATGTCTCAGCCCAGTTCCTGACCTACAACGCGATGTTCGACTTCGACGTCGCCGACCGGCTGTCGCCCGTCGATTGCGGGGATTGCGATGTCATCCCCGGTGACCCGGCCCGCACGTTCGAGCGCGCGCAGGCGGACATCGAGCAGATCCTTCGTGCCGGCGCCCTGCCTGTCACGCTGGGAGGAGAGCACTCGATCACGATCCCGGCGGTCCGCGCGGTGCGCGCCGTGCACGAGAACCCGGGCCTGATTCTCGTCGACACGCACCTCGACACGGCTCCCGACGTGGGAGGCGAGCCGCTCAGTCACTGCTGCCCGATCACGCGTGCGGTCGACGCCGGGTTCGACCCGACCAAGATCGCGCTCGTCGCGATCTCGGGCTGGATGAACCCGCGGACGGAGATGGCCTACTGCCGAGAACACGGCATCACCGTCACATGGCTCGAGGAGATCTCGGAGCACGGGGTCGCCTGGGCGATCGAGCGGACGCTCAACGTCGTCGGTCGTGGGACAGACGGCGTCTATCTGTCCTTCGACGTCGACAGCCTCGATGCGGCGTTTGCTCCCGGAACATGCTGCCCCACCCCGGGAGGGCTGACCAGCATCCAGGCGATCGATTTCGTCCGCGGAGTCAGCGCGCCGGGCCTGCTGGGTGTCGACGTGGTCGAGGTCGCGCCGAGTCTCGACCCGACGCCGGCGACCGCGTTGATCGGCGGAAGGATCGCGCTGGAGGCGATGAGCTTCCACGGCGGGGCCGGCAACAGGTCCGCAGCGAGCAAGTAATCGGCGGTCAGATAATCCGCGAATCGCGCCCCCGCGCGACCACGATCCAAAACAGGGCAGCCTGGCCGCGGCCGATGTTTCGCCATCCCTCCACGCGGGCGCTCTCGGCCACCACCACCTCCCCGGCACGCACCGCCGGCGTCTGCCCCGCGATCTGGACCTGCACGAGCCCTTCGGCGACGGCGACGATTCCTGTGCCCGGCTGGGACTCGGTCGGCCGGCTCATCGCGCGCGCGTCCAGATGCACCAGGTCGACGCGAAGCTCCGAGTGCGCATCGCCCAGCAGTGTGATCGTCGGCTCGAACCCGTGGTCAGGGTCATCGGTGCGACGCCCGATCCGGTAGATCTCGGGGTCATCGCCATGCAGCAGATCGTCGATCGTGACCCCGAGCGCCGAGCTGAGCCGGGCGAGGGTGGCCAGCGACAGACCTCGTTCGGTCCGCTCCGCCTGCGAGATTGCGCTCGCCGTCACGCCTGCGAGCTGAGCCAGATCCTGCTGGCTCAGCTCTCGGGCGCGCCGCAGGGCTCGTAGCGAGGCGCCGACCCGAGCGATGACGTCGGCGGGCTCGAGGACCGCCCGTCCGTCCTCCTCTTCCCAGTGCAGCACGGACCCGCGGGTACCGTCGGCGCGACCCTCGGCCTTGGCAACGCGCACGCTGCGCTCGTCCACGCGCAGCACGCACTGGGTGACCGACTCGACCGTCTCGCGCACGGTCAACGGAATCTCGCGTGTGCTCATCGACCAGTAGGCGATCGCACCCACGTCGAGCAGCAGCGGGCAGCAGCGGGCGAAGAATCCCCGCGTGCTGCTCGCGCCCCAGACGTCCACCATGCTGTCCAGCGATTCGAACAGCAACAGGCGGCGGCCGCCCGGGGCGCACAGGCGATGGATCTCGCGCAACAGATCGGCTGGATGCTCCAGCTCCGTGCCTGGCCCGGCGTTGATGACGCTGAGTCCGGGGGCGTCAAGCCCCCAGCTCGTCGGCGCCAACGAGATCACGGTGCGGGTGTCGAACTCGTCGCTGCGACGGGCGATCGCGCTGTAGAAGGGCTCCATCGGCGCCGAGTCGAGCTGCCACACGACGTTATCGCCCCAATACAGCCCGCCAAGCACGACATCGAGGGCGTCAATCCCTGTGCTGACTCCTCGCTCGGCTCGGCCTTGATCAAGCATCGCTGTTGGCCCACAGCATCTCACGATTTGTTTGCCCGGCGAATAAACAGCACTGCTGTATTCGATTCGTAGGGTTGCGTCCACCGGGGTAAACCATTCTGGACAACCCGAAATGGCAACCATCAGCGCACCGATCTATGACGCGCCCGAAGCGGCGGCTCCGCTACGGCGCGCGGTCCGCTTCGCGTCCACCGCGGCGCTCCGCGTCCGCACCGCGGTGGGCCAGGATGCCCTCGACGCGGCCCTCGTTCAGGGCGCCGACCGGGCCTCACGCCCCGAGCTCGCGCTTCGCGCGGATCAGCTCGAGCGCCCGGGCCACCGTCAGGCCCTGTCCAGGACCGTCCGGCGCCTGGCCGCCCGCGCGACATTCGATGCTCGGCGCGACGAGCTCATCGCGCTCGCGGACCGTCTCGATAGTGCCGAACCAGCGTCCGCCGCTGGGATCGCCCTTGCCGCGCGCTTGGTCGGCAAAGTCCTCGCCGGCCCGCGGTGCGCCGACTCCGATCCCCAGGTGATCGGACAGCTCGTGCGGAGCGCGCTGGCGACGATGGACGATGAGCGGATTGCGCTCAGTCTGGGCTCGGGGCCGCTGTCGGTCCTGCTCTGCGGCACGGCATGACGACCGTCCTGCTGACCGAGCAGGGGGCCAGCGACATCATCAGCTCCAGGCGCTACGGCCCGCGCCATCGGCTCGAGGCGCGTCTGCGCGCCTGGACGCTGGACGCGGCGTTGGCCAAGGGCGCGTGTCCGGACTCCAGTGTCGTTCTGTCGCTGCGTGCCCGCAAGCTGATCAGCCGCAGGATGCGTTACCAGCTTTCGCGGCGACTACGGCATGTGGTGCGCCTGGCCCAGCGGCCCGCGCGGCCACCCCACTGGACGGTGCCGGTCTGTCGCCGCGAGGTGATTCGGGCCCGAGCCGAGGTCGAGGCGCTCGCCGATCGCCTCATCAGCCCCGACCCTGTCGAGGCGACCGGCGTGGCTCGAGTGCACATGCTCGTGACCGAGGGCTCGAGTCCGATGTATTACCAGCACCGGGCTGCAGAGCTCGAGCGAGCACTTCTGGAGGCCATCGAGGCCCTCGAACCCGGGATGCCGGTCATCGAGTAGCCGTAGGCCTTCTTGATCATCGGACGGCCGTTTTGCGTGACCTCCAGGATCACCGCCTCAGACCCTGATGGGCGATGGCGTTTCGCACCAGGGCCTCGATCCGGGCCCGCTTAGTCGCGGCTGATGCGGGCTGCACCCGCACGGCGGCAAACATGATCAACCAGGCGATGCCAGCCCCTGGGACTGCGATTCGCAACCAACGTGAACGGGCTCGCGCGACCTGGGCCATGACCCCACTCCTTCCGTGCGCTGATGACTTTCGGCCGGAGGCGAGAATGGCAGAGACCGCGCAGAGGTCCGGCGCGCGAGCCAGCCCGCCGATTTCCGTTGGCGAACTAGCCCGCCGTCTATGTGCGCCGATGGAACCGGTAGGCCGCTGCCTCCGAATGGACGATCGCGATCAGGTTGCCGAGCGAGAGGTTCGCGTCCAGCAGGTGCAGACCCCACTCCGGCGTCGGGGCCGGCGTGGGCGTCTGCGCCCCGTTGCGAGCCGTGACTTCGAACACGTGGGCACCGTTTGAGTCCTCGCAGCGAGCGGTGTAGGACCTCGGTGAGGACCAGAACACCGTCGGCGGCTTGGGGACGTTCCACTTCAGGACGCTGAGGCCGAGGGCGATGATCGATCCGGGCGCGAACGGCGCGCTCGGCTGGATCGGATCCAGCAGTCCGCTGCCGCCGGCCAGGTTGGCCGGATTCGTGCACAGCACCTCATGGTCCTTCGGTGGCGCAGGCATGCCGAGCGCCTTCGGCGCGCCCGGGCGCCCGAACAGGCTGTCCTTGGGCACCGGCTGGTCGAACGTGGAGAAGGCGATCACGCACCCCAGCTGGGTCGCGCTGCGGCAGGCCGGGATGTGCTTGAAGTCGCCCCCGATGCCGGTGTGGCCTTTGACGAGCACGTTCCCGCCCATCAGGATCGCCGACAGCAGGCGTTTGCGCACGGCCCGTTTCGTGTCGATCTTGTTGGCGATCACGGTCTCGAGGACGCCGGCGCCCTGGGAATGGCCGATGAGCACGAAGCCCCTGCCGTGGTTGTCGTGCTTGAGGTAATCCTCGAGCGCGTTCTCGACATCCCTGATGCCGAGCTGTGGGTCTGGCTTCTTGGCCGACGGAGGGGCGCCGGGTAGGCCGGCACCGGACAGCGTGACCTGGCGGTACATCGGCGCGTAGATCCTGCAGTACTGCGAGTACCGCGCGACCTGGTAGAGGGCGATCGAGCGCTCGGTGTCCTGGATGACCAGGTTGCTATTGGGGGTCTTCTCGTCGCTGACCGTCGGATAGACGTAGAAGCAATCGATGGGCGGTTTGCGCTCTGCCTTGGGGTGTTGACGCTGATCGCCTTGGTGAGCGGAGCGTTGTACACGGTCGTCGAGAGCCCGGGCGCGCACGGATCGGGCTTCTTGCCCGGCTTGCAGAGCCAGACCGTCGCGTGCGCAGGGGCGCTCGCCAATCCCAGCAGGAAGGCTGTCCCGATTGCGGCAAGGCCGGCAATGACAAAGCGAGTTCGTCTAGCGCACGATGCGTTTGTGGATGTCAACGTCCCCTCCTTTAGCGTTCGCGCTGTGTCGAGTGGTGGCGTCAAGCGATCGAGAGGCCGTCCCGCGGCGGCGACCAAGGAGCAGCTCCTCGACGCCCTCACGCAGCGGTTCTTGGCCGGGGAGCGGATCGACATCCAGGCCATCTGCGCCGAGCTCGGTCTGTCTCGCGCCACCGTTCATCGGTGGTACGGGTCCCGTGACGATGTGATCGGGGCCGCGATGGTGCGGCTCGTCGTGCCCCTATTCCGTCGTATCGCCCGCTCGGGTCAGGGCGCCGGTGCCGAGCGGCTGGTCGATGTGTTCGAGCGGCAGCTGCGGGCGCTCGCCGACGCCCCGGCGTTTCGCCGCTTCCTCGCCGACGAACGAGGCGCGGCCGGACGCATTCTCACCGCACCCGATGGCGTCGTCGAGACCAACGTCATCGCCTTGATCCACGAAGCCATCCAAGCCGAAATGGAGCGAGGGTACGAGCCGCCCGCGGACGCCGAGGTGATCGCCTACGCGATCGTCAGGATGGGCGAGTCGTTCCTCTCCGCCGACGCGGCGAGCGGGTTCCGGGGTGACTTCGGCCGCGTCCGGTCCGTCTACGCGGCCTTGCTCGGGGCGACCCGTGCGCAAAATCATCGAGAAGCCCGGCCCGGCAGCTGAGACCATTGCGGATCGCGCGTGTATCTCCATTTGATACACACCGCGCGATCGTACCAAAATCCGGCGTTCGTCTTGTCACGTGAGTCCCGGCCCGGTGTACGAGGGAGGGATCGAGGTGTTCGATTGCGCCGCGGCGATCTGCGCAAGCAACTGGGTGCCGCTCGTGCCCCCGCGGACCGTGAGGCGCGGCAGGCGGTATCGATCCTGCTGGGCGGCCGCCCATCCGGGGTTGATCGTCGTCGCACCGACGTACCCTGCCGCGCGGACGGCGGAGATAACGGTGGCGTTGTAGCGGCCCGAGGGGTAGCTGAACCAGTTGACCGGGACTCCATACAGGCTGTGCAGGTCCTGCTTTGCCGTCGTTACGTTGGTGCTGAGGTCACTCGAGCTGAGCGAAAGCAGGTCGGTCGTGGCCATTCCCTCCGTGTCGAGCTCCCAGCCCGCCGCGACCAGGCCCCGGATCTGCGTGGCGTTCAGACCGCCGTCGGTGGGGGACAGGCCGTTCAGCTGGAGATTCTCGACCCCGACCCATCCCAGGCCCTTGAGGACGGGCAGCGCGTTCGTGTAGTGCGATGCGTAGCCCGTGTCGAAGCTGATGACGATTGGCTTGCCGGGGTCGAGCGATTGTCCGTGTGTCCAGCAGGCCTCGAGTTGGTTCATGGTTACGGCATGCCAGCCGGCGGTCTTGAGTGCCTGCATCTGGCTGGTGAACTCGTCGACCGGTACGTACAGGGCCGATGACGCGCTGGTTGAGACCGGCCGGCTGTTGATCACGTGGTAACTGAGAACCGGCACCCCGGTGGCAGACGCGCATGCGACCGCCGATGTTGTTGCCGTTGTCGTGCTCGAATGCTCGGCCGCGGTCGCCGAGCGCGACTTGGAGTTGTGCGAGTTTGAGCCAATGACGGCCACGAGCACGACCGCCACGACGGCAACAAGTGACCCGGCCGCGAGGGCTCGCGCGGCCCGGATTCGCGCCCTCCTCTGTCGCGCTTTCCTGCGCCGACGGTCCTCAGCGTCGCGAAAGCTCACGCCGCGAAGGTACAGTGCCGTGCCGCTGGATCGGCGTGCTCCGCCTTATGGGTCGATTAAGAGGTGGCGCGCGCGGGATATATTTCCCGTCAACCGGTGGGAAAACTTGGCACCTAAGGAGGTGCGGGATGTGGGGTTTGAGGTTCCGAGCGATCCCTGTGGGGTTCGTGGCCGCGCTCTCGATGTTGGCCGTTCCGGGCTCGGCCTGGGCGGGTGGCCCGGGGAAGTGGACGAAGCTGGGTCTCGTGGACAATTCCGCCCAGACGCTGAGCATGGTGCGGACGGCTGACGGAAGCCTGCATGTGGCGTGGCTGGCCAAGCGAGCCACCAAGCACCAGACTGTCGGACAAGGTCTCGACGATCTCGCTGTCGGGCAAGCTTCTGGCCACGAGCACGCCGGTGTCGAACTGGCGATCGCTTGAACCGGACGTGCAGATCGTCCGCGACGGCGCCGGGATGCGCCTCATCTTCGAGGGCGGGACGGGCACCACCCCCTGCTACTCCAACGGCTACGTCTACACGGCGACGAGTTCAGACGGATCGCATTGGACGCTAGGGACGGGACGCTGCTCCAGCCGGAGCGCCGGTATCAGCAATCTGGCGGCCACCGCTGAGTGGACGGGCCACGCCGGTGGCGCTGTTCGCCGGCGGCAATCTGTTCCACGCCGGCGTCGACGCCAACTGTCCGGCGCAAGCTGGACGGACGATCAGTCAAATCCGTGCTCCGCAACCCGAGCAATCCCGCGATCGCCACAGACCAGCCAACGGCGCGGTCTGGGCAGCCTGGTATCAGAGCTTCTGAAACAGGGTTATTGGGTGGACAGATCCTGCCCGAGCCAGGGGTCGCCAATCGAGGCGCCCGACTCCGCAGCGAATACAACCGTTCCAAAACAATCAGCCGCTAGAGCCGGTCGCGATCACCGGCCGGCCGGGGGGTGGCGATGTACATGGCGTATTGCACGGCCACGACCAGTCAGCAATGCGGTCACATCGACCTGTGGAAGGTCGGCTCGTCCAGCGTCAAGGTGGTGCCCGGGTCTCACAACAGCAGGAACACCCGCGTCGCCCTCGCGGCCGGTCCTCAGGGTCGCCTGTCGGTCATCTGGTTCGACGACACGAAGAACGTCATCCACGCCGTCCGCACGAACACATCGGCGACCAGCGTTCGGCGCCATCCGGACGATCAAACCCCCGGCCAAGACGTCCGGCCTCAACTCCATGCCAGGCCCAGGGCTCCTCGGGTCGGCTGGATGTCGTGATGGTCGACCATCTGCGGTCGACCACGGGCCTGCCCATCGACTCTTCCACACCCAGATCCTGGCCGGCCTGTCGCTTACCGCGAAGCCGAGCAAGTTCAGCCACAAGAAGGGCAAGAAGGTCACCTTCACGGTGACCGACGCCGGCCAGGCCATCGCCGGCGCCAAGGTCTCGTGCCTGGGCAAGCACGGAACGACCGCCGCCACCGGCAAGGTCAAGCTCGCCTTCCACAAGGGCGCAGCCAAGGGCAAGCACGTGTGTACGGCGACGAAGTCCGGCTACAACGGCGGCAAGACGACGATCAAGGTGACATAGCGCCGCCGCGCGGCGGTTACTGGACCAGGCAGCTCGAGCTCGGCGGCTGGCCCCTGGGGAACGCCCGCACGAGGCCCTGGGCGATGTCGTGGTTTCGCGCGATGTAGCCCGGCGAGTAATAGTGGATCCCATCGGGGATGAACCATTTGCGCCTGGCCTTGTCGGGCCAGTCATACACGCGCATGTTCGGATAGCGCTTGCAGTCAGCCAGCAGCGTGCGGTTCCAATGCTCCATCCCGGCCTCGGAGTACGGGCCGCTGCTCAGAAGTGAGATCACGGCGATCCACATCACCGGCTGATGGTCGACGATCTTCATCATGTTGTGGATGCGCGTCGGGATGTTGACCGGCGAGGTCGTCGCGTTGTCGACGTCGTTGGTGCCGAGAGCGAAGATCCAGCATCCCTTGAAGCCGTCGGAAATGTGCTGTTGGGCCACCGTGGCGGCGTTGGGGATCCCCTCGAAGGTCTCGAGGGTCGAGCGTGCCCCCGAGACCTCGGGGTACACGGTCTGGACCCCGATCTTCTTCAGCACGGCTTCGAGTCGCTTGTGGGGGTTGGGGATGTAGTCGGTGGAGATCTGCCCCTCGGATGTCGAGTCCCCGACGTAGACGACCGAGTGACATGCGGTCTTGGTCGGCGGCGGTAGCGCCTTGGCGGCCACTGTCTTCGTGATGCTCGAGGCATTCTTGGCGCCGGCCAGTCGTGGTGGAAGCTTCGAGATCTTCGGCGGGGCGGTGTGACCCTGGGAGATCACCGGCAGCGCGCCGGCCAGGCCGACCACGACCAGGGCGAGCGCAGCCGCCAGACCAGCCGAGAGTCCGAGGACGTGTCGCCGGCGGCGGGCCTCGGCTGCGCCGGTGCGGGGCTTCCGCCGCAGTCTCCGGAGCGCTCCGCGCCGGATCGGGTCCTCGACGTACCGCCAGGACAGGCTGGCGATCACGAACGTCACGGCGATCTGGAGGGCGGCCCTCGGCCAATTGACTCCCGTTTCCTGGCGCCCCCAGAGCACGATGATCGGCCAATGCCAGAGGTAGATGCCGTACGAGCGCACGCCAATCCAGCGCAGGGGCGGGCACCCCAGGGCCTCGCCGAGCAGGCTCGAGGGATTGACCACGGCGGCGATCACGAGCACGGTGGCCAGCGACAGCAGGATGATCCCGTTCGGGTACAGGAATGAGCTGAGCGAGCTCGTGCGCCAGACGAGCACAAAGATCCCGGCCAGACCGACAGCGCCGGCGACGTCGAGGCCGACCGGGCTCCGCACCGAGCGCCGCAGAACCGCCCGCGTCATCTGCGTCGGCCAGATCATGGCCAGTGCCGCCCCTAAGAGGAGTCCGAACGCTCGCGTGTCGGTTCCCTCATACACGCGAGTGGGGTCGACGCCGGGGTGACAGAGATGACCCATGAGCCACGCCGACGCGGCGGCGCCGGCCAGCGTCACGACCACCATCGTCGCGCGGCTGCGAAACACGTAGAGCATTGCCAGCAGCAGCCACGGCCAGATGAGGTAGAACTGCTCTTCGATCGACAGGGACCAGAGATGGTCGAGCGGCAGCGGCGCGGCAAACCGCGAGAAGTACGACGCGTGCGCGGCGATCGTCGACCAGTTGGCGAAATACAACGCCGCCGAGACCACCTGCCGACGGACCTCGTGCACCTGCGCGGCGTCGAACAGCGCCACCCAGATGCTGACCACGATCAGCATCAGGAACAGCGCTGGCAGGAGCCGCCGGGCACGCCTGATCCAGAACTGCCCGAGCCCCAGATTGCCGTGGCGCCTGAAGTGGCCGAGCAGGAGGTCGGTGATGAGGTAGCCCGACAGCGTGAAGAACACACCCACTCCGAGCAGACCACCCTTGGCCCATCCGACATTCAGGTGGAACGCGATCACCGCCATCACGGCGATCGCACGGATGCCGTCCAGGCCAGCGATGTAACGGTGTCTCGACTCAACCGGTCTGGGCATTTCTCAGTCGCCCCCCGGTGAACGTCTCATCGCTGGATCCCTTCGACAACCAAGCACGGAAAACGAGTAGCGGCGCAAGGGCGCGTCTCGGCCACCGATGCGAACCACGAGGCCCGCCCACCTGTAGTTCACCGCAATGAGGGAGCGAGGATAGCGAGAGACACAGACAATTCGCCCGCACGCGGACATCCTTGGCCTAGCGGAGGGCGCCGTCTGCTGTTTTTCGCTGCCCCGAATTAGATGCGGTTAGGATCGGCCGCGTGGCGCGAGCCGCGGTGAACCGGGGGTTGCTCGAGCGTGAGAGCGAGACCAGCAGAGCTCATGTCCCGTCTTGGGGTTACCCCGTAGCGGTCGCGCTAGTTCCGCGGTATTTGTGAAGCCATTGTTTATGAATTGTGAAACCTGGCGTGCCGCGGAGTCGATCAGGCGGCAGCACGCTGCGTCGGCTAGAAGTAGTGACCTTGTTCGAGGTCTTCGACGAGCCCCGGATGGGTCGGGCGCCAACGCAGTCGCTCCTGGGTCAGTGCACTCGAGGCCGGAGCATCGATGGCGAAGAAGGCGCCGATCCAGCCGAAGTGCTCGCCGGCGTCCTCGGGCGCCATAGAAACCGCCGGCACATTGAGGTGACGAGCGATGATCTCGGCGATCTCGCGCGTCGGCACGCCCTCGTCGCCGACGGCATGGAACACGGAACCCGCCGGAGCCTTCTCCAGCGCGAGACGGTAGAGGCGCGCGGCATCGAGCCGGTGCACCGCAGGCCAGCGGTTGGCGCCGTCCCCGATGTAGGCGGAGACACCTCTGGTACGGGCGATGTCAATCAGGACGGGGACGAAGCCGTGATCGCCCACGTCGTGCACCGACGCACCCGGACGGACGATCGACGAGCGTACGCCGCGCACGGCGAGCGCGATCACGATCTGCTCCGTGCCCAGCCGACGGTGAGCGCCCGACGGAGGATCGGCCGTGTCCTCCTCGGTCACCACATGTCCCGGCCTGACCAGCGCGGTTCCGGAGGTGGTCACGAGGGGGTGCCCGGTGCCGTCCAGCGCGGCGCCCAGCGTCTCGATGGCGCGCCGGTCGGTCCGCGCCGCGTCCTCCATCCGTGAGAAGTCGTGGATGTAGGCGGTGTGGATCACGCCGTCCGCCGCGGCGGCGGCACTGCGCAGGCTGTCGAGGTCGTCCAACGCACCGCGCTGGACCTCGGCCCCTGCCGCCTCGAGCGCCGCGGCGGATTCATCCGAGCGGGCCAGGCCGACGACCTGATGGCCCGCGGTGATCAGTTCAGTGACGACCGCGGATCCGATGAATCCGCTGGCGCCGGTGACAAACACGCGCATGGGTAAATCTCCGTATCGAGTGGTCATGGCTTTGACGACTCGAGCCGATCTGGGGTCCGCGCGGATAGATCGATGTCAGTCGCTGACATCACTCTAGCAGACGATGTCAGCCACTGACATCACCTACTATTGGGCCATGGTGCGATGGGAACCCGATAGTCGCGGCAGGCTCCAGCAGGCAGCGCTGGCGCTTTACGGCGAGCGCGGGTTCGAGAACACCACCGTGGCCGAGATCGCCGAGCGGGCCGGGCTGACCGAGCGAACGTTCTTCCGCCACTTCGCCGACAAACGCGAGGTGCTGTTCGCGGGCGGAGAGGTGCTCCAGGATGCGCTGGTTGGCGCCGTCGCCGATGCGCCCGAGTCACTCGCGCCCATCGACGCGGTGGCCGGCGGTCTTGAGGCCGCCGGCGACCAACTCCCCGAGCGCCCCGAAATGTCGCGCCAGCGCCAGGGGATCATCGCCGCGAACCCGGATCTGCAGGAGCGCGAGCTGATCAAGCTGGCGTCACTGTCCACCGCGCTGGCCGGCGCGCTGCGCGGGCGTGGTCTGAGCGAACCTGACGCGAACCTCACCGCCGAGGTCGGAATCGCCGTGTTCAAGATCGCGTTCGAACGCTGGATCGACGAGGCGAACGATCGGGACTTCTCTCAGCTGGTCCGCGGATGCCTCGACGAGCTGCAGACCCTCACCGCGCGTTGAGGCGCGGGACCTACTCTCGCACTCCGATCGCCTCGACCGGCCGAGCGCGCAGTCCCCTCCGCGTCGGCAGGGCGAGGGCGACGAGGGCGAGCAGCGCCGAGCCAGCGAGGATCACCGCGAGTGGGGCGGCGGGCACGTGCGGCCGAAGGCCGCCCGTCAGTGCGTGACTGAGAGGCAGAAGCGCCGTGGCCGCGATCGCCAGACCGGCTCCCAGGCCGATGGCGATGATCAGGACCGACTCCCAGCGCGCCATCGATCGCACCTGACGTGCGGTGGCGCCAACGAGGCGCAGGAGAGCGAGCTCGCGTCGGCGCCGGAGCGCGATCATGGTCATCGCTCGCCCTCACCGACGCTGCCGTCGAGCCGCGGCTGCTGGGCCCCGGGCGGGTCATCGGCGGGCTGCTCGCGCTCGCCGGCGCGGTGCCACTGTTCACCGTGTCCACGACCACCACGACACCCGAGACGGCCGCCGCGACCAGAGCGGTGAAGGAACCGGGCGCGATGGCAGCGCTGACCCCATCGAGCGCGACGACGGCCTGACCGTTCCGGCCGTACACCTTGCGGATATCGCGGAGCGTCACGGCGGCGGTTTGGTTGGCGGCCTTGCGTGTCTGCAGAGTGGAATGGAACATGGTGCGAACCTACGCTCCGGTCAGGAGCCGGGCATCGGCCGGAGGCACGATTGCCCCTCCTACCGGTCGACGATCCGGTCTCCTACTCAGGTAGGAGGCAGGGAGCGAGGTCGTGGGGTAGGTTCAATGCATGAGCCGGATCGAGCAGTTCGTACGCAGGTACTGGTTGGAGGTGCCGATCGCGCTCCTCGCCATCGAAGGCATGGTCGAAGTCCTCGTCAGACGCGACGCGCCGGATGCGCCGAGCACGTCGCTCTGGTTCTGCCTTCCCGCGGTGGCGATCATGGTGCTGCCGCTGTTCGCGTGGCGGCGGTTTCCGTTTGCCGCTCTGACCGCCTACTGGCTCTTGGCGGCCGGTGCCACCTTCGTCGACGGCCAGCTGATCCCGTTCATGACCAGCGTGTTCGTCCTCGGGATGGTGGTCGCGTTCCTGCTCGGGAACCTGCGCGATGCCGTGCAGGCCAGGATCGGTCTGGCCGTTGTCCTCGTCGGTGCGGCGATCGTCGTCTACAACGTTCCGGGACATCCCGCGAGCCAGCTGTTCTTCATTCCGATCCTGTTCGGGACCTGCTGGCTGGCGGGGTTCGTCGTGCGTGAGCGCGCCGATCAGGCCCAAGCCGCTGAGCTCCGCGCGCGCGAGGCCGAGCGGGAGCGGGATGCGGCGACGCGCGTAGCTGTGGCCGAAGAGCGCACGCGGATCGCGCGCGAGCTCCACGACATCGTCGCCCATGCGGTCAGCGTGATGGTGCTCCAGGTTGGGGCCGTCAGGCACAAGCTCCCCGACACGCTGGCCGAGGATCGTGATGCCCTCCGCGGCGTCGAGCGGACCGGCCGGGCCGCGTTGTCGGAGATGCGGCGTCTGCTCGCAGTCATGCGCCGGGACGGCGACGGTGTCGAGCTCGCTCCGCAGCCGGGTCTGGACGGACTCGAGTCGCTGGTGCACGAGATCGCCGGGGCCGGGCTGCCCACCGAGCTGCACGTAGACGGTGAGCCGTTCCCGCTCCCGCGAGGGATCGACCTGTCCGCCTATCGGATCGTGCAGGAGGGTCTCACCAATGCGTTGAAGCACGCTCGGGCAAAGCATGCCGAGGTCACCCTGCGCTATGCGCCCGACGAGCTGCGGATCGAGGTACGCGATGACGGCAACGGCACGGCGGCGAGCGATGAACTCGGCCACGGGCTCATCGGGATCCGCGAGCGGGTCAAGCTGTACGGCGGCGATATGAGCACCAGCGCGGCCAACGGTGGCGGCTTCAGGCTGAGCACCCGCCTCCCGTTGACGCCATAGCGGCCATGGCGATTCGAGTCCTCATCGCCGACGACCAATCGATGGTCCGCGCGGGCTTCCGGATGCTGCTGGCCGGCGAGGAGGACATGGAGGTCGTGGCCGAGGCGAGCAACGGACTCGAGGCCGTCGCCAAGGCCGAGCGCTTCGACCCCACCGTGATACTCATGGACATCCGGATGCCGGAGCTCGATGGGCTCCAGGCCAGCCGACGCATCCTCGCTGCGGACGACAGCGCCCGCATCCTGATCCTCACGACCTTCGGCCTCGACGAATACGTTTACGAAGCGCTCCGGGCCGGCGCGAGCGGGTTCGTTCTCAAGGACGACCCCCCTGAACAGCTGATCGCGGCGGTCCGCACGGTCGCGGCGGGAGATGCGCTCCTGTCACCGGCAATAACCAAACTCGTGATCGAGCAGTTCACGCGCATTCCTCGTCCCGAGCGCCCGAGGGAACTCGACGAGCTCACCGCTCGAGAGGAGGACATCCTTCGGCTCATCGCCGGCGGCCTTTCCAACGCAGAGATCGGCCAGGAGCTCTTCATCAGCGAGACGACCGTGAAGACGCACGTCACGCACATCCTTCAGAAGCTGGGCCTCCGTGATCGCGTCCAGGCCGTCGTGCTCGCATACCGGACCGGCATGGTCGAGGCAGACCCACCCGTTTGACCCGACGGAGCGGCACGGGCCGCAGGCCCGATTGCCGAGCTGCTTTAGCCGAGCGCGAGCCGGTGGCGGTCGTGGGCCTCGTCGAAGCCTGCCGCCGGTGCCATCGCGATGATCCGGGTCGGGTTTATCTGCGGATGCGTGCAGTAGTAGTGGGCGCGGATCTCGTCGAAGGCGACGGTCGCCGATACGCCGGGCCACTGGTACAGGTCGCGAGCGTATGGCCACAGTCGCTCGTACTCGACCAGCTTGCGGATCGAGCACTTGAAGTGAATTTGGTAGACGGCGTCGAAGCGGACCAGCGTGGTGAACAGACGCCAGTCGGTCTCGACCGGGTCGGAGCCGAACAGGAAACGCCGGTCGGCAAGCCGTCGGTCGAGCTCATCGAGCATCCTGAACAGGGTTCGGACCGCATCGTCGTACGGCTCCTGGCGGGTGGCGAACCCGCACTTGTACACGCCGTCGTTGACGCGGTCGTAGATGGTGGCATTGAGCCGGTTGATCTCGTCGCCGAGGTGCGGCGGGTACATCTCGACCGGGTGCTCGGCGAGCGGAGCGAAGACGGTGCCGAGCATGCGCAGAATGTCCGCTGATTCGTTGTTGACGATCGTCCGCTCCTGCTTGTCCCACAGGACGGGGACAGTCACCCCTCCTGCGTAGCTCGGGTCGGCGGCCACGTAGGCCTCGCGAAGGTACTGAAAACCGTTGATCGGATCGACATAGGGCCCGCCGCTGAACGTCCAACCCTCGGCATCTTCGTCGCGGATCGGGTCGATGTACGAGACGCCGATCACGCCGTCCAGCCCCATCAGCCGCCGTGCGATCAGCGTCCGATGAGCCCACGGGCACGCCCGTGCGACGTACAGGTGATAGCGGCCGGCCTCCGCGGGAAAGGCGCTGCTGCCGTCCGCCGTGACCCAGTCGCGGAACGAACTCCGGCGGCGCTGCCACGACCCGTCTTCCGCGATCTCCGGTGACAGCGACTGGGGGCGCACTTCGGCCATCGGTCACCCAGCCTAGCGACTCGCCGGCGGGTGCCATCTCGCGCGATCGCCTATCACCGATGAGTTTCGGTGCGGAGTGCGGTCTGGAGTGACGATGACCGAGAACCTCATTGAGCTTTCCGCCTCACTCAACGGCGATGTGCTGCTGCCCTCGCATCCCGACTACGAGCATGCGCGCCTCTGCTTCAACCTGCTGATCGACCGCCGGCCGGCGGCAATAGTGCGGTGCGGCGATGCCGGCGACGTGGCGAGGGCGCTGGCCTTCGCCCAGGAGCGTGGGCTGGAGATTGCCGTCCGCGGCGGTGGCCACAACCCGGCCGGACACTGCGCCGTCGACGGCGGTCTAGTGGTCGACCTCTCCCGGATGCGTCGTGTGGATGTCGATCCTGCCGCGCGGCTCGCCCATTCCGACGGCGGAGCGACGTGGCTCGACTTCGACGCCGCGACCCAGGCGCATGGGCTGGTCACGCCCGGAGGCGTGGTCGGCTCGACCGGTGTCGCGGGCCTTACGCTGGGAGGCGGCATCGGCCATCTGACCGCCCAGTTCGGCCTCACCTGCGACAACCTGCTCGCCGCAGAGCTGGTCACCCCGGCCGCAGAGGTGATCCGGATCGGCGCCGACGAGGCGCCCGAGCTGCTCTGGGGGCTGCGCGGTGGTGGCGGCAACTTCGGCGTGGCCACTCAGCTCACGTTCCGTCTGCATCCGCTCGCGACGGTCCTCGGCGGTCTTTTCGAGTACACGGGAAAGGGCGTCAGGGAGGCGCTTCAGACGTACCGCGATGTCGACGCGCGTGCCGGGGATGACCTGAGCTGCCAGGCCCAGCTCACCGTTGATGAGGCCCTGACGCCAGCCCTCAGCGTTGCGCCCTGCTACAGCGGGTCCGAGGACGAGCCCGACGAGCTTCGAGCGCTCCGCTCGGCGCCGGGCCTGGTCAGCGATGGGGTCCGCCGCCGCGGGTTCCTCGACCAGCAGAGGATCTTCGACCCCGGGTACGGGGTCGATCGAAACTACTGGAAGAGCCATTTCGTCCGCGAGCTTCCCGACGAGCTGATCGATGTGCTGATCGACAGCATGCGTGCCCTCGGGCGGCAGCCCGGCGCGATCCTGATCGAGTCGCTGCGCGGGGGACCGCAGGCCATCGATCCCGACAGCGCGGCGCTCGGCTATCGCGATGCCGCCTTCAACGTCAGCGTCATGGCGAGCTGGATCGATCCCGCGCTCGATGACGAGCAGATCGCCTGGGCGCGCGAGACGGCGGCCTCGATCGAACCCTGGGCGGTCGGCGGCGGCTATGCGAACTACATGCAGGCGGACGAGCCGCTGGTGAGGGTCCGAGCCGCGTTCGGGACCGAGGCGTTCGACCGCCTCCGCGCCCTGAAGACGCGATACGACCCGAGCAACGTTCTGCATCGAAACAACAACATCCCGCCACTGTGAGCGGCGACGTTCGCCTGGGAGAAGCACGCGGTCGTGAGCCACCTCGATGGCCACCTGTGTTACAAGGGAGGTGAGCATGGCGCCCAATCCGAATCTCGAACGGCTGCATACGGCCGGAGTCTCGATCTGGCTCGATACGCTCTCGCGCGAGCTCGTCGATGGCGGAGAGTTCGCCGCGCTGATTCGCGATTACTTCGTGACCGGCGCGACGTCCAATCCGACGATCTTCGCGAAGGCGATCACCAGCTCCGATCTCTACGACCGACAGCTGCGCGAGCTGGTGTCAGGGGGCCAGCGCGATCATCAGGAGCTCTTCTTCTCGATCGCTCTAGATGACGTGGGTGAGGCCGCGCAGCTGCTGCGACCGGAATATGACCGCACCGGCGGTGGGGACGGGTTCATCTCGTTTGAGTGCACGCCGGACCTGGCTGATGACACCAAGGCGACGATTGCCCAGGCCACCGATCTGTGGCAGCGGCTCGACCAGCCCAACGTGTTCATCAAGGTTCCGGGGACCGCCGCCGGACTCCCGGCGATCGAGGAGCTCACTCGTCGAGGCATCAACATCAACATCACGCTCCTGTTCTCGATCGAGCGCTACGAGCAGGTGATCGACGCCTACGTGCGTGGGCTCACGGCCCGCGCCGAGGCCGATCTCCCCCTTGACGCCGTTCACTCTGTGGCGTCGTTCTTCCTTTCGCGGATCGATACGAAGGTCGACGAGCGGCTGCCGAAGGGATCGCCGCTGCGGGGCCAGGTCGCGCTCGCGTCGGCGCGCGTCGCGTACCAGCGCTACCTCGCGAAGTTCGCCGGTGCCGACTGGGAGCGCCTCGAGCGTCTCGGTGCGACGCGTCAAAGACCTCTGTGGGCAAGCACCGGAACCAAGAACCCCGAATACTCGGACGTGCTTTACGTCGAGGAACTGATCGGCCCCGACGTTGTCAACACGATGCCCGAGCAGACGCTGCGCGCTTTCGCCGATCACGGCGAGGTGAGCCCCACCCTCGTCGCCGACTCAACCGTCTCGCCCCGCATACTCGCCGACGCCCACGCGGTCGGCGTTGATCTGACGAGCGTCACCGACGAGCTCGAGCGCGAGGGCGTTCGCTCGTTCTGTGACTCCTACCGCCAGCTGCTCGAGTGCATAAAGGCGAAGCTCAGTTCGGTCACCGCGCCATGACCTAGGGCCGTCGAGTCGAAGAACCGGCTCACGAGACGAGTTGCTGGCCGCCATCGATGTCGTACGTCGCGCCCGTGAGTGCCGTGTTGGTCATGATGTGAACGGCGAGGGCCGCGACGTCGGCCGGCCCGACGACGCGACGAATGGGCAGCGTTGTGCGCAGCTCGTCGCGGCGCCTGTCAAGGTCCTCGCCCAGGAGCGACGCCGATAGGGGAGTGTCGACGAATCCGGCGGCGATCAGATTGACGCGGATCGGCGCGATCTCGAGCGCGAGGCTGGCGATGAGAGTGGGCAGGGCGACGATGGCGCTCGAGGCAATGCCGGCCCCAATCGCCGGGCGCCCACCGATACCGCCCATGAACACCAGGGTTCCGCCAGGCCGCACCTTGCCGAGGGCGCCGCGTGCCACGCCGAGCGCGACCAGGGCGTGGTCGGTGAGGCCGCGCTGCGCGTCCTCCGGCGTCATCTCGAGGGGAGGCCCGTACGACGGCCGGCCGGCGGTGACCATCACGTGGTCGATCGAGGCCTGGAGATCATCGAAGAACGACTGCAGTGAGGAGGGATCGTTGGCGTCGAAGGCCTTTGTGTGCCGCGCGCCGACATCGAGCGCAGCTTGCTTCAGGCGTTCGGGGTTGCGCCCGGTGAGGATCAGGTCGGCACCCTCGGCGCGGGCCCGGCGGGCGGTTTCGAGCCCGATGCCGGCGCTGCCGCCGATGACGACGACCGTCTGGCCGAGAAGTTCCGGTTCGCGCTGGATGAGCTCGCGCTCTGCGGTCACGATTCCGGCCTCGCCATCTGTGCTTGCATCGGCCTGACCGGCTGCGGCATGTCGGCGATCTCCATGCGCAGCGACGTCAACGCCGCGTCGTAGATCCCCGAGAAGCTGGGGAAGGGCTGGATCGTGTCGCTCATCACCTCGACCGGAACGTGGGCCCTGATGGCAAGCGTCGCCTGCTGCAACCACTCACCGGCCTCGGGCCCGAGCGCGTAGGCGCCCGTGAGGCGCTCGCCGTCGCTCAGAAGGGTCATGAAGCCGTTGGCCTGTGCGTAGGCGTGTGTGTACGTGGCGGTCTTCGGCACCTCCGCCACGAGTGCCGTGCCGCTGTACTGCGCTTCCACCACGCCCACCGATCCCGCCTGCGGATCGGTGTAGGTCACTCGCGGAACCGCTTCGTAGTTCGCAGGGCGCGGATCGCCGGCGATGTTCGCCGCGACCACGTCGCCCTCGTACTCGCCGACGTGGGTCAGCGGCCAGATGCCGTTGACGTCGCCGATCGCCCAGAGGCGCTCGCCTGCGCGCAGGTGCTCGTCCACCTGGATCCCGTGGGGGTTGGGGTCGATGCCGACCGTCTCCAGACCGATGTCCTGAACGCGCGGACGCCGCCCGGTGGCGACAAGCAGCCGGTCGCCCCGCACGTCCTTGCCGTCGGGGAACTCGAGGACGTACTGGTCACCCTCGCGCCGTGCCGAGGCGGCGTGCATCCCCAGCATCAGCTCTATCCCGTCCCGCATCAGGGCCTCGCCCAATGCCTTGCCCAGCGGTGCTGGCTCGCGCGGAAGCACGCGGTCGCTGCCCTCGACGATCACGGCCTCACCGCCGAGACGCTGCACGACCTGCGCGAGCTCCACGCCTGCTGACCCACCGCCCAGCACGATCAGGCGGCGGGGGACCGCCTTCATGCTCGTCGCCTCGCGGGTGCCCCAGACGCCGTCGAGCTCGCCGAGCCCAGAGATCGGAGGCACGATCGGATCCGCACCGGTGGCAACCACGATGTGCTCCGCTGTGTGGCGCGCGCCGTCCACTTCGACCACACCGGTGCCCGCCAGTCTCCCGGAGCCGCGCAGGAGGTCGATGCCGCGGTCGGCCAGCCAGCGCTCCTGGCCCGCGTCGGAGTAGTCGGAGACCATGAAGTCCCGCCAGGCGAGTGCGTCCTGAACGTCGACCTCGGCACGTGCGCCAGCTTCTCGAGCACCGTGTACCGCCTCGCCGGGACGCAGCAGTGACTTCGAGGGAATACAGGCCCAGTACGAGCACTCACCGCCCACCAGCTCTCGCTCGGCGACGGCGACGCGCAATCCACGTGCTGCGAGCGCCGCGGCACAGTGCTCGCCCGGGGCTCCACCGCCTAGGACGATGACGTCGTAGTCACTGCTCGGGCTCATTCGTTACCTCCCTCGGTTGACGGATCTAAAGGTCCTGCTGTCAGTGTCCAGTCGCGCCCGTGGAAGCCCTGGCCGACGCCCTGGTCTGAGTCTCCGATCTGCCTACCGCTCGGACCTGAGCGGTGGATCGGCGTCGTCGTAGATGCGGGCGCTGGCCAGCTTGCCAGTGGCGCCGCGGACGTAGACCGCGATGCCGGCCTCGGGTGCCAGCTCGCTTTGGCCCCAACGAACCAGGTTGTACTCCAATGCGCAGCAACGGCCATCATCGGTGACGGAACAGCGCTCGAGCGGGATCCCGCCGCCGTTGGAGAAAAACCGCTCATACAGCGCGACCAGCTCGTCGTGGCCACGATGGACATATGCACCACCCGCGGGCTCACGGACATAGGCATCGGGCTCAAATGCTGCCACTACAGCCTCGACGTCGCCGGCGGCGAGCGCGCGTTCATATTCGTCGACGACATCGGGCACGCGCAGGTCGGGGTCCGGCTGCAGAAGCGGCGGACGATTGGTGTGACGGCCGGTCAACGGCCATGAGCCGTAATAGACGCGCAATTCGACAATGCGCGCGTCCCCATCTCGGTCCGCCGCGACGGCAACCGGCAACTCGACGCGGCTTTGCTCACCGTCGAGGGTCAGCACCGTTTCCTCGATTTCGCGCCGCGGCGTGACGATTCGCTCGACAGGGCCGAGGACGGCGCCCAGTCCGGCGAGCCAGGCGTTGGTGTCACGCACGAAGCGCTCAAACGCGGTGCGCCCCTTAACGCGGCCACGGAGCGGATGATGCAGCTCGGGCTCTCCGGCGAATGAGCCTACGAGCGCATCGGTCTCACCCGACGCCACGCCGGCGAAGTACGGCACCGCAGCAGCCACGCGCGAATCGGCGCCTTGACGGAGAATCCGCTCCAACACGGGACCCGAGAACAGCTCTGGCATCCACGGCATCGGGAGAAGCCTCTCACAGGCTGCCGGTCGGCTGTCTCCCGTGTCCCGGGTCAGAGCCAGGGACCTCACGGGCGCGACGGTTCGCTCCAAGCGCGAAAATGCTGCTCGACAACCCGCTAGTTGGAGGTGAGCATGGCCAGCAACGACGTGAGCAGTGCACCGAACAGCGAGATGCACAGCACGCTGGGCTTCGATATGAAACTCGAGGTAGTGACGCTGCCCGTCGCCGATGTGGACCGGGCCAAGCGCTTCTACCAGAGCCTCGGGTGGCGGCTGGACGCCGACCTCGCCGTCGGCGACGACGGCCGGGTGGTGCAGTTCACGCCGCCCCACTCGGAGTGCTCGATCCACTTCGGCAAGGGACTGACAACGTCCGCGCCGGGCTCCGTGGACAGGCTGATCCTGGCGGTCAGCGATATCGACTCGGCGCGCGCCGATCTCGTAAGCCGCGGTGTTGACGTCAGCGAGGTCTCCGACCGGCGGCCCGGGTCGCAAGACGGCCGCTCATACTCCGTGTACGCGTCATTCAAGGACCCGGACGGCAACGGCTGGCTGCTCCAAGAGATCACGACCCGGCTTCCCGGCCGGGAATGGGCGGACTGACATGAACGTCGAGTCTCTAGCCAGCCTCCTGCACGAGACCGCCGAGCACCATGGCGCCTACGAGGCAGTTGCCCCACCGCACAACTGGTGGGACTGGTACGCGGCGTACATGAACGCCCGACAGAGCGGAAGCGCCGAGGAGGAGGCAGCCGCGGCGGCCGGACGCTACATGGCGGAGGTCAAGCACATCGTCGTCTCGTCCGCCTGACGCCCTTCCCATCCGTGAGGAGTTCGCTGTGAGCACTATCGACGCCAGCCCATCCAACAACGGTCGGGGCTCGGAGCTGTGGTCCTCGTCCAAGGGCTCATTTGAGAGTCGATCGTCGTAGCCCCGGCTACTGTCGGGTGCCATTCGATCATCCGCCGATCAACACGATCACTACCCGGCGCAGGCGCTGGCCCCGGGGTCCGACCGGAATGCACGCGTGGCTTGACCCGCTCGTCCGCCTGTCCCGTGCCCCGGTGGTCAGCATTGCCGCAATCCGCGGACGTGTCCGCGGCGCGGGGAGCGAGTTCGTGCTGGCCTGTGACCTCCGGTTCGCGTCGCGGGAAAACACGTTGCTGGGCCAGTTCGAGGTCGGAACGGGCGTGGTCCCGGGGGGCGGTCCGATGGGCCGGCTTCCCCGGCTCGTTGGCCGCGGCCGTGCGCTCGAGATCCTCCTCGTCGGCGACGACTTCGACGGACCGCGGGCGGAGCAATACGGCTACGTCAATCGAACGATCGCCGACGACCAGCTCGACGACGAGGTCGAGGCGATCGCATCACGACTCTCGCGCTTCGATCACGACGTCTCGGGCAGCGCGTTGTGGAGTCGACAACGGACGCCTGAGTCCGGGCCCTGACCGGCTCGGCGTGTCGGCCCGTCGACCCTCGTCATCAGACCGCTTGTGGCTGGATCGGTGTGGGTTTACCTTTCAGGGAGCGTGAATGACCTCTCAGGCAGCGCGTTTTACCTTTCTGCCGGCGTGATCACGATTGTGGTGTTCTTGGAGCTCGGCCTGGTTGCCCTCTGGATCGCCGTCGGCGCCGGGGCGCACAGGCGGTCGCATTTCTGGGCCCGCGTCCTGCTCGCATCCCTTGGTTTGCCCTTGTTGATGGCGGTTCTTATTTCGATCGCCCGGCTGAACGTGCTGTCCGACGGCGTCGCCAAGGCGCTCCTGTCGTCGTTGTTCTTCCTTGGCGTTGTGGCCTTGATGTTTGTCCCCTGCCTGCTGTACCGCAGGTCGGACTCCTCATCGGGTCCTTCTGAGTCTGACGATGGCGGGGGTCCCGGTCCCAGTCACCCGCGCTCCTCGCCCGACGCTCCGCGCGGTGGCCTTCCGCTCCCGGATGCTGACCCGGCGCGCGCACGGGCACGTGACCACAACAGACCAAGATTCGATCACCCGAACCGGCGAAGGCCTGAGCACGCGCCTGCGCGCACGCCGGCAAGAACGAACCCGTAGAAGCCCTCGCAAGTGGCATTTCCATCGTGATGTTGAGGGTCGACGGCTGCGGCCGGGAGGCAACTGCGTAGTCGGCTCGCTGTTTTGTCCGGTTGCGCGGGGCCAGATCGCGGGTGCGAGCCTCGGGAGGTTCAGTGATTCCCGAGTCATGAGTGGGTGCAAGTGAGCGAGTTCGAGCGTCACGAGTCTCGGGTTGCAGAGGCCGAGTTGCCTGATCTTCCCGAGAAGCTTCCGATTACTGCCCGGTTGCTGCTGCATGAGTCCCTCACCGCGCGACGAGCCGCGGCCATCATCGCTGGGTTCACGGTGCTGATCACCGTGGCGGGCGGGATCCTCGAGCGGCTGGTCGACCATCACGAGTTCCCCACGATCGGAAGGGGGCTGTGTTCGCGCTACAGACGGTTACGACCGTCGGATACGGAGACGCTACCCCCAAGCAGGCCGATGGACGGTTCATCGCTGCGGTCCTGATGCTCGTGGGGATCGGCTTTCTCGCTGTGATCACGGCGTCGGTTACCGCGTCATTGGTCGAGAGCAGCCGGCGCCGGTTTGCCGTGCCGTCCGAGGTCGACGTTACGCGGCGGCTTGAGGAGATCAGCGACCGGCTGGCGGGGATCGAAGCAGCAGGTCAGTTGGCACCCCCGTCCTTACCCGACAGCCGCTAGGGAGCAACCCGCTACCTGTATGTCCGCGCGCGGGCTGGTGCATCCGAACCCGAGAATGAGGTGCGGCGAACTACTGAAGCACACCGCTGGTTTTCGCCGTGGCGTGTCGCGATCTGGGGTGGAATTCTGGGTCACACCAACACACACAACTGACCTGGGCCGGCTGTAGCGGCTTGGCGCAGACCTCGAAGAGGTGAACAAGGATGACTTTTCTCTGGATCTTGCTGGCGCTCCTTTACGTGGCGTGCTGGGTCTATTTCGGGCTTTCTACGTTCCGCAAGGGCCACTACTGGATGTTCTGGATCGGGTTTGTCTTTCCGGTCCTGTGGATCATCGGCGCATTGATCGGCCCGACTCCACACGCCGCCGCCCGCATGACGTAAGCGCAGTCGATTCGCGAGAGACGCAGTCGATTCGCCAGAGACCGGTCGGCTCGCCGGAGACATCGCGCTCCGGTGCCGACCGAGTCCGACGACCCGGCGGCGGGTCAACAATGGGTGACCGACCGCAAACGCGTCACTAGTCGAGCCGTCCAGCGCGGGTGGTCGCTCGGGGCAGCGGTTGCTCGCAGAGAGACCGTCACCCATTTCGCATGATGGCGACCCGAGGGGGAGGACCTAAGTTGGATAACGCGATTTTCGGGCGTTAGCGCGAGGACGGATTCTGGCGGTGGCCGCCCTTGGCCAATTGATGAGGTGACCGAATGCAAGAAGAGATGACGGACGTCCTCGTGGCGGGTTATCAGGACATCCTGGTGGCGACCAACGAGTTCGAGTCGCTGGTGGCGCTGGTGAAGGACGGGAAGGTCGAGATCGAGGGGGTGATCCTCGTCACGCACGATCATGGATGGAAGCGTCTCGGTTCGGCAGACGGGCGATCATCTCGGTCGCAAGGGCGCGGGATGGGGTGGCGGCGTCGGTCTGGCGGTCGGTCTGTTCGCGCCGCCGCTGCTCGCGTCGGTCGCGGTCGGCGCGGTTGCCGGGGGGTGATGGGCAAGTTCGTCGATCATCGAGTCGAGAACGAGATTCACGACAAGATCGGTGAGAACTTGCCGCCGGGCTCGGCCGGGATCATCGCGGTGTTCGACGAGGCTCAGCGGCTCGCCGTGGAGCAGGCGCTCTCCGGGTCGCTGCTGAAGTCGGTCGTGCAAAGCGACAAGGAGGGGGTCGCAGGCGCTGAAGGATTCGCTCGCGGAGGCGATGGGGAAGTTCAGCCCGGACCGCACCGTGCTTCCGATTCCGGATCGCGGCTTCGGCGGGACGATCGGGCGCACGATGGATCAGTCGGTTGCGGACTGGACGATCGTTCCCGGCCCCAAGGCGCCCGATAACGCCCCGAACGTCCTGATCTGCCTGATCGACGACGCCGGCTTCGGCCAACCGGAGACCTTCGGCGGCGGGATCAGGACGCCGAACATGACGCGCGTCCAGGAGGCGGGCGTCACGTACAACCGTTTTCACGTCACCGCGCTGTGCTCGCCGACTCGGGCGGCGCTGCTGACCGGCCGCAACCACCACCGGGTGGGGTTCGGGTCGATCGCCGAGTATCCGGGGCCGTTCCCGGGGTACACCGCCGCGCGGCCCCGGAGCTTGCACGGCGCTGCCGCGGATCCTGAGCGAGAACGGCTACGTCACGGGCGGGTTTGGCAAGTGGCACCTGACCCCGGACAACGTTCAGGGGGCGGCGGGACCGTTCGACCACTGGCCGCAGTCGTGGGGGTTTGACCACTACTGGGGGTTTCTCAGCGGGGCGGCGGGTCAGTACGACCCGATCATCACCGAGGACAACACCACCCTCGGAGTCCAGCCGGGCAAGGACGGAAAGCCGTACTACTTCCCGGATGACCTGACCGACAAGTCGATCGAGTGGCTGCACGCGGTCCGCGCGCAGGATGCGCAGAAGCCGTGGTTCATGTACTACTCGACCGGGTGCGCGCATGCGCCGCACCACGTGGCCAAGGAGTGGGCGGACAAGTACAAGGGCAAGTTCGACGACGGCTGGGACGAGTACCGCGAGCAGACGTTCGAGCGCCAGAAGAAGCTCGGGATCATCCCCCAGGACGCCGAGCTGACCGAGCGGCCGGACCTGTTCCCCGCCTGGGATTCGCTTGACCGACACCGAGAAGCAGCTGTACGTCCGGCAGATGGAGGTGTACGCCGGCTATCCAGGAGAACGCCGACTGGAACGTCGGCCGGCTGCTGGATGCGATCGAGGAGATGGGCGATCTCGAGAACACGCTGATCTTCTACATCTGGGGCGACAACGGCGCCAGCATGGAGGGCACGGTCACCGGCTCGTTCAACGAGATGACGTTCCTCAACGGCGTCGTGCTCGATCCCGAGCAGCAGCTCAAACTGATCGACGAGCAGTACGGCGGGATCGACGCGATCGGCGGGGAGCACACCGCCCCGCATGTCGCCGCCGCGTGGGCGCACGCCGGTAACACCCCGTTTCAGTGGGGCAAGCAGATGGCCAGCCATCTCGGCGGGACGCGCAACCCGATGGTCGTCGCCTGGCCGCAGCCGGCTAGGGCCCGACACGGACATGCGCTCACAGTTCACGCACTGCATCGACATCGCCCCCACCGTGCTGGAGGCGGCCGGCATTCCCGAGCCCAAGCAGGTCGACGGGATCGAGCAGGAGCCGATGGACGGCACCAGCTTCCTGTACACGCTCGACGACGCCGAGGCGGAGGAGCGCACACGGTTCAGTACTTCGAGTTCGCCGGCTCACGCGCGATCTACAAGGACGGCTGGTGGGCGTGCGCGAAGCTCGACCGGATCCCGTGGGACTTCTCGCCCGAGACGATGAAGCGGTTCGCCCCCGGGGCGTACGACCCGGAGAAGGACACGTGGGAGCTGTACTACCTCCCGGACGACTTCTCCCAGGCGCACGACGTCGCGGCCGAGCATCCGGAGAAGCTCGAGGAGCTGAAGGAGCTGTTCTGGCGGAGGCGGAGCGCAACCGCGTGCTGCCGCTGATGGGATCCATGTCGATCTTCTTCGGCATCCTGCCGCCGCTGCCAACGATCACGCGGTTTGCGTTCAACGGCGACGTCCAGAACGTCCAGCGCGGGATGGTCCCCCGCATCATGGGGCGCTCCTATGCGATCGAGGCCGAGCTCGAGATCCCCGACGGCGGCGCCGAGGGAGTGATCGTCGCCAACGCCGACTTCATCGGCGGCTTCGCGCTGTGGCTCGACGAGCAGCGCAAGCTGCACCACACGTACTCGTTCCTCGGGGTGGAGACCTACAAGCAGGTGTCAGACGAGCCGATCCCAACCGGCGCGGTCACGGTCAAGATGCTGTTCGAGGCCGAGGAGAACAAGCCCGGCACCGGCGGCAAGGTGACGCTCTGGGCGGGCGAGAAGCAGATCGGCGAAGGCACGATGCCACGGACCGTCCCGGTTGCCTTCTCCTCCTACGCCGGCATGGACATCAGCCGCGACAACGGCCTCGTCGTCGACCTCGACTACGAGCCCAAAGCCCCGTACGCGTTCACCGGGACCGTCAAGCAGGTCATCTTCGATCTCAAACCGGCGGTCCACGACGACGAGCACGCGCTGCACCAGCACGCGAGCCTCAACGCGGTCGCGCAAGGGGTCGGCGCCTAAGAACACGTCGGAGCAGATGCCAGCCGAGCTCGGGGAGCTCCGCGCGCTCGAGACCGAGCTCGCGCCGCCGGCCGCGGCTCTCCGGGCCAACTACGGAGTCAGTTCGCTGGTTTGACCCGATGTGTCGGCGAACTGCTCGCGCAAGGCTCGTTGAGACGCCTATAGACAGGAGCGGAACGACATGGCTTCAGGCAGTGACAGACGGATCGCGTCACGGCCGGTCGACCGGGCATCCGAGCACGTCGCGCGTTCCGACACCCCACAGCCAACCGCCCCCAGCCAAACAAACGAGCAGTGCTCGCCGGGACCCGCTGTCGACTCCTCGAGCCCGGGAAGCGGGCGGCGGTTCGCCTCGCTGTCGGCCCGCATCGGGACGCTGGTGCGGGCCATCCAGGACAACGACGAGGCCGGGATCAAGGAGGCGATTCTCCGCCTGAGCGAGTCGCGGCGCGTATTCGCCCCGCTCGCGTTCGCGGTCGGCGCGTTCGTCATGCTGTTCAACGGGCTCAGGCTGCTGGTGACCAACTGGCGGTTACGCTGGTTGCAGATCCTGCCGGCGATGTGGATCTGGCTGGCGATGTTCGATCTCAAGGCGCACGTTCTGCACGGCAAGTCGTTCCACGTGGTCCGCGGCCCGATACTGATCGGGCCGATCCTGCTGGTCATCGGGATCACGGTCGGGAGCTTCTTCCTCAACGCCGTGTTTGCCTTCGCGGTCTCGCGACCCGGCCGTCCGGAGGTCCGGCCGGCCGTCGCGCAGGCACGCAAGCATCTGGCGACGATCCTGGCGTTCCGGTGCCATCGTCGGCGCAATGCTTGCATTCTCGACGCTGATCGTCACGCGCTGGGGGCGGCCATGGTTCGGCATCTCCCTGGGGATCGTCGTGGGCGTGATGATGGTCTGCTACGTGGCGATTCCCGCGCGGCTGATCGGGGCCACGCCACCCAAGCAGTCCAAACGAGACAAGCTTGCGACGAGCGTGGTTGCTGGCGACGCTCAGCGCGATCGTGTGCACGCCGCCCTATGTCCTCGGCCGTGTCGGCATCCTCATGCTCGGATCGAGCGGCGTGGTCATCTTCATCGCCGGCATCTTCCTCGTCACGTTCGGAGTCACTCTGCAGGCCGGCGCGACCGGGGCGGTCCGGGCGATCAAGATGAGCGCAACCCTCACGGCAGCGTCGCGTCCAGATGCACGCGCCGGCGAGCAGTTCGTGACTGATCGGTAGGCGGGCCGGTAGACCAGGCCCCATTGGGACGGGACCAGTCGGTTCAAGAGCTTCGACTACGACACCACACAGGAAACCGACGTCAAGCTACAGCTGGGCGAGCGTTCGACTTGGTTCTACGAGGCGGTCACGCGCTCGAAGGGGATAGTCCACCCCGAGCCCGAGTGACCCGGGTCCCATTTGCGTCAAACAGTGCTTGGCAACCGGCGATCGCCGCGGGAGATCAAGGTGCCATTTTGCAGGTACTTCGCCGTATCCGGTGCCACGCCCGATCAGGTGGACAAGAGCGCCACGCCGCCGAGTACGGCAGCGATGCCGAGTTGCTGGGTGCCGTGGAGGCGTTCGCCGAGCACGCGGTAGGCGAGCAAGACGGTCACGGCCGGATACAGCGAAGCGAGCACGGAAACGATCACTAGCTGTCCATCGAGCGTGGCGAAGGCATACAGCGCGATGCCGGAGAAACCGAGCAGCGCCGAGACAAGGGTGACGCGCGCGTTGCGCGACTCGAGGGCTGGGCGCAGCGACACTCGTCGCAGGCTTACGGCTGCGACCAATATCGAGGCGGGGATCGCGCGGGCGATGAGCAGCGCCCAGGGAACTCCGTGACGGCTGGCCGGCGCCATCAACCACAGCATCAGACCGCTGCCCAGGGCGGCGAGCAACGCCAGCCCGAGACCCGACTCGACACGGGCAGACGCTTCTTCGCGAGGCGCGCGGGAGGCGAGCACGATCCCGACGACCGCCGCGACGATGCCCACGGCCTGAGCCGTACCCGGACGCTCACCACGGACGATCCCCGCGACGATCGGCACCACGACACCGATCGCACTGACCGGAGCGACGACGCTCATCGTTCCGATGACCATCGCCTGGAAGAACGCGGCGAGCCCTACCGTCATACCGAGGCCCGCTCCCGCCGCCGCTACGAACGTCGCTACCGGTGGGATTGGGTCCGCCGTGATCGCCACCCAGCCAGCTGCAAGCACCAGACCAATCAGCTGCGTGCAGAAAATGAATTGCAGCGTTCCGATCCGTCGCGACGTCGTGCCGCCGAGAAAATCCGCGACCCCGAAACTCAGCGACGATCCAAGCGCTATAGCCAGCCCCGACACGCGCCCAGTCTAGGTCGGCCGATCGGCCCGACAACATCGGTCCAGGCGTTGATGCTGCGCAACCACACGTGGCTCCCGGTTGGACTGATCGCTGCCGTCGGCGCTGGCGACCCGGCAGTCAGCGAATCTAGAATCCGCTTGAGATTGGAGGTACCGGGATTGACCGAATACGTTCTCTCACAGCGAGGCTCGCCCGATTTGGAGCGGGCTCGGCTGAGGTTGATTGAGGAGTACCACGATCCGCTTAGCCTCAGTCAGTTGGACGCGATTGGCGTCGGCGAGGGCTGGCGCTGTCTGGATGTCGGCGCGGGCGGTGGCTCGGTCACACGGATGCTTGCCGAGCGGGTCGGGAGCACAGGCTCGGTGCTTGCGGTGGATCTCGACACGAGCCTCCTCGACGAGCTCACGAGCGATCGGGTCGAGGTGCGCCACCACGACCTCCTGTCCGACCAGCTGCCCCAGGCGGCGTTTGACCTTGTCCATGCACGCCTGCTCCTGATGTTTCTGTCGCCCCGACTTGCGGCGTTGCAGCGACTGGTGAGCGCCGCACGGCCGGGAGGGTGGGTGGCCACGATCGCTCCTGACTTCACCACGGTGGCTATGTCGCCGACCAGCTTGGTGTGGCGACGGGTTTGGTCGCAGTTCCTTGACGCAGCCCTGGCCGGTGGCTGGGATCCCGGCTACGGCACCCGCCTGTGCGACGACCTACGCGCAGCTGGACTCGTCGATGTGCACGCCGACTACATCGCACGATGCTCCCCGGGCGGGTGGCTCGCCTCCCGCCTTCTGTCGCTGACGGTCGAGCGGCTGAGAGAGCGAATGGTCCTCCAGGGCGCAGACAGTGGCGAGATCGACGAGGCGCGACGCCTGCTTGAGGACCCCGCGAGCACGATCACATCTCCAACGACTTGCATGGCGTGCGGCCGGCGGCCAGGGCCATCGAAAGCGCCGGCGCCAGCGCAAAGGCCGTAGCGGCGGCTGATGTCACGCCGCGCCGCGCTTCCAATACGCTTCCGCCCGGCCCGCCGGGAGCCGTCCGCTCGCGGCAACACCAACTGACGCAAGTACCCATTTTGCAGGCACTTCTTGCCAAGCCCGCCGGAGGATTCGAACCCCCAACCCCTCATTACAAACGCTTCATTTGCAGGGCAATTCCCGCAACTTGGGCTGTTGATTCCAGTTAGAGCAAATTAGATCGGGTCAGAATTGCTGCGTTCGGGACATATTTCGGGACACGGTCTTGCGAACCACGACCGGGGCGGCCGGGCTACGATCGCGTGGTCCCGAAGCGCTCGTAGGCTCGGCACCGGCCGCATCGACAAAGCAATCGCCGAGCTGGCGCACGCGAGCGAGCCAGCGATGCGCGCCCAACATCGGCTGCGCCGGAACTTCTGGCGACGCACTGATTCCACCTGCCGCGGCCATCACTCTCGGTGTTTCGCTGGGACCGACGGACCGGTGGCTGGCAGGAAACTAGTCTTGTTCCGCGGAGGTCTGAGCGAGCGCCTCCTCGAGCGCGCCCTTGCCGCCAGGCGTGCCGGTGATCGCCAGCTCCGCGGACCAAGTGGGGACGCGGCCGACGAGCGCTGCGGCGCGCTTGCGGCCCGCGACCTCGATCGGTGCACGCTGACGGAGTTGGGCGAGCAGCCGGGTGCTGTACTGCTGCGGTGACTCCTCGGGCGCGATCGCGGGTCGATCGAACTCGAAGAACTCGACTCGCACGTGCGGGCGTGCTCTGGGGAACCGCGGGATCGCGACCGTGCCGTTGCACGCAACCCCGATGATCGTCGTCTCCGGCACCGCCCGCGCCATGTAGCCGATGCCGCTACGGGCCCGCAGCGCTCGTCCGAGCGAGCGTGTGCCCTCGGGGTAGATCCCGATACATGCGCCCTTGCGGAGCTCCTCGATCGCGCGGTCGAGCGCTCCGGTGTCGCCGGACCCACGATCGATTGGGATCTGGCCCATCCCGGTCAGGACCGATCCGAGCAACTTGTTCTTCCACATCGAGGACTTCGCCAGCGCCCTGATCTGCCGACGGGGCAGCGCCGCGATCCCGGTCGCCATGGTGTCCCAGTAGCTGTCGTGGTCGCCGACGAGCAGCAGCGGCCCCTCCAGCGGCAGCAGCTCCAGACCGGTCACGTGCAAACGGCCCCACCAAACAACGCCAGCAGTGGACGCGATCATCACGCCGCGGTAGGCCGGGGTGATTCGCTCGACGCGCTCGGACATCGCTCCCGCAGGCTACTCGGACCGGGCCGGCATGCAGACGATCGAGCCGGTGTTCGGTCACACCCGCCACAACCGAGGTGTCATCCGATTCCTCCGAAGAGACAGGATCGGCGTGCGTACCGAGTGGCGATTACTGATGATGACCCACAACCTCGCCAAGCTGCACAGCCACCGGGTCGCGACCGTGAGGGCCTAAACGGGCCTCACGGCGGTAACACGACCGTTCAGGCCTTGTTCGCCATCAGCGCCGCACCCAGCATGCCCGCGCTCACGTCGCCACCGAGACCTTTGGTCAGCCTCCGCTGGATCCAGGTGTACGGCTTCGGCGGCATCCCAAGCCGCTGACCAGGCACGCCGCCCGCGCGCCGCTCCGCCCGTGGCCGTGCGATCGGCCGAGCCGCCTGCTCGCGCCGACGCAACAGCTCCTTGTGCGCCTCCCGATGCCACGCGCGCCGACCCCACCCACGAGTCGATCTCATCCCCACGATCGGCGCCGAACAGCCCGTCCTCCCAACGGTCGGTCTCCTCAGCCTCCTTGATGATGTCCGCAACCAGCTTCTCATAGCTGCGGTTCGCGCCCGGCGACGCGTTCGCGCGGGTCTTCATGCCATCGATCGAGATCACCCCAACCTCCACCAGACCTACCTCATCGCACAACGCCAGTACCTCGGTGAACAGCTCGCCAAGCGCACGCTCATCCAGAGGGGGGCCCGTCGGCGGGTCGTGCGCGGGTGGGCCAGAAGCGACTCAGATGGCGGGCACGGAGGCCCGCATGCGTTCGACGCTCGCGTCGGGTTCGGTTGCTGGTGCGAGCGATCGCTCGGCAAGATGACCGAAGGTGAGCCCGATAGTGCTCCAGAGGATCATCTGGTTGAGCACGGAGTAGAGCCGGAACTTGAACAGGACGTCGGCCGGGAAGCCCGGATAGACGATCTGTCCGGCGGCGTTCTTCAGGGGCTGCGGGGTCTCGGTGGCGAGATTGCCGTATTGCACGAGGTTGCTGTGCAGGTGCCCGAGAGCGGGGAAGATCGCCATGACGATCGCGATCCAGGCGATGAAGACGATCCCCGTCGCGATCGATCCGTTCCATCCGCCGAACCGCGAAGCGAGGTAGTGGGCCAGGTAGAACGCTGCGATCACCGAGGCGATCGAGACACCGACCATGGCCAGATACAGGTTCCCGCGCGCGTGGATCGTGTCCGGGTGCCCGATCCCCGGCGGGTTGGCCGGGTACTTCAGATAGGGGACCATGTAGATCGCCAGGAACGCGCCGCCCGCGATGACCACAGCGATCGCCCGCGGGTTCAGCTTCTCGCCATAGCGACGGTGCACGAGCACAAACACCACCGCGAACAACGCGCCCATCGCCATCCCGAACAGGACCAGCCCGATCGGCGCACCGACGTTGCGCTGCGTGCCGCGGCTGAAGATGTCAGGCCCAGGCGGGAGACCGGCGGAACCCGCCGCCTTGCGCAGCGCGCTCGCGATGTTGTCGTGGGCAGTTTGGAAGTCGATCGACTTCTGGATAACCGGCTCGACCATGATGCGCGTGAACAACGCCGCGAGCAGGCCGCCGATTCCCCCCGCGGCGATGCCGCGCAGGATCAGACGTCTTTCCATGAGCGACCCGCTCTAGTGGCAGGGGAAGCCGAGCAAGTGCCTGGCGTCGTGCACGAACTCGTGGATGAACATGCTGTTCCCGAAGATCGAGTACGCGCCCTGATCGACGCCGAGCATGTAGTAGAGCATCAGCACGACAGCGACCGTGCCGATCAGCCACTGGTTGCCGGTGGAGATCGAGATCGCGCCGCGGCGAGCGGTCGAGGCTGCGCTCTGAAGCGCGTGGGACGGCGAGCTGGCCATGAGGCCTCCCTTCGAGATCGAGCGTCTCGGTTTCTTGTTGGATGGGTGTCGCCCGTCGCGAGTGTCTGACTAACGGAGTCGAGGGCTCCGATCACAGTGGGCCGCCCCCGCTCCCGTGGACACGGGATGACTTGACGGGTTAGGACGGTACTGGGCAGGGATGACGGAACGCCCGGCGGCGCGCGCGCCGACAGCCCAGCCCGCCCCTCGTTGTTAGACGGTCGCGAGCTGGTCGGTGGTGACGGCGTTGTGGGCGCTGCTCGTAGTCTGCGGGCGAGAGGTAACCGAGTGTCGAGTGCCTGCGATGCGGGTTGTACCAGCCTTCGATGTAGTCGAAGATCGCTGTCCGCGCTCTCGGCGCTGGTCGTCCACGGTGGCGGTGGATCAGTTCCTTCTTCGAGCGTCGCGTGGAAGCTCTCGAGACCGGCGTTATCGAAGCAGTCGCCATCGTGCCGGTCGAGGCTCGACCCTGCCTGCTGCGCACCGCTCGCCGAACACGACCGCCTGTATTGCGAGCCCGTGATCGGAGTGATGAATGCACCCAGGGCCTGGGTTCCGCGCTGACTGAACGCCATCTCCAGCGCTAGATCACGAGTTCCTTGCGCATGTGAGCTTGCCATCTGCCCAGCCGACGATCTTCCGGCTGAACAGGTCCTCCACGTGCGACAGGAACAGCCAGCCCTCCACGTCCAGATGTAGGTGATATCCGCCGACCACGACGGTCGGGCGCCTGCGGGTTGAAGTCGCGCTCGACCAGGTCGGGCGCCGTCCTGACGCCCTCCAGCGGATCGTGGTGCGCTTCCGCGGGCGCGGCAGACAGCCCGAGAGCCCGGCCAGCGCCATCAGCCGCTCCACGCGCTTCTTGCCGACCCGATCCTGTGCTCCGAGCGAAGCTCGGCATGGATCCGCCGCGACCCGTACGTGCCCCTGGACTTCCTGTGGATCGCGCGGACCTTCTCGGTCAGCCACGCGTCACTCAGCGCCCGGTCGCAGGGCGCCCGGCGCTCCCACGCATAGAACCCAGCGCGGGAGACGCCGAGCACCCTGCATACCGTCGCCACCTTGTGATTGGCCTTCTCCGCGGCGATGAACCGGAAGGCGGCTACCGGGTCGACGCGTTCTCAGCGGCGAAGAAGGCCGCGGCATTTTTCGAGAATTTCCCGCTCGTCTCGGAGGATCCGGTTCTCCCGCCGCAGACGCCTGAGCTCTTCGCTTCTCCTCGCTGCCTATCCCGTGCGTGCGGCCGATGATCGACGTCCGACTGCTTGACCCAGCTGCGCAGCGACTGCTCGGTCACCCCCAGATCCTTGGCGATCTCCTTGATCGGCCGGCCGCTCATTGCGCACCAGCTCGACCGCCTCACGACGGAACCGCTCCGGGTACGGGGGACGCGTGCGTGGCATGGACACCACATCCTTTCCGCCGGGTCGGACGGACCCAAGCGTTCAGGTGGCCACAAAACCGGGGGCACTCCGCAGTGGCGCGACCGTCCTGGGTTCCGCAAGACGGACTAAGCGCCACCATATCCGACGCCGTCGCCGCGCGCCAACGGGGCATTGAGATGCCGCACCGTCCAGCGCCCGTCCCGAGCATGCAGCTCGCTCACGCTCAGTGGCGCGATGTCTAGCCGCCAGAACGTGCTGAGCGGCGCGTCGAGTGCGTGGCAGACCGCCGCTTTGATCACGCCGGCGTCGACGATCGCGACGAGGAAGCCAGCGCCGGTCGCGGCCTCTCGCATCCAGTCCGAAACGCGACGCGCGAACACGGTCAGGCTCTCGCCGCCGTGTGGCGCCGCATCCGGTTCGCTCATCCACGCGATCAGACCGGCAGGGTCGTCGGCTTGAAGGCGATCGAGAGTCCGTCCGCGCCAGCTCCCGACGTCGCATCCGGCGAGCGCCGTCCCCACCGCGGCGTTCACCCCGAGAGCCGCAGCCGTCTCCCGGCACGCCGGTTCCGGGCCACTGACCGCGACCGCCCGCGCCGGCAGGCTTCCGGCCAGCTGCTCAGCACGCTCGCGCGCGGCCGGCTCGAGCGGCTCTGCGTCGGCGAACGCGGCGTCCCTGACCGCCAGAGTCGCACCGTGCCGGATCAACAGCAGGCGAAGCATCCGGTCCATCTTGCCTCACTTCCAACCGCCTCGGGCCTGCTCAGTCCGCCAGGCGGAGCGCGACGTAATCGGCGTATGTCGCCCCGGCCATGCGGCGCCATGCCGCCGCGTGGGCCTGATGGATCCCGATCCGCTCGGCAAGGATCGGCGCGGGGAGGCGCGCGGTGAGCGCGAGCAGCGCGGCGTGCCTGCCCTCGCGGCTGCGCTCGATCCCGTAGCGCTTCAGGCGTTGCTGCAGCCTGTCGGCGGTGAGGTGCTGCCCGGCGTGCCGGCCCGGGAGCAGCACCCGTCCGTTCCGGTCCGCTGGAGCTGTCGGCCGGCGCAGCGTCTCCGCGATCCCGGCCAGCGGTTCGGGGACGAGGATCTCCCCGCGACCGAGCCGAAGCGTGACTCGCCGGCTGGGTGGTTTGGATGTCGGTGGTTCTGAGCGCCACGATCCGGGTGGTCGGCTTGCCGTAGAGCAGCAGCACGCTCCCGGCGAACCGGTCGCGTAGATCGAGCTCGGGGTCGTGCAGCAGCCGGCGGAGGATCGCGAACCGCTGCTCGTCGGCGATCGACGGCGGGTCGGGAGCCGATCGTCCCAATCGACGTGCAGCGCGCCCGTCACGTTCGCGCGCCGCAACCACGCGAGGAACAGCCGCACGCAGCGACGCATCCCGCGCCACCGGCAATCCACTGGTCCACGAGGTCTTGGCGAAGATCCGTGAGCTCGAGCTCCTGATCGTGGAGCCAGACCACGAGCTTGATCGCCTCGGTGACCAGCGACCGCGCGTACTTGCACGACGACCGACTCGCCTCCCCGTGTCGCCCGACGGTATGCGCGAGCTGATGCGCGACCTGCCAGGTGGCGTAGGCGCGGACATGCGCGCGATCGCTCCCGAGCGCGATCCGAGCACCGCCGTCGCGTGCCACGCGACGAATTGGGCGCTGGCTTCGTCGCGAGTGTCGAGCACGCCGTTTGCGACGAGCTTCGAGCGCACGAACGCGACCGGGTTCGGCGCGTCGACCGCGGCCAGGTCCAGTCCCCGGTGACTGATCTCGATCTCGCCGCCGAGGAGCCGACGCGTGATGCGAAACGGCGTCAATGACGGCCGGGGCGCGAAGGCTACGAAGGAGGAGCTACTGGCAACAACGAGTTGCGCGACCTGATCGACCGGGAGCACCATTCGGTTTGCCCGTACCGAGGCCGCGGCTCCGGGGCCAAGTGTTTGGGCAACGCCGGCGCGGTCAGTCAACAGCCGGCACGCGCTATTGGCGAGGAGCACGTCGCTGGCCAAGGACAGACCGACACCTGCATTGGCTCGCGGGTATTCGGCTGCTGAGGGCGCTGCGGTGGCCGCTGTATCACCGAGAGCGGTCATAAGAAAGCCGTTGCGGAGGCTGGAGATGATGGCTACTCGAAAGGAGGTAGCCGCGTGCGGAGGTAGAAGCCAGCGCGAATCCATGGCCAGGCATGTGCGCTGCTCGGCTTCGGCGCTGAGTCGTCCAGAATCACGACGCTTGGGCCCTCGGGTCGCGGTCGTTGGGCTGGCTGCCGTACTTGCGAGTCCCCGTTGTAGACTCGCGTAAGGACCGACTGATCCGGAGGAGGACGCGATGAAAGGCTTGTGTATCACGGTCCGGGCGAGAAGCGTGGAGCGATATGCATCGAGCTGGAGATTAAGCGGCCGACGGATGGATCGTGAGGAAGACACGATCGTGAACTGCGGAACTGACTCGCAGCCGGGCGAATCGACCATCGTCAGCAATCTCGCAGTCAAGACCGAAGAGACCCGTCGCAAGCCGGCAGCGTTGAGCCTGGCGCGCGCCGGAACACCAACGTGGTCGACCCGGATCTTTGCGCTGAGCCCAACTATGGGTCGGTGATCGCCTGGCTGCCCGCCGGTTTGAGACCGGTCGCGTCCGCGACCTGCGCGATCTCCTCGGCTTCGTATGCCGTGCGAACCCCCGAGATTGACATTCCCGCCGCATCCGCCAAATCAGCCAGCCGATACGGCCGTGGCCTCGTGGACTCTCGCCCATAGGCCAGCGGACGGCGCATCGCGGCATCGAGATCATGGCGCTGTCGCCGAGCACAGCAAGCGTCGTCAGCAGCGGATCGTGTCCATAGAACCCCACGACCCCGCCGTCGCCCGCAACCTCTCGGCAACAAGCGCCCGCCGCTCCGCCGTCTGCGCCTCCGACCTGGCACGGACGCCGCCTGTTAGCGGCTGCTCGTCCTCGAACGCCCCGAAAGGTGAAGCGGCCAGCACGACGTCTGCGAAGAACCTCGAAATCTCCATATTGCGATGATGCAAGACTATGCGCATATCGCGGCCGGATGATGTCGGTGCGATCCCCCCAACAACGGTCCTGTGCAGCAGCCGACTCGCTTCTGTGTCAAGAAGCAGGTCTCCCTAGTCATGCTGACAGCCCCGCTACGCGCGGCATGCGGGGCGCGGGATGAGCGAGTCGGTCTGTACTCGTGCTCCCGCGATGCCGTGATCGATGATTTTGGCTGCGGATCGCGGTCTCAGCATGTGCGGCCGTGGCTGCACCGTAACGACCGATTGGAGTGGAGATGGCCAAGCTGATCTATGCGGCGATCGCCTCGCTTGACGGGTACGTCGAGGACGAGGAGGGCAGGTTCGACTGGGCGGCGCCGGATGACGAGGTGCATGCGTTCGTCAACGATCTCGAGCGGCCGATCGGCACCCACCTGTACGGGCGCCGGATGTACGAGACGATGGTGTTCTGGGAGACCGTGAGCACCGAGGCCGATCAGCCGGCAGTGATCCGGGACTTTGCTGGGATCTGGCGGGCAGCTGAGAAGATCGTGTACTCCCGGGCGCTTCAGACGGTATCCAGCGCGAGGACGCGGATCGAGCGCGAGTTCGATCGAGACGCCGTCCGGCGGCTCAAGCAGTCCTCGGGGGCCGACATCACAGTCGGGGGTGCCGAGCTCGCTGGCCACGCAATCGGCGCGGGGCTGGTCGACGAGTGCCATCTGTTCTTATGCCCGATCGTGGTGGGAGGCGGCAAGCGCGCCCTGCCAGACAACGTCCGCGCGCAACTCGAACTTCTCGATGAGCGCCGGTTCCGAAACGGCGTCGTTCACCTCCACTACCGCGTAAGCGTCTGACCGAGCCGGCAACGCGACGCCAGGCAAAGACCTGCTCTAGCGATCGCGCGAGCATCTGGCCTGGCTCGCCGCAGCGACCCGCTCAGCGCGGAAAGCGCGCACGCGCCGGACGAGCGCTTTCACAAATCGAGACCTTGAACCCGGACGATTGCAACGGCGACGGAGGAGTGGCCCGGCGGCGCCGGCGGCCGACGAGTGCTTGGCCACGTGCGATCGCCCGCGCGTGCCCGGCAGCGGACCCGCGGAATCACTAAAGCGGGCCAGCACGCTCCGGCGACGGCGTCCTGAGATTCGCGACGAGCGGGGAGGCAGACACGGAGTGTCGTTCACTGAACGTTTGTGCGGGTCGTCGGTCTTTGCGTGCGGTCTGGAGGTTGGGTGTGCGATTGTGAGGGGGGTGATGTGATCAACGGCGAGGGGAGTTAGCGCATGAGTGCGGGCAAGATTGGCGGGGTGGAGCAGCGATTGGGTGAGAGGGCTGATGGATTGGCGGGTCGGAGCACGTTGACGGTGATTGATAATCGCACGGGGGAGCGGTTCGAGTTGCCGATCGATGATGGTGCGGTTCGTAGTTCGGAGTTCGGAGGTCAGGCGGGTGGGCTGGCGGTGTATGACCCGGGCCTTTCGAGCACGGCGGTGTGTCGCAGCGCGATCACGCATATCGATGGGGAGGCTGGGGTCCTCCAGCACCGTGGCTACCGGATCGAGGCGTTGTGTGAGCGCTCGAGCTTTCTTGAGCTGGCGTATGTGCTGATCAACGGGGAGTTGCCCACCGCGGGGCAGTATGAGTCGTGGCTGCATGAGATCGGCACGCGCAACTTCGTTCATGAGAACGTTAAGGGTTTCATCGAGGGGTTCAGGTATGACGCGCGTCCTATCGCGATGGTGGCTGCGTCGGTCGGTGCGCTCTCGAGTTTCTATACCGATGCCGATCGGGTGTATGACGAGGAGGCCCGGGTGCTGCAGGTGGTCCGTCTGTTGGCGAAGTTGCCGACCCTGGCGGCGTTTTCCTATCGTCATCTGCAGGGGCTGCCGTACGTGCATCCCGAGGATCACCTCAGCTACGCGGGGAACCTGCTGTCGATGATGTTCCGGATGAGCGAGCTTCGCTATACGCCGGACCCGGTGCTCGAGCGCGTGCTGGATGTGCTGCTGATGCTGCATGCCGACCATGAGCAAAACGCTTCCACGACCGCCGTGCGCGCGGTCGGGTCCACGCATGTGAATCCATACGCGGCGGTCGCCGCTGGTGTCACTGCGTTGTCGGGGCCGATGCGCGGGGGGCTGCCCAGGGGGTGCTGGGGATGCTGAGGGGGATCGGATCGCCTAGTCAGGTACCCGAGTTCCTCGCGCGCGTCAAGTCAGCGCGCGAACGGCTGCTGGGCTTCGGTCATTGGGTTTACAGGACCTACGATCCGAGGGCGCGTGTGCTCCGCCGGCAGCTCGAGCAGCTCTACGAGCACCGCCGGCCCGATCCGTTGTTCGCGATCGCCGACGAGCTTGAACGGCAAGTGCTGCACGACGAGTACTTCACTTCCCGTCGGCTGTACCCGAACCTCGATCTGTACTCCGGCCTCACATACGAGGCGCTCGGCATCGCGCCGTCGATGTTCCCGGTGATGTTCGCGCTCGCCCGCAGCGCCGGGTGGATCGCGCAGTGGGTCGAGATGGTCAAGGATCCCGAGCAGACGACGTTCAGGCCGCTTCAGCTGTACACAGGCGCGCTCGACCGCGAGTACGTGGACGTCGGCGAGCGCGGCTGAGCGCCGGCCGCGCCCGGCGGCGGGCTCGCTGGCGGTCACACCACGACCCTCGCGGCGGCGGCGATACTGGCGCAATCACACGAGCATGCGGGTGTCTGCCTAGGTGCGACGCGTGCTCCTCCGCTGGAACGATCGCAGCGATGCCTCGGCTCCAATCTTCACTTCTCCTCGGTCGCCTTGCGATCGCGCGCTCCGCGGCGTGCCGAGCGCGGAAGCGATCGTCAGCGACAGGCGCGGTTTCTGCCAGCGGGCCTCTTCTCGGAATATCCGATGATGCTCAACCCAGGGCGCACCGTGCAGCCCACGGGCTGCACGGGCCTCAGAAGGTTGCCGTTGCCTCGGCCGTGCCAGACGATCGGCTGTAGTCTCGTGCTAACGAACGATCAGGCTCACTAGGAGGCGGTCATGGAAGGCGCAGCAAATGGCAAGGCCCTCGTCAATCTCGCGACCGGACTCGAGGACGCAGAGCGAGTCGTCGTCGCGTTTCTTGTCGCGACCGCCGCGTTGAGCCAGGGGAAGCAGGTCGTGATCTGGGCGACCAAGGAGGGAGTCCGCCTGGGCCTTCCAGGCGAGGCAGCGGGCGTCGCGGCAAGGGTTGCCCACCGCTCGAGCGGCTCTTTGAGCAGTTCGCGGACGGTGGTGGCGAGCTGTGACTGTGCCCGATCTGCGTCGATGCTCGCGACCTCGGTGACTCCGAAAAGGTGCCGAACGTCAGGATCGCGGGTGCGACGCCGGTATGGGAGTGGGCCGGCAACGACGCGACCGTGTTCAGCTACTAGCCCCCAGGCTCGGCCACCGAGCGTGCGGACCGGCGCAGTCCGTCGGTTCCACGACGCATCATCGCACAAGAGCCGCGTACCCGCCAGCCACGTCTTCCGCACACCTCCACACGGCTCTCCATGAAACCGCTCATGTTCCGGCGACCGCGTTCGTCGTTCTCAATGGCTGTTGGCGGGAAACTGGTTCGGCGATCGTTCGCTGGCCTCAGCGCGATTCCTTCGGCGAAAGCACTCGCCGGCTCGTGAACGGCTGGCGCGAGCGCAACGGCGACGCAGAGTGACTCGCCGGCGCCGACGGCGGACGATCGCAATGCCCCACGGTTGCGATCGCCCGTACGTGCCCGGGCGGCGGACCCGCGGAATCACTGAGGCAGTTATGCGCAGCTGCGCATAACTGCCTCTATGCGCGCCTTCCGATTATGGTGAGCGGCGGCTGGTTGGCGGCGTTTTACCTGCTGAGCGGTGGGTCGTGGTGGTGGGCCACTTTGCATAATCAGAGTCCTTCGAGGAAGGCGATGAGGCTGTCGGGTGGCTGGTATCGGCCGGGTGGGGTGCCGATCGTGGCGGTGCGGTCGATCGCTTCTTGTTTGAGCTGGTTGTCGGCATGCGGGTAGATGTAGGTGGTCTTGATGCTCTCGTGGCCGAGCCACAGCGCGATCGTGGCGATGTCGATGCGTTCGGCTTGGAGGAGCATCGCGTTGGTGTTCCGGAGGGCGTGAGGGCTGACGCGTTTGGTCGCGAGGGACGGGCAGCGGGCTGCCGCGGCGCGGGCGTGTTTGGTCACGAGCAGCGCGACGGTTTGTCGGTGCAGCTGATGTCCTTGCTGGGTGGGGAACAGCGGCTCGTGGGTCGCGCCGGCGCGTTCGTGCAGCCACGCGCGGAGCGCGGTGGTGGTCTCGGCTTTTAGCGGGGTGGTGCGGTTCTTGCGTCCTTTGCCGTGAACTCGGAGGTGTTGCGCGCCGGGTGTCAGGGTCACGTCGCTGAGGTTGATGGCGATCAGTTCGGAGACGCGGACGCCGGTTGTGATCATCGTCAGCAGCAGGGTGTAATCGCGTCGACCGAGCCAGGTGGCCTGGTCGGGTGCCTGCACGAGCGCTTCGATCTCTGGTTTGGTGAGGTAGGTGAGGTCGTTGCGCTGATGACGTTTGGTCGGGATCGCCATGACCCTGGCGATCGTGGCGAGCTGTTCGGGGTGGCGCAGAGCGGCGTAGCGGTAGAACGAATGGATCGCCGCGAGGCGGGCGTTGCGGGTCCGGGGCGTGTTGTGGCGGTCCTGCTCGAGGTGGGTCAGGAATGCGCCGATCAGCGGCGCGTCGAGGTCGGCGAGCTCCAGTTGGTATGGCTGCTTGCCGGTCTGTTGCTCGACGAACGCGAGCAGCAGCCGGAACGTGTCGCGGTAGGCGGCGACGGTGCTCGGACTGACGTCCCGTTGGGTGATCAGCTGGTCGGTGAAGAACGTTTGGAGCGTCGGCGCGAGCAGGCTCATGACTGCTCTCCAGCGGCGCGTTCGAGCCGGTCGCGCGCGAGCGCGAGCAGCTCTGGGGAAGCTTGCAGATACCAGTAGGTGGAGGCGGGGTCGACGTGCCCGAGGAACGTCGAGAGCAGTGGCAGCTTCGCGTCGACGTTCTCGCCCGTCTGATACCAGCCGATCATCGTGCGGACAGCGAACGAGTGCCTGAGATCATGCGCCCGTGGGCGGATCCGCTCGCCGGCGTCCTTCCAGCCCGACCTGCCCGATCAGTTTCGCGAATGTCTTTGTTGAACGCGTCGGCGGTCAGCCGGGACCCCTGTGGCGAGACGAAGAATGCCGGCGAGCTGGGTCCGGGTAGGTGGCGGTCGCGCAGGCGGCTGTACTCGCGCAGCGCGATTGTGGTGGTGTCGTGCAGCGGCACCTCGCGATGCTTGTTCTGCTTGGCGGCGCGGACGTGCAACAGGCCGTCAGCGAGGTCGACGTCAGCTCGGTCAAGTCCGAGCGCCTCGCCGCGGCGCAAGCCGGTAACGGCCAGCAGCCCGATCACCGTCTCGATACGTCGCGGCACGCAACTGCGGCGACAGTGCCCGCGCTGCGGCCATCAGTGCCTGGATCTCGGCCGGTGAGTACAGGTACGGAGCGACGCGCGGCAGAGTGGCTGGCAGCAGGTCCTCGGGTGGGATCTCGCTGGCGGGATCGATCGTGCTCAGGTAGCGAGCGAAGCCGCGCACCACTCCCAACCTTCGGCGCCAGCGGTGCGGGTGCGCCTGCACCGATGTCGCCCACATCAACGCGAGCTCGGTCGTGATGCGCTCCGCGCCGGCGCGGTCCATGAACTCGACGAAGTTCTCAAGCGTCTGGCCGGGCTGCTTGAGCTCGAACCCGAGCCGTCGGCGGACGGCCAGGTAGTCGTGTGCGGCCGAGCGCAGATCGGTCATGACACACCTTCCGGCCACGGCATCGCGAGCGGCCTGAGTCTGGCCCGGTCGACCTTCGCGTAGCTCGCGGTTGTCTTGATCTCCCGATGGCGCAGCACCTGCGCGATCTCCGCCAACGTCGCACCCTCCCGGAGCATCGCGGTCGCCGCGGTATGGCGGAGCTGGTGCGCGCCGACCGGCGGTACCCCAGCCCGAACGCACGCGTCACCAACCACGCCGCACACCCCGATGCGGGTGAGCGCGCCCGCGGGCGCGTGCATCCGCAAGAACACCACCCGGAAATCGCTCGGCCCGCGGCGCTGCAGATACGACACCAGCGCCAGGCCGACATCGACCGGCAGCGGCAGCCTGTCGTGCCGGTCGCGCTTCCCGCGCACGAGGATCTCGCCCGCGCGCCAGTCGAGATCCTCAAGCTGCATCGCGGCGACCTCCCCGGCGCGCAACCCGAGCCGAACCAGCAACAGCAAGATCGCGTAATCCCGCCGCCCGACCGTCCGCCGCCGGTCACAGCTAGCCAGCAAGCGGGCCACGACCTGCGGCTCGACCCCACGCGGCAGCGACCGGTCCCGCAGATCCGCGACGCCCGGCACCGCCCACACCAGCGGCGACGCCGACCAACCCCGCCACATGCAGATACCGCAACAACGGCCGCAACCCCGCCACCAGCTCCCTGGCGCCCGACACGCTCCGCCGCGGGCACTCACGCGCCAAGAACCCGCTCACATCCGCAGCCGACAACAACTCAAGCCGGCCCGGCTGCTGCTGCTCCAAGAACAAGCGCGCGACCCGCTCATAGCCAACAACCGTCGACGACGCCAACCCACGCTCCTGCACCAGGTAGTCGCGATAGCCCGCGAGCACCTCGGTCCACGGTCCCTCGCTCACGACAGCCGCTGCCGGCGGCACCGCCCCGACCTCCCGCAGATACGCCAGCGGCAGCTCCATGCACCGCGACGTCACCCACGTCACGTACCCAGCCTCCCGCCGCGACGACCACGAACGACTCGGCGCTCTGCTCGTTCAACTCCGACACAGCCAGCCCCTCGCGCTCAAGCCAGCTGCTCAATCGCGCCAGCTGGCACACCCGCTTGCGCACCGACCACCTCGCGTACCCGCGAGCCGCCAACCACCGCTCATACCCAGCCGCCCACGGCGCCAACGGCCCCGCACCCTGCACCACGAAACCGACCAGCGCCCATCGCTGCCTCCCGTCGGATCGAACAA
>CAVTTU010000013.1:0-140813 GCA_963737535.1 uncultured Solirubrobacterales bacterium
TTGACGAGGATGTCGAGTCGCCCGTGCTGCTCGAGCACGTGGTGCATGGTGCGCTGACAGTCCTCGTAGCTGGCGACGTCGCCACGGTGGATGCTGGCGTCGATGCCGAACCCCTCGAGCTCCTCCTTGAACGCCCGCGCCGCCTCCTCGTTGCTGCTGTAGCCGGCGGCCACCGTCGCGCCCCGCATCGCCAAGCTGCGACCGATCGCGGCGCCGATGCCGCGAGTGCCACCGGTGACGAACGCGACCCGCCCCTTCAGCTTCTCCGCTTCGATCTGCGACGTGCGTTTACGGGCCTGAACTGTTGCCATTTCTGTTCTCTCTCCTCGTCGTATCGGATGCCGTCCATTGGATTAGCGGCGAAGCGCCGTTGACTTGCGACCGATCACCCATGATGTCCTCCTTCACGATGTCCTACTTCAACCCGACACGGACGGGCGTCAGCAGCTTGCGCAGACCACGCGTGCGCGCAGGCCACATGCCCGAAAGCCATTGGTGTGCAACGCGCGTACGACTTCGCGCAAGAGGCTGCCGTCAGGACTGAGGCGCATACTTCCTCCCTTCTTCGCAGACGCCACACTGTGAGGCGCAACGTCCCAATCACGCCGCACTCATAAGGGCATGGTGAGCGAAAGCTTTTAGGAGCATTTACACCCTGGGCCCACATCGGGACATCCGGGTACAGCCACGTGTGCGAGTCGGAGAACTACTGATTCGAACTCGAACACCGGGCACACAGCCGGGTCGCCCGCACATGTGCGTGAGACTACAAATCCGTAATCGTGTGAAGCTCATGCGACCACAATCCCGTAGCGGCGTGGTCCCGTCACGGTGCGTGTGACGCGCCCAGACGGTCCCAATCCCTCCCGCGAGCGAGCGGAGAATTGGCGACGGCCACGCTCCGACGGCGCCATCGTGAACGAGCTTCTCGTCAACGTGCCCTCGGCGCTTGTCGCGACGGCTCAGCAGACTGCTCCTTCGGGCTAGACGCAGCAGTCTCGATTTGACGAATCGGGCTCTGGTGCGAGCGCCTACGGGGTGACAGAGCGCACGACATAGGCGCGCTGCGCCTCAGGGCGGTTCCGCACGACACCCGTCAGGGAGTTCGAGGCGACCCCCTGTCCGCTGATCATTGGTCCACGCGACGCCACTCTGCCGGCCCGCGCCCGCCACGGACGGTCCGAACGTGTGCCGGCCACGAGCCCTGGTAGGTTGTCAATCGTGCTTGAGAGCGGACTGCGACGTGCGGCGGCGCGACGCGTGGCCGCGGTGGGGGTGTGCTTGGTGGTCGGACTGTTCGCGGCGGGGCGGGTGGGTGCCCAGCCGACGGCGCTCCAGGTCGAGGCTCCGGGCGCGCCTCAGTATGTCCATGGCAGCGACGGGCGCGTGCACGTCGAGTACGACCTGATCATCACCAATGTGTTCACGGCCGAGGCGACGCTTAAGTCGCTTGAGGTGCGTGGCGACGGGAAACGACTGTTGGTGCTCAGGGGCGCTGCGCTCGCGGCCGTCACCCTCCCGCCCCTCGGCTCGGGCCCGACGGCGCGCATCGCGCCGGCGTCGACGGTCGTGACGCTCGTCGACATCGCGCTGCCACGGTCCGCCGGGCGGGCGGTGCCCACGCGCGTGACGAACCGGATCCAGTACGCGATCCCTGCGGACGCTCCGTTGCGGTCGTTGATCGGCAGCACGACCGTGACGGCACCCCGCCTGCGCACCGACCAGCGCGCCCCGGTCGTGATCGCGCCGCCGCTGCGGGGTTCGGGATGGGTCGATCTCCAGGGGTGCTGCGCCGATCCCACCTCTCCCCATCGCAGCTTTGTCCTGTCGCAGAACGGGACCTACGTCACGCCCGAGATCTTCGCGATCGACTGGATCCGCCTCGTCGACGGCCGGCTGTACACCGGCGATGGCAAGCAAAACAGCGACTGGCCGGCCTACGGCGCCCCGCTCTACGCCGTGGCGGATGGCACCGTGGTCTCGACCGTCAACAACCTGCCAGACATCCCACCGCTCGCCGCTCCAAACCTCAAAGGACCCCAGGACTACGGGGGCAACAACGTCGCCATCAAGATCGGGCCGCACCGGTACGCGGTCTATGCGCACCTGCAGCCCGGTTCGGTCCGCGTCAGACGTGGGCAGCGCGTGCGGACCGGGCAGATTATCGGCCTGCTCGGGAACAGCGGGAACACGAGTTTTCCCCACCTGCACTTCGGGATCCAGGAACGACCCGACCCCCTGTCCAAGAGCGAACCATTCGAGATCAATCGCTACACGGTGGAAGGGACCTTCGATCTGGCGACCTCCCTCGTCACCGGCTCACCGCACCGGGAGCGCCGATCACTCCCCCTGATCGGTTCGGTCATCAGCCTGCCTGCGCGCTGAGGCGGCAGCGACAGGCTCGTGAGCCTTGGTCGCAATGACCCTGCAGGCCTCGAACACCCAGCCCGATCAAGGCGACAGTCCGTGCCCGGCGCGATCGCGAGCGTGAGAAAACGTCTATGGAGAAGATCGCCGTTCCCCGGAAACCGACACACACGCTTCGGGCTAGCAGCACCGGCATCTACGCCAGCGTGACACCGCTGCATCTGCCCGGCGATTGAGCAGTCAACGCGACAAGCGGGCCGACCGTCCGCCCGACGGGCGTCGAGAGCGTCGCTCGCGTGGCAAGCAGCAGCCATGTATCAGCGCTGCTGCTCGATCATTGCGAGCGTCTGGCTGGCGCGACCGAGACTTTCTCGACCAGACGCACGCGCAGGGCTTCGTCGATCACTGGGACTGCGCCCGGCGTGGGACCACACGGCCGACGATCGCCGCGACGACCGTGACCAGGTAGATCTGACCGATCAGTGCCTCGGTCACCGACAGTGTGTGTCCGAGGTTGGTTCGTGCGGTGTAGTCCCCGTAACCGACGGTCGTCAAAGTCACGAAGCTGAAGTAGACCGAGCGCGTAGACGTAGCGGCGGCACCGTTGGCGAAGAAAGGAGCGCCACCGAGATCCTGGACGGCGCCGTATGTAAAGGCGAAGAACAAACCCACCAACAGGTACAGGCAGAGCACCCCGGCGACGACCGTGATGGTCACGGTGCTCGTCGCGCGGAGGAGGCGTAGCAGCCCGATCACAACGGCCGGGGGCGCCAATACAACCAGCAACCCGTTGGCGATGGCGGCAATGCCGGTAACCGTCGTGCTCTGCCCGACCACCGACGCGATCACCACGCCCACCACGATGGTGAGAATGACCGCGGCCGCGACCCGAAGGTGCCGCTTTGGGACCTCGGCGGCATACAGCGCGAGCATCAGCATGACACCGACGAGGACGGTCGCGTGCGCCCGCTGGAGATCACCGGGCGCAGCAACGCCCTCGAAGAAGAACGTGACACTGAGCGCGACGAGCAGCATTCCGTAGCGCTTCTCCGAGCCCTTCATTCCGCCTTCGTTCGGCATCGGCAGTCCAGTCTCCTGCCACCCCGCAGATAGCAAAGAGCCCGCCGTGCGCGCGGAAACGACCAGTCTCGCTCGTCGCGCGGCCATAGTGGTGGTTTGATCGAGGAGGCCCCCACTCGGTCTGGAGGAGTCACGATCTCGGCCTACTGATGCCTGGCAACGCCGACCGCTGCCGGACACACGCAGTCACGCGGTCGTGCCTGCCTCCGATGCCCGCACGAGCACGAATGCGCAGCGCTGCATCGGGCTAGCACCACCGCTCTCATCACGAGCGTCAGGCTGCTGAATCCGCCCGGCGGTACAGAAGTGACGGGAGCGGGCAGCCCGATCGGGCGCGACGGGGGGTTGAGCGAGAGCGTCGCTGCGCGAGGAAGCAGCTGCCAGCGATCAGCGTTCCTGCTCGATCAGACCAGGAGCCGCGGGGGGCGACCACCGGGGTTGGGGTGGGCCGCGGCGCCGCGACTTTTGGCGTGCCTTGTTGTTGTGCGTGTGGAGCCGCGTCCCAGCCCAGAGGAAGTTGGGCCTTTGGGCGCGCTGCCGCACCGCACATAAGGTCGGTGGATTGGCCGAGCTGTCTTGCGGCAAGGGGCATCCCGCTTTCCCGCAAGACAAACGAAAGGAGCATGTTGTGAAGCGACTTGGATCGCTGATTGGCGTAGCGAACGTTGTGGCCGCCTGCGTGATCGGGCTGGCCGGAATCACCGGAGCAAGCGCGGCCTCGACGCTGCCCACGCTCAGGCTCGCGCTGACCGGGAAGACCGGGATCAAGGTCTCCGGGTCGGAGGTCTCGGGCGCTGTGAGGATCACCTCGACGTTCAAAGGCAAGCACCAAGGCGACTTCGGGCTCGTCCGCCTCGACCCGGGTGTGCCGTTCACGAAGGCGTTCCATGCCGTGCGGAGCCACCACGGCGACCTCAACGCGCTGACCCCGTTCGGCTCGCTCATGGTCGACGGCACTGCCCCTGGCACGATCGAGACGGTCCTGACGCCCGGCAACTACGTCGCGCTCAACATCACCGGCAACGGACAGCCGGCGTTCAAGCAGTTCACGGTCACGAAGTCGGCCTCGCCGGCAGCGTTGCCAGCCGCCGCGGCGACGGAGACGTCGATCGAGTTCGCCTTCAAGGGCCCCAGCGTCCTGCACAAAGGCACCATGGTGCGGGTTAGGAATGCCGGTTACCTGGTGCATATGGATGTCCTGATCGGGGCCCGCAACAAGGCCGGCGCTAACCAGATCATGGCGCTGTTGAAGGCCGGCAAGGATCGCGAGGCACAGAAGCTGGCCATTAGCTTTCTCAGCCTCGCGGGTCCCGTATCGCCAGGCGCGATGCAGCAGGAGATCCTGAACTTTGCACCTGGCTACTACGTCCAGGTCTGCTTTATGGACACCCAGGACCACCGTGAGCACACCCAGCTCGGTATGGATCGCGTAGTCCGGATCGTTAAGTGAGGCAGTGGTGCGGAGGGCCGCGCGAATCGGTCGCGCGGCCTCCGCACGGGACTGCTGGCGCTGGCGGTCATGTTCAGCGGCGGGATCCACGCGGAGCTGATTGCCGAGCATCTCCAGGAGATGCCCCCGCTCGGCTGATCGTTCATCGGCGCTCGCTGGCGCTGGCACGGGCGCTCGAGCTCCGAGATCCGGTTGTTGGGACGACCCCGACGGCGCGCGCGGTGCGCGACGGTGTCGTACGCCATCGCAGAGACACCGAAGGGCCGACACCGCTGCGTCGGGCTTACCGGCAGCGGCTCCGCCGGGCCCCTCGGACTGGGCCTAGAACGCTAATTTCGGTCCCGGGCGCAACCTGGGTCGCCGACCGCGTCGTCCGACGCGATGCCGAGTGCGGTGTGTTCAGGAGCCCGACCTAGTGAAAACCGTGTCCCTCGATCAGCTCCAGGCCGCAGAGCCGCTCCGCTACAGCATCTGCGCTGACTGCCGGATCCCCGTGCTGCCCGTCCACGGCGTCCATAGAGGACCAGAAGTCTAGGAAACGACCGGCTCGCGACGGACTAACTGCGCTGTCGCTTGTAGCCCGAGCGACACGGTCTCAGAGTGAGCCGGCCGCCTCTAGCCCCGAGTGGAGCTTCGGACTTGCGATAGTCAAGTCGGATTTCGTGGTGTAACGGGTTGAGCTCGTCGGCTTCGGGGTGGCTGCTCAGGCCGGGGTGAGGGTGCCCACCCCCTTCGTTGCCTGGTTGGGGTTGCTGAGCGCGTGCGGTGCGGCGACTCGCCCGGAGGGGCGAGGCGGAGCGGGCAGGCGGGCGCGCGCCCCGTCATTTTCAGGGGTGCTATTGGTCGCGGTTGTCGCTCGGAGGGCGCCGGGACGTCGGAGAACGCGCCGACCTGCAACCGGCTGGTTGCGATGAGGGGTTTGTGGGGTGCTGAGCGGCTCAGCCGGCGGCGAGGCTGCCCACCTCCTCGGCCGGCTGGAGGCTGTCCTGGTCGCTGTCGACGTCCTCCTGGAGGATCAGCGCCATCGACTCGGCGGACAGGTAGCGGCGGGAGACCAGCCATTCGTCGTTCTGCTCGATCAGCAGCGCGCCGGCGAGCCGGATCACCGCCTGGTCGTTGGGGAAGATCCCGACGACGTCGGTGCGCCGGCCGATCTCCTTGTTGACCCGCTCGAGCGGGTTCGTGCTGCGCAGCTTGGTCCGGTGCTCGGCCGGGAACCGGTAGAAGGCGAGCAGGTCCTCCTCGGCCTGCTCGAGCAGCTCGCAGACCTTCGGCGCGACGGGCGCGAGGCGCTCGAGCACGCTTCCGACGCGCTCGCGGGCCTGCTCGTAGCTCTCGGCGTTGAAGATCTCCCGTAGGGCGGCGGCGACCAGTCCGCGCTGGTCACGGCGGCAGTGCATGACCATGTCGCGGGTGAAGTGGACAGTGCACCTTTGCCATGGGCAGCCCAGCACACGGGCGATTGCGGCCTTCAGCCCCTCGTGCTGGTCGGAGATCGCCAGCCGCACCCCGGACAGGCCACGGCGCTTGAGCGAGCGCAGAAACTCGACCCAGAACGGCCCCGACTCGACCTCGCCGATGTCAAGGCCGATCACCTCGCGCACGCCGGACTCGTGCACCGCGTAGGCCACGACGACGGCCTTGGACACGACCCGGCCGTGATCACGCACCTTGACCTGTTTGGCATCGAGCCACAGGTAGGGATAGGCGCCCTCGAGCGGCCGCTGCCGGAACGCTTCGACCTGTTCGTCCAACGCCCGGCAGAGTGCCGAGACGCGGTCCTTGGTCATCCCGTCGATCCCCAGCTGCTCGACGAGCCGGTCGACCTTCCTCGTGGAGACGCCGTTGACATACGCCCCCAGCACAACCGCGATGATCGCCTGCTCGCTGCGGCGTCGCGGCTCCAGGAACGAGGGGAAGTACCACGGGCCCTGCCGCTTCTTCAGGATCAGCAGCTCGATCTCCCCGACCCGCGTCTCCCACCCCCGCGACCGATACCCGTTGCGATGCGTCACACGTGTCTCGGGCGCGACCTCGCCGAGCGCGGCGCCAATCTCAGCCGAGATCTCGCCCTCCATCAACTCGCAGGCGACCAGCACGACCGCCTCCCTGACGAAATCCTCAAGGCGACCATCCATCATCTTGGCGACGACATCGGCAACCGTCATGCTCTGACCATCGGCCATCGTGGTGTCTCCTTCACGTCGACTGCGATAACAACCGACGAGTTCGGCGCCACGGTGGCCGACCCCTCTCAAAGGGTCGACCTACCAGACGCTCGTTACACCACTTCTACCGACGTGACCGTCGGCTCAACGCTGGCGGCGTTGGAGCGGATGTACCCTCACCCGCGTCGCCAGCGAGGGAACTGGGGGCATTGCTGCCGCACTGGAGCCCAGCAGGCTCCTACTACCTGTCACCAATCTTCGCGAAGGTGCGTCACGCCCACGTCACACAGCTGGGGTTCTTCATAGGACTCGCCGGTGAATGATCATTCGTGGCTGTAAGCGGCTGTACCCTCGCACGTCGCTCTTCCCCACTGCTCTCGCCCTCGATTCGCCGCTACGCCGCCTGGGGCGCGTAGTGATCATTCCGGAGCGGGTCAGCCCCACTCCGTACTCAACGAGAGAGGTCCCGCCGGGCTCCCGGCGGGACCTTCGTACTACGTGGAGAAGATCACCTCCCTGGCGAGCCACTCGACCGCCCTCCAGGCGATCAGCTCCGCGAGCCACTTCAGGATCGTCCCGAGCATCAGTACTTCCTGAGGACGATCGTGATGCCCTTCCCCGCCGTCGACTTGAACACCTTCCAGCCGAACGGGCCAAGGACCTCCTTGAGGACCATGTGCACTTCTGAACCTCCGTTGTCGCGACCCGCCCACGCCTCAACGGCGCGGGCTACGGTCGCCGGAGGTACTGGCTGACGCCCGCCAGAATGCGCTTGAAGTGCTCGTGCATCGAGTCTCCGAGCGTAGCAGCGGCCCCAACGACCGCGCCGGGCGCATGACCGACGATGCCTCCCACAGCGAGCCCAGTCCCGGTCGTCGCGAAATCCCACAGGTTCTCCGTGACGCTGATATCGGCGTCAGGCATAGTGAAGTCGGGGCGAGGGGGACGACCATCGCAGAAGCTCCTACGCTTTGCGTAGACGGCCGCGGAGGCCACGTGCACCAACGGTTGGGACGCACTGGCGGATGGCGTAACGCCCGGCACCGTCGCGTCCGGCGACAGAGTTACGTGAGGCGCAGACCGGATACGGCCAGCGAGCGATTCGTTCGGACTGTCAGGCATGCGCCATGCTAATCAGCGGTGCGGTCGGCGCTTCCGCCTTACGGCTGTGGCCCAATCCTGGCCCAAATGGTCTCGGAAGCATCTCCCTCAACCGATGGAGTCGCACGGATAAAGGCTCCAAAAGGTGTGGCTTTTGCAGGCGATCTTTGCCGGTCGTCGTCGCTCGTCATTTTCGTCGGCACGGCTTGGGAAGCCGACGCTCTACCAACTGAGCTACGTCCGCGAATGCCCGTCGTGACGGGACTTTCAGGGTCTCCGGATGGACCGAAAACCCCAGGGCGTGAACCGGGGTGTGACCACGCCGTCCGGGGGACGGTGACCAGCCCGCAGTCCGCCGGGCAAGGATAGCGATGGGCGAGAGCCCAGGGGAACGCCCCGCGCAGGCCTGGGGGGCAACACCAACGAGTCAAGCGTGGCCGAAGTGTCGCCTCTCGATCCGCGCGAAAGGCCCACCGCTAGCGCACGCGGCCTGCTCCGCCGACCTGGAAGAACCATCGCCGAGGTGGAGCACGAGCACTGCGAATCAGCAGGTCGCGGCGGGATACATTGCGAGGAGTTCGCCTGGACCATGGTTGACACCGACCCTGACAAACGCCACAGCGCGTTCCGGTCCACACGGGCTCGGACAGGCGAGGGGCTGCACCGGTCCGGGAAACGGGCGTGGAGTCGCCGGAAACCGGGGGAGAGACCGCAGGCGGACGGGCATCGAGCGTCCGCTTGTCCTGCCACCATCGCCGCCCGTCAGCGATGAACAGAGCGCGCATCTATGGCAGCGAGCAGAAGTGCCAGGCCGCAGTGTCCCGGTACCTGACCAGGACGCGAGAGCTAGTGGACCAGGTCGAGGGAGCGCAGGTTCGCATCGCGACCGCAACAGGACTGACGGCCGAGTCAGATGCGATGGGGATCGAGATGGAGTGGGAACGCGACATCTTGCGATGGGTCACCCAGACCCGACGCACGATGAAGAAGTATCTCCAGGGCCAACTCGAAACGGTCCTGCCGAGCCTCCTATCCGGTCCGCCGTCCACCACCACGGGGCGGCTGCGGCGGATCACGCTCGACGACAGCGTCCCGTGGCTGTTGGCGGTTGAGCGGGAGTTTCTGGAGCTCCACGCTGTCTTGGGCGCCCGGCGCAACGTGTCGGAGACCACCGCGACCACAGCCAGCTTCGTGGAACTTCACGCCTCGGGACTGGTCGAGGAGTCGCTGATTGACGACCGCGCGGCCGAGATGTGCGCCAACCGCACACCGAAGCAGCTCGCACGCGCGATCGGGTCAGCCAAGGAACTGACCGAGGCGACGCTGCGAGGAGCGCTTGACCAGCTGAACGAGCAGGACACATCGAACGACGACCTCGTGAGTCTGTCTCGAAAGTGGCGTAACGCCATCCGCACGAAGGCACCGCCCGACCCCAAAGGAGCCGATGCTCTCGACAAGTCCCAGGCGGCGCTCGCCGGCCTGGTGACCTTCCTTGCCGAGTGGCGCAATGCCTATGGCACCGGTCACGGCCGACCTCGCTACCCGCCCGGCCTCGCCGCACGACACGCGCGGCTGGCCGTCGACGCAGCCGAGACCTACGTGCGCTTCGTCGTCACCACTATGGACGACCTGCGGCTGCTGCCGCCGTGAGTAGTCGGGGTCATCGCTCGCCTGCTCAAGCTCCGCTATTGCGGTGGCCCCGCAGCCGCCTCACCAGTAGCCGGCCATCAGCTGGCGCGACCAGCGTGGCTGGCGCACCGGCGTGCGGGGGGCGAACTCGGTCATGTAGGGCTTGATGTCGAGAACCGGGGTGCCGTCGATCGCGTCGAGGCCACGCACGGCCAACTCCAGGCCGTCGACGCCCATGAGCTCGCACACGCTCACGCCGATCCGATTGGGGCGCCGCTTGGCCCGTTGGGCGAAGATGCCGACCTCGGGCCAGTCCGGGTTTCCGCGTGGCCGGCGCGCGGCCAGCTCGTGGGTGTCGGGGTCGACGCGGTGGAAGAGGTAGACCACCTCGATGTGCGAGAAGTCCTCGAGGCCGCGCAGGCTGGAGGGGGCGAGCAGCTCGCCGTCGAGCTCGATTGTCGAGGCGATCTCACCCCAGTCGTCATCGAGGGGCTCGATCCGCGAGGATCGCACCGTGCCAATTGGTCGCACCTCAAACACGTTCGTCTCCGGTCGCTCCATGGCCGAGCGGACGCTACCGGAGCAAGTGCGGGTTCGTTTCGTCTTCGTCGAGCTGGGTACGAGTTAGCGGGTTCAGGTAGAGGAAGAGAGGTTCGCTATGTCCGGCACCCGGAATGCCGGTGTCCTGCGGCGCGCGTGGCGTCTGCAATGCGGCAAATGACTGGAACAGCGACGGCTCGACGATTCGTCCGACGTCGGTGTTCACGGTTCTGCGCCAGGTGGCCGGACAACTCCAGCATGGCTCGTCGACGTTCGCCCAGCAGGAGGCGGTGCTGGCCATCGCCCGCGACGTCGCGCAGGCGGCGGTGATCGCCGGCGGTGGTCCGAGTCAGGCCACGTCGAAGGCGATCGCCGGCGGTGGTCCGAGTCAGGCCACGTCGAAGGCGATCGCCGGCGCTGATCAGGCACTGCTCAATGGCCAGCCGCAGAAGGCGGTAAACCTGCTCCGGCAGGCCGCTGGATAGACTCGCCTCCCCGCGAAGGAGGAGACCATGCGGCAGCTGACCGGACTAGACGCGCAGTTCCTCGCGCTCGAATCACCGCGCCAGGCGGGGCACGTCGGAGCGCTTGCGGTGCTCGACCCGAGCACGCGGCCCAACGGGCAGCTCGAGCTCGCCGACTTGCTGAACATGATCGAGGAGCGGCTGCCGCTTCTGCCGCCGTTTCGCTGGCGGCTGAAGCAGATCCCATTCAACCTCGACTACCCGTATTGGATCGAGGATCCTGACTTCGATCTGGAGTACCACGTACGGGAGATCGCGCTGGCGCCACCGCCGACCGATGCCAAGCTGGCCGAGCAGGTGGCGCGGATCTTCGAGCGGCCGCTTGATCGCGCGCGGCCTCTATGGGCGGCATACCTGATCCACGGATTGCAGGACGACAACGTCGGCCTGCTGACCAAGATCCACCACTCGGCCGTCGACGGCATCTCCGGGGCCGAGATCATGGGCGTGCTGCTCGATCTCACTCCGGAAGGTCGCGAGCCCCCGCCGCGGGGTGAGAGCAAGCCCGAGAAGGAGCCCAGCGAGCTGTCGATGCTGGCCCGGGGCCTGCTCGGAACGCCTCGATACGTCGAGCGCGTGGCCCGCGCGCTCCCGTCGACCCTGCCCAACCTCGAGGACGCCCCGATTCTCAACGAGATCCCAGGCGCCAAGACCCTGGGGCGCGTGTCGTCGCGGTTCGCGCGGGCGCTACGCGGCCGCGAGTCGCGTGTGCTCGAGCGCAGCACCATGAGCCGTCCGCGTACCTCCTTCAACGGGCGCGTGTCGGCGCACCGGCGCTTCGCCTTCGGCCAGCTCTCACTGGCCGATGTCAAGGCAATCAAGAACGCCTACGGCTACACGGTCAACGATGTCGTCATCGCCCTGTGCGCCGGCGCCGTGCGCCGGTGGCTCGTCGAGCACGATGAGTTGCCCGACGACCCCCTGGTGACGCAGGTCCCGGTGTCGGTGCGTACCGAGGAGCTGGGGACGTTCGGCAACCGCATCGGGATGATGAGCATCCCCTTGTTCACCAACCAGGCTGATGCCGTCGAGCGCCTACGCCTGACGCACGAGGCGTTGCGGGTGGCCAAGGAGCGACATAAGGCGTTGCCGGCCGAGCTGCTGGTCGATGCCACCCAATTCATTCCGCCGGCTGTCTTTTCTCGAGCGGCGCGGGTCACGTTCTCGCTGGCGGCCACGCGGAGCCCGGTCTGGAACCTCGTGGTGTCCAACGTGCCCGGACCTCAGTTCCCGCTGTACTGCGCGGGCGCCAAGCTGCTTGCCAATTACCCGGTGTCGGTGATCACCGACGGGATGGGCCTCAACATCACCGTGATGAGCTACCTCGGCTATCTCGACTTCGGGATCGTGGCCGACCGCGAGCAGATGCGCGACGTGTGGAAGCTGATCGGCTGGCTCGACGATTCGATGCGGGAGTTGCTCCCGCCCACCGAACAGAACGGAAGCCACCCGGCCGAGGCGCGCGGCAGGGTGACCGAGGCGGAGCAGCCGCCCGCCTGAGCGCGGGCGACACTCTCGCGCCGGCTAGCCCACGATCCGGAACACCCCGCGCATGAACGGGTGGATCCGGCAGAAGAACGTGTACGTCCCCGGTGGCAGGTTGGTGGGCGTGCTCCAGCTGAGCTTCCCGACGGCGGGCAGCCCCGCGCCCAGCTGACCGGAATCGAAGCCGCCGGCGCCATTGGCCAGCGGATACGAGATCCCGGTGTTCAACCCGCACGGGTACTGGCACGAGGTGACGCTGTGGAAGATCGAGGCCAAATAAGCGTGGCTGGGGTTGAGGCTGAAGGTGCCGCTGGCAAACGCGTCGTCGTTGACGAAGGTCAGCGAGTGACCCTTGCGCACGGTGGGCGTGCAGCGATCGGCTCCCGTCGAGGTGAAATCGCCCGGGGTGAAGTGGAAGCCGCCGATGACCACCTTCTTGGTGAAGCAGGTCCGGAACCTCTTCAGGTTCACGCCGAGCGACTTGTTGCCGCCGTGATGATCGTTTTCCTTCAGGTGGCCGTGGGTGACGTGGCCGGCTTGGTCGGTCGGATGCGTGAACGGGTCGGTGCCGGTCTGGTCGTCCCAGGCTTCCCAGACCACCATGATTCCCATCGACTCGTACCAGGACGCACGTTTGGTCTCATACGTCGAGCTGATCCGTAACTTGTCCCCGGCCTGGACCTCGGGCCGCCAATCCTTGCCGGTGGCGGTCATCGCCATGTCCCAAGAGATTGGGCCGCGTTTGTCGAAGTAATGGGGCATCGATCTGAACAGCCGCACGGAGTGCGGCACGGTGCCCGGGAGCGCGCCGCCACTGGGGGTCGCGCCGTTGCGGATCAGGTCGAGCTCGTCGTACAGGCCCCCCGGGTGCACGTGGCCCGCGGTGCCGAGCAGGGCTCCCGAGTGGTCGATAGTGAACACGTTCAGCGGCCGCCCGTTGCCGTACGGCTTGTGGGCCATGTCCGGATAGGTGAACTTGCCGTTCCGCCCGCTGTGACGATGCACGTCGAACACGGGGTAGAGACTGCCGTCGCGAACGTCCATCCAGATCGGATGGGCCGGCTTCATCCTCTGTCCGGCCGGAGTATCTCGGGGCACGAAGTCGATGTCGTAGGTGATGTAGACCTTGGCGCCGTGGTCGGTCAGGTCGTGGATCATGTAGTTGAGAAGCCACGTGTCCTTGGCGCCGATCGGGTAGCCGTAGCCCTTGGGCAGCGTGTAGATCGTCTTCTCCTCGCCCGCGGCCATGAACGGGTAGAAGCTGCCGTAGCCCGAGTTTCCCTCGCCCCTGCCGGCCGCGCCGTTGCTGATCCACACCCCGTGGTGGAGGTGGATGATGTCGACCCTCGGGATCGCCCCGCAGCATTTGCCGTTGGCCAGGGCGTAGTGCAGGTTGGGCGCCATCCGTGTCATGTAGCCATCGACGGTCGGCTTGGGCACCGAGTGCCGGTCGAACAGGATCAGGTTCGCCCCTGGCGTGATGATGAACGGGCCCGCGTGGAAGTGAAAGTGCTCGACTCCCGTGGCGCCGTCGGCGATCGCCGGCGTGAGCGCAACAACCATCGCGGCCACCACCGCAGCAAGCACTCCTCGCTTCACACCAACCTCCTCCGTGGGTCTGGGACGGCGAGGACTATTGAAGCACTTCGCCAGCCCGGCAACCGACGATCGCCGGACGGGCACGCGCGCGAGGTCGGCTGTCCGGCGCCCCGAGCAGATCGCTCAGGAGGCTAGAGCGGCTGTCAATCCAGCCGGACGGTTCTTCCGTAGGCGGCGGTCTACCAGGCCTGGGTCGCGCTGCAGTTCGGGCAGCCGACCGATGTGGAGACGGGTGCCTCGAACACGAACCCGCACTGGCAGTGGTACACGGCCTGGTCGTTGGTCAGCGGCTTCCCGCTGCACGTACCCTCGCTGCGGACCGGACGCCGGTCATCGGCGGCCGATACGGCGATCCGGGCACGAGCGGGCGGCTCGCTGGTCTGCTGTGGGGTGCGCCCACGTCCTGCAGTCCGACGACGGCGGATGCTCTCAACTCGTTTAGATCTAACTTGCACGGTCATCAGCAGTAACGGTCTCGGTTGGGATTGGTTTCGCGTGGCAGCGAGAAAGTCCTCGCTATTAACACGACGCTAATCGGCGCAAAGCTCTTCCCAACGAGAGCGAGCGGGGATGAGTTGGACAGGCGTCGGGGGAGGACCGGACCGGCGTCGAGGGCAGGGGAGGACGGTCCTTGGGCGGGGGGTCCGCGGCGTGGCTTGTGGGAGAATGACCTCAGGCATGGATCCAAGCCGCAAGCGTGCCATTCGTCTAGTCGTTGCCCTGACCGCGGCGCTGTTGCTGGCCTCGGCGCTCGTCTACACCAGCTTCAGCGCCGGCCGCGAGGAGCTGACTGCCTCCCAGCTGCTCAGGCGGGCGCAGCCCGGCCAGTCCTACATCCTGGCCGGCACCGTGCTGGCCGGATCGGTGCGCCACGAGGGAAAGCAGCTGCTGTTCCGCATCCGTGACCCGAAGCTCAAGGTCTCGGTTCCGGTGAGCTACACGGGGATCGTCCCCGATCCCTTCGCCCCCGGTCGCGGAGTGGCAGTGACGGTCCGCGAACAGGGCACCGGCTTCGTCGGTCAGAGCAACTCGCTGCTGACGAAATGCCCGTCGAAGTACCAGGCGGCGAAGAGCACGTACTGATGGCAGACCGCGCGCACAGGACTCGCTGACATGGCTCTGGTCGGACGCGCGCTGCTGATCCTTGGCTTGCTCGTCTGCCTCTACGGGATGGGCGCCTCGATCTACGGCGCCGTCACCGGCCGCGGCGAATGGGTCGTCTCAGGGCGCCGCGCCGTGTATGCGCTGGCCGGACTGATGACCGCCGCGTTCGCGATTCTCGAGGCTGCGTTCCTGCGCTCTGACTTCACCTTCAACGTGGTTGCGGGCCATTCGTCGACCACCACCCCGACCTTCTACCGAGCCGCGGCGGCGTGGTCCTCCCAAGAGGGCTCGCTGCTGCTCTGGGTATGGCTGCTGTCCCTGTGGTCGAGCCTGGTGCTGTTCCTAACCCGCCGACGGGTTCGCGAGATCGCCCCCTACGCGACCGCGATCCTCCTCGGCTTCGCTGCCTTCTTTACCAGCCTGGCGATCTTCTTCGCCAACCCATTCGCCACCACCTCGAAGCCGCCGAGCGAGGGGGCCGGGCTCGATCCTCTGCTCCTGCATCCGAGCATGATGATCCATCCCCCGATGCTCTACTCGGGCTACACGCTGCTGACGATCCCGTTCGCCTTCGCTCTCGGCGCACTGATCACCGGGCGGCTCAACATCGAATGGATCAGCGTGACCCGCCGGTTCGCGCTGGCGGCCTGGCTGTTCCTGGGGATCGGCATCCTTCTCGGGGCCCGCTGGTCCTACACCGAGCTCGGCTGGGGCGGGTACTGGGCATGGGATCCGGTCGAGAACGCGGCGCTGATGCCGTGGCTGTGCTGCACCGCGTTCATCCACTCGATCATGATCCAGGAGAAGCGGGGCATGCTGAAGATATGGAACGCATCGCTGGTGCTGGCCAGCGGCACGCTCGCCATCCTCGGGACGTTCCTGGTCCGTTCGGGCATCCTCAGCTCGATCCACGCGTTTGGCGCCTCGACTCTCGGGGTGCCGTTCGTGCTGCTCCTCGGGGCGATGATCGCCGCCTCGATCGGGCTGATCGTCTGGCGGCGCGACTCGCTGCGCTCCGAGGCTCAACTCGACTCGCTGCTCTCCCGAGAGGCCGTGTTCCTGTTCCAGAACCTGGTTCTCGTGGCGATGGTGTTCGTGATCTTCTGGGTCACGTTCTTCCCGCTGATCTCCGAGGCCATCACGGGCACGAAGGTGTCCGTCGGCCCGCCGGCGTTCAGGCCGTTCATCGTGCCGCTGGCACTGATCCTCGTGCTGCTGTCGGGCATCGGGCCCCTGATCGCCTGGAGGCGCGTGACGGTGGCCAACATGCGGCGCAACTTCACGCTTCCGGTCATCGCCGGCTCGGTGACGCTGATCGCGTTGTTACTCGTCGGTGGCGTGGCCACGCGGCCGTTTGCCCTGGTCATGTTCTCCCTCGGTACCTTCGTCGTCGCGTCGGTGGCCCAGGAGTTCTGGCGGGGTGTGAGCGCGCGCCGGGCGATGACTCACGACGCGCCGCCCGTCGCCCTGGTGCAGCTGATCAAACGCAACCGGCGACGTTACGGCGGCTACATCGTGCATGCGGGGCTGGCCGTCATGCTGATCGGCGTCGCCGCGTCCTCGTCGTTCCAGCATTCGCAGGACGTCCTGCTCTCGCCCGGCCAGCATGTCAACATCGATGGCTACAAGGTCACCTACGTGCGTCCGACGGCGCAGGCGACCTCGGCAAAGGTGTCGTTCGGCGCGGTTCTCAACGTCACCAAGGGGTCCAGCCACGTGACCACGTTGACCACGAACCGCAACTTCTATCCGGCGCCGTTCGATCCGACGCTGGGGCCCATCTCCGAAGCCTTCAACGGGCAGTCGGACAGCAACGTCGGGCTCCGCGCCGGTATCACCAAGGACATCTGGGCCGTGATCAACCCCGACCTGGGGCCGCTGCAGCCTGAGATCTCGCGAGGCGACAAGGTGTTCACCCAGCTGATGACGAGGCTCACGCCGGCCCAGGCTGCCCAGCCGACCACGATCAATTGGATCCGGGGCGAGCGCGCGGCGGCGATCGGCGGGCTGACCGCGCGGTTCGTCAGCCACCCGTGGCGCGTCAACTTCCTGGTCATCGTTTCGCCGCTGGTGACGTGGATCTGGCTCGGGGCGCTCATCATCGGTCTCGGCGGGCTGATCGCGCTGTGGCCCGTGCCGGCCCTCGCGCGCCGCCGGCGCGCCGCAGCGCCCGTCCCGGCCCGTCAGCCGGCATCGCCAGCGCTGCCCGCGCGCGAGCTCGTCTAAGACGCCATGGAGTTCCTGATCGTGCTGGCGATCCTCTGCGTCGTCGTGCTCGTGGTCAGCTTCCCACTGTGGTCGCGAAGCGAGTCGCCGCCCCAGGCGCGCTCGGTCGAGTCCCCGATCGGCGCGGAGACGGACGTGGCCGAGCTCGAGGCGGCGCGCGAGGCCAAGTACCGGGAGATCCGCGACGCCGAGCTCGACTACCGGACGGGCAAGCTGTCCGATGCCGACTGGAAGGCGATCGACGGCACGCTGCGCGCTCAGGCGGTGGAAATCCTGCGCGCGCTGGACCAGGCCAAGCAAGACTGACCAGCTACCATCGCCCCGATGACGACGATCCTCGGTTTCCTCCAGGTGTTCATCTGCGTGGTCCTGATCTTCCTGATCCTGATGCACTCGGGTAAGGACTCGGGTCTGTCCGGGGCATTCGGCGTCGGGACGGGCGCGGGACCGTTCGGCGGCGGTTCGCTGGTCGAGCGCAACCTGAACCGGTGGACGGTCGGCTTTGCCATCGCCTTCGTGATCAACACAATTGTGTTGATCAAGATCTCGTAGCGATCCTAGGGCGCAGTCTGCTCGCCGAGCTGGTCGACCAGCCGCAGCAGATCGAGTGGACTGAAGGGCTTGGTCAGAAACAGGTCGGCGCCGGCCTCCTCGGCCTCGCGCTCGACGCTGTCGCCGTGGGCGGCGGTCAGCATCACGATCGTCGCCGCGCTCGTGTCGGCGTGATCGCGCAGGCGGCGACAGGCATCGATGCCGTCGAGCTTCGGCATGTCGACGTCGAGGAACACCAGCGTCGGCCGCTCGCGCGTGGCCACATCGATCGCCTCGACGCCGTCGGCTGCCTCGTGGAGATCGAACTCGGCGACGTCCTCGAGCGTCGTCGCGATCAGCTTGCGGATGAACGGGTCGTCGTCCACGATTAGCACGCCGCGTCTCATTGGATCTCCCCGGCGATGCCCTCGAACGTGGCGTCATCGATCGAGTTGAACGCCTCGAGGACCCGCGGGGTCGAACTGGGTGCCGGACTCGGCGTTGATCAGCTCGCGCACCGCGCTGATCGGTGAAGCCGGGCGGTAGGGGCGGTCGCTGGTCAGCGCATCGAGCACATCGGCCACGGCGAACACGCGCGCGGCCAGCGGGATCTCCTCGCCGGCCAGGCCGTCCGGGTATCCGCCACCGTCCCACCGCTCGTGGTGCGAGCGCACGACCTCGGCCGCCTCGTCGAGGAATTCGATCTCGCCCACGATCTCCGCGCCGATCACCGGATGTCGCGCCATCAGCGCTCGCTCCTCGTCGGTGAGCGCACCGGGCTTGTAGAGAATCGCGTCGGGTATCGCGACCTTGCCGATGTCGTGAAGCAGGAACCCGAACTCGAGCTCGGGCAGGGCCGATTCGGGCACCTCCAGGGCGCGCGCGATCTCGATCCCGTACGCGGCGACGCGTTCGGCGTGCTTGCCCGTGTACGCGTCGCGGGCCTCAACCGCGTTGGACAGCGCGCGCACGGTGGCCATGTACGAGCGGCGAAGCTCCTGCGATCGCGCGCGCTCGCGCTTGAACGTCTCGCGCAGATCGGCGGCGTAGCGCTCGAGTTGCCGCTCCTTGTCGGCAGCCTCCCGCTCGTGCCGCGCGAGCTCCGTGCGCAGCCGTTCGATCTCCCGCGTCAACTCACTCTCGGCGTCGACCGCCACGGTGTCAGCCTACCCGGTGGGGCAGCGGCCAGGGAAAAGGAGCGTTGGGCCACGGACACGCACGCGGGGCGGCTTGCCTCGCGTGGCGGGCGGAGCGCAGACTGTCTGAAAACGTCGCACTCGACTGGCCTGAGGGGTCGAGGTTGACGTTGACGGCCTGGTGCGCCGTGTTCGTAGGCCTCGCCCGCAGCGGCGAGCCGAGTGTGACGATTTCAGACCGTTCGCGAGGCGGAGCGAGCCAGCGGTCCACCTCAGGATGAGAGCGACTCGTCGCGCAGCGCCGCCAGCAGCGCCGGCGCCGCCTGATCGACGGGCACGACCTCCATCCCGAGCTTGCCGATGCCGGGGGGCGTCGGCGTGCGTTCATCGCCGAACAGGATCACCGCGCGGCCCAGCCGGCGTCCGCGGAGATCGAGCGCCTGGAGCACGGCCTGCGGATTGCGAATCCCGACATCGATCAGCGCCACCTCGAATCGCCGCTCGCCGCACACGCGTGCCGCCGCGGCACCGCTCATCTCCCATTCGTGTTCGATCCCGAGATCGTCGAGGGCCGGCTCGAGCACGGGCTGCATCTCGGAGCGCCCGACCACGAGCACGCGCGACCGGCCCGCCCGGACGGCGGCGCTCAGCACCTCGCGCAGTTCGTCGGCGTCGATCGGCTTGGAAACCGTCCACTCGCCGGCCAGCTTGTGGTGGCCCGAGAACACCGAGACGAACACGATCGGTGTGCTGCGCAACTCGGAGTCGGCGCGGATCTCGCGCAGGATGTCGAAGCCGTCGCGCCCGGGCATGAGGATGTCGAGCGTGATCGCGTCGAAGCGCTCGGAGTGCAGCAGCGCCAATGCTTCGTCACCGCTCAGCGCGATCGACGTCTGCACCTCGAGGGGAGCCAGCTGGTCGGCGATCAGCTCGGCGATGTCGCGCTCGTCATCGACGATCAGCACGCGACGTCCGCGAATCACCTCGAGCGAGGCGCCCTTGTCGGCGCCGACGGTGGCGGCCGGGAGGAGTACGCGGAACGTCGTCCCGCGCCCGGGCTCGCTGTCGACCTCGATCCTGCCGTGGTGTAGGTCGACCAGCGACTTGACGATCGACAGTCCGAGGCCGGTCCCCGGGCTGGCGCTCGCACGACCGCCGTCGGGCACTCGATAGAAGCGGTCGAAGATCCGCGCGGTCTCCTCCGCGGTCATGCCGGTGCCGGAGTCGGCGACGACGAGCTGGACCCAGGCGCGGTCGGGTTCGACGCCGATGTGGATGCGGCCACCCTCATCGGTGTACTGGTGCGCGTTGGTGAGCAGGTTGGCCACGATCTGGCGCACCCGACCGGCGTCGGCGACGGCGAGAGGAAGCGTGGGCGCGACGTAGATGCCGAGCATCTGTTTCTTCTCCGCGATTCGCGGGCCGAGCAGCTCGGTGACCTCGCGGACCGCCTCGCCCACATCGATCGGCCGGAGATCCAGCTCGACGTGATCGGCGTCGATCCGCGCCACGTCGAGCAGGTCGTTGACCAGCTCCACCAGCCGGTCGGTGGAGCGGAGGATGATCTCGACGAACTCGCGCTGGCGGTCGGACATGTTCTCGGGCGAGCGTGCAAGCAGCTCGACGAACCCCTTGATCGAGGTGAGCGGACTGCGCAGTTCGTGCGAAGCCGTGGCCACGAATTCGCTCTTGGCCCGCTCGAGGCGCGCGCGATCACTCATGTCGCGGACCGTCCACACGACGCCGTCAGCCTCGGTGCCGAGTCGCGCCGCGGTTACGGCCAGGTACAGGCCGCGATGCTCGATGGTTGTCTCACTCAACAGCGCCGCGCCCAGCGGGGGCAGCGGACTCTCGCGTGAGTCGACCTCGACACCCACCTTCAGCTCGGGCACGAGGTCCGCGGCGCGCGGGTTGACGGCGGCGATCTTCTTGGACCCCGGCTCGGTGACGATCAGTGCGTCACCGAGGCTCTCGATCGTCGTCTCGAGACGGCGGTGCTGGTCTTCGATCCGACCCTGGGCCGAGGCCAGCTCCTCGCCCATCGCGTTGAAGGCGACGCCGAGATCCTGGAGCTCGCGCGGGCCGGCCGGTGTCACGCGTCGGTCGAACTGGCCGGCGGTGAGATCCCGGGTGGCGTCGACGAGGGCATCGAGCGGGCGTCGCATCCACGAGACGAGTGCAGCGATCAGGCACAGGGCCGCGATCAGCGCCAGCACGGCCGCGATGATGACGAGCAGGATCGCGTGGCGGGAATCGCTGTGGGCCTTGCTTCGCGCGGTGGCCTGCCGTGTCTGCTGACGCCGTTGCAGTGCGGTGGCGAATCGCTGAGCCGCGGCCAACGGACCGCCGGGCGCGGTGGCCGCTGCCAGCTGGCCCGCGGCGGCAAGCGTTCGCGCCCGATCCTGCGCGCGTACCTCGTCGTGCACCAGCCGGCTGCTTGGCGGATCGGCGCGGGCCAGCGAGGCCGCCACCGCCGCGGCTCGCCGGTACTGGGCGGCGGCCCGCTGCCGGGCGGCGGCGGCCGACGGCGCCTGCGCCTCGCGCAGCACCTCGGCTTCGGTCACGCCGGCGGCGGTCAGGTTGGCTGCCGCGCTGGCCAGCGATGCGCTCTGGGTCAGCGTCGCCTCGTAGGTCTGTCGCGAGCTGTAGAGGCTGGCCACGCCGACCCCGGCCACGACCACCAACGCCAGCGTGAGCCCGATGAGAGCCAGGCGGAAGGCGCGTGCGATCGAAATGCGCTGCATTGCGGTGAATCCTGGGCGGGCGGTTGTCCCGCGGGAACCGTACGGCCTGGGTCGGCTGGGTAGCTACGATCACCGGATGGGGACCCCGCGGGTGAACGCAGTGCTGCGCACCGCACTGGCAGGGTGCGCGACGCTGCTGCTGGCCGCCTGCGGTAGTCACGCCGGCGACCCCTCGACCACGATGTCCGCGAGCGCCGCCATCGCCAAGGTCCCGTCCGGCGATTGGACGCAGTTCGACTACAACGCCCAGCGAACCGGGGTCGGACCCGCCGACACCGGGATCACGGCGGCCAACGTCAGGACGCTCCGGCGACAGCAGGTGCACCTCGACGGGACCGTCGACTCCTCGCCGATCGAGCTGCACGCACTTACCGTCGCCGGCCGCCAGCGCGATGTGATCGTCGTCACGACGACCTACGGTCGGACGATCGCGCTGGACGCGAGCAACGGGCACAAGCTGTGGGAATACGTGCCTCGCGACATCCGCTCCTACGAGGGCAGCGCGCAGATCACCACGGCGACGCCGATCGCCGATCCGAACCGTCGCTACGTGTATGCGGCCAGCCCCGACGGGCGCGTCCACAAGCTGCAGCTGACCAACGGCCACGAGGTCCGGTCCGGGCACTGGCCGGCCCGCATCACCTTCGATGCCACGCACGAGAAGATCGCCGCGTCTCTGAACATCAGCGGCAGCTCGGTGGTGGCGGTGACCGGCGGATACATCGGCGACGCCCCGCCGTACCAGGGACGCGTCGTGCTGATCAATCGCAGCAACGGCCGGATTACGCACGTGTGGAATTCTCTGTGCTCAAACCGCCATCACCTGATTGATCCGCCCGCGTCGTGCCCGGCCAGCGATTCGGCGATCTGGGCCCGGGTCGGCGCCGTGATCGAGCCCGGGAGCAGGCGGATCCTCGTGGCCACCGGCAACGCCCCGTTCAACGGCTCGACCGACTGGGGCGACAGCGTGCTCGAACTGGCGCCCAACGCAAGCCATCTGTTGCAGAACTGGACTCCCACCGACCAGGCGAGGCTGAACGCCACCGACGCCGATCTCGGCAGCACCGCCCCGGCGTTGCTGCCGCGTACCGGTGGCGTCCGGCTCGCGGTCCAGGGCGGCAAGGACGGCGACCTTCACGTACTGAACCTGGCTCGGCTGAACGGCGTCACGACACACGCGGGGCCCCGGACGGGCGGAGAGGTGCAGAGCGTCCCGGCCCCCGACGGTCAGGGTGTGTTCACCGCCCCGGCCGTCTGGACGACGCACGAACACACGTACCTGTTCGTGGGCAACTTCGCTGGGACGAGCGCCTACCGGCTCAGCGCCGGCCGGCGTCCCCGGCTGCATGTCGCCTGGCACCAGGCCCTCGCCGGGACCAGCCCGGTGGTGGCGGGCGGGCTGCTTTACGTGTACGACCCCAGCGACGGCAAGCTCGACGTGAGGCGGCCGACGACCGGCTCGATCATCGCCTCGCTGCCGGCGGAATCGGGCCACTGGAACAGCCCAATCGTCGTCGGCGGCCGGATCGTGCTGCCGGTGGGCAACGCCAACGACCACTCCACCACGGGCCTGCTCAACATCTACCGCCTGCCACGTTAGGGCGCGTAGCACCTACCCGCCGGGCGGCGCTGTGAAAAATCGCACGAAATCCTGCAGTCGGGGCTATTGCACAAAACGTCCCGCGGGCATATCCTAAGACGTCTCTTAGGGGTTCATAAACAAAGGGCGCTGAGGCAAAGATGTCAAGCGGCATCTCCTCGAAAAGGTCTCCGCGAAGGGAGACGTAAGGATGTTGGAGGCGGTACTGGCGGGAGCATTGCGCTTCCGAATGCTGCTGGTGGGCGTTGCTCTCGGTGTGATCGTTCTCGGGGCGCTCTCGCTGCGGAACATGCCCTCCGACGTCGTGCCCGAGCTGGCCTCCGGCCCGGTGCTCGAAGTCCAGACCGAGGCGCTCGGGCTCTCGAGCCAGGAGGTCGAGCAGTACGTCACCGTCCCGCTCGAGAACAACCTGCTCGACGGGGTCATGGACGTGTGGGATGTGCGCTCGCAATCGATCCCGGGCCTGTCGACGGTCGACCTGTACTTCGAGCCCGGGACCTCGACGCTCCACGCGCGCCAGCTGGTGGAGGAGCGCCTGACCAATGCATTCTCGCTTCCCAACGTCTCCAAGCCTCCGCAGCTGATCCAGCCGATGTCGACAACGGCTCGGGTGATGTTGATCGGGCTGCGATCGACGACGCTCAGCCCGATCGAGCTCTCGTATCTTGCCCGGTGGGTCGTCAAGCCACGCATCTCGGGCGTAGCCGGTGTGGCCAACGTCGCCATATTTGGCCAGCAGGACCGTCAGATCCAGGTCCAGGTCAATCCGTCGCGGTTGGCCGCCCGACACATCCAGCTGAGCCAGATCATCGACACCGCCGGGAACGCCCAGCTCGTCTCGCCGCTGACCTATCTCGAGGGATCGGCGCCGGGCACCGGCGGGTTCCTCGACGGGCCCAACCAGCGTCTCGAAGTTCGGCCCGTGCTGCCGCTCGGCGCACCGCGCGATCTCGCGTCGGTTCCGGTTAGCGGGGTCAAGGGGCACCTGCCGCTGGGCGACGTCACCAAGGTGGTGCAGGGTCATCAGCCGCTGATCGGCAACGCGCTGGTGGGTGGGAACTCAGGTCTCGTGCTGGTCGTGCAGAAGCTGCCGTCGGCCAGCGTGACCGGGGTCTCCAAGGGGATCGACCGGGCACTGGCTGACCTCCGGCCCGCGCTGCACGGGGTCCAGATCAATGCCTCGTTCTTCCGCCCGGCCACTTACGTGTCCGACGCGCTCCACAACCTGAAGCTCGCCCTGCTGATCAGCGCCGGTCTGATGCTGCTGGCGCTGATCGCGCTCCTGCTGGATGTACGCACCGTGCTGGTGGTGGCGGTCTCGGTGATGGTGTCCCTGATGGGCGCCGCGCTGCTCCTTCAGGCGCTGGGGTACACGCTCAACGCGATGGTCACGCTGGGGCTGTTCGTGGCAGCGGTGCTGGTGGTCGACGACGCGTTCGGGACGACCCAGCAGATCGCCAACCGGATGGGGTCCTACGACGGCGACAGCGCGGTGACCACGCGCGCGGTCGTGATGGGCACCTGCCTGCAGCTGCGCGGCACACTCGGCTATGCGACGTGCATCGCGCTGGCGGCGGCCGCGCCGGTGTTCTTCGCGCACGGCATCTCGGCCACGTTTGTCCACCCGATGGTGCTGGCCTTCACGCTCGCGGTCCTCGCTTCCAGCCTCGTCGCCATGACCCTGACACCCGCGCTGGGAATGCTCGCGTTCGAGCGTGGTCGCGTCAGGCGCTGGTCGGTGCGGCCGGCCGAGTACCTCGGGCGCGGCTATCAGTGGGTGCTCGCCCGCACGATGAAGGCCCCCGGCGCGCTGCTCGCGTGTGTGTGTCTGGCCGGCGTGGCGGGCATCGTGGCGATCCCACTTATCAAGCAGCCCGCGCGGCCGGGCTTCAAGGATCGCAACCTGGTCATCGCCTGGGACGGTCCGGCGGGCGCGTCCCTGGGCGAGATGGACCGCGTCACCGGGCGGGTGGTCGATCAGCTCAGGGCCCTGCCCGCAGTGGGCGACGTCGGCGCGACCCTGGGTCGTGCGGTCAGTGCCGATCAGATCGTCGACACCAACGCGGGCGAGATCTTCGTGGCGCTCAAGCCAAGCGCGAACTACCAGCAGGCGTTGGGCCAGGTGCGGCAGATCGTCGAAACCGCGCCGGGAATCCACGCGACCGTCGGCACCTACGAGGACGCAGTGACCGACGGGGTGCTGGCGCCCTCGCACCACGACGTGACGGTGCGCATCTATGGCCAGAACTACAACACCCTGCGCAGCCTGTCCTGGCAGGTGCGGGTCGCCATGTCCCACGCCAAGGGCGTCGGATTCCCGCAGGTTCAGTTGCCGGTCGCTGAGCCGAACATCGAGATCACGGTCAACGACACCGCAGCGCTGCGCGCGGGGGTGCTCCCCGGCGATGCCCGACGCCAGGCCTCGACGCTCGTGTCCGGGTTGACGGTGGGCAACTTCTTCCAGGACCAGGCGGTGTTCGACGTTGTCGTCATCGGACAATCGGCGGTCCGGGACACGATCCAGTCGGTCGGCAACCTGCTCATCAACACGTCCAATGGCGGAACGGTGCGACTCGGACGTATCGCCCGCGTCAGCGTCCGCTCGGATCCGATCGACATCCAGCACGAGGCACTGTCGCGTTACCTCGATGTCACCGCTCCGGTCACGAGCGGCAGCACGGGCGCGGCCGCGCAGGCGGTGAAGCGCACGCTCAGCCAGGTCGGTTTCCCGCTGCAGTACCACACGGAGGTGCTGGGCGGGACGCCTGAGGACCCGACCTCGCACCTGGTCTTCCTGTCCTACGTTCTGGCCGCATTGATCGGAATCCTGCTCCTGATGCAGGCAGCGCTTCGCAGCTGGCGGCTGGCGGGGATGTTCTTCTTCGCCGTGCCCGTCGCGCTGTCGGGGGCCCTGATCGTGGCCCTGGCCACCGGCGATGCGAGTTCGCTGGGGACGTATGGGGCACTGCTGGCGGTGCTGGTGTTCGCAGCCAGACAGGGATTGCTGGAGATCGAGCACATCCGCCGGATGCAACGCCGTGACGGTGGGCCGTTGACCGATGCGATCGTGCTCAGCGCCGCCGGCGAGCGGCTGGCCCCGGCGCTCGGCGGCGCCGCGGTCTGCGCGGTTGGCCTGCTGCCCTTCGTCGTGATGGGCGACGTCGCCGGCAACGAGCTGATCCACACGGCCGCCGCCGTGATCCTGGGCGGCCTGGTCACGTCGATGATCTTGAACCTGCTGGTGCTGCCCGCCATGTGCCTACGGCTTGGCCCGTCGGGTCCGATCCTGTCCGGCGACCCGCTCGAGGAGCTGGCCGAGGCCCAGGAGCTGGTCCTCACCTCCCCGAGTGGCTCTTGAAGGGAACGTTGCCATGACCCACGCCAGATACCTGACTCCCGTCGCTCTCGTAGTCGCCGGGTTGATCGCCGGCTGCGGCAGCACGAGCCAGCCGGCGGTACCGCAATCGAGCCGCGTTGTACACATCCCCGGTACCTCGCAAACGAAGATCGTGCTCTCGGCGGTCGGCGTGCAGCGGATCGGGATCCGCACCGCCCGAGTGCAGGGGCGAACGGCGGGCTCGATCGCGATCCCCTACTCGGCCGTGATCTATGACCCCAGCGGCCAGACATTCGCGTTCACCTCGCTGTCGCCGCTGACCTACACCGAGAACCCGATCGCGATCGACCACATCTCCGGCAACACCGCCTATCTGCGCAAGGGCCTGCGCGACGGCGCCCAGGTGGTGACGGTGGGCGCCGAGGAGCTGTACGGGGTCCAGTCCGGCGTGCTCGCGCAAACCTGAGGACGCGGGCACCGCATGCGCTTCATCGTCGCCTCCAGCCTCCGCTTCCGCTATCTGGTGGTGGCTGGCGCCGTGGCGCTGATGTTCTTCGGCGTGCAGACGCTCGGCCATCAGAAGGTCGACGTGTTCCCAGAGTTCGCGCCGATCACGGTTGAGATCCAGACCGAGTGCCTGGGGCTCTCGCCGTCCGAGGTCGAGCAGCTCGTCACCGTCCCGCTCGAGAACGCCCTGCAGGGGGTCCCCGGGGTATACGAGACCGACTCCGAGTCTGTCCCGCAGCTGTCGGCGATCTTCCTCTACTTCAAGAACGGCACCGATGTGCTGCAGGCACGCCAGCTGGTGCAGGAGCGCTTGAGCCAGGCCGCGTCGACGCTCCCATCGTGGTCCTCGCCGCCGTCGCTGTATCCGATCGTCTCGGCGACCAGCCGGGTCATGCAGATCGGCCTCACCTCCAAGACGGTGAACCCGCTCGATCTCTCGACCATCGCGCTGCTACACGATCCGCGCCCGGCTGCTGCACGTCCCCGGCGTGGCCAACGTGGCCATGTGGGGCGAGAAGAAAAAGGAGATACAGGTCCAGGGCGATCCGAAGCGGATGCTCTCGAACAAGGTGTCGATCAATCAGCTGATGGATGCGGCCGACAACGCCGTCGATGCCGGGCTGCTGAGCTTCACCACGGGGAGCGCGATCGGCACGGGCGGCCTCATCGAGACGCCTAACCAGCGGCTGAACGTGCGCAACGTCCAGGTCATCACGACGGCGCGCCAGCTTGCGGCGGTGCCGCTGGCCCGCCGAGGGAGCCGGACGCTGACGGTCGGCGACGTCGCGCGGGTCGAGTACAGAAACCCGCCGCTGATCGGCAACGCGGTCGTCAACGGAGGCCGCGGGCTGATGCTCGTGGTCGAGAAGTTCCCCGGGGCCAACACGCTCCAGGTGACCAACGGCATCGATAAGGCGCTGGCCGCGCTGGCCCCCGGACTTCCCGGAATCCACATCGACTCGCACATCTTCCGCCAGGCGAGCTTCATCCACACGGCGATCGCCAACCTCGGCTCGGCCGTGTTGCTGGGCTGCATCCTCGTCGTGTTCGTGCTGATCGCGTTCCTGTTCGAGTGGCGGGCCGCGCTGGTCAGCCTGCTGGCCATCCCGCTGTCGCTGGCCGCGGCCGGGATCGTGCTCGACATGACCGGCGCGACCATCAACACGATGATCCTGGCCGGGTTCGGGGTGGCCGTGGGGGTGGTCGTCGACGACGCGATCATCGACATGGAGAACATCGTCCGGCGTCTGCGCATCTGGCGCACCAAGGGGCGGCGCACGACCCCGCTCAGCCTGCTCCTGGCTGCCTCGCTGGAGGTGCGCACGGCGATCCTGTATGCGACGCTGATCAACATCGTCGCCGTCATCCCCGTGGTGTTCGTCGGGGGCCTGACCGGCGCGTTCTTCCGGCCCCTGGCGATCGCCTACGCGCTGGCGGTGCTCGCCTCGATGGTGATCGCGCTCACGATCACGCCGGCATTGGCGATGATCCTGATGCCGAGCGCGCGTCTGAAGCCACGCGATCCGCCGCTCATGCGTATCTGCAAGCGCGCCTACCGGGCCATGCTGGTGCCAGTTCTCAGGGCGCCCGTGGTGGCGGTGGCCGTCGTGGTACTGGCCATCGCGGCGGGGGCGGCCGTACTGCCGCGCCTCGGCGAGGACCTGTTCCCGACCTTCAAGGAGCCGGACCTGCTGATGCACTTCGATACCAAGCCCGGGACCTCGCTGCCCGAGATGACGCGGATGGTCACCGCGCTCCAGAAGCGCCTGCTGCAGATCCCGGGCGTGACCCACGTGGGCGCGCATATCGGGCAGGCGCTCCTGGGCGAGGAGATCGCCGGGCCCGAATTCTCCGAGCAGTGGATCACGCGTCAGCCCGCACGCCAACCTGGCCAAGACCACCGCCGCAGTGCGTGCGGTCGGCAGCTCCTTCGCGGGCACGTTCATGGATCTGACCAGTTACCTGCACGAGCGCATCGACGAGACGATCTCGAGCACCAGCGAGGATCTCGTCCTGCGAATCGTCGGGCCTAGCTTCGCCACGCTCCAGCGTCTCTCGCAGGAGATCACCGCCGCCCTGAACGGGACACCGGGCCTGGTCGACCTGCATCCGCAGTCTCAGGGTTTCATCCCGCAGATCCAGGAGACCGTCAACGCGCCGGCGGCCGCCCGCTACGGGCTCACGCCGGGCGCCGTCCGCCGCGCCGCCGCCGTGATGCTGGGCAGCGTGGAGATCGGGGAGATCGCCAATAACGGGATCGCGCTCGGCGTGTCGGGCTACAGCACCCCTTCGGCTCGCCGGAACCTGACCGATGTCAGCCGTCTGCTCATCGACACGCCCGGCGGCGGCCACGTCCCACTCGGCAAGGTCGCCAGCCTCAAGGTCAATTCGACGCCGAGCGATATCACCCGCGTCGATGGCTCGAACAAGATCGACGTGTTGGCCAACGTCAGCGGCAACAACCTCGGGGCGACTACCCCGGCGGTCAAGGCGCGGCTGGCCAAGGTCCACCTGCCGCTCGGGTACCACGTGGAGCTGGTGGGCGAGGCGGCCGAGCGCCAGGCGGCCCAAAGCCGGCTGCTGGAGATGGGGCTCGGAGCCGTGCTGGTGATCCTGTTCCTGCTCCAGGCTGCGTTCAGCGACGTTCGCCTGGCCACGCTGCTCTTCCTGAGGCTCCCCGTCGCCCTGGTCGGAGGGGTGCTAGCCGCGTGGCTCGCGGTGGGGACGATCTCGCTCGGCGCGCTCGTCGGCTTCTTCGCCGTGCTGGGCATCGCCGCCCGCAACGGGATCCTGATGATCAGCCACCTCCAGCACCTCGAACGTGTGGAGGGCGAACGGTTCTCCTTCGACCTCGTGGTTCGAGGCACCAGCGAGCGTCTTGCGCCCGTGCTGATGACGGCGCTGGCCACCGGTCTGGCCCTGGCGCCCCTGGTCGTCCTCGGCAGCCGGCCCGGCCAGGAGATCGAAAACCCTATGGCCATCGTGATCCTCGGCGGACTGGCCACCTCGACGCTGATGAACCTGTTCATCCTCCCGGCGATCTACCTGCGCTTCGGCCAGCCTCGAGGCACTGGCCACGGCTGGCGGAGCGAGCCGCGGGTCAAGCGGCCACAGCCGAGCCCGGATCAGCGCGAGGCGGCCAAGCCGCTCACCGTCATGCGCGAGAAGCCGTCGCAGGTGTAGGCGCCAGCGGCCTATGGTGCTCCTCTGCGTTATGCCGGTTGCGAACGCGGGCGCAGCGCCTGCGCAGCGAATGCTTGCCAGACGGTCGTGTAGAGGAGATGGGCTGCGATGAAGTCATTTAGCTCTTCAAGGTCCAGTCCGCCGTAGGCACGAAGAAAGTCAGCGACGAAGGCCTCGCTCTCCCCGCGGGTGCGGGCTTCGATGATGAGTCCCGCGACGTCCCAGTGGACTGGACCAACACAGGTGTCCTCGAGGTCGTTCCAGATGAGGCCGTTGTCGGTACGGAGAAGGTTTGATATCGACGCGTCGCCATGGATTGCCTGCGCGGGGAGCGGGCTCTCAAAGACAGTGGCTGTCAGCTCTTGGAGCTGGGAGCGCAGCAAATCTCTGTCCTGCCGGGTGAGCCTCGGCGACGGATGCAACTCGGCAAGAAGCCGGTCAAGCCAGTCGCGGATGTCGCTGAGCCGCCCGAGTTCGCCGGGAAAGTCGGCGAGCGCAGCGTGCAGCTCGCGGAGCGAGCCGCCGAGCTCGTGCGCGCGGGGCAGAGCCCCGGACGCATCGTGCTCGACAAACTCCCAGAACGTCATCCAGAGCCCTTCATACTGGTGAGGTCCCGGTGCAAGCATGTCGCTGGGTGCAACGGCCAAACCCCGTTCTCCCAGGAAAGCCCCGACGGCGACCTCGCGCGCAAGCCATGTCTCGACGTCCCCGTGCAGCACCGCCGTGCCGGTCATCACTCGCGCAATAACCGGAGCTGGTTTGAGATGCACAAGCACGTTGCTGCCGGCAGCCACCACGACCGCGTCCTCGCAGGCCACGGAATTGGCGAGCGCGACCGCCCGTGCCGCCGCCAGGGCCCGCGCGGTACCGGGTCTCTCAGCCATGTCGCACAAGATGCCAGACCACCTGCCTGAGCCGAACCGGTCAGCCATTGGTAACGTCGCGGCAGACTTTCTGGGCAGAGCTGTCCCATCACGCGACACTCGTTCGTCTAAGAGCTGACAGCAAGCCCCCAAGGAGGACGACATGAAGTACGCCCTGTTGATCTACACCAAGCCCGGGTCCTGGGAGGAGCTGAGCGACGAGGAGCAGCGCTCCGTGCACGGCGAGTACATGGCCCTGTCGGATGCTCCCGGGATCGTCGGTGGCGAGCAGCTCCACGGGGTTGAGGCGGCCACCACGGTGCGCGTGCCCAATGGTCAGGCACTGACCACCGACGGGCCGTTCGCCGAGACCAAAGAGGTGCTGGCGGGCTTCTATCTGGTCGACGCCGACGACGTTGATGGGGCGATCGCGCTGGCCGCCCGGATCCCCGCCACCCGGATGGGTGGATCGGTCGAGGTCCGCCCGGTGGTGGAGCGCTAACCCTGCTCGAGCGGGTCTTCCGTGACGAGTGGGGGCGGGTTGTTGCCTTTCTGGTCGGCTTCCTCGGTGACTTCGACCTAGCCGAGGAGGCCGCCCAGGAGGCGTTCGCGATTGCCGCGGAACGCTGGCCACGTGACGGCGCTCCTGCCAATGCGCGCGCCTGGCTGATCGCCACCGCGCGCAATCGAGCCATCGACCGCCTGCGGCGCGACCGGACCCTGAAGGCCAAGGCCCCACTGCTCGCCACCGAGACGGTGGCGGAGGACGAGGTGAACGAGAGCGCAATTCCCGACGAACGCCTCGAACTGCTGTTCACGTGCTGCCACCCCGCGCTGGCGCTCGACTCCCAGGTGGCACTGACCCTGCGCGCGCTCGGTGGTCTCAGCACCGAGGAGATCGCACGCGCGTTCATCGTCTCGCCGGACACGATGAAGCGCCGGCTCTCGCGCGCCAAGGCCAAGATTCGTACGGCCGGGATCCCGTTTTCGATCCCGCCCGACCATCTGCTGCCGGAGCGGCTGGGCGCCGTGCTCGCCGTGATCTATCTGATCTTCAACGAGGGCTACGGCGGTCGGGTGCGATCTGTCCGCCGAGGCGATCCGGCTCGGCCGCGTGCTGGCGACGCTGATGCCCGATGAGCCCGAGGCACTCGGTCTCCTGGCCCTGATGTCGCTGCACGACGCCCGGCGCGAGGCACGGTTCGCCGACGGGGAGCTCGTGCTGCTCGAGGATCAGGACCGCTCGCTGTGGGACTCAGAACAGATGGCCGAAGGCCGGCGGCTGCTGGATCGAGCCCTCGCCTTGGGCGGGCGTGGCCAGTACATGCTCCAGGCCGCGATCGCCTCACTCCAGGCCCGTGAGCGGATCGACTGGCGGGAGGTTGCGACGCTGTATGGCGAGCTGGCGCAGCTGACCGGCTCGGCCGTCGTCGAGCTCAACCGCGCCGTCGCGGTCGCGCAGGCCGATGGCCCAGAAGCCGGATTGCGGATCGTCGATGGCCTCGAGCTCGACGATTACCAGTACCTGCACTCCACGCGCGCCGAGCTGCTCCGGCGCGTCGGACGGAGCGGCGAGGCACGCACCGCCTACGCGCGCGCCCTCGAGCTGGCCCGCACCGAACCCGAGCGTCGGTTTCTGCGCCGACGCCTGGCCACCCTTTGAGGTCGGGACCAGAGCTCGTTGCTCGCGTGCCTGGCCTGGAGAGCATCATCTGGGGTATCTTGATCTGGCGATCGAATCAACACTTGGTATTCACCTGTTCGATGTCGACCCCGGGTTCGGCCAGTTTCTCGACGAGGACGAACGCGTCGAGGCTCGACGCCTTGTCGTGCCCACGCGGGTGCTGGCCCCGGGCCTGTTAGATATTGGCGCCGAGCTAGAAGGGCTGAATTGCTTCGCCGGAGTGGTGTTGGAGGGGATGCTGAGCCATCGCTTCCGTCTCGCAGATCAGACCGCGTTGCGCCTGGTCGGGCCCCGAGATGTCATCTCGCTCAACACCGAGGATCGCACGATGCTCATCTGCGAAACGGATTGTCGGGTCGTCGGGCCCACACGCATCGCCCTGCTCGGGCAGGAGGTCCTGGTCGGAATGCACCGCTGGCCGCGGCTGCTGCCGGGCCTCCACGTGTCGATGGCGGCGCAGGCCGACCGGCTCGTGGCTCAGATTGCGGTCTGTCAGCTTCCGCGGGTCGACGAGCGCGTCATGGCGATGATGTGGCTGTTGGCCGAAATGTGGGGGCACGTCACGCCGGCCGGCACCTCGTTACCGCTCAGTCTCACCCACGACGTTCTGGGAGGTTTGGTCGGCGCCCGGCGCTCGACGGTGACGCTCGCCCTGGGCCAGCTGTCCGATCGGGGTGTGCTGGTCCGCCAGTCGGACGGGTGGTTGTTGCTCGAGCCGCCTCCGGCTCCTTCGGGCCGGCCGACGGAGTTTGAAGAGCCAAGGATTCTCAGACAGCCGCGATCGCCCTGGCACCGGGACGAGCCCGAGCAGCATTCATCCTCACCGATGGCAGCCGAGTGGCTCGCCGTGGTGGGGAGGCTGCGCGCCGAACATCTTCGCAACCGCGACGAGGTACGCCGCAATCTCGAGCGATGTCGGCTGACCCGATCTCAGATGACGGAGCGAGTCAGGCGTCGGCCTTCTCCATCAGGATGATCGCGCCCGACGGAGCGCCGTCGATGCCGCTCCCGCCGTCACCGCCGAGAGGCAGAATCGTCACTCGGCACTGAAACTCTCGCCCCCGGCGGTTCGTGGCTTCCAGGACGACCTCCTCGCCTGACGATTCCCGTCCCAACACGGCGTGCAGTTGGCGCTTCAGCCTTTCAACCGGAAGTCCGAAATCGAGTGAGAGCAGGTGCCGGTCCTCGGTCTCGTTCGCGGTCAGACCCCACAGCTCGCGCGCCTCGCCATTCCACATCTGCACGTGCTGCTCTCGGTCCACGACCGCGACCGCCAGCCCGATCGTGGCCAGGATCGTCTCGAGAGACGCGTTGAGGTCGTTGAGTTCCAGCGAGCGATGGCGAAGCTCGTCGTTCATCGTTTCGAGCTCCTCGTTGCTCGATTGGAGCTCCTCGTTCATCGTCTCGAGCTCTTCGTTTGTGGATTGGAGCTCCTCGTTGGTCGTCTCGAGTTCCTCCACCGTCGACTGCAGCTCCTCGTAAGCCTGCTCGAGCTCTCGCCTGGACGCCGCGAGCTGCTCCTGGAGTGCGTGGTCATCGGTGACGTCTGTGTAGGTGATGCTGGTTCCCATGACGACGCCATCGGTCACGAGCGGCGCCAAGCGAATATCGAGGACGCGATCGCGATCGCGCGTGGACCAGCGCACCTCCGGGAGGTCGACGACGTGCATGTCTCGTGCCGCCTGTTCGATGTGCCCCCTCAGCTCAACTGGCTTGTAAGACAGCTCGAGATCCTGGATCGGCCGGCCGAGGTCGGCGATTTCCACGCCAAACATCCGGCGTGCCAGTTCGTTGGCCATGAGCAGCGTCCCGCCGCTGTCGAGGACTATCTGAGCAGCGTCGACGATGTTGAACGCGGCCTCGCGGAGGTTGTCGCCCACGCTCTGCGACGCCCCATTGCCTGGATCGGCCGCCATCACCCGGATGCGGTCGCGAAGCGCGGGCTGGGTCACCTTGCGGAACAGCCGCCACTTGAGGTCCACGGGCGCGAACAGGTCACCGTGCGTGATGAGCATTTCGGCCTTCCCGAGCAACATCGCCCCCTGATCGTCGAGGGCGAAGTGAAACCGGCGGAGGATGTGGGCCTGCGTCTCGGCGGTGAAGTACATGAGCGTGTTGCGGCAGACCAGGAGGTCGATTCGGGAGATCGGCGCGTCCTGCACCAGGTCGTTGCGGCCGAAGATCACCGAGCGGCGCAGATCCTTGCGGAAAACGTAACGCTGGTCGGTCCGCGCGAAGAAGCGCTCGAGTGCATCGCGCGGTACGTCCTCCACCTGGCGAGGTGCGTACGCGCCCTGCCGAGCCCGGTCCAACGCCTCCTCGTCGAGGTCGGTGGCGTAGATCTTGACCCGCTGGCGGTATTGCTCCTCGCCCAGAACCCGCGCCAGGACCATGGCAACGGTATATGCCTCTTCGCCAGAGGCGCAACCGGCCGACCAGACCCTGAACGGCGTGTCATCGGGTCGCGAGGCCAACAGTTGCGGGCAACACGGCTGTGGCCAGGTATTCCCAGGTCTGCGCATCACGGAAGAACCTGGTGACGTTGATCAACAGCGCGTTGAAGAGCTCGACGAACTCGTCACCGTGCAGCTGGAGGTGATCGAGATAGTCGTCATAGCGTTCGATGTTGAGGTCGGCCATCCGCTTGGCGACCCGGCGTGGATCGTCGACCGCTTGTAGCCCGTGAAGTCGAAACCGCGGCTGTCCTTGATGAACTCGAGCAGCGTGTCGAGCGTGGTCTCCTTGGCGCGATTGCTCATGCGACGTCATCCGTCTCGGCATGCCCGCTCTCGGCGTCGGGAACCTTGTGCAACGCGCTCTCGGCGTCGGGAACCTCGTGCAACGTACTCTCGGCGGCCTGCATGAGCGTGCTTCGAACGACGCCGGCCTGCTCGTCCGCCCGCTGGGCCCGTCGGCGAAGCGCCCGCGCGCTGTGCCTCTGATCGCGAGCGGCTGCGCGCTCGGCCATCCGCTCGAGCAGCCGGCTGCGGTCGTGCAGTGCACGAATCGCGATCCACAGAGCAGCCTCGACATCCTCGGCCTGAGCATCAGCCAAGGTCTCGGGCGAGTACCTGTGTCCGACGCGGCACTCCCATTGGTCCACACCGGCCTCGCGCCGTTCGCTGAGCACGCCCCCGCAGTCGGGACAGATGAGGATGGATCCCTCCGAGCGCATCGGAGAGGGAGTGCTCGCCTCCGGATCGACACCGTTGGGGAGACCTGTCCCGTTCACGAGTGCCGCAATCGTCGCGGCAATGTTGGCCGAGGGCACAACAGCATCAACCGACACATGCTCGAGCGCGCTGGTCGGCATGCCCGGGTACATCGCGTCGCTCGGCTCCTGGACCACAGCCGCGCCCCCCTGGATCTTTATCATGGCCAGGCCAGCAGTGCCGTCATCACGATTGCCGGACAGGAGCACCCCGACGACGCCGGCTCCCCGCTCGAGTGCGGCGGAGCGAAACAGGACGTCGACGGCTGGGCGATGATTGTTCTCGCGGGGTCCAATCGTCAGGCGGACCCGGTCACCCTCGATGACCAGGTGGCGATCGGGCGGGGCCACGAGGATTTCGCCCATCGTCAGGGGCTCGCCGTCCATCGCCGGGCGGCACGGTAACGGTCCGGCCCGGCTCGAGAATTTGGGCGAGCGAGCTTGGGCTCGCGGGCGATATATGAAGGACGATGCAAACTGCCGCAGGCAGCTCCCGAGGGAGGCCCGCCACGACCCGCCTGAGCGCTTCCACTCCGCCAGCCGACGCACCGATAACGACGAGATCTCGACGGGGCGACGCTGGCTCGGCGGCGGGTTGGGCTGACACCTCAGCCAGAGCCTACGCCCTGACGCACACTGCTACCAGCGAGGCGCGCCGGCCGACGGTGCCGTGTTGCTTTTGCACCCTCAGCGCTACGCGAGGTTGTGAGCTCAGGCACGCCAGCCTAGGCTCTACGCAGCAAGGAGAGCTGCATCTCGCTTGCCGTGCTGCGTAGGCAGAGATCGATTCCGGGCGCCACACCGGCGCGCACAAGCGGGAAAGGAGACCAAGTTGGCGAACTCGCTGGCTTCAATGGACGCGTTGAGCGACGACCACAGAGGCATCAGCCCGCTCCTGGAGATCTCAAACGCGATGGTGCGGCTCTACAAGGAGGCCTTCGGCCGCGGTCCGACCAAGTCCCGCGTCCACTTTGCCGGCGCGGACACGCTCCTGGTGACGCTGGAAGACAGCATGACGGTGGCGGAGCGTAGCCTCGCCTTGCTCGGCGGACATGAGCAGGTCCGCGAGGCGCGAATGTTCATCCAGTACGCACTCGAGGACCAGTTCAGGGCCATCGTCGAGCGCACCCTGCAGCGACGAACCGTGGCCTTCGTGAGCGGAGTCGACACGCGCCATGACATCTGCGTGAAGGTGTTCACGCTCGAGAGCTCCACGGACAGCGAGCCCAGCGAGGGCAGCGACGACGCACGGAGCTCGACAGCTCCGTCTCATTGGTCGAGCTTGGAGCAAACCGGAGCGGCGTAACGGACCATCGACCGTCTGGTCGCCTGGCCCCGGTCGGGCGTAAGCTCTCGGCGAGTGGGTGAATCCGACGTTCACGAGAAGGCGGCCCGAGCCCACACGGAGGCGGCGGCGCGCCACGAGCAGGCGGCCAAATTCTGGGCTGACCGCGGCGATCCCGAACTGGCGGCGCTCGAGCGCCGCAATGCCGTCATCGAGCGCGATGCCGCCGAGCTGGAAACAGATCGCGCCCGCGTCGCCGGTCAGCGTCACGTGAACCGCTAGGACGCCTGGTGCCAGCGGTACGCAGGAGGGGCTTGGCGAAGGCGGGATCGCCGAGCGCTGGACCACCCACGTCACCAATGAACCGCAATTCGATCGGATTTATTATGTTTCGTCCACGCTCGAGCAACCCGGAGGAGGACTAGCTGATGCCCTGGAAGCCTGATCCCACCTTCTACCCGTCGCCGCGGAGCGCGGCTGCCGCACCGCCCGAGGAATTGGCGTATGTGGTGACGCTGAACACCGGGACCAACGGCGATCGCCGGCCCGATGCGCTCGAGGTGATCGACCTGCAGGCGGGCTCGTCGAGCTACGGGACCCGCGTCGGTCGTCTCGACATGCCCAATGTCGGGGACGAGCTCCACCACTTCGGGTGGAACGCGTGCTCCTCGGCGCTGTGCCCGTGCGCCCCGCATCCCATGTCGAGCGACGCTACCTGCTCGTACCCGGCCTCCGCTCATCGCGCATCCACGTGGTCGACACGAAGCACGACCCCCGGCAGCCCAAGATGGTCAAGGTCATCGAGCCCGAGGAGCTCGGTCGCGGACGGGCTACTCCCGCCGCACACGATCCACTGCGGCCCCGACGGCATCTACGTGAGCGCCCTCGGGCGCCGGACGGCAGCGGCCCGGGAGGCATCTTCGTCCTCGATCCGAAGACTTCGATTGCGCGGGCGGTGGGAGCTCGACCGCGGTCCGCAGGAACTGGCCTACGACGTGTGGTGGCACATCGGCCTAGGACACCATGGTGACCAGCGGTGGGGTATCGCCCAACATGGTCGAAGGAGGGCGTCAATCCCGAGCTCCTGCTCGCGGGCAAGTATGGAAGCAACTGCACGTGTGGGATCTGCGGCGCCGCCGCCACGTGCAGGAGCTCGATCTGGGCGCCGAGCAGCAGATGGTGCTGGAACTGCGGCCCGCCCACGATCCGACCAGGCCGTACGGCTTCGTCGGCGTCGTCTCTCGCGGAGGATCTGTCTCCGCGATCTGGCTGTGGCATCGTGGCACCGCGAGGAAGCGCGCCAGCGGATCGAACGGCGAGTGGGCGTCAAGAGTGATCGAGGTGCCGGCCGAGCCGGCCGACGCCGACGAAGCTCCCGCCGTGCACTCAAGCGGTTCGGAGCTGTCGCCGCCGCTGGTCACCGATATCGCCCTGTCGCTCGACGACCGCTATCTGTACGTGTCGTGCTGGGGGACCGGCGAGTTAAACGCTATGACGTGTCCGACCCGGCCAACCCGCGTAGGTGGGCTCGGTCCGGATCGGCGGCATCGTGCGCCGCGCCGCACATCCGGCGGCGGGCGCGGTCAACGGTGGTCCGCAGATGGTCGAGGTCAGCCGCGACGGCCGGCGCGTCTACCTGACCAACTCTCTCTATACACCCTGGGATGCGCAGTTCTACCCGGAGGGCATCGACGGCTGGATGGCCAAGCTCGACGCCGAGCCGGATGGCGGCATGCACTCGACCCCGATTTCTTCGTCGAGTTCGAGGGCGAGCGACCACACCAGATCAGGCTCCAGGGCGGTGATGCCTCCTCGGACTCGTACTGCTTCCCGTGAGACGGCCACGATGGCGTAATGGGGAAGCCATTGTGCTGGGCGTCTACCACGGGATCAACCCGGGGATGGGTTGGCTGTTCGCCGTGGCTCAGGGAATGCAGCAGCGGAGCGCAAGGCGGTGGGGCGCGCGCTGGTTCCGATCGCCATCGGCCACGAGCTGTCGATCGCGCTGGTGGCCGCGCTGGTGCTCGGCGCCAGCGCGGTGATCTCCTCGGCCGCGCTGCACGTCGCCGCGGCGGCGGTGCTGCTGTCGTTTGGGATCTTCCGGTTCCTCAAGCCGCGAGCGCACTGGCGGTGGACGACGATGCGCGTGAACGATCGCGAGCTGACTTTGTGGTCGTTCCTGATGTCGACCGCGCACGGAGCCGGGGTGATGGTGGCGCCGGTGCTGATCGGCCTGCAGGGCGTTTCGCAGGCGTCAGCGCACGCGCGGGCCAGCGACGCGAGCGACGTCGGCATGCTGTCCCAGGTACCCCTGTTGCCGAGCGGCATCGGCATCGCGCTCCACGTCGGCGCGATGGTCGTCGTGATGGGCGTGATCGCCCTGATCGTGTATGAGAAGTTGGGGCTGGAGGTGCTGCGGCGCGCCTGGGTCAACACCGACCGCCTGTGGGCGGTGGTTTTCATCGCGGCGGCTGCACTGACGCTGTTCACGGCCTGAGCTCGCGACCCGCGCCATGCCGGGGACGCGCAAGTAGGCTTCGCCGATCAGCGCCGAGGCTCCGAAAACCGTTGTCTTCTTTCCCGAGGGCGCCTTTGGCCCGACGAACAACTGTGTCGGCATCGCGGATGTGCTGCGGCAGCGTGGCCATCGGGGTGTGTTCGTGGTCGAGGAGTCGTTCGCCGGCACGCTCGAAGCGAAGGGCTTCGAGGAGCGCCTGATGCGACTCGGGCCGCCGCCCGAGGAGCCCGAGGAGCCCGGACAGTTCTGGAAGGACTTCATCCGAGACACCGCGCCGGTGTTCCGCGAGAGCACGCTGGACCAGCTCGGGGGCTTCATGGCGCCGACGTGGCAGGCGCTCCTCGACGGCGCTCGCCACGTCGATCCGCGGCTCGTCGAGATCTTCGAAGAGGTCGCTCCGGACGTGATCGTCGAGGACAACGTATGCGCGTTCCCGGCCATCCCGGCGAGCGGGATTCCCTGGGTGCGAGTGGTGTCGTGCAACCCGCTCGAGATCACGGATCCAACGCTGCCACCGCCGTATTCTGGGTTGCCGAGCGAAGATCCCTCGGGCTGGCCGCGCTTCCGGGCCGAGTACGCACGGCAGATTGGCGACATGCAGGCCAGCTTCTCGGAATTCTGCGTCGAGCGGGGCGCGCCGCCGCTGGCCGCGCTCGCCATGATCCACGAATCGCCCTGGCTCAACCTGATGCTGTACCCGGGCGAGCTGGACTACCGACGCAGCGGACCGTTAGGTCCCACGTGGCACAACGTCGAGACCTGCGTTCGCGCCACCGATGAGCCGTGGACTCCGCCCGAGGGCGACGGGCCGCTGATCTACGTGAGCCTTGGCTCCCTCGGGTCGGCCGACGTGGCGCTGATGGAGCGGCTCGTCGCAGCCCTGGCCGCGACCCCGTACCGCTACATCGTCAGCAAGGGACCTCAGCACGATCAGTACGAGCTGGCCGCGAACATGGTCGGCACGGAGTTCCTGCCCCAGGTCTCCGTGCTTCCGCACGTCGACGCGGTGATCACCCACGGCGGCAACAACACCACCACCGAGTGCATGTGGTTCGGCCGGCCTATGGTCGTACTGCCCATCTTCTGGGATCAGCACGACAACGCCCAGCGCGTCCACGAACAGGGCTACGGCGTGCGGCTGCCCACGTACACCTTCGACGACGATGAGCTGGCCGCCGCCCTGTCGCGCGTGCTCGACGACGAACGGCTGCGCCGCCGCGCCGCCGCCGCGGCGGAGCGGCTTCAGCGTAACTCGGGCACGGCGGCGGCCGCGGAGCTGATCGAGCGCGTGGCCGTCACCGGCGAGCCGGTGACGCGAGGTGGCTGAGGCCACGGCGACGCGACGGCGACTCATAGCCGTGGTGGCGCTCGCGCTTGCCTGCACGGCCGCCCCCGCCCCCGCGACGGCCCATCTGCGCTCGGGCACCGTCGCCGTCGACTACAAGGCAAGCGTGCTCGATCCCGACACGCCCGCCTATATGGCCCAGATCTTTCAGAGCGACCGTGCGCTGAGCCTGAAGATCAAGCCGGGCCACACCGTGGAGGTGCTGGGATACCTCGGCGAGCCGGCGTTCCGACTGGCTCCGGCGGGGCTCTGGGTCAACCGCGCATCGCCCACCGCCGTCGTGTTCAAGCTACTGGCGAAGTCCGACCGGGTGCTGGCCACGGCGCCCCGCTGGCGACTGGAGGCGGGCAAGAAGTCGGTGATCTGGCCGGACTCGCGGGCTCAGGGGCTTCCGCCGGGCGTGTCGGTGGGCATCTTCCGCGTCCCGATGCTGGTCGACGGCCGCCGCACCCAGCTCGAGGGCGTGCTCCACCATTATCCGGCTCCGTCGCTGGTGCCGTGGGTGGTGGCGCTGGCCGCGCTGCTCGTGACGGGCGCTGGGTTTGTGCTCGTGCGGGGTGGGAAGCTGGTCGGCCGGGCGGCGATCGGCCTTGGCCTGGCCGCGGCCCTGGCCTCGCTGATAATCGTCGTGGCGTTCGTGCTCGACGCCTACGCCTCGGTCGGGACGTCGATCGAGGGGTTTGATCTCGTGGCTTTCCTCGGGGTCGGCCTGTGGGTGCTGTTGCGGGGCCCGGGGCGCTGGCACATGGCGGCGGTGATCGGGCTCGGCCTGGTCTCGCTGGGCGTTGGGCTGATCGACGGAGCGGTGTTCTTCCATCCGATCGTGCTCGCCGTGCTGCCGGCCACCGTGGTCCGGGTGTTCGTCGTGCTGGCGATCGGCGCCGGCTCAGACGCGGCTGCGCTCGGCTGTCTGGAGATGTTGTAGATGCCCCGACGGTGCAGATGCGCTTGCATATCTCATAAAACCCATCAAATTACTGTAGTATTCTGCGAACGATGCCCCTCTCTTCAGCGGAGCTCGAGCACTTCGTGGCCAGCCTGGCCGCCACCCCCGAGTTGTGGCGGCCGTTCGTCAGACACGCCGATGACGCGCGCGTGTACGAGCAGATCTGGGACGACGAGGACGTCAACGCGTGGCTGATCTGCTGGAGCGAGGATCAGGACACGGGGTTTCACGATCATGATGAGTCAGCGGCAGCGATTGTCGTGCTGGACGGCCATGTCTGTGAGGAGCGCCTGCGGCTGGCGGGGGAGCCGCGGTCGCGGGTGATCGGACCCGGCACGACGTTCAACCTCGCGCCGACCGCGATCCACCGCGTGCTGCATGCCGGGCGCGGGCCAGCGATCACGATCCATGCCTACTCGCCACCGCTGCGACGCACCGGCGCCTACATGGTGAGCCCGGGGGGCGAACTCGAGCGGATCGCCCAGACCTACGAGCAAGAACTGCGCGCCGAAGCCGCGCTGGTCTGAGCTGCGCGGGCCTCTGGGGGCAGCGCGGGCGCTCTTCCGGGGACCCACTAGCGACGCGGATTGCCCAGCTCGCCCAGGCGCGGGCCCGGCTGCTCGAGCTCGAACCACACGTGCGTCGTTCCCTCGTGGATCCCCCACCGGCTGGCCTCGGCGTCGACGATGGCCAGGCCCCGGCCGTGGAGATCATCGAACGGGCGCTGCCGGAGCTCGTGCTCGAATCCGCCTCCCTCGTCAATCACCTCGACCAGCACGCGGTTGTCGTTGAGATGGGCTCGCAGGAGAATCCGTCCTTCCCCATGCAGGACGGCATTGGTGACCAGCTCGCTGGTGAGCAATTTCGCCTTGTGAAGATCGCTCGGCTCGAGCGTGGCGCCGTACCAGCCGAAGAGCGCGCGCCGGGCTACTCCCGGGGCCTCCGGGCTGCGGGGCAGTTCCGTCTCGAACGGTTCGGACATGGCAGCACGCACCAGGACGTCGGTTGCACCCAACCGGCGCTCCTGTGCCAGCGTTGATCGTAGTGTCTAGGCGCAGTCTCGCGCGGCACCCTTGGGTCACGGACGTGGCGCCAGCCCGGAGAACGGCTCGGTCACGTTGGGTTTCGGGAGCGCGATCTCGGCCGTCTCGGTGCGGAACAGCACCAGCGAGAACAGCAACGACGCCACGACGATTCCCAGCGATAGCTCGAGCGTCCTGCCCAGCGCGTTGATGAAGCCCAGCCGGACGGCCTCGTGCACCGCCGCGTGCTGAGCGGGCGGGAGGTGGCGCAGAGCCGTGGTCGCCGATGGCGTCCCAGGGAGCAGGCCCTCGAGCGTCCGCGCGGCCGAGGTGGTGAGGTGCAGGCCGCGATTGCTGGCCGCCTGCAGCGTCTGATTGAGCTGGGATGCCTCGAACACCGCGCCCGAGAGCGCCACGCCGAACGTCGCTCCCAGGCCACCCAGCGTGGCCAGGATGGCTGCAACGGCCCCGTGGTGGCTCTGGGGCACGGAGTTCAGGCCGGCGAGGTTCATCGGCGTCAGCGCCGTGCCGAAGCCGACGCCGATCAGTCCGAGCGGCACGATCAGGTCGACGTAGTCGGTCGATGCCGAAACCCCACTCAGGAGCAGGATCCCCACCGCGGCCACCGCCATTCCTGCCGCGATCGGCGGCAGTGGCCCAAACCGTTCATACAGCCCGCCGGCAAACGGCATCGCCGCCATCATCGTGACGCTGGTCGGGAGGACGAGCAAGCCGGCCTGTAACGGGTCGTAGCCGAGGATCTCCTGCAGGTAGAGGGGGAGGAAGAACAGGACCGCCCCGAGCGCGAAGCTGAGCGAGAACACGACGATGCTGGCTCCCGTCAGGTTGCGTCGCATGAACATCGCCAAGTCGATCAACGGATCGGCCAGGCGGCGCTCGACGACCACGAAGCCCGCCAGAAGGACCGCTCCGCCGATCAGCGCGATGAGGAACTCGGCTGACTTGAACGGCCACGGCGTGGGCGCCTCGTTGAGCGCCAGCGTGATCAGCCCGAGACCGAGGGCGGATAACGCCAGGCCGGCGAAATCGATATGGCCGGTGGCCTCCTCGTCGCGAGTCTCGCGCGTGCCCCAGACCCCGAACAGGATGACCGCCCCGGCGATCACGTTCAGCCACAGGATCCAGCGCCACGACAGCTCCTGTGTGAACAGGCCCCCGATCGCAGGTCCGATGCCGGAGAACAGGGCGCTCGAGCCGCCCCACAGGCCGACCGCCATCCCTCGTCGTTCGTCGCTGAAGGCGGCGGTAACGATGGCCAGTGAGGCCGGCGTGAGCACGGCCGCGCCGACCCCCGCGGCGATCAGGCTGAGGATCAGCACCATGGCACTGCCGGCGAGGGCCGCGGGCACGGAGGCGACCATGTACAGCACCGTCCCGAACGTGAGCACGCGAACCCGCCCGAATTCGTCCGCGAGCCGTCCGGCGGCGATCAGAAGAGCCGAGTAGGCCAGGAGGTAGCCGGTGATCGTCCACTCGAGCTCGGTCAGCGAGACGTTGAACGTGCGGTGGATCGTGGGCAGGGCCAGCACGATCGCTGCGTTGGGAACCGAGGTGATTCCGCTGGAGAGCGCCATCCCCAGCAGCAGCCGCGTAGAGCCACCTCCGCTCTTCTGCCCCATGGAACGAACCCTACCGGGGGCGATGGCGGTCAGTCGAACTCGGTGGGTAGGCTCGGATCGGCGTGGTGTGCGAACGCGAGGTCGATCTCCCCGGCGGTGATGCGGGCCACTGACAGCCGGGGGAGATGCTCGCGCTCGAAGAACTCTGCTGCCCGCGTTTCCGCGCCGCCGTGGGGGGCGAGCGCCGGCGGCTCCGGCGTGAGCGGAACGCAGGCAAAGAACGCCTTGTAACTGAACTGCGGATGAACCGGGTGGCCGCGGCGCTCGCGTTCGAGCAGCGCGATGAGCTTCACCGCTGCCACCTCGAGCCCGGCCTCCTCGTGAGTCTCGCGAACCACGGCCTCGGCCGCCGACTCGCCGATGTCGGCCCAACCCCCGGGCATCGTCCAGCGGCCGTCGTCGCGCTCCTCAACGAGGAGGATCCGACCAGCGACGATCACCGCCGCGCGCACGTCGATCTTGGGCGTTGGATAGCCGCGCTCGGAAGCGAAGAAGCCCGCGATCGCGTCGGCGTCTCCGGCGGTGTGCCGCGCGGCAATCTCGGCGGCGATCCGCTGCACCTGCTCGTAGCGTTCGAGGTCGTAAGGATCGCGACCGTAGGCGATCCCCGCCTGAGCGATGCCCTGAAGCGCTCGCACCCAGGCCAGCCAAGTCGGCGCCTCGCCGGCCGGCGGGTCCTCAGAGCCCGGTCGCACTGGTCTGTTCCACCCACAGCGAAAACGACATCAGCCCCCACAGCTGTCGGCTGTAGTCCTGGCGACGCGCGACGTGATCGTCGAGCAGCTGGGTCACGACGCTCGGTTCGAAATAACCCTGACCTCTCGTTCGCTGGGGCGCCAGGAGCTCCCGGGCCAGCGGCTGGAGCTCACCGCGCAGCCACGCGGCGGCGGGGATCGAGAAGCCTCGCTTGCGGGCGCGCGCGATCGACGCCGGTATCAGCGGCCCGGCCGCCCTTCGCAGCAGACGCTTCTTGGTCAACCCGCGAACCTTGAGGCTCGTGGGGAGCGCCAGCGCCAGCTCGGCCACCACCGGGTCGAGGTAGGGCACGCGTGCCTCGAGGCTGTGGGCCATGCTCATGCGGTCGGTCTTCACCAGCAGGTCGTCGGGGAGGTAGATGCCCAGATCGACATCCTGCAGCCGGGCCAGCAGCGGCGCGCCCTCGGTCTCGGCAAAGCGCCGGCGCCACGCCTCGAGCGGGTCGGTGCCATTGCTCCGCCAGTCGGCCGTGAGCAGCCGCGCCCGCTGCTCGGCGGAGAAGATCTCCTTCCAGCCGTGGTGGCGCTCGAGCGGCGGCAGCGCCGCGGCGCGGACAAAGCGCTTGGCGCGGTAGTCGAGGCTGACACGGCCGCTCGAGCTGGGAAGCCGTTCGACAAGTGGCGCCAGCCGGGACGCGGCCGGACCGATCCGCACCGCGAGCAGGTCCGCGGCATAGGTCTCATAGCCCCCGAACAGCTCGTCACCACCCTCGCCGGAGAGGACGACCTTGACGTGTTCCGCCGCCAGCTCGGAGACGAGAAAGGTGGGGACGGCCGAGGAGTCGGCGAACGGCTCGTCGAAGGCGGCGACGAGCTTCGGCAGCAGGTCGGCGATCTGCGGCGAGACGACGAGCTCGTGGTGATCGGTCCCGTAGCGGTTCGCCACCTGACGGGCCAGGTCAAGCTCGTTGAACGAGCGCTCGTGAAAGCCGATCGAAAAGGTGGAAAGCCGGTGGGGCGAGCCGCCGGCGGCCAGCGCGGCCAGCACCGAGGAATCGACGCCGCCGGACAGCAGCACTCCCACCGGCACATCGGCCAGCAGGTGGGCCTGCACGGACTCGCGCAGCCGCTCGCGCAGCTCGCTCGCCAGCGCCTCCGGAGGCTCCCGGCGCAGCCTATCGCCAGGTGCGGGAGTGGGCCGGGCGAAGCGGTCGATGCGGATGCCGTCCCCCTCGGTGCACAGAAGGGTGTGGCCGGGGGCGAGCTTGCGCGCGGCCCGGAAGATGGTCAGCGGGGCCGGGATCGAGTTGAAGGCCAGGTAGGCGTGCAGGGCCTCGGGATCGACCTCGCGCGAGAAGCCCGGGGCGCGGAGCAGGGCCTTCAGCTCCGAGGCGAAGCGAATGCAGCCGTCACCCGGGGCGTAGTAGAGGGGCTTTATCCCGAAGCGGTCGCGGGCCAGCAGGAGCCGGCGTCGCCGGCGATCCCACAGGGCAACGGCAAACATCCCGCGCAGCTGGGAGACGAACTCCGGCCCGTCGCGCCGGTACAGGTGAAGCAGCACCTCCGTGTCGCAGCCGGTCCGGAACCGCACTCCGTCGCGCTCGAGCCCCGCGCGGAGCTCGAGGTGGTTGAGGATCTCGCCGTTCTGCACGACGGCGGTGTCTCCATCGTCGGTGACCATCGGTTGATCGCCGTGCTTGAGGTCGATGATGGCCAGCCGGCGCGCGGCCAGGCCCACGGGGCCGTCGAGGTGGATGCCGCCGCCGTCCGGGCCACGGTGGACCAACGTCTCGTTCATTCGCTCGAGGACGGCCCGGTCGGCCGGCTGCCCGCGCGAAAAGTCATAGCTGCCGCAGATGCCACACACGGTCAGCCGGGGTCAGGGCAGCCGATTGAGTGCCGCACGCCGATTGGCGGGGCGCACGATCGTGAGCCAGGCGGTGGTGGCGATCACCGACAGGTAGAGCTTGAGCGACCGGTCGGCGATGTACTCCAGGTCGTGGGCCAGCTTCTCCGCCCAGGTCCCCTCGCGGGTCAGTCGCAGCTGCGCCAGGCCGGTGACACCGGGGCGGACGACCAATCGCTGCCAGTACTCGGGAATGCCTGCGCACAGCTCCCCGAAGAAGGCGGGACGGATGGGTCGCGGACCGACCAGGCTCATGTCGCCCCGGATCACGTTGTAGAGCTGGGGAAGCTCGTCGAGCTTGGACGCCCGCAACATCCGTCCCAGCCGGCTGACCTCGAGCTCGGTGCGCTGCGTCAGCTCGGCGCCGAGGTAGGGACCCAATCGCTGCTCGGCGTCAGGGGCCAGCGTGCGGAACTTCACCATCAGGAACAGATGGCCGCCCCGGCCGACCCGCCATCCCCGGTAGAGCACCGGGGCGCGCGGCGAGCTGAGCTTGATGGCAACGGCAATGACCAGGCACACCGGCGAGGTGAGGAAGAGGACGGTGCCGGCGAGCACGACGTCGAGCAGGCGCAGCAGGTGATCGACGGGCCGCGATTGAAAGGCGTGCGACATGGCGGCGTACTGCTCGACCAGCGAGTCGTGGTGGTCAAGCGGGTCGGGCGGTGCCTCGCCCGAGATCACCCGCCCGAGCCTGGTCGTCGGCGGGTTGTGCTCAGTACCGGCTGGCGTCATTCGACGGCGGAAAGGATCATGTTGACGAGCAGGTTCGGATCCCGTCGCGGCCAATCCAGCGTGTTGCTTCGCTTTTCGAGCTCGAGCGCGCGGGCATCGGTCAATGGTCGCAGGCGACCCGTCCGGATGAGTGCCTCGTCAACCCCGCCCAGCCGCCCGCCGTACGTGGTGTACACCGGAACTCCGAGGGCGACCGCTTCACGGTTCATGCTGCCGCCGGCCGAGACGACCAGATCTGAGGCGGCGATCAGGCTCTGGGCGTCGACCGCGCCGTCAACGACCACCACCGAGGGAAGGTGCAGCGCCCGGACGTGCCGACGCTGTTCCTCGGTGCGGGGGAGGACCACCGCCTGGACGTCCTCGCGGTCGCCGAGGTAGTTGAGCACTCGGGGGAACAGCGGGTTCGATTTGCGGTGATACAGCGACACGTCGGGCGGCGGGCGAACCACGACGACCACACGGGCGGCGTCGACGCCGAGCTGGTCGAGGATCGTGGGGTCGGGCTCGAAGTCCGCCAGGTAGTACTCCTCCTTCAGACCGGGGTACTGGAGCAGCTTCTCGCCCGTGGCGCCGAACCGGGCCAACCGCGACGGTGGGATCGCATCGGGGGTGATGACGCGCCTGGCCAGTCGGCAGCCGATGTGATGCTGCTGGATGGCGAACTCGTAGTCGAACATGTTCACCGCCGGGATACCGGCCCACTTGGCGGCGAGCGCGAGGTCATTGGACCCGTGCGCCACCGCGAGGTCAAACGAGCCGCGCGCCCAGCGGTGAAGCTTCGCCGTGCGACTGGCCAATGCCATCACCTTGCGCGCGCGGGAAGCGCCGGCGTGGCGCCCCACAACCATCGCGTCGAGTCCCTGGAGCTTCAGCAGCCCGACGGTCTGCGCATAGTCACGCGCGGTGATCGACACGTCGTGGCCCGACTCGCGCATTCGCGCGATGATCGGGCGGAACACCACGGGGTGTGCCGACGCGGTCATGTCGAACCAGATCCTCATCGCGGCGCATCGTAGCCGCCCCCGCCAGCGGGATTACCCAACCGGCAGGTTCCTCGGGCCGGCCGGGCAGCCATTGTTGCGCCAGCTCACCGAGCCAGCCGGCCGCGTCGTCAGCGTTGTCGGGCGGACCGTCGACGACCACGAGCTCGCCGACTCCAAGGCGCTCGAGCTCGGGCAGATCAGCGGGACTGCACCCCACCACGCCGACGGCGATATCGAGCGTCTCGAAGACGCGTCCGGCGCTCTCACACTCGTCTCGAAGCTTGGCGATGCGGTCGGCCACCTCCTCGATCCCGGACAGGTTGAACCCGTACCAGCCGTCGCCATGGGCGGCGAGCCGCCGCAGCGCGGTGTCGGTGTTGCCGCCGAACACGATCGGCAGCCGGCGATCGCGGGGCGGCTTCGGATACACGCGGATGGCGTCGAAATTCACGAACTCGCCTGCGAACGACGCCGAGTCGCGCCGCCAGATCTCTCTCATCGCCCGCACGTACTCGACGGTGCGCGCGCCCCGGCGCGCGAACGGGACGCCGAGCGCGATGAACTCCTCCTCGGACCAGCCGATGCCCACGCCGAGCGTGAGCCGGCCCTCGGACACGGCATCGAGACTGGCGGCCTGCTTGGCCACCAGTACCGGATTGTGCTCGGGCAGCAGCACGATCCCGGTGGCCACCTCGATCCGGCTCGTCGCCGCGGCGGCAAAGCTCAGGCACACGAAGGGATCGAGCCAGTCGGCGTCGGCGGGCACCGGGATCTCGCCGGCATCGTTGTAGGGATAGCGCGAGGCCGGGACGGTCGACCATGACGACGTGCTCTCCAGCCCACAGGCGCGCGAATCCGGCGGCCTCGGCCGCCGCGCGCCACGGCGGCCACGACCGCGGGCCGGGCGCCGGCACCGATCCCGAGGGCGTGCAGGCCGATGCGGATCACTGCGTTACACGAACGCCGTCGGCGATCGCCGTGGCCACCGTCTCCGTGGCCAGCACCTCAATGGCGTCATAGGGCGCCGCCACGGCGCCCGTCGCCAGGCAGAAGATCGTGTCGCCGTCGTACATCGTGTGCGAGGGCCGGATCGCTCGCGCGATCCCGTCGTGGGCGACGGTGGCCAGCCGATTGGCCTGCTCGCGGGTGAGCGCCGCGTCGGTCAGCACCGCACCGATCGTCGTGTTGGCGCCGGCGACGAGCCCCGAAACCCGGTCCCAGCTCGTGAACTCGGCCACCCACTCCTGGCGCCGGTCGTCCCAGATCCCCCCGACGCTGTTGACCACCATCACGGCGGCCACGGTGGCCTCGCCGACGCTGGCTGTGGCGATCCCGACACCGCCGGGGCGGGTCTGCGACGCGTCGCCGCCCTTGGCCACGGTGGCCCCGGTACCGGCGCCGACCGCTCCACAGGCCGGCGCGGCCGTGGCCGCGACGCAGGCGGCGTAACCGGCCTCGGCGTTGGGCCGGGCGTGTGGATCTCCGCTTGGCAGATCAAAGATGACGGCCCCGGCGACGATCGGCACGCGGACCGAGACGAGCTCGTAGCCGATCTCGTGCTGCTCGAGGTAGCGCATCACGCCGCCGGCGGCCTCGAGGCCGAACGCGCTGCCGCCGGTGAGCAGCACCCCGTGCACGTGCTCGACGAGCGACCCCGGACGCAGCGAGTCGGTGGCGAGAGTGCAAGAGGCCGCGCCGCGTACGTCGACTCCGCCGACTGCGCCGTCCGGGCTCAGCACGACCGTGCAGCCTGTTCGGCCCACGTCGTCGGTCCAGTGGCCGACCAGGAAGCCCTCGGGTAGCTGTGCCGCAGGACTCACGCTGTTCAGCAGCCTAACCGTCAGGCCAGCGGCACGGTCTCAGCCAGGTATTCGAGGAGGAGCTCTCGAAATGCTTCCGGTTGCTCGAGCGGGGCCAGGTGACCGGCGCCCGCGATCACGGCATGTCGCGCGCCTGGCGATGTCGCCCGCCATCGATTCGGCGCCAGCTCGGAAGTCCGACATATCGAGTTCTCCGACCGCCACGAGCGCCGGCAGGCGCAGTCGGGTAAGGGCGGATGGGTCACGCTCGAGCGGGTCGGGATCGCTTTCGGTCGTCGCGGCGATGGCCTGCTGCGCGAACGCGCGCCGCTGCATGGTGGCGACGCGTTCTCGCAGTTGCGGCGGCGCGTCGGGAAGCGTCCAGGTCTCGACCACGGCGGCCACCGCCCCCTCGATATCGCCTCGCTCCAGGGCGTTCTCCTCAGCCTCCCATGCCCGCAGGAGCTCGGGCGACGGTTCGAAGGCCGGCGGTGGCGCGGAGACGACCGCCACCGCGGTCACTCGCTTGGGCACCAGCACCGCGATGATCAGCGCGAGGGCGCCGCCCATCGAATTGCCGACGAGCGCGAAGCGGTCAACGCCGGCGGCGTCGAGCGTCTCGAGCACGGCATCCCAGGGCGGTTGGTCGGCGGCCGGCGTGTCGCCGAAACCGGGCAGGTCGAGCGCGAGCACGCGATAGCCGGCGCGCGTGAGCGGGTCGAGGTGCTCGGACCACATCGATCGGTCGGCAACTCCGGCATGGAGCAGCACGACGGCCGACCCGGTCCCGACGTCATCGTGGGCGACAAGCATTGGCTGATTATCCATCAGCGCCCATGTGAGAAAACGGTTACGGACCCTTGACCGCCGACCGTGGCTCGGAGAGGATGAAACGATGGTCGAGGCGACCATGGGGCCCGGACCGGGCTAGCCATTCACGGTTGTGGCATGACCGAGCATCGAATCGACACCCCCGACGGCCGCGCGCTGCAGGTACTCGAGCGCGGCGCGCCGGCCGGGGTTCCGGTGCTGGTGCACAACGGGACTCCGAACTCGCGGCTGATGTATGACCGCGACGTGGCTCGCGCGGAGCGCCAGGGGATACGCCTGATCTCGTACGACCGCCCCGGCTATGGCGCCTCGACTCGTCAGCCGGGGCGGACGATCGCGGATTGCGCCAAGGACGTTCGCACGATCGCCGGGGCGCTGGGGATCGAGCGACTTGGCATGTGGGGGATCTCGGGCGGCGGCCCCCACGCGATCGCCTGCGCCGCGCTCCTCCCCGATCTGGTGTCGGCGGTCGGGGTGCTCGCCTCCATCGCCCCGTGGGGAGTCGAGGGGCTCGACTACTTCGAGGGTATGGGGGAGATGAACGCCGACGACATCCGACTCCTTCTGGAGGATCGCGAGGCGGCTCGCGTCAAGGTCGAGCAGGACCGGCTCGACACGATGGCGCTGACGTCCGCCGATCTGCTCGACTACATGAGCTCCCTGCTCAGCCCGGTCGATGCCGCCGCGCTGACCGGGGAGTTCGCCGACTATCTGGTCGAGTCCGGGCGCGCGGGACTCGAGCCGGGCGTGGACGGTTGGTGGGATGAGGACATCGCCTTCATCTCATCCTGGGGGTTTGAGCTGAGCTCGATCCGGACGCCCGTGCTCCTCCGGCACGGCCGTCAGGACCGTTTTGTGCCGTTCGGCCACGGCGAGTGGCTGGCGGCGCGCATCCCCGGCGTCGACGCTCGGCTCACCGATGACGATGGTCACCTGACCCTGACCGCACATCATCTCGACGAGCTCCACGACTGGTTGCTCGAGCGCGTTGCCTGACGGGCGGCGGCGACACGGCTGAGCAGGGGGCCCCGACCGGAGTCGGCCGGGGCCCGGGCCTAGGAGGCCGGCGGCTAGTGGACCCCACCCGAACATTCCACCGGTTATGGCGGCCCCGGGTGGCCGCCAGGCTTTGTCCTGACCACCGGCTGCGCCGGCGGTGCCCCCTCGTGCAGCGCTGCTGCCTCGGGCGGCCCGCTCGGCATCCAGCCTCGCCAAACGGCGGGTCGCCCCCGAGTCGTCCGGCTGGATCCTGCGTCCGCGCCTGACGACCCCCGGGTCTCACCATTCCCGGAGAAACGTTCGGGGAGCCCACTACCGGTCGCGGACGGCCATGATCCCGCCGATACCGCCGAGGTACAGGCTCGGCTTTCCGCTCTGCGGGTTGCGCCCGATGGCGATCCCCGAGTAGTGGTTGTTGTACAGCCCGCCGTGACCGGCCTGACGCATCCAGACGACCCTGCCCGAGCGGTAGTCGAGAGCGGCCCAGTACCAGACGCCGCTGGGCCCGTCCTTGGGCTTCTCGTAGGTGTAGATCAGCCCATCGGCCGTATCACCCTTGGCCACCGCCGACGCCGTGCGGACCTTGTTGTTTGTCCACACGATGTGACAGCGGTTGCCGTTCCTGTTGATGTCGATGCGGTCCATCCCGGGCGAGCTCACGAGCCCGAGATTCCCGCCGACCTTGATGCCCCCGGCAATGATGTCGTTCCACTTCTGCAGCACGTAGCCGTAGTTGTTCTCGACGATCAGCGAGCGTCCCATCGAGATCAGTGAGTTCTCGTCGGCGCCGTGGCCGGGCTTGAACACCGGAACCGTGCACACGGTCCGGGCCTGGCCGCTGCGGAGATGGTTCGCCGTCCGGTAGACGACGACGTCCATGTGGTTGGCATTGTCGGCGATCGCCACGTACGACGGCACGCCCTTGGAGCCCTTGCCGTTCAGCGATCCGATAAGGGTGGGCGTGGTGCCCGAGCCGGCGTTGATCTGGCCGGGCTTCTGGATACCGATGTTGCGGTACTTCATCTGCCAGACCTGGTGCGGCAACAGGTTCCTGCCGGCCTGGAACTTGTACATCGCCTTGTCGGTCACGATGTAGGCCCCGTCGCGGCCGACCGCGAAGGAGTTCTCGATCTCCTCGTGCAGGATCACCGACCTGCACTTGCCGGTGCTCGGGTCGAGCATTCCGACGGCGCCGTGATAGCGGCCGACGAACCACAGTCGACCCTGCGCATCGGGCAGCACCGACGGAATCCGGTCACCCGGCGTCAGGCACGGGGTGGGGTTGTAGTCGGCGACCTGCTTGAACTCGGGCTTCCCACCGACGTGCGTGAGCGCCACGACGAGGATGTGCCTGTTCGACGCCGCGATGACCACGCGCCCATGGTTATCGAGATAGAAGTACGCAGCGCCGGTCGTGTTGGTGGCCGGGTCAGTGCCCTTGGGAGGCGGCACGTAGGGCAGCTGCTTGAACGCGAGCGTGGCCAGCGTCTTGGCGTTGAGCAGGTACAGGGCGGGCCCGTGTGCGAGGTCTGAGCACGAGCTGATCAGCTGGCCCTGGCGGTTGAAGCTCAGCGTGATGCAGTCGCGTCCGATGCCGGTCGACAGCGTCTCCAGGTGGTGGCCGAGGGGGCCGCTCAGCTGCGTGTAGTTGTCGCTCTGCCAGGAGTCGTTGTGGACGCTGTTGCGCGGGTTGGTGGCCATGAACGGGTTCTGCCAGGCGGGCGCAACTGCCGGCACCGGGTCGGACTTCGCCGCCTTGCCGATGAAGACGGGCAGGGTTGGCTTCGGGCCGGTGCTCTCGATCGGAACGGCGGGCGTGGCCGCGACGCCGACGCCGGCGGACACGGTGAGCCCGCAGCCGAGCGCGGCCATCAGCCAGCGCCGGCGTCGCCTCTGCCCCGATGAGGGGCTGGCGGGCGGTTGATGGAACATCAGACTCCTTCCATGGATGATTCATGTCTTCGGTTGAGCCGCGGCACCGACTCGAGGCCGGCGATCTTCGCTGGCTAAGCTGGTGCACGGCATGCCCCCGGCGTGAGTATGAATCCTAGCCGACTATTGACGCTCTGTCAAATAAGCTATACTGCGCGCGATGCCCACTAAGACGAGGACTCGCCTGGCACCCCAGGCCCGGCGACGCCAGATAGTAGATGTCGCTCGCGGGCTGTTCGCGACGCACCCGTATGCCGAGGTCACGGTCGCCGCGATCTCGCGTGAGGCGGGGGTCACGCGTGCCCTCGTCCACCACTACTTTGGCAGCGTGGGCGAGATCTATCTGGCCGTTCTCGGCGAGCTTGCCGCCGAGGGGGTCGAGATCCCCGGCGCCGTCGAGGGGATCAGCCGGACCGAGCGCGTGAACCGGAACGTCGACGCCCTGCTCGACCTGATGGCCTCCAATCGCGAGACGTGGCTGGCGCTGGCCGGCCAGTCGGGCGGAATCCCCGATGCCCACATCCGCGAGGTCCTCGACGCCGGCCGGGAGGTGGCCATTGCCCGGATGATCGGCGCCAACACCGACCTCATCTCCGACACCCAGATCTCCCGCGTTGTGCTGCGGGCGGTGCTGGCGATGGTCGAGTCGGCGTGCGGGCAGTGGTTGCGTGGGTTCGCCACGCGCGAGCAGGTCCACGCGCTGATCTGCGAGATGTTCCTCGACGCCGTGGAGCGGACCATCCCCAAGCTCGAGGCGCGCGGCCTGCCCGAGGCCGGAACGGCGGCGTAGCGAACGGGGCGGCTCAAGCGGAGTCGTGCTGCTCGCCGGGTGTGGCCGGGGCGCCGGCGATGGCATCGGAGATCCGCCGCCGCCTGGCCTCGATCCGTCCCCAGCGTGCCTTCGAGCGCTCCAGCTTCTTGCTGCCTGGGGGATAGCGCCACCGCGCCCACGGCGAGTGGGGGGAAGCGAGGCGAACGACGCCCCAAATCGAGATGAAGGGCACGAACAGACCGAACAGGCCGAGAAACGGTTTGCCCTTGAGAATGGCGATGGTGGCGAACAGGACGTCAACCAGGACCACGATGGCCAGGGTGTCCACCGAGGATGTGCCGTTGGCCAGGTCGAAGGGCGCCACCCCGACCACGATCAGGCCGCCAATGAGGGCGGCGACGACGACGGCATCGAAAGAGGAGCGCCCCGCCTCGCTCCAGTACACGTCGCTCAGGTGGACCCAGAGGGCGAACTCGTCGAGCGTCAACCCAGCTCCGATCCCGAACAGGCCGGCCAGGATCTCGTTCCACGGGCTCCGGTTGGCCGTCACGAACGACAGCAGACCGGTGATCAGAAGCAGCACGATCCCCCAGACGAGGTGGTGGAGGTGCAGGCCGCTGCTCGTCGTCACGCTCCCGGGCCACCACGGCACCTTTGGGCTGCGCATCAACCGCGCGCTCGTCCGGATGAACAGAAACGAGCCCAGAAAGCTGGCCAGCAGGACGAAGCCGGCGCGTTGCCCCGGTACGTCGAGGAACTGGTGGGGCAGCTCCAACTGGATCGTGATCGCTCCCATCCCGGCATAGCGTAAGCGGTCACGAGCGCGAAAAAGGGCCGGTCGTCCTCCGTCAGCCTCGCGCGGTCAGGCGCGGCCGAGCCGCTCATCGAGCAACGCGATCACATCGTCGGCGATCGCCTCGACGGCGCGGTCGGTGCGGAGGATCAGGTGCGAGGCGGCCGGTACCTCGTCGAGCGCCTGCCAGCGCTCGCTCTCGCGCTCGACGATCTCGGGCGTGGCATCCGAGATTCGCTCGGGGTCGCGCTGGCGCTGCGCGGCGCGCTGCGCGAGCACGGCGGCCGGGGCCGTGCACTGCACGAATACGAGCGGAGCCGCGTCGGCGAAACCGTCGGCGAACGCGGCGCGGTCCTGCGGCGGCGAAACGTGGCATCGACGATGGCGCCACCGCTGTCGGCGATCTTGCTGGCCGCGCGGCGGCCAAGCTCGGCGTACGTTGCTCGGCTGAACTCCTCGCTGTAGGTCTGCGGGTCGGCCCGCTCGGTGGGGCCGATCCCGGACAGAGCCTTGCGCAGCGGATCGGAGCCCAGCTTGGGTAGGCGCGCCGCCCTGGCGATGGCCCCCGCCAGGTGGGACTTGCCGCTCGCGGGGCCGCCGCAGACGACGATCGCCAGCGGCATCCGGGCCCGCCACGAGAGTCGCTCGGCCACGGCCAGCATCTCGCGCGCGTGGGCGCTGGCCTGTCCGCGCTCGGCGCTGCTGGCCGGAATCTGATTGACCCGAACCAGCATCACCTTCGCCCTGACCAGAGCGCGATGGACGGCGAAGAAGGCCAGGAACGGGTCCGCGCCGCAGTCCCCCCGGCGGCGAGGTAGGCACCGACCAGCGGTGCTACAAAGCGCTCGCCACCGAGCGCGACGAGATCCATGACGAGGAAGGCGAGGTCGTTGGCGACATCATGCGTCCGCAGTCCGGCGTCGAACTCGGCGCAATCGACGATCGTGATCTCCCCGCCTTCGCGAGGGATCACCACATGCTTGGCACGCAGGTCGCCGTGGCCCTCGCGCACCAGCCCGGCCGCCGCCCGCTCGTCGAATGTCTCCGCGTGGGCGTCGATGAACGCTCCCAGGAACCGGGCGAGCACGCGAATTCGCGCGCGCTCGGCGCGAACCGTCGCGACACCGACCAGTTCGTCGAGGTTGCGAAAGATGCGCTGCTCGGTCCGCCATGCGCCCTGCTCGACGTCCCGGGCGGCCGGACAGAGAGCATGGAACTTGGCCAGCTGCCGTCCGGCGGCGGCGATGTCGGCTTCGCGCAGCTCCCCGCGCGCCAGTAGGGAGGCGACGGTCTGCTCCTCGTCGTAGCGGCGCATCTCGACCACGTAGTCGATTGCTCTCGGGTCGTCTGCATCGCCCAGCTCGACACCGTGCGGCGTGCGCATCGCCCCGCTGACACCGAGGTAGATGTCGGGCGCCAGGCGGCGGTTCAGGCTCACCTCCGCGCCGCACATCTCGCGGCGGCGCTCGGGCGTCCCATAGTCCAGGAAGGGGAGGGCCAGCGGCTTCTTCAGCTTGTGGGCCGTCCGCTCGGTCAACAGCACCCATGAGATGTGCGTCTCGCGGACGTCGACGGGAGCTCCGTGCGAGCGCTCGAGGCACTCCCTGAGCTCGTCAGGCTGCAGCGGCGAGGCGGCCACGCGATCCCGCGCCTGTGTGCGTGCAGGCCGACAAGGCCATCGTAAGATCTTGCCATGCGCCGGCTCAGCGTTCATGCGGCGCTCGCGGTCTGCATCGGCGTGACGATCTCGGCTTGCGGGGGCGGTTCGTCATCGAGTTCCGCGAGCTCGACAGCCACCAGCTCGAGTACCGCGGCGACGGGCGGCGGTGGCGCATCGGTCTCGACTGGGCCTGTTCACGCCGTGCTGCGCGCGCAGGATCATGCCCCCGTGGTCAACCGGCCCTGGTTCTACTCTGTGCGCGTGACCGACGCGTCCGGCCACCCGCTGTCGGGCCGCGTCGACATCGAGTTCGTGTTCGCGGGAACCGTCGTGGGACACGACACGCCGCCCACGCACTCGCTGATCAAGGGGCGCTGGCACGACGTCCTGCGGTTCCCCGCCGAAGCGGCCGGCCACGCACTGACCTTCCGCGCTGTCGTGCACACCGCCAGGGGATCGGCCACCCTCAACTGGCCGGTCACCGTCGCCAAATGACCGCTCCCAGCCGACCCTTTGCGTCCGGTCCCCGTGGCGACGGAGCGGCATCTGAGAAGTCGCCGTCGTCGGGCGCCGACGTCCAGGTCGACGGCGTGAGAAAGGCGTTTGGACCGATCGAGGCGCTGCGCGGGATCTCGATGTCGATCGCGCCGGCGGAGTTCGTCACCATCACGGGCCCGTCGGGCTCCGGGAAGAGCACGCTGCTCAATCTGATCGGAAGCCTCGACCGGCCCGACTCCGGCACGATCACCGTGGCCGGCGAGCCCGTGCCCGAACCTCGACACGCGACAGAGTTTCGGCGCCGCGTGGTCGCCTTCGTGTTCCAGGACAATCTGCTGCTGCCCTACCTGAGTGCCCAGCGCAACGTCGAGGCGGCGCTCTTGGCCGCCGGCGTCGGCCACCGCGAGCGGCGCCGGCGCAGCGCCGAGCTGCTGGCCGAGGTCGGGCTGGCCGACCGGGTCGAGCATCTTCCGTCCGAACTGTCGGGCGGCCAGCGCCAGGCGGTCGCACTGGCGCGGGCGCTGGCCAACCATCCCCGGCTCCTGCTCGCCGATGAGCCGACCGGAGCGCTCGATTCCGCCAGCGGTCGCCGCGCCCTCGACCTGCTGGGGCAGGCGCGCGAACGCTACGGCACCACCGTGGTCGTGGTCAGCCACGATCCGGCGGTGGCGAAGCGGGCCGACCGGGTCGTGCTGCTGGCCGACGGCCGGGTCGTCTGACCTGGTCCTACGGCGAGGAGAGCGCGGTCGCGGACCACATGCGGGTCACGCGCCAGATCGGGAACACCGCGCCCAGCACCCCGATCGTCACGCCGATCAACGCCGCCCGGCCAAGCCCCCAGGCGGTCAGCTCCGGCGAGATGAAACTCTGCAGCCCCAGCGCGGCAGGGAGCAGGCCGCTGGCCAGGAGCCCGAGGATGAGGCCGGCGGCGGTACCCAGCAGGCTGACGGCGATCGCCTCGCCGAGCACCAGCCTCCCCAACTGCGATCCGCTCCATCCGATCGTGGCCAGGAGTGCCAGCTCGCGGCGGCGCTCGAGAACGGCGGCCAGCATCGTGTTGGCGACGGCCAGCACGCCGATGATCAGCGCGAGCACGACGATCAGGAGGACGGCCTTGCTGATCAGCTCACTGTTTGCCCCGGCGCGGATCGCCTCACTCGGATCCGAGATGGCCGAGATACCTGGGAACGTCTTGGCCAGGCTCCGTTCGGCGGCGGCGGGCGTCACCTGTGGAGCGAGCCGGACGGCGACCGTCGTCACCTCCTGGGACGTCCGGCCGGCCAGGCCCTGAGCGTCGGCAAGCGTCGTGATGGCGCCCTGGTCTTCGAAGGCGATCCCCGAGTGGAAGATGCCCGCGGTCTGGAACGTACGATGCTCGATCTGGAGCGGCGAGCCGGGGTGGAGGTGGAGCTGGTCGGCCAGCAGATCGCCCACGTCGACCCTGCCGTGGCTGATCGCGCCACCGGCCGTGAACACCAACCTGCGCGCCACGAAGCCGCTCGGGTCGATCCCGAAGACGATCGCTGACCGCGCCCGCGGCACGGCCCCGACGACGAGCTGGATCGGCGTGGCGTCGATGATGTCGGGCTGCGTCCTAAGGCGGGCGACGAGCGAGAGTGGCAGCACCGACGACGTCGGGTCGCCGGCGTCGCGTTGGAACAGGCCCAGGTCCGCGCGACCCAGGTGCACCAGCTGACCTGCCGTGGCGTTCAGCCCGGCCGAGAGTGCGAGCAGAGCGACTACTGCCGCGACCCCGACGGCGATGCCGGCCGCCGTCAGGGCGGTCCGGGCGGTTCGCCGGCGGACGTTTGCCGCGATCAGCGTCAGCATGGCCTGTCGAGGAGCGCGGAGACCATGCGCCTGAAGCTAGCTGATTCATCCGCGGGCCAGTCACCAGGCGACGGTGGGCGATTGGCGGATAACCGACCCTCCAAACACCGGTTGGTTCCCCCTGCGGGGGCCAATGCTCGACCTAAGATGACGGGGTGCGTGTGCTTCTCGTCGACGACCACGAGGCGTTCCGGGTCAACGCCCGCCGCGCCCTGGAGGCGGCGGGCTACGAGGTGATCGGCACCGCCGTCGACGGTGCCAGCGGGCTGGAGGCAGCACGCGAGCTGCGCCCCGATCTCGTGCTGTTGGACATTGGGTTGCCCGATATCAGTGGACTCGAGGTCGCCCAGGCGCTGCACGAGGAGCATCCGGCGCTGCCGGTCGTACTGATCTCCACCCACGACGCCGGCGACTTCGCCGAGCTGGCGCGCTCGCACGGCGCACGCGGCTTCCTGGCCAAGGAGGAGTTGTCTCGCGACGCCCTGTCGCGCGTCATGGCCCTGGGATAAGGTCCGGCTGGGCGGTGCTGGGACCGGAACCATGGCGACCCTCGAAAACCCCGAAAACTGTTGTCAGAGCCCTGTCGACCGCGGGGCCGGGCGAGGATGTCTATGCGTTTGCGCTGGCGGCGGTAGGCAACTCGCTGGCCTGGCAGTTCGGGGCGCCTGGGAGCCCGCGGCCAGGGGGCAGGAACTGGTCTGCGTCGGGACGTGGACCGATGGCACGGTGGACGCCGACGCGTTCGAAGCCGCCACTCGCGACACCACCCTCTCGTACGGAAACGGACTGCCGGGCCAGGTGTGGAAGGCGGGCACGGCGATGTGGCTCTCGAGCGTCGAGGGTAATCAGCGCCTACCTCGTCGCGCCGCCGCCCAGGCCTCGGGTCTGCACACGGCCCTGTGCTTTCCGGTGCGCAGCGACCGTGGGTTTCTCGGCGCGATCGAGTTCTTCGCCTCCGCCGATCGCCCGCGGGACGCCCGCCTGCTGGCCACCATGAACGACCTCGGACTCTGAGCTTCGCGCACGGCACCGCGCGGGTCTCGCTCGCTGCGTGACAGGTGAGGGCGCCGGTCTCATCGGGCGGCGGGTGGAGACCGAGGGGCTCCGGGCCGACGGAACGCGCTTCCCCGTCGAGCTGGCCATCACCCGCATCGCGCTGCCCGGCCCCCCGGTGTTCACCGGCTATCTGCGCGACATCACCGAGCGCCGCCACAGCGAGGACGAGCTTCGCGCTTCTCGAGCCCGGATTGTCGAAGCCGCCGACGCCGCGCGGAGAAGAATCGAGCGCGATCTGCATGACGGCGCGCAGCAGCACCTCGTTGGCGTCTCCCTCAGCCTCCGCCTGGCCCGCGATCGACTGCGGGCCGGCGATCCGACCGCGGACGAGGTGCTCGGGGACGCGATCGAAGAGCTGGCGGCGGCAGCGGGTGAGCTGCGCGAGCTGGCGCGCGGGATCCATCCGGCGGTGCTGATCGAGGGTGGGCTCGAGCCTGCCCTCCGTGGCCTCTTGCAGCGCTCTCCGGTCCCCGCGAGCCTCGAGGAGGTCCCCCCGCAACGGCTCGAGCCGGCGATCGAGGCGACCGCGTACTTCGTCGTCGCCGAGGCGCTGACCAACGTGGTGCGCTACGCCGAGGCGACGCGAGTGGAGGTGCGGGCTCGATTGGCGGGCGACAGCCTCGAGGTCGAAGTGCGCGACAACGGCCGCGGCGGCGCCGACCCGGAGCAGGGCACGGGGCTGCGTGGACTGACCGACCGCGTGATGGCGCTGGCGGCTCGCTGCGCCTGAACAGTGTCGCCGGCGACGGGACCACGGTGCGGGTGGAGATCCCATGCGCGTCGTGATCGGTGAAGACTCGGTGCTCCTGCGGGAGGGCATCGTCCGACTGCTCGAGGAGGCCGGGGTCGAGGTGGTCGGGCAGGCCGGCGACGCCGAGGACCTGATGCGCAAGACTCGCGCCCACCGGCCCGACGTGGCGATCGTCGACATCCGGATGCCGCCCACGAATGTCGACGAAGGGCTGCGCGCCGCGCGCCAGATCCGCGAGGAGCTGCCCGGGATCGGCGTGCTGGTCCTCTCGCAGTACGTGGAGGAGCACTACGCTCTGTCGTTGCTCGAGAACGGCACCGAGTTACGCACATGGTTCTCGTTACCACCAACAGGCGGATGTGGCTCGTTGGCACGCTGGCGTCGCTGGCGATCTTCGCATTGATCTACTTCACCGTCATCGGCCCCACCACGGATACGGCCAACCAGGCGGTTAAGTCCGGACTGCAGCAGTCACAGCAGGTCATCAACCAGGCCCAGAAGCAGCTCGGAAGCGCGGCCGCTGCCGCTGGGGCCTCGTCGAGCCAGGCCCAGCAGGCGCTTGGCAGCGCGGAGAAGCTGACCGCGTGTGTCGCCTCGGCGGGCACCAACGTGTCGGCAATTGAGACATGCCACGCGAAGTTCGGGAACTGATCCACAGTCCTGGGAAGAGGGCAGCGGGCCGCCACCTGGCGGCCCGTTTGCGTTGCCGGCTCAGCCGACGTTGATGTCGGTGTCCCAGCCGTGGGCGCGCGCCTCGTCGATCGAGACCACCTCGCGGCCGAGCGGCAGCAGGGATACCGGGATCAACTTGAAGTTGGCCAGCCCCAGCGGAATCCCGATGATCGTGATGCACAACGCGATCCCGGTGATGAGGTGGCCCAGAGCGAGCCACCAGCCGAACAGGATCAGCCAGATGATGTTGCCCACGCCGGAGGCCACGCCGGCGCCCGGCTTGCGCACGAGCGTCCGGCCGAACGGCCACAGCGCGAACCCCGCGATCCGCAGCGCAGCGATCCCGAAGGGGATCGTGATGATGAGGATGAAGCAGACGATCGCCGCCAGCAGGTACGCGATGGCCATCCAGAACCCGGCCAGGACCAGCCAGATGATGTTGAGGATCAGCCGCATCTACGCCCTGGGTCAAGGCTAGATGATCGCGGTGAATGGGGCGATTCTGGTGATAATCGCCGGAATGGTTGGAATGAATGCCGGCGCCCCGTTATAAAGGCTTATGGCCGATTCACAGCCCCCCGCCTCTCAGACGACCAGTCAGAAAAAGACGATCGGCACTGGCCGCGACCGGGCGCGGCTGATCGCGGCGGCGATCCTCGGTGGCCTGCTCGCCGTCTTCGCCGTGCTCAACCTCGGCGATGTGAAGGTCAACTGGATCGTGACCAGTGGGCAGACACCGCTGATCCTGGTCATCGTCATCGGCTTCGTGCTCGGCATCGCGGTCGACCGTCTCGCCCTCGTGCGGGCTCGCCGGCGGCGCAAGGCGCTTTCCGAGGGCGACAGCCCCGGGTCGCTTCCTCCGGCTTGAATGAGCTACCGGCAGCGTGGATCCGGGTTCCAGGCCGCGGTCACCTGGGGCAGCGGCACGGGGCCGCCGGACGGGATCAGCTGGATGTGGTTGACCTCGGTGTTATTCGGGTCATCCGAGGGATCGAAGGGCCGATAGAGACCGAACTTGGCCAGTTCGGCCTCGCTGATCTGCGCCGCACTGGAGCGCAGCAGGGAGTTGACGCCGATGTCCTCGGCTTCTCCCTTGGTGTGCGGATCGTCGGCGAATCCGCCCACGGCGACACTGTGCGCGGGGGTGCGGTAGCCGCTGATGCCGTAGATCGTCACGCCGAGCGCCTTGCCGAGGGCGTCGAGCCTGGCGGTGAGAATCGGGAGCTGGCCCTCCGTCTGGCTCGTGCCCGGATCGGCAACGAATCCCGGACCGGAGGCTCCGACCAGCGGCGCCGCATTGCCGCTCCCGGTCGACAGGCCGCCGCACAGGTTCAGCTCCTTGAGCTCCTTCTTGATCTGGGACAGCGGCGGGGCGTGGGCGTTGGCATCCCCGACCGAGACCGAACCCGTCCCCGCCTGAGCGGCGGAGGACGAGGCTGAGCCCACTCCGGCCACCGGCTCTACGGCCTGCGGCTGGGCCTGAGGCACAGGATCGGTGGGTGTGTGCGGCGCGCTGGAAGAAGGTGCACTGGAGGAACGTGCACCGCAACCGGCGACGGCGAGCGAGAGCATGACAACGGCCAGAACCGGCTTGGCAAACCCGGTCATTGCGGCCAGAGTTTGGCAGCGGCGTCCCCAGAGCGTCGAAGCTCCGACGGTCGATGCCGCTCTGCAAGCCGGGTTGCGCGGCTCTGAGCGGGCGGATCTGACTGCTAGCTTCGCCTGCCGGTTTGCCCCGTCTGTTCGCCGCCTCATTTGTCGCTCGGTTGGCTCGGTGCGCTGCGACTCGCGGTGCCATGATCGCGGTTATCGCGGGCTGCGCGATTGTCGGCCCGCTGGCCGCAGCACCGCGCAGCGCCGGCGATCTGGCCGGGCGCGAACAGCAGCTGCAGCAGAGTATCGGCGCCGACAACGGGCGAATCCAGACCTATGAGGGCCGGCTCAGCGATTTGCGCAGCCGCCTGTCCGGCCTCGAGAACAGCCTGCAGGTTCAGCAGGCCCTGCTGGCCAAGATCCAGAGCCAACTGTCCGCCGCGCGCAGGCGGCTGGCGCTGCTGAAGACCGATCTGAGTCGCGGCCGTCGTATCCTGGCCGCGCAGCTGGTGGCCCAGTACGAGTCGCCGACGCCAAACCTGGTCGGCGTGATCCTCGAGGCCAGCGGCTTCAGAGACCTGCTCGACCGCGTCCGCCAGCTACGGGCCGTGTCCAACCAGAACACGCTCGCGGTCAAGCGGGTGATGGACATCAAGCGAGAGGTGGCCACGCAGACCGCGCGGCTCACGGACGCCGAGAGCCGGCAGCGGCGCGTCACCTCGGCCGTGCTGATCGAGCGCGACCAGGTGGCGAACATCCAGCTCTCGGTGCTCGAGCACGAACGCAGCGTGGCGCGCGATCGGGCCAGCAAGCAGGCCGAGTTGAACCAGGTCAAGCACAGGCTCGCCGTCCTCCAGGCACAGGCGCTGGCGGCGCAGCAGGCGTCGTTCTCATCCTCGCCGGTCCCGTCGGGCGGAGCCGGGATACCCAGCGGCGGCTTTGTGCCCCACGGTGGCGAATGGGGGTTCTTCCCGGCGCCCGGCACCAATTACAGCGTGGGGCAGGAGCCCGAGATCGCAGCGCGGCTCGACGCCCTCGGCAAGGCCCTGCACCTGCACCTGATCGGGCTCTCCGGGTACCGCACGCCGCAGCACTCGGTCGAGGTGGGCGGATTCTCAGACGACCCCCACACCCGGGGCGAGGCGTCGGACACCCCCGGGGTCGAGGGCGTTCCGGAATCGACGCTGCTGCGGTTCGGGCTCACCCGGCCGTTTGCCGGCCCCGCCGAGGCCGACCACATCCAGCTCGCGTAACCGGGGCTCAGGGGTCCACCACCATCCGTGGCCGCCACCGGCACGGAGAGTTGAGGAGGAATGTCGAGGATTCTGCGCAGTGCGCACCGAGGAGTCTGGGTGGGCATCGCAGTCATCGCCGTTGTTCTCGGAGGCGGTGCCGCCGGGCTGGTCAGCGCCACGGCCTCCGGTCGCCGTGCGACCGTCGCGCCCACCGAGTCGGTGTTCGCCCTGGCCAATCGCTGTGTCGCGCTCAAGTCGGTGAGCAGTGGGCGCTTCGTCGTCCAGACCGGCGCGTCGACGTATGCGGCCAGCGCGTCGATGAAGGCGAGCGCCGCGCGCTTCTTTCTGAAAGCGACCGGCGTCGGCACCTTCGTGCTCTATGACGATCACGCCGGGCTGCTCAGTGTCGCCGCCAATTCGACTGTGCAGCGGCTGTTGTCAGCCGGGCCCCGGAGCGAGTTTGCCCCGCAGCCAGCGAGTGACCCCGGGGCGTTCGCGCTTCGGTCGACGGCGAGCCGGAAGCGATTGGCCGTGCAAGGGTCAGCCGGCGCACTGATGATGACCGGCGCGACCGGCCGCAACACGCTGCTGCACCTCGTGCCCGCCAAGCGCTGTAAGCCGTTTCCCGAGGCCGAGGTGGGCGCGACGGGTCACGGGCGGGGCACGGTGGTCAGACACGGAAGGATCTTTGGCTTCATCGACGATCACGTCCACGTCACGGCCAACATGCGGGCCGGCGGCGACGTGATCTCCGGCGAGCCGTACGACCGGTTCGGCATTCCCGCCGCGCTGGGGCGCGACGCGCAGATCCACGGCGTCGACGGCAAGCTCGACCTCACCGGCAACCTGCTGCGGACCGGGGTGCCGGTGGGGACCCACGACACGCATGGATGGCCGAGCTTCGCCGGCTGGCCGGTCTACAACACGATGACCCACCAGCAGGCCTACTACGTGTGGATCGAGCGGGTGTGGCGGGCCGGGATGCGCATGATGGTTGCCCAGACCGCCGACGATGAGCCCATCTGCCGGATCGAGCCCCGCCGGCGCACCAAGACCTGCTCGGAGACCGCCTCGGTTGAGGCTCAGATCGCGACGCTGAAGGGCCTCCAGAACTACGTCGACGCTCAGAACGGCGGTCCCGGGCGCGGGTGGTTCCGGCTCGTCTACAGTCCGGCGCAGGCCCGGCGAGTGATGGAGTCGGGCAAGCTGGCGGTGCTGATCGGGATCGAGTCGTCCGACCTGTTCGGATGCAGTGAGTTCAAGGGGAAACCTCAGTGCACGCGCGCGGACATCAATCGCGGGATCGCCCGCTATAAGCGGCTGGGCGTTCGCGGCATGTTCGTGGCTCACTGGATCAACAACGCGTTTGGCGGGGCAGCGCTCGAGGGCGGGACCAAGGGCGTGTTCATCAACATCCTGAACCGGTTCCAGACCGACAGCTACTTCAAGACCTCGCGGTGCCCCGGGCCGGGCCAGGGCGTCGAGGTTCAGACTCTCAGCCAGTCGCTGCTGAAGGCACTGGCGGCGTTCTTCCCCGCCGCGAAAGCGCTGGCCCAGCATCCGATGCCGACGTATCCCGCGGGCCGGCAATGCAACTCGCGCGGACTCACCTCGCTCGGGCGCTATCTCATTGGGAGGCTGATGGCCAACCACCTGCTGATCGAGGTCGACCACCTCAGCGAGCCGGCGCGCGACGAGGTACTTTCGATGGTGGCCAGGGCCCACTACCCGCTGATCTCGAGCCACAACGGCACCGGCGGGGAGTGGACCCCGGGCGAGCTGGTCCGCCTCTATAAGCTCGGCGGGTTCGCGGCCGTCACCCCGGACATCGCTCCGACGCTGGCCGCCAAGATCCTGGCCATGGCCAAGCACGACCATCACCGCTTCGTCGGGGTGGGGATCGGCACTGACACGGGCGGCTTCGGCTCGCTGCCGGGGCCGCGACCGGATGCCGCCCAGCATCCACTTCGCTACCCCTTCCGCTCCTACGATGGGAGCGTCAGCTTCGGCCGGGAGCGAACCGGGACGCGAACCTTCGATCTCAACAAGGACGGCGTGGCCCACTTCGGGCTGATGGCGGATTTGATCGCCGATATGCAGCGGACGAGCGCGGGGCGACGCGCGCTTCCGTTCCTGTTCAACTCGGCGGAGGCATATCTCGACGCCTGGGAGCGGGCGTATGCACACCACTGAGCTGAGCGCGAGCGCTCGGGGCACGCAGCCACCATCCGATCTCCGGGCCACCGTCCGAGGCCAACGCACGTGCCGGGTCGAGCCGCCGCGGGGCGACCAGCCGCCACCCCGCCTTGGCGCTCCACGCGACGCTGGTGAGGAGTTCGGCGTAGGGGTCTGACCCGCCTTCGGACCCGAACCCGAACACGCGCTCGGGGCCCAGCACGGCGTTCGCCGCCGCGCGGGCTTCCAACAGCCGGTCGAAGGGGTTGCGGGCGAGCTCGCCGGCGTGTGCGGCGAGCGCGCGCTGGAGCTCCGCAAGCCGGGACGCGTCGAACGGAACGAACAGGTTGGGCAGCGGGAGCTCGCCCCAGAGTGCCCAGAACATGACCTGGCACGGCCGCGCGTGACTCTCCACGGCATCGCAGATCGCCCGGCCCACGACCTCGTGGCCGTGGTGGCTGTCGTGTGGGGAAGGGCCGACGAGAAGCCGGGCTCCGGTCTGCGTCACGGCATCGGCGATCGCCCGTCGCAGCTCGGCCTGGGCCAGCGCGAGATCATCCGTGGCCTCGATCGGCGGCGCTCGGTCGGCGATCACGAGCTGAAAGCGCGCGGTGCGGCATGCCTCGATCAGCTCTTCGCGGCGCCGTTCACGGTCGGCGGCACGTCCGAGACTGCAGGCCAGGTTGACAACGCGCCAACCCGCGTCGCGCAGGGCCATGAGCGTGGCTCCGGAGCCCAGGATCTCGTCGTCGGGATGAGGGGCGACGCTGACAACGACCGGAGCGTCGTTCATCCGGGGCCCGGCGACCGGGGCGATGCGATCTGCCAGGCGAGGGCCAGCGGTGAGGAGGCGGTCAGGTCGATCGCCGGCTCGACGGTCGAATAGGACTGCACGTTGTCGCGGAAGACGGCCGCGACTGTTGAAGCGGGCGAAAGCGTCGCCCCGCTGGCCGGGCAGCGGCGCATGTGCGTCGAGAAGCCCGTGGTGGCGGCATCGCTCGGGCCCTCGACCACCGCGCCGGCGAGCACCGGGCTGGTGCCGTTGAGCGACCCGACGATGTTCGCCACCTGATGCTGGGGGCAGTCGGGGAACGTCGTGCCGTCGCCGATGAGGAGCGACACGCCCCACGCGTTGGCGCCGAGGACGTTGCCGAGCCAGCGCACGGACAGGCGGTCTGAAGGCGCGGCTGCCGGTCAGCTGGCGTACTCGCTGGCCATCACCGACAGGCCGAAGCCGTGCGAACCGGTGTCCTCGACATCCCACGGATAGCCGAAGCCGAACGGGTCCCGGCGGCGATCGCCGACGCCGAGTTCAGCTCCTTGCGCAGCCCGGCGAGCAACGCCCCGCGCGTCACGGCCAGCCGGCTGGGTTCGCCGAACCGCCCGATCGCGCGATACAGCTCGTAGTGGGCCAGCCCGCTGACGTCGTAGAGGTTCAAGGTGTCGATGTTGTCGTCGAGCGCGGGCGATGTACGCCTGAGCCCACCGGGCCGCGGACCGCAGGTAGAAGCGCGGATCTCGGTGCGGTAGGCCGCTGGGCAGTCGGCCGTCGGCCAGCGCATTGGCGAGCTCGACGGCGCCCAGCTCGAGGTCGTCGCGCCACTCGGTCTCCGGGTAGAACCCGTAGGGGATCGCGGTGAGCAGGCGCCGTGGGTGGAGTGTTGGCCAGGGCGAAGATGTGCTCTCCCGATCGCAGGCAGCGGTCGGCCAGGCGTCGGTCGGTGCGGTGGAAGACCTGGAAGCACACCGCGAACGCGCCGCATCGCGTCCGGCCAGGTTGGGGCTGACCGGCGAGCCGGGCGGACCGGCGCGGAACACCGGCCGGTGGCGGATGTACCGGTAGAGCGGGTTGTGCCCGCCGTAGTGATCGTCGGCCTGAGGCAGCCGCCAGATGTCGTGGTCGCTGATCGTCTTGTCGTTGCCGTCGCCGATGCCCACCTGGTAGTAGAGCGTGCGGGTGCGGTCGTTCCACATCCGCAGCAGCCACTGCACGCCGAAGCGGGCCTCGCGGGTGAAGTTCGAGGCGCCGGCGCCGGCACCCATCTGGCGGGGGAAGTCGCGCACGCCGATCAGCAGCATGGCCACCGTGTAGCTGGTCGTCTGGACGAACTTCAGATAGTCGCCGGCATCCCACCAGCCGCCGGAGGCGTTGATCGTCGAGCCCAGCGGCGAGAGGTCGCCCCTGAACGCGCCGTCGCCGTTGACCTTGGGCGTCCGGTACACGCGGGCGTGCTCGTCGTCCAGGTGGCCGGGAGCCGTGCGCAGCCGGGAGCGAATGAAGTCGGGCCCGTCGCGCTCGTTCTCGTAGAACGACAGCGCGTTGCGGAGCGGGCGCCGATACAGCTGCACGGGTGCTCCAATCGGAAACGGGGGAGAGGACGCGGATAGCGACGACACCGCGACCACATACCTCCCGGGCGTGGTCAAGCGGTCGAAGTCGATCGGGTAGACGTGAGCAAAGCGCCGGCTCCACGCCCCCGTCGAGCCGCCGACACGGCCCGAGCCCACGACGACGCCGCCCGGCGAGGTTCTCACCACGAAGGTGGCCCCGTTTGCGGCGACGGGCGAGAGCAGGTACGCGCGTTTGGCCGCCGCCGCGGGATAACCGAGCTGGTTGACGCGGATGAACGCTCCAGCCGCGGGCGCCTTCCGCGTGTCCGTCCCCGCCGCCTTCCGCGTACTCGCCCCCGCGGCGATCACCCCCGTCAGGGCCGCGAACATCAGCCCGGCGGACAGACACACGATCACGCGGCGAGTGGGCATCACCGGGTCAGCGTAACCTTGTGCAGGCCGTGCGGCTGGTCGACGTCGACGCCCCGCAGTTCGGCCAGGCGGAGTGCTGCGGCCTGCCCGGGGATGACCGCGAGGATCGGCGCCAGCGACGGCGGCAGGGCAGGGGAAAGCTGGATTGCCATGTCGGCGGCGGCGAGGAGCTCGGGGTCGTCGGACACCGCCACGCTCAGTCCGGCTCCCGCCCGCAGTGCGTCGAACGCGCGGCGGTCAGGCTGATCATGCCCCGCGGTGCTGATGAGCCACACCGCGCCGCTACGGCGCAGAGCCGCAATCGGCCCGTGGAGCAGGTCGGGAAGCGAGAACGCCTCCGCGGCGACTGCGCTCAGCTCGCGCACCTTGAGCGCGGTCTCGTAGGCGGTGGCCAGCTGGAGGCCGCGTGACACGACGGTCAGCAGGGACACCCCGTCGAGCGGATCGAAGCGGCGGCGCGACGGGAGCTGCTCCTGCACCATGTCCTCGACCAGCGCCGGCAACCGGTCAAACCACGCACGGTCGTCCGGCTGCTCATGCAGACAGCAGGCGATCTGAGCAACCGCATGCAACGAGGCCAGGTAAGTCTTGGTTGCCGCCACAGACCGTTCATCGCCGGCCAGGAGCGGGACCACAACGTCGGCATCCGCGGCGAGCGGCGAGGCGACGTCGTTGGTGAGCGCGACGGTCGGGCGGCCCTGATCCCGGGCAGCGGCGAGGACGCAGCGGATGTCCGGCGAGCGACCCGACTGGGAGATGGCCAGCACCGCCGCGCGTCTCAGCAGCGGTGGCGAGGGCGACGAGTACAGCCCGGCGCCGCGAGCGCGACCGGCAGGCGGGCGGTGATCCCGAGCAGATACTGGGCGTAGCGAGCCGCGTTGTCCGAGGTGCCCCGAGCCGCCATGACGAGTGGTCGACGTCGTCGCGCGCAAGCAGACCGGCGGCCGCTGCCGCCGCCTCCCAACCCGGATCCGTCCTGGCGGCAAGGATCTCGCCCTGCTCGCGAGTCTCGATCTCGAGGCGGCTGGGCGGTGCGGAGGCCACGGCAAAACCGTAACGCTTGTAAGCATCTTTACAAGAACACAATCAGGCGCCGATGTCAGCCCTTGACATGGCCGGATCAACGTGGCTAGATTCAGCCTGAGGAAAGGTTCCTAACTACTTCACGATCCGCGTGGTATCGGAGGGAGCGGCGAATGCGACGGTATGCGGCAGTTCTGGCGGTGGCCTTCGTGGGGCTGGCGGTTGGCGCGTGCGGCGGGAGCTCGGGCTCGGGTTCGAGCTCAGGCTCGGGCGGCGGATCGAGCGGCCCACCGCACTACAACGGCAAGCCGGTCACGATCAGGTTCTGGCATCCCTTCACCGAGCGCCAAGCGGCGGTGATGAACAGCGTGATCGCCGACTTCCACAAGTTCTATCCGAACAATCACCGTCAAGAGCCTCGGCGCGATCACCGACGACAAGATCGTCGCGGCGATTCGTGGCGGCAGCCACCCGATCTGACGATGTCGCAGTCGGCGGACAACCTCGGCGAGTACTGCGGCACCGGAGCCTGGATCAACCTCGGGCCCTACATCAGCCGCGACCACATCAACCTGAACGTCGTGCCGGCCGCGGTCAGGGGCTACACCGAGTTCAACGGCGACCGGTGCGCGCTGCCCGACCTCGCGGACGCGTACGGCCTGTACTACAACAAGGCCCTGTTCGCCAGGGCCGGAATCCAATCGCCGCCCAAGACGTTCTCCGAGCTGACCGCGGACGCCAAGAAGCTGACGCAATACAACCCGGACGGATCGATCAAGGTCGCTGGGTTTGTTCCCACGAGCTCCTTCTATGAGAATCCCGCCGCCCACTATGCGCCGCTGTGGGACGCGCAGTGGGACGAGAACGGCAAGTCGTCACTGGGAACGGATCCGAACTGGGCCGCGTACATGCGCTGGGACAGGAACCTCATCGACTACTACGGGGCCAGCAAACTGACGAAGTTCCTCGCCGGGGCAGGAAACGAGTTCTCACCCTCCAACGACTTCGAGACGGGCAAGATCGCGATGGAGCTCGACGGCGAGTGGCGCGTGCAGTTCATCAAGTCAGACCACAGCAACATCGAGTACGGCACCGCCCCGGCGCCCGTCGACGACTCGATGCAGTCGCTGTACGGCGCCGGCTACACGACCGGCAACGTGATCGGGATCCCCAAGGGGGCCGCCAACCCGGCCGCCGCCTGGCTGCTGGCGAAATACCTGGCCTTCAACAACGCCGCGATCGATAAGTTCGCCGTCGGGCTCGGCAACGTGCCGACGATCACAGCTCACTGACCGATCCGGCATTGATGGACAACAAGGAATTCGACACCTTCCTGAAGGTCTTCGCGAACCCCAATACGGCGACTGATCCGATCACCGCGATCGGGTCCGCCAACCAGGAGATGCTCCAGAGCTTCCAGAGCAAGTGGGAGGACGGCTCGGTACCCGAGTCGGGTCTGGTCTCGGGCCTGAAGAATGTCGACTCCCAGATCAACGCCCAGGTCGCGAACTCGACCGCAGGGCAAGCTCCGTGACGCGAGCCGTCATCGGACGGACGGCGCGGGCGGCCGCCACGGAGTGCGCCCCGTGAGCGCGCTGCCCGCCGCGTCAGGGTCGGGCGCGACGTTGCCGCCGCTCACGCCCGAGCGGCGGCAGGCGCGGCGCAGGGCGGCATGGCGCCGCCGCCGGACCGTGTTGCTGTTCATGAGCCCGTGGATCATCGGGTTCGCGTGTTCTTCGGCTATCCGCTGATCGACAACGCCTATCTGTCGTTCACCCACTACGACCTGCTTTCGAGTCCACGTTGGATCGGCCTGGCAAACTATCGGTACCTGTTCAGCGGCGATCAGGAGGTGTGGCCGGCGGTCTCCAACACGCTGTGGTTTCTCGCCATCGCCGTGCCGCTGCAGGTCCTGTTCGCCTTCGGTTTGGCCATGCTGGTGACGCGCGCGAAAGCCGGGGTCGGGATCTTCCGGACGATCTTCTACCTGCCGACACTCGTGCCGACGGTGGCCGCGACGCTCGGCTTCGTGTTCCTGTTCAACCCCGCCACCGGGCCGGTCAACACGCTGCTGGGGAAGATCGGGATCAGCGGGCCGCTGTGGTTTCAGTCGCCACACTGGGCCAAGCCATCGCTGACGCTCCTCAGCGTGTGGGGCATGGGAAACGCGATGGTGATCTTCCTCGCCGCCATCCTCGACGTACCCAAGCATCTCCACGAGGCGGCGCAGATCGATGGCGCGGGGGCGCTTCGGCGGCTGTGGTACGTGACCCTGCCGACGATCAGCCCGGTGATCCTGTTCTCGATCGTGATCGCCGTGATCCAGGGCCTGCAGTACTTCGACCAGGCGTACGTCGCCAGCACCGTCGCGCCCCCAGGGGCGGCCGGGGGCGCCGGCGACAGTTCGATCACCCTCGGCTACCCGGACGGGTCGACCCTGTTCTATCCGCTGCTGCTCTATCAGCAGGGCTTCCGCTACTTCAACATGGGCTACGCCGCGGCACTGTCGATGCTGCTGCTGATCGTCTCGCTCGCGGTCACCCTGCTGGTGCTGCGCCACTCCAACCGGTGGGTCCACGCCCACGGTGAGGTCAGATAGTGGCGACGACCGTAGATCAAACCGGGCGTCGAGATCCGGGCACCGTTCGTGCGCCGGACGGCGCCGTGGTCGGTCCGGCGTCGGCGGCTACTGATCGGGATCGCCGAGCACAGCCTGCTGATCGTGCTGGCGATCATATTCATCGCGCCGTTCGTGTTCATGATCCTGACCGGGCTGATGACGAACGCCCAGTCGCTGACGCCCAAGCTGTGGCCGCAGCCGTTCGACTTCGGGAACGTCAGCAAGGTGTTCCGGGAAGCGCCGATGCTGCGCTACGCCGGCAACACGTTCATGTACGCCGGGCTGGCCACGATCGGTCTGGTCCTCTCGAGCGTCCCGGTCGCGTACGCGCTGGCCTGCCTGCGCTGGCGCGGACGCAACCTCGCGTTCGTCGGCGTGCTGGTGTCGATGATGCTCCCGCCCCAGGTCACGGTGATCCCGATCTACGTGCTGTTCGCCCACATGCATCTGGTCGGGACGATCTGGCCACTCGTCATCCCCAACTGGTTCGGCGACGCGTTCTCGATCTTCCTGCTCAGGCAGTTCTTCATGACCATCCCTCCCGAATACGCCGACGCGGCGCGGGTCGATGGCTGCGGCGAGTTCCGGATCATGGTCTCGGTCCTCGCGCGGCTGGCCAAGCCAGCCATCGCCGCGGTGGCCCTGTTCAGCTTCCTGCTGTGCTGGAACGACTTCTGGGGCCCGCTGCTCTACGTGGTCGAGAACCCCGCCCACTGGACGCTATCGGTCGGGCTGGCGCAGTTCCGCAACCTCTACTCGGTCAACTGGAACCTGGTCATGGCCGGCACGGTCGTGTTCACCGCCCCGGTGATCATCCTGTTCTTCTTTGCCCAGAAGGCGTTCGTCGAGGGGATCACATTGACGGGGGTGAAGGGATGAAGTTGGCGGTGATCGGCGCCGGCTCGACCTACACGCCGGAGCTCGTCTCGGGGCTGATGCGCGAGCGTGAGCGAGTCGATGTCGACGAGCTGGTCCTCCACGACATCAATGCCGAGCGCCTCGAGGTTGTCGGCGGGCTGGCCCGCCGGATGCTCGGCCGCCAGGGCTTCGCGGGCGGGTTTGCCCTGACCGGCGAGCTGGACCGCGCGCTGGAGGGTGCCGGCGCTGTGCTGATCCAGATCCGCGTCGGCGGCCAGGCGGCGCGTCTCGACGACGAGACGATTCCGGCCGCCTGTGGCTGCGTCGGTCAGGAGACGACCGGCGCCGGGGGTCTGGCCAAGGCGCTGCGCACGGTCCCGGTGGTGTTGGAGATTGCCGCTCGGGCTCGTGCGCTCGCGGCCGACGACGCCTGGATCATCGACTTCACCAACCCGGTCGGGATCGTCACGCGGGCGCTGCTCGACGCGGGCCATCGCGCGATCGGGCTGTGCAACGTGGCCATCACCTTCCAGCGCCAGATCGCCGCTCACCTTGGCGTCGGGCCCGAGCGCGTGGCCGTCGATCAGGTCGGTCTCAACCATCTGACCTGGATCCGCTCGGTGTGGTTCGACGGTCACGATGTGCTGGCCGACGTGGTGGACAGCTACGGCGACGCGCTGGAGCTCGAGCTCGCCCTGCCCAGGGGCGTGATCGGTGCCCTCGGCGCCATCCCTTCCTACTACCTCCACTACTTCTACGCCGAGCGCGCGGTGGTTTCCGAGCAGCGGACCGCCACGCCGCGCGCCCAGACCGTGGCTGAGATCGAGCGAGCGCTGCTGGAGATGTATCGGGATCCCTCGCTGGCCGAGAAGCCCGCCCTGCTCGAGCAGCGTGGCGGGGCCTTCTACAGCGAGGCGGCCACCCAACTCGTGGCCGCGCTCGTTTCCGGCAGCGACGACATCCAGGTGGTCGACACGCGCAACGCCGGCACGCTGTCCGGTCTGGCTGACGACGACGTGGTCGAGGTGCCGGCCCGGATCGGCCGCGCTGGGCCGGTGGCCCTGCCTCAGCGCCCGCTGGCTCCCGAGCTGCTCGGCCTCGTCCAACACGTGGCGGCATACGAGCGGCTGGCGGCCACGGCGGCCGTGAATCGTGATCCTGATACGGCGCGCCTGGCGCTGCTGGCGCATCCCCTGGTGCGCGAGTACGAGCTCGCCGACCAGCTTCTGGCCGAGATCCTCGGGGCTGAGCGCCGACGCGGGGTGGTTGAGGGCGTGCCGTCGTGACCGATCTGGTGCTGGCCGTCGACGGTGGCAACGTCAAGACCGATCTGGCCCTGCTTCGCGGTGATGGGCAGCTGCTGTCGCTCGTTCGGGGCGGGCGGAGCTCGCCGCACTACCTCGGCGTCGACGGCTGCATCGAGCTGCTCCAGGGCCTTCTGGCCGAGGCCGTGTCGGGCGCCGGCCTCGGGGGCGGTGATCTGCGTGCTGCCACGGCGCAGATCATGGTCGCGGGTGCCGACCTCCCCGAGGAGCTGGCCGAGCTGCGCGCCGCCATCGCCACGCTGCGGTGGGCCGAGCGGCTGGTGGTCGACAACGACACCTTCGCGCTGTTGCGCTCGGGCACCGACCGCGGTTGGGGCGTCGCCGTCGTGTGCGGTGGTGGCATGAACTGCGTCGGTCTGGCCCCCGACGGGCGACAGGTCAGGTTCCCGTCGCTGGGCCCGATCACCGGAGACTGGGGCGGAGGCTACGACGTGGGCATGGCCGCGCTGATGGCGGCGTCGCGAAGCGCCGACGGCCGCGGAGCGCGATCGAGCCTCGAGCGCGCGGTGCCGGCGCACTTCGAGCTCGCCGAGCCGTTCGACGTCGCCCGCGCACTGCATCTCAGGGAGATACCGATGGGGCGCCTGGGCGAGCTGGCGCGGGTGGTGTTCGCCCTGGCCGATGACGACGAGGTCGCGCGCGAGATCGTCCATCGCCTGGGTGACGAGGTGATCGCGTTTGCCTGCGCGACGCTGCGCCGACTCGATCTCATCGACGAGGCTCCGGACGTCGTGCTGGGCGGCGGCCTGCTGAGAAATGCCCCGGCCAGCGCGATCGCCCGGATCGAGGACCGGATCCGGGCGCTCGCCGCGCGCGCGAACGTGCTCGTGGCCGACACCGCGCCGATCGTCGGCGCCGCTCTGCTGGGCCTCGACGAACTCGACGCGAGCACGACGGCGGGAGTACGGGCGCGCGCCGAGCTGCACGAGGCGTTCGTACGCGTCGAGGGCGACGGGACGCCCGTCAGCGATGGCCAGACGATCGCCGTTGGCCCGAGTGGCCACTTACCGGTGAGGAACTTCCATGGCTAGAGTCCGCTTTGAGCAGGCGACCCGCATCTTTCGCGGAGCGCAGGCGCCGGCCGTCGACCGGCTCGACCTCGAGCTCGAGGACGGCGAGCTGCTGGTGCTCGTCGGCCCGTCGGGATCGGGCAAGTCGACGGCACTGCGGATGCTGGCGGGGCTGGAGGAAGTCGACGGTGGCGCCGTCTACATCGGCGAGCGCGACGTGACCGACATCGCGCCCAAGCACCGCGACATCGCCATGGTGTTCCAGAACTACGCCCTGTATCCCTACCTCGACGTGCGGGCGAACATCGGCTTCCCGCTCAAGGTGGCCGGCGTGCGCAAGGCCGAGCGCGACCGCCGCGTGAGCGATGCTGCCGAGATGCTGGGCCTCACCCCGCTGCTTGACCGCAAGCCCGCTCAGCTGTCGGGCGGCGAGCGCCAGCGGGCGGCGATGGGGCGCGCGATCGTGCGCAACCCACAGGTGTTCCTGATGGACGAGCCGCTGTCCAACCTCGACGCCAAGCTGCGCGTGAAGATGCGGGTCGACATCGCCGCGCTCCAGCGCCAGCTCGGGGTGACCACGCTGTACGTCACCCACGATCAGGTTGAGGCGATGACCATGGGGCAGCGCGTCGCTGTGCTGCGGGATGGACGCCTGCAGCAATGCGGGCCACCGCGCGAGCTCTACAGCTCGCCGGCCAACGTGTTCGTCGCCGGTTTCATCGGATCGCCGGCCATGAACCTGTGTACCGCGCGACTGAACGGCGACGGCGTGGCCGAGCTGCTCGGCGTGAGCGTCCCGCTGCCGCGCGACGCCGTGGCGGCCGCCGGTGCCCGCGGACTGCAGGACGTGGTGATCGGACTGCGTCCGGAGTCGCTCGAGATCCACGGCTCGGACGGGATTCCGGCCGAGGTCGAGGTCGTCGAGGAGCTCGGTGCGGACGCGTACGCGTTCTGCGTCGCGCGCGAAGCCGGCTCCGCGACAAAGCTGATCGCGCGCACCGACTACCGGCGACCGCCGGACCGGGGCACGAGCGTGGCGCTGATGCCCCGGGCCGGCGAGGCGCACGTGTTCGACGGCGAGACCGGCGAGCGCCTCGGCGGGTAGGACAAGCCCATGGCCTCAGCCTCGTCCGCCACGCCGGCGATGCTGCGCTCGCTCAACGAGCGCACCGTGCTCGAGACGATCCGTTCCGCCGCCCCGATCTCGCGGGCCGAGATCTCACGGCGAGTCGGTATCTCCAAGCCCACCGTCTCGTTGGCGTTGCGCTCGCTGCTCGAGGCCAAGCTGGTGCGCGAGGTCGACGGCGACGATCACCGCGGGCGCTACGGCGCCACGATGTTCGAGGCCGTCCCCGAGGCCAGACTGGTCCTCGGGCTCGACATGGGAGCCCGTTTCCTGCGCGGCGCCATCTGTGATCTCCACGGAGACATTCGCGCGCGGCAGGATGTCGAGACCGCGGGGGCCGACGCGGTGGAGCTGCTCGATGCCGCGTCCGAGCTGCGACAGCAGCTGATCGACGCCTCGGAGCTGTCGGCCGACTCGATCGATGGTGCCGTGATCGGCGTTCCGGGGGTTGTCGACCAGGTGGGCGGGGTCACTCGCCTGGCGGCCAACATCCCCGGCCTGGAGGGGCTGGACATCGGGCACGAGCTCGAGACCCGCCTCGGGGTCGGCGTGTCGGTACAGAACGACATCAACCTGGCCGCGGTGGGTGAGCGCTGGCGGGGCGTCGGCCGGGGGGTCGAGAACTTCGCCTTCGTGTCCGTGGGAACCGGATTGGGGGCCGGCCTGGTGATCGGCGGCGAGCTGGTCGCCGGCCATCACGGCGCTGCGGGGGAGATCGACTTCGCGCTCGGCGAGGACGAGCACAACGACCCCAGCGCCGCCGCCCTGTCGGCCTTCGCCGCCCGGGTGGCCGCGGCGGCTGCGGCTCGGCCCGGGGTGGCCACGCTGCTCGAGCCGCCTTACGCGGTGCCGGCGATCTTCGGCGCCGCCCGCGCCGGCGACCCGCTGGCCGAGGAGGTCGTGACCGAGGCGGCGCGGCGGATCGCCGTCCAGGTGACCCCGATCTCGGCCGTTCTCGACGTGGAGCTGATCGTGCTCGGGGGAGGGATCGGGGCCAACGGCGACCTGCTGCTGGCGCCGATTCGGGCGAGCCTGGTCCAGCGGCTGCCGTTTCCGCCCAAGGTCGAGGTGTCGATGCTCGGTGACGCGGCGGTTCTGACCGGGGCGCTGGCCGTGGGTCTGACGTCCGCGCTGGAGAACGCCTTCGCCGACCGGGGCTAGGCTGGGCGCGCGGCGCTGATGGAGCTTTATGGCCAATAGGACAACAAATGTCCATCAGCCGCCGGCGGGCCCGGCGAGGCTCAATGTGGGGCGAAGCCGCGGTCGAGCGTGTCGAGCAATTGGGTTAGTGCCGCGTCGCGGTCGCCGGCGGGGAGCGATCGCAGCGGGCCCTCGAGCACCAGCATGCTGAAGCCGTGGACCGCCGACCAGGCGGTCGTCTCGGCGAACGGGCGAAGCTCGGGATCGAGGCCGCCGGCGGCCTGCAGCGCGTCGAGCTGGGCGCTGAGTAGCCCGTAGGGTCCGAGGCCGGAGTCGCCCACTCCCTCGCCGGGGCCGAACGGGTCGAGCTGGTCGGGGACGGAGAACGCCGTGCGGAACAGGCCGGGCTCGGTCAGCGCGAACTGGACATATGCGGAGCCCGTGGCCCGGAGGCGCCGAAACGCCAGCTCAGTTCCGTTCCCGTCGTCGTCGACCTCGGCGATCAGCTTCTCCATCAGCTTGGCCAGCTCGCTCATGCAGCGCTCCCCGACGGCCTTGAGGAGCTCGTCGCGACCGGGGAAGTGGCGGTAGGCGGCGTTGTGGGAGACGCCGACGCGACGCGACGCCTCGCGCACGAGCACGGCGTCGGGGCCGCCCTCGCGGGCAAGCTCGAGCCCGGCCTCGATCAGGGCGGGGCGGAGGTTGCCGTGGTGGTAGCTCGCTTTGGCGGGCCGTGCGCGCCGCCCAGAGGAGGATCTCTCAGACATTTCGCACTGAGATGTTGACAGCGCCCACAACAATGTGCAACCCTATACGTGTTGCTGCTGTCAACATCACCGGAGATGACCACATGAAGTCCGCTCGCAACGTCTCTCTCGCCGCCTCAGCAAAGCGCCGCTGGACGATCCTGGCCACGGTCTGCCTGGCCGCGTTCGCCATCAACATCGACACCACCATCGTCAACGTCGCGCTGCCCTCGCTGACCCGCGAGCTCGGCGCCTCAACTCGCGATCTGCAGTGGATCGTTGACGCCTACAACCTGGCCTTCGCCGCGCTCGTGCTGGCCGCCGGCAGCCTGGGCGACCGGTTCGGGCGTCGGCCGGCGCTGCTGGTCGGCTTGATCGGGCTTTGCGCTGGCCAGCGCGGTCGGGGCCCTGTGCACCTCGCCGGGTGAGCTGATCGCGGCGCGGTTCGCCATGGGCACGTTCGCCGCGCTGATCTTCCCGACCACGCTGTCGATCATCACGAACACGTTCGCCGACCGCAGCGAGCGCGCCAAGGCGGTCGGAGTCTGGGGCGCCGTGACCGGACTCGGCGTGGCGGTCGGCCCGGTCACCGGGGGCGTCCTGCTGGCCCACTTCTAGCTGGCCCAGCGTCTTCCTGGCGCTCGTACCGGTCGCCCTGCTGGCCGAGCCTCGCCGTGTGGCGCGTGGTCCCGGAGTCGCGCGACCCGTCGACCCCGCCGCTCGACTGGGCCGGGCTGGTGACCGCGACCGTGGCCATCAGCGCGCTCGTCTACACGATCATCGAGGCGCCCGAGCGGGGCTGGGCCTCGGCGCCCACACTGGCCGGCTTCGCCGTGGCGCTGGGCGTCGGCATCACGCTTCGTGCGCTGATCGAGCGGCGCCGCCAGCACCCGATGCTCGACGTCACGCTGTTCCGCGACGCGCGGCCTTCAGTGCCGCCAGCGGCGTCGGTGACCGTCGCCTTCTTCGCGCTGTTCGGGTTCATCTTCCTGATCACCCAGTACTTCCAGTTCGTCCGCGGCTACGGCACGCTGTCGACGGGCGCGCGGATCCTGCCCGGTGGCGCTGAGCGATCGCGCGTCGCCTCGGTGATCGGGGCCAGCCTGCGCCACGCGGATCGGGCACGCGCAGGATCGTCGCCATCGGGCTGGTCCTGTTCGGGCGGCCGTTCCTGTGGATCTCCACATCGCCGGCAGGCCACGCCCGTACCCGCGTGATCGTCGTCGCAGATGGTGCTGATGGGCACCGGCCTCGGCCTGACCACGGCGCCGGCCACCGAGTCGATCCTCAGCGTGCTTCCGCCGGCGAAGGCCGGCGTGGGCTCCGCCGTCAACGACGCCACCCGCGAGGTCGGCGGCACGCTGGGCGTGGCCATCATCGGCAGTGTCTACACCACGCTGTATGCGTCGGGGCTGCTGCACTCGGGCGCCGGCCATCTGCCGTCGACGGCCCTGACACACCGCCCAGAGCTCCGTCGGCGCCGGCTACGCGGTCGCCGCCCGCGTGCCCGCCGAGCTGCATCTCCCGGTCCTGCATTCGGTCCAGAACGCGTTCATGAACGGACTGCACGCCGGCTGCCTCGTCGCCGCCGGGGTGTGTGTGGTCGGAGTGATTGGCGCGATGGCTCTGCCGGGTGCGCGCAGGACGCGCGCCGCAGTCGCCGAGGGCCGCCTGGTCCCTGACCCGGCTCCGGGCTGCTGACCCGGCTCCGATCTCCTCATCCGGCGCCGGGCGACATCGCCCGGCGCCGGCTTGGAGAGCAACAGCCCGGGTAGACGATGACCGGGTTACCGGGTTCGACCTACCGCTGGAGGCTTGGTACGAAGGCCGGTCGCACGTGTCTCAACACGACATTGCGCACGTGGGGTCGCGCCACCGAGACCTCGGCATGACGGAAGTCGAAGTAGTCCATCACGTCGCCGATGGCCGGCCGGTTGGTGGGGACATAGGGATCGGCGCGTGAGCTGGCGGGTCGGGCGGGTTGTCGAGGCTGCCGCCCGCTCAGTGGACCCAGCCGCCGATTGCGCTCGATGGAGCTCAGCAGCGACACGTGGTCGGTGTACGTGTGACTGATGTATCCGGGCTTGGCGAACGGTGACATGACCACCATGGGCATTCGGAGCCCGTCGCCGAAGCACGAGTCGGCTGCACGGTAGCTCGCGTCGTGCTGCCCCCGCTCTCGTCGAAGGTGACGAATGTGGCCGTTTGCTTCCACGGGCCTCGGGTTATTCGTGCACCTCGTCCACCGCACGGGTCGACGAACTGCTCGATACGCGGCGAGCGTGGAGTAACCGGGATGCCCCGTGCCCGGCTCAGGACGAAGCGGCATGTGCGTCGCCCGCTGCGGTTCCGGCGCTGCACGTTGGCTCGCTCAGCCAGCGGATGCCCGCGCGGCTCGTAGTTCGGCGGCCTGGATGACCCGCCGAGGCGACAACTAGGCCGGCCGGCCACGTGCCATGTTCCTCAGCTGTTAAAAACCATCAGAATGTCGAGGCGTGACGATCTCCAGCGGCAAACGCGATGACTGATATCGGCGACGGCCAGTTCCACAAGGGTGAGCGGGTGTGGGTGATCGGGCCCGACGGCTCCCAGCGCGCGGCCGAGTACGTCGGCGAAGGCGAGACCAGCGCATGGTTCGGCGGACCGCCCACCGTGTTCGTCGTCTTCGAGGACACGCACGATGGCGCGGCGGTCGAGATCAGCCGGGTGGTCCCGCGCGAGGAGTAGGTTCCCCGCCCCGGCACGCGGGCGCTTGCGGCAGGTAGCCGCCCCAAACATGGGTATCGCCGTCTCGCAACATAGGGAAGCCTCCCGATGCGCCCGGCCGAGCCCGCTCGTAGGTTTGGTCGCGTCCGATTCGACCTGACGACAGGAGGATGCAGATGCCGCGATACATGGTGCACCGGACCTTCCCGGATGGATTGGAGATCCCCATCAACGCCGAAGGCGCCCAAGCGGTGCTCGGAGTCGTCGAGCGCAACGCCGAGGACGGCGTCACGTGGGTGCACTCTTACGTGAGTGAGGACAAGCGGGCGACGTTCTGCATATACGACGCCCCGACGCCGGAGGCGATTCGCAAGACGGCGTCGCGCAACGACCTGCCGGTCGACCACATCACCCAGGTGCGGGTACTCGACCCGTACTTCTACCGGTGAGCCGGGTGGGTGGCTCGGTGGCGATCCGGGCGGCTGGTCAGCTAAGCGAAACATAGGTGCGGTCAGCTGACCAGCCTCGGTGGGGCTCCGGCGATCCGGCGCTCAAACGGGGAAGGCGAGCCTCTCAGCTCGCGACCGTCAGTACGCCCAGCGCGCGGGCGTACTGGAGGCACTGCCGACGGCTGCCCAGCCCGAAGCCTCGCAACACGAGTGCACCGTCGGGGGTGAGCAGCGACCACCCGTCCTCGGTGGGTCGCAGCAGGAGCTGACTCGCCGCGCGGTGGTGAACCTGCGCGGGGTGCGAGGTGTGCAGCTCGATGGCGGAGGGCTGGGAGGCGAAGGTAGCCACGAGATGAGCTTGGGTGACCACGGTGAGAGTCCCATGAGGTGAGCCTGAGAGTTTCATAAGAATGAGGCCTCATCCCGCATCGACGCCCGGGCTGGCCAGCCGGACCTGGCCCGGTCCCGAGCCACGCTCGACCTGGACGGCCGCGGGGACAAGCTCGCTGGTCACCAGGCCGGTGTGGTGAGTGATTCGATCGACGATCTCAAACGTGGCTCCGATCCGGTCGGGCGAATCGATCACCACCGTTACCACCGGAACCCGCCGGCGGAGCTGCATGAGCCGGTCGCCGTGCGGGTCGTGATCGCCGTGAAACCCCCACACGCCGCGCAGGCAACTCGCCCCGGGAGCTCCCGCCGCGCGCAGGGCGCGGACGAGCGCAACGTGGATCGGAGATCCGCCATGGCTTGCCTGCTCGGATGTGTAGACCATCAGCTTCTGCCAGATCGGCAGTCCGGACTCGTCCTCGGCTGGGGCCGCCTGCGGCGGGGCGAGACGCTCGCCGTCGCGCTTGCAGATGCGCACCCGCTCGAGCGTGATCAATGGCCGCTCGATCAACGCCGACAGCTCGGGCAGCACCGACTCGATCTGCGGGCCGGAGCCGATGGCGATGATCATCATCGGCACGTTGGCGTTGCGGCCGAAGAAGCGGGCCCGCTGGCGCGCACCCCGCAGGGTCCCGTCGACCCCCAACAGCACGGTCGCTCCGGCCAGTCCCCGCCGGCGCAGCAGGGCGCAGACGGCCACGAAGGCCGGCGTGCCGTGGACGCGCTCCTGACGGCCCACGTACACCGTGAGCTTGGTCGCCTCGTGCAACTGCTCGGGCAGTTCGACGCGCCCGATCTCGTCCGCTGAGCATGCGCGCCCGCTCGAGGGTGACCAGGCCGTGGCGCTTGATGGCCAGCAGCTCGTCGAGCAGGCCGAAGATCCGCCGGCGGGTGTCGACGGCAACCGATACGACGGGCAGGTCCTCCGAGAGCGACAGGAACCGGTCGGTGCGCAGATGGCTGGCCCGACCAAAGCCCTCGATCCCGCGCAGCAGCGTGCTGATCTCGACCTCACGCCGCCCGTAGAGGTCGAGCAGTTCGTCGGCCACCAGGCCGCGCGCGGTACGGTGGCGCTCGCCGAAGTACGTCGTGAGCTTGAGGCAGTCCTCGTTCACAGGTGAGCTCCGATCGCCCGGCCCAGGACGGCGGCGAGGAGCCCCACGGCGAGGCTGGCCGTCACGTTGGCTGCCGCTCCGGTGGCCTCGCCATCCTCCAGCAGCCGCTGCGTCTCGAACATCCAGGTTGAGAACGTCGTGTAGGCGCCGATCGTGGCCGATCCGATCAGCACCGCCTCCTTGCCCTGGAGCGCGAGTCCGACGGTCAGGCCAAGCAGGCACGAACCACTGACGTTGACGATGAACGTCCCGTAGGGGAAGTCGCGATCGACGCGATCGGACACGAAGCGGTCGACCAGGAATCTGAACGTCGCGCCGCACCCGCCGAGCAGCGTGGCCGCGATCCAGGTGGTCAGCGTCATGTCAACGCCCGAACCCGGCGCACGAGCGCGCTGGCCAGATGGATGGCGAGATAGCCGCCGACGATGCTGACCGCCGCGTAGCCGATGGCGGTCGCATAGCGGTGGGCGTCGATCATCTTGAGCAGCTCCACCTGCATGGTCGAGAACGTGGTGAGGCCGCCGCAGATGCCGGTTCCGAGCCACGGGCGCCGGTAGGTGGACAGCGGCAGCCGCTCCTGCAGGCGCGTGGCGAAATAACCGAGCGCCAACGCCCCGGCGAGGTTGACGGCCAGCGTGATCCACGGCCAGCTCGGCGCGTCGGCCACCGGAAGCCGGGTCAGCGCGACCCGCGCGGTGGCGCCCATCGCGCCGCCGACAAAGATCGATGCCAGCTCGCGTGGGTCATGACGTGCCATGAGTCGCCCAGGCTCCTCTCGCGCGGATGGTTTGCGGTCGATGAGAAGCCATCAGCCGGCGCTGCCGGCGGTTCGGGGGGCGGACGCCACCACGCCAGAGCTTCATCTGGCGGCGGCAACGATAGCGGAGAGTCTGTTTCAGGCGGTCAGGGGCGTCCCCGGGTCGACAGGATAGGACCGCAGCTCCTCGGCAGACAGGCGTATGCCGACCTCGTCGATGCTCCACCGGGACACGGCGGCGACCGGGAGCGCGACCTCCCGGCGGCGCCAGAGATGCCCGGATCGCACGACCAGATGCGTGATGCGGTACTCGTCGATGATCAACCCGTCGACCGTGCCGATCTCGCGGTCCTCGGGGGACAGGACCGGGCTGTTGCGACGGATCTCGACCTCACCCTTGGGGATCCGGTCGTAGATCACCCCGATATCCGCCTCGGCCTCGGGGCGGTAGCCCTCGAACGCGCCCGCTTCGTACCGAGGCATGGCGATCAGGTCGCGAACGCCGACCGTCCATTCCGCATCGACGGTGGGATGCTCGCCGGGCCGCAGGTAGGCAAACTCGCGCAGCGGCGTCAGGGCGTGCGCCTCAGCCTCGGTGCAGCGCAGCTGGATGCCACCGCCGTCTGGGCTGAATTCGGCCAGCTCGACCGGGACGAGCCGGGCCTTCAACGGCTCGTCGGGCACCTCGACGCCGAGGTGCGTCACCCGGCGATTAGGCGGGTCGAGCACGATGTCGTGCAGCTCCCCCAGCGGCCCGTCGGTGCAGCGGACTCTGGCCCCCAACCGCAGCCGTGCCCCCGGTTCAGCCACGGCGGCTTCGGCGGGGGTTCGTGCTCTCTTCTGCAAGGTAGATCAAGGTCGCTTTCACGCGTCGGCTGACATCGTCAGTCTGCGGGAGGCTGAGTTTGGAGAAGATCGAGTTCACATGCTTCTCGACCGCGCGCTTGGTCAGCCCCAGCGAGTCGGCGATCGCTCCGTTGCTCTTACCCGTCGCGATCTCGGCCAGCAATTGCAACTCCCGCGCGGTCAGCTGAGACAGTCTTGATTTTGCCTCTCGCGTCCGGGCTTCGATCAACACGTCGACGATCATCGGGTCGAGCACCGACCCTCCGCGCGCGACGGTCTCGATCGCCCTGATCAGCTCCCCGCGATCGCGGATGCGCTCCTTGAGCAGATACCCCCGTCGGCTCGAGCTCTCATCGAGGAGGGCAAGCGCATATGACGGCTCGGCGTACTGGCTGAGGACGACAACCCCGACATCGGGATGGGATGCCCGGAGCTGCGTGGCGATACGAATCCCCTCTTCGGCTCCGGACGGAGGCATGCGAATGTCGGTGAGAATCACCTCGGACGGACAGGTGCTGATCGCGCTCGCCAGCTCCTGCCCGTTGGTGCACACCGCGACCAGCTCTATCTCGGGCGCCGCGCTGAGAGTGGCCGTCAGGTACTCCCTGATCACGTATGAGTCCTCGGCGATGATCACGCGGATCGGCAGGCGGGGCGCCTCGCCCTGCCTCGCCGGCCCAGCCCGGGGCATGGCGCTGGGCAAGGGGGCGTTCATGATGCGCCCTCGAGGATGAACCGCCCGGCTCGATGACGCATCCGTTCACACATCGTTGACGGGCATGGTCCGCCTCATGCCACCCGATGGCAAGGGGGTGAGCTTCCCAAGCCTCAGGGAGGCGCGCACCACCCGATTCGTGACATGGTCGTGCCGGCAGCCTCCGCTCGGTCAACTGATCAGGCCGACCAGGCCCTTGATCACCAACAGCCCGCCCACGATCGTCAGCCCGACGACAGCAACGTGGCGGCCGCGACGACCGATCCAGGCCTTCGCTCGTTCGATGGCTCCGGGGGTCCAGTCGGGGGCCAGGGCGAAGCTGAGCAGGGGCAGCTCGAGCAGGGCCAGCATGATGATGTTGAAGATGATGACGAGGAGGACATCGACGGCCTTTGAGTAGTTGCCCTTGCTGATCCTGTCCAGGCCGACCAGATACGAGGCTCCCGGTAGGGTCAGCAACGCGCCGACGACGAACGTGGTCCGGGCCGATCCCTTGCCGAGCTCGCGTTGCCAGCGGGGCGGCTGCTTGACTTCGGACTTGGCCTTGCGGCGCTCGCGGATCGGCTTATCGCGGCCGCGCGCCAGCACGCTTGCCAGCAGTAGCGCGAGCAATCCGAGTGCGATGTCGACCGACGGGCTGAGCGTGTGGCGCGTCGTACTGACCGTTCCCGAGCTGTGCAGCGAGAAGATGATCACCAGGCCCAGGGTGATGCTGGTCATGAGCGCCCCCGCGAGGTAGCCGAGCATCAGCCGTCGCGGGTTCGGAAGCAGCAGCATCACGGTCGTCGCGGCGAGAAGCGTGGGGTTGAAAGCCGACGTGAACGCGAACAAGAAGATGCCACCCATGCGATTACTCCCGGCCTCGTCTGGGGAATCGTCGGCCCACGAAATCACTTCTCGTGCCCGAGCGGTGGCCGTGGATCACCCGGATAGGATGATGTGGACGCCGTGTAAACGGAGAGGATCGGGACCGTGGTACAGGTAGCCAAGAGAGACCCGACGGTGGTCGTGCCGCACCTGACCGTCGACGAGCGAGTCGCCCGCGGCAAGGTGGCACGCGCCGAGGTTCCGCGTTCGAGCCATGCTGTGTTCGAGCCTGGGCCGGAACGGCCCGACCCGATCGACCTGCTAGAGCGCCAGGCGGCCACTCGCGTGCCCGAACTGGTGCCGATCCGGTATGGCCGCATGCTGGTCTCGCCATTTACGTTCTACCGCGGAGCCGCGCTGATCATGGCGCGTGACCTGGCCGCAACGCCACGCTCCGGCCTCAACGTACAGTGCTGCGGGGACGCCCACCTGTCGAACTTCGGCGTGTTCGCCTCTCCCGAGCGGCGATTGGTCTTCGACATCAACGACTTCGACGAGACCCTGCCGGGTCCGTGGGAGTGGGACGTCAAGCGCCTCGCCGCGAGTATGCTGATCGCCGCCCGCGATAACTGCTACCGGGTCAAGGACCAGCAATGGATCGTGATGGAGACCTTGGCCCAGTACCGCAACGCGATGCGGGAGTTCGCCGCGATGGACAACCTGGCGGTGTGGTACGCGAGGCTCGAGATCGAGAGCCTGCTCCAGGATCGCTCGGACGCGCTGGCCCCGGCGATGCTGAAGCGGGCCGAGAAGGGTCTGGCCAAGGCACGGACGCGCGACAGCATGTCGGCGTTCTCGAAACTCACCCGGACCGTGAACGGCAAGGTCCAGATCGTCGATCAATCACCGCTGATCGTCCCGCTCGCCGTCCTGGCCAGCGGGGATGACCCGGACCAGTGGTTCGACCGTCTGCATGGACTCCTGCGAGATTTCCGAGGCACGCTCGAGGCCGACCGTCGCGTGTTGCTCGAGCAATTCGAGCTCGTCGACTTCGCGCGGAAGGTCGTCGGCGTGGGCAGCGTCGGAACGCGGGCCTGGATCGCGCTCCTGCTCGGGCGCGACAACGAGGATCCGCTGTTCCTGCAGATGAAGGAGGCGGAGGCGTCGGTGTTCGAGGAGTTTCTGGGCCACAGCCAGTTTCGTAACCACGGTCAGCGCGTGGTCACCGGACAGCGGCTGATGCAGGCCTCGAGCGACATCTTTCTCGGCTGGGTCAAGGTCGACGCCGGGTTCGACGGCAAGGCGCGCGATTTCTACGGCCGGCAGCTCCGAGACTGGAAGGGATCGGTCGAGATCGACCAGCTCAGGCCCGAGGGCATGGTCATCTACGGGAGGCTGTGCGGTTGGACGCTGGCCCGGGCCCACGCGCGCAGTGGCGACCGCATCGCCATCGCCTCCTATCTGGGCAACGGCAACAACTTTGATCGAGCCGTGCTCGATTTCTCGGACGCCTACGCCGAGCAGAACGAGCGCGATTACAAACGGCTGTCCGACGCCGTCGCCTCGGGCAAGATCGTGGCCGAGACCGATCTCTGACGCGGATCTGGCTCGATGGACGCACGCAGACTCTGGGCGATCGCGGCGCTGGTTCTGGCGGCGATCTCGCTCGTCCTCGCCGTTGCTCTCGTGGTGGCCCGGTTCCCGCGTGGGCTGTCGGTGCTCGCCTGCCTGGTAATCGCGGCGCTGAGCGGCTGGTATGGCATCCGGCACCGTGGGACGGCCAGGATCGTCGGGATGGTGGCGGCGGCACTTCTAGTCGCCCTGTCGATTGTGCTGATTTTGGTCGAGGGAACCCCCCTGCTGAACCTCGTCGTCGCCGTGACGTTTGTGGTCGCGCTTGCCGTCGCTCCGCGCGCGTTCAAGGTCCACGTGCACCTACCGCGGGCCGATCCGCCGGCACGCGCCGTGCTCGTCTACAACCCGAAGTCCGGCGGCGGCAAGGCGGAGAAGTTCCACCTCGCCGACGAGGCGCGGCGGCGCGGGATCGAGCCGATACAGCTGAGCCCGGGCGACGATCTCGAGAAGCTGATCCGAGACGCCGTCGAGCGCGGCGCCGACGGACTCGCCGCGGCGGGCGGGGACGGTACGCAGGCCATCGTGGCGATGGTGGCCGCCGAGCACAACCTGCCCTACGCGTGCATCCCCGCCGGCACGCGCAACCACTTTGCCCTCGACCTCGGCGTGGATCGGAACGATGTGGTCGGGGCGCTCGACGCGTTCGTCAACGGGGGGGAGCGCGTCGTCGATCTGGCCGAGGTCAACGGACGCGTATTCGTCAACAACGTGTCGTTGGGGCTGTACGCGGAGGCGGTGCAACGGGCCGGCTACCGCGAGGCCAAGATCCGCACGCTGCTCGATACCGTGCCCGACATGGTGGGGCCAGAGGCGAAGCCACTCGCGCTGAGCGCCGGCGACGAGGCCGGCCAACATTCGGCCCTCGCGATCCTCATCTCCAACAACAGCTATCGACTCGGGTCCGCCCTGAGCAGCGGTACGCGGCCCCGTCTGGATCAGGGCACGCTCGGCATTGCGCTGATCGGAGCGACCAACGGTGGCGGTGAATCCCCGCCGAGCGGCGCGCCGAGCCTGCGTCAATGGACGGCTCCGTCAATCGAGATCGGCGCTCCGCAACCGGTCCCGGCCGGAATCGATGGCGAAGCGGCGACGCTCGACCCGCCACTGCGCTTCGAGGTCCGCCCCGGCGTGCTCAGGGTCCGAATTGCCCCACAGCATCCCGGCGCCTCCCCGTCGGCAGTCGAGCCCGAGACGACGTGGCAGACCGTGGTGGCGCTCGGCCGCCTGGCCCTCACGGGCCATATGCCGCTCCAACTGGCGCCGTAGGAGAGCAGCACGCCGCGCGCGGGGTGTCCACGTCCGAGTGATCACCCGTTCCGGGTGAAGTGCGGACGCGGTTCATGCTCGATGCTGTAGCTATCCGCTACTGATAGGAGGACGCAAGTGAACGAGACGAGAGGGCTGGGGCGCGCCGTCTTCGCAGCCGTGCTGCTGATGATCGGCGGCGTGTTGAACATCGTCTACGGGATCGCAGCGATCGGAAATTCCAGCTTCTTCACGCACCACACACACTACGTATTCGGAAGCCTCAAGACCTGGGGCTGGGTCACGCTGATTCTCGGCATCCTCGAGGTCCTGGCATCGCTGTCCCTGTTCCAGGGCGGCGACTTCGGTCGGTATTTCGGGATCGCGATCGCCGCGCTGGTGGCGATCGATGCGCTGTTCGACATTGCCGCGTACCCGTTCTGGTCGCTGGCCATATTCGCGCTCAGCCTGTGGATCATTCACGGACTGGCGATATACGGCGATCCGATCGGGTCGTCCGGGCCAGGTGATACGAGCCAGTCGCTTCCGACGGCGCCTCGTCCTCCGATTTAGGCCCCGAATGGTGGTTCGAGGGCGTCCGGGACGCCGATGCCGGACGCCCTCCCCACTTGCGATTGAAAGGAGGGACCGATGTGCCGCTGGCTCGCATATTCCGGGGCGCCGATCCTGCTCGGGCGCGCGCTCTACACCCCGGCGCATTCGTTGATCGACCAGAGCCTGCACGCCGAGATGGGCGCCGAACCGACGAACGGCGACGGGTTCGGACTCGGCTGGTATGACGACGCCGGACCAACACCCGGCGTTTTCCGCAGCATCGAGCCGGCGTGGAACGACCACAACCTGCGCGAGCTGGCCAACCACATCCGGTCCGGGCACTTCTTCGCTCATATTCGCGCCGCCATTGGCTCGCCGGTACAGCAGACGAACTGCCATCCATTCCGCCATGGCAACTGGCTGTGGATGCACAACGGCCTGCTGAGCAACTTCGCCTCGATCAAGCGTGAGCTCGGCTTCGAGGTCGACCCGGGGCTGTATCCCGAGATCACCGGCTCCACCGATTCGGAGGTGCTGTTCTACATCGCGCTGACGATGGGGCTCGAAGATGATCCTCCCCAAGCGGTCGCTCGCGCCATCGGTCTGGTCGAGAACCACGGCGCCAAGCGGAACATCAAATATCCCTTCCAGGGCACGATCGCCACCACCGACGGCGAACGGATGTGGGCGTTTCGCTACTCGAGCGAGGGCAAGTCCCGATCGCTGTTTCTCACGGCTGACGTGCCCACACTGCGCCAGCTCTACCCCCAGAACCAGATCCTTCACGAGCTTTCCGAGGACGCGCGGCTGGTGGTATCGGAGCCGATCGGAGACCTACCCGGAGCGTGGCACGAGTTTCCCGAGGCGTCCTACGGCGTGATCGGGCACGGCCACCACGCACTCGAGCCGTTCGTCGTGAAACCTCCGGGCGGAGCGTCTCAGTCCCAGGGGTACTCTGCCCGCGAGCGACGGGCATCCGTCCTTATACGATCCGCACCTCGTGGAGGATTTTGCTTGAACGACGCCAGCCCTGACGCCGAGGTGCACGATGGCGCTGAGACCGAAGCGAGCGCCGGCGCGAAGCCGATCGACTACCCCAAGCGCTACGGAGCGCTGCTGGCCGCAATCCTGGCCTCGTTCGCGTTCCAGGGCATCGCCGAGCCCGGCAAGATCGAGCAGGTCGTCGTTTCCGTGCTCCTGGGGGCGACGTTGCTGCTCGCTCTGTGGGCCGCCAACGTGAGGCCGAGTTTCATGCGCGGCGCTCTCATCATCGCCACCCTGGTGGTCATCGCCAGCATCGTGGAGTCGGCCAACGGCAACATCGACGGCAGTGCGACCAGGTTGGCGGACATGCTGCTGGTCACCCTCGCCCCACCCGCGATTGTCGTGGGGGTGGTGCGAAGCATGCGAACGCGACAGCGCGTCACCGTCACGGCGGTGTTCGGGGTGTCTGCCTGTACATCCTGCTGGGGATGTTCTTCGCCTTCACCTACGGGGCGATAGGTAAGCATCGAGGGGGACTTCTTCGCCCAGAACGTCAAGGCCACCGGGCCAAATGTCTTTACTTCAGCTTCACGACGCTCACGACCGTGGGCTACGGTGACCTCACGGCGAAGCAACCTTGGGCAACTCTGTCCGTCGGGCGAGGCGCTGCTGGGCCAGATCTATCTGGTCACGATCGTTTCGGTGATCGTGGGCAACCTCGGCCGAATTCGCCGTGTGAAAGCAGGAGCGCTGAGCGATGAGCAGGCTTCGGACGGCGACGTGAGTCCGGAGCTGGCTGGGCGAGTTCGAGCGATCGATCGTGCCGTCTACGGCGTGATAGCCGGACACGCCGACGCCGCGCCTCGACGGAGCGATGCGGCGGGACTCAACGCGGCGAATTACTCGCGGCTGTCGATGTCGCGGCCAGCGGTGCGCTGGCCGTCTCGGCGGTCGGCGCGGCCGGCGCGCGGCCATCTCCGGGCTGGCCACGGTCAGCGCGACGTCGGCTGTTGTCAACCTGGCGGTCAAGCCGGTGGCCAGGCGGCACCGCCCCGTACGCGAGACGCAGGAGACAGTGCCGAGCAGGACGTGCGCATGCCGAGTCGCGTCATTCCCCTCCGGCCATACGGCGGCGGCGTTCGCGTTCGCGAACGCGCGGGTCGGTCATGCCGCTCGCCAGCGTGCCGCTCCACACGCTGGCCGCAGTGGTCGGCTACTCGCGTGTGCACACCGGCGTGCACTACCCGGGCGACGTGCTCGCCGGCGCGCTGCTCGGATCAGTGCTCGCCGACGTGACGACGGGATGCTGTCCGTCGCTGGGCGTCGGCGTCAGCCGCGCGGTCGTAGTCCTCCGGCGGCTTGATGGCGAGCAGCTCGTCGATCAGTGCGAGCGCCTTCGCGTGCGTGTCGTCGGTGTGCTTGGAGATCGACCGCACCGCCTGCGTCCCGACGCCATCGGCTATCGAGAGGCCGGCCAGGGAACGGAGGCGCTGCGGCATGAACAACCGAGTCCAGCGCCGCTGCTGGAGCTCGAGGCTCCACGCCGTCAGCCGCTGAACGCGCGCCTGCTGGACCGCCGGTGATGCGCAACTTCCAACCACCTCGGACGCGTACGTGTAGAGATCCTGGCGGCGCTCATCGTCGACCGAGTCGTTGTACGCCCGCAGGAACGAGCCGATCACCGGGCACACCGAGGCGGGATGGTCGTTGAACGGCTCCCCCGCGAGCATCGAGGCAAGTTCCATGACGCATGCCCCTCGCGCAGGTGATCCGTGCTTGCCTCGCGTTAGCTTGATCGTCTGGAATGTGACGTGAGCCATGGACACCTCTCAGTCGTCGAACTTTCAGATTTGCCGTCGCGGGCGGCGTCCACAAATGGTAAGGCCGGGCCCCAGCCCAAGCATCACCCAAATTGGACGATGCGGGTCAGAGATGGCTCCTAGTCACTCGTCGGCGTGAATGTCGTAGCCGATGGCCAGCGCCAACCTGGGCGCCGCCGACACCACCCGGGCCAGTCCAACAGCCGGAGCGACGGCGACCAGCACCCCCACGATCTCGGCCTCGGTCGCGCCTGCCTCCTCGGCCCGGTGGACGGTGGCCCGTAGCGACGTAGTCGGGGCGCCGAGCGCCAGGAGGGCGCCCAGTCGGACGAGCACGTCCTCCTTCGGCAGCAAACCCGGACCAGCCTCGGTCTCGGGCCGGCCGGCGAGGACCATCCCCACCGACCGTTCGTCGTTGAGCGCAAGCCGACGGAGAAGAAGCTCGGCCTCGTCCATTCGTTGAGCCAGGCTAGGGCCGCTCGTCCGGCGCGCATCCTCCCAACAGGGTGATAGGGCGATTTCGACCCACTAAGGGTGGTGCGTGCCTCCACGAACATGGGGGCGGGCCTGCTTGCCCGCCCCGCTCGCTTGCGGGACAAATTACGTAGGCACAAAGTGCTGCCAGCAGTCCTGCCGCGGCCCGTTTCCTGAGACACCTCGACCCGTGATCCCAATAGCCGAGCTAGCCGCACCCCCCCGACGCCGGAACACGACGAAAGGCGTGGCTGCGCGGTCAATCGTAGGTCTGCATGCGCTCGACCGTGCACCCGCCTTTCGCCCGGCAATGGTCAGTCGCCCAGCGCTCGTAGAGCGCCTGACAAACGCTCGCGAGGCGACCTTGGCGCTGGTGGTGGCGCCGGCCGGCTATGGCAAGTCGACCCTGCTCTCGGAATGGGCGGCCAGCGACGAGCGTCCGGTGGTCTGGCTCACCTTTGACAGCGCCTACGCCAACGATCTCGAGGCGATCGTCAGCGCGCTCGTCGAGGGCTTTGCCGGCGCGGCATGGATGGACCCCGACGACGTCGCCAAGCTGCCGGACCCCGGCGAGCCGGCCGCGCTGGCAGCTGCGATGCAAACGCTGGGCGGCGCCGGCCGCGACTTCATGGTCGTCCTCGACGACGCGCACGTCGTTGCCGACGCGAGATTGCGCGAGGTCGTGGAAGAGATGCGCAAGCACATCCCCGCGGGCTCGGTTATCGCGATTGGGTCGCGCAGCGAACCCGCTCTCCCGACGGGCCGACTGCGGGCGCACCGCCAGCTCATCGAGGTGGGGATGCGGGATCTCGAGCTGGCCCCTGACGAGGCAAGTGAGCTGCTCGAGCAGGCCGGGGTGCAGCTGGACAGCGACTCCGTCAGCTCGCTCGTCGCGCAGACCGAAGGGTGGCCGGCGGCGCTCTATCTCACCGCGCTGTCGATGCGCGAGCACCTCAGTGACGTTGCCGATGCGGCGTCGTGCGGCGGTAGCGACTACTTCATGGCCGAGTTTCTGCGCGAGGAGGTGCTCGGCGCGCTGCCCCCCGATCTCAGGGACTTTGCCTTGGGCACATCCGTGCTGGAGAACCTATCGGGCCAGCTCTGCGATGTTGCCCTCGAGACTTCCGGATCGGCCCTGGCGCTGATACGGATCTCCCGGGTCACGCAGCTTCTCGTGCCCCTCGATCCGTCCCACGAGACCTACCGGTGGCAGCATCTGGTTCGGGACGCGTTGCAGGCCGAGCTCCGGCGGGCCGACCCCGAGCTCGAAGGGCGTATCCGACAGCGCGCCAGCTCCTGGTTTCTGGAGCACGGAGACATCGACCGGGCCATCGATCACGCCGTCGCGAGCGGTGACGCGGAGCGCGCGGGCGCCCTGCTGTGGGCGAACATCGTCGGTTACCTGACCAGCGCGCGCGCCGGACTGGTGGCGGATTGGCTGAGCAGCTTCGGTCACGATCAGCTCGCCGAGGTTCCGACCCTGTCTCTGTGCGCCGCCCACAGCGCCCTGGTCGCGGGCAAGGTGGCGAAGGCGCGCCAGTGGGCCCGAGCCGGTGCGGCGAAGTTGGAGGGCGTGCGTGACACCGCAACTGAGACGTCTCTGCGGACGGGACTGGCCGTGCTGGAGGCGGTCGTGGCGAAGGATGGGGCGGTCCAGATGCGAGACGTGGCGAGCCGGGCTTACGAGCTCGAGTCCGACGCCAGTCCGTGGCGCCCCGCCCTGTGCCTGCTCCATGCGGTGGCCGAGCACCTGACCGGCGAACGCGACCGCGCCGTGCAGCTACTCGACGAAGGCGTCGAGCGTGGCGCGGCCAGCGCTCCGGCCATCGCGACGCTGTGCCTGGCCGTGCAGGCGATGCTGGCCATCGAGTCCCGGGACTGGGACACCGCCACGGACCTGAGCGATCGTGCCCTGGACATGATCGATCAGCGCAGTCTGGCCAGTTGCTCGTTCTCCGCGCTCGCGTTCGCGGCGGCGGCGGCGGCTCGGGCTCATCAAGGTCGCGCCGATGAAGCCAAGCGCGACCTGCGGCGCGCCAAGGATCTTCTCTCCGCCCTGGGCGACTTTCTCCCCTGGTACGGCGCCGAGGCAAGGCTTCTGCTCGCTCACGCATCGCTGTGGTTGGCCGATGTCGTCGCGGCACGAACGTTGCTGGCCGAAGCCTCACGTCTGGCCCGCCGGACTTCGGATGCCTCGGCATTCGAGCCGTGGTTCAACGAGGCGTGGGCATACATGGACAAGCTGGCCGAGGACAGCCTGACCGGCCCGTCTGCACTGACGATTGCCGAGCTACGGATCCTGCGTTTCCTTCCCAGCCACCGGTCATTCCGGGAGATCGCGGCGCAGCTCGGGGTTTCGCCGAACACCGTCAAGACACAGGCGCACGCCGTCTATAGGAAGCTTGGCGCTGCGTCTCGGTCCGAGGCCGTCGCTCGCGGTTCGGCCGCTGGGCTACTGGGTCTTTAGAAGTTCTCGAGCGGCGGGCTCAGGAGCCGTCCCAGCCCTCAAGCTCCACGTCGAAGTCGAGGGCGAGGGCCAGCCGCGGGGCGCTGGCGACCAGCTGTGCCGCGCCGGCGGCCGGCGCCGCGCTGAGCAAGACGGCGACGATTTCGTCGGCACCGGCGCCCGTGCAGGACGCGCGCTCGACCGCCCACCGGAGCGACGCGGTCGATGCGCCGAGGGCAAGGAGCGCGCCGAGGGCGACGAGCGTGGCCGTCCGGGTATCGAGGCTCTGGCCGGCTGGCCGATCGGCAGCCGACGGCGCCGGGGCGAGGACCTGGCGCAGACTCTGCTCATCGCTGTCGGCGAGCTGACGGAGGAGCGCTTCCGGCGTGGCGACCATCGCTTCTCAGCCCCCGAGCAGGCGCCCCTTGGCGGCGTTGTATTCCTCCTCCGAGATCGTCCCGTCGTTGCGGAGCTTGACCAGGCGCTCGAGCTGGTCAGGGATCGCATCCGAACCGTTCGCGTTGGGCTGCTTGCGCCGCTCACGGGCGTCCCGGAAGGACTGGACGCGGCCACGAGCCCAGCTGCTGACATCGCCCGCCCTGGCGTCGGGGAACTCGGCCATGACCTGTCGGCGCATCAGCGCGGTGCCGATCAGGGCCAGGGCCAGGAAAGCAACGATTCCCACCGGGGTGCTGGTGGCGTGGATCGGCTGCCAGATGAAGATCAGGATCATCAGCGCCACCACGATTCCGTACGTCCCCGCCGGCTGGTCGCGCATGAACGGCGCGATGGCCCGACGCCCGGCGACCGCGATCCCGGCCGGGCCGGCGAACCACGCCGCCACGATCACCGCGGCGCCGACGAGGATGAACGCGTTGGCAATCTCGGCCAGCAATCCCGTGCCGATGAGCACGGTGGCGCTTACGGCGGGACGAAGCGCGTCGTCCTTGACCAGGGAGTTCGTGATCGCCGAGTCGAGGATGTGTCGGCCGGCGACTCCGAGGACTCCCGCGATCAGAATCGCGAAGCCCACCGTCATCAGCGTCCGCCGGCGGTGGTAGCGCGCCAGCACCACCGCGAGCAGGTAGAGAGTCGGGACGAGGATCGTCAGCCACAGCGCGAGTCCCTTCACGGCGCTGCCGATGTCCTGGACCGCCTTGAGCTGGTTGGACTTTAGGATCGTCAGCTGCCCGATGTTGGGCGGCAGCTTCTCGCCGAGCCCAGCCGGCAGGCCGAGCCGTGACGCGGCGTTGTCGATGATCGCCGCGAGGTCCAGCGACACCACCCCGCCCTGAACTCCCACAGGCCCGGAGTGACCGTTGACGATGTTGACGAACTGCTGGTCGGCCACCCGATTTGCCGCCGCCCACAACGCCTGGACCCGAGGTCGCTCGAGCGCCAGGTTGACGCCCTTGACGGCGACGTTGCGAAGCGCGCCGGCGGCGGGCCCGGCCAGTGGTTGGAGCCGAGGCGGTAGGCCCGACTGGATCAGCTGTGCCACGTTGACATTGGCGTAAAGCTGATCGACCACGTAATTGGCCGTCGCGTCGCGGATATCGGGGTTCTGGAGTAGCTGCGTGCTGGTGTTCGACCAGTTGTCGGGGTTGAGCAGCAGCCGGTTGGCCCACACGGCGAGCATCCCGACCACGGCCAGCACGGTCGTGATCCCGATCAGCACGTCGACGCCGATCAGGCGGCCACGCGAGATCTTCGCCGGCCGTGGGCTGGGTGCGTCGTCGAGCGGCGCTGTCGGCGCTTCCTGGGTCGTCGTCTTGTCCCCGTCGGTCATCTGGGTACAGAGCATGCCCGAGCAAACCGCGCTCGGCATCCTCCGAAAGGGGTGACTCACGCGCCCGCGCCACGCAAGTGGGTGGCCGAACTCATCCTATTCGGGTGATGACCCGAGGCCCAGCGTCTTCAACGGTATATGGTGCAAACGCTTGTCGCTCGGGAAGCGCTCCGCTTCCATCCACCGGGCGCCAGGGACATCAAATCGAAAGGAGAGCGTGTATGGCAACGCTGGTAGCGATCGGCTATCCAGATCAGACGACGGGCGAGGAGGCCAGGCACACGGTCCAGGAGCTCGAGTCCGAGCTCATCATCCAGGCCGACCAGGTCGCATCGATTTCGCGCGACCTCGACGGCAAGTACCACGTGCACACCACCCACGGCGGCGCGTCCACCGGTGGTGGCGCGGTCTGGGGCGGATTCTGGGGCCTCCTGTTCGGCCTGCTGTTCTTCGTACCCTTCGCGGGCTGGGCGGTCGGGGCCGGCCTCGGCGCGCTGTTCGGGCACCTCGGTGAGAAGGGCATCGATAAGGCCTTCCAGGAGCAGGTGCGCGATTACGTCAAGCCGGGTACGTCGGCGCTGTTCCTGATCATCGAGCACGCCACCCCCGACAAGGCCGTCGCCGCCCTTCAGCAGTACGGCGGCACGGTGATCAAGACCTCGCTATCCGACGAGGACACCAAGAAGCTTCAGGAGGCACTGCAGCCGCCGGCCGCCGCCGGTGCCGCCTCGTAGCCGCCTGCATCTCAGTTCCGGCCGGGACGCGCATCGACGCGCGGCGCAATCCCGGCCGGAGCAGGGACTTCTGTGAAGAGGCGCGCACACTAAGCAGTCCTGCGACGTCCGAATCCGTAAAACGCCGGTCGGGTTACACGGGGTTCTCAACCCGAGCGGTGATCAAGTGGCAGAATTGCTGCCATGGCTGGTGCGTCCTTGGGTGCGGCCGCACGGCCCGGCACCTGGGCAAGAGGCTTCGGTGGTTCCGCGGCCAGGAGGATCGAGCCCGGCTATCTTCTCGGCGCGGCCGGAATCATCCTGGCCTATTACGTGGCCGCGCACATCGGCTACGCCTTCCAGTTCGCCGGGCCTGTCGCCGCGGTGGTCTGGCTTCCGGCCGGGGTGGGCATCGCGGCGCTGTATCTGGGCGGCCTTCGTTTCTGGCCGGCGGTCCTGCTCGGCGACCTGCTGGTCAACAACTACTCGACGTTGCCGATCGGGTGCGCGGTTGCCCAGAGCTTCGGCAATCTGCTCGAGATTCTCGTGGCCGCCGGGCTGATCAGGCGCCTGCGCCCTCGTGGCGCGCCGCTGGAGACCGTCGGCGGGACGGCTGTGGTGGTGGCGGGAATCACCGCCGGGACGGCGATCAGCGCGGCGATCGGAGTTCTGTCGCTGAGCATCTGGAGCGTCCTCCACGAGGGGTCGCTGGTGCGGGTGTGGCGGACGTGGTGGCTGGGCGACTTTTCAGGGGCGCTGATCATCCTCCCGCTCGCCATCGCCTGGTGGAATCGAGAATCGCGGGACTGGCTGCGCGGCCGCTGGGTTGAGGGCGCCATGCTGCTGGTGGCGCTGATCGGCCTGAGTCAGGCCGGACTGAATACGGGCAGTCCGCTCAGCTATATCGTCTTTCCAGGGCTGATCTGGGCGGCGCTGCGCTTCGGTCCGCGAGGGGCAACGCTGGCCATTCTGGTCGTGACGGGTTTCGCGATCTGGGGCACGACGCACTTCAACGGTCCCTTCGCCTTCCACTCGATTTCCCGTGGAGTGCTCGCGACCCAGCTGTACATCGCCGTGGCTGCGCTGTCGACGCTGACGCTCGCCGCCGTGGTGTGCGAGCGGCGGGCGCTCGATGCCGGAATGCGGGCCTCGCGTCTTCGGTTGATCGCCGCCGGTCAGATCGCCCAGCGCCGGCTCGAACGCGATCTGCACGACGGGGCCCAGCAACGGCTGATCGCTCTCGCGGTGCATCTGGGCCTGGCCAGCGACGCGTTGGGCAGGGACCCTCCGCGCGCACAGGGCCTGCTCGACGAGGCTCGGGGAGAGCTCTCGGTCGCCATCGACGAGTTGCGAGCGCTCGCCCACGGCATCCGCCCGCCGGTTCTGGCCCAGTTCGGGCTTGCCGCTGCCGTCAAGGCGATCGCCGCCTCGGCCAGCCTGCCGGTGCACGTCGAAGGCACGCCGGAGGTGCGGCTCGATGACGGAGCCGAGTCAACGGCCTATTTCGTCCTCGCCGAGGCGCTCGCCAACGCACAGAAGTACGCCCATGCGTCGCGGGTGGCGGTCGACTTCACGCAGCACGCGGGACAGCTTGCCCTGGTGGTCGTCGACGACGGCGTCGGGGGGGCGGTGGAGACGCCCGGGCTTGGCCTCGAGGGTCTGCGGGACCGCGTCGAGGGACTCGGTGGCAGCTTCGAGGTCGACTCGCGACCCGGACACGGAACGCGGGTCGCTGCGGTGATCCCGGCGCGCCCGCGTCGTGACGAGGCCTAGTCTCGCGGATCAGAGACTTGGCGCACCTGTCCCGGGTCGTAACGTCACGCTCGCGTCGCCGCCAGGTTCCAGGGTGACGAAGACGGCGCCCCAGGCCGTGTTCGTCGTTCTCGCCACGTTTCCCCGGTCGAGCGTGACGTTTTCAGGAGCTGGCCCCAGACCCGAGAACAGGACCCGCGCCCACCCCGGCACTGGCTACTCGTTGTCGGCGGCCAGGAAGATCAGCGCGGCCTTGACCCGCCGGCTGACGTCGTCGTTGGTGCCGAGATCGAGCTTCATGAAGATCGAGTTCACGTGCTTCTCAACCGCGCGCTTGGTCAGATACAGCGAGTTGGCGATGCCACCATTGCTCTTTCCCTGGGCGATCTCGGCCAGCACATCGCGTTCTCGAGTTGTGAGCTCCGACAGCGGTGAGTTCACCGCGTTCGTGCGGGCCCGGACGAGCGACTCGACGACCAGCGGATCGATCACCGATCCACCTGATGCGACTGCTTCGATTGCCGCGACCAGCTGGCCAGCGTCGCTGATCCGCTCCTTCAGGAGATAGGCCCGGCCGGCCGAGCCCGACTCGAACAGGGCCAGCATGTAGCTCGGGTCGGCGTACTGGCTGAGCACGACGATGCCGATCTGCGGATCACTCTCCCGCAACTCGCGGGCGATCTGAATTCCTTCGTCGGTCCCTGTCGGGGGCATCCGGATGTCGGTGACGATGGCGTCCGGCTGCAGCTCCGGGATGGCCCGCATCAGCGAATCGCGATCCCCGTAGCTGCCCGCCACCTCGACGCGCCCGGCACTGGCCAGGATTCGCGTCAGTGCCTCTCTCACGAGGTAGGCGTCCTCGGCGATCACGACCTTGATCGGGTCGTACACCTCGGGTTCGCTCGTAACTTGCTCGCGCATGGACAAGACGGACTCCGGTGCGGTCGTCGCGACGCCTCCTGCCCGAGAGCCAAGAATAGAGTCTTGGCCGGCGTCAGCTGCCCTCGGCCGCCTTGAGGTCTGGCTTGATCGACCGAACCCCGACCCCGAGGGCGATCATCCCACAGCCGTTGAGGACGAACCAGATGCCGACGAGGATCGCCAGGGTGGCGTAGCCGATGTGTGGGTCGGAGACGACGATGATCCCGGCGACGATCTCGACCAGCGCGATCAGCGACCGCAACACCGTGTTGACGCGCTCGGCGAGTGCGCGTACGAGCCGGACCACGCCGGCGGCGACGAGCCAGATCCCGATCAGGATGCCGATGGCGGCGACCCCGTGGAACGGATGGCGGATCAGCGCGATGCCGACCACGATCCCCAGCACTCCGATGATGGCCGACAGGGCGCGATTCTCGCTGTGACCGAACGAGCTGACCAGCTCGAAGATGCCGTCGATGAGCAGGAAGATCCCGACGACGACGGCGAGCGTTGCCAGGCTGTTGCTGGGTTTGAGGATCAGGATGATCCCCGCGGCCAGGCTGAGCAGCCCCACGAGCACGAAAACCCACCAGGTGCGCGCCACCTGGAGCGCCTGGTCGGTGGGGTTGGGCGGCATGCACGAACTCCTTTACTTGTCCAACGTTCTGGTTATGAACCGTCGGTGGACAGCTTTTCACGCAGCTGGGACGTGACGCTGTCGGGGAGCGGCACCCACGCCTTGTCGAGGCCTTCGACCTCGACGAACTCGTTGTGCATCGGCGTCCCACCCATGCGGGAGACCCCCTCGCCGAGGTGCTGCGCCCACGTGTGCTCGACCAGCACGGCGGCCATGGCTTCGCCGGGCTCGAGATTGTCAGCCACCGCCCGGACCAGCGACCCGAGGCGGCCGTCCAGCACCTTGTCGGTCATGCTCCTGCGCGCTGTCCCGCCCTCGAGCCGGAACGTGAGCAGCCTGCCCACCATGCCGGCACTGCTGTCGGCGGTCATCTCCACCGCCGCCAGATCGCCCGAATCGGCCTCGCGGCCCACGAACAGGGCGTCGAGGATTCGCATCGCGCCGCCACTCTCGACTCGCTCGAGAGCACCGACAAGCTGCCCCTCGAACGAGGACCCGCGCGGAAAGGCGAAGGCCACGAGCTGGCGCGGAGGCGCTTCCATGCCGCGAAACCTAACCGACTGACGCCGGGCGGGCATCGCCCACATCGGGTGATGGCCAAGGGCACAGAACCAATCCCGGCGCGCAAGCACAGGAAATCGCCACAGCGAGGGGGGTCGGCCCGTAGACTCGAACTCTTCAGAAGATCTCACCAAGGCGACCTAGCTTTGCCTCGGAGCTCATGAACTCACCGAAGCATCTGTGGTCTGGCGATTGGGAGCAGGACTCGGCGGACGCCGCGGCGCGACGCGCGCAGGCGGTCATACCCGTGCCTGCCGAGGAGCAGGCGCCGGCCGAGCCGGAGCCGAGGGTTCGCACCCGCCGCTCTTTGGCCGCTCGGCTGGCCAGCGCAGCGTCGCGGGTGCGGGCTGGTCTGGCCGCACTGCGCCGGTCCAAGGCCCCGCGCCTGGCCGCCCTGGTCGCGCTGGGCGCGCTGGTGGTCGCTGGCGGCGCCTACGCCATCACGTCGCTGAACCGATCCACCCCCGCGACGGTGCGCAATGCCCCGGCCTGGCTGGGGGCCCAGCTGGAAAGCTGGCCGACCGGGGCGCTGGTCGCTTCCGTGGCGCCGGGTAGCCCGGCCCAGTCGGCCGGTCTGCGCCCGGGCGACGTCATCACGCAGGTCGACGGCCGCCCCGTGGCCTCGCCCGTCAACGTCACCGAGGCGATCGACGTGCTCCGCCCCGGCGACAAGCTGACGCTCCAGTTTCAGCGCGGGCCGCTCAACTACACCACGGCGGCCACGCTGACGGCACGACAGTCGGGGAACACTCCGTGAGCTTCGCCTCGCCGTTCGTCCTGCTGGCGCTGCTGGCCATCCCGCTGCTGGTCGGGTTCTACATCGTTTCCCAGCGCGGGCGTGAGCGCGCGGCCACGAACTTCGCCACCGCGCCGCTGCAACCCTCGGTGGCGCCGCGTCGGCCCCGTTGGCGCCGCCATGCGCCAATGCTGGTCTTCCTGCTGGCCATCGCCGCGCTGATCGTGGCCGCGGCCCGACCGCAGCGCAGCGCGGCCGTGCCGGTTACCCAGGGCTCCGTCATGCTCGTGCAGGACGTCTCGAGCTCGATGGCGTCGACCGACGTGGCTCCATCGCGATTGGTCGCTGCCGAGCGCGCCAGCCAGCGTTTCCTGCGGGCGGTTCCGGGCACGGTCAAGGTTGGACTCATGCAGTTCAACGAGAGGCCGACATTGCTGCAGTCGCCGACCACCGACCACGCGCTGTCGAGTTCGGCGCTGACGCAACTCCGCGCCGGTGGGCACACCGCGATCGGCGACGCGATTGCCGCGGCCGCCGCGGTGCTGAAGAAGACTTACGGCTTGGACGGCAAGCGAGCGCCGAGGGCGATCGTCTTGCTCTCCGACGGCACCTCGACCAACGGCGCCAATCCAATTACCGTGGCCCGCCAGGTCGGCGCACAGCACATCCCCGTCTATACCGTTGCCCTCGGCACGGCGAGGGGCACCATCAAGGTCAAGCACGGCAAGCGGACGATCAACGTCCCGGTGCCGCTCAGCGCGACCGAGCTCGGCCAGATCGCCAAGGCGTCAGGTGCCCGCGCGTTCACCGTCGGCGACAGCGGACGGCTCAGCACGGTCTACGCGCACCTCGCTTCTGAGCTCGGCCACAAGCACGTGAACCACGAAATCACCCGGAGCTTCGCCGGCCTGGGCCTGGCGCTCCTGCTGTTCGGAAGCGCCATGTCGCTGCGCTGGTTTGGCCGCCTGGCGTAGAGAGAAAGACCCGAAAAGGAGATCGGATGACCGACACTGAACAGACAGGCGACTTCCGCCACGAGGCACGCGGAGCGCTGCAAGAGGCACTGCACGAGATCAAACGTGTGATCGTGGGCCAGGATGCCATGCTCGAGCGCCTGCTCGTGAGCATGCTGGCCGGCGGCCACGTGCTGCTCGAGGGGGTCCCCGGGCTGGCCAAGACGTTGACCGTGAAGACGCTGGCCGCGGTGCTCGGAGGGTCCTACGGGCGAGTTCAGTTCACTCCCGACCTCGTGCCCGCCGACCTCGTGGGCACCCGCGTCTACCGGCCCGACACCGGCGGCTTCGATACGGAGCTGGGTCCGGTGTTCACCAACTTCCTGCTGGCCGACGAGATCAATCGCGCGCCGGCCAAGGTTCAGTCGGCCCTGCTCGAGGTGATGCAGGAGCAGCAGGTCACGATCGGCGGCACGACCCACTCGCTGCCGCTGCCGTTCATCGTCATGGCGACCCAGAACCCGATCGAGTCCGAGGGCACCTACCCACTGCCCGAGGCGCAGCTCGACCGCTTCCTGATGAAGGTGCTCGTCGACTATCCCAGCGCCGGCGAGGAGGCCTCCGTGGTCGGACGGAGCCTGGGTGCTCAGGCGGAGGTCCGCGAGGTTCTGTCGTTGGACGCGCTGCGGCGCTACGCCTCCGCCGCGGCGACCGTGCTGGTCGACCGCGAGTCGATCGGGTACGCGGTTGCCCTTGCCGATGCCACTCGGCATCCGGCGCAGTTCGGCCTCGCCGACCTCGTGGGGATGATCGAATTCGGCGCCAGCCCCCGCGGTCCGATCGGGCTGGTTCAGGCCGCTCGGGTGCTCGCTCTCCTGCGCGGCCGCGGTCACGTTGTCACCGACGACATCCGCGACCTGACGGCGGACGTCCTGCGCCACCGCATCGTGTTGTCCTACGACGCGCTGAGCGAGGGAGTCACCGCCGACCAGCTGCTCGAGCGGGTGCTCGCCGCGGTCGCTGAGCCCGGGACCGGGCGGCTCACCCACTCGGTGCCCGATGACATCCGCACGGGCGTCGTGAGGTCTGCGTGACCCCAGCGCTCCTGGAGCCGCCGGCGGCCAGGCAGGGCCCTGGCCGACTGACGCAGTCGTTGATCGACGAGCTCGAGGTCGGCCTCGACCACCTGGTCGCCCGTACGCTGCCCGGCGACCGCCGCGCCGCCGGCGTCGGCCCGGGGATCGAGCTGGCGCAGGTGCGTCCCTACGAGATCGGCGACGACGTCCGCCACATCGACCCCGCCGCCACAGCGCGCAGCGGCGGCCAGCCCCACATCCGCCTGCACGTCCCCGAGCGAACGCTGACGACATGGATCGTGCTCGACATGTCGCCCTCGATGGCGTTCGGCACGGCCAGCCGCTTGAAGGCCGACGTGGCCGAGGGAGTGGCGCTGGTGTTCGGCCGCCTCGGCGTCCGCCGGGCGGGCAGCGTCGGACTGGTCGGATTTGGCGCCAGCGCGCCGCGGGTGCTCTCGCCTCGCGGAGCCAGGCCGGGAATCGTCGCTTTGCGCCGCACCCTTGCCGAGGGCGTGGCTCCGGACGGCCAGCACAACCCCGAGGGACTGGCGGGCGCGCTGCGCCGCGTGGCCCGTCTGGCGCGACTTCCCGGGCTGATTGTGGTCATCTCGGACTTCCGCGACCAGGAGCGTTGGGAGCGCCGGCTCGGGTCGCTGCGGATGCGTCACTCGGTGCTGGCGGTTGAGGTCAGCGACCCGCGCGAAGGCGAGTTGGCCGCCGTCGGGCACCTCATGCTGGTCGATCCAGAGACCGGTGACGTCATCGACGTGGACACCTCGCGGCGCAAGGTCCGCGAGCGGTTCGCCGAGCTTGAGCGCGAACGGGGCGAGAAGGTGGCCAAGGAGCTGCGACGCCTGCGCATCGAGCACATCAAGCTGTCGACCGAGGCCGACTGGCTGCGCGATCTTGGGCGCCATCTGCGATGAGCTTCTCGGACCCGATCTGGCTGCTGGTCCTCCTCATCGTCCCCATCGCGGCGATGGCGTATGCCCACGCGCGCCGGCGGGCGCGGCGCTACGCGGTCCGCTTCACCGGGGTTTCCACCCTGCGGCTCGCCGTCGCCGCCACCGCGAGCTGGCAGCAGCACCTGCCGGCGGCTCTGGTTCTGGCTTCGATCGCCGCCCTTGGCGTGGCCCTGGCCCGTCCCCACGTGACGTACCGGGCTCCGGTGGGTGAGGCATCGATCATGCTCGTCACCGACCACTCGGGCTCGATGGCGGCGACCGACGTCAAACCGACGCGGCTGTCCGCGGCTGAACAGGCCGCCAACACGTTCATCGACAAGCTGCCGAGCGCGGTGAAGCTGGGCGCCGTGGCCTTCTCGAGCTCAGCCGACGCGGTCCAGGGACCCGTGACCAACCACGGCGCCGCCAAGGCGATCATCGCCGGGCAGCAGGCCGACGGCGCGACCGCCACAGGGGACGCCCTCGGACTGGCCCTCCAGCTGCTCCACGGGCCGAACCCCAAGCATCCACCGTCGGCGATCGTGCTGCTGTCGGACGGCGCGGCGAACTCCGGAATCGACCCGACCATCGTCGCCCAGCAGGCCAAGAAGGACAAGGTCCCCATCGACACCGTGGCCCTGGGCACGCCGGGGGGCACGCTGCAGAGCCCGGACCCACTTCAACAGCCGGTGCCGGTGCCGCCCGATCCCCAGCTGATGCAGCAGATCGCCCGTGCGTCCGGCGGCCGGGCGTTCTCGGCCCAGTCGGCCGATGAACTCGGGTCGATCTATCGCAGCCTCGGGGACAAGCTCGGCACCGTGACGCGCAGGCGCGAGATCACCGCAGCATTCGCCGCCGTCGGCCTGGTGATGCTGCTGGGAGCCGCGGCGGCGTCGATCCGGTCCTCCGGCCGTTTGCCCTGAAATACCGGGCGCTCGCGCGGGAAGACTAGGCGGTCGCACCGGCCGGCTGCGCCACCGGCGGCTCGCCGCACAGCTCGCGGGCGAGACGGCGAAGGAGCGCGGTGAGCTCGGGCGGCCGGTCGCCGTCACCGCTGGCCAACGCCTCGGAAAGCAGCTCACGCCGCGCGGCCAGGAGCCGCTCGGTGTACTGCGTGCCGGTGTTGGTCAGCTTGCCGTCGCCGTCCTCCCCGGCTAGCAGGCCACGGTCGCGCAGCTCGCCTAGTACCTGGGCGATCCGCTCGGAATTGACGCCGTTGGCCTCGGCGATCCCACGTGCGCGGGCGAAGCCGTGCTCGTCGATCTGGACCAGCGCCCATATCGCCCCCGGGCTGATGTCGACGCCCCGAACGCGCCGCCACCTCCGTGCGGAACCGCCGACGCTCGTCGAGCGTGGTCAGCTTGGTGAGCGAGCGCTCGATCTCGGCCAACGAGTCGGAGGAGCGCGGGGCGGCCATGCTGTCCTCGAGGCCGGTGCTGGCGGTGGCGGCTTCGCGCAGCGGTCGCTGTTGAATCAGCAGGCTGAGCACGAAGCCAAGCGCCGCCACCCCGCCGGCGACCAGGAGCACGGGCCTGAGCGAGAGAACGTACGCGTTCTCGTACACATGGCGCACGGGTGGGGGGAGCTTGACCACCTGGGCGCCGGTCAACCGCCCGCCCGAGGCGACCTGGTGGCCGAGCGAACCGGTGAGCGCGTTCTTCAGGTGCGCGCGCAACTGGCTGGTGAAGATCGACCCGAACACGGCCGTCCCGAGCGAGCCGCCCATTCCGCGGGCCAGGGTGACGGCCGAGGTCGCGGCGCCAAGCATCGAGTAGTCGACGGCGTTCTGGACCGCCAGCACGAGCACCTGCATGACCGCCCCGAGTCCGAGCCCGAGGACGAGCAGGTACGCCGACGCAATGAGGACGCTGGCGCCGACGTCGAGGCGCGACAGCAGCACCAGGCCGATCGCCATCAGCGCCGTACCCATCACCGGGAAGACCTTGTAGCGACCTGTGCGGCTGATCAGCTGGCCCGACAGGATCGACATGACCAGCAGGCCGCCGATCATCGCCACCAGCCGCAGGCCCGCCCCGGTCGGCGACGCGCCATCGACGGTCTGGAAGTACAGCGGCAGGAACGTCACCGAGCCGAACAGGGCAAACCCGACGATGAACGACAGCGTTCCGCACACCACGAACAGGCGGTCACGCAGCAGCTCGAGGGGGAGGACCGGTTCCCTGGCCCGGCTCTCGGCGAACACGAAGGCTCCGATCAGGGCGATGCCGAGCGCCCCAACGACGATGACCTCCGTCGAGCCCCACCCCACGTCGTGCCGCCGAAACTGGCGACGAGGACGATCGCGCTGAGTCCGGCCGCCAGCAGCGACGCGCCGACGTAGTCGATGGCCGGCTTGCCCCGGGGCCCCGTGGCCGGCAGGGTGGCCCGGAGCACGAAGAGCGCGGCGAGACCGATGGGCAGGTTGACGTAGAAGATCCACCGCCACGAGACGGCCTGCACGATCAGCCCCCCCGAGCAGCGGCCCGCCCACGCTGGCGATCCCGAACGCGGCGCCGAACAGGCCCTGGTAGCGGCCGCGGTCCCGGGGGGCCACGATGTCGCCGATCACCGCCTGGATCAGCACGACCAGACCGCCGGCACCGAGCCCCTGGACGGCGCGGAAGGCGATCAGCTCGGTCATCGAGTTGGCCTGACCGCACAGCGCCGATCCGGCCAGGAAGAGCACGATCGCGCTCTGCAGGATCCGCTTGCGGCCGTACAGGTCCCCGAGCTTGCCGTAGACGGGCGTGACGGCCGTCTGGGCGAGAAGGAACGCGCTCGTCACCCACGCCAGCTGGTTCAAACCCCCCAGATCCGAGACGATCGTCGGCAGCGCCGTGGCCACGATCGTCTGGTCGAGCGCGGCGAGCAACAGCACGAGCATCAGGCCGCCAAACACGACCCGCACGTTGACGCGGGGCGCGGGTCCAGGGATCGAGACGGTCGCGGCGGCGGACATCTGCGACACACCGAAGATAGCTGTCCAGCGAACCGTCGCCACGCTAAGGTCACGCGATGCACCCCACGGCCGAGAAACTCCGGCGGAGGCTGCTCGAACGCGGGCTCGAGATCGACGTGCGGACGCTCAGCGACTCGACCCGCACCGCGGACGAAGCGGCTGCCGCCGTGGACTGTCAGGTGGGTCAGATCGTGAAGTCGCTCGTGTTTGTCCGCGATCAGGAGCCGGTGATGGTGCTGTGCGCCGGCGATCGCCGCGTCGACGCCAGCCGTCTGGGGCTCAGGGCGGCGCGCGCCGAACAGGCCCGCGAAGCCACGGGTTATGCGATTGGCGGCATCCCGCCGCTCGGTCACGACCGCCGGTTGGACACGCTCATCGACGTGTCGCTGCAGCGGTTTGAGACCGTGTGGTGTGCGGCCGGCACCCCGCACGCGGTGTTCGAGGTCGGCGTGGAGGAGCTGATCGCGGCAATCGAGCCGGTGACCGTGCTCGACGTCAGCGAGTGACGGGCTGCCCGGGCCACGGAGTCCCGGTTTGCCAGGCGTCCCCCGAGGGGTGTGCGGTCGGCGTCGGCGCGGCTCGTACGATCGCGGCGCCGTACTCGTGGCCGGGCGCCGCACCGGCAGAGCGGCCGTCGCGCCGGGGCGACGTCTTGCCACCGCCGTTGGCGCCGCGACGGCGCTGGACGGCCCGCTCCTGCGCGAGGACGTGGGTGAGCTGGCTGTGCATCATGGTCCCTGGTATCCGACCGAGTCGTCAGACGTCTGTCGGGGTTTCACTCATGTAGACGGCGGACGCTGCGGAAACTTCCTCGGGAATTTTTCGCGTCGGTTGGCGTCTTTCAGAACATGAGTTCTGTCCGCAGAGTCATCAGACATCAGATGTGATGCCGGAGATCGTGGTAGGACTGATCCTGGGTGCGACGCTGGTCGTGCTGTACGGAATGCGCGGCTTCGGGCGTCGGCGGAGGATGGCCCGCCACCCCGCGCCCACGTTCGTATTCGCCGATCTGGTCGGCTTCACGGCGTTGACCGAAACCCACGGCGACGAGACCGCGGCGCGCGTCGCCCGGGAGTTCGGACGCGCCATGTCGGCGCTGAGCCGGGAGCACGGAGCCTGGCCGGTCAAGTCGTTGGGCGACGGGGCGATGATCTGGGTGCCCGACGCCGGTCAGGCGGTCGAGCTCGCGGTCCGGGCATTGGCCGAGGTCGGCACGCGGCCGGACCTGCTGCCCGTGCGGGTCGGTACCCACACGGGCACGGCCGTCATGCACGGCTGGGACTGGTACGGCAACGCCGTCAATGTCGCCGCTCGCCTGGCCGCCGAGGCCAAACCCAACGAAGCTCTGATCAGTCACGCGACCGACACAGCGGCCGGCGGGCGCGAGCGGCTACCCCGAGCCCGCTGCGAGATCGTGCTGCCCGGAGTGGAGCAGCCGATCATGGCCTGGAGGCTGACGTGCCGGCGGAGCCGCACCGGCGGGAACGTCGACGTCGCCGGGGTGTAGCCCCGCTGATGGCACCCGCCCCCACCCCGAACAACCCAACCCCGACACCGTGACCTTTCAGGGATGCGTTAGGGGAATCTGCTGATACCGGGTTTGCGCGATCCGCGAGATCCTGCAGGCGTGCCGAGGTACGTTCTCACTCACCGACATCAGCCCGACGAGTGTGCGATCGCCGTGGCGGCGTGGAAGGGCTTTGACAGCCCGCTCCGCCGCGGGCGCCCGCTGGGCTCGTGTGCGAGGGGCGGCCATCAGATCTGGTGGACCGTGGATGCGGTCAGTGCCGAGGACGCCCTGGCCCTTCTGCCCCACTACGTCGCGCGCCGCACCGTCGCCGAAGAGGTTCGTGAGGTACCGCTGCCATGAACGACGTCCACCATATGGAACGTTCCAGGCTGGATGCCCCGGACGATGACCCAGGGCCCCATAGCCGGCCCTCGCCACGACCCCATGTCCTTGACCCCAATGGCTTGTCGCGCTACATCGACCCTCTGTACCGGGCGGCGTGGGCGCTGTGTGGATCGCCGCACGACGCCGAGGACCTCGTCCAGGAGACGTTCGTCAACGTGCTCAAGCGCCCCCGCATAATCCGCGATGACAACGAGCTGGGGTATCTGATGCGGGCGCTGCGCAATGCCTATGCCAGCCGGTATCGCCGCAACGCGGCTCGTCCTCCGGTCACCCTGCTCGGGGACGACGAGGTTCCCGCGGCCCCCGAGAGCGAGGTCAACTCCCGTGAGGTTATGGAGGCGATCGCCGGTGCACCACCGCTGTACCGCGACGCGGTCATCGCGGTGGACCTGCTCGGGCTTTCCTATCGAGAGGCCGCGCGGTCACTTCACACGCGCGAGGCCACGCTCACGACCCGGCTTCATCGTGGCCGCCAGCACGTGGCCCGGGCGCTGCGGGACGAGGCCCTGGCGCCGTCCTAGCCGCCGGAGCCTCGTCGCCGGCGGCCATGATCGCGGCCAGCGCGGCGCGCGAGCGGACGCCGAGCTTGTCGTAGATCCGTGCCAGATGGCTCTCGACCGTCTTCTCGCTCACGAACAGCGCGGCGGCGACGTCGCGGTTGCGCTTGCCGGCGGCGACCAGCGTGGCCACCTCGAGCTCGCGCGGGCTGAGCGCCGGCGGCCCTCCCGGCCGAACCGCGTCGCGGCTGCGGCGCGGACGGCGGCGCCCAAGGCGGCGGAGCTCCTGGGCCGCCGCGTCGGCGTCGCGCAGCGCGCCGCAGGAGAACAACGTGCGCTCGGCCGACTCGAGCTCGGCCACCGCTTGCTCGATGTCGCCGCATCGCCCGAGCGCGGTGCCGACCAGCGTTTGCGCGCGGGCCTCGAGGTACGGGTTGCCGGTCGACGCCGCGAGGGTCCTCGCCTCGAGCGCGGCCTTGGTGGCCGGCTCGATCTCGTCGCGGGCCAGCAGCACGGCGGCTCGAGCGCAGACGGCGCTCGCCGTGCGCTGCGCCAGGGGCGTCGCTCTCGCGCGCGCCTCGGCGGTCTCAGCGGCGTCGCCGGCGCCGCTGAGATCGCCGAGGGCCAGCTGCGTCCGGATGAGCAGTTCCCACCCGAGCCCGCCGCGAAGATCGAGCAGCCGCTGGCCCGGGCCGGCCTCGAACGTGGCCAGCTCGGCTCGGGCGCTCGCCACGTCGCTGGCGGCGTTGAGCGCGGCGGCGAAATGCAGACGCGAAAGGCTAGAGAAGTACGTCTCGGTGACGTGTTCGGCACGCGTTGCCGCGTCGCGTGCACTGGCCAGCGCCCGCGCCGTATCGCCGGCGCACGAGCACACCATCGCGTCGGCCCACAGCGCCCACACGACGAGCTGATCGTTGCCGGTCAGCTCCGCGGCATCGGTCGCTGTTTCCGCCACCGCGACGGCCTCGGTGATGCGGCCCTTCATGAACAGCGCGTTCGTCTCCATGACGAGCAGGCCCGGGATGAATGGGCTCTGGCCGGTCAGCCGGGCCAACCGCAGGCCACGACGGATGTGCTCGAGCGCACAGTCGATCTCCTCGAGCGTTGCCGCGGCCTGGGCGACATACCCGGCCACATCGAGTTGCTCGACCAGCCGCTCGTCGGGTAGCTCGCGCAGTGCGCTCTCGGCCTCGTCGAGTTCGCTGCGGCCGTCGTCCCACCTGCTCAGCGCGGTACTGGCCAGGCTGCACAGCGCCGCCGCCCAGCTGAGGAACAGGGACTCTTCGAGCGCGCGGGCGTGGACGCGAACACTGTTGGCGATGACGTACATCGCGGCGAACTCCCCGCGCCAGTAGTGGTCGAGGGCCAACTCGAGGGCCAGGCCGAGACCGGCCGGGTTGTCCGGAGGCAGCGGCGCCAGCGCCCGCTCGACCAGCGTCCGGGACTCGAACGGCCGGCCGCTCATCCGCTTGGCAAACGCGATCCTCGCAGCCAGCGCAGCCCGCTGATCGGTGCGATCGGGCGCCAGCAGGTTGCCCGCCTCATCGAGCACCTGGAGCGACTCCTCGTAAGCCCCCGCGAACATGAGGGCGCTCGCGGCCTCGGACAGGAGCGATAGGCGTCGCTCGTCACCTTCGGATCGCGGCAGGAGCCGCGTCGCGCCCAGCAGCCAGCGGCCTGCGGTTTCCGGAGCCCGCGGCGCGGCATCGCGGCCGGCCTGCACCAGCAGGGCGATCGCCCGCTCGTCGCCGCGCGGTGCCGAGATGGCAACGTGATGGGCGCGGACGCCATCCGGCGCGTGCGTGGCGGCCAGCATCTCAGCCGCGCGGCCGTGGGCACCAATCCGCCAGCCCGCGGGCATGTCGTCGTACACGGCGCGGCGGACGATGGGGTGACGGAAGCGAAAGCGGCGCGGGACATCGGTCGGCCGGATGAAGTCGACGGCGAGGAGCTCGTCCAGCGCCGGGAGGACGTCGGCCACGTCGCGCTCCGCGATCGCCGCGACGAGCTCGGGTTCAAACGAGTCACCCGCCACCGCTCCGGCCTCGAGGGTCAGGCGTGCGTCGGCTGACACGGCCAGCAGCTCCGCGTGGATCGCGGAAATCACGGCGTGGGGCACCGACTGCGGCGAGCCGCCGGCGACCAGGACGCCGGTGGGCTCGACGGCACCCGAGCGAGCCAGCTGCTCCAGGTAAAAGGGGTTGCCGCCGCTCTCCCGATAGAGCACCTTGCGCGCCGTGTCGTCGACGTCGGGGCCGATGAGATGCCTTGCCTGCGCCGCCGTGAGCGGGCCCAGCTCCAACCGGGTGCTCGACCCGGGTTGGGCGCTCGCCGCCAGCGCGGCGAGCGGGCGCTCGGCCGACGGGCGGTAGGTGACCGCCATCAGGAGCGGACCATGGAAGCGGCGCAGCAGGTGGGTGAGCATCTCGGCCGAGGCCGCGTCGGCCCAGTGAACATCGTCGAAGGCGAGCACGACCGGCCGGCGTTTGGTAAACCGCTCGAGCAAGGTGCGGATCGCGTAGTGCAGGCGGTAGCGCTCGGCCCCCCGCCCACCGCTGGCTGATCCGCCGTCCGGCGTCGGCAGGGACGGGAAGATCGACGCCAGCTCTTGCACGGTGTCCTCGTCCAGCGCGCGCAGCATCGCTGGCTCGAGCGCGCCGACGTAGTCGTTCAGGGCGTCGACGATCAGGCCGAACGGGATGTCGCGTTCGAATTCGGCCGCCCGGCCCTCGAGGACCAGATAGCCGCGCTGCTCGCCGCGTAGGCGCAGCTCGCCGAGCAGCCGCGACTTTCCGATTCCCGGCTCGCCGATGATCTGCACGAACCACGGCTCGCCGCCAGCCAGCCGGGCCAGCGCCCCATCGAGTTCACCCAGCTCGCGGGCGCGACCAACAAGCGCAGGCACATACTTTGTATCCATCACAACCCCAGGTCGGGGTCAGCGTACTCCGAGCTGGGCCGCCGTGCAGGCGGCCCACCCCGGAGCCATCAGAGCCGGCTATCTATCGCCAGGCCCTGGGATGCCGCGCGGGCGCTCCCATCCGCGCGATGCTGATCGCGGCGACCGGAGTCAGCAGGACGAGCGTGGCGACCTCGGACACGATGGCGATGACCACCGGCGTGCCGTAACCGAACTCGGTGAACCCGAACAGGGATCCCGTCTCGCTGACGAAGAGCGCGATCAGTGCGCCGGCGGCGATCGCGGTGCCGGCGATCGCCAGCACGCCGACCGCCACGTCCGCGCGGCGGTCTCCGAAGAGGAGCCGCATTGGGGCCAGCAGCCCGGTTGCCACCACGGCCGACGCGATCGCGTTGAGCAGGAAGAGCGTCCCGACCGTGGGGATCAGGTTGTAGCCGGCGTCGAGGTATTGCTGGAGGTGCACGACGCCGACAGCCAGCAGCGCCACCGCGCCCAGATAGCGCGTTGCTTGTAGAAACATGGGAGCGACCTCCCGTCGCTTGCAGTCGATGTGTCTACTTAGAGCGACGCCGGCCGGGCGCCATCCTTCCCGCGACTACTCGGGCCAGAAGTCGGGCACGGCCTCGATGTCCGCGCGCAGATCGTCGATGGTGGTCGAGACGATCAGCAGCTCGGCGTCGAGCGGGCCGTCGTTCCACACCGAACGCGCGACGTCGGGCGCAACCCTGATCGCGTGGCCCGCGGGCACCTCGACGATGTCGTCGCCGAGCTTGAACACGAGCAGGCCCGAGGTGACCATGTAGACCTCCTCCTGTGTCCGGTGTCGATGGCCGTAGCTGCCCTTCCCGCCCGTGCCGGCCGGCATTCGCCGGTAGGTGACGGCGACCTGCTCTGATTGCAGGGGCCCGGTGAGAAAGCGCATCTCACCGGGGTAGTCGCCGAGCACGTCGTCCGCGTCGGTGAACGCGCACTTCGTATAGCCGGCGCTAGCTTTGCCGGTCCCTGTGTTCATCTAGACCTCCTCAGAAGTACCGGGTACCTCGTGATCTCCGAGCGCCTGCGCGACCAGGCGGTCGAAGTGGGCCACGAGGTGCTCGGTCTCGGCCATTAGGTATCCGCGGGGCACGCGTCCCGACCGCATGCCTCGTTGGACGGACTCGACCAGCATCTGGTCCTCGGTCGCGACCTGGGTCGAAAAGCGATCGAGCGCGGCAATGTCCTCGACGCTCATGCTCGGGTCGACGAACGTCTCGCACATCATGCGGGTCAAGTTTGGGGTGATGGGCTCAAACCAGCACGCCACGACCCGGCGGGGGCCGGGGCTCTGGCTGAGGGTGAAGTTCGGCCATAGGAGCGCGTACTGACCCGTGTCGTTCTCGCCCTCCGGATAGCCGTCGATCGCTGCGGTCCCGCCGGCCCGCAGCGGGACGACCGATCGCGATGTCCACCGCGAGGTCTCGGACCGGTAGTGCTCGGGGTCGACCGCGAGCAGACGGGAGAAGCCCGGGTGGGCGACGGCACAGTGGTAGCACTCGTTGAAGTTCTCCACGAGAACCTTCCAGTTGGCCTCCTGCTCGCTCTCCCAGTGGCCGGCGTGGACCATGCCCGCGAACTGGAGGCCGTCACGCTCCATGCGCTCCTCGAGGCCGTCCAGCTGTTCGGCCAACGACGTCGCAGAGGGGTCGGCGTTGACCATCACGAACGGACCCAAGCAGCCCACCTTTATCTCGGTGAGCCTGAATGCGCTGAAGTCGAAGTCGGGCTGGAGGTTGAACCGCGGGGCGGCGACGAGCTGCCCGTCGAGGTCGTACGTCCAGGCGTGGTAGGGGCAGCGCAGGCGATCCGCGTTGCCGGCGCCGTGCGCGATGACCGAGCAGCGGTGCAGGCACACGTTGACGTAGCCGCGCAGCGCGCCGCGTTCGTCGCGGATCACGACGACGGGGATCCGCCCGACCTGACCGGTGATGAAGTCGCCCGAGCCGGCCACCTCGTGGGTCATGCCGACGCACTGCCAGCTGCGCTCGAAGATCAGCTCGAATTCGCGCTCGAGGATCGCGCCGTGCACGTACCAGTGAGACGGGAGCGCCGCCCCGGGCTGAGGCCCGTCATCGATCCGTGCCTGGGTGAGACCCATGTCGTTGCGCGTTAGCCTTGCATGCGGCGGTCGAGTTCGCCAACCCGCGGGGCCGATGAGCGCCGGGTGCGATCATCAGGACATGATCGGAGCGCGCATCCGGTGGCTCGGTGGCGTGGCCGTGGTTGCTCTCCTCGGTGGCTGCGGTTCGGGCGGCGGATCGGCCTCGGTGACGCGTTCGACGACCAGACATGCAACGGCGTCGCCCAACATCCCGCTCACGATTCCCGACCCGGGGCCGACGGGCATCACCGCCAACCCCGCCGCCGTGCGGGTGATCAGGTCGTGGGCCGATGATCTGCGCCGCGGCGACGTGCGGTCGGCGGCCAGGTGGTTCGCGCTGCCGAGCGTGATGATCAACGGCGGCGCGGGCGACGTGTCGGTCAGCCGGATCCACACGATCGGCCAGGCGCAGGCGGCCAACGAGATGCTGCCGTGCGGAGCGAAGTTCCTGTCCGCCGACATGCGCGGCCGCTATGTGAACGCGTTGTTCGAGCTGACCGGACGCTCGGGGCCTGGGGGCACCAATTGTGGCGGCGGGGCGGGCGGGACGGCGCGCACCAATTTCGTGATCGCGGACGGTCGCATCGTCGAGTGGATTCGCGCCCCGGACGATCCGGGCGAAAACGGCTCAGGTCCGACTGCCTGACTGCTCGGACGCCGCCAGCCCGAGATGCGCCGCCTTGTCGCCGGCCTCGCGGCGAGAGCGGACCTCGAGCTTGCGGAGGATCGCGGAGACGTGGTGGTCGACGGTCTTCTCGGAGAGGAACAGGCGCTGCGGCGATCTCGGCGTTGCGCAGTCCTTCGGCGATCAGCGCGAGCACCTCGAGCTCGCGGGCGGTCAGGCCGGCGGGGTTCTCGCGCGTGCGCGGCCGCGGTCCGCGCGGGCAGTCCGCGCACGCCGCGCTCGCGCAGGCGCCGGGTGACGATCGCCGCGGCCGGGGCCGCGCCGAGCCCCTGCAGCTCGTCGAGCGCACGGCGCAGCGGCTGGTCGTCGTCGGCGCCGGCCAGCGCCAGCGCCGCCTCGTACGGGCAGCCGAGCTCGCGCCAGAGCTCGGCCGCGGCCGCGCCAGTCGCCCGTCATCTCGAGCCGATACGGCTCCGCCGACGCATTCCGGCGCCGGCTCGTCGATGGCCGGCCCGCCGGCGCCAGCAGGCCAGCTCGCCGATCTCCCACGGGCTCGCGCGGGCTCGAGCGCGAGCGCGAGCGCCGGCTCGGCGGCTCGCCCGCCGATCGCGGCGGTGCGTCCCTCGAGCCACGCCGCCTCGGCGCGCGCGGCGGCGACCGGCGCCGAGCTGCTGCAGCTCGCCGGGCGGCGTCGCGCGAGCGCGAGCGCCTCGTCGAGCAGCGCGCCAGCTCGGGGTCGCCGCGCCGCGCGCGGACGAGCCCGAGCGACAGCGCCCCAAGCGCGTGACGACCGGGCGGCCGCGCGGGATCGCGCGAGGCGAGCGCGGCCGATTCGCGGCCTCGCGCCCAGCGCCCGCGGTCGAGCTCGACCGGGCTCGCGCAGCCGAGGAGATACAGCCGCCAGTAGTCGAGCCCGCGCTCGTCGCAGTATTCGAGCCCGGCGTCCAGGTGGCGCTCGGCGAGCTCGTACGCGCGGCGGCGGATCGGCAGCCAGACGAGGTTGACGAAGGCGCGGCCGGCGTCATCCTCGACGCCGCAGCGCGATGGCCAGCTCGAGCGCCTGCTCGAGCTTGCCGGGCCGCGCGGGCCTGTCGGGTCTGAACTCGGCCGACGCCGATCGTCGTGAGCGCGTCGACCTGCACCTCGGCGTCGCCGAGGCGCTCGGCCAGCTCGAGCGCGCGCGTGCCCCACTCGATCGCGCCGTCCAGATCCTCCCAGTTGCATCGCCGCTGCGCGACGTTGCCGTAGGCGCGTGCCAGCTCGCGCCCGGGCGGTCCAGCTCCTCGAGCAGTTCGATCGCCTCCGCCGACGGCCGCGCGCCGTCGGCCGGTGCGCCCGGCGAATCCGAGCAGGCGCGCGAGCGAGCGCAGCGCGTCGCCCTCGTCGGCGCACGATCGCCGAGGTCGCCGGCGCAGCGCGACGCGCCGCTCGCTGCGCCTCGACCGCCTGCTCGAGCTGGTCGCTCAGGTAGCACTCGTGGGCGCGGCGCTCGAGCAGCTCGGCCCGCTCGCTGGCCGGCGCGCCGTCGGCAAAGCGCAGCGCGCGCGCGTACTGCGCCGCCGCCTCGCGGTGGGCGCCGAGCGAGGCCGCCCGCGGCGGCGGCCGACGGCGCGAACGCGCAGCACGGCTCCGCGTCCTGCGCCGCCTCGGCGTGGTGGGCCAGCCGCGCGAGGTCGGGCGCGCTGGTCGCGCGGTCGACGAGCGCCTGCAGCGCCTGGCGGTGCAGGGCGAGGCGGCGATCGGGCGGTATGCGACTCCTCGATCGCGAGCCGCGCGAGCTCGTGCCGGAACGCGACGGCGCCGGCGCCGGCGATCAGCATGCCCGAGGCGAGGCATCCTCGAGGTGATCGAGCGCGGCCGGCGGCGAGCGCCTCGAGCAGCCACAGCTCGGCGCTGCCGGGGACGATCGCGACCGCCTCGAGCAGACGCCGCGCCGGCGGCGGAGGCGCGCCGCCGCGCGAGCACGGCGTCGCGCACGGTCGGCGGGACGTCCTCGGTGCCGGCGCGCGAGCACCTCGCTGACGAAGAACGGGTTGCCGCCGTCCTGCGGTAGAGGTCCTCGGCGTCGACGCCGCGCGGCGCGGCGAGCTGCGCGACGGCCGCCGCGCGAGAGCGGCGGCGACGCTGAGCCGCGCGACCGCGGCGTGGTGGCCAGCTCGCCGAGCACGACCCGCAGCGGATGGGCGCGGTCGAGCTCGTCGTCGCGGTAGCTCGCCGATCACGAGCGCCGGCACCGCGGCGATCCGCCGCGCCAGCAGCCGCAGCACGTCGAGCGTCGCCTCGTCGGCCCAGTGGAGGTCCTCGAGCACGAGCACGGTCGGCCGCGGCCCGCGCCAGCTCGCGGAGCAGCGCGACGGCGACCTCGTGCGGCCTCGCCCCCCTGGCGACGAGCTCCTCGAGCTCGCCGCCGGTGGCCTCCGCGACGTCGAAGAGCGGGCCGAGCGGGCGGGGGGTGAACAGCGCGTCGCAGGCGCCCCACAGAATCCGCACCGTGTCGCCCTGCCCGCCACAGAAATCCCGCAGCAGCATGGTCTTGCCCACGCCGACCTCGCCACCGACGAGCACCATCCGCCCGGCCGAGGTGGCGCGGACCGCGGTCAAGGACTCGGTCAACGTGGCCAGCTGGGGCGAGCGCTCAAGAAGCTCATCCACGGCGCCCATCATGCTGGGTGGGCGCTGAGGGATCAACCGGGGCTTGGCCGGCGTCGCCGGCGGGGATAGGATCCGCACCGCCCACGGGCGACCGACGGCCAGAACAGGGGACCCAGCCACCGAGCTCATGACGGACGCAGCGTTCTCAGTCGACGCGCTCCAGACGAACCAAAGCGGGCAACTCACCCCCGAGCAGCGTGACCACTGGCGCGCGCGGTCGGGCGGCGGGCGACGCAGCGAGGTGAGCATCGCGCTCGCCGTCGCCGTCATCGGGCTCGTGGTCGCCTTCGCTCCCGGCCCCGCCAAGGATTCGACGATCAAGCCGATCATCGGCATCGTGTGTCTGGTGATCGCGGTCGGGCTCATCGTGCGTTCGCTGACCGGGGCCGATCCGATCACCCGGGACGTCCGCGCCGGCCGGGTCGAGTCGATCGAGGGAGCGATAACCAAGCACGTCGTGATGGCCTCCGAGAGCGGTGACAACAGCTACTACGTGCACGTCGCCAACGAAACCGACGGCGATCAGCGCTACAGGACGTCGCACGCTCTGTATGAGGCCGCTCCCGACGCCGGGTTCGTGCGGGTCTTCTACCTGCCCCGCAGCCGGCGCGCGGTCAACTTCGAGCGTCTGCATTCGGCTGCCCCGTCCGAGGTGACCCCGGGAAGCGCGGTCGAGGCGGCCCGGGAGTTCCTCGCCGCCGGCGGCACCCGCGACCCGGTCCAGACTGCCGAGGCCCGCGCCCACGCCGCCGACATGGTCGACCAGATCAAGCAGGACACGTTCGCCGTACCGGACGAGCTACCGCCGGACTCGCGGCCGCTCGGCGAGGCCCTGCTCGGGTCCTGGACCAACGCCTTCGCCACCGTCACGTTCAGCGAGGGGGGGACGGTGAGGGCCACGCTGCCCGGCGGGCGCCAGCAGTCGGGGCGCTGGTCGGTCGACGCCGGCGGCCACCTGGTCGCCGAGGTACTCGGTTCCACCCAGTCGGTCGACGCGCAGGTGAGCGGTGACGAGCTGGTCGTCTCCTGGGAGGGTCAGCCGGTCCGCTTCCGGCGGGTCAGGGGCTGAGGGTCAACGCGAGGGTCCCCGAAAATACCCGCATAGCGAGCACTTTCGGGGACGCTCCACTCCGTGGGTCCGGCTGGCCAGCCAGCCAGACCCAGTGGACGACGACCGACGCGCGATCGTCAGGCGGCAGCGGCCGGCGCAGCCGGCTCGGACCGCGCCGCCAGCTGCTCGGCGAGCCGCTGCATCGCCTGCTCATTGGCGCGCCGGAGGGTGGCGCGGACGAACGGCGAGGCAAGGCGCTCGCTGAGCGGGGCCTGCCGCCAGGCGTACTCGAAGGCGATCTCGGTGCCTCCTCCGGGCAGCTCGGCGAGCTTGTAGGTGCCGTTGGCGATCCGCCGGCCGCCGGCGCCGATGTTCTGTTCGACGATCTCGGCCGGGCGCTGCGCCGAGACGACCTCGATGTCGACGGTGTCGGTGCGACCCGCGGCCGAGACCTTGACCTGGGCCTTGGAGCCGATTCCACGGTCGGGGCCGGAGTACTTCCACTCGCGCAGGATGTGGTTGGTGAATGGCTCATGGTTGGCCATCACGTCGAGGAAGTCGAAGACGTCCTCGCGGGGGTATGGGACTTCTATGGTGACTTTGACGGGCTTCATGTACCACATGGTACACTAGCGCGGATGGCTGTCAAGGATCGCCGGCAGGAGCTGATCGACGAGGCGATCGTGTACCTCGAGCAAAACGGCATCGGGGATATGAGCCTGCGCGAGCTGGCGGCGGGACTGGGCACCAGCCACCGGATGCTGATCCATTACTTCGGGTCCAAGGAGGGTTTGTGGGTGGCGATCGTCCACGCCGTCGAGGCGCGCCAGCGCGAGCTGTTGGGCGGCTTCCTGCCCGACCCGAGCCAGCCGGTCGGCGAGGCGATGCGGGCGTGGTGGAAGCACATCTCCGACCCATCGCTGTGGCCGAACGCGCGGCTGTTCTACGAGCTGTATGGCCGCGCTCTGCTCGACCCCGTGCTGGCGGATCAATTCCTGGACGGGATCGTCGAGGACTGGCTCGGACCGGCCACGGAGATCAACGTGGCGATCGGCGTGCCGCGGCCGCTGGCGCGGGCGCACGCGCGAGCCGGCATCGCGGTGACGCGGGGACTGCTGCTCGACCTTCTGGCCACGGGCGATGTCGTCGGCGTCGACGCCGCCATGGACGCGTTCATCGACGTGTACGAGGGCTGGCTCCGACACGCACCGGCTCAGGAAACCTGACCTCAGATCAGGCGCTCGGCCTCCTCCTCGATCTCGATCTCGATCCTGTGCAGGCGCGGAAACGGGCCGGCCTTGGCCGTGCGGCCGGTGGTCAGCGTGGCCAAACCGTTGATCAGGAAGCACAGCGCGCCAAGACAGGTGTTCCAGTTCGCCGCGGCGAGGTCGAGCACCGAACCGGTGGAGGGAACGACGTAACCGGCCACGGCGCTGATGCCGAAGAAGATGCAGCCGAGCAGGTTCAGGCCGAGCTCCCACCAGCCCGGACCCTCGCGCGCCGGCAGCCAGCCCCGCCGCGGCGAGGAGTAGTAGGCAATCGCGCCCGAGATCAGAAAGCAGATCGACCCGAGCGCGTCGGGACGCCACACGAGCCGGTTGTACTGGTCGCTGGCCGTCGAGGTGCTGATGGCCATGAACGTCGTGACGTTGAAGAACAGCGTCCCCGCCGACTGGATCGCCGCCGCGCGCCAGGCCGCCCTGCCTTGCGGATCCCACGTCCGGTGCGGCCAGGCCAGCCACGATTGCACCGCGCCGCCGGCGGTGAAGAAGATCGAGCCGATGAAGAACACCAGCTCGTCGGCGTGGCCGCCGACCAGCTTGGCGAACCCCGGGAACGGGGCGAGGAGAAAGCAGGTCGACCCGACAGCGAACAGGCCCCCCATCCAGCGCTGCCGCGTCACGGCGAGTATCCCCACCGTCGAGCGACCGCATCGGGCGGCAGCGGCACGCGCTGAGTCATCGTGATTGCATGTTCTCATGAGCCGCCCCCGTGAACCGTCGAGGCTCGACCCCGGGGAGTCGGCGGAGCGCGGGCGAGCGGCGCGCGCCAACGCTCCGCGCTCGGCTCACGGCGATTGGCAGCCGGCCGGCGATCGTCCGGACCCAGTGGCGGTGCTCCAGGCCCAGGCGGCCACCCGTCTGCCCGAGCTGATCCCGATCCGCTACGGGCGGATGCTCGTCTCGCCGTTCACGTTCTACCGCGGCGCCGCCGCCGTGATGGCGGCCGATCTCGCGGCGACCCCGGCCTCCGGCATCGTCGTGCAGGCATGCGGGGATGCCCACATCTCGAACTTCGGGGGCTTCGCCGCGTCTGACCGAAGGCTGATCTTCGGCCCCAACGACTTCGACGAGACGCTCCCGGGTCCGTGGGAATGGGACGTCAAGCGGATGGGGGCGAGCGTGGAGATCGCCGGTCGCGACATCGGCCTGCCCGCCGGTCGCCGGCACGGGCTGGTGATCGAGTGCGTGCGGGAGTACCGCGAGGCGATGCGCGCATTCGCCCGCATGAGCCACCTCGACGTCTGGTACGAGCGGATCAACGCCAGCGAGCTCGTCGAGCGCTTCGGCGGCCGGCTCGGCAGGCAGGGCCGGATCCTGTTTGCCGCGCCGTTCGTCAAGGCCCGTCGCAAGACCAGCCTGAGGGCGGTGCGCAAGCTCACCGAGTCAGTCGACGGGACACCACGCTTTCGCAGCGTGCCGCCGCTGCTGGTCCCGTTTCGCCAGCTGCGTCCCGCCGCCGACCCCCGCGCCGAGTCCGACTACGTCCGCGATCTGCTGGCCGCCTACGTCGACAGCCTGGATGAGGATCGGCGCCACCTGTTCGAGAGCTACGAGTTCGTCGACATGGCCCGGAAGGTGGTGGGCGTCGGCAGCGTGGGCACCCGCGCGTGGGTCCTGCTGTTCGTCTCGCGCGGCCTCCGGTATCCGCTCATCCTGCAGATGAAGGAGGCTCAGGCGTCGGTGCTCGAGCCATATCTCGGACCGAGCGAGTACAGCCACCACGGCGAGCGGGTCGTGCGCGGCCAGCGCATGGATCAGGCCGCCGCCGACGTGTTCCTGGGCTGGCAGCGCAGCATGGGCCTCGACGGCAAGGAGCACGACTTCTACATCCGCCAGCTGTGGGATTGGAAGGCCTCGATGGATCTCACCTCGATGGACTACGCCGGCCTGCACGCCTACACGCGGGCCTGCGGATGGTCGCTGGCCCGCTCGCACGCACGCTCGGGCGATCGCCTGGCGATGGCCGCGTACATGGGCTCGGGCACGAACTTCGAGCGCGCCATCGCCAGGTTCGCCGCGGCCTACGCCGAGCAGAACGAGCTCGACTACGGACGGCTCGTCGAAGCCGTCGCCGCCGGCGAGGTCACGGCCGAAACCGGCGTCTGACGCGAATCATCCGATCCGGATGATGTGGGGGAGAGGGGCGGTGGGAGCATGCCGTCGCGTAGCTGCCGAGACCAGACACGAGGGCCGAACATGAGCAAGCCGTTTCAGGGCACGATCAACGTCGACATCCGTGACTCAGAGCCCGACTGGGCGCCGTTCGAGCCGCCGAAGGCTCCCGAGGGCGCGCCCAGTGTTGTCTACATCGTGCTCGACGACGTCGGGTTCTCGGCCATCGGCTGTTACGGCGGCCCGGTCGAGACGCCGAACATCGACCGGATCGCCGCCGACGGCGTGCGCTACACGCAATGGCACACGACGGCGCTGTGCTCGCCCACCCGTTCGTGCCTGCTCACCGGGCGCAACCACACGCGCAACAGCATGGCCTGCATCACCGAGGCGGCGATCGGGTTCCCGAACGCGAGCGGGACGATTCCGCCGGAGAACGGGATGCTGCCCGAGATCCTCGGCGAGCTGGGCTGGAACACCTACATGGTGGGCAAGTGGCACCTGTGCCCCACCGACGAGATGCACCTGGCCTCGACACGGCGCAACTGGCCCACCGGCCGTGGGTTCGAGCGCTGGTACGGATTCCTCGGCGCGGAGACGGACCAGTGGCATCCCGATCTCGTCTACGACAACCACCCCGTCGAACAGCCGCGTCAGCCCGAGGAGGGTTATCACCTCACCGAGGACCTGACCGACAAGGCGCTCGAGTTCATCATGGACGCCAAGGCGGTGGCGCCGGACAAGCCGTTCTGCCTCTACTACGCGCCCGGTGCGTGCCATGCCCCGCACCAGGCTCCGCGAGGAATGGATCGACAGGTACAAGGGCCGCTTCGACGCCGGGTATGAGGCGATGCGCGAGCAGACGCTGGCGCGCCAGAAGGAGCTTGGGCTCGTGCCGCAGGACACCGAGCTGCCGCCGTCAACCCGATCGGCACGCCCCAGACGCGTACCGGGCCCGACGGCCAGCCGTTCCCGCGGTCGATACGACGCGACCGTGGGATTCGCTGTCGGATGACGAGAAACGCCTGTTCGCGCGCATGGCCGAGGTCTACGCCGGCTTCCTGGCTCACGCCGACGATCAGATTGGTCGCCTGCTCACCTACCTCGAGGAGACCGAGCAGCTCGAGAACACGGTGATCGTGCTCGTCTCCGACAACGGCGCCAGTGGCGAGGGCGGGCCCAACGGCTCGGTCAACGAGAACAAGTTCTTCAACGGGGTTCCCGACGATGTCGAGGGAAACCTCGCCCTACTCGATGACCTCGGAAGTCCGAGGACCTACAACCACTACCCCAACGGCTGGGCAATGGCGTTCAACACGCCGTTCAAGCTGTGGAAGCGCTACGAGTTCAACGGGGGAACCAGCGATCCCTGCATCATCTCGTGGCCGAAGGGGATCGCTTCCAAGGGCGAGATCCGCCATCAGTACCACCACGCAATCGACATCGTGCCAACGATCCTCGACTGCCTCGACGTGAAGCCGCCCGCCACGATCAAGGGCCATGTGCAGAGCTCCTTTGACGGCGTCAGCATGCGCTACAGCTTCAACGACGCCGATGCCTCGGGCGCACGCAAGACGCAGTTCTACTCGATGCTCGGCTCGCGGGCGATCTGGCACGAGGGTTGGAAGGCCGTCACGACCCATCCGACGATCAGCGGCTGGAGCCACTTCAACGACGACACCTGGGAGCTGTACCACGTGGAGAACGACCGGGCCGAGCTGCACGACCTGGCCGCCGAGCAGCCCGACAAGGTGCGAGAGCTCGTGAATCTGTGGTTCTCCGAAGCGGGCGCCAACGGCGCGTTTCCGCTCGATGACCGCTCGGCGGTGGAGATTCTCAACACGCCGCGTCCCCAGCTGACGAGTCCGCGCGACCGCTACCGCTACTTCCCCGGGGTGGCCGGCGTTCCCGAGGCACAGTCGGTCAACATCCGCAACCGCGACTACATCGTCGGCGCGTGGGTGGACATCCCGGCGGCGGGCGCCGGGGGCGTGCTGTTCGCCCAGGGGTCTCATTTCGGCGGCCACACGCTGTATGTCAAGGACAACCGCCTGCACTACGTCTACAACTTCGTCGGGATGCTCGAACAGCAGGTCGTGGCCACCGAGGACATCCCCATCGGCGAGGGCCTGATCCTGTCGGCCTCGTTCATCAAGGACGGCGAGGATCCACCCGGCGTGTCGACGGGACTCTGTCGCTGTTCCACGGCGAGGACAAGGTCGGCGAGGGCCGGATCAAGACGCAGCCGGCGGCCTTCGGTCTGTCGGGAACCGATCTCACCGTGGGGCGGGCGATCAGCAACATCACCGACGACTTTCCGGGCCAGCGGCCGTGGGCGTTCACCGGTGGCGTGCTCAGGATGGTGGCGGTGGATGTCAGCGGCGAGCCGTACGTGGACCTCGAGCGCGCCGCCGCCGCGATGATCGCGCGCGAATAACCCCTCTGGCGCCGTCAGGTCTGCGCCGCAGCTCCGGCGCCGGCATCCGTCGCCGGCGGGCGCCCGGCCCTGGAGCCGATCGGCCGCCACACACTTAGATGGTCACGGCTTGGCGTGCCCGGTGAACTCGATCACCTGCTGGAAGGTGGAGCGGTTGGTCCACCGCATCGTGAACGGGATCAGTCCGGGGATGAACGAGATCCGCTCGGCGGTGGCGCTCGAATACCAGGCCTTCGGGTTCGGGCCCTCGGTGGTCTTGAGCTGCGTCGCCGCGGCCTGGATGGCCGCCCACAACGAAGCCCGGCAGGCCCTGAGGCTGCCGTTGCCGCAGTAGCGGTGACTGAAGCGTCCGCGGACCTTCATGCCGAGCTCCGTGCGGAGGTCCTTCGACACGTACCCGTACCAGCCGGAACCGAACGACGGCGTCGAGCTGGTTCCCATCTGGCCCTCGAGGTTCTGGGTCAGCGGGCCGAGGACCGGTCGCATGACCGCGGTGGCGATCCCGTTCCACGCGGTGTCCATGACCGCGGCGCCGGGCGCGTCGATCTTCCCGTCGAGGTTTCGGTCCAGGCGGCTCGAGCCGCCTGCCCGCCACTGATCGATCAGCTTGGCCGCCTGGGCGGCGAGGGGGCTCGGCGCCTTGCCGCCGTTCAGCACGCGGCGGATGATCGGCCACACCTGCACCGTTCGGAGGTCCTCCGTGGCGGCCCGGTTCATGATCGAGACGTCGTTGTTCTCGTGCATGTGCTTGGTGAAGCCGCGATACAGCTGCACGCGATGGACCGCGCCGTAGGCGTAGTTGCCCGAGGCGGCACCCCAGCCCGGCGCCGGCTTGTTGTTCCAGTTGGTGAGGATGTCGGAGCTCGGCTCGATCATGTGCGGGTGGCGGTTCAGGGGCAGCCAGCCGCGCCAGTCGTACTTCCCGGTGCCGAGCGCGGGCAGGCTCGGGTCGGTGCCCTTGGCCATGATCGGCAGCCGCCCGGAGGAAAAGTAGGCGATGTGCTTGTTGTCGATGTAGGGCCAGTTGAACGTCGTGCCGAAGTGGTTCACAGCCTGGAAGAACTGCTGCGGCGAATGCACGCGGTTGGAGTCCAGCGCGCTCAGGGCCAGCTCGCCGGTCGGCTCATCGCCGCGGGTCGAGCGGTCGAGCGCGACGGCGTAGGGCCGACCGTGGACGGTCACCGTCCCGCTGACCGGGCCATGGACGGTCTGCCAGAACGTGAGCTCGCGGGCGGGCTGGCCGTCGCCGGGGCCGAGGAGGCCGGCGTCGAAGTGGACCATCGCGCGGCAGCGGCCCTTGTACATGTAGTGCGTCGAGTCACGCGTCGGTCGGCTGCCGCCCGGGTTGCACAGCTGCTCGAGGAACTGCTGCTCGTTTTCGGAGTCGGCGCTGGTCAGGCTCCAGGCAAAGTCCCGACCGCGGCCGATGAACACGTACGGCGAGATTGGAGCGATGATCCCGCGGGCGTCGATACCGCCACCGTGCAGGTCTCCCTGCATGACGATCTCGGGGTAGTAGTAGCCGAGCTGGGGTCCCATGACGGCGAGCGGATGGCCGTCGGCCGAGTGCTTGTGCCCGGCGATGATGAAGTTCGAGGCCTGTTTGTGGGAGGCCGTGTGCGCCGCCGCGGCCGCCGACTCGGCGCTGCTCTCGGAGCCCGGATCGATGACCATGGCACCCGGTGTCGGGCCCTTGGGGACGCCGTCGTAAGGGAACGGCTTCTTGATCGTCGTCGGCGCCTCGGGGTCGTTGACCTCACGCAGGTCGCGGAACACCTTCAGCCCCGCCTTGTGGCCGAGCCGCCGCTCGAGCCGGGCGAGGAAGTCGGAGTTGGCCACCTCGTTGCCCCCGCCGTTGCCGAAGATAGAGCCGATGAAGGCGAACCCGGCGATCGCGTCGGTGAGCTTGGTGCGCGGCAGCTTGGGGCCCTCCTGCTCGGGCGAGGCCTCGTAGGCGTTGACGCCGTCGACCCAGTCCTGGAGGTCGCGGAGCACCTGACGTCCGGGCTTGCCGGCGCGGCGCAGAACGTTCTCCTGCTTGGCCACGAAGCGGATCGTCTGCGCGCTGGGCGTGAACGACTGGGCCGAGGTGAGGAGGCTGAACGCGTTGAGCCCGGGAATATCGAGCGTGGCCGCGTACGCGGGACCCAGCCCCTCGAGGAGGAGCAGCCCGCGATCCTCGGCCGCCACCCAGCCCGAGCCGAACATACGTCGTCACGCGTGCGGCCATAGATGTGCGGAATGTCGTTGCGGTCGCGCAGGATCTGGAGCCCCGGTCGCCCGGTCTTCTCGCTTCGCACGACCGGTCCGGTGACGCCGAACTTCTCGGACAGGTAGTAGCGCTTCAGGTCCGCGGGGGTCACATGACCCTGGAGCGGGGTGAGCGCGTTGTACGAGCTTGCCCTGATCGGTCGAGTACTCGTTGATCGGAAGGCCCCCATACTCGCCCGGGGCGAGGATGTTGTAGGCCGGACCCGAGTAGTCGACGCGCGCCTGTGCCGGCGCGGCGATCATCAGAACTGCCGCCAAACTGCCGAGAATGCCGCCTGCGAATTTCCGCACCCCAGACTCCTTTCCTTAGTCATTCCTCCCTAAACTGGCCGCTCAGCCAGCCTAGCAATTTTCGCCAGTAGCTGATATACGATCATCTGTCGCATGATCGCTCTGGGGAGCGATCAGTGAATGTGGGTGGAGGGCGGGACATGTCGAACGTCATGACTTGGTGGAGCAGCCGTCGCCGACTGGCGGTGCTGGGGGCCATGTTCGTCCTCGCCTCGGCGGGCTGGCTGCTCGTCGGCCGCTCTGATGTGCGTGCCACGTCGGGCGGCGATCCGTACTCGGCGCCGAACGTCGTCGACACCAACCCCGACCCCAACATCGTCGAGACGACGACCGCGGAGACGGCGAACGTCGACATCGGTGACGGCGGATCGCCCATGCCCAGACGTACAACGGTTCGATCCCCGGGCCGGAGTTCCACCTCACAGTGGGCCAGCGGTGATCGTCCATTTCGAGAACCACCTCGACAACGAGGACACGGCGATCCACTGGCACGGCATCGAGCTGCCGAACAAGTCCGACGGCACCCCGCTCACGCAGAACATGGTTCCGCCGGGCGGGTCCTACCTGTACAACTTCGTGGTGACGCGACCCGGCGTCTACTGGTACCACCCGCACCACCAGTACTCCACCAACCAGGTGTCCGGGGCCTGTACGGGGCGATCATCGTCGACGACCCGAACGAGGCCGCGCTCCAAGCGAACGGGACCCTCCCGTCGCCGGCCGACACGCAGGCCGATCGTGCTCAGCGACCTGACGATCTGCAAGGCGCCGGGCAGGAACGACACCACGAACTACACCCGTCGCTGCCGTGGGTGGGCGGCGGTGCGCTGCCGGCCCAGGCTGCACCGGTGCCCGAAGGACCTGTGCGAGAAGGCCCCGGCTGGGAAGGCGATCGACGAGGACGGGAATCCGGCCAGCACCGATTACCCGGCCGGCGACATCCCGGCCATCCAGAACAGCTGGCCGCCGGGCGGTACGAACGAGGGCCAGACCGTCCTCACCAACGGCAAGAACGTCGGCGGGCGGGCCGGAGCCCCGGCCGCTCCGGGCGCGCTGGCGCCGGCGCGTCCACCCTCGACGTCCGCCCGGGACAGGGGCTGCGACTCGCAGATCGTCAACGCGCCGACGGTCCGCTACATGCGCCTGCGGCTGACGACTGGCGACGGGGCGTTCGTGCCGCTGGTCCGGGTCGGTGGCGAGGGGGGCCTGCTCGACAACGCGGTCGCTCGAGGGCGGCATGCACCGGGGCTTCGACATGAAGTACGACCTCGGTGAGATCCTGCTCCGCCCGGGTCGCGGGCCGACGTCGTGGCCGCGATCCCGGCGTCGCCGACGACCGGCGTGCGACGATGTGGACCGAGGACTACCAGCGCATCGGCACTGCGGCTTCACGCGACATCCCGACCGTCCCGGTCACGCACTTCCACCTGACCGGCTCGCCCGTCAACCCGGCCTACACGATCGCCGCCGGGACGCCGCCGCGCCGCTGCGCGGCGGCGACCACGATCCGCGTTGCGGTCCTCGGCCCGTCGACGGGAGACGGTGGTCGACCCGGCGACGTTCGCCCGCCGAAGCCGGGAGCACGGGACGCCGACGAACGCCTCGCGGCGATCAACGTCACCAGGCGACGGACGAGATCGGGGTCAACGGCGTGGTCGGGTCCACGCCGACTCGGGACTACCAGACCTTCCCGCACCCGGCTCGACCCGGTACGCCAAGGTCGGCGACACGGTCGAGCTACCGTCGACGAACACGACGGGCGCCAGCCACCCGTTCCACCTGCACGGGTTCTCGTTCCAGCCGATCTCGACTGACCAACGGCGGCGACGACTACACGTGTCCCGACCCGAGTTCCGCGACAACGTCGACATCCCGGCCGGCGACACGCTGCCCTTCCGGGTCAAGGTGGAGGATCGACCACTGGCCGACGGCGACACCCCCGGCGGTGCGCTCGGACGGTGGATGTTCCACTGCCACATCTTCTTCCACGCCGAGCTGGGCATGATGTCCGAGCTGGTGGTGGTGCCATCCAGCAGCGGCAAGGAGAAGCCGAACATCAGCGTGAACACCGGCAACGTCCAGGTCGACCAGGGCGAGACGGCGACTGTCGGGCGGAACCTCGTTCAATGACATCGACGGCGAGCCCGTGACGCTGTCCTCGACCGTCGGCACGATGCACGACGACGGCGGTGGGCAGTACACGTGGCGTTCCACGACCGGCCGCACCAACAGCCAGTTCGTCTACCTGACCGCGACCAACGCCGACAAAGCCAAAAGCCAGGTCGTGTTCTTCCTCAACATCAGGAACACGGGCGCGCCGAGCCTCGTGGTGCCCGGTTCCAAGACGGGTACGGTGGGCAAGAAGCTCAAGTTCAGCATCCAGGCGTTCGACCCCGACACCGTCGACCTATTGACGCTCGAACGCCTTCGGGCTCCCGTCCGGACTCAAGTTCACCGACAACCACCATCGTCTCGGGACCGTGTCGGGGAGCGTGCTCGATCGGGCCGGCAAGTACTCGGTGAAGTTCACGGCCTCCGATGGCCACCACCCGACGGTGAGCAAGTCCATGAAGCTGACCATCAGGCCCGGCGCGCTGGCGACGCTCATCGGCCGGCGGGTGCATGTCAAGCACGGCTCCATCACCGTTCGCTGCCGTGTGGCCCACGGCTCGATCAAGAACTGCGCCGCGACCGCACTGCGCAACGGGAAGTCGGCGGGCAGCGGCACGGCGCGTTTGCGTCACCGCGGGAGCCGCACTATCACGGTCACGATCAAACTGAATAAGGCCACGCGGCAGGCGATCTCGCGCGCCAGGCGTGGCGTGACGCTGGCGATCCACCTGGCCGCCCACAAGTTCGGCTCGAAGCGCCAAGCTGCTGTCCGGGGCGGTGACGACCGCCCTCAAGTAGTCGGGGTTAGCCCCCCGGCACCTGGAGGTCGAACACGCTGCGCAGGCGCGTTCCGCCGCCGGTGTGTGCGATAACCGCGATCTGGTTGTGCCCGCCGCTCAGTCGCATCGTGCTGACGAAGCGCCCAGGGCCGATCCGGCGGACGGGCTGCTGCTCGGTGGGCGCGCCGCCCGCCGCCAGCGTGACGACCATCGAGCGGATCGGCATCTCGGCACCGATCGCGACGGTGTAGCAGGTGACGAACACCGCGCTGGGCCGGCGCGTTCGGGATGGGGGGAAATGCGCACGAATCCGAGGTTGCCGTCGAGCTTCGTGTACTCGGGCGCCTGTCCGGGAATCCGCTGGACAGAAAGGAACTGCGGCGGCCCGATCGGATCGAGCTCGAGCGGGACCTCGACGGCGGAACCCGGCCGCTTGACGAGTACGCGAACCGCCCATCGGCCGTCGAAGCGAAGGTTGCCGCCGGCGCCGACGTAGGAGCGATCCGGGACGCGGACCAGGGCCAGCGAGCTCGACCGCACCCCCGGGTCATCGAGCGGCGTGAACAGCAGCTGAACCTGGCCATCGCGCACCGGGGCGCCCGAGTGCGAGTCGGTGACCTGCGCCACGAAGCGGTTGGCTCCCGGCTCGTTGGACAGCGTGGAAAGTTGCACGTGGACGGTGTTGCCGACGTCGGCGCCGCTGGCCGACAGTCCGGTCAGCCCGCTCGCGCTCCCCGCCACGGGCGGGGCCAGCGTGCCCAGGAGCGCGGCGAGGGCGATGGCCACTGCGGCCAGCGACAGCTCGGCGATCGAGGTTCGCCGCAGCGGCGAGATGTCCGCCGTCTCCGCCCGCGGGACGCCGCGGCGAACGTTGTGCCAGGCAAGCCCGGCGATCACCGCGATCGACCCGAGCTTGACCAAAATGGCGCGCCCGTAGCCGGTGGACCAGAGCTCGTCGAAGGCTCGCAGCTCGCTGAAGGTCCGCAGGATCCCCGTCGCCGTCACGACGACCAGGCCGATCGCGGCCACGACCGCGAACCGCCCGATCGCCCCGGACCGGTCGGGCGCGGCCCCGGACGGCGCGCGCGCGGCGCTCGCGCCGGAGCCCGAGCAGCAGGGCTGCCAGCCCCCCGATCCAGATGCCGGCGGCGGCGAAGTGAGCCGACTGCGCTGTCACGGTGATCGCCGAGGACCAGGCGCTCGTCGCGGCGTGGCCGTTGGCGACGTGGACGACGATCGCGGCCAGCGTCGCGAGTCCGGCGAGGAGAAACCCGAGTCGTCGAAGGCCGGGCCGCGCCAGTGCGATCAGCAGCGCCACGCCGGCGGCACCGAGGGCAACCGCACGCGAGGTGAGCGCATGCCCCACCGGCGAGTGCAGCAGCGTGCCAAGCGAGACGCCAGCGTTGCGGCGCTGAGCGACGGCGAGCAGGACGAGGCCGAGCGCGGCGACGCCGCAGCCGGCGACGGCGAGCAGCGCATCGCCGCGGCCGCCGTCCCCGAACCGACCGAGCTCGGCTGCCGCCGCCCCGAGGAGTGCGATCAGCCCGAGGAGCAGGACCCATCGGGCGATGAGTTCGAGCGTCGAGCTGATCGGCGTCGTGGTGGCAGGTGCGGTCGTGGCCCCCACCGCCGATGCCGGCACCTGGACGCCGAAGGAGAACGTGCCGCGCGTCGCGTGGCCGTCGATCGCGGAATCCACGTGCCAGCGCACGGTGTAGACGCCCTTGGGCACCGGGCGAACGGCGATCGACACGGACAGCGGGTCCCCGGCCATCCCCTCGGGCGCGCCGCTGGCGTACACGGTGCCCCGGCGGTCGACGACGGTGATCGTCGAGAGCTTGGGATCGACACGCTCGGTGAACGTGAGCTCGATGGCCGTCGGCGAGGCGCCGAGCGTCGCGCCTTCGGCGGGGTTGGAGCTGACCAGCCCTGCGTGCGCGTTCGCGATGGGCGCCGCGGCGCCCGCGATCATGAGCGCGAGCGCCGCGACTAACGCCGCGGTCCGCGACCGCCGTGACAGCGCGCTCCGATTAGGTCCGGCGACGATCTCTCAGGGCTTTGGTTTGGGTTTGCGCACCAGCGTGACCGCCACCTTGGTGCCCGCCGGGCGGACCTGGCCGGCGCCCGGTGAGGTCTTGCTCACGACGAGCTTCGGTGCTTGTGCTTGGAGGGCTTGGGCTTATGAACCTGACCGAGCCGGCAGTGCGCGCGCTTCAGCAGCGTCTTGGCCTGGCGAGCGTCTTGCCCTTGAGCTTGGGGACGACGCACGGGTCTTGGACTTGCACCGTCACGGTCAGGCTCTTCGAGGCCGAGTTGCCGCTGGCGTCAGTCGCGGTGACCTTGACCGTGAAGCGACCGGCGCGGGTGAACGTGTGCGAGACGCTCAGGCCGCTGGCCGTGGCGCTGCCGTCGCCGAACGACCACCTGACCGACGACACGGCCGAGAAGGCATCCGTGGGCTTGGGCACGGAGAAGCTCGCCTTAGCGCCCTTGAGCAGACTTGCCGGCCCGGTCGGCGTGCCGAGCCGCGGCGGCGCGCCGTCGAACACCACCGCCTCGACGCCGAGGGGCCCTCCGCTCGAGCCCAGCGGCAGGCCAGCCACGGCATCTCCGTTCGGGTCGAGCGCCATGGGTGAGTCGTACGTGTCCCGGGTCGGATCGGAGATTACCCGCGACGCGCCGAAGGCCGTGCCGCCCGCCGGCTTGACCGCGGCCCGCACGACGTTGTGATTGGCCGGTGACTCGAACGAGTACCAAGACGCGATCACCTCACCCCGGCCGTTGCCGGCCAGCACGAAGTTGTTCGGAGTGACCGGGACGGGCGTGATCGACTGCGCGCCGGCCGGGGCCGGGAACGAACCGCCGGCCGGGCGTCGCGAGAAGCGCACGGTTTTCGACGCCGTCCATCCGACGATGGCGGCACCGCTGTTGTCGAGTGCCACACCGGGGCCGTGCGACACCCCGGTGGCGGACAGCGTCTTGATCGTGGGGTGTGTGCCGAAGCCGCCGGAGACCGTGCCGCTGGCCTCGGACACGGCCGGCTCCTCCATCGGGGTCGTGTCGTCGAAGGCGACAACCACCTGTCCGGTCGCGTTGGCGGCCAGACCCGGGTCGGTGAACGAGTGACCAGCTGTGAACAGGGTGTCGGGGGTGGTGGTCCATGTGCCCGGTGCCGGATGACGCTTGGCGGAGATCGTGTGGCTGTTCGTCGTCCACAGAGCCAGCGCGTTGCCGCTGCTATCGATCGCCACGTTCAGGTCCTCGCCGCTGGCTCCCATGTTGTCGAGCGTCGTCGCGCTGGTGAAGGTCCCGTTGCGCGCCCTGCCGGGTGATCGCCTCGACGGTGTTTGCGTTGTGTACCCAGGCCACGACGGCGTCGCCGGTCGCGTTGATCGCGATGGCGATGTGCGTAAAGCCGCCGGAGGAGCCGCTGACGGACTGGACCGGGCCGGTGACGCCCGCCGCGGTCACCGTTCGCAACTCGACCTCCTCGTTGCCCATCATGCCGAAATCATGGACCCAGGCCACGATGCCCTTGCCGGCGGCGTTCATGGCGACGACGGGTGCGCTGTTGTCGAACATCGGGCTGGCGGAAAAGTCGGGCAGGGCTGCGAAACCCGCCCCCCCGGCGCCGTGACGCGCGCCTTCCACTACCTTGAAGCGGCTGCCGGGTCCGTCTCCCAGGCGGTGATCGTATTCCCCGCGGCATCGATCCCCACGGAGGGGTTGACGCGGGGCGAGATTCAGCGGAACGGGCTTCAGCCATGCTGCCGCCCGGGCCATCCCAGGGGCCAGGGCAGTCCCGCGATGAGCGTGCCGGCAGCGAAACCTGGCCGGGTGATCCGTAGCATGAAGCGCCTCCTCCTAGGTCTGTCAATGCCGTCCGGCCCCGCAAGCCCGATGCGAGGCCAATGGTGCGACTGTAAAGCTCGTCTCGCCTAGTCCTTCTGACCTATCGGTCGGTCGCGGGCGGGTGAAAATCGTGATGATCCGCGCGGGTCGCCCGCGACGCCGACCCGTCCTTGGTGCCTGTGAGCCCGAGCCTAGTTTGGCGTGTGGGTCTCCCCGGAGCTCCGGATTGTTGCCACGAGCACGCCTGTCAGATTCGTTAGTTCTCAGAGGCCCCTGGGCGACGGTCGTCGTCGATTGCGTCTGAGGAGGTGCGATGGAGACGATCGTCGAGCGCCCGGCGGCGCTGGATGTGCACAAGGAGCAGGTGACCGCGTGCGTGCGCGGTCCCGGTCGGGACGGGCGGCGCGAGCAGCACGTCGCGGAGTTCGCGACGACGGTCGCCGGGCTGTTGGCGTTGCGCGACTGGCTTGCCGGCGCACGGGGTGACGCAGGTCGCGATGGAGGCGACCGGCGTGTACTGGAAGCCGGTGTGGGCGATCCTGGAGGACGAGTTCGAGTTGCTGCTGGTCAACGCCCGGCACGTCAAGCAGGTGGCGTTGGTTTAGCACTGCGTCTCCTCTCGGATGTGGTTCTCGAACAGTCCAGCCTGGTCGGGTTTGACCTGGATTCGTAGGCCTTTTCGCTTGCCGCGGTGGACGTAGACGGCGGCGAGCTCGCCGCGTTGGACCTTGTGCAACACGGTCTGGCGGGCGACGCCGAGCGCCTGGGCGGCCTGGGTGAGCGGCAGCCAGCCGTCGGGCGCGTGCTCGCAGACGCGCTGGCGGAGCTCGTCGGTGAGCCGGATCTGCCAGGGCGCGCCGGGGGTGATCTGCTCGCCGACGATGAACCCTTCGCGCAGCCAGCGGTGCACGGTGGCGGTGGAGACGCCGAGCTCGCTGGCGGCTTTCGCGATCGTGACCATCTCGCCATCGTGAGCGGTCGGTCGGACGGGAGCGGCGGGGATCTTGTGGTGGGCGCGCAGCCCGGCGACGCGGTGGGCGGTGAACGGGTTGCCGGCGCCGGTGCGCCGTCCTTGGCGGGCGAGGATCGCGGCGATCTGCTTGTCGGGGTAGCGCTCGGCGAGCTGGCGCACGAGCGCGATCGTGTCCTGGTCGGTGCAGCGCGTGTGGCTGCCGGTGCGCGGCAGCGGCACGGTGTGCTCGGTGACCGCGCCGCCCTCCCACACGACCCGCAGCTCGGCGGCGTGCTGCTCGGCTTCGCGGTCGACGGTCACGACGACGTCGGTGAGGATCGCGCGCAGCAGCTGCTTGCGCTCGCGGTCGCTGGTGGTGGGCGCGTCGAACACCTTGCGCAGGTCGGCGCCCGCTTGCCGGCACCAGGCGATCTCCTCGCTCGGTGAGCGGGTCGGGGCGCCGGGCGGCGACCTCGGCGACGGCGCGCTCGGCGCGGCGGACCTCGGTGAGGCGTTGCTCCCATTCGCGCTCCAGCGTGCGGGCGACGAGCCGGTTCTCGGGCTCGCAGGCGTCGAACTGGCGGCGGGCGCGGTCGGCGTGGATCTGCGCGCGCTCGAGCTCGAGCTCGGCCGAGCGCACGCGCGCGTGGTGGTCTGTCGTTGGCGTGCTCGATCGCGCGCAGCGTCGCCTCGATCCCGGCCGGGCGCAGCGCCTCGAAGACCTGCGTCGAGCACGACCTGCTCGATCCGCCGGCCGCCGACCGACTGGCAGCGCTCGGTGCCGTAGAGCTGGTTGCCGCGCACGCAGCGAGTAGTTGGGCACGAGCGTCTTGCCGCTGTAGCCGACCTGCATCCGCCGCCCGCAGCGCCCGCAGCGGATCAGCCCCTGCAGCAGCGCCCGGCCCTCGCGCGCGGCGCCGCCGCCCTCCCCGCGCGGCGGGCGCCAGTTGGCGCGCAGCCGCTGCTGGTTGGCCAGGTAGCGCTCGAAGGAGATGTAGCCGGGGTGGTGGTCGTGGATGCACACGTGCCACTCCTCGCGCGGCGCGCGGCGCTGGCGCTCGCGGACCTACGCCGTCCTCGACGCGCCGCTCGGTGCGCTTGCGCCCGTACGCGTAGGCGCCCGCGTAGCACGGGGTTGGTGAGGATCTCGTGGATCGCCTTGTAGGTCGGCTGTCGCCCAGCGCACCTGGCGGTCGCCGGTCGCGCGGCGCGGCAGCCTGCGGTCCTCCTCGAGCAGGCGCAGCATCACCTGCCTGGCGCTGGCGAGCTGCTCGAAGTACGCGAACACGGTGGCGATCGCGTCGGCGACCGCCTCGTCCGGGGTGATCCGCACGCGCCCCTGCTCGTCGTACTCGTAGCCGGCCGGCAGCGGCAGCCGCAGCTCGCCCTTGCCCGCCTTGTGCAGGCTGCCGCCGCGCAGCCGGGCGCGCAGCACGTGCAGCTCGGCCTCGCGACATCGTGCCCTTCAGCCCGAGCACGAGCCGGTCGTTGTGCAGCCCCGGGTGATAGATGCCGTCGGAGTCGGCGATCAGCGTGTCGGTCAGCGCGCACAGATCCAGCAGCTGGTACCAGTCGGCGTTGCGCCGCGCCAGCCGCGAGACCTCGATCCCGAGCACGATCCCGACCCGCCCGAGCCCGACATCGGCGACCAGCCCCTGGAAGCCGTCGCGCCCGTCGGTGCTCTTGCCCGAGCGGCCCAGGTCGCAGTCGACGACGACCACCTCCGAGGCGTCCCAGCCGAGCGCGACCGCCCGCTCGGCCAGCTCGTACTGGCGCTCCAGGCTCTCGGTGTTGTGCTCGACCTGCGCCATCGTCGACTGGCGCACATACACGTACGCCTTGCGCTGCAGGTGCTGACGCTCGATCTTGCTCACTGCTGCTCCTCCGGCTGGCTGAGGATGCGCGCGATCGCCCGCGCCAACAGCCGCAGGATCCGCTCCTGCGCCTCGGGCGAGAACGACTCCCACATCCGATCGATCGGACCGCGCCCCTCCACGGGCAGGGCAAGCTGACGCGGCGTAGACTGAAGTCCGCGCACGGGGGTTCTCCTCCTCGAGTTGTTGGCGCTTCTCGGGAGGCGAGCCTACGTGCCGCTGCCGTCGCCGCCCGCCGCGCGCGGCGCCAGCAACCGCCGCAGCCGGCGCACCCCGTCGACCGACAGCAGCGCGCCCGCCGGCGCCTCGCCGCCGCGCCGCCCCGGCGCTCGTCGCCGACACCTCGACCGTCCCCGGCGTCCCGTCCGGCAGGCGCACGATCAGGCACGGCACCCCGCGCACCCGCCGGCGCCCCTCGACCGCCAGCCGCACCCCGCACAACGGATGCGCGGCGCGGTGACCGTCACCTCCCCCGGCAGCGACGGGCGCAACTCATGCAGTCTGTGACTCCTGGTCGTCCCCGGCCGCAAGACCGACGTGTCCGACGCGGCGTGGCTGTGCCAGCTGCCGAGGCCGGGCTGTTGCGCGCGAGCTTCGTGCCGCCCAAGCCGATCCGGACGCTGCGCAACCTGACGCGCTATCGCAAGACGCAGATCCAGGAGCGCGCCCGCGAGGCGCAACCGGCTGCACAAGGTGCTGGAGGACACCGGGATCAAG
>CAVTTU010000014.1:0-159945 GCA_963737535.1 uncultured Solirubrobacterales bacterium
CTCCATCAGCTCCTGATGGGTGGTGGGGCTAGCGGAGACCCAGGTGACACCGTGCGTGCTGACCTGCTGCCAGTACCGTCGCCGGGTAAGACGCCGCGGCGTGACCACCGACCCGCCCGCCGCGAGCTGGGCCAGCGTGGAGGCGATCAGTCCGTGGACGTGGAACAGCGGCATCGCGCAGTAGGAGACGTCCGCCTCATCAAGCCGGTAGTGCACGCCGATCGCCCGCAGCGACGCCATCAGGTTGCGCTGCAGCAGCGGCACCTGCTTCGGCCGTCTGGTGGTCCCGCTAGTGTGCAGCAGCAGGGCCACGTCCTCCGGCGAGCCCGGGTCGAATGACCGCTCCGCTGTCGCCTCGATACCGGCCACCGACAGCTGCGGCGGACCCTGCCGCTGGACCGGCACGTCCGCGATCATCAGCTCACTGGCCGCCCGGCGGACGTCTGCCCCCCGGCCCGCCTGGACCACCAGCAGGCTGGGATCAAGATCATTAAGGTAGAACTTGTACTCCGCTTCGGTGTAGCCAGGATTCATGGGCGCCGCCGTAGCGCCGCACAGCGCCACCGCGAGCAGCAACTCCACGATCTCGGGGCCGTTCGCCAGCACGAGCGCAACTCGCTGCCCGCGCGCCACGCCCAGTCCCGCGAGTACGCCCGCGAGCTGGTGCACGGCACTGGCCAGCTCGCCATGTGACACCACGGTGCCATCGTCAGGGCAGATCAGAGCCGGGCTCGGGCTGCCCTCCTGCAAGATCGCCGGCAACGGCTCGGGGGTCAACGGCGTTGCTCCCGTCATATAGCCTCCCGCACTAGATTTCCCAGGCGCAGGGGTGAGCGGCGCGCCGCCGCTCACCAGATACCTGGGGCGGGCCGCTCCGAGCTGAGCCCAGACATGCGCGGGGCCCCAGACCCCCGGGCTTCCACCGGGCGACTCCGGGGCCTCACTTCCCTAGCTAAGGGCTCGCAACTTTCCAGGTTTCCCCGGCCAGTTGTCACTCCCGGGTCGTTTCACCCTTCGGGTACCCTCCGGGTTCACTTCCCCTGGAGCACCTCCCAAGCTAGCGCGGTTGCGGGGAAGACGGGCAGGCGAAGGTCCCGGCCAGCGGGGACTTGCGTCACCATCTGCGGGGCGAGGAGCTCGTGCGTGAACGTCGGGGCATCAGGCTCACCGGCCGGGCTTTCGCGGCGTCCGCGCTGTGATCGCGGCGAACTGTCCAGGCGCCGCCCGCCGGCCGAAGACCCGCACACGCCAGCGGCGGCACGCGAGCCGTTCAGCCGTCACGCGCAGCGCATGTGCCAGCCGCCTGACTCCGTGACCGGCTCGCCGTGCCGGTTCACAGCGGCACGAACACCCTGGCCGACACCGAAGCCCTGCAAAGACCCGCCCCGCGCCGCCCAGCGGATCGTTCTGACCCATGGCAGAGCGCACCAGGCGAGACTGGGCCTTGCCCGGAACCTCACGTCAGCGACATGTCTACGACGCAAACCCCCGAACCGGGCCATATGCGTCTGTGCGACCCGCACGGAACCGGCATTTCTGCGTGGCTGAAACGTCCGCCCGCACGTCAACCAGTTGAACGCCGAATCGGCGATCTGATTTCCTACCAGAACGATGGAAAATGCGACGCGTTCATCGTCGGCAATGTCGAGAGAGCGTGAGTGAGTATTCCAATTCGTGCATAGATATGCGTCGGCTTCACACGCTCAACAGGCAGATTCGGGCGTTGGCTAACCCCGGCGATCACCCTGATACGTGCGGCGGGACTATGCTGCCACGCTCCCGCGAGCGCTACCGAGCGGATCTTGCGCACCACTTCTCGGCCGACCACCACCATCCGCGACATGAGCCGGGGGCCATGCGCTGATTGGCGCTGCCACGCCGAGCGTGCGGGTCGGCGATAGCGTGAGCGTGGCGGAGATGCCGTAACGGACGGGCATGCAGAAACCGGCGCGCCAGATGTCGCAAGATGTTCCCGCCGAGCCTCGCGTGACATTCGGGCGCTGCAGTTGTATCTGAAGCGCTGAACCGCGCGTGCTCGCATCGTCAGCGGGTGGGGCCGCGTGGCCTTGGTGGTGGCGGCCGTCGTATGGGTGGTGGTGCGCCTGTCAGACCGAGCCCGGCCAGAACCACCGCCCAGGCCGCAAGGATCAAGCCGGCGATGTAGAACGGGACCTTGGACGGCTCGGAGGCGGCGAACAGGAGCGACAGCATCGCGCCGCGAGCCTATCCAATCTTGGCTGATCCCGCCGGGCTGCGCCCGGCGTCTCGGCGCTTGCCCTCGTAGCGGCTCTCGGTCGCCGCGCGCTGACCCTGGTAGTGGCTGCCCAACCCAGGGCTGCCGTAGGGCCGCAGCGCGGGCTTGTCGAGCATCATGAACGACAGCTGGGCGATCGGCAGGCCCGGATAGAGCTTGATCGGGACTCGGGTCAGGTTGTTGAGCTCCAGTGTCAGCGTCCCCTGCCAGCCGGGGTCGCAGAAGCCGGCGGTGGCGTGGACGATCAGCCCGAGCCGGCCCAGGCTCGACTTGCCCTCGATGCGGGCCACGATGTCGTCGGGCAGCTCGACCCACTCCAGCGTCCGCCCGAGGCAGAACTCGCCCGGATGGATGACGAACGATTCGTCGGGGGGAACCGCGACCTCTTCGGTGAGATTCTCGGGCGGGCGGCGGAGATCGATGGCCGAGGCGCGGTGGTTGTGAAACACGCGGAACGAGTCACCGAGCCGCAAATCGACGCTGGCCGGTTGGACGAGGCCGGCATCCCAGGGGTCGATCCGGATGCGGCCCTCGCCCACGAGCTGCAAAATGGTCCCGTCCGAGAGGACCGAGGCCGGAGCGTCACTCATGGCAGGAAGTCTGCCAGCGCCAGCGGATCAGTGATCCAGCGTGCGGGCGCGGGCGCGAACCGTCCGCACACGGGCGGGCGGTAGCGGGGCGGGGTCACCGTGCGGACCGCGCCGTGGATGACGAGGGAACGGCTTGCGCGGGTGGCGACGAGGCGGCTTGCGCTTGAGGCCACCGTCGTCATCCGAGGAGGAGTTCTCCTCGGGCTCCTGCTTCACCGCCCACCAGACCAGATAGATCAGGGCAGCGATGGGCAGCTTGAGCGCAAGCATCAACCACAAAAATCCCCACGTCACGACAGCTGGATCCTACCCCTATTCGTGCCTGCTGTCACGTGCGGTTGGAAGCGCGCTGACGGACCGCGGGGTGCCCGCCGATCACGCGCGGCAGCGCGCTGACGGACCGCGCGTGCCGCCCATTACGCGCGGAAGGCGATCGGCTTCTCCACGAACCGCGTGATCCGCTGAAGGTCGGCCACCCGCTCGGCGAGCTCGTCGCTGGTCACCGTGGCGACGCGCTCGACCCCGAAGGCCTCGACGTTGAATGAAGCCACCGCGGTGCCGTAGGCCATCGCATTCCGCAGCGTGGCGTGGTCGATCTCGCGGTCGGGGTGGGCCGCGAGGTAGCCGATGAAGCCGCCGGCGAAGCAGTCACCGGCCCCGGTGGGATCGACGACGGTCTCGAGCGGAAAGGCCGGCAGAGCGAAGAACCCGTCGTCGGTCCACATGGCGGCGCCATACTCGCCCTGCTTGGCCACGATCACGCGTGGCCCCCACTCGCGCACGCGCCGGGCGGCACGGATGAAGCTCGGTTCGCGCGTCAGCTCCTTCAGCTCGGCGTCGTTGACCATCAGGCAATCGACGCTTGAAATCGTCTCGATCAGTGAGTCGCGGGCCGTCTCGATCCACAGGTTCATCGAGTCGAGCGCGACGAACCGAGCGTCGACGCACTGTTCGCGGACCTGGCGCTGGAGATCGGGCTGGATGTTGGCGAGGAACACGAGATCGGCGGTGCGGGAGGCCTCGGACAGCTTGGGCTGGAAATCCGCAAACACATTGAGCTGCGTGTCGAGTGTGTCGCGATCGTTCAGATCCCAGCCGTACTCGCCCCGCCAGAAGAACGTGCGCCCGCCCGCCACATGCTCGATGTCGTCGGTGTCGACGCCACGCGAGCGCAGGACCTCGTGCTCGGCCTCGCCGAAGTCATCGCCCACGGGTCCGACGACGTGCACGATGTCGAAGAAGGACGCCGCCAGCGCGAAGTGGACCGCCGAACCGCCCAGCATCCGGTCGCGGCTGCCGAACGGAGTCTTGACGGCGTCGAAGGCGATCGAACCGACGACGGTCACGCTCATGAGGCGGGGAAGGCTAGATGATGCGGCCGGTGTGCTGTGCGACGCTGCCCAGGAGCAGCCCGCCAAGCGCCGTATGGCCCCGGGTACCCATCACGATCAGGTCGGAGCCCTCCTGCTTGGCCACCTCGGCGATCGTGTGGGCGGCGGGGCGAGCCCCGCCCTGGACCACCCTCGACTCGGCCTGGATCCCCTTGCCCTGTAGATCCTCCACCTGCTGGGCGATCTTCGCCTGCAGCTCATCCTCGTCGGGATGAAGTTCGGCCGCGCCCCGCGCGCCGGGGCCGACCATGCGCTCGACGGTGTGCAGCACGAGCAGCTCAGCACCGCCCTGAGAGGCCAGCGAACCGATCAGGTCCAGTGCGCGGTCGGCCGACTCCGAACCATCTGTGGCCCACAGGATCTTCTTGAACATGTCGCGAACCCCCGGTCGTGGATGGGGCAACGCTTCGGTCGGGGCCTCAGCACCCGCGACGCGCGCCGCCGATCTGCTTTGGTAGGCCGACCCTACCATTGGACAAGGCGACTGCGCCAGGGACGCTGAGCTCACGGCTCTCGTTGCCGTACGCGCTCGCCGCGTGGGTCGAACAGGGGCTCGGCCGCCACCCCGCCGGTCACCCACCGGCCGAAGATGTCGACCTCGACCGCAGCCCCTGGCGCGATCTCGGCCGGCAGGTACGCATAGGCGATCGAGCGCTCCGCCGTGTAGCCGTAACCGCCACTGGTGACCCGCCCGCAGACGCGGCCGTCGATCCGCACCGGCTCGTTGCCCAGGGCCACCGAACGCGAATCCTCGAGCACCAGGCACCGCAGCCTCCGCTCCACGTCGGCGGCCCGCAACGCCTCGGCACCGATGAACTCCTTGTCCTCGCGAACACAGAAGCCGAGGCCGCCCTCGTACGGGGTCTCGTCGGGGGTGATGTCGGCCGCCCATACGCGGTAACCCTTCTCGAGCCGCAGCGAGTCGATTGCGCGGTAGCCGCAGGCCCGCAAACCGTGGGGCTGCCCCGCCTCCCACAGCGCGTTCCACAGGCCACGGCCGTACTCACTCGGGCAGTAGAGCTCCCACCCCATCTCGCCGACGAAGGTCACCCGCAGGGCACGGACCGGCACGTCGGCGACAGCGATCTCGCGCATCGACATGTAAGGAAAGTCCAACCGATCCGGGGTCAGGGGGGCGAGGATGTCGACCGCCTTCGGCCCCCACAGAGCGAACGTTGCCCAGCGCGATGTGACGTCGCTCAGCCGGACCGAGCCATCCTCAGGCAGGTGGCTGCGGATCCAGCTCGCGTCGTGATTGCCGAACGCCGTCCCGGTGACGATCTGGAACAACTCGTCCTCGACGCGCGTGACCGTGAAATCGCACTCGATCCCGCCGCGGCGGTTGAGCATCTGCGTGTAGGTGATCGCGCCCACCGACCGCGCCACGCGGTTGTCGCACAGATGCTCGAGCAGCTCGGCCGCGCCCGGGCCCGATACCTCGAGCTTGGCGAAGGACGACTCGTCGAACAGGCCAGCTGCCTCGCGAGTGGCGCGGTGCTCGGCGCCGATCGCCGGCGACCAGTGCATCCCCGCCCATCCCCGCGGGCGCAGAGACTCGTCGCCGGCGGCGGCGTTGGAGCGATACCAGTTGACGCGTTCCCAGCCCGACTTCTCGCCGAACTCGGCGTCCTGGGCCTGGTGCCATCCGTACGCGCTCGACACCCGCAGGGGGCGACCAGCCTGCCGCTCGTGACCGGGATAGCGGATGTCGTAGTAGGTCTCGTAGACCTCCTTGGCCCGGGCCAGCGTGTAGGTGGGCGAGCGGTAATGGGGCCCAAACCGGCGGATGTCCATCTCCCACACGTCGTGTTCGGGTTCCCCGGCCACGATCCACTCGGCCATGACCTTGCCGATGCCGCCGGCCCCGGCCAGGCCATGGGCGCAGAATCCGGCGGCGACGAAGAATCCGCGGACATCGCTCTCGCCCAAACAGAACTCATTGTCGGGCGTGAACGCCTCGGGGCCATTGATCAGCCGCGTCACCTTCACGTCCTCCATGGCCGGGACGCGCCGCGAGGAATTGCGGGCGATCTCCTCGAACCGTGGCCAGTCCTCCTCGAGCAAACGCCCGTTGAAGTCATCTGGGATCCGGTCGAGGCGGTGGTCGTCGAGCGCCCACGGAGCGCTGTCGCGCTCGTACCCGCCCATCACCAGGCCGGCGCCCTCCTCGCGGAAGTACACCAGCAGGTCGGGGTCGCGCAGCGTCGGGAGGTGCTCGCCGGGGGCCCGCTCGCGGAAGGGCTGGGTGACCAGGTACTCGTGGGCGAACGGCACGACGGGGACACGAACGCCGGCCAGTCGACCGATCTCGGCCGCGAACATTCCCCCGGCATTGACGACGATCTCGGTCTCGACATCCCCCCACTGGGTGCGGACGCCGCGCACGCGCCCGCCGTCGACGTCGATCTCTGAGACCCGGGTGTGCGTGAACACGCGACAGCCGCCCTCGCGGGCTCCCTCGACGAGTGCATAGGTCAACTGCGAGGGATCGAGGTAGCCGTCGGTGGGCAGGTAGGAAGCACAACGCACGCCGTCGATGGCCATCAGGGGGAACAGCTCACGGGCCTGATCGGCCGACAGCAGCTCGAGCGGCAGCCCGAACGTCTTGGCCCACGCCACCTGACGCATCACCTCCTGCTCACGCTCGGGCGTGCAGGCCAGACGAATGCCGCCGCACTCCACCCACCCGCAATCGAGCGTTCGATACAGCGAAACCGAGTCCATCATCATCCGGGTCAGTGACACGCTCGAGCGCAGCTGACCCACCAGCCCGGCGGAATGAAACGTCGAGCCGCTGGTCAGCTCGTTGCGGTCGAGCAGGATGACGTCCCGCTCGCCCAGCGCGGCCAGGTGATAGGCGATCGAAGCGCCGCCGACCCCGCCACCGATGATCACCACGCGCGCGCGGTCGGGAAGCTCACGCGGCCGCGGCATGTATCCACTCCTCGAAGCTGCCGTGACCGGCCGCTCGCTCCAGCCGTTCGAAGTGCTGCGACGCGTAGGCGTCAAAGTCGAACTCGAGCTCTGACACGACCGATTGGACGACCCCCCACGCGCCCTCGCGCGCATCGGACATGAGACGCATCAGGCGCAGCTCCGCGCGCCGCCGATCATCGGCCGGCTCGTCGAAGTAGGCCTCGAGCAACCGATCCTCGGCCGGGCCATCGAACTCGTTGTTGACAGCGAGGTTCCCGAGATCGAAGCCGCGATGCCCCATGCCCGCGTACTCCCAATCCACCAGCATCACGCCGCCGCCGTCGCGTGCCATCAGGTTGCCGCACAACAGATCGTCGTGGCAGGGGACCGGGTCCGACAGCGGCAGCACGTCGGCAATCTGCGCGGCGATCTCCTGAGCGCGACGGTAGCCGTCGGGCAGCGTCCCGCCGCGCTCGTGCACCGTCGCCGCGTACGCCTGCAGAAGTTCGGGAACCCAGAAGGTCACCGGGAGCGATTCGCCGGAGGTGTGGATCGCCCGCAGCGCCCGGCCGAACGGCGCCGGGTCATCTCTGACGTCCTCGCTCGACATTGCCCTGCCGGCCACGAACTCGGTGACCAGGCAGTCGGATTCCGCCCTCAGCACGGCGGGCGCAAGCCCGAGCCGCGCCGCCATCTGGTTGGCGATCCACTCGGCTTCACGGCTGATGCCGAGCAACTGAGTGGCCTTGCCGGGCAACCGCACAACACAGTCGCGGCCGCCGAAGACGACGCGGTAGTTCCGGTTGGTGATGCCACCCTCGAGCGGGGTCGGCAGACCATCCATTCGGCCGAGCTGCGTCTGCAGGCGCTCGACGATCGCGTTCACGTCGCCCACGGGCGGAAAAGCTAGCGTCTAAGGGTCGCTTCCTATACCTTCACGGCCGGCATGACCTTGGACGAGTTGAAAGCTGCGGTGGAGCAGGGGGCAATCGACACCGTGCTGCTGGCCATGACCGACATGCAGGGACGTCTGCAGGGGAAGCGGCTCACCGCGGAGCATTTCCTCGACGAGGTCGCCGACCACGGCGCCGAGGGGTGCAACTACCTCCTGGCCGTCGACGTCGATATGACCCCGGTCGACGGCTACGAGATCGCCTCGTGGGACAAGGGCTACGGCGACTTTGCCATGCGACCGGACCTCGACACCCTGCGACTGGCGCCATGGCTGCCGGCCACCGCGCTCTGCCTGGCCGATCTCCAGTGGGCCGACGGCTCCGACGTCACCGCCTCCCCGCGCCAGATCCTCCGCGCGCAGCTGGCCCGTCTGGCCGAGCACGGTTGGACTGCGAACGCCAGCACTGAGCTCGAGTTCCTGGTGTTCAAGGACAGCTATGAGGTCGCCTGGCACAAGGGCTACCGGGACCTCAACCCAGCCAACCTCTACAACGTCGACTACTCACTGATGGGGACGGCCAAGGTGGAGCCGCTGATCCGGCGCATCCGCAACTCGATGGCGGCAGCCGGCCTCAAGGTTGAGAACTCCAAGGGCGAGTGCAACTTCGGCCAGCACGAGATCAACTTCCGTTACGCCGGGGCGCTGCGAACAGCCGATGAGCACTCGATCTACAAGAACGCAGCCAAGGAGATTGCCGATCAGGAGGGGATGGCGATCAGCTTCATGGCCAAGTTCAACGAACGCGAGGGCAGCTCTTGCCACATTCATTTCTCGCTCGCCGATCAGTCCGGCCCCGTGTTCGCCAGCGACCGGGGCACCTTCGACGCCTTCGTGGCCGGGCAGCTGACGTGCCTGCGCGAGCTGACGCTGCTGCTGGCTCCCAACGTCAACTCGTACAAGCGGTTTGCCGAGGGCTCGTTCGCGCCCACCGCGGTCGCCTGGGGCAACGACAACCGGACCTGTGCGGTGCGCGTCGTTGGTCATGGGCCGGCGCTGCGCTTCGAGAATCGCGCCGGCGGCTCGGACCTCAACCCCTACCTGGCGCTGAGTGCGCTGATCGCGGCTGGACTCCATGGGGTTGACAACCAGCTTCAGCTGGAGCCAGCCTACGAAGGGAACGCGTACCTCGCGCGTGATAAGCCTCGCCTGCCCTCCACGCTGCGTGAGGCACGCGATCTGTTCGCTGGCTCCGCGGTGGCGCGGACGGCATTTGGCGATCAGGTCGTGGATCACTACGCCCATGCGGCCGACGTCGAACTCAGTGCGTTCGAGGCTGCGGTGACTGATTGGGAGCGTTTTCGGGGATTTGAACGTCTATGAACCGAATCGCAGAGCTGCCGTCGCTGGAGGCGGTGGCGTCCCTGGAGACCGTGTTTGCCCCGGTGCGCTCGCAGACGGCGTTCGAGGAGACCGTCGAGCGCCTCGGCACGGCGATCAAGCTCGGGCCTGCTCCCTCCCGGCACGCGTCTGCCCGCTGAACGCGAGCTGTGCGCGATGCTGGGGATCGCGCGCTCGACCCTGCGCCAGGCGCTGGTGGCGCTCGGCCAGAGCGGTCATCTGCGGGCCACCCGCGGGCGCGGCGGCGGCACCTTCGTGGCGGACCCGCAGCCACCCGCGGACCCCCCTTCGGCCGAGGTGCTGGCGGCATGGCGCGACGTATGCGACGCACGGATGGGCGTCGAGGTCGGGATCGCGGTCCTGGCCGCCGAGCGCGCCGAGCCCGAGGTCCTCGATGCGCTCGACGAGTTGATTCTTGCCCTCGACGGGATGCTCGAGGATTTCCCCAGCTACCGGCAGGCCGACGTCAGGTTTCACGTGGGTCTGGCCGAGGCCACCCACAGTCCGCGCCTGGTCACGGCAATGACCGAGGCGCAGGGAGCGATGACCGGGCTGATCTCGCACATAGCCCACCCCCCTGAGGTGCTCGACTCGTCCAACGCCTCACACCGTCGGATCCTCAAGGCGGTCCGCCGCCACGACGAGGCCGCGGCGGCGCGCGAGATGGCCGAACATCTGCGCGGGACGGAGTACATCCTGGCCGGATTGCTGCCAAAGGGCTTAGCTTGACTTCCGTCTGAGGGCGGGCATAGGGTTCGCCGCTAAGGACGGACGACCAGACCTTTTTACGAGGAGGGGCCGGAATGGCGGTCAGTCAAGAGACGCTCTCCAGCGACGAGAAGAGACTCGCCGAGCTGGGCTACAAGCAGGAGCTGCGCCGAGGGTGGAGCGGGTTCTCAAACTTCGCGATCTCGTTCTCGATCATCTCGATCCTGGCCGGTTGCTTCACAACCTACGGTCAGGCCTGGAACAACGGCGGGCCGGTGGCGATCTCGATCGGCTGGCCGGTCATCAGCGTCCTGATCCTGCTCGTGGCCTTCTCGATGGCCGAGCTCGCCTCGGCGATGCCCACCGCGGGCGGCATCTACTACTGGGCGTCCAAGCTCGGGGGACCGGGCTGGGGCTGGTTCACCGGGTGGTTCAACCTGGTCGGCCTCGTCGCCGTCACGGCCTCGGTCGACTACGCCGCGGCGACGTTCCTCAACTCCACGCTGTCCTTCTACGGCCTGCATCTGTTCGGGGTCAATTTCGCCACCGCGAGTGTGCAGTCCGCCCTTCACCACACCTTCGTGTTGTTTGTCCTCCTGCTGCTGGCGCACGCGCTGCTCAACATCTTCTCCTCACCACTGGTGGCCCTGTTCACCCGGGTCTCGGTGTGGTGGCACGTGGTCGGTGTGATGGTGATCATCGTGCTGCTGGTCGCAGTGCCGAGCCACCACCAGAGCTTCAGCTTCGTGTTCGGCCACCGGATCAACAACTCCGGGTTCAGCAGCAGCATGTACTGGTTCTACGTGTTGCCGCTGGGCTTTCTGCTGACGATGTACACGATCACCGGCTATGACGCCTCCGCGCACATCTCTGAGGAGACGCACGACGCCGCCGAGGCGACGCCCAAGGGGGTATGGCGCTCGGTGTTCTACTCCGCCATCTTCGGGTGGGCGGTGCTGCTGGCGCTGACCTTCGCCGCCACCAACACCAAGGCCATCGCCGCGGCCGGAGGCACATCGCAGTCAATCATCGAGTCGGCGCTGACCTCGTCGGCAGCGAAGGCTGTCCTCGTGATCTCCACGGTTGGCCAGATCTTCTGCGGGATGGCCTGCGTGACCAGCGCATCGCGGATGACCTTCGCCTTCTCGCGCGACGGGGCCGTCCCGGGTCACAACCTGTGGCGCAAGCTGGGCCAGAACAAGACCCCGACCTGGGCGGTCGTGTTCGTGGCCGTGTGGGCACTGATCATCACGATCCCGGCGTACAAGGGCAACCACGCCGGACTGCCGGTGGCATTCCTCGCCGTCACATCGATCTCGGTCATCGGGCTCTACATCGCGTACATAATTTCGGTGTACCTGCGCTGGCGGATGGGCGATAAGTTCGTGGCCGGGCCGTGGACGCTGGGCGGCAAGTACAAGTGGATCAACGTGATCGCGATCGTCTGGGTGATCCTCTGCGTGATCATCTTCTCGCTGCCGTTCACGCCTGCCGTCGTGCCGTGGAACAGCGCCTTCAGCTGGTCAGCGTTCAACTACGCCCCGCTGGTCACGATCGTGGTCATCGCCGCCGTGACGATCTGGTTCCTGACCTCGGCTCGCAAGACATTCACGGGGCCGGTCCGGACGATCGACGAGCCGGCGGGCGCGGCCGCCGGCGCCGGCGTCGCGCCGGCACAACCGACGGGCACCTGACGGACAGTCGACCTCCGATGAGCGGCCGCCTGGAGGGGAAGGTCTGCGTCATCACGGGCGTGGCCGGCGCCATCGGCCAAGCCACGGCCGCCGTGTTCGAGCGCGAGGGAGCACAGGTTGTCGGCGTCGATCTGCGCGAGCATGCAACGGATCGGCTGTCCCTGCAGGCGGATCTCGCGGATGAGCGGGTGGTGGCCGATATGTATTCGCGCGTGTACGAGGAACTGGATCACATCGACGTGCTGTTCAACAACGCGGGCATCGCCCCAACCGAGGATCGCTCGGTGCTCGACACGTCGCTCGAGGAGTGGGAGCAGGTTCAGTCCGTCAACCTGCGCACCGTGTTCCTGTGCTGCAAGCACGGCATTCCGCACCTGCTCGCGGCAGGCGGCGGGTCGGTCATCAACACCGCCTCGTTCGTGGCCCTGATGGGCTCGGCGACCCCGCAGATCGCCTATACGGCCTCCAAGGGTGGGGTCGTGGCCCTGACCCGCGAGCTGGGGGTGGAGTTCGCCCGCCAGGGGGTACGGGTCAACGCGCTGTGTCCCGGTCCGGTTCAGACACCGATGCTCCGCAAGCTGTACGCCACCGGTTCAGAGGAGGCGGCGCGGCGGATGGTCCACGTGCCGATGGGGCGCTTCGCCCGCGCCGACGAAATCGCGGGGGCGGCGCTGTTCCTGGCCAGTGACGAGTCGAGCTATGTGAACGCGACAGCATTCCTGGTTGACGGCGGGATTTCCGCCGCGTACACGACACCTGTGTGACCAGCTGCGCTCCGATCGGCCCTGAATCGAGATAGTTTCGGTCGATGTTCGAGCGCCTGATCGTCCTCGGAGGTGGCGGCTGGTTTCCTGCCCATGGCAGGCATACGGCCTGCGCGCTGCTGCGGAATGGCGACGCGGCCGTGATGATCGACGCCGGCACGGGCGTGGGGCGGCTGGTCGAGCATCCCGACCTGCTCGAGGGAGTTCGGCGGCTCGACATCCTGCTGACGCATTTTCATCTCGACCATGTGGCCGGGCTCGCCTACCTGCCGGCGCTGAACCTGACCAGCGAGACGACGGTATGGGGGCCGGGAGCGACGCTGTACGGAACCGCGACCAAGGCGTTGATCGACCCCCTGTACAGCGAGCCCTTTCACCCGGTGACGTTCGGACGCCAGCGGATTGCCATCCGCGACCTGCCCGCTGGCGAGATCGATCTCGGGGGGATCCGGGTTCAGACGCGCCGGCAGGATCGTCACAGCGCTCCGACGCTCGGCTTTCGCTTCGAGGATGAACTGGCCTGGATCACCGACACGGCGTTCGATCCGGGATCGGTAGAGCTGGCCGCCGGTTGCCGACTGCTCGCGCACGAGGCGTGGTTCACCTCGACCGAGCCACGCAACCCGACGATCCACAGCTCGGCGCAGCAGGCGGCCGAGATCGCCCGGCGGGCCGGCGCCGAGCAACTCCTCCTGATCCACCTGCCTCCGTTCGAGCTCTCGGTCGAGGCACTCGCCGTCGAGGCCCAGGCGACCTTCGCGCGCTCGCTTATCGCCGCCGACGCTGCCGACCTGTCGACGATCCTGACCTGACCCCGCGAGCTAGTGTCTAGGCGGGAACCGGGGCGACCGCTCCGGACGGTGGTTCGGGCTCGGGCGCGCGCGCCCGAGCACCCGCCTGCACGGCCAGCGCCGTGCCGATGCCGAGCAGTGTCCAGCTCATCGGGTCCTCGAGGAAGTCGGCGTACAGCATCGTGTGAAAGACGAGGGCAAGGAAGGCCGCGCCGATCGCCGCTCGGGCCGGGCTGGCGCGAGCTCCTCGCAGGAGGACGACGAGGGCGACAACGACGAGGGCGACGTAGACGACCTCGCCGATCAGGCCCTGCTCGGCGGCGATCGTGATCGGGATCGTGTGCGAGGCCGACAGCGTCTGCGCGCTGCCGGGATTGTGCGCGCGGTACTCCTGAACGAACGATCCGGATCCGTAGCCCCAGACCGGCCGGTCACGGAACAGGTCGAAACCGCCGCTGACCAGCCCGGCGCGCCCGCTCGAGGCACCGTTCAGGCCCTGGTTGAGGCCGAACGTCTTGGGCGAGATGGCCACCGCCGCCCCCCCGATGGCCACGACGACGACCGCCGCGACGATCACCGGCCACGCCTTCCAACGCAGCGCCGCCAGCGCCCCGAGCCCCACCAGCAGCGCACCGAGACTCGAGCGCGACAACGTCAGCACCAGGCCCACCCAGAGGATGGCCAGCGCGACGCTGGCCGCGATGATGTCGCGACTCCGCCGGTCGTAGAGCAACAGCATGGCGGTGACGATCATCACGATGGCCAGGAAGCGGCCGAAGATGTCGGGATCGAAGAACACCGAGTTGACCGTGAAGTAGGCGTGGACGTCGTTGGCGGCGACGAGCTTCGGATTGAGAAACAGCGTCTTGGTCTCGTACTCGACGAACCCGACCAACGCGAACAGCAGCGCCAGCCCGATGACCAGAACCAGGCAGCGCGTCAACAGATCCTTCGTCCAGCGGATGTGCACCAGGAGACAGAACAGCAGCGAGAAAGGAACGTAGAAGAAGACCATCTGCTGCAGTGCCTTCTCAAAGTCGGTCGAGTAGATCGACTGCACGGCGTAGAGCACGACGTACGCGGCAAGCAGGCGCTCGATCCAGCCCGGCTGCACGTCGTCGTCCTCGCCGTCATCGCGCAGCGCGTCGATGATCGCGGCCAGCGAACCCGCTGCCACGACGAAGTACAGCGGCACGAGCAGATTCGAAGTCGTGCCGCCGGCCTGGATCGGGATCCGGAACGGCAGTGCGACGACCGCGAGCACGGCCAGCAGCGCCGGGCGACGTCGGATGAGGAGCGCCACGACGAGCAGCACGACGAGCGCCAACACCACCGCGACCAGCGCGTACAGCGGATGCCGGTGGACGACGCGGAGCTGGGGTGAATGCCAAATGTCGGCCAGCAGCAGCACCGGTGCGAGCACGAGCGAGCCGAGCATCGCCCAGGCGCGCGAGCGTGGATTTCGGGCCAGCAGCGCCCATGCGGCCAGCAGCGCGACCGCAACCACCCCGAGCTTCGGCAACGGTCCAGTCAGGGCAGCAAACACGGTCACGCGGCAGGAGACTAATGGTCGCTCCCGCGAATGCGTGAGCGGCCACGAACAACGCCTGCACCGGCACCAGAGCCGATCATCTACCCTGTTTCGCAATGTCCTCCGCGAAGGTTGCGGTTGGAGGTGCGCTGGTAGCCGCTGTCCTGGCTGGATGTGGTACCACGGCCAAGCCGATCGCAGGAACCATTCCCCCCACGGCCACCACCGAGGGGCACGCGCGCATCGACGATCCGCGCACCAAACACGTCACGTGTCTGCGCCAGCACAAGATCCGCGTGGCGGAGATCGGCCAGACGTGGCTCCAGCTCGGCACGCCTCCGAGCGGGCCGCGGGTGGACTTCAAGCCCACCCCGGGCGCCGCCCAGTACGCGCAGATAGCCGGACAGGTCGAGGGCGCCGAGGTGATCGGCAGCGCCCTCCTGTACCCCGACCAGGCCTCCGACAAAGAGCTTCAGATCGTCGAGAACTGCATCGCCCAGGGCGTCTTGGGGTGATGTCAGTGCTGGCCAAGCTGGTGGCCACACTCGCGGTTGCGGGTGGCGTGGTGGCGACGGTCGGACACGTCCAGGATTCCTCCAGCAACCGGGCGACCGCGACCCCGGTCCACGCTCCCGCCGACACGGGCCCCAAGCTGAACGTTCCCGCGGACAAGCTCCTTGGCCAGCGGATCATGGTCGGCCTCCCCGGCACGACCGCCGACGCTGGGCTGCTCGACCGAATCCGCCGCGGACACGTGGGCTCGGTGATTCTGTTCAGTCAGAACATCACCTCGCGCACGCAGCTGATCGCACTGACCTCATCGCTCCAGCGAGCCGCGCGGCGAGGCGGCAACCCACCGCTGCTGATCGCCGTCGACCAGGAGGGCGGCCAGGTCAAGCGACTACCGAACGGCCCACCCGACCTCTCTCCGCCGCAGATCGCCGCCACCGGGAGCATCTCGGTGGCCAGCCGCGAGGGCACCGGCACCGGTCGATACCTGAAGCGCCTGGGGATCAACATGGACCTGGCCCCGGTGCTCGACGTGCCGACGTTCTCCGGCGCCTTCATCTGGCAGCAGGGCCGCGCCTTCTCGTTCAACGCCAGCGCGGTGGCCAAGTACGCAACGCCGTTCGCGCTCGGCCTCCAGAGGGAGGGCGTGGCCGCAACGGGTAAGCACTTCCCCGGACTCGGTTCGGCCAGCGTCGACACCGACAACAAGCTCGACGAGCTTCACCCCACGCTGGGGCAGCGGCGCCACGCCCTCATTCCCTACCGCACCCTGATCGGCCGTGGGCTTGACGCCGTCATGGTGTCCACCGCCGGCTTTCCCGCCTACGACCGGTCGGGCGTAGCCGCCGCGTTCTCGCGCCCGATCATCCAGGGCGTGCTGCGGCGCAAGCTCCGGTTCCATGGCGTGGCGATCACCGACGCGCTCGGAGCGCCGACGGGTCACAGTCAGCGAACCGGAGGTCTGCTGGCCGCCGAGGCCGGCGCCGACATCCTGCTGTACACGGACTCAGCCTCGGGCGAGCTGGGGGCACTCGAGCAGGCGCTGCATCGTGGAATGCTCAGCCGCAGCGAGGCCGACGCCTCCTACCAGCGGATCGTGACGCTGAAGAGACGGCTGGGCGCCTGAGATCGCTCGGCGCGATTGCTCCGCGGGCCCGGAAGCACGACTCTCCCCCGCGCGGGAAGCACGACACTCCCCCGCGCGGTCTAGAATCGCGCCTGACGCCCGCGCCCTGGCGCGGGCTCGTGTGCGTCTGCCGCTCGACCCGACGACCGCGGCACGCGTAAACCTCCATGTCCGTACCCAGTGCTGAGCTGACCGCACCGGCCGTCCGTAGCACCCGCAGGGCTCCGACGGCCGCCCTTACCGAGCACCTCGCCGGCGGGCGCTTCTATCTCGTGCTGGTCGCAGTGGCGCTGGTCATCGGCGGCGCTGTCGCTCCTGATCCCATCGACGCCCAGCTACGACCCGTGGGCCTGGCTGGTGTGGGGCCGCGAGATCGTGCACCTCGACCTCCACACCACCGGCGGCCCGTCGTGGAAGCCGCTGCCGATGATCTTCACGATCCTTGTTCGCGCTGTTCGGCAACGCGGCACCCGACCTGTGGCTGGTCGTCGCGCGGGCCGGCGCGGTGATGGCCGTGGTGATGGTGTTCAAGCTCTGCGTCCGCATCACCTGCCAGCTGGCCGGTCCGCGGGCCGCTCGGCCGGTCGCGTCGAGGTCGCCGCCGCCTGGGCCGCCACCGCTGCTTGCCGGCGTGATCGCGGCCGTCGGCCTGGTCACTGTCGGGCGGCTTCGTCGCGACAACGCGCTCGGCTACTCCGAGGGGCTGATGATCGCGCTCGTGCTGATCGCGGTCGAGCGCCACCTCGACGGCGCACCGCCGCCAGGCGTTCGTGCGTCGGCTTCCTCGGCCGCGCTGGACCGGCCGGAGATCTGGCTGTTCTGGGGCCCTACGGCCTGTGGCTGTGCTGGAAGGACCCGGGCGCGCGCAGGCTGGTGATCGCGCTGTTCGCGCTCATCCCTGTGCTGTGGTTCCTGCCCGAGTACGTGGGGCTCGGGTCACTTCGCTGCGCGGCGTCAACCGCGCCCAGCATCCGCGCTCGAACAGCCCGGCGTTCGCCCAGGTCCGTTCTGCACCGAGTTCAAGCACGACGCCTGGCCGACCGTGCTGCTGCGCATCAAAGTCGGTCGGCGGTCTGTCGCCGTGGTGGTCGCTGCTCGGGCTGTTGTGCACGCGCCAACCGTGGCGCGCTCGGCGCTGGCAGCCTGGCCAGCGATCGCGAGCGGCGCGATGGCCGCGTCGTGGCGGCGGGCGTTTTCGGCGACGCGTGGTGGTTCGTGATCGCGCGTGATGACCCAGGTCGGGTTCTCGGGCAACAACCGCTATCTGGTGCTCGGCGCGGCGCTGGTCGAGATCGCCGGCGGCGTCGGCTGGGGGTGGGCAGCGCTCGAGCTCGCGGCGCGCGCGTGCCGCGCGGCGTTGCGCCGCGCCCGCGCGGCTCGGCGGCGCGGACCGCGGCGCCGGGCTGGGCCTCCGTCGGTCGCTGGTCGCGCTCGTCTTCCTGATGCGTTCCCAACTGGGTCGGCGGCAACTTCGATCGACATCCCGCGCACCCACGGGCGCTCGACTACCAGGCGCACCTGCGCGAGGACATGACCGACCGCGGTCGACGCGCTTCGGCGGCGCCAACGAAGTCCTGGCCTGCGGCAGCGTCATGACCGAGGGCTTCCAGGTGCCGATGGTGGCCTGGAACCTCGGCGTCCACACCCTGGCCGTCCAGCGTCCGCGGCTGCTCGGCCCGGCCGCCGGGCTCCGCGCTCGCGCGCGCCCAACGTCGATCTTCCAGACGCGCGCTCACGCGAAATGCGCATCTGCTGCCGCTCGCTGAGCACCATGGCCGGACGTTGTCTTACCACCAGGTTCCGCATGACCGGACCTTTAGGGTCTGGGAAACTGCCCGGGTAACCTGATCCCGGACCATGGCCACCACCGTCGCCCCTCGCCGTGCGCTGCCGACGACTTCGACGTCCGCACGCCGCGTGGCTCGAGCGCGCTCCCGCGAAGATCTGGGTCGGGGGCGTTCCTGCGTCGTCCTGCATCGCGGCGTCCGCTCTACCTGCGCACCCGATACATCGGCGGCCAGTTCTGGATGGACGAGGCGCTCTCGGTCGGGCATCTCGCTCGCACGCCCTCGACGCACATCCCCGGCGTGCTGCGCCACGACGGCTCGCCGCCGCTCTACTACCTGTTGCTGCACATCTGGATGGGCTGCGTTCGGCGACATCGGAGACGGCAACCCACGCGCTGTCGCTGAGCTGTTCGGGCTGCTGACGATCCCTGCCGGCATGTGGGTGGCGTGGAGCCTGTTCGGCCGCCGCGCCGGGCTGTTCGCCGCCGTGCTGTTCGCGTTCAACCCGTTCATCACCGCCTACGGCCAGGAGACGCGGATGTACACGCTGATGGCGCTGCTCGGGTTGCTCGCCACGGGCGCGTTCATCCACGCGCTTCGTCTACCGCCGGCGCCGCTACCTGATCCTGTTCGCGATCTGCAGGCGCTGATGCTCTACACGCACGCCTGGGGGATCTTCTTCGGCGTCGGCGCGGTCGCTCGCGCTCGATCCCGGTGTGGTGCCAGCGAGCGATCGGCGGGGCCTGCTGCGGGACGCGCTCTACGCCTTCGGCGGCGCCGCGGTGCTGTTCCTGCCCGTGGCTTCCGACGCTGCATCTACCAGGCCACCAACACCGGCTGCGCCGTGGGACACCGCGCCGCGACTTCGGCGCGCCGGTCCAGATCTCGCGCGACCTGATGGGCGGCGACCGCGCCACGGCGCGCTCCTGGTCCTGGCGGCGGCATCGGGCTGGCGCCGCTATTCGGCTCAAGACCGCGCGGCGCACGCGATCGAGGCCTGTCGCATGTGGGTGCTGATCGAGCATCCCGCTCGGCACGCTGGCCTTCGCCTGGCTGCTGTCGCAGGTCTCGCCGGCGTGGCGTATCGCGCTACTTCGCGCCGGTCCTGGCCGCGCTCCTGCTGCTGGCGGCGTGGGGCTGCGCGCGCGCCGGCGGGCTGGGGCTGGTCGCGCTGCGCGCTGGTCGTGATCTTCTGGATCAACCCGGCCTCCTACACGCCCCAGTACAAGAGCGACATGCGCGACATCGGCGCCGAGATGGCGCCGCAGCTGCACGCGGGCGACCTCGTGATCGTCGGCCAGCCCGAGCAGGTGCCGCTGGCCTGGTACTACCTGCCCGGCGGGTCTGCGCTTCGCCGACACGACGGGCCGCGTCGAGCGACCCGCGGCACATGAACTGGGTGGACGCGCTCGAACACGGCTGCGAGCACGCCCAGCCCGCGACGACGCTCGGGCCGCTGCTTGCTAGCCTCCGGCCCGGCCAGCAGGTCTTGTACATGCGCCCGCTGACCGAGGGCGCGCAGAACTGGAAGGCCCCATGGACGCAGCTCGTGCGCCGCCGCTCGGCCCAGTGGGGTGCGATCCTGGCCGGCGACCCGAGCTGCGGCAGGTCGCGGTCGCGCCGCACAACTACCGGGCGCGTGCTGCGTCGGCAACAGCGCCGTCCTGTACCAGAAGGTCTCTGACATGCCCAGATCACCAATCCCCCGATCCCGAAGCGCCCGCCGCCGCCCGATCGACGGCGCAGACATCACGATCCCAGGACCGTCCCGTCTCGTGCTCGGCGGCGGCCCCGCCGGCCTCACCGCCGGCTACCTGCTGGCCAAGCGGGCAAGCCGGTGATCGTGCTCGAGTCGACCGACCAGGTCGGCGGCATCGCCCGCACCGAGGTGCGCGACGGCTACCGCTTCGACCTCGGCGGCCACCGCTTCTTCACCAAGGTGAAGGAAGTCGACGATCTCTGGCACGAGATCATGAAGGAGGAGTTCCTCAAGCGCCCGCGCCAATCGCGCATCTACTGGCACCGGAAGTTCCTCGAGTATCCGCTCGCAGGGCATGGACGTGATCAAGAAGCTCGGGCCGGTCGATCTGGTCCAAGGCGCGGCTCTCGTACCTGTGGGCGGCGATACAAGCCCAAGGGTCGCGAGGACACGTTCGAGGCAGTGGGTCTCCAACCGCTTCGGCAAGTGGCTCTATCAACCAGTTCTTCAAGTCGTACACCGAGAAGGTGTGGGGCGTCCCGACGACCGAGATCCGGGCCGAATGGGCCGCCCAGCGGATCAAGGGCCTGTCGTTCTTCAGCGCCGCCAAGGCGGCCTTCTTCGGCAACCGGGGCGACAAGATCAAGTCGCTGATCTCGGAGTTCAACTATCCCCGCTACGGCCCCGGCCAGATGTGGGAGCAGATGACCGCCGACATCCGAGGCTCAGGCGGCGAGGTGCGGCTGAACGCGCCGGTCACGCGGCTGCGGGTATCGCGGACGGTCGCGTGACCGAGGTGATCGCCGGCGGCGAGACGCTGCCGCCCTCGTACGTGATCTCCTCGCTACCGCTGCGCACGACGGTCGGCGATCGCCGAGCCCGAGGCGCCGGTCGAGGTGCGCGACGCCGCGCGCGGCCTGCGCTATCGCGAGTTCCTCACCGTGCTGCTCGTGATCGACGGCGAGGACCTGTTCCCCGACAACTGGATCTACATCCACGAGCCCGGCGTGCAGGTCGCGGCGGATCCAGAACTTCCGCTCGTGGAGCCCGTGGATGGTTCCGAACGACACGCGACGCCTCGATCGGCATGGAGTACTTCTGCTTCGAGGGCGACGAGCTCTGGACCATGGACGACGACGACCTCGTCGCGATGGCCACCCGGGAGATCGAGCAGCTCGGCCTGGCCCGGGCCGACGAAGGTCAAGTTCGGCTTCGTCGTCCGCGTCCACAAGGCCTATCCGATCTACGACGCCGAGTACGCCGAGCGCGTGGCCACGATCCGCGCGCTGGCTCGACGGCGATCGCCGAACCTGCATCCAGGTCGGGCGCAACGGCCTGCACCGCTACAACAACTCCGACCACTCGATGCTGACCGCGATGCGCGCCGTCGACAACATTCTGCTCGGCACCCATCACGACATCTGGGCCGTCAACGCCGAGAGCGTGTACCACGAGGAGGACGTGGAGCCGAACAGCCATACAGGGACGCGCCCGAGACGCCGGCGATGGAGCAGCCGCTCGCGTCGGAGCGGTAGTGCGGGCGTGCGGCGGGCGTGTTGCTGCGGTTCTGGCGGCCTCGGCACTTGCTCTTGCGATCCCGGCTGGGCGCTGGCCGCGTCGAGCCGCCACGATCAGCACTCCGAGCCCGCACGAACCCGTTCAGCCCCGGCGTCCCACAGAACTCCGGCCCAGGTCCCGACCACCACGGCGCCGGCGACGGTCGCGACGACCGCCACCTCGTCGGGCTCGAGCAGCGGCCTGAGCGGCAGTCGAGCGGCCTGATCATCGTGATCGGCGCGGTCGATTGCTCTCGGCGGGATCTCGTTCTTCATCTGGCGCGACGCGCGCCGGCGCGCTCCGGTGCGCCACCGCACCGTGGAGGCGACCGCCGGCGGCAACCGCCCGGGATCAAAGCGCGAAGGCCAAGCCGCGCAAGCTGAGCCCGGCGGAGCGAAGGCGGCGCAAGCGCGGGCGGGCGCGGTAGCTGCCCTGGCCCGCCGGTACGGCGGGCTGGTCAGCTAAGCGCACCTATGCTTCGCTCAGCCGACCACCCCTGGTGTCGCGTGGCGGCCGGCTCGAGGCGAACAGGGATCCCGTTGAGGAAGGCCATGCCGGCCAGGCGCTCGAGGTTCTCGGGGGCGCTCGAGGCGAGGAGGTTGACGTTGGCGCCACCGGCCTCGATGGCGCGCCGCCAGCCGCCGCGATGGCCCCATCCGTGCGGCACACCGCGATCGTCCCGCATGACACCTCGTCGGTCACACGCGCGATCAGCTCGATCCTGCCCGTGGCAGAGACGATCCGGCAGGGCTGGCCGTCCTCGACGCCGTGGGCAACGGCGTCGTCGGATGAATCCGCGCCGCGTGCTCGCGCCCGCCCTGCATGAGCTTCGGCACGTTGTGCATCCACGAGTTGTGCGAGCGCAGCTCGCGCAGGCCGATCAGCCGCAGTGGGAACTCGCGCTCGTCTCCGTCCTCGCTCTCCAGCCGCGCGAGCTCGACCGAAAGCTCGGGGACGTCGAGGTGCACCAGCTTGTCGGCGTGGAACACCTTCCGGGCCAGGACGCCAACCGGGTGCTGGCGGCCGAGGATGATGCCGTGGGGTCGCCGGCGCAGGCGCCCCACGCTGAGCCCGCCGCGCCGCAGCCCGAACAGATCGCCCCTCGGCCCGAGTCGGAGACCGAGGTCGATCAGCCGCGTGGGCGAAAGCTGATCCCGAGCCGACCGAGCGCGCGCAGCGGCCAGGCACTGGCGGGCGTCGTGCCGACCCGTCCCGCGATGGCCTCGATGATCTGCCACTCCTGTCGGGCCTCGCCGCGCGGCGCCACCACCGGGTCCGTCCACTGGACGTACGGTGTGGCGCTGAAGGTGAAGAACGCCAGCGGGATGTCCTCGCGCTCGAGGAACGTCGTGCCCGGGAGGATGTAGTCGGCGTGACGGCTCGTGTCGGTCACGTACAGGTCGATGGCCACCATCAGCTCGAGTTCGGACAGAGCCTCCTCGAGCTCGGACCCGTTTGGCACCGATAGCACCGGGTTGCCCGAGGACACGAACAGGGCGCGGATCTGACCCTGCCCGGGCGTGGTGATCTCGCGCGCCATGAGTGAGGCAGGAAGCTGCCCGAGGACTTCGGGGAACGCGCCGACCCGGGAGCGGAACGTCGCATAGCTGTCGGCGCCGATGCGATGCAACACCTCCTCGATCTGGATCGGGCCGCTGCCGAAGATCGCCCCGCCCTCGCGGTCGAGGTTGCCGGTGACGACGTTCAACGCGTCGAGTAGGAACGAGACCAGCGTGCCGTGGCGGCCGAGGCACGAGCCCGTGCGGCCGTAAACGGCGGCGCCGGGAGCGGTGGCGAGGTCGCGGGCCAGCAGCCTGATCATGTCGGCGGGGATCCCCGTCCGCGACTCAGCCGTCTCGGGAGTGTGGTCCGCGACCAGCCGGCGCAGTTGATCGAAGCCTCTCGCCTGCCTGGAGATCACTGCCTCGTCGTGCAATCCCTCCTCGCAGATCACCTGCAGCAACGCCAGCAGCAGCCACGCATCGCCATCGGGTCGGATCCGGATGTGCTCGAACGCCCCCGCGGTCTCGGAGCGACGCGGATCAACGACCACCACCCGCCCGCCTCGGGCCACGATCGCGTGGAGCGAGTCCTTGATCCGTGGCGCGGTGAGCACGCTCCCGTGCGACACGAGTGGGTTGGCACCGACGATCAGGAGCAGGCTGGTCCGGGCCAAATCCGGGATCGGAACGATCAGCGGCGACCCGTAGAGGAACTGGCTGGCCGCGAAGCGATTGTTGACGTCCTGCGAGCCCGCGCTGTACAGGTTGGGCGAGCCGATCGCGTCCATGAAGCCCTTGACCCAGATCGGGTGCGAGTAGAGAACGCCGACGGGTTGCCGAGATACCAGCCGACGGCGCGGGGGTCGCCGCGATCGAGAATCGGCTTCAGCCGCAGCCCGATGTCATCGAGGGCCTGATCCCACGCCACCCGCTCGAAGCTCCCGTCACGGCGTCGGCGCAGCGGATGGGTCACGCGATCGGGATCGTTCTGGACGTCGGTCATCGCGATTCCCTTAGGGCAGGCGAACCCGCGCGAGAGCGGATGATCGCGATCGGGGCGGAGCTTGAGCACCTGCCCGTCCTGCACCGTGGCGACGAGGCCGCAGAGCGGCTCGCAGATGCGGCAGTAGGTGATGCGCTCCTCGGCGGCCATCGACGACCGTCCGCATGCTACTGGCTGGCCGTCACCCGAACCGTGCCTTTGGCCCGCAGCAGCTGGCGCTCGACTGTGCGCCTGGTGGCGCCCTCGTGCACCGCCATCTCGGCATAGGTGAGCCCCATCGCGTGGAGCCAGATCAGCCGCTGCTGGCGTGGCGGCAGCGTGTGGAGCGCGAGGAGGCGCTCCCGGCTCTCGAGTTGCTCGTCGGCCCCGACCGCCACCGCGGTCAGCGCTGACTCGCCGAATACATGGAGCAGGGCCTCGAGCGACGGCTCGCGCTCGGCCATGCGGATGAGACGGAAGGCTTCGCGCACCGCGGTGCTGGTCAGCCACCCAAGTGCCGCCTCGTGCTGAACCCGATCGCCGTGACGGACGAGCTGCATCCACGCGAACTGGCACGCATCGTCGACCACGTCCGGGGCCGGGACGCCCTTGCCGACGATTCGCTCCAACCGGCGCGCGAGCGATCTGTATAGCCGACCGAGATCGCCGGCCTCTACCGTGTTATCAGGCATGAAAGAATCTAATTGAGACTAAGTTGATACTAATAAGTCTAGTAGAGTCGATCAAGGATTGCTAGCGTTCATACCACTCAATTAGTCTCAATTGGAATTGGAGGAACGCGGTGGCGGTGATGAGCTTGGTCGTGCCCGCGGTGAGCGCGCACCCCAACCCGAACGGGCTTCCGGGCAGCAACGTCCTGCAGCAACTCGTCAATGGAGCCGAGGCCTGGGCGCTGGCCATCGCGCTCCTCGGCGCCTTTGTGGGAGCCGCGCTGTGGGCCGTGGCCTCGCATTCCCACAACCATCACTACGCCGCGCGCGGGAGGATGGCGGCGCTCATCTCCGGCGCCGCCGCGCTGGTCGTCGGCTCAGCTCCCGGGCTGGTCAACTTCTTCGAGCACCTCGGCAGCAAGGCCAAGTGATGCGGAGAACCGCCGTCGTCGCCGTCGCCCTGTGCTGTGCCGTGTTCGTGTTCGCGCGCTCGCCCGAGCCGGCCCATGCCTTCAACCCGATCGGCACCGCGTGCAACGTGGCGGGTTGGTTCAGCGGCCTGGCCGGGAAGGCGTGCAACGCCGGCAACACGCTCCTGGGTCTGGGCAAGAAGCTGTTCGGCGGCCACAGTGCCAGCAACACGACCTCGAAGGTGCAGGCAGCGGTCGGACTGGCCGCGATCGGCGCCTGGGTGATGGGCGGCGCCAAGGTGGCGATGGAGGAGACGGCCAAGGTGCTCGGACACACGACCAGTCCGCGGCTGACGACGACCTGGTTCTCCTCCACGTACTGGCGCATGGCCGGGCTGGCGGCGGTGCTGACGCTGCCCTTCCTGTTCGCCGCCGCGATCCAGGCGCTGACCCGCTCGGACCTCACTCTGCTGATGCGGGCCGCCTTCGGCTACCTGCCGCTGGCCATGCTCGCCGTGGGGATCGCAGCGCCCGTGACCATGCTGTTGCTGGCCGCGACCGACCAGATGTGCTCGGTCGTCTCCGCCGCCGGCGGGAACGCGGGCGCCCGGTTCCTCTCGCATGTCGGCGCCGCCGCGGGCCTGGTATCGATCCTCGACGGCTCGGCGTTCCTCGCCTTTCTGATTGGCCTGTTCGCCGCTTTCGGCGCGCTCGTCCTGTGGCTCGAACTCCTGCTCCGCGAGGCCGCCGTGTACGTGATCGTCCTGATGCTTCCGCTCGCGTTCGCGGCATTTGTGTGGCCGGCCAGACGCGTGTGGGCGACCCGTGCGGTCGAGATGCTGGTGGCCCTGATCCTGTCCAAGTTCGCCATCGTCGCCGTCCTCACCCTCGGAGCCAGCGCGCTCGGCCACAGCACATTCGTGGGGCCGACGAGCATGATGGTCGGACTCGTGCTGGTGATCCTTGGCGCGTTCGCCCCGTGGGCGGTGTTGCGCCTCGTGCCGCTCGCGGAAATGGCCAGCGGCGTCACGGCCGCGCTCCATGGCGAGTCGTGGCGACTGCAACGGGCGGTCGGTCTGGCCGATTCAGGAGCGCGGCTGGCGATCGGATCAGGGGCCGGTGGCGCTCAGCGCGAAGCCACCGATGAGGACGACATCAACGACGCCGAGCTACCGTCCGATCGCGCCGCGCGGGCGGAGACCGAGCGACTCGAAGAGCTGGCGCGCGTGGCCATGCCGGTCGGTGCCCGAACGAGCGGCAGCACAGACAGTGCGAACGGAGGGCCCGAGGCGACCGAGAAGCGCGGCGAGGACGAGGCCGAGGAAGACCTGGAGCGGCCAGATGAGCGCATTCCCGGGCTCAACCCCCTGTTCCAAATGGAGGACAACACGTGGCGGCCGATCGTGCTCGGCCTCGATGAGGACGGGCAGCTCCCGCCGCCCCCGGGACCAGTGGGGGGCGACCCACCCGATCCGGGCACGGCCGACCTTCACGACCCCCACGATCCCGGGCCGCCACCCGAGAGCGCACCGACACCCACGGGCGCCCCCACATCCCAGCCTGAACCCACACCCAGAGGCGCCCCCACATCCGAGACCGAACCCGACGCTGCGCCAGCCGACGACCGGGACCCGTTGCCGCCCACCCAGGAGCCCGAAGACGGTTTGCTGTGACTCAAGGACGGCTGACCTATCGCTTCGGTCCACTCGAACGCCGCGGCCTGCTGGGTCCGATCCGAGCAGGTCAGGCCGCGGTGCTCGCAGCGGGCGGACTGCTGTCCATCGTGCTCCTGGACCGCTCGCCGACAGGCGGTGGGGCGATTCTGGCCATTATGTGCCTGGCCGTGGCCGTCGGCCTGTCGGTCGTCCCGCTGGGCCGGCGGACGGTCGAGGAGTGGGCGCCGATCGTGCTCTCATTCGCGCTGCGCCGCGTCAGCCGCCGGGCGCGGTTTTCCTCACCCGTGCCGATGGCCGGATTCCGCGCGGGTCGGGCGACGGCCGGACTCGACCACGCGGCACCCGCCATGCCACCGGCCCTGCGCGGTGTGCGCATCCTCGAAGCCGACTACCGAGAACGCCCGATCGGCCTGCTGTCGGAGAACGGCGGCCGCCAGCTCACCGCCGTGCTGGCGTGCCGCGTGATCTCGTTCTCGTTGCTGGACGGCGAGGCGCAGGAGCGTCGCCTATCCCGCTGGGGGCTCGTGCTATCGAATGCGTCCAGCACGCCGATCAGGCGGATCCAGTGGATCGAGAGAACTGCGCCGGCCCAGGGAGACGAGCTGGCTCGCTGGCTGCACGCCGAACGCGACCCGGCGATCCCGCTGCGAGGCACGCCCATGATCGAGTCATACCTCGAGCTGATCGGAACCAGCGCGCGGGTCACCCAGGAACACGAGATCCTGCTCGCCGTTCAGATCGACGCCCGCCGCGTGCGCGACCGCTGCCGCCGATGCCGCCTCGCGGGCCCTGGTCGAGGAGACCGAGCGGGTCGCCCAGGGGCTCCAGGCGGCCGAGGTGACGGTGCTCGGCGCACTTAGCTCGGGGCAGCTGGCCAGAGCGTTGCGAACCGCGTTCGACCCGTACGCGCGGGCCGAGCTGGCGGTGCTCGACGCGGCCGACACAGAGCGCGATGGCCTGGCCGAGACGAACGCATGGCCACTGGGCGCCCATGAGAGCTGGGAGCACTACCGCAGCGACGGGGCTCTGCACTGCACGTACTGGATCGGCGGCTGGCCGCGGGTCGACGTGTCGTCGATGTTCATGGACGCGCTGCTCGGACGTTCGAACGTCGTGCGCACCGTCGGCGTGACATTCGAGCCGGTCCCGCCCGAGCGTTCGACCCGAGAGGTCGAGGCAGCGATAACCCGGGATCGGGCCGACCGCGAGCTGCGCCATCGCTTCGGCCAGTCCGAGACGGCGCGCCAGCGCCAGGCCCAGCAGGCCACCGTCCGCCGCGAGTCCGAGCTCGCGGCCGGACACAGCGAGGTACGGCTGGCCGGGTTCGTGACTGTGTCGGGACGCGATCACGACGAGTTGCGCCGTGCCTGCTCCGAGGTGCTCGAGCACGCCGCCCGGGCGCGGCTCGAGCTGCACTGCATGTACGGCCAGCAGGCGGATGCGTTTGCCTTCACCCTGCCCCTGTGTCGGGGGCTGCGATGATCGCCGCCGCAGGCCCCCCGCGCCGCCCGCCCCGGTCACCGCGCCACCACGCGCCACGCCCAGGCGATCTACCCGTTCATGGCCGCCGGCGGGCTCGGCAGCCGCGGCGTGTTCATCGGACGCGACTCGAGTGGTGGAGCGTTCTGCTACGACCCGTGGGCCCTGTACGCGCGACGGCGCCCTGGACGATCCCAACGCGATCGTGCTCGGCAAGCTCGGCCAGGGCAAGAGCGCGCTGGTAAAGACGCTGCTGTGGCGGATGCTGCTGTTCGGCCGCCGCGCGTTCGTGCTCGACGTCAAGCGCGAGTACGGGCCGCTGTGCCGGGCCGTGGGCGTGACGCCCATCTCGCTTGTCCCCGGCGGCGGCGTGCGACTCAACCCGCTCGCCTCCCGCCCGGAGGAGCACGCCCAACTCGAGCTGCTGCGCGCCGTGGCACGTCACCGCGATCGGCGCCCCGGTCAGCCAGATCGAGGCCGCCGCGCTGCGCGAGGCGCTGCGGACGATCCGCGCTCGCGGCTCCGGCGAGCCGACCCTCCCCGAGATCGCCGCCGTCCTGTTCGCTCCCGTGGCCGAGATGGCCGACGCGTTGCGCACCACCCCCGTGCGGCTGGCCGCCGATGTCCGACGCGCGGCGCTGGCGCTCCAGGATCTGTGCGAGGGGCCGCTGCGGGGAATGTTCGACGGCCCGACCACGCCCGGGCTCGACCTCGACGCGAAACTGGTCGTCCTCGACCTCCATGCCGTCCGAGATTCGCCCGCGGTCGGGATTCTGATGGCCTGCGCCACCGCCTGGATGAGCGCGCTGCTCGCGCGCATGGCCGAGCGGCCCGGGCGCGAACGTCTGATCAACGTCGCCGACGAGTCGTGGAAGATCGTCCAGCACACCGGCCTGGGTGAGTGGTTTCAATCCAACTTCAAGCTCGCCCGTCAGTTCGGAGTGATGAACCTCGTCGTGCTGCACAAGCTCGCCGACCTGCACGCGGCGGGTGACGCCGGCTCACGGGCGGCGCGCATCGCCGAAGGCTTGATCGCCGATGCCTCGACTCGTGTCGTCTATCACCAGGACGAGAGCCAGGTACCGCTTACGCGGACCCTCCTCGGCCTGTCCGAGAGCGAAGCGCAGCTCATCTCGATGCTGTCGGCCGGCCAGGCGTTGTGGCGCGTCGGCAGCCGCTCGTTCGTCGTCCAGCATCACCGCTCGCGCCTCGAGACGCACTTCACCAACACCGACACGGGCATGCGTGTGTCGGCCGCGGAGGTGGCGCGCGGATGACCAATCCACGCTCGGAGGGGATCTCCGATGCCGTCGTTCTCGCCGCGATCGCGTCGATTGGGTCTGGTCGTCGGCGTATGGCTGTGGGGTCAGCTGGCGGGCGGGTTGTTCGGGCGCGGCTGGCCGCCGGTGGGCCTCGGCCAGACCCTCGGCGTGCTGGCCCGTCTGCCGGCACGGCTCGACGCGCCGGCACAGGCGTGGCCGGCACGCGCCCGGGCATGGCTGCCGGGTCCACTCGAGTTCTACGGAACCCTGGCCATGGTCGTGGCCGTGTCGGCGTCGCTCGGCGTGGCGGCGATGAGGAACGGTGCGGTCACCGGCCTGCTGCGCCGGGGAGACGGTGCCCGGTGGGCGACGCCGGCCGACGTCCGCGCCCTCGCCGTCTCTCGCGGCGACGGTGCCCGGCTCGGACTTGGTCGCCACCGAGGTCGCCTTCTGCGCGCCGAACACCGGCACGCGCTCGTCGCCTTCGGCCCACCCCAGTCGGGCAAGTCAGCTGGGCTGGCCATCCCGGCCCTGCTCGAGTGGGACGGACCGGCGGTCGCCTCCTCGATCAAGACCGACCTCCTCGGGGCGACGATCGCGGCCCGCCGGGTCCGCGGACGCGTATTCGTGTTCGATCCCTTCCAGCTCGCGGGCGTCCAAGCGCACACGTGGTCCCCGCTCCGCCAGGCGCCGCACGTGGGATGGCGCACTCGAGGTGGCATGGCGCCTGGCCGCCGCCGGCGATCTCGACCAACGGGGCGTCGAGGGCGGAGACTTCTGGGCCGTCGCCGCCGAGCAGCGACTGGCCCCGCTCCTGTACGCCGCGGCGGCCGGTGGCGCCGGAATTGACGCCGTGGTCCGCTGGGCGTACGGCCAGGGCGCACGCGAGCTTCATCAGATGCTCGCCCAGCTATCGGGGGACGCGGCCGGCGAGCGCGAGCTCGAGGATGCGAACGCCGCCTACGACGCGGTCAGCTCGTTCGAGACCCAGGCCGATCGCACCCGCAGCTCGATCGAGGCCACCGTGCAGGCGCTGCTGAGGGCCTACCGGTTTCGCCGCGTGGCCAGGTCGGCCTCCGACTGTGAGATCACCGCCGACCGCCTGCTCGATGAGTCCGCCACGCTGTATCTGATCGGTGACGCCAAGGCTTCGAAGCTCCTGCGCCCGATCTTCCTGGCTCTGCTGTCCGAGATCGTCGACCGCGCCTACGAGCGGGCCACGCTGGCGGGCGGCAGGCTCGATCTGCCATTGCTGCTGTGTCTCGACGAGGCGGGCAATGTGGCGCCGCTGCCAAATCTGGCCGAGATCGCCTCGACCGCTCCGAGCCACAACATCCAGCTCGTGTCGATCTTCCACGACCTGGCCCAGGCCCGTGCGCGCTATCGCCAGCAGGCCGAGACCGTCGCGAACAGCCACCGGGCGCGGATGCTCCTGCCCGGGTGGCTGATCTCGAGACGCTGCGCTACTTCGCCGGCCTGGTCGGCGAGGAGGAGGCGTGGGACCGGACGCGCACGACGGGCGCGGGCGGTACCACCCGTTCGCTCGGACGACGCCGCCGCCCGCTGGTGGCGCCCGAGGCGCTGCGTCAGCTTTCCGATGGCCACGCGCTCCTCCTCTACGGCCGCTTGCCACCCGTCCAGCTTCGCCTGCGGAGGTGGTTCGATGACCGGCGCCTCCGACGAACCGCCGACGCGTGAGATGAGCTCGCAAGACGGCGACGAACCTGGCTGGGAGGGCTTCGACGGCGGCGGCTGGCACCGCTTCGACGGCGACCTCGGAGCGGAGGCCGACTCCCCTCGATGGCCGCTGGATTGGCAGGGTCTGTATCCCAAGGAGCGGTGGATGTGGTTCGAGCAGCTGTGGTCCGACGTCTGCGCCCTGCGCACGCGCTACCGACTGCCGGTCCGCTCAGGGTGGTGGGAGGATCAGATCCAGGTCGAGGCGCTGGCCGCGTTCGCGGCCTGGGTCGAGCGCTATGACAGCGGCGAGTGGGACGACCCGCCTGGCAAGCTGGCGCTCCTCTACGACCTCGAGCGATTGTCTGCGCTCCTCAGAGACGGCAACGACCCCTTCCACGCCGATCGCGATCGCATGGCCTTCGCCCGATATCTGATCGATGTCGGTTGCCAGCCGCCACCGCGGAGCTGACATGCTGCCCTGGTGGCCCGCCCCGAGGGCTCCTCCCCAGCGTCCACAGTGACCATCGAGCAGCTCGAGCTCGATCCACATCCGCTCCTGGCCGAGCTGCGGACGCGCGCGCCGGTGGCGTGGATCCCCGCGCTCGATGGCTGGCTGGTCACGCGCTACGACCTCGTCCTCGAGGCGATGCGCAATCCAAACAACTTCACGGTCGAGGACCCGCGCTTCTCGACCGGACGGATCGTCGGCCCGAGCATGCTCAGTCTCGATGGCGAGGACCATGCGCGCCACCGCGCCCCCTTTGTCGCGCCGTTCCGCGTCGGGGCGGTGCGCGATCAGTTCGAGGGCGCTGTCGAGCGCGAGGCCGACGCGCTGATCGACCGGCTGCTCGAGGGACCGCCGGGCGCGGAGGTGCGGCGCGCCTTCGCCGGTCCGCTGGCCGCGGCCACGGTCGTCCGTGCGCTCGGGCTCGGCCACGATGAGGTCGACGCCGTACTGGCGTGGTACGACGCGATCGTCGGCGCGGTCACGGAGATCACGGCCGGCGCTGGTGACGGCGCGCGGGGACGCGTCGCGTTCGCGGATTTGCGTGCGCGGCTGCTCGAGGTGATCGAGATGCAGGGCGGAGACGCGTCCCTGCTGGCGACCGCCGCCGACAGCTCGACGCTGAGCCGCGAGGAGATCGTCGCCAATGCCGCGATCCTGCTGTTCGGGGGGGTCGAGACGACCGAGGGCATGATCGCCAACGCGGTCCTGATGGTGCTGAGCGACCCGGAGGCGACGGCGGCGGTGCGGACGGACCCGGGCCTGATCGAGGCGGCGGTCGACGAATCATTGCGACTCGAGCCGGCCGCGGCGGTGATCGATCGCTACGCGACCGCCGACATCTCGCTGGGTGGTGCGGCGATCAGGCGCGGCGATCTCGTGCGGCTGTCACTCGCCGGGGCCAACCGCGATCCGGCTGTGTTCGACAATCCCGCCCGCTTCGATCTCCACCGGCGTGGCGTCCGGCGCCACCTGGCGTTCGCGCAGGGCCCACATGTGTGCGCCGGCGTCCACCTGGCCCGGCTCGAGGCTCGAGTCGCCCTGCGCAGGTTGCTCGACCGACTGCCTGGGCTTGGGCTGGACTCCGAGCGTCCGGCGGCGATCACGGGGCTCGTGTTTCGCAAGCCGCTCGCGCTGCACGTGATCTGGGGAGGTCAAGTGCGCGATGATGCCCGGCAAGCCGCGACAACTTAGGAGAGAAAATGGCGCTGACCAAGCAGGACAAGCAGGCATCGGCCCAACACGCGAGCACGGGACCGGCGAATCAACCGAAATGGTTGGAGGTCCCCGTCCACAAGCTGCCTGAGCACGGCCTGGGCCTCGACGTCGCCTACGAGGTGATCTCGGGCGAGCTGCTCCTCGATGGCCAGTCGCGACTGAATCTGGCCACGTTCGTCACCACGTGGATGCCGACGACCGCGGGGCGGCTGATGGCCGAGACGGCCGACAAGAACATGATCGACAAGGACGAGTACCCGCAGACGGCGGAGATCGAGGCGCGGTGCGTGCGCATCCTGTCGGACATGTGGAACTCGCCCGACCACGAGGAGGCCACCGGCTGTTCGACCACCGGCTCGAGCGAGGCGGCGATGCTGTCCGGGATGGCGCTGAAGTGGCGATGGCGCGAGCGCATGGAGGCCGCCGGCAAGTCCGCGGGCCGACCCAACCTGATCATGGGCTCCAACGTCCAGGTGTGCTGGGAGAAGTTCTGCCGCTACTGGGAGGTCGAGCCGCGGATGGTCCCGATGGAGGGCGAGCGCTACCACCTCGGCGTCCCCGAGGCGGTGGCGATGTGCGACGAGAACACGATCGGCGTCGTGGCCATCCTGGGCTCGACGTTCGACGGCAGCTATGAGCCGGTCAAGGAGCTCTCCCACGCGCTCGACGACCTCGAGGGCGACCGCGGTCTGTACGTGCCAATCCACGTCGACGGCGCCTCGGGCGGATTCGTGGCGCCGTTCATCCAGCCCGAGCTCGAATGGGACTTCCGGATCCCCCGCGTGCAGTCGATCAACGCCTCGGGCCACAAGTACGGACTGGTGTATCCCGGTGTCGGCTGGGCCGTGTGGCGGGACAAGAAGGCCCTCCCCAAGGACCTCGTGTTCAACGTCAACTACCTCGGCGGCAACATGCCCACCTTTGCCCTCAACTTCTCGCGCCCGGGCAGCGAGGTGATCGCCCAGTACTACATGTTCTCCGCGCTCGGCCATGAGGGTTATAAGGAGGCCATGCAGCGGGCCCAGGGTCTCGCGATGTACATATCGAGCGGCATCGCCGACATTGGGCCATACCGGCTCATCTCCGACGGCAGCGAGCTGCCCGTGTTCGCCTTCACGCTCAACGACGACGTCGCCAACTACAGCGTGTACGACGTCTCGGATCGGCTGCGCCAGCGCGGCTGGCTAGTGCCCGCTTATACGTTCCCCGAGAACCGGCAGGACCTGAGTGTCCTGCGCATCGTCATCCGCGCCGGTATGAGTCGGGAGATGGCCGACCTGCTGCTCCAGGACCTACGCGAGGAGACCGAGTTCCTCGAGTGCCTCAACGCACCTATGCCCCACGAGGACACGGCGAAGCGCCAGGCGTTCGCACACTGATATTCAGTAGCAGCGCCGAACTCGCTACAGCGCAACGAGGTCTAAGCCAGCTCGGCCAGCCGGTGCCCGGCCGCCTTGAGCTTGGCCGGCGTGCCAGCCTCGAGTATGAGCTGCAGGTCAAGGATCCGCATATCGAAGCTGTCGAGCTCGCGCCGGCCGACCACCGCGTAGCTTGGCACGCCGGCCTGCCGGCAGCGGGTGGCGATCTCGGAGATGAGCTTGCCGATCAGGCTCTGCTGGTCGATCTTGCCCTCGCCGGTGATCACGGCCCTGGCCTCCCGCATCCGCACATCGAAGTCGAGCGCGTCGAGGAGGAAGCCTGCTCCGGGCACCAGCTCGGCCCCGAAGGCGCCCCACAGCCCGCCGGCCAGGCCCCCCGCCGCTCCGGTCATCGGCACCCCGCGCGGGTCGCGCTCGAGCCTGACCGCCAGCGAGCTCAGGCGCTTGCTCAGGCGGCGCACATCGCCGGGGTCGGCCCCCTTTTGCGGTCCGAATATCCGTGCGGCGTCTTCGAACGGAGTGCGGACGTCGCACAGCACGACCACCTTCGCTGGCCCCAATCCCCCGGCGCGGCGGATGGCGCGGATCGCGCCCGCACCGCCATCCGTGGTCGCGCTGCCTCCGACGCCGAGGTAAACGGTCTCGGCCCCGGCCCTCACGGCGGCCGCGATCAGCTCGCCGGTGCCGTAGGTGCTGGCGGCAATGGCATCGCGCTGCGCCCTCTTGACCAGACCGAGCCCGCTGGCGGCGGCGGTCTCGACGATCGCGTGGCGGTCCGAGAGGCCAAATCGAGCCATGATGCTCCGGCCCAGCGGGTCGCTGACCTCGGCTGTGCGGATCTCGCCACCGATCGCCGGCAGCAGAGCATCCAGCGTCCCCTCGCCTCCGTCGGCGACCGGACAGACGTCGACTGGGCGGCCGCACGCCGACACGCCACGGGCGATCGCCTCCGCGACCTCGACGGCGGTGAGCGTCCCCTTGAAGGAGTCCGGAGCGATCAGGATCGTATCCGGGACCCCGGGGATCGGTGCCATCAGTCGACCTGCTCCTCGAGCAGCGGATCGGCCGCGGCACCCGCCTTCATCCGCACTACGTGTCTCCGCGCAGACCGACCTTGGTCATCGCATAGACGTCCGCCGGCATCGCACCCAGTTCGGCAGCGACCTCGATGGCCCGATCGAGCACGGCGTTGGCAGCCAGGGCCTCGTCGAACACGCCCAGCTCGATGCACTGATCGGCCTCGATCAGCCGATTGCCGAAGGCCAACCTGCGCGCCGTGTGGGGCGCGAGCTCGGAGCGTACGGCGATCATCGCCGCCTGGGGGTAGGGCACGCCGACCTTGATCTCGGTGAGCCCGTAACGCCCCGCCGTCGAGGCGATGCGGTAATCGGCGCACAGTGCCAGGACCAGCCCTCCGGCGATGGCGTGACCGGTCACGGCCGCGACCACCGGACAGCGCAGAGCATACGTCTCGATCACCATCCGATTGATGGCCCGCACCATCTGGCGTCGCTCATCCGGGCCGTAGCAGGGCACAGCCTTGAGATCCGCGCCGCCCGAGAAGAAGCCCTCGCGTCCGGCCAGGATCAGAGCTCGAGGCGGTCGGTAGCCACCGCCATCATCGCGTCGCCGAGTTCGGCCAGAAGCTCGACATCCATCGCATTGGCCGGGGGCCGGTCCACGGTCATGATGGTCATGGTTTCGGTGCGTTGTGTCGAGACGTTGGTCATCGCGCAAGCGTATGCGAGGAAGGTGTGACATTGTTTGCGGATAGGGGCTATGGGCAGAACGGCCGCTCGCTCACAGCTTGCACGGCAATCCACATCACCGGGGGGAGGGTTCATGCCCCGCAGCACACCTCGTATTCGCATTACCGCCGCTACCGCCGCGATCACCGCGGCGCTGGCCATCGCACCGGCCGGTGCCTCCGCAGCCACCACCTGGTTCGGCTCGAGTCTCGACCACACGCCGGCCAACGCTGGCACGCCCTGTAACCAGGACTTCAACGTACCCGCGCCAAGTTGCACCCACGTCGGCTCGTTCTATCCGGGATTCTCCGGTCGGGCCAAGGCGACGGCCAACGGCACGATCGTGAAGATCAGGGTGCGTCCCGAAAATCCCATGACGATGCGCTTCGAGCTCGTGCACGTCCGCCACCTGTCCGCCAACGAAAAGCATGGTCAGGCGAAGATGATCTTCCAGGGAAAGGTCCTCCACGTGCCCGGCCCGAACGCCAGTCAGATGAACAACGGGGTCGTTCCCGTGCAGACGATCAACGCCCACATACGCGTGCACAAGGGTGACGAGCTGGCGATCACCACGAAGAACAACCAGGCCGACTACTGCTCCGACGGCACCCCGGGTCAGCTGACGTTCTTCAACCCGGCGCTGGCCCTCGGGGTTGGCTTCCGGAGTAACAACGGGGTGGACGGCTGTCTGCTGCTGGTGCAGGCCGTCATCAAGCGCTGACATGTTGTCTCCCAACTAGGGCCATTTGAAATTGTCGCGGCCACCTGGAGCAAACCCGTAAGAATCCCCACTCCGGGTGGCCGGGCGGCCCCAGCCCTGCTAGCCAGGGGCTGTGGATCGCTGGTCTGCGTGGCGTGACGGTCTCGTCCTGGCCGTCATCGCGGGCGTCGCTTTCGCGATGGCTGGTTGTAGCGGCTACACCGAGCCCGCGCTTCATGTGACCGCTACCTCAGCGCAGCTGAATGCCAAGGGGGGTTGCTCGAACACCGCTGGCCACCACTGCTACTACTACTGGCGCTGGGGTAAGAACGGGCGGTTCACGCGCCGCACGGCGGTGCACGGGCCAGTCGGCAACACGAACGGGCGCCGGCAGATCAAGATCACGCTGAAAGGCCTCGCGCCCGACACGACCTACCAGTACCAGCTGTGCGGCATGGGCGATGGCGTCAAGGTGTACCGCTGCGTCGGCCCGAACGGGAAGGCGGGCTCGAGCTCACACTTCACCACCAACAGGATGCTGTGGGGGTTTGCCGCGATGGGGAATCAGTTCAGCGGCAGCGGTTCATCCGAGGGCCCACCATGGGACATGGACGCGGTGAGCAGGTTCGAATCCACCGACGCGGGGGGCAAGGGGGTGAGTGTGATCGGCTGGGGCTCACCGTTTTACTCAGACGGTTGGTGCGGCGGGTACTGTGCCTTTACAACGTCGATCTATCAGACGGTTCGGGAGTCCGGTGCCATCCCGTTCATCTCGTGGAGCAGCGTCCAGCACGACGGTACGGGTGGTGCGCCTGGCTACACCGATGCAGATATCGCCGGGGGCTCCCAGGACAGCTACATCACCCAGTGGGCCAGGGCCGCAGCACGGTGGGGGCATCCGTTCTTCATCCGGTTCGATTGGGAGATGAACGGCAACTGGTGGCCCTGGAACGGCCACTGGGAGAACAGCCCCGCGAACTTCATGGCCATGTGGCGCCACGTCCACGACATCTTCGTCGCCAACGGGGCCACTAATGCGACCTGGGTCTGGTGTCCCAACGTCGACCCCAGCAACCGCTACCAACCGGTCAGCTCGCTGTATCCGGGCAACGGCTATGTCGATTGGACGTGCGTCGACGCCTACAACAACGGAAAGCCGTGGGTCGACTTCTCGCGCCTGGTGTCGTCGACCTACTCGGCGATCCAGAGAGTGGCCCCCGATAAACCCATGCTGGTCGGCGAGGTCGGCAGCGTGGAAAACGCCAACGACGACGACGCCAAGGCAAACTGGATCAACTCCCTCTTCGTGGAGTTGCCCAACGACTTTCCCGCCATTCGTGGACTGCTGTGGTACGAGAACCTCGGCGACGACGGAGAGGATTGGCCGATCGAGAGCTCGCAGCGATCCATCGGGGCGTTCGCGTCCGACATCGCCGATCACGCCTACCAGACAAGCGCCTTCAGCAGCCTCGACACGACCACGGTCCAGGCTCCGTAGGGCGGTCATCAGCCGCCCCTCGCGGCTACGAGCGCATCTGCTCGATCGAGCACTCCTGGGGCCTCTTGTCCTCACGCCAGCGCAGGATCTTGGTGCCGTGACGGATGCGACCGCCGCTGGCATGGTCGAATGTCACCTCGACGATCAGCTCGGGCCGGAGCTCGATCCACTCGAGGTCCTTCTCGTTCTTCCAGCGGCTGGGATCGCCGTGCCCGCGCTGGCCCGTCTCGTACGGCGCCAGCCGGTCAACCAGGGCTCGCTTCTCGGCCGCGCGGATGCCGGAGGAGTGACCGACGACGTGAAGCCTCCCGTCGGCATCATACAGGCCGAGAATCAGCGAGCCAACCGTGCCGGCCTCCTTACCCGGTCGGTAGCCCACCACCACGGCGTCAATCGTGCGCACGCGCTTGACCTTGACCATGCCGACCCGCTTGCCGGGGCTGTACGGCGCGCCCACCTCCTTGGCAACGACGCCCTCGCCGCTGAGCAGCCATGGCTCCGCGTCCTGACGTGAGCGGGTGGTCGGGGTCAGGTCGATTCCGGGCAGACCGAGGCCCTCCAGAGTCTCTCGCCGCTGGGCATAGGCCCGCTCGAGCAGCACCTCGTCGTCGCGGGCCAGGAGATCGAATGCGACGTAGCGCGAGGGGGTCTCCTCGGCCAGCATCTGGATCCGCGACGCCGCCGGATGGATGCGCTGTTGGAGTGCACCGAAGTCCTGCGTGCCGTCCTCGCCGTCGATCACGATCTCGCCGTCGAGGACGTAGCGCCCGGGTGGGAATGACAGTTCGGGAAAGTATCGGGAGAGCGGCTTCCCGCTCCGTGATTGGATCATGCACTGGTCGCCGTCGACGAACGCGATGGCCCGGAATCCGTCGTACTTGGGCTCGTAGGCCCACCTCTCCCCCTCGGGCAGCTCGGCCTTGGAACGGGCGAGTTGTGGCTCGATCGGTGGCCGGAGCGGCAGCGTCACAGCCGGCCCGATGCTACGCCATGAGCGAGTCTGCCTACGCCCGCTACGATCCCGCCATGGAGACCGAACACGCCACTCCGGCCGAGGAGGAGTACCTCGAGAGGCTGTTCTGGCTGTTCGAGGCAGGGCTGCCGATGACCGCGGCCAACGTGGCCCGGGCCATGCACCTGTCGGCGCCGACGGTCCACGAGATGGTCGGGCGACTCGAGCGCGACGGCTACATCGTTCGCGACGCCGGACGAGCGATCAACTTCACTCCGTCGGGGCGCGAGCACGCCGAGCGCGTGGTCAGTCGACACCGAATGATCGAACGCTTCCTCACCGATGTGGTCGGCGTTCCCTGGGACGAGGTGCACGAGGAGGCAGAGCAACTCGAGCACGCAATGACACCCCGTTTCGAGGCCTACGTCCGTTCGGCGGTCGGCGACGCGGCCACCTGCCCCCATGGTCACCCGATCAGAGTCGGCGAACGGATCGACGGCGTGCCGTTGGCCGACTGCGAGCCGGGGGCACGCGTGACGATCCTCCGGCTCGAGAACGAGGCCGAGGACCTGCTGCACTACCTCAAGGACTCCGGGATCGAACCCGGGATGGACGGGGAGGTGGCCAGCAACGACGGCGAGCACGTCACGGTGACCGCCGATGGGCGCGAGGCCATGGTCACCGTCAGCGTTGCCGAGACCGTGTCGGTACTCGCCGACCCCTCTCCGCCGCCGCGGATCGCGCTGCCCGAGCAGCTTGTGCTCGGCCGCGAGCGCTACGGACGCTGAACCGCTCGCGCGCCGCCGGCCTGCGACACCTTCACCGCCCGGTCATGCGGCATCGGCGCTTCTCGACCCATCCGCGACCTCGCGGTAGGCGTCGGCGAGCCGTCGCACGCCCTCCTCGATGTCCTCCGTCGTCACCCCCGAGTAGGCGAGCCTCAGGCTCGAGCTCCCACCCTCCAGCACGAAGTCTGAACCCTTGACGAACTGGACGCCGCGTCCGGCAGCCGCATCGAACAGCGCATTCACATCGCTCCCGCGCGGAAGATCGACCCAGAGGAAGTAGCCCCCCTCGGGCTCGACAAAGTGGGCGGCGGGCAGTTCGCGGCGCAGGGCGGCGCACAGTGTCTGGGCCCGCTCGCGCAGGGCCGACTTGACCGTCTCGATCGACCGGTCGATGGCACCCGAGCGGCAGAACTGGTTGACGATCGCCTGCGACACCATGTTGGGGGAGATGTAGGTGCTGGTGGCGATCTTGGCGATCCGCGCGATCAGTTCGGCAGGGCCCACCAGGTACCCGACTCGGATGCCGGGGCAGACCGTCTTGGAGAACGACGAGGCGTAGACGACGCGGTCGCCGTCCATCGACATCATCGTGGCCAGCGGCGAGCCCTCGAAGCGCAGCGCCACGTAGGGATCGTCCTCGAACACGGTGAAGCCGTAAGCCCGAGCCAACTCGAGCAGCTCCTGTCGCTTGTCCGCCGACAGGGTGTACCCGGCCGGGTTCTGGAAGTTGGGGATGATGTGGGCCAGCTTGGGCTTGGCGCCAGCCTTGAGCAGCCGCTCGACCGCGGCCACGTCGATGCCGTCGTGCTCGAGCTCGACCGGTCGCACGTCGGCGCCCCGGTTGCGCAGTGAGAGGAGGGTGCGGTCGTAGGTTGGCCGCTCGACGATGACCGTGTCGCCCGAGTCGACCAGCGCATCGAACAGGAACGCATCGGCCTGCATCGAGCCATTGGTGACCAGAACCTGTTTCGGGTCGACCTGGTGGTGCTCGGCGATCCACTCCCGCAGCGGTACGTAGCCGATGGACGTGCCATAGGCGGTCGCGCCGGCGGGATCCTGAGAAAAAGCCTGTTCGGCCGAGGCGCGGAGGGCCTCCACGTCGATGATGTCGAGCGAGGGTGCTCCGCGTGCAAACGAGATTGAGGGCGCCATCGTTAGAAGACTAGAGATCGGCGCCAGGAGACTGGTCGCCGGTGAAGAGGCGCACGTCGATAATCGCCCTGGCCGCACCTTCGTAGCCCCGGACCGCGGCATCTCGCACGCCCGGTAGGGCGGCCACCTCGCGTTCGAACGCCCTGACCGCCTCGATCGTCGTGAACGGCCCGGCGGCAATCGTCGCCTCGTCGGTGTCGGCGCCCGGATGATCACCGGTCTCGATCCGCACCAACGCGGCCTCGATCCCGCCCAACAGGGCGCGCACCGATGACGCCAGCTCCCTGAGGTCTCCGAGGTCGGAGCGGCAGTCGTCCGGGGCCGTTCTGAGTTGCGCCAGCAGCTCGGCGAGTGGCCCGGCGCGGCCCTGGGTGACCGGCCGCCGGGGTTGGGGCGGCGATCGATCGGGCTCCAGGGGCGAGGCAACACCCGGGGGCTGCGCAACATCCGGAGGGGATACAAGACCCGAGTGCGGTGCGTCAACCGGATCCGATCCCAACGGCGGGTCGGGGCGCGTCGGCGCGTCGTCGGGCGCCCGAACAGGCGGCGGCTCTTCCGCCAGCAGCTCAGCCTGAATCTCGCGGAGACGGCGATCGAACTCCGCCAGACGGGCGTCCAGCTCTCCGGGCCCTTGAGTGCGCTCCCTCATCTCGTGTCAGACGAGCGTACAGCCCCCACCAGCGGCTAAGAAATTCTGCCCTGGGCGGCAGACCGGCTTACGCGACAGTGCCGAGGAGCGAGACGGCGACCTCGGCGACCTCGGTCGGGGTGCGCCCGACGCGCACGCCCTTGGCCTCGAGCGCCTCGGCCTTCGCGGCCGCGGTGCCCTGCGAGCCGGAGACGATCGCGCCGGCGTGGCCCATCGTCTTGCCGGGCGGCGCGGTGAAGCCGGCGATGTAGGCGACGACCGGCTTGGTGACGTGCGTCGGCGATGAAGTCGGCGGCCTGCTCCTCGGCGTCGCCGCCGATCTCGCCGCACATCACGATCAGCTCGGTCTCGGGGTCGGCCTCGAACAGCTCGATGACGTCGATGAAGTCGGAGCCCGGGACCGGGTCGCCGCCGATGCCGACGATCGTCGAGTTGCCGAAGCCGCTCTGGGCCAGCTCGTTGCCGATCTGGTAGGTCAGCGTGCCCGAGCGCGAGACGACGCCGACGTTGCCCTCCTTGAAGAACGAGGCCGGGATGATCCCGACGTTCGCCTTGCCCGGCGAGAGGATGCCGGGGCAGTTCGGGCCCGATCAGCCGCGCGCGGCCGTTCTTCTTGAGCGTGTTGTAGACGCGCAGCTCGTCGTGGGCCGGGATGCCCTCGGTGATCGCGATGATCAGCTCGATGCCCGGCGTCCTCGGCCTCGAGGATCGAGTCGGCGGCGAAGCGCGGCGGCACGAAGATCATCGCCGTGTTGGCGCCGGTCTCGGCGACCGCGTCGTGGAAGGTGTTGAACACCGGGACGCCCTCGACGTCCTGGCCGCCCTTGCCGGGCGTCACGCCCGCCACGACCTGGGTGCCGTAGTCGCGGTTGCGCAGCGCGTGGAACGTGCCCTCGCGGCCGGTGATGCCCGAGACGCACAGCTTCGTGTTCGGTGTCGACGAGGATGCTCATGCTGCGCGCTCGCGCCAGCTCGACGACCTTCTGCGGCCGCGCCGACCATCGTCGACTCGGCGTGCACGTTGGGCAGGTTGGCCTCGGCCAGCAGCTGGCGGCCCTCCTCGTCGTTGGTGCCGTCGAGGCGGACGACGAACGGCACGTCGGGCTTGATCTGGTCGAACGCCTCGATCAGGCCCCGCGCCACCTCGTCGCAGCGGGTGATGCCGCCGAAGATGTTGAACAGCACGGCCTTGACCTTGTCGTCGGAGAGGATCACCTCGACCGCGCTGGTGATCGCCTCGGCCTTCGAGCCGCCGCCGGCGTCGAGGAAGTTGGCCGGCTTGCCGCCCGCCTGGGCGACGACGTCGAGCGTGGACATCACGAGCCCGGCGCCGTTGCCGAGGATGCCGATGTCGCCGTCGAGCTTGACGTAGGTCAGGCCGCGCTCCTTGGCCATCCGCTCCTGCGGGTCCTCGGCCGAGACGTCGCGCAGCGCGGCGTTGTCGGGGTGGCGGAACAGCGCGTTGTCGTCGAGCGTGACCTTGGCGTCGAGCGCCATGACGTCGCGCTCGGGCGGTGACGATCAGCGGGTTGACCTCGACGAGCATCGCCTCCTCGTCGACGAACGCGTCGTAGAGCTTGGCGAGCAGCGCGCCGACCGGGCGCACGACGTCGGCGTCGACGCCGGCCTCGAAGGCGAGCCGGCGGCCGTGGAAGTCCTGGAAGCCGAGCAGCGGGTCGACGTGCAGGCGGGCGATCGCGTCGGGGTCCTCCTCGGCGACCTGCCTCGATGTCCATCCCGCCCTTGGTCGAGAGCATGACCAGCGGCGCCTTGGCCGAGCGGTCGAAGACGACCGAGGCGTAGTACTCGGAGGCGATGTCCGAGGCCCCCTCGATCCACACCTCGTGGACGGTGAGGCCGCGGATGTCCATGCCGAGGATCGCCTCGGCGTGCTGCCTCGGCCTCGTCGCGGTTTGCGCGACCTTGATGCCGCCGGCCTTGCCGCGGCCGCCGATCAGCACCTGCGCCTTGACCACGCACGGGTAGCCGATCTCGTCGGCGGCGGCGACCGCCTCCTCGACGGTGGCCGCGGGCCGCCCGTCGGAACGGGCACGCCGTGGCGCGCGAACAGCTGCTTGCCCTGGTACTCGAGAAGGTCCATCGGGGCCCGAGCACTCTATTAGAAGCGGTTTCGTGGCATCATGCCCGCCGCCATGGCGCTCCCCAAGGAAGTCAACTTCGTCACCTTCGACGTCTACGGCACGCTGATCGACTGGGAGACCGGCGCCTACGACGCGTTCTCGCGGGAGGCCGAGCGCGACGGCTTCACGATCGAGCGCGACGAGCTGATCCCGCTGTTCCACGAGATCCAGCAGGAGATCAAGGCCGGCTCCTACGAGCTCTACGCCGAGGTGCTGCGGCGCACCGCGGTCCAGATCGCCAAGCAGCTCGGCTGGCCGCTGGAGCCCTCGCGCTCGGGCTTCCTGCCCGACTCCGTCCAGCGCTGGCCGCCGTTCAAGGAGACCAACCCGCCGCTGCAGAAGATCGCCAAGAAGTACAAGATCGGGCTGATCTCCAACATCGACGACAAGCTGCTCGGCCAGACCCGCCGGCACATCCCGCTCGACTTCGACCTCGTCGTCACCGCCCAGCAGGTGCGCTCCTACAAGCCCGACCCCGCGCACTTCAAGGAGTGCGAGCGCCGGATCGGCGGCAAGAAGGGCTGGGTCCACGTCGCCGCCAGCTACTACCACGACGTCGAGCCGTGCATCAAGAAGAAGATCCCGGTGATCTGGGTCAACCGCACCAAGCAGCAGCTCGAGGCCGGGCAGAAGAAGCCGACGCCGAGGTCAGGCCGCCTGCGCGAGGCGGCCAAGCTCCTCGGCGTCGCACTGAGCGCCGCGCCGGATGCCGGCTTCAGCCATGAAGGCCGTCGCGCTCGATCCCGACGTGATCGTCGTCGTCAGCGCGTTTCTGGCAGACGACGTGCACCGCCGTGCGCGCCGGCGACGAGGGGTTCTGATCGACTCGCCGGTGCTACCCGGACGAGCTCGAGGCGCTCCCGCGGCGTGCTCGAGCAGGCGGGCTTTCCCGTCTCGGGCTGCTGGCCACGCACGCGGACTGGGACCACCTGCTCGGGCGGCTCAGGCGTTCCCCGACGCCTCGCTGGGCTGCGGCGAGACGACGGCGCGCGCGGCTGCGGCCGAGCCCGGCGCGGCCCAGCGGGAGCTGCGCGAGTTCGACGAGGAGCACTACGTCGAGCGCCCGGCGGCCGCTCGCGCTGGGCGACCGTCCAGGCGCTGCCGGTGCCCGGGCCACCTCGACCTCGGACCGCGACCACGAGCTCGAGCTGCACCCCGCCGACGGCCACACCGCCGACGGCACCGCGTATCTGGATCGCCGTGGCGCGGCGTGCTCGTGTGCGGCGACTACCTCTCGCCGGTCGAGATCCCGTGGCTGTCATCGGCGGGGGCTCGCGGAGGCGTACCTCGGCGACGCTGGAGCGGCTCGGGCCGCTGTCCGAGCGCGAGACGATCGTGCCCGGCCACGGCGGCCCGCTGGCGCGCGAGGACGCGCTGCGGATCCTCGCGAGGACGCGAGTATCTGCGGGGCGCTGCCGGCTGGGGAAGCCGACGTGCCGCTGCCGCGCGGCCCGCGCACCGCCGTGCAGCGCCAGATCCACGCCGAGAACGTCGAGCGAGTCCACTGATCGCCGCGGGGCTGAGCATCGAGTTCCTGCATGAGCACGACTACACGCTGTTCCCGCGCTGGCCCTTCCTCGAGCGCCGGGACGACGGCAGCTATCGGCTGCCGGCGGAGTTCCCCGCGCTGCCCCTGATGTACTCGCTCCTGGCCCGGCCATAGGCCTAGTCGGAGCGGAGCTGATCACGGCGAGCGTGTCGCCCGAGGCGACCGAGGCGCCGACGGCGATCGGCAGCTCGGGACCTGTGCCCGCCTTGTGGGCGGTGATCTCGTTCTCCATCTTCATCGCCTCGATCACGCAGATGAGCGCGCCCTCCTCGACGGCGGCGCCCTGCTCGACGGCGACCTTCAACACGGTGCCCTGCAGCGGCGAGGCGAGCGTGTCGCCGCCGCCACCGCCGCCGCCGCCAGCCGCGCGCTCGCCGCGCCGCGGGACGGCTTGCGCGCGGCCGCCGCAGCGCCGGCACTCGGCCCGGCGCCGTTCGCACGCCGCTCGCCGCCGAACGGCGGCCCGATCACCTTGACGTCGAAGCGCTTGCCCGAGACCTCGACGGTGTAGGTCTGCTCGACCTTCGGCGTCCTCGTCGCTCGTCCTCGGTCGGCGGGCTCGCCGGCTTGGCGAAGGCCGAGCTCCTTCAGCCACTTGCGGTCCTCGATCAGGTCGCGGCAGGTCTCGCGCGTTCGGCCCACTGCTCGGTCTGCGAGGATCGCCTCGTGGAACGGGAGCAGCGTCTTCAGCTCCTCGATCTCGTACTCGCGCAGCGCGCGCAGCATGCGCGCGGTGGCCTGCTCGCGGTCGACGTCCCAGACGATCAGCTTGGCCACCATCGGGTCGTACATCGGCGTGATCTCGGAGCCCGGACCGACGCCGGAGTCGACCCGCACGCCGGGCCCGGCGGGCTCGCGGTAGCCGCCGATCGCACCCGGCGCGGGGGCGAAGTTCTTGCGACGCGTCCTCGGCGTTGATCCGGCACTCGATCGCGTGGCCGCGCAGCACGACGTCGTCCTGGGAGATCGACAGGTCTTCGCCGGCGGCGACCCGGATGCCCTCCTTGACGATGTCGATCCCGGTGACGAGCTCGGTCACCGGATGCTCGACCTGCACGCGGGTGTTCATCTCCAGGAAGAAGTACTCGCCGTCCTGGAGCAGGCCCTCGATCGTGCCCGGCGCCGGTGTAGTCGACGGCGGCTGCGGCGTCGGTGGCGATCTTCCCGATCTTCGCGCGCAGCTCGTCGTCCACCGCCGGCGCCGGGGCCTCCTCGATCAGCTTCTGGTGGCGGCGCTGGATCGAGCAGTCGCGCTCGCCGAGATGGATCACGTTGCCGTGCTTGTCGGCCAGGACCTGGACCTCGACGTGGCGCGGGTCGGGCAGGTAGCGCTCGAGGTACACGGTCGCGTCGGAGAAGAACTTCTCGCCCTCGCGCGCGGCGCCCTCGAACGCGTCCTGGAGCTTGTCCTCGGTGAGCGCGACGCGGAAGCCCTTGCCGCCGCCGCCACCCGCGGCCTTGACCGCCACCGGATAGCCGATCGTGTCCTCGATCAGCCTTCTGCGCGTCCTCGATCGTCTGCACCGGCTCGGTCGTTCCGGGCACGATCGGCACCCCCGCCTTGGCCATCAGCTCGCGCGCGCGGGTCTTCGAGCCCATCGCCTCGATCGCGCGAGGCCGGCGGCCCGATGAACGTGATGCCGTCGCTCCTCGAGCGCGCGCGGCGAAGGCGGCGTTCTCGGCCAGGAAGCCGTAGCCGGGGTGCACGGCCTCGGCGCCCGATTGCTCGATCACCTCGAGCAGCTTCTCGATCGTTCAGGTAGCTCTCGGCGGCCGGGCCGGGACCGAGCAGATACGCCTCGTCGGCGCGCTTGACGTGCAGCGCGTCGCGGTCGAGCTCCGAGTACACCGCCACCGTGGCGATCCCGAGCTCGTCACAGGCGCGGATGATTCTGACCGCGATCTCGCCGCGGTTGGCGATCAGGACCTTCGAGAACATGCGGGCCGGACTTTAGAGCTGGCGGCGCGACGGCGTCGATGACCACGGTCAGCCTGGGAATGCGGGCTCCGGCGCGGCGCTCGTGCGGGCTCGACGGCCGGCGGCGCCCACCAACGCGATACAGCTGGCCGGCCAGCGGCGGCGACGATCGTGTAGAGCCAGCCGAGCAGATGTCGGAGACGTAGTGCTCGGCGCGCGAAGACGAGCGAGAAAGCCATCGCCAGCGGATACAGGGCGACGAGCGGGCGCAGCCATTTGCGCTTGCGCGGCCACAGCATGATCGCGACCAGCAGCGAGAACGCCGCGTGCAGCGAGGGCACGGCGGCGACGTTGTTGGCGTAGGCGTAGCCGTGCTCGACCACCGAGCCGGCCGAGTGGATCCCCAGGGACTGCCAGATCAGCGGGAACGATCCGAGTCACTGGACAGATCAGATGCGGCCTCGCGCGGCCATCCACGGTGGCGCGGCCGGGTACAGCGCATAGGTGGCCAGGCCGGCGAACGACAGAGCGGCGACGAGACGATGAAGCGTGCGGAAGCGCTGGCGGTCGACCTTCCACAGCACGGCGGCGAGCACCGGCGTGGCGAAGAAGTGGGTCAGGTAGACGAGGCAGACGATCACGTCGTACCAGACGACGTGACCGTGCCACAGCCAGTGCTGGAGGGTCACGGTGGGGACGGTCCCGCCGAACAGGCCCTGGTCGGCCTGGATCTGCGGCAGGTAGTGGACGCCGAACAGGTGGCCGGCGCTGCCGCGCAGCGAGTCGTAGGCGATCAGCAGGCCGATGAACGGCAGCCATTCGAGGACCACGCCCCGCGCATAGCCGCGCAGATCCGACAGCGAGAAGCACAGCAGGCCGAGCAGGAGCCAGACCGCGAGCAGGTCGCGGTGGATCGGGCACGCCCGAACAGCACGAACACGGCGAGCGAGCCGACGATGAGGCAGAGCGGGAGCGAGGACGGTGCGGCGCAGCAGCTGCGAGGGCAGGGCGGACATCAAGCAGCGAAATATAGGGTGCGGCGCGGCTCCACGCGCCGGCGCAACAGACTGCTAACGCGCGCTGAGGACCATTCCGGCGCCGACGGTGTCGTTTGTGCCTTCATCGATGAGGATGAAGCTACCCGTGGTCCGGTTGCGGGAATAGGGGTCGACCATCAGCGGCGCGCTGCAGCGCAGCGTGACGCGGCCGATCTCGTTGAGCCCGAGCTCGATCGGCTGACTCGTGCCCGAGCGCGTTGATCGTCGACGCGGTGCTCGATCTCGTCGACGATGGCCCGGGCCGCTGCGCGTCGTGTGCTTGATCGTGTAGCGGCTCGCTCGGCGCAGCGGCTGGTCGCCATCCAGCAGATCATCGCCTCGAGCTCGCGGGCGACCGTCGGCTGGTCCTCGGCCTCGACGATCATGTCGCCGCGGGAGATGTCGATCTCGTCGGCGAATCGGAGCGCGACCGACATCGTCGGGAACGCGGCATCGGCCTCGCCACCGTGGGTGTCGATCGCCTGCGACCGTCGTCCGCTGGCCGCCGGGCAGGACGACGACCTCCGCCGCCCGGCCGCAGCACGCCGCCCGCGACCTGGCCGGCGTAGCCGCGGTAGTCGTGGTGCTCGTCGCTCGTCGGGCCGGATCACCCACTGGACCGGGAAAGCGCACGTCGGTGAGGTTCCGGTCCGGCGCGATCACGACGTGCTCGAGGTGATAGAGCAGCGGGGCCGCGCCGTACCACGGCATCATCTGTCGAGCGCTCGACGACGTTGTCGCCGTGCAGCGCCGAGATCGGGATGAAGGTGATGTCGGGGATCTCGAGCCGGGCGGCCCAGTCGGTCAGTCTCCTCGAGGATCGCGTAGAAGACGTCCTCGTCGTAATCGACGAGGTCCATCTTGTTGACGCACACGACGAGGTGCGGAATGCGCAGCAGCGACGCGATGTAGGCGTGGCGGCGCGTCTGCTCGCTGACGCCCTTGCGCGCGTCGACGAGCACGATCGACAGATCAGCGGTCGACGCGCCGGTGACCATGTTGCGCGTGTACTGCTCGTGGCCCGGGGTGTCGGCGATGATGAACTTGCGCCGCGGCGTCGAGAAGTAGCGGTAGGCGACGTCGATCGTGATTCCCTGCTCGCGCTCGGCGCGCAGGCCGTCGGTCAGCAGGGCCAGGTTCAGGTAGCCGTCGCCGCGGCGCTCGGAGGTCTCGCTCGACGTGCTCGAGCTGATCCTCGAAGATCGCCTTGGAGTCGTGGAGCAGGCGACCGATCAGCGTCGACTTGCCGTCGTCGACCGAGCCCGCGGTGGCGAGGCGCAGCAGCTCGGTCGTGCGATACGGACCATGCTGGTCCAATGTAGCCGCGCCTGGCATCAGCGTGGCCTCCGACTGAGTACGCGATCGCACTAGAAGTAGCCCTCGCGCTTGCGGTCTTCCATCGCCGCCTCGGTGACGCGATCGTCGGCGCGCGTCTCGCCGCGCTCGGTGATCCTGCGTGGCGGCGATCTCGGCGACGACCGTCTTCGAGCGTCGGCGCGGTCGAGCGCACGGCGCCGGTGCAGGTCATGTCGCCGACGGTGCGGTAGCGGACGGACGTCTCGAACGGCGTCCTCGCCGTCGATCAGCTCGACGAACGTGGCTGACCGCGTAGAGCATGCCGTCGCGCGCGAAGACCTCGCGGCTGTGTGAGTAGTAGATCGAGCGGGACCTCGAGATCCTCGTGTGGCGATGTACTGCCACACGTCGAGCTCGGTCCAGTTCGAGATCGGGAACACGCGCACGTGCTCGCCCTTGCGGATGCGAGCCGTTGAACAGCGCCCACAGCTCGGGCCGCTGGCGCTTGGGATCCCACTGCCCGAAGTCGTCGCGGAACGAGAAGACGCGCTCCTTGGCCCGGGCACGCTCCTCGTCGCGGCGGGCGCCGCCGAACGCGGCGTCGAAGCCGTGCTCGTCGATCGCGTCGAGCAGGGTCGTCGTCTGCAGCCGGTTGCGCGACGCGCGCGGCCCCGTCTCCTCGACCACGCGCCCCTTGTCGATCGACTCCTGCACGCTGGCCACGATCAGCCGCTCGCCGAGCTGCTGAGATGAGCCGGTCGCGGAACTCGATCACCTCGGGGAAGTTGTGGCCGGTGTCGACGTGCATGATCGGGAACGGGAAGCGTCCGGGACGGAAGGCCTTCTCGGCCAGGCGCAGCAGCACGATCGAGTCCTTGCCGCCGCTGAACAGCAGCACCGGGCGCTCGAACTCGGCCGCGACCTCGCGGAAGATGTGGATCGACTCGGCCTCGAGCGCGTCGAGATGGGAGAGCTCGTAGTGAAAGGGGTTCATGTTTCCTGGTGAGGCAAGCTCACGCGACGTGGATGCCGCACTCGGTCTTGTCTTGCCCGGCCCACCGCCCTTCGCGACCGGACCGGGCTGGGTGCAGGGTGCGCAGCCGATGGAGGCGTAGCCCTGATCGTGGAGAGGGTTGTAGGGCAGGTCGTGCTTGAAGATGTAGCGCCAGAGATCCTTCTCGCTCCAGTCCGCGAGCGGGTTCACTTTCCATATGCCGCGCTTGCTCGTCCTGCTCGAGCTTGGCGGCCTGTGCGCGAGTGCTCGCCTGCTCGCGCCGGATGCCCGTGATCCAGGCGTCGACGCCGGTGAGCGCTCGCTCCAGCGCGTCGACCTTGGCGGCGCTGCAGCAGCGCTGGAGCGTCCAGGGCTCATCGGGACTCCGGGCGTCGAGGACCTCGATCTCGACGCCAAAGCGGTCCTCGAACTGCTTCCAGGTGCCAGCGTCTCCGGGAAGAGGACGCCGGTGTCGATCGTGAACACCCGCGACCCGGCTCGACTCGCCATCAGCATGTGGACGAGGACGGACTCCTCCTTCTGGAAGGAGCAGGCCATCGTCAGCCGCGGGTGGAAGCGCTCCACCGCATAAGCCAGCACCTCCTCGGTCGAGGCGCTCTCGAGGTCTCGAACAGCCGTAGTCATCACGCTTGCGCTAGACCGCGCACTCCCCTTCACCCCGGATCACCTCAAACGGGGCATTCTTGGTCCAGTCGATGAAGTAATTCATGTTTTCGATGTTGAACTCGATCGGCATCGTCAGGTCCTTCACCCGGGCTTCGAATTCAGCCGCACCGACCCGCGTCACGAATGCGTTGAAATCCTCGCCTTCGTTGCGGTCGGACTCATAGAAGCGTACCCACCGTTCCACCGCATCGGGCACCCGCTTGGCCGGAAGCCGGGCCTTGAGCCGCTGACCGTAGCGAACATCGCCGCCTTCGTACGCCCCGCCCACGTGGGGGATGTAGGCGGGGATGGCGTGCTCGCCGACCTTGATCGAGGCGCCGTAGAAGCCAATGTTGGCAATGTGGTGCTGCCCGCAGCCATTGGGGCAACCGCTCATCTTGATGTGGATCCGCCGCATCAGCTCGTCGTCGATCCGCATCTGCTCGAGGCGCTCGTGGATCGCCTGGTTGAGTCCCATCGAACTGGTGATTCCGAGCTTGCAGGAATCCGTGCCCGGGCAGCTGACGACGTCGGTGATCTCGTCCGCGCCGGCATCACCGAGACCCAGCTCGCTCAGCCGGCGCCAGACCTCGTAGGTCGACTCCTGGCGGACCCAGCGCAGCACGATGTTCTGATGCACGGTCGTTCGCGCGGATCCGCCCGCGTACTCGCGCATGATCTGCCCGACGCCCCGGAGCTGGTCGGGCGTGAGGTCGCCGCGCCTGATCTTGACCTCCACGGTGGCGAAACCCTCCTGGCGCTGGGCTTGCACGTTGGTCTGCAGGAAGCGATCGAACTCGCGCAGATCGCCGTTGGCCGACGCGTAGGCTTGACGCTTTGCCGGGGCGTGCGCCGCCTCGTCGTGGTCGAACAGGATGTCCTCGAGTGAGAAGTCGCGCTCACCCACCCAGTCGCCCTTCAGCTCGTCCTCGACGAGGCCACGGAACTCGTCGATGCCGATCTTGTCGATCAGCACCTTGATCCGCGCCCGGGCACGATTGACCCGCAGCCACTCCTGGCGATCGAAGATCCGCATGCAGGCCTCGGTGACCTTGAGGTAGTCGCCGTTGTCGAGCTCGACGAACTCGTACAGCGTCGGCGCCAGCCGCGGCATGATGGAGGTGCCGCCGCCCACCCGTATCTCGACCCCGCGGACCCCGTCGCGCAGCTTGGGGATGAACGCGACGTCGTGGATGCGGGTGATCGCGTTGTCCTCCTCGGTGGCGGCAAAGGCCGTCTTAACCTTGCGCGGCATCGACTGCGTGGTGGGATGGCGGACGAAGTAGCGCACGTATGCGCCGGCGTACGGGGTGATGTCGAACAGCTCGCCCTCGAGCGTGCCCGCTCGAGGGTCGCCGGTCACGTTGCGCATCGTGTTGCCGCAGCCCTCGCGAGACGACAGGCCGGCATCGCCGAGCTCGCGGATGAGCTTCGCCGCGTCGGCGAGCGGCACGTGGTGCATCTGAATGTTCTGGCGCGTGGTGACATGGCCCTTGCGCAGTGGGACGTACTTCTCGATCACCCCGGCAAAGGCATCGAGCTGGTCCGGGGTGACGCCGCCCAGCGGCAGCTTGACCCGGACCATCTGCACATCCGGCTGGCGCTGGCCGTACACGCCCTGCTTGAGCCGGAACTTGATGAACTCCTCCTCTTCCAGCTCGCGCTGGAGGAACCGCGTCGATTCGGTATCGAAGTCATCGAACTCGCGCTGCGAGAATCGGGATCACATGGCCCGGAACGTTCTCAACCACCTCCGGGTTCTCGAGCGACCCGGTTCGGCGCTGGGTGCTTTCAAGCGAGGCAGGCTCCATCGGGTTCCTTTTCGGTCGCTAGCAGCTGAACGATTCAATCTACCAAAAGGGGATCTGAATAAACCTATTTCGCATGGGTGCTGGGGTTTCGCCGGCGCCTCAAGGGTGCTCCCCGGGGGCGGGAAGGTCGCGGCAGCCAGACGGCAGCAAAAGAGCTCGGGCGGGAGCCGCCGGTCGCGGGCGGCGGCTCCCAGCGCCCCCACGTTGACCCGACTCCTACCTCAGCTGAAAGCCAAGGGTGACCGCGTTGCCGCCTGCCGGCGCCGCGTTCAGCACGTAGCGGCCAGACGCCAGCCCCCGAACGCCGAGCTTGGCCGTGTTAGTCCCCCGCCGGCCCGCCACCGAGACCCGGCGCAGGACCTGCTTCCTGCCCTTACGGGTCACCGAGAGCGTCACACGCGTAGCTGCGCTGAGGCTGAAGCTCGCCCGGATCCCGGGCTTCTTACATCGCTTGTCGTGCTTCAGGCAGGCGCTCACCTTCAGCTGGGTGAGCCGCGGTGGCGGGATGCGGACGGTGAGCGTGTGGGAGGTGGGCTTGCTCAGGACGCCACGGCTGTCCGACACCACGAGCTCGACGGTCTTCGTGCCCGGACGCGCGTACGGGTGCGAGATCGTGGCGCGCGGCGTCGTGAGGATCGAGCCGTCGCCGAAGTCCCAGTGGTAGCTGAGGATCTTGTCGCCGTCCCGGTCACCCGACCCCGAGGCGTCGAAGTGGACAGGACCTCCGACGAGCGCCGCCGCCGGTGAGAGGGTGAACCCCGCGGTCGGCCCGGTCTCGGGGGGCAACTGGACGTTGACCTGCTGGCTGGTCGAATCGGTGGCCGAGCCCGAGTCCGTGATCGTCAGCTTGACCGTGTGAACGCCCGTCGCCGTAAAGGCGTGAGTGATCTCCGGAGTGGTGCTCGTCTGGGGCAGCGTCCCGTCGCCGAAGTCCCAGCTATAGGAATCGATCGTGTCGCCGTCGCCGGTCGAGGAGCCCGAGGCGTCGAACTGCACGGACGCTCTCTGCACTGGCGTCAGCGAGCTCGCGGTGAATGACGCCGTCGGGGCTGGATCGGTCCCGGTGACGGTGATCGTCCCGACCATCCCGAACAGGTAATGGATCCGGCAAAAGTAGTGGTAGACGCCCGGATGGTTGAAGGTCTGATCAAAACTGGCCGGAAGCGAGGACTGAACGCGAGAGTCAAAGCCGCCGTCAGGCGTGCCGGGCGGGCTGCCGCTGGTCACCGAATGGTCGGTCGCGTCCCAGTTCCAGTGCACCGAGTCGCCCGGGTTGATGCTGACATTGGCGTCGGTGAAGGTGTCGCCCGTTTGCCCGACCTCGACGTCGACGGTCTTGGCGAGGGCGGGAGAAGCGCTCAGCGTTAGCATCAGAGCCAGCGCTGGCAGCAGGAATCTCCGCCCCATGACGAGACGGACGCCGGGCCGGCGCCGAACCTTCCCGAGAAATTCTCAGGCCCAGGGGAGCGGCAGCTGAGGCTCGCGCGCGACGCCCTCGTGCAACGCCGCCTGCTGCCAGGGATTGCGCTTGGGTGCCGGTGGCGCCGGCGGTGGCGCGGTCGCGCGCATGAACCGCTCAAGTGCGGCCACGACGGCAGCCGCCTCCTCCGGCGAGGCGTCCGGCGCGACGATCCTCAGCTGCGGGCGTCGGTTCAACCGTCGTCGAGGGTATCGTCATCCGCCCAATGACCCCACTACCCGTGCTCGATCAGGGTGCCGTGCTCGACGCCGTCTCACCGCCGGCGGCGATTGAGCGGGTCCGCGATGGACTGCTGCGCTTCCATGCCGGCGAATGGGAGATGCCGCCCAAGGTTTACCTGGAAAGCCCGCCGTTCGGCGACTTCCGCGCCATGCCGGCGCTCGGAGACGGGCTGGCGTCGCTGAAGTGGGTGACCTCGTTCCCGGGCAACCGGGAGCATCGGCTGCCGACTGTCACCGGGGTCATCTGCCTGTCCGATGCCGCGAACGGCGAGCCGCTGATGCTGCTCGATGCCCGTTCGGTCACGGCGCTGCGCACCGGCGCGGTGGCGGCCGTGGCCGCGCAGGCGCTGGCCCGGCCGAATGCGCGCACGGTCGGGGATCATCGGCTGCGGCCTGCACGGCGACGTGGGCGGCGCGGTGCCTGGCCGCCGCCGGGTTACGGGCCGGGAGTGTGCTCCGATCCTCGCAGCGAAGCCGCCCATGCCCTGGCGCCGAGCTCGACTGGGATTCCGGCTCGCGCGAGCTCGCGCTGCGCAGCGACATCGTCTGCTGCGTCACGCCGGGAGCGGAGATCGTCGTCGAGGCGGGCGACCTCGCCCGGGCTGCACCTCAACATGCTGGGCGCCGACGGGCCGCGGCAAGGCCGAGGCCGCGATCGAAGCGGTGGCCGCGTGCGCGCTGTTCTGCGACGAGTGGGAGCAGGCGTCCCACGGCGGCGAGCTGACCGGCGCCGTGAACGCGGGGCTGGTCGCGCGCGAGCAGGTGACCGAGCTCGGCGCCGTCCTCGCCGGGGAGGCGCCGGGGCGGCCGGACGCCGACGCGGTGACGATGTTCGACTCGACCGGGCTGGCCATCCAGGACCTCGCCGATCGCGGCGGCCGCGCTCGAGGCCTACCGCGAGGGCCGCGTGGAGGCCCAGACGGTCGAGCTAGCGCCCTAGAGCGGGATGTTGCCGTGCTTGCGCTTCGGGCCCGGCCTCGCGCTTGGTCTGCAGCGTCTGCAGCGCGGTGATGATCTTCGGCCGGGTCTCGTGGGGCACGATCACGTCGTCGATGTACCCGCGCTCGGCGGCCGCGTAGGGATTGGCGAAGTGCGCCTTGTAGTCGTCGATCAGCTTCTGGCGACGGCATGTCGGGCGTCGGCGAGGCGGCGATGTCGCGGCGGTAGATGATGTTGACCGCGCCCTCGGGACCCATCACCGCCACCTCGGCCGTCGGCCAGGCGAAGTTGAAGTCGGCCAGCATGTGCTTGGAGGCCATGACGTCGTAGGCGCCGCCGTAGGCCTTGCGGGTGATGATCGTGATCTTGGGGACGGTCGCCTCGGTGTAGGCGTAGAGCAGCTTGGCGCCGTGGCGGATGATCCCGCCCCACTCCTGGGCGGTGCCGGGCAGGAAGCCGGGCACGTCGCAGAAGGTGATGATCGGGATGTTGAAGGCGTCGCAGGTGCGGACGAAGCGCGCGGCCTTCGCCGAGGAGTCGATGTCGAGCACGCCGGCGAGCTGGGCGGGCTGGTTGCCGACGACGCCGACGGCGTAGCCGTCCAGGCGGGCGAAGCCGCAGACGATGTTGCGCGCGTAGTGCTCGTGGACCTCGAAGAACTCGCCGTCGTCGACGATCAGGCGGATCACGTCGCGCATGTCGTAGGGCTTGTTGGGGTTGTCGGGGACGACGTGGTCGAGCTCGGGGTCCTGGCGCAGCGGGTCGTCGGTGGGCATCACCCGCGGCGGGGTCTCGAGGTTGTTCTGGGGCAGGAAGCTGAGCAGGTAGCGCGTGTCCTCCAGGCACGGCGTCCTCGTCCTCGGAGGCGAAGTGGGCGACGCCGGACTTCGAGTTGTGGGACATCGCGCCACCGAGCTCCTCGAAACCGACCTCCTCGCCGGTCACCGTCTTGATCACCTCGGGGCCGGTGATGAACATGTGCGAGGTCTCCTTCACCATGAAGATGAAGTCGGTGATCGCCGGCGAGTAGACGGCGCCGCCGGCGCACGGGCCCATGATCAGGCTGATCTGCGGGATCACGCCGCTGCATCTGACGTTGCGCACGAACACGTCGCCGTAGGCGCCGAGCGAGACCACCCCCTCCTGGATCCGCGCCCCGCCGGAGTCGTTGATCCCGATCACGGGGCAGCCGATCTTGTGCCGCCAGGTCCATGATCTTGCACATCTTCTCGCCCATGACCTCGCCGAGCGAGCCGCCGAACACCGTGAAGTCCTGGCTGAAGACGCACACGCGGCGACCGTCGATGGTGCCGTGGCCGGTGACCACCGCGTCGCCGTAGGGCCGGTTCTTCTGCATGTCGAAGTCGAACGTGCGGTGGCGCACGAACGTGTCGAGCTCCTGGAAGGAACCGGGATCGAGCAGCTTGTCGATCCGCTCGCGGGCGGTGTAGCTTGCCGCGCTCGTGCTGCTTGGCGACCGCGGACTCGGAGCCGGCGTGGATCGCCTCCTCGTCGAGCTCCTGGAGCTGGGCGAGCTTCTCCTCGTAGGTCTCGGGGGCCTTGTCGCGCATCGCGGCGCCGCGAGTGTACCCCCGCCCAGCGCCCCGGGCGCGCCCAACCTCAGCCGCCGAGGCGGTACCAATCGACGTAGCGGCCGCACGCAGCGTGGAGGGGCACGACGCGGTCGCGCAGATCGGCCGGGACGGCGTGCAGCGGGCCGGCGAGCGCCGAGGACAGCGGCAGGGGCGCCGGCCCGCCTGCGACCATGAGCTCGACGGGCACCGGCCCGCCCCGCGCGCTCACCTCGGCAACGGCCCACAGCTGGCCGACCGGCTCCAGCCGCGACGGTATGGAGAACGTCGACGTTCCGACCCGCAGGTGCAACGCCGCGGGGCTCCGGTAGTCGAGCGACAGCTGCCAGCGGCCCGGCGGCAGCCGCAGCGTGGTGTACGCCTGCCCGCCGGCCGGCGTGACGACGTACCCACGCACCGTGAGCACCGACGATCCCGATGATCGCCGCCATGCCGGCCCGATGATCGGCACAGGGCGCACCGCAGCCACGCCCGACCGCGCGGCCAGTCGGCTCCCGGCCGGCGTCCGGCAGTCGAGGACCGCCCCGGGCTGGGAACGCTCGTCCAGGACCTGGCGTGGAGCGATCGATCCGTCGCGTACCCAGAGGATGAAGTCGCGCGTCACACGCACCGGACGGAAATTGGGCGGGGCGCTGCTGGCGTCCAGCGATCGTGTGGTGATGACGAACGGAACCGTGTCGAGGCCGGCGACCGGTTCGGTATCGAAGTCGAACGGCGGCACCAGACCCTTCTGGGGCCGCGGGGACAGGGGCAGCGGAAACTCATGATGCGGGACCGGTTCTGCCACCACGGTTCCCGGCAGGTCCGCGGCGATCCAGTCGTCGTGGCCGAGGAAGATCACCGCGTGCGAGTCGATCACCGGTTGCAGCGCGGCGAGCTGGCTGTCGTAGTGATCGGAGTCGACGGGCGAGGAGCGCAGCGCGCACGCGCTCGTCCATAGCACGGCGAAGGCGAGCACGCCGGCCACGGCAGGTCCGATCATCGCGCTCCAGAACGGCCCGTCGCGGGGCGCTCCGACAGTGGCCAGCGGCGCGATAGCGGTCAGGACAAGCAGGGGTCCGGCGGCCACCATGGCCTTGGCGGCGTCGTACGGGATCACAGTTGCCCGGGCGATGAGCACGACCGCGAGGACACCGACCGCGGGCACGACCAGCGTGCCATCGCGGGCTCGAGCCGCCAGCACGGCGCCCACGGCGAGCGCGCCCAGCGCAAGCACGATGGCCAGCGGCGCCAGCGGCGTCGAATCGGCCGCGAGGCGGAAGCTTCGCCCGAACCACACGCCGAAACCCTCGGTGAACGGAAGTGCCCGGGCCAGATTGCCGCCCGGGTGCGCATGTCCCGCGCGGCTGAGGGCGAACGGGATCACCCCCGAGTGGCGATGCGCGGCATAGACGACCCCGGCGACGAGCACGCACGCCAGCGCCGCGCCGGCGATGGCCAGGCCCTTGACCCGCGCCGTGGCTCCGGGGAGGAAGCGACGGGCGGCGGCCACCACCAGGCGGGCGACGACGATGACCGCGGGGTACACGAGGCCGCCGGGACCGAGCGTGAGGTACGTGGCCGCCGTCAGGGCCAGCATCGGGACGCCGCGGAGCGCCCACCATCGCGCGCTCTCGGGCAGGCGCGCGGAGAACAGGGCGAGGCCCAGCACGAGCATCCCCATCTCCGGTTCCTTGAAGGAGCCCTCGCCGAAGTACGCCGCGCTCAGGTAGGGCAGCCCGACCGCGGCCGCCCCGAGGACCCGGACGGCTGACGGCGCCCGCCGCAGCACGGTGATGGCCGTCAGCGCGCTGAGAACGAGCCCTGCCGCCGCGGTCCCGACCAGCGCCTGGTTCGCTCCCCGCAGCGACCCCCCGAACACTCCAGCCAGTGCCTCCAGCCCGGTCGGGTAGGCGTGGGGGCCGATCCCGAAGGGCGCGTGGCCGGCGTGAAACTGCTCGACCCAGCCGATGTGGAACCCGAGGTCGTTGTCGAGGCTCACGCCGAGCAGACCGAAGTGGCCGAGCGGCAGGAACGGCAGACCCAGCAGCGCGAGCACGATGGCGGCCACGAGTCCACCCTCGAGCGCAGCGCGCGCCCGCGGCCGCTGACGTCGAACGGCGACTGCCGCAATCAAGAGCGCCACGCCGGTCACCAGCAGCGCCGTGACCACCGCCCCTGGGAGCCGGATGGCGACGCTGACCAGCGTGATCAGGATCGCGTTGCCCAGCGCGCCGCTTGCCCATGTCGTCTCGCGGTAGCCGCAGATCCGCATTGCACCCGCGCCGAGCAGGAGCGACGCCAGCACGACGGCCAGACTCGTGACGTAGACGCCGACCATGTGCGCGCCTACCCTAGTGTCGACGGCAATCCCGGCGTGCCGGCTGGTAGGTTGGCGCCCGATGCCGGGCCAACCGCAAGCTCTCCGGGCCAGCCTGACCGTCGTCGTTCCCGCCACCGACGCGCCGGCGACCTTGCGCCCGCTGTCTCGACGCGATCCGCGCCGCGGCTGACCCTCCCGAGGAGGTTGTGGTGATCGACTCGCCGCCCGAGGCCGGGCCGGCGCACTGTCGCAACGTCGGGGCGTGGCGGGCGAGCAGCCCGATCGTGGCCTTCGTCGACGCCGACGTCCTCGTGCACGCCGACGTGTTCACGCGCATCAGGGCCGCCTTCGCGGCCGACCGGGGCCTGGCGGCGGTCTTCGGCGCCTACGACGACCACCCCAGCGGGCACGGGACGGTGACGGCGTTTCGCAATCTTCTCCACCACCACGTGCACTCGTCCGCCGCCGGACCGGCGTCGACGTTCTGCTCAGCCCTGGGGGCGATCCGCCGCGACGTCCTGCTCGACACCGGTGGCTTTGACGAGCACCGCTACGGGCGGGCCTCGATCGAGGACATCGACCTCGGGCTGCGATTGAGCGGGCGCGGCGATCGAATCGTGCTAGACCCGCGCATCGCCGGCACGCACCTGAAGGTATGGACGTTGCGCTCGATGCTGACCACCGATCTACTTCGCCGGGGCACTCCGTGGATCGCGCTACTGGCCAGGCGCGGACACAGCTCGCGAGCCCTGAACCTGGCCTGGCGCCACCGGCTCAGCGCCGCCTTCACGGCGGTGACGCTGATCGGCGTGAGCCTGCGCCACCGCGCAGCCACCCTCGCCGGCGTCGGCGTCGTTCTGTGGATCAACCGCGCGTTCTACCGGCTGCTGTGGCAGCGCCGCGGACCTAAGGAGGCGGTCGTCGGGGTGTTTCTCCACGCACTGCACCAGCTCACCGCCATGGCCTCGGTGCCGACGGGGATCGTTTTGTTTCTCATCCAGCGAAGGGAGCAGCGATCACCGGTAGCTCTCGCGCCAGCCGCGAGCCGGGTCGTGGCGGACAAGGCGCTTGATCCAGACGTCGAACCTGGAGGAGTAGAGACACTGGCGCAGATAGCCGGCCCGGGCGAAGGAGCCAGGCGGTCTCCAATTAGATCGTCCGCGACGCCGTGCTTGCGCATGATGCGCCGCGTGTCACGCACGTGCGTGCTCAGCGGCACGTGCGTCGTCAAGCGATAACCGGTGTGGTGGTCCCGGACGATGTACAGACACTCCGAGACGGCTGCAAAGCGTGCTCCGGCCTCCAGCATCGACCAGGTGAAGTCGTAGTCGTCGACGCCGATCGAGCCGAGCGTCTCATCGACGCCACCGATCGATAGCGCCAACTCGCGTCGCCAGCAGAAGAGATGCTTCACGGGTCCGGAGGCGATGAACATCTCCCAGTGCACCTCGTCCGGCGGCGGGTGGACGCCGCTGATCGGCGGGCCGTCGTCGTCGACGAAGCGGCGAGCGGAGTGGAAGAAGTCGACGTTGGGCTGGGCACGGATGCGGGCGCTGAGCACGTGCACCGCCTCGGGCGCCCACAGATCGTCGGCGAACAGCACCGCCACGAATTCGGTCGCGGCCTTGCGCATGCCCGTGTTCAGTGCCCCGGCGAGCTGACGGCCGCGAAGCTGGACGAGGTCGATCCGAGCATCTCCGGTGCTGTCGCCGAGGTGCGTCTCGAGCTCGGCGCGCATGCCTGGTCCGTGGATGATCAGAGCTCGCCAGTCGGCGGAGGTCTGTCCCAGTAACGAGCCGATCGCCTCGCGCAGATAGTCCGGCCGGTACTCCTTGACCGGGACCAGCACGGTCAGGAGCGCACCGCTCACCCGACCCGAGCCCGCATATGATCGGCGCGATGGCCGGCGCAACGTTCACGTTGCATATATGTCCGACAGGCTATTTCACCTCCCCCCGGCGTGAATAGCTTCGACGTCTACGGATTGCGGGTGAGCGTCGCCGGGGATTGGCCGGAGGTGGTCGAGAACCTACGCCTCGACTTCGTTTGGTTCGAGCAACCGTCAGCCGACGTTGCTCCTAAGGTTTCGGTTCGTATTGAACGCAGGCCTCCCGACTACGATCGGTTCGGCGAGCTCACGGCCAGCTTTATCACCCCTCGCAACGTCGTCTATGAGAGCGGTCGGCTCACTGTGGTCGATTACTTCGGCAAGGCGATCTCGGTGCTCGACCGCGCGCGCGGGGACCTGACGGTCCAGGGGGAGAACGAGCACCTGGTCCACGAGGCCGCCTATCACTATCTGCTCTCGCGGATCGGAGAACACCTCGAGGCGCGCAGCCTCGTCCGACTGCACGCGCTGGGGCTGGTAGGGGGCCAGGGCGCGGTGGCGATGATGCTCCCCTCGGGTGGGGGCAAGAGCACGCTGGCCCTGCGAGCACTGCGCGATGCACGGATCCGGCTGTTGTCCGAGGACAGCCCGCTCATCGACCGTCGGGGTCGCCTGCATCCGTTCCCGCTGCGGATCGGGATCAACGCCACCGACGCTGACCGGCTGCCCCCAGGGAGCGTGCGGCGATTGGAGCGGATGGAGTTCCATCCCAAGCTGGCCCTCGATCTGTCCGCATTCGCCGACCGCATCGAACCGGAGCCTCAGCAGTTGCGACACCTGGTCATCGGACGCCGCACGCTCGGCCGAGAGGCCGCGCTTGAGCCCGTTCGGCGGCGGCGTGCGATCGGCACACTGGTGCGGGAGGCGGTAGTGGGCGTGGGGATTTACCAGGGGATGGAGTTCATCCTCCAGCGCGGGATGCGCGACGTGGCCGGAAAGCTCGACGTAGCGATGACGCGGGTGATGTGCTGCGGCGCCGGTCTCCGGCGGGCGCAGGTTTGGCAGGCGACGCTGGGGCGAGACCACGAGCGCAACTGGGCCGCGCTGGCGCCTTTACTGGGCTGAACACGACGACACGGTGTTCAGCCGCCGCACGAAATCGGCGACCTGCGCCGCGGTCACCTCGGTCATGAACGCGGCGCGGTAGGCCAGGCAGGTCATCGGCCGCAACGGCAGCGGCAAGAGCACGCTGCTGCGGTGCATCGCCGGAATCCACGAGCCCAGCCACGGGGATATTTGAGGTCAATGGCCGCATTTCTTCTATCCGATCGAGCTCGCCCCGCCGGCCCTCAAGCACATCCTGATGGTCAATCCCCTGGCGGTGGTGGCCGTGCAGGCTCGTCATGCGCTGATCGACCCGCACGCGCCCACGGCGCTATCGGCAGCGGGACCCGCACCGCCGGCACTGGCACTTCTGATCACTGGCGCTGTTCTGGTTGGCGGACTGCTTCTCTACCGCTGGAAGGGGCGCGAGCTGGCCGAGCGCATCTGAGTGGCCGGGGCGCAGGCCTCGTAACCTGGCAGCTGCTCGACCAACCTCCTCATCGCGCTGAGCGTGGCTTCGGGTGGTGGCGTTCGACTGGTCATGAAGTCCCGGTAGCGCTCGAGTCCGTCCTGGGCGGTTGCTGTCGCCGTCGTGGTTCGCTGGGCCAGCTGCCTGGCCGTCTCGGCCAGGGTCAATGGCAACTCCGGAACGCCCCAGGCCAGCGAGTCCGCGAACAGAGCCACGCGGGCCGCATTGAAGAGCATGCCCAGGGCGTCAGCGGAGGCACGCGCGTCGTGGCTTGCCGGCGCCGGACCGCCGAGCCACGCGCGGTGCTCGGCCAGCGCGCGCGCCGCCACGTCCTTGGCTCCGAACCCAGGGACGTTGGGAAACCACGCGTGAGCCGACGCGCTGGCCAGCGCGAACATCACAGGATCGCTGAAGCTGGATTTGATGGCGCGCAGCCTGGATCGCCAGCGAGGGCTCGGAAGCACCATCAGCTGGTCCGACTGTAGGACGGGATACGGACCTGTTCGCTGCGAGGCCAGTGCCGCGCCAACGCAAGACGAGTCGGCGGGATCGCCTGCCACCAGCGCAAACGATTCGTCCAGCGGCAGCGGGCAGGTGAGACTCCGCCAGTCGCACAGTGGATGGACCGGGGGGCTGCCCCCACCGGTCAGCACCGGCGTCCGCCGCCACGACCCGCGCGGGAAGATCAGCTCGCCGCCGCAACCACCAGCCAGGCGGACTTCGGTCGTGCCGGCGTCGGCGATCTCGGCCTCGATCAAGGCGACAATCCGGCTCGACAGGCGCACAAGCGCCGGCAGCGTCTCGGCCACCGGGGGCTCGGGGGATGACGCAAGCGCTCGGTTCAGCGCCGCTGCGCGCTGCAGCGCCTCCGCCTCCTCCGGCAGACGACGAAGGGCCAGCGTGAACACATCCTCGCGGTGCTCGGCGCGTTCGCCGTGGGCCAGCCACAGCCAAACTCGCGCCGGCTCGGCGATCAGCTTCACGCACAGGCTGGCCGTGCGCGGCCCGCTCTGATCGATGCAGACCGGAAAGGCCCACTGCCACCAGGCAATCAACTCGAGCCAGGCCGCGATGCGGCGGAGGTCTCGGTCGCGGTCGCGACGGGGCGGCCGGCGCTCGGGGCCGGCCAACAGGCGCCAGTGCGCGGTTGATGAGTAGACGCCCGGGCGCTCGAGCAACCGGTTGCGATCGTGGGAGACCCGCGGACCGAAGTACGTGGCCGCACCAGGGTCAGACCAACCGATGCCAAACGTCAGTGTCGACGATTCGGCCACCTGCGCAAGCTCGTCCTCCTCCAAGACCATCGGGTAGTCGAACAGGAGGTCGGTGGCGCGAACCGCACGTCGAAGCCGCGCCCACCGCGCGGATGTACGCTCGGCGGCCAGGCCCGGACCGGCCGGGTCCGCCGCGAGCACGATCGCCACATCGACATCGGACAGACCCGGCATCACCTCGCCACGGGCCAGGCTGCCGTACGCGTATATCGAGGCGTTGCGTTCGCCGCGGGCCAGGTACGCCCCCCAGAGAAAGGCAACCGCCCGGTAGACGATCACCCACAGGACGCCGGCCCGCGTCGCCGACGTGCGCAGGAGAAGCCTATGCACCGCGCGGATCATGTCGGCCAGGTGCGGATGAGCCAGCAGGTCAAAGCAGCTCGAAATTATTTTCGCCGCAGCTGATCAGCGTGGTAATGCCGGTGCTCGACGGCGAAGCGCACGTCGCGCAGCAACTCGCCGCCCTGGCCATGCAGCGTTATCGGGGTCGGTGGGAGCTGGTCGTGTCCGACAAGCGGCCCGAGCTGGAGGACCCGCGGCTTTGCGGAGTCGGGCAATTGGGGCACCAGCACGGCGGAGCACCGTACCGGTTGTGTGCTACGAGCGCGAGAAGGGGCGGTGGTGGGCCTGGCCGAGGCTGTCGAGCGCCGCGGTGAGGGCCGCGGTGGCGTGTGGAGCGGTGGGGTCTGGAGCCGGCTCGGGCTCAGGTTCGGGGGCCAGCGCGATCGGCTTGGGTGCACGCTCGGGCTCGGGGGCTGGCGCAATCGGTTTGGGTTGGGGCTCGGGTTCGACGGCTGTGGGGGCCGCCGCCGCGGGTCTGGCCTCTTCCACCACGGGGCTGCGGCGGCCGAACAGGCGGGCGAAGAAGCCGAGCTTGACCGGGACTTCGGGGGGCTCGTCTCTCACACGCTCCTCGACCACGGGCTCCTCGGCTGCGGGGGGCGGCGGCGCGAGCGTCGGGGTCGGCTCGGGCGGCGGTTCGGACTCGGGCTCGAGGTCAGGCACGGGAACCAGTCTGGCCGGCGCCTCGGGGCGCTGGACGGTCAGGATCACCCGCGTTCCCCATCCGGAAGGCTCGAGCCGCACCGTGCCGCTTACATCCTCGCCCTCCCAGGCAACGGCGGTCTCGGGCTCGAGCCTCGTGATGCGAATGTCTCCGAACTGGCCGAGGTGGCGGGCCAGCGAGCTGGCATCGCTGCATTCCGCCCACAGCTCGGGCGGAGATTTGACCAACGTCCGGCTTGCCTCATTCTCTGTCATGGAGTCGAATTTCGCCCGCCGCGAACCGACTCCTTCCGCGGGCGTAGCCTTGCACCAAGAGGCAGTGATCGGTCCTCACGAGGAAGGGAAGAAGCAGCGTTATGACACGGAAACTGGGTAGAAACGGCCCCGAGGTATCGACCGTCGGGCTGGGTTGCATGGGGATGTCGGGGATGTACGGCACGGCCGACGAGAGCGAGAGCATCGCCACCATTCATGCCGCCATCGACGCCGGCATCGACCTGCTCGATACAGGCGACTTCTACGGCATGGGCCACAACGAGATGCTGATCGGGCGGGCGCTTGCGGGCGGCAAGCGCGACCAGGTGCTGATCAGCGTCAAGTTCGGCGCCCAGCGAGGTCCCGACGGCGGCTGGCTCGGCTACGACGCCTCGCCCGCCGGCCGTGAAGACGGCCGCTCGCCTATTCGCTGCAGCGGCTGGGGACCGATCACATCGACATCTACCGGCCCGCGCGGCTGGATGCAAAGGTGCCGATCGAGGAGACGATCGGCGCCATCGGCGAGCTGATCAATGCCGGCTACGTGCGGCATGTCGGGCTCTCGGAGGTCGGCGCCGAGACGATCCGCCGCGCGGCCGCGATGCAGCCGATCGCCGACCTGCAAATCGAGTACTCGCTGATCTCGCGCGGGATCGAGCGCGACATCCTGCCCGCCTGCCGCGAGCTGGAGCTCGGGATCACCGCCTACGGTGTGCTCTCGCGCGGTCTGATCAGCGGCCACTGGACGCCAGAGCGGCAACTCGAAGGACGCGATTTCCGCAGCCGCGCCCCGCGCTTTCAGGGCGAGAACCTGGAGCGCAACCTGGCCCTGGTCGAGCAGCTGCGAGCGGTGGCGCAGGCGCAGAATGCCTCTGTGGCCCAGATCGCGATCGCCTGGGTGCTGTCGCGCGGCGAGGAAATCGTGCCGCTCATCGGCGCCCGGACGCGGGAGCGTCTGAGTGAGGCGCTGGGAGCGCTCGAGCTGTCCCTCAGCGAGGATGAGCTGCGGTCGATCGAGGAGGCGATGCCGGCCGAGGCCGCCGCCGGCGACCGATATCCAGAGCCGCAGATGGCGCAGCTCGACAGCGAGCGCAGTGACTCGCGACACTAGAAGGTCGGGTGGTACTCGCCGAAGACGTCGCGCATCGCCGCGCACACCTCGCCCAGCGAGCAGCGATCCTTGAGCGCCTGGCGGAGGGTGGGCAGCAGGTTCTCGGTGCCCCGAGCGGCCTGGCGGATCTCCTCGAGCCGCCGGGTGACCAGATCCTGGTCGCGGTTCTGCTTGAACGCCTTCAGGCGCTGCACCTGCTCGCGCTCTGACTCGGGGTCGACGCGGAGGATGTCGGGCACCTCGGGCGTGTCCTCGACGAACTTGTTGACCCCGACGACGATGTCCTGGCCGATGCGGTAGCGCTCGTGGTAGCCGAACGCCGACTCCTCGATCTCGTTCTTCATGAAGTCGATCGCCTGGACCGAGCCACCGAGCTCGTCGATCTTGGCGATCAGCTCCTTGGAGCGCGAGCTCGATCTCGTCGGTCAGCGCCTCGACGAAGTACGAGCCGGCGAACGGGTCGACCGTGTCGGCCGCGCCCGACTCGTGGCCGATGATCTGCTGGGTGCGCAGGGCGATCTTGGCCGCGCGCTCGGTGGGCAGCGCCAGCGCCTCGTCGAAGCCGTTGGTGTGCAGCGACTGGGTGCCGCCGCAGACGGCGGCGAACCCCTGCAGCGCGACGCGGACGATGTTGTTCTCGGGCTGCTGCGCGGTCAGCGTGACGCCGCCCGTCTGGGTGTGGAAGCGCAGCCGCCACGAGCGCTCGTCCTGGGCCCCGAAGCGCTCACGCATGATCTCGGCCCACATCCGCCGGGCGGCGCGGAACTTGGCGATCTCCTGGAAGACGTTGTTGTGGCCGTTGAAGAAGAACGCCAGGCGCGGGGCGAAGTTGTCGACCTCCAGCCCGGCGTCGAGCGCCGCCTGCACGTAGGCGATCCCGTTGGCCAGCGTGAAGGCCACCTCCTGCACCGCCGAGCAGCCCTTCTCGCGGAAGTGGTAGCCGCTGATCGAGATCGTGTTCCACTTCGGCACACGCTCGTTGCAGTACGCGAACAGGTCCGTGGTCAGCCGGATCGCGCCCTCGGGCGGGTAGATGAAGTTTCCGCGGGCGATGTACTCCTTGAGGATGTCGTTCTGGGTCGTGCCGCGCAGCTGCTCGGCCGGGAACGCCCTGCTCCTCGCCGACCAGCTCGTAGAGGAGCAGCAGCACGCTGGCCGGCGCGTTGATCGTCATCGACGTCGAGACCTCGGTCAGCGGGATCTCGTCGAAGGCGGTGCGCATGTCGTCGATCGTGTCGATCGCCACGCCGGTCCGCCCGACCTCGCCGAGGCAGCGCGGGTCGTCCGAATCCAGTCCGAGCTGGGTCGGGAGGTCGAAGGCCATGCTCAGGCCGGTCGAGCCGTGCTCCAGCAGGTAGCGGTAGCGCTCGTTGGACTCCTTGGCGCTGGCGTAGCCGGCGTACTGGCGGTGCGTCCACAGCTGCTTGCGGTACATGTCGCGGTGAATGCCCCGCGTGTAGGGGTAGGCGCCGGGCTCGCCGAGCCGCTCGGGCAGGTCCGCCGGCAGGTCCTCGTCGGTGTACAGCGGCTTGACCTCGATGCCCGGAGTCGGTGAAGCGGCGCGGATCGTCGGGGCCGACGATCGGAGCGATCGTCCGGTGCTCGGGCGTGGTGGCCATCGGTCACAGAGGTTACCCCTGGCGCGCCTAACGCGGGCCCGGTGGGCGCGACTGAGGCGAGACTGATCTGACACTGACAAGCGGCGGCAAAGCCCCTACCGTCCTGAGTGCCCATTCAATCGCGGGGGCCGCTGCGGGCGATCGACCACTCTTCTGGTCGTGGACGGGCGAGGGAAACCGGGGCCCTCGCCCGGGGGCAGAAGCCTCGCGACGGCCGGCCAGTTCCAGGGTCGGCCGTCGTCCGCGTGATGCTGGTGTTCGACCGCTGGGCGAGGGGGCTCTCGCGCGAGAACGCCCGCCACCACGTTGAGTCCAACGTTGTTCCAGATTATCTAGGACAACGTTGGAGTCACCGCGATCGAAGGCCGGTCACCCCTTCCCCTGCAGACCCAAAGCCAGCCGCCACCCCGAGCCGCGCGGGCCCAGCGCCAGCAGCCGAACTGAACCCGACAGCCAAGAACCGGAATCGCGAGCGAGCGCGAGGCGCCTAGAGCACCTTGGACAGGAAGGGCTGCGTGCGCTCGTGCTGCGGGTTGGACGAGCACCTCGATCGGGCGTGCCGGCCTCGACGACGACCCCGTCGTCCATGAACACGACGCTGTCGGCGACCTCGCGGGCGAAGCCCATCTCGTGGGTGACGACGATCATCGTCATGCCGTCCTCGGCGAGCTGGCGCATCACGTCGAGCACGTCGCCGACGAGCTCGGGGTCGAGCGCCGAGGTCGGCTCGTCGAACAGCATCAGCTTCGGCTGCATGGCCAGCGCGCGGGCGATCGCCACCCGCTGCTGCTGGCCGCCGGAGAGCGCCACCGGGTAGGTGTCGAGCTTGTCGCCGAGGCCGACGCGGTCAGCAGCTCGGTGCCGCGCTCGCGGGCCTCCCGCTCGGGCATTGCCCAGCGACCCGGATCGGCGCCAGCGTGACGTTCTCGAGCGCCGTCATGTGCGGGAACAGGTTGAAGTGCTGGAAGACCATCCCGATCTCGGCGCGCTTGCGCGCGACCTCGCGCTCGCGCAGCTCGTGGAGCTTGCCGCCCGGCTCGCGGTAGCCGACCAGCTCGCCGTCGACCGACAGGCGGCCCGAGTTGATCTTCTCCAGGTGGTTGATGCAGCGCAGGAAGGTCGACTTGCCCGAGCCGGACGGGCCGAGCAGGCACATCACCTCGCCGCGGCTGGACCTCGAGGTCGATGCCCTTCAGCACCTCGAGGCGCCCGAAGCGCTTGTGGACGGCCTCGGCCTTGACCATCGGCTCGCTCATTGCCGCGGCTGCCCGCATGCCGAAGCTCAGCGCATCGGTGCGCGCATCGCGCCGCTCGGCGCGGGAGAAGCCGCGCCCGTAGCGCCGCTCGATGAAGTACTGGCCGACGTACAGCACGCTGGTCATCACCAGGTACCAGATGCTCGCCACGATCAGCAGCGGAATCGTCTGGAAGTTGGCGGCGTAGATCTGCTGCGCCCGAGTACAGCAGCTCGAACACGGGCCGAGGACGCAGCACCAGCGAGGTGTTCTTGAGCATCGAGATCGTCTCGTTGCCCGTCGGCGGGATGATCACCCGCATCGCCTGCGGCAGCACGATCAGGCGCATGATCTGAAGCGGCGTCATGCCGAGCGACTGCGCGGCCTCGCGTCTGGCCCTCGTCCACGGAGATGATCCCGGCGCGCACGATCTCGGCCATGTACGCGCCCTCGTTCAGGCCGAAGCCGAGGAGCGCGGCGACGAACGGCGTGATCAGCGAGTTCGAGTGCAGCGTGGATGAGCGCCGGCCGCCGAACGGGATCCCCAGCGTCGATCGTCGGGATACAGCGCCGCGATGAAGTTCCAGAACAGCAGCTGCACGAGCAGCGGCGTTCCGCGGAAGAACCAGATGTAGAGCCAGGCGGCGCCCGAGATGAGCGGGTTCGGCGAGAGCCGCATCACCGCGGCCAGGACCCCGAGCACGATCCCGATCACCATCGAGAGGACCGTCAGCTCGATCGTCACCACGACGCCGTGCAGGATCCGGGGGTCGAACAGGTACTGCCCGACGACGCTGCCACTCGAAGCGCGGGTTCGGTGACGACCGAGCGGACGATCGACGCCGCGATGAGCAGGACGATGACCGACCGCGATCCACCGCCCCGGATGGCGGACCGGGACGGCCTTGATGTCCTCAGGCCGTCCCGGCTGCTCCTCAGATAGCTCGGAGGTGCTCACCTCTGAGCGTCAGTTTGCCGCTTAGCTGATGGCGCCGTTGATTTTCGGGTTGCTGATCGCGCCGGCCTGCGACACCCCACTTCTTCAGGATCGACTTGTAGGTGCCGTTGCTTCATCAGCACCTTGAGCGCGGCCAGGACCGGCTTGTCAGCCCGCTGCCCTTCGGCGACCGCCAGGCCGTAGGGGGCGGTGGCGTAGCTCTGACCGACGAGCTTGAACTGGCCGTTGGACTGCTTGACCGGTAGTCGGCCACGGGCGAGTCGGCGAACACGAGCTGCGCCCGGCCGCTCGACAGCGCCAGGTTGGCGCCGTTCTGGTCCGGGAACGTGAGCACGGTCACGCCGGGCTTACCGGCCTTCTTGCACTTGGCGCTCTGCGTGGTGGCGTCGTCCTGCTCGGTCGTGCCCTTCTCGACCGCGACCGTCTTGCCGCAGAGGTCGGCGATGCTGGCGATGTCGGTGCCGCCCGGGCCTTCGTGAAGAACGACTCGCCCGCCGTGAAGTAGGTCACGAAGTCGACGGTCTTCTCGCGCTCCTTGGTGTCGGTGAACGACGACGCGCCCACGTCGTACTTGCCCGCGGCCAGGCCCGGGATGATGCGTGTCGAAGGTCGCGTTCACGACGTTCGACCTTCAGCCCCATCACGGCGGCCGAGCGCCTTGCACAGGTCGGCGTCCATCCCGATCACCGTGTGGCCGTCGGACGCGAAGAACTCGTTGGGCGCGTAGCTGGCGTCGGCCGCCACGGTCAGCGTCCCCTTGGACTTGATCGCGGCCGGCACGAGCTTCTCGACGGCCGGATCGGCGGCAGGCGCCGGTGCTGACGAGCTCGCGCTGCCGTGGTCGCTGGTGCGATGCTCGAGCGGCCGTCGGGACGAGCTGCTGCTGCTGCTGCTACCGCACCCCGCGAGCGACTGCGATGCAAGCCGGCGACAGCGCCGAGCGCCAGGCAGCTCCTCCATTTACGCATCTGACTCCTTCTCGTTGGGACCACCCCGGAGAGACGTGCAGGATAAGCAAGAAATCGCCTGAGCGCCCAATGTCTAACGCGCCGTCAACACAGAGGACACATCGGATGAGCGACTAGCCTTGTCGGCGATGCACGTTCGTGTGCGCCTGTTCGCCGTCCTGCGCGAGCGCGCCGGCGCCGACGAGCTCGAGCCTCGAGCTGCCCGATGGCGCGTCGCGTTGGCGACGCGCTCGAACGCGTCGGCGACACTCACCGACGGCGTGCCGGTCGTGATGGCGGTCAACCAGGAGTACGCGGAGCCGACGGTGGTGCTGCACCCTGGCGACGAGCTCGCCCTGATCCCGCCGGTATCGGGCGGCTCGGTGGGACCGATGCACGTGCGCGTCACCGACCGAGCCGCTGACGCTCGATCCGCTCGTCGAGCTGGTCCGCGATCCGCGCGCCGGCGCCGTCGTCACCTTCACCGGAGTGACCCGCGAGGTCGCCGAGCTCGACTACGAGGCGTACGCAGCCGATGGCCGAGCGCAAGATCGCGGAGATCGTCGCGGCGGCGAGCGAGCGCCACGGGCTGTGCGCCGCCGCCGCCGAGCATCGGGTCGGCACGGTCCCGCTGTCGGAGCCGTCGGTGGCGTCGCCGTTTCGGCGCCCCACCGCGACGCCGCGTTCGCCGGAGCCCGCGAGATCATCGATCAGATCAAGGCCCAGGCGCCGATCTGGAAGAAGGAGGAGGGTGAATGGGTGCGAGGGACGACACCCGGGCCACAGCGCTGAGAGAGCTCCCCGCCGTCCACGAGCTGGCCGGCGCGCTGGAGCGCCACACGCGCTGGCGGTGGCCGCGGCTCGCCGCGCGCATCGATGAGCGCGCGCGAGCGGTCCGCGCCGGCCGGTGACGAGCGCCGACGACCGTCCTGGAGCGCGCGCGCGAGCTGCTCGCGCGAGCTCGAGTGAGCCCTCGCTGCGGCCGGGTGCTGAACGCCACGGGAGTGATCGTCCACACCAACCTCGGGCGTGCGCCTCTGGCCGACGCCGCTCGCGACGCCGTGGCGCGGGCCGCCGAGGGCTACTCGAACCTCGAGCTGGACCTGGACACGGGCGCGCGCGGCAGCCGCGCTCAGCCCACGTCGCAGGGGCTGCTCGTGCGAGCTGACCGGTGCCGAGGCTGCGCTCGTCGTCAACAACGGCGCCGCGGCGGTGCTGCTGGCGGTCGCCGCGCTGGCCGGGCGCGGGCGAGCGATCGTCGTCTCGCGCGGGCAGCTGGTCGAGATCGGCGGCGGCTTCCGGATCCCCGAGGTGATCGCCCAGTCCGGGCGCGACGATGATCGAGGTCGGGACGACGAACCGGACGCGGCTCGGCGACTACGAGCGCGCGCTGGCCGGCGCCCGCGGCCACGGTGGGGGCGATCCTGCGGGTCCACCCGTCCAACTTCCGCGACGGTCGGCTTCGTCGAGGACGTCTCGATCGAGGCGCTCTGCGGGCTCGGTGTGCCCGTGATCGACGACGTCGGCTCGGGGGTGCTGGCCGACGCCGTGCGCATGCCGGCGCTCGTCGGAGGAGCCCGCGGTCAGCGGTTCGCTCGTCGGCCGGCGCGGCGCTCGTGTGCTGCTCGGGCGACAAGCTGCTCGGCGGCCCGCAGGCCGGGCTGCTGGTGGGGACCGCGCGAGGCGGTCGCCGCCGCCCGCTCGCCATCCGCTGGCCCGGGCGCTGCGGATCGACAAGCTGTCGCTCGCGGCGCTCGAGGCGACGCTGCTGCTGTACCGCGACCCCGCAGCGGGCGCGCCGCGAGATCCCCGTGCTGGCGATGCTCGACGCGTCCGAGCGACGTGCTCGCGCGACGGGCCGAGCGGCTCCTGGCCGGATTGCCGAACGGCGCTCGGCGTGACATCGTTCGCGGTTGGCCGGGTGGGCGGCGGGGCGCTGCCGCTGCTCGAGCTGGAGGGCCCGGCTGTGGCGATCGCGCCGAGCACGATCCGGCGGCACTGGCGAGCGCTCTGCGCCACGGCGACCCGCCCGCTGGTCGGTCGCGATCCACGACGGCCGCCTCGCTGCTCGACCCTCGCACGCTGAGCGACGGGGAGATGGCGCTCGCGGCCGCGGCTGTGCGGGCGCGCTCGACTCGCTCGCGGCCGTTGACCGGCCGGCGCCGCTGACCCTCGGCACCGCCGGCCACATCGACCACGGCAAGACGGCGCTGATTCGCGCGCTGACCGGCGTCGACACCGATCGCCTGCCCGAGGAGCGGGCCCGCGGGATCTCGATCGAGCTCGGCTACGCGAGCCTGACGCTGCCGTCCGGGCGGCGACTGTCGGTGATCGACGTGCCGGGCCACGAGCGCTTCGTGCGCACGATGGTGGCCGGCGCGACCGGCATCGACATCTACCTGATGACGGTCGCCGCCGACGACGGCGTGATGCCGCAGACGCGCGAGCACGCCGCGGTGCTGCGAGCGCTCGGAGGTCGACGGCCGGGGTCGTCGCGGTGACGAAGTGCGACCTCGCCGATCCGGAGATGGCGATGCTCGGAGGCCGCCGAGCTGCTTCCGGGGGCCGAGGTCGTGCGCAGTCTCGCGCGCGGACCGGCGCCGGCCTCGACGAGCTCGCGCGCGGCGCTCGACCGAGTCGCCGCGCAGCTGCCGAAGCCGCGCCGACGGCGACGGTCCGGCGCGGCTGCACATCGACCGGGTGTTCACGATCCGCGGCGCCGGAACCGTCGTCACAGGGACGCTGTGGTCGGGCCGGATCGCTCGCGGCGACGAGCTCGTGCTGCTGCCGGCCGGACGGACGCGTGCCGCGTGCGCGGGCGGTCCAGGTCCACGACGCGGCCGTCGACGTCGCGGCCGCCGGCCAGCGCGTGGCGGTCAACCTGACGGGGTCTCGGTCGGCGAGGTCGCGCGCGGCGAGGTGCTCGCCGCCGCTGACGCCGGCCTGACGGCCGACCTACCTGATCGACGCCGCGACTCGAGTTCGGCGAGCGCGAGCCCGAGCCACGGCGATCGCGTCCAGGTGCACCACGGCACCCGCGAGAGCGCCGGCACGGCTCGCCTGGCTCGGCGGCCGCTTCTGGCAGGTGCGGCTCGAGCGGCCGCTGCGTCGCAGCGCGGCGATCGCCTCGTGATCCGGCAGATCGCGCCGCCGGACACGCTCGGCGGCGGGGCGGTGCTCGACGCCCATCCGCAGCAAGCACGGGCCCGGCCGCGAGCTGCTCCGCCTGGAGCTGGCTCGCCCGCGGCGAGGACGCCGGACGCGGAGCCCCCACGCCTGCCTCCGGTCAGCCGCCCGACGGCTCCGCGCACAGGAGCCGCCCCTGTCCCCCGAGCGCCCTGGCGCTCGAGCGCCGCCTGCGCGACAGCCGGGCTCGAGCCGCCGCCCGACTCCGAGCTCGATACCGAGGACCTCGCGGCGCACTCAGAGCCGCCGGGCGCGCTGTGCGGGTCTCCAAGACGCTGCACTACCACGCGGAGGTGCTTGGCGCAAGCGCGCGCTCGGATCGTCGATCGCGCGAGCGGCACGGCGGCGCGATCACGCTCGCCCAGGCTGCGCGACGAGCTCGGGACCTCGCGCAAGTTCGCCCAGGCGCTGCTCGAGCACCTCGACTCGCGAGCGGGTGACGATCCGCCGCGGCGACGCGCACGTCCTGCGCCGGCGGCGCGGCTAGCTCAGAGCGGCCCCGCCGGCCGCCGGGGGCGCCGTCGGGTCCGCCGCCTCGCCGCCCCGTGCTCGCGGGCCAGGTAGTCCTCGACGACCATCGGCGTCTCGGCCGAGCGCTGGACGACCGCGAGCAGCGAGGACATCGTCGCCACCTCCTCGACCTGCTCCTTGAGGAACCACTGCACGAACTGCTCGCTCAGGTAGTCGCTCTCCTCGCGTGCGACTCCGACGAGCGCCGCGATCTGGTCGCTGACCCGGCGCTCCTGCTCGAGCGCGAGCGCGACCGGCGCGACCACGTCGGCGAACTGCGTCTCCGGCGCCTCGACCCCCGGGATCGCCACCGGCGCGTCCGCGTCGAGCAGATAGCGGACCATCATCATCGCGTGGTTGCGCTCCTCGACCGCCTGCGCGTAGAAGAACGCAGCCAGGCGGGGAAGGGTCTGTGAGTCGTAAGTAGACGGCGTTCGCGATGTACTGCTGGGAGGCGGCGAACTCGTATGCGATCTGTTCGTTCAGACGTTCGACGAACCGTGCGGCGGCCATCGCATCTCCTCTCGTGGCTGAGGTCGGGATGCTAATGGTGGCGCCGGCGTTCGATCTCCGGACGCTCATGTAGATTGCGCGGCATGTCAACCTGCCTCGTCACCGGCGGCGCCGGGTTTCTGGGCTCCCATCTGTGCGATGAGCTGCTCAGCCGCGGCCACCGCGTCATCTGCGTCGACAACCTCGAAACGGGCTCGCTCGCAAACATCGAGCACATCCGCACGAGGCGTTCGTCCACCTGATCCTGGACATCATCGAGCCCTATTACGTCGATGAGCCGATCGACTTCGTCTACCACCTGGCATCGCCGGCCTCGCCGATCGATTACCTGCGGCTGCCGCTGCACACGCTGAAGGTCGGCTCGTACGGCACCCATCACACGCTCGGACTGGCCAAGACGCCACCGCGCACGCTTCCTCATCGCCTCGACGAGCGAGGTCGTACGGCGACCCCCAGGTGCACCCGCAGCCGGAGACGTACTGGGGCCACGTCAACCCGATCGGTCCGCGCGGCGTGTACGACGAGGCCAAGCGCTACGCGGAGGCGCTGACGATGGCGTACCACCGCCAGCAGGGCGTCGACACCGCGATCGTGCGGATCTTCAACACGTACGGCCCGAGAATGCGCCCGCACGACGGGCGCGCGATCCCCACCTTCCTGCGCCAGGCGCTCCAGGATCGGCCGATCACGGTGTTCGGCGACGGGTCGCAGACACGTTCGTTCTGTTACGTCGAGGACGAGATCCGCGGATTGATCGCGCTGGCCGAGTCCGGGTACCACAACCCGGTCAACATCGGCAATCCGGACGAGTTCACACTGCTGGAGCTGGCCAAGGCGGTGATCGAGGTGACGAGCTCGAAGTCGGAGATCGTGTTCGAGGCGCTGCCCACCGACGATCCCCAGGTCCGCCAGCCGGACATCACGCTGGCCCGGGAGATCCTGGGCTGGGAGCCGACAGATCGATCTGCGCGAGGGGCTGCGGCGGACGATCGAGCAGTCCGGCGCGAGACGCTGGTCGGCGCGATGCGATAAGGCGTGGGCCAGGGAATCCTGGCAACTGACCTTGCCAACGCCTAGTGTGTCGGGTAGCCGGTCCCCGCAGGCCCCCACTCGGCAAGGCTTTCTTCGTAACTTCGATGTCAAGATACCGTTACGACAGGGGGAGCGATGACGGCTCGGCGGCACACGTGACAATCGAGCAGCAAGAGGCGAGCGGGCACCCGAACGGCGACCGTGGAGCGTCCCGCACCGCTCGGTGCTCCCGCGAGCGTGACGTCCGGCGCAAGCGACCACCAGCTGCTGTCGTTCCTGCTGCGGCTCGAGACGCTGCGACGGGTCGCCCGCGTCGTGTCGCTGCTGGTCCTCGACCTCATCGGCGTCGCCGGCGCGCTGTTCACGGCTCTGGTTCTCAAGAGCTGCGATCCAGGGATCTCGGGCGCCTCGATCGCCTGGCACGAGACCCGCCACTGGGTCTCGTTCGCCTACCTGATCACGGTGCTGATGTTCGCGCGCGCCGACCTGTACGCGGACCGCCCGCGACGCCCCGGACTCGCGCAGATCGCCACCGCGCTGTTCCAGGCCACCGTGATCTCGCTCGTCTTCGCGCTGGCCAACGGCGAGCACTTCTCGAGCTACTACATCTTCTACGGCTCGCTGTTCTTCGGCACCGTGTACATCGCCACGCTGCGCGAGCTTCATCTGCGGGTCACCGGGTGGCTGCTCGAGCAGGCGGGGTACGAGCGCCGAGCGCTGCTCGTCGGCTCCGGGAAGCACATCGAGGCGGTCGCGCACGCGCTGGCCGACCGCGCGCAGCACCCAGGTGGCGCTCGTCGGCTACATCTCGCTGACACCGCGCCCCCAGAACGGTCTGCGCTCGCTGGGCGAGCTGAGCGACCTGCCGCGAGATGCTGGTCGCGAGCGCGTGCAGGAGGTGATCATCGCCGACCCCGACTTTCCGCAGGAGCGGGCGGTCGAGCTCGTCGACCTCTGCCACCAGCGCGGCGTCACCGTGCACGTCGCGCCGTCGACGATGGAGATCCTGTTCGACCGCGCCGAGTTCGTGCCCGGCCAGAGCGTGCCGCTGTTCACGCTGCGTCCGCCGGTGTTCGACGGGATCGACTACGCGCTCAAGCGCATCGTTCGATCTCGTCCTCTCGACGGTCGGGCTGATCCTGCTCATCGCCCGTGCTGCTGGCGATCGCGATCGCGGTCAAGCTGAGCTCGCGCGGGCCGGCGATCTACCGCTCGGTCCGGCCGGGTATCGCCGGCAAGCCGTTCTCCTGCTTCAAGTTCCGCACCATGCGCGAGCACGCCGAGCAGATCCAGGCCGACCTCGAGCCCCTCAACGAGCAGTCGGGCGCGCTGTTCAAGATCCGCCATGACCCCCGCCTGACCCGGGTCGGTCGGTTCCTGCGTCGTTTCTCCCTCGACGAGCTGCCCCAGCTGGTCAACGTCGTCCGCGGCGAGATGTCGCTGGTCGGCCCGCGCCCGCTGCCGATGCGCGATTTCGAGCGGCTCGAGGAGTGGCACAAGAAGCGCTACCTGGTTCTGCCCGGGATCACTGGCCTGTGGCAGGTGTCCGGGCCGTTCCGAGCTCGACTTCGACGACCTCGTCCGCCTCGACTTCCTCTACCTCGAGCGCTGGTCGATCATGCTCGACCTCTCGATCCTGATGAAGACGATCCCCGCGGTGCTGAGCCGGCGGGGGGCGTTCTAGCCGGATCCTGACCAGGCCAGATAGGCTCCGCCTACACATGCCGCCCGCCGAGCGCTTCGTGATCACCTTTGCCGCCTACCCGCCGCAAGAGCCGCTGCCGTACGGGCGGTGGGCCGACACGCTACGAGGCTACTTCCTCGCGGCGGTCGAGCAGATCGACAGCGAGGACGAGGAGATCGGCGAGCCGGAGGACATCAAGTGGTTCCCCGATCGCTCGTACGGCGGGCGCACGTACATCCCGGCCGTCGCGTCGACCAGCGAGGCCTATGAGCTGTTCGGCTTCGTCTCGTTCACCGAGGGCGAAGGGGGTCCCGCCGACTTCGAGGCGCGGGCGGACTTCACCTCCGAGACCGCGGAGTCCAACCCGGACTGGAAGCTTGATCTCAACGACGACGTGATCGGGTCATGGCGGGGCGAGCAGGGCAACACGGCCGACATGACCCTCGTCTGGGGCCAACCGATGATCCCCGGAGGCGCGATCGTCACCGCCGAGCTGGCCAACCTGGCCGTCGATCAGTGCGAGCTGTCGGACGAGCGCTTCACGTTGCTCGCCCCCGACAACTACCGCGGCGACTTCCTCGAGGTCAAGCTGTGGAGCGGCCGGGGCCAGGAGCTGGCCCGTGAGTCCCTCTACGTGGACGAGGACGAGGAAGCAGACGAGGCCGAAGAGGCCGAGGGGGCTGAAGAAGGCGAAGAGGCCGAGGAAGCCGAAGAGGGCTGAGTCAACGCGGCGGGCAGGCGCAGCCGCACCTCGTCCTCGGTGAGCGGGAAGTGGCAGGCGGCCCGCGTGCCGCTGCCCTTTTCGTCAAGGAGCGGTTCTTCGGTCGAGCACAGCTCCCGGGCCTTGGGGCAGCGGGTGTGAAACCGGCAGGCGCTCGGCGGGTTGGCCGGGCTCGGAACATCGCCCGACAGAAGCTGGCGCTCGCGTCGCCCCCCAACCGGATCGGGGACCGGGACAGCCGAGAGCAGCGCGCCGGTGTACGGGTGGCGCGGGAACGCGTAGAGCGCGCCGCCCGGGCCGATCTCGACCACCTTGCCCAGGTACATGACGGCCACGCGATCACACATGTGGCGCACCACGCTGAGGTCGTGGGCGATGAACACCAGGGTCAGGCCCATCTCGCGTTGGAGGCCCCGCAGCAGGTTGAGTACCTGGGCTTGGATCGAGACATCGAGCGCCGAGACCGGCTCGTCGGCGATGAGGATCTTCGGCTCGAGCGCGATCGCGCGGGCCACACCGATGCGCTGGCGCTGCCCGCCCGAGAACTCGTGCGGATAGCGGTTGTAGTGCTCGGGGTTCAACCCGACGCGATCCATCAACTCCTGGACGCGCTTCTTGCGCCGGCCCTCCCCCTTGTACATCCCGTGGATGATGTACGGATCGGCGATGATCGAGCCGACCGTCTTGCGCGGATTCAGAGACGAGAAGGGGTCCTGGAAGATCATCTGCATGTGGCGGTGCAGGTCTTTCAGCGCGGGACCCCTGCGCAGCGCGATGTCCTCGCCCTCGAACTTCACCGTTCCGGAGGTGGGATCGAGCAGGCGGACCAGGAGCCGCGCGGTGGTGCTCTTCCCGCAGCCGGTCTCGCCCACCAGCCCCAGGGTCTCGCCCGGGTGGATATCGAACGACACGCCGTCCACGGCCTGCACGGCACCGATCTGGCGCTGGAAGATCACCCCGCGGGTGATCGGGAAGTGCTTGACCAGATCGATCACCTCCATGATCGGCCTGCCGTTCGAGTCAGCACTCATGAGCCGCCGTCCTGAGCGACTCCAAGCGCCCCGGGAGCCCGCTCGGTGGCGCCATCGCTCAGATGGCGCAGCGCGCCCGGCTCGAGCCCCTGCTGGAGCCCGTGCCAGATCTGCGATCGAACCGTCGGGGTGAGCAGGCAGGCCACCTGGTGATCGTCATCCCCCGGCACCGGCTCGAGCCGGGGGTCGATGCGTTTGTGCGACTCGTGCACGTAGGGGCAGCGGGGATGGAAGTGGCAGCCCGACGGAGGGTTGATCAGGCTGGGTGGGCGTCCGGAGATCGGCACCAATTCCTCGCCGGGAGGCGTGTCGAGCCGCGGTATCGACTTCAACAGGCCCCACGTGTATGGATGCTGAGGTCGCTTGAAGATGTGCTCAGTGTCGGCGTGCTCGACGATCCGCCCGGCATACATCACGCAGATCTCATCGGCGGTCTCGGCCACCACTCCGAGATCGTGGGTGATGATGATGATGGCCATCCCGAGACGCCGTTGGAGGTCCTCCAAGAGCGCGAGGATCTGCGCCTGCACCGTCACGTCGAGAGCGGTGGTGGGCTCGTCGGCGATCAGCAGCTTGGGCTCGTTGGCCAGCGCCATGGCGATCATCACGCGCTGGCGCATCCCGCCGGAGAACTCGTGGGGGAACTGATCGACCCGCCGTTGCGGGTCGGGGATGCCAACCAGGTCCAGCAGCTCGACCGCGCGGGCACGCGCGGCCGATTTCGACACGCTGCGGTGGATGAGCACCGCCTCGACGAGCTGCTTGCCGATCTTGTAGAACGGGTGCAACGAGGAGAGGGGATCCTGGAAGATCATCGCGATGTCATTGCCCCGGATCGAGCGCAGCTGGTCGTCGGACATCTGCACCAGATCCTTGCCCTCGAAAAGCATCTTTCCCTCGACGTGAGCACCCTGAGTGCGGGTCAGTCCGAGCGTGGTCAGCGAGGAAACGCTCTTCCCCGAGCCGGATTCGCCGACGATGCCAAGCGTCTGCCCCGTGTCGACCGAGTAGGAGATCCCATCGACGGCGTGCACCAGGCCGTCCTCGGTCGGGAAGGTGACCTTCAGGTCCTCGACCTCGAGCAGGCTCACGAGTAGCGGACTCGGGGATCGAGATAGGCGTAGAGGATGTCGACGACGATGTTGGCAAAAACGATGAAGATCGCCGCCAGAAGCACGGTCCCCTGAACGATCGGGAAGTCGGAGTGGGTGATCGCGTCGTAGTTCAGCCTACCGATCCCAGGAATATCGAACACGGTCTCGACCAGCACCGCGCCGCCGAGGAGGATGGCCACGTCGAGTCCCAGCACCGTGACCAGCGGGGTGATGGCCGAGCGCAGGCCATGCTTGAACACGACCCGGTTCTCGGGCAGGCCCTTGGCACGTGCGGTGCGGATGTAGTCCTCGCCCATCACGTCGATGAGACTGCCCCGCACGAGCCGGGCGTAGATCGCGGCCGACGTCGCGGCGAGCACGAACCACGGCATCAGCAACGACTGAAACCAATCGAGCGGGTTGTTGGTGATGCCCGTGTAGCTGCCCGCCCCGTGCAGGAACGGGATCGGGAACTGGCCGATGTCAGAGGCGAAGAGGAACAGGCACAGCAGTCCGAGCCAGTAGACCGGAGCCGAGACGAAGATCAGCGAAATGCCCATCGTGGTCCGGTCGAGGATGCTCCGGCGCTTGATCGCCGAGATGATCCCCACCGGAATGCCCATGGCCAGCCAGATGATCACCGACCCCACGGTCAGGGAGATTGTCGCCGGGAGCCGATTGATGATCAGGCTGGTGACCGACTCCGAGCTGTAGTAGCTGTAGCCCAGATTGAAGTGGAGGACCAGTTGCTTGAAGTAGATCCAGAACTGGGTGTAGACCGGCTTGTCGGTGCCCAGCGAGTGGGCAATGTCGTTGATCACCGCCTGTGACGGCGTGCGGCCGGCGCGCAGCACCGCCGGGTTGACGTTGGGCAGGAGATAGAAGATCACGAACGTGATCACCATCACCGCGAACACCAGGACGATGCCCCACAGAATGCGACGGATGATGTACTGGATCACGACGTGGTCCCTTGGCGATAGCGGATGGGGCCCCGCCGGTGGCGAGGCCCCATCACGTTCAGTGCTATTTGATCGACGTCCAGCCGTAGTCCCACGAACCGAGGTTCCACAGATCGCTGATCCCGCGGACGTTCTTGGATTCGATGTTGGGCTGCTTGGTGAAGTAAAACGGCACCGCCACCGCGTCGTTGACGAGCATCTTGTCGACGTTCGCCCACGCCGCCGCGCGCGCCGAGGTCCCGACGGTCTTCTCGGCCGCCCTCATCGCCTTGTCGAGCGGCGTGGTGGCCTGTCCCGCGTGCGGGCCGCCCGGACCATCCTGCCAGCTGGTCTGCGACCAGTTGGAGTTGTTCGTCGTGACGATGTTGTATCCGGCGAACGTCGGGTCCAGCAGCGTCTGCGGATCGGCCCAGTCACGGATCCACCCGACATCCGGGCAGACATCGATCTCCGCCTTGGGCACGCCGCAGTACTTGCCATACATCACGGCCTGATCGACCGTATTGAAGTTCGTCTTGAACCCCAACGCCTGCGCGGCTTGGTTGGCGATCGCCGCCCACTGCGGGAGGGGATCGCCGGTCGAGCCAACGATCTTGATCGTGGCTGAGCCGGTGTACTTGCCGCTGGAGTAGCCGGCGAGCTTCATGTATTTCGCCGCCACGGACATGTTGCCCTCGGGATAGTTGTTGTAGTCGACCTTCGGGCCATGGTCACCGCCGCCCTGCGCGTAGCCCTCAGAACCGGGATAGATGAAGTGGGTTCCGACCGAGCCGACGACCTCGCCGCCGGCCACCTTGACCATCTGCTCGCGGTCGAGCGCGGCCCAGAACGCCTTGCGCACATCCACGTTGGCGAACGGGCCCTTGTGGTTGTTGAGCGCGACGTAGAAGTCGCCAGCGCCGGGGGCAGCGATCAGCTGGTTGTAGTACTGCTGGTAGGCCAGCTTGACCGACGGGCCCGACGGCGCATCGCCGTTGACCATGTTCTGACCGGCGAGGATCTGGCGGGGGAACACGTTCGGGTCGCCGCCGATGTTGATGTTGATCTGGTTCAGGTACGCCGGCCGCGGGATCGGTGGACGGATTCCAGTTCGGGTTGCGAACCAGCGTCATCGACTTGCCCGGCTGGTAGCCGATGCCGGTCACCTTGCCCTGGGCATTGGACTTGATCATGTACGGCCCGGTGGCGACCAGATACGTCCCGTACTGAGTCGGCTTCTTGGCGTCGAGTGGCGCCGCGAACTACTTCGGCACCGGCGCGGTGAGCGGCAGCGACAGCGCGCCCTCGAAGAACGATCCGTACGGACCCGTCAGGTGGAAGACGATGGTGAACTTATTGGGGGTCTGGATTCCCGAGATCGGACCGCCAGTCGCCTTGCTCGCGCCGACGATGTAGTCGAAGTAGGACGGGAAGTACGGGTTGGCCACGTTGGGGTTGGCGCCGCGCTCAATTGCATAGGCGACGTCGGCCGAGGTGACCTCGCGATTGACCGGCGGGCTGAAGTGGACTCCCTGGCGGATGTGCACGGTGACCGTTTTGCCGCCGTCGCTGACCGTCGGCATCGCCGAGGCCAGGTCCGGGATCACGCTTGGACGAGTTGTTCGGGGGGAAGATGAGTAGCGGTCGCTGGGTCGGGTACAGCATCTCGTAGTCCAGCGAGTAGTAGCTCTCCCCGGGATCGAGGTGCTGGAAGTCCCCGTGCTGGAACACGGTCAGGGTGCCGCCCTTCTTGCCGTTGGTCAGGTCCTGACCCGACCCGTCGAGCGCCGGCTTGATGGTTGAACCGGAGCTGCTACCTCCGCTCGAGCTGCTTCCAGAACTGCTCGAGCCCCCGCAGGCGGCCAGTGCGAGCGTCGACGCCGCACACGAGACCGACCGATGCGAGTCCCCGCATCATCGACCTTCATATTCCCCTCCTGTAATGGTCTGGCCGTCACCTGTCGGCCTTTGGGTTCAGCGCGTCCTGCAACCCGTCACCGACAAGGTTGAACGCGAATACGGTCAGCAAAAGAGCAATCCCCGGAAACAGCATGTACCACCACGCGGTCTGGTAGTTGGGCGATGCATCGGCGATCATCTGCCCCCAGCTTGCCGTCGGCGGCTTGACGCCCACGCCCAGGAATGAGAGTCCGGCTTCGAACAGGATGTTCACCGGAATCAGCAGGCTGGCGTAGACGATGATCGGCGCCACCAGATTGGGCAGAATCTCGCGGAACATGATCCGCTTGTTCGAGGCGCCCAGCGAGCGCGAGGCCTCGACGAACTCCTTCTCGCGCAGCGACAGGACCTGGCCACGGGTGATCCGGAAGATGTACGTCCACCCGGCGATGACGATGATGACGAGGATCGTCGGAAGCCCCGATTGGAGCAGACCTCCCAGGCAGCCGTTGACGGCGCAGGCCGCGCCGATGCCCAGTCCGAAGAGCAGGATCGGGAACGACAGCACGACGTCGGCAAAACGCGACAGCAGCGTGTCGGGCCAACCTCGGTAGAAGCCCGCCAGCAGGCCCAGGCTGACCCCCAGCGATCGTGGCCAGGCCGGTGCCGACGATGCCGACGATGAGCGAGACGCGGGCGCCGTAGATGACCCGCGACATGACGTCCTCGCCGAGCGGATCGACGCCGAACGGATGGGCAGCCGTCGGCCCGATGGGCGTCCCGAAGGCGTCGGTCAGGTTCGGGTTCTGGACGTTGGGGCCGGGCAGCCCGAACGCCTTCACGACCAGCGGCGCGAAGATGGCGATCAGGATCAGCAGGATGATGAACCCGGCCGAGACCATCGCGACCCGATCGGAACGGAACCGGCGCCAGAAGAGCTGGAGCGGTGAGCGCGCGGTGATTTCACCACCGACCAGCTCTACCGTCTCGACCTGAGCCTCGCCTTCGACGAGGAGCTCTGACGCTCCAAAGCTCATCGGCTAGAGGGGCTTCCTCGCCAGTCCGTCGATCCCTCCTCCACGCTGGGGAAATACCACACCGTGACGGTGTTGTCATCTAACCCTAACCAGCGCTCAACGAAGGGTGTAGCCCCGACTCAAATGATCCCCGGGCGGCCAGATACCCTCCTTCGGGCGGTGGCAGCTCCGCACCGCCCTCGTAGCTCAATGGATAGAGCACGCGCCTCCTAAGCGCGGGATGCAGGTTCGATTCCTGCCGGGGGCATTCGCCGAAGGTCTCGGGCTCTGCGACGGCAAATCCCGCCGCTTCCTGTCCGGAACATCGTTGATACCTTCGACGACTCGCCATGGCCGAACAGACGATCGACGCTCCCCAGGCGCACCCCGATGAGGAGCCACGCCGGCCGAGCTCCGGCCGGCGCTCGCCGGGGTCGGTGATTCGGCGCCACCCCTGGTGGGTGGTGGCGGTTGGGCTCGTTGCCTTCTCGACCCTGTTCGTCGTGTGGGCCAATACCCGCCCCGGCTATGACCCCTACGGCTGGATCGTGTGGGGCTACCAGACGCTGCACCTGAACCTCGACCTCGGCGGCGCGCCCTCGTGGAAGCCGCTGACCTGGCTGTTCACGGTTCCGTACGCGCTGTTCGGCCACTTCGAACTGTGGCTGTGGATGATCACAGCCGTAACCCTGTCGCTCGCCGGCCCGATCTTTGCCGGCCGGATCATCTACCGCATCGTGGCGACATCGCCCGAGCGCCGGACCGCGGCGATTATCGCCGCCGTGATCGGCGGGGCGTCGCTGCTCGGGATTCAGAACTACATGCACATCGTCCTGAGCGCGCAATCCGATCCGATGATCGTCTCGCTATGCCTCGGCGCGGTCGACTGCTACCTGTCCGGCCACCCCCGGTGGGCGTTCGTGCTCGGCGTCCTGGCCGCCCTCGGCCGTCCCGAGTCGTGGCCGCTCCTCGGCCTCTACTCGATCTACGCGTGGCGCAAGATCCCTTCGATGCGCGCCATGATCGTGGGCGGGCTGGCGGTGATCCCGCTGCTGTGGTTCGGACTCCCGACCCTCACCAACATGCGGCCGCTGATCGCCAGCGAGCTGGCCGAGCGCTCGGTGCGCCAGCTGCACGAGAACAAGATCATCGGCACGTTCCACCGCTTCACCGCGCTCACCTATCTGCCGATCCAGCTCGGCGCCCTCGGGGCCACGATCGCCGCGTACTTCCGCCGCAATCGCACGGTGCTGATCCTGGCCGGCGGGGCGGTGGCCTGGATGATCGTCGAGACGGGCTTTTCCCTGCATGGTTACTCGGGCGTGCCCCGTTACATGTTCGAGGCCGCGGGCATGCTCAGTGTTCTGTTCGGCGTCGCCATCGGCTGGCTGCTGGCCGACGGGCCCAAGATCGGCCACAGCGTGCCGCGCTGGGCCGGCGCGGCGGTCGCCGTCCTGCTCGTCGCAGCGCTGCTCCCCGGCGCCCTCTCGCGCCTGCGGGGGGAGCACAAGGACCTGTTCCACGAGCGTGAGCGCACGACGGTCATCAACCGGCTGGAGGCAGCGGTCGACCACATCGGCGGGTACAAGCACATCACCTACTGCGGCCGAGCCGGTGACCAACGTCGAGTACGTCAGCGCACTGGCCTGGTACACCCACCGCAACGTTGGCACGCTCGGCTACCGCCCGGAGTTCGAGCTGCATCTCAAGCACCCGATCGTGCTGTTTACCGAGCTGCCCAACGGCTGGGAGGCTCTGCCCTGGCACACCACGGCGTCGAAGGTCAGCGCCTGCGCGGATCTCAAGTCGGCGTGGATCTACACCAGCCACCACCCGGGCGGGGTGCTGGTGCCGCGGACGAGCTGACCCTTCGCGGCCGCGGTCAGGGACGCCAGCCAGCGCACCTAGCGATCCGGTCGCTCGGGATAGACCTCGTCGATCGTCGTCAGCGCCACAAACGGCACCCCGGACGCGTCCTCGATCGCCTCGGCGCCACCGGCCAGCCGGTCGCAGATCGCCAGGACGCCGCAAACAGCGACCCCCTCGTCGCGAAGCGCCTCGAGGGCCCGGATCGTCGAGCCGCCCGTGGTGACGACGTCCTCGACGAGCATGCAGCGGTCCTGCTCGGTCAGCAGCGGCCCCTCGATCCGGCGCGACAGCCCGTGCTGCTTGGCCTCCTTGCGGACGAAGAACGCCTTCACGTCGGCGCCGCCGGCCAGCGCGGCGCAGGCGATCGGGTCCGCGCCCATGGTCATGCCGCCGACCGCGGTGGCGTCCCAGGCACGGGCCTGCTCGGCCACGAGTTCGGCCAGTGCGAGGAACCCCGCCGGGAGCAGGATCGCGCGCTTGGCGTCGACCAGGTACTGGGCCTTTCGGCCGCTGGTGAGGACGACCTCGCCGATCACGAGCGCGTGGTCGCGAAGGGCCCGCAGCAGGCGCTGGTGGGCCGTTGTCGAGCGTCTGAGGACATCGCTACGGGATCATGCTATTGACGCCGCAGGCCGATAAATGACATGCCGTGATCCATCGCGTGCTCGTCCTAGTCTCCGTGGTCTGCTGCGCGCTCGTCGGCGTGTCCTTCCTGATGTTTGCGCGGGACCAGGTCTCGGGGGCCTCCAAGCACCAGCAGAACGAGATCATCGCCAGCACGCCCACAACGGCGGCGCCGCGTGCCCGTTCATCACTCGCATTCGCAGCCCCGCGAGTTCATCGACCAGGCCGCCGGCGCTCCTGACATCGCCGTTCCACTCGCTCGTGCAGAGCGACAGCCGTGGGTCCTGCATGGGATGCCCGCCGTGCTGGCCCTGCTCGTTTACGGGGTCGGGTTGGGGTTCCTGGCCCGCTACTCACCGGGCTGGTGATGAGCTCGACGCGGCTACTCGTAGTAGATGTCGACCCAGTCGCCGTAGTTCAGCCAGTTATAGGCGGTGATCGCGTCCTGGATCGGCAGGCGCATGCAACCGTGGCTGGCCGGATAGTCGGGCGCCGGGTCGTAGCCGTGAATCGCGTAGCCGCCGGATGAAGAAGCTCGAGTAGTACATCCCGTCGGGCAGGTATCCGGGGACGCGGCTGTAGACGCGGAAGCTCCCAAGAATGGTCGGCGTCGAGGGCTTGCCCGAACTGATCGGGAAGATCAGATCGACCTTGTTGCCGTCGATCAGCGCCAGCAGCTGGTCGGACAGGTCACCCTCGGCGTGGCGGCCGTGGTGGTGGAAGCGCACCTTGAACTCACCCCAGCCGTTGAGCAGGAAGCTGATCGTCCTGCCGTCCAGCGACTTGTACGACCCCCCGGCGCAGCAGGCGGTGGTAGGCATCGATGGCCAGCCCGTGCCGCTGTCGTACACGCCCGACTGCGGGATGTAGAAGTGCAGCGCGGCCAGCCGCTGCTGGACCAGCTGGACGAATCGCCCGGTGGAGCCCGAAGCCGACGTTCTCATCGAGCGCCGTCCACGCCACGGCGCGCGATGAAGCCCTGCATCCGCTTGTTCCGGTAGTGGGTCATCTTCACCGACACCGCCGCCGACGCCCGGCGCTCTTGAGCCGGTACGGAGAAGTAGCTGAAGTGGTGGTGGCGCGAGGGCTTCAGACGAATGCGCACCTTCTTGAACTGCTTGATGGTTCAGCCGAGACGCCGCAGCGTCACGCGCTGACCCGGCAGGTACGGGAAGACCACGCCCTTGACGTGGATCCGGCGCTCGGGGACGGTGACCGCCTGACGGTGGACGAAGAAGGCATCGGGCAGATAGATGCGTCCGGCGCCCTTGACGGGCCGGGCTTCGGCTTCGGCGGGTGCGACGTGGTGGTCGTCGACGTGGTGGTCGTCGTCGTGCGTCGTGGTGCCGCGCCGCGGCGCCGCGGCGGGGAACAGAGAGCCGACGACGAGAACGGCGAGTGCGCTCTTGAGGATCCGTGCCATTAAGGCGGAAGTAAACCAGCCCGGGATCACGCCGTGTACGGCGGACCAAAAACTGGGCCGCCGGGTCAGATCCCGGATACGCCTGTCCTGGGACCCGGAGCGACGCCCGGAGGAGGAACCGGCTCGCGCGACAGTGGCAAGGTGATGGCGCCGATCACAACGAGCGAGGCGAGCCATCAGCGCCGAGGATCTCGAGCGCGTTCCAGTGCAGCTCGTTGATGCCCAGCGCGAGCGAGTTGTTGAGCGAATGCAGCGCCATGCACGGGTACAGCGACCGCGTCCGCCACCGAACCAGGCACAGCACGAAACCCAGGAAGCCAGCGGGATCAGGTACTGCGACGAGGCCGAGCCTGTGTGCCCAGCGCCGAAGAAGATGCCGGTGATGATCGCCGCGAGCCAGGTTCCGATCTCGCGGCCGCCGACGCGGACGCGCATCCGTCGCAGCGCGCCGAAGATGAAGCCGCGGAAGAAGAACTCCTCGCAGATCGGCGCGACGACGCACACGAACACGGCCGCGCCGATCAGTGCCGCCGTGCTCTTGCTGACGCCGAGCTCGCTGGGCAGCTTGTCCGTGCCATGAAGCTTGATCAGCGACGCGTACAGCGCCGTGACGACGTAGTAGCCGACGCCGCCGATCACGACGGCGGCGACGCCGAGCTTCAGAGCCACGCGGCGGAAGCCGAAGTCGGCCGCGCGAACGCGGCCCGCGGTCGAGGCCAGATACAGGGCCGCGCCCACGAACGACAGATCGAAGAACAGGTCGGCGCTGAGGCTCACCGCGGGCGTCGGGTGGGACAGGCTCGAGCCCCCGGCCTGGGCGATGATCCCGACGAAGAGGCTGGCGAAGATACCCACGCCCAACCCGAGGAGCACGCCCACCGGTGCCGTCCAGAGCGGCCCACGGCGGCTCGTCATCGCCGGCGTTCCGGCGCGGCGGGCGCGGGCGCGAGCAGAGGGAGTTCGGGAGGCGGGATACTGGGCATCGGCGACAGTCAGGTTAGTGTCGCGCCAGCGCCCAGTCAGCGATCAACTCGGTCAGGGTCGCCACCACGGCGATGCCTGGCGGTGCCGGCTCCGAGCCGCGACGCACGAGGATCGGGCTGATCCCGGCCGCCCGAGCGCCCTCCACGTCCTCGGCCACGCTGTCGCCGACGTGCACCGCGTCGCCAGGGTCGACACCAGCCAGACCGAGCGCCTGCTCGAAGATCTCGCGAGCGGGCTTGCGAGCCCCGGCCTCGGCCGATGTGAGCACGCCGTCGAGCAACGGCGTCAGCTCGAGCCGAGCGAGAACGTCGTGCAGCGAGACATCCCAGTTGCTGACCACTACGACATGAATCCGCCCGAGGCGCAGCGCCTCCAGGGCTGGACGGACATCCTCGAATGCCCGGAAGCGCAGAGACGCCAGCAGCACGCCGGTGACGGCCTCGGACTCGCTCGCCGCAGGCCAGCGGAGCTGGGCAGGGCGGCCCGGAGCGCTTCCCCGCAGGCGCGCCGCAGACCGAGCCAAGCTGGCGCGATCGCGCCCCTCGTCGAGGTGAGCCCGGTAGTACGCGATCTCGGCCTCGATGGCGCGCTGCGCGTCGGTCAAGCTCGACCTCGACGCCGAGCTCCCGGACCAGCCCGTCGCGCAGCGACTCGGGGCCGGCGGGGCAAGCTCGACGAGCGTCCCCAGCGCGTCGAGCAGAACCGCGCGCGGTGGCGGCGACTTGGGCGGGCCAACTCCCCGATGCTTACACTGACCCGCCCACCTACGGGCCGGGGACGCGCTCCGCACACATACGCGGCCCAATTGTGGCGGGCCCACCCAATGAGCCTCCACAACGACAGCGGCGCCGCCAGCGCCACCGCGGATCTCCGATCAGGCGGATGCTGTTGATGTCCCTCCTCGTGGCCGTTGCGCCGTCGTCGCGGCCGGCGCGCTCTAGCTGGTCGGCTGGGTCGTCGACGTCGCCTCCTCGGCGCCCAACATCAGCGAACTCAAGCCCCGGGATCCCGGACAGCTGTCCGAGGTGTTCGCGGCGGACGGCACCCGGCTCGGCTACATCCACTCGGACATCCTGCGCACGCCGTGGCGCAGCACCGATCCCGCGGATGCTCAAGCCGCGCCACCGTCGCGATCGAGGACCGCCGCTTCTGGCAGCACGGCGGCATCGACCTCCAGGGCATCCTGCGCGCCGGCGGTGCAAGGACGTGTTCGGCGGGGGCCGCGACATCCAGGGCGGCTCGACGCTGACGATGCAGCTCGTGCGCAACATGTACCTCGCCCGACCGGCTCGCCGACAGCCGGTCACTGAAGCGCAAGATCATCGAGGCCAAGCTCGCCGAGGAGCTCGAGCGCAAGCGCAGCCAAACATGGATCCTCGACCCAGTACCTCAACGACGTCCCGATACGGGACGGTCGGGAGGCCAGACGGCGATCGGCGTCGGCGCCGCCTCGGAGATGTTCTTCAACAAGCCCGTCTAGCAGCTGACGCTGGCCCAGGCGGCGCTGCTCGCCGGACTGCCCCAGGCGCCGTCGGAGTACAACCCGTTCCTGGACCCGGGGCTCGCTCGGGCACGCCGCCATCGAGGTGCTCACGGCGATGGTCGCAGTCGGACTACATCACCGCCGACGCAGGCCGCCGCGCCGACCAGGCGCTCGCTTCAGGTCCAGGCGCAACGACCACCTACACGCAAGGTCGTCGAGCCGTACGTGTTCGATTACGTGCGCCAGGCGCTGATCCAGCGCTTCGGGCTCGCCACCGTCGAGAAGGGCGGCCTGAAGGTGTACACGACGATCGACCTCAAGCGCCAGCGAGCAGGCGCGGAAGGCGATCCTCGCCAACGAGGGCCGGCCAGGCAGACCCGGCGGCCGCGCTGGTCAGCATCGACCCCTCCAACGGCCACATCCTGGCGATGGCGACGTCCTCGAACTACGACCAGACAACTTCGACTACGCCACGCAGTCGCACCGGCAGACGGGGTCGGCGTTCAAGGTGTTCGTGCTGATGACCCTGATCCACGACTACCACGGCGACCCCAACCAGACCTATCTACGACTCGCACGAGCTGCTGCCCGGCTGGCTGCCCGGGCTATCCGACCTATCACGTCCAGACCGCCGAGCACAGCTACCAAGGCAACATCAGCATCACCAAGGCGACGACGCTGTCGGACAACACGGTGTTGCCCAGCTCGACGCCGACGTGGGCCCGGATAAGGTTCGCGACATGGCCTACGCGATGGGCATCACCTCGCACCTCGACGGAACTCCCGCCGAGGGCATCGGCGGCCTGCGCATCGGCGTCTCGCCGCTCGAGATGGCCGACGCGTACGCGACGATCGCCAACGGCGGCATCCACGTCGCCCCGACCGCGATCACCAAGGTCGTGTTCCCGGACGGCAGCGTCGCTCAACCTCGGCGATCCGCGCCACAAGCGCGTGTTCAGCCCCGGCGAGGCGTACGCCGCCGACCCAGGTGCTGAAGACGGTGATCCGAGCGGAACCGGCACCGCGGCCAACTACGGCTGCCCGGCCGCCGGCAAGACGGGGACCGACGACCAACTACACCGACGCCTGGTTCGTCGGCTACACGCCGCAGGCTCTCGACCGCGGTGTGGGTCGGCTATCCGAACCGCCAACGTCCCGATGTTCGACGTGAATGGACTCGGGCCGGGCTTCGGCGGCACGCTCGCCGCGCCGATCTGGCACGACTACATGGCGGCGGCGAGAGACGGCTACTGCGGTGACTTCGCGGCCGCCCGCCAGTCTGCTTCCACGGCACCGCGTTCTGACGGCACCTACGCGACCACGCGGCAGCTTCGCTCCTCACCTCGAGCTCCGGGGCGACCTCCGGCACGAGCGGCTCGAGCTCGGTCGACGCCGGGACCTCGGTCGACCGCGGGCGCCGGCCCGACGAACCGGTACGGGCAACCGCCGGCGGTGGTGGCGGCACCCGGCACCAACCCCCGGGCAACCGCTCGCTGTACGCCCAGCCACCCAGCCGCTCCGCACGGACCACGGGTACAACGGGCGGCCGGCCGGGATCCGGCAGCGGCCACCACGTACGGGCGGCGGCGGCTAGACGCACTGAGCTGGTAGCTTTCTCGAGCGTTCGGCGTGCGCCCACTGCGTGCCCAGAAACGGATCCGAAATGCGCCACGCATTGCCCAAGGAAGAAAAGGTCGAACTCGAAGGCGAGGTCGTCGAGGCCCTGCCCAACGCGATGTTCCGCGTGAAGCTGGACAACATGGATCGCGTCGTGCTCGGTCACGTGGCCGGCAAGATGCGCCGGTTCCGGATCCGGATCCTGCCCGGCGACCGCGTCCGGGTCGAGCTCTCGCCGTACGACCTCGACCGCGCCCGGATCGTCTACCGGCACCGCTGAGCGGAGCTCGGCCGGCGGTGCGCGAGCTCGAGCTGATCGAAGCGCTCGCAGCGAGATCTTCGGCGCGGCGGGATCCGCGGGTCGTGCGCGGCATCGGCGACGACGCCGCGGTGGTCCGCGCGCGCGGCTATGCCGTCACCTCGCTCGATGCGATGGTCGACGGCATCCACTTCCGCTCGCGGCAGCTGAGCGGCGAGGAGATCGGTCACCGCGCGCTCGCCGCGGCGCTGTCGGACCTCGCCGCGATGGCCGCCGATGCGGGGGAGGCGTATCTCATGCTCGGCCTGCCCGACGGGCCGGACCCCGACGTCGCATCGCGATCGCGCGAGGGCGCGCAGGCGCTGGCCGCGAGCCACGGCGTCGACGATCGCCGGCGGCGACGTCACGCGCGCCGAGCTCGCTGACCGTGTCGTTCACCGTCGTCGGATGGGCCGAGGATCCGGGGCGGCTGGTGGGCCGCGACGGCGCTCGGCCCGGCGACGTCGTCGCGGTCACCGGGCCGCTGGGCGCCGCGGGCGCCGGGCTCGGCGCTGCTCGACGGGCGCGCCTCGGCCGATCGCGAGCGCGGCCGGCGCGCTGCGCCGGCGCTACGCCGACCCGAGCCGCGGCTCGCGGCCGGGCGCGCGCTCGCGGCGACTGGGCGCCACGCGCGATGATCGACCTCTCGGATGGGCTGGCCACCGACGCCGCGTCACATCGCCGAGCTGCAGCGGCGTCGCGCATCGAGCTGTCGCTGGCCGCGCTGCCGCTCGACGACGGCGTCGCGGAGGTCGCCGAGCAGCTGCACGAGGAGCCCGGCGCGTGTTCGCGGCGACCGCGGGCGAGGACTTCGAGCTGTGCGTCTGCATCCCCGGCCCCGCGCTGGAAACGGCCCTGGCCAGCGGCGCGACCGAGGTCGGCCGCGTCGTGGCCGGCGCGGGGACGGTCAGCGTTCAGCGGATCGCCGACGAAGCAGCTCAGCGGATACGAGCACTCGTTCTGATAGCGCCGTCGAGCGCCGCGAGCGACTCGCGAGCCGGCGCATGATCGCGTCGGCGACCGCCTGCGGATCGACACGGTAATCGCCTCGCCTGAGCTCTGCCTTGATCTTCGGTCACCTTCTGCTCGCGATCCTAGTCCATGGAGGTCTCACTCCCCAGCATCGGCATTCCGTTTGGCCACCCTGCATCGGGTCTAGACCCTAGGGACTTGTGATCTGCAAGCAAGCCTACGCCGCCGCGCGCACGGCGGCGCTGGGCACGACTGCATCTGCGCAGCCGCGCGAACACGATGATCCGCTGGGCGGCGCTGTAGAGCGGATTGCAGGCCGACAGCACGAGCCGCTCGTAGCCGACGTTGTTGGTCACCCACAGCGCCGTCGGCAGCACGATCCGGTGGTACTGGACGACGTAGGTGAATTGCCCGTAGGGCATCTTCAGCACGATCCGATCGCCCGGCTTCAGCTCGTCGATGTGGCGAAACGGCGCCAGGTACGTGGTCCGGTGACCGGCGATCGCGACCGTCTGGCCGAGGCCCGGGAGCGCGGTCCCGGGATAGTGGCCCGGGCCCTTCTCCAGGCTCGACGTGTCGGTGCCCTGGATGACGTCGTAGCTCGCGCCGATCTTGGGGATCAGCGATCCGCCCGAGGGCGTCGCCGGTGCCGGACCTGGCGCTGCTCGCGCCGGGCCAGGAACGCGATCGCGCTGAGCATGCGATGCAGCGCGCGCAGGGCCTGGCGGTCGGTCTGCGACAGCGGCGCGGTCGCGAAAGCTCAGGTACTGCTTGTCGATCTCGCTGTGCTTGACATGCGCGATCACCGCGGTGACCGGCTCCTGCCAGACCAGGGTCACGCGCGGCATCGAGCGAGCAGCAGCACCCCCGAGATGATCAGCACCGAGGAGATGTCGCGGATCAGCCGCCGGATGACTCGAGCGCCGGGTCAGCGCCGGAGCGCCGACTCGGTTCCGCCGAGCGATCCCGGGCCCGGCGTAGGTGATCGGCCCGCGGACCGTCACCGGCGCCGGCCTCGGGCTTGCGCCGCTCGGGGCGCCGCCCGCAGGACGCGATCGAGATCACGCTGGCAACGCAGCCCAGCACCAGGCTCCACTCGAGCGCCGCCCACGACACTCAGACTGGCCGCCGGCCACGAGCACAGCAGCGCCATTCCACGGCGGCGCCGACCGGGCCGAGCCCGAGCGCGCCGCGCGTAGTAGAGGACGACCAGCACCGGCGGCGCGAGCCCATGGCAGAGCAGCGACCACCGCCAGCGGCCGCGGGCATCCGCAGCTCCGGATCGACGACCCACATCCACAGGTGCAGCGCCGGCACAACAGCAGCGCCGCAGCGAAAGGATTGCGGAGCCCAGATCACGAGCGTCGGCACGCACATCACCGATGAGCAGCGGCGGCGCCGGCGCCCGGGTCCTGGACGGGGTTCGAGCTGCGGCCTCCGGTCAGCGCGCCCACCAGCGGCTCGCCGAACGAGCAGCACCAGCACGATCGACGACCAGGATCAGCGACGAGCACGACGATCCCGGCTGCCGCCGAGCGGGACGGCGCCTGCCGCCACCGGGCCCGGCGGCGGTGATGTCGAGCAGCCCGACCAGCCTTGGCTCCGAAAACGATCAGGCCCAGCGCGAGCGCGAACGGCAGCGCGCCGGCGAGCACCCACAGCAGCCAGCGCAGGATCGGATGTCCGCGGCGGCGAGCGCGCGCCACGCCGTCGATCGTCGTCAGCAGGACCGGGAGGATCAGCGCCAGCACGAGCACGCGGATCGCCCACGGCGGGATCACCTTGCTGTCCCACAGCAGGTACGCCGAGGGCGCCGGCACGGGCGGCCCGCTGTCGAGCGCGTTAACGGCCTGCAGCATCGTCCGGCCCGAGCTCGGTGATCCGGGCCGGCCCGCCGACCGGCTGGTTGCGGTCCGGGGCGTGCTCGCCCGGCAGCGACACCAGCACGGCCGGATACCGGCGGCGCCGAACGGCCCCTGCTCGGTCGATCGTCAGCGGGAAGCGCAAGGTGAGCGAACTGTCCGAGGCCAGGCTCGTCGGCCCGCGCCGAGCGCGGCCTGCGACCGAGAGGCCGCGGCCGCGGTCACGGTGTTGCGCAGCATCGTCGGCGCGACCTGCGGCCCGTTCGACCACGGCACAACCAGCGGGCTGCCGCACCTCGGAGCCCGCCAGGTCGCCGAGCACGATCACCGCGTCGACGGGTTCGGCCGAGCTGCTGAGCCAACTGGAGTCGCCCGGCCGAGCCGGAGGATCCGCTCGTCGAGGCGAGCACCACGCGAGCGATGCTGCGTCTCGCCGGAGAGCACACGGGCGAGCTCGAGCAGCACCGCCGTCCCCGACAGATCGGCGACGCGGGCGAGCCGCAGCGAATCGCGGTGGGCGACGACCACGATGCTCCCGCTCGACAGAGCCGGGCCGCGTGCCGATCGCGGTCACCGTGCGCAGCGTCCCGCGTGCCGTCGACCGTGTGCGCCGAGGGAGCTGCGTCGTCACGGAGAACCCGTTCTTGCCGCACGCTCGGGCCGACAGCCGGCCGGCGACGTCGTAATCGGCCGAGGAGCCCGGGCTGCCGGTCGGGATAGTCGCTCGGCGAGCGACTTCATCATCGCGTAGGCGTTCTCGCCGTTGAACGCGTCGGGCGCTAGGTTGGTGCCGACGGCACCCTGCTGGTCGGTGAGCGAGAACGCGAACACGATCACCGCCACCGCGACCGCGATCAGTCCACGTCCGGTAGATCCGCGGATCAAGCATCGCCTGTAGAGGTTAATGGCCACGCGCCACGGACTTCCGGCCGAGATGTCGTTCAGGAAGTCACAGGGTTCGCCACTAGTCTTCGCTGCTCGATTACCTTCTTGGAGACTCAGGAGACCGAGAGATCATGGCCGATCGATCAGCGCGCATCCTGCTCGTCGACGACGAGCAGTCGATCCAGACGCTGCTCTCCTATCCGCTGCGCCGGGACGGCTACGAGGTCGTGCAGGCGACCGACGGCCGGCAGGCGCTCGATCGATTCGAGGAGCAGCCGTTCGACCTCGTCGTTCTCGACCTGATGCTGCCGAAGATCGACGGGCTCGAGGTCTGCCGCCGGCTGCGCAGCCGCAGCTCGGTGCCGATCATCATGCTGACCGCCAAGTCCGAGGAGATCGACAAGGTGGTCGGGCCTCGAGCTCGGCGCCGACGACTACATCACCAAGCCGTTCTCGCTGCGCGAGTTCTCGAGCCGGATCAAGGCGGCGCTGCGGCGTGCGGAGATGAGCCGGCCGGTCGAGACCGGCCCGGACGAGGCGCCGCTCGAGGTCCGCGAGCTGCGGATCGACTTCCCCAAGCGCAGCGTTCGCGTCCGCGGCGAACGAGGCCGAGCTCACCTACGTCGAGTTCGAGATCCTCTCTGCACTGGCCCGGGCCCCGGGCCGGGTGTTCACGCGCGACATGCTGCTGGCGCGGATCTGGGGCGACTCCGCGTACCGTGACCCGCGCACGATCGACGTCCACATCAGGCACCTGCGCGAGAAGATCGAGCGCGACCCGAAGGACCCCGAGTACCTGTTCACCGTGCGCGGCGTCGGTTATCGCTTCCGCGACACGGAGCCCTGAGTCGGATGCCAAGGCCCCGGCTCTCGCTGCTCAACAAGCCTTGCGCTGGTGTTCTTCGCGATCACGTTCATCGCGATCGCAGCGCTGTATCTGTACGTCGCGCCCGGGCTCTGCAGAACGCGACTGCTCGACGAGAAGCTCAATCGAGCTGGCGGGCGCCGCGCACCGGACTCGAGATCCGATCAGCCGAACACGTCGGGGCATCGACGCCGGCCAGCGACGTGCGCGGCGCTGGTCCGGACCGGCCGCGGCGCGCTCGGGCGACCGCGTGACACTGATGTCGGTCGTCGATCGCGATCGAGCCGGGAGGTCCGCAGCTCTCCCGCAGGCCGACTCGAGCGGGCCGTCGAACGGATCACCGCGCCTGCGCCTGCCAGCGGCGCTCAGCGGCCGGCCACGAGCGGGCGCACCGCGACCGGCGACCGAGCGCACGCCGATCCGGCACGATCGCCGAGGCCGCCTATCCGGTCTTCTTCGGCGGCCGGGTGGCCGCGCGTGATCGTCTACTCCGCGCCGGTCTCCGACGTCGTCCGCAGCGTCGCGATCGTCCGCCACGAGATCCTCGTGGCCGGCGGGATCGCGCTGCTGCTGGCACTGGTCGGCGGCTACCTGCTCGCCCGCGCGCTGGCCCAGCGCGTGAAGCGTCTGGAGCGCGCGGCCGAGCAGGTCGCCGCCGGCGACTTCGAGCACCCGATCCGCGTCGATTCGACCGACGAGCTCGGCCAGCTGGCAGTCGCGTTCAACGACATGCAGCGCCAGCTGCGCAGCTCGAGTCGGCGCGCAAGAAGTTCATCGCGACCGCCTCGCACGAGCTGCGGACGCCGATCTTCTCGCTCGGCGGGTTTCGTCGAGCTGCTCGAGGACGAGGATCTCGACCCCGAGACCGGCGGCGGTTCCTCGACCAGGTCCGCGACCAGGTCGAGCGGCTGCGCAAGCTGTCGGTCGACCTCCTGGATCTGTCCAAGCTCGAGGCCGGATCGCTCGAGCTGCGCGACCGAGCAGGTCGACCTCGGCGAGCTGACGCGCGCGGTCTCCGGCGAATTCGAGCCGACCCTGGCCCAGCACGACTCCCACCTCGAGCTGCGGCTGCGGCGCGGCGGATCAAGGCGGTCTGCGATCCCGTGCGGGTCGCCCAGATCATGCGGATCCTGATCGACAACGCGCTGACCCACACCCCGCCGGGGACTCGGATCGTGGTCACCGCGGGACGCGAGAACGGCGAGATGCAGCTCGTCGTGCGAGACAACGGCGACGGGATCGTGGACCGGCAGTCGATGCCGCGGATCTTCGAGCCGTTCTACACCGCCGACGACGCTCAGGGCTCAGGGCCTCGGGCTGGCGATCGCCGCAGAGCTCGCCGAGCGGATGGCGGGCAATCTGTCGGTGCGACTCGGAGCCGGGTGACACCGTGTTCACGCTCGAATTGCCGGCGTGGGCAGCGCGAACTAGCGCCTGGGCTCGTCGGCCCAGTAGTCGACGCTGCCATCGCGGCGCCGGAGCATGAACTCGTCGCCGTCGTTCCCTGTCCAGACGCCAATCTTGTCGCTGTCGGGGTAGACAGCCACCGCCGGCTCTCGCCCGCTCGAGAACATCAGCACACGGGCTGTCCCGGCTCCGCGGTTGACCACCTGGTGCGCGCCCGTCGGGCCGGACTCGAAGCACACGATCGCGCCATTGGCCAGCTGCTCCTCGCCGTCCGGGGTGCGCACGACGACACCGTCGCCGGATAGCACGATCAGCCATTCCTCGACGAACTCGTAGTGATAGGGACACAGCGCCTGCCCCGGCGGCAGCTCGAACAGCTTGACCGCGTTCTCCTTGCCCCCGGCCTGGCGGCCGACCGGCGCCACCGCGGAGCGGTAGCCGTCGGGGTCGGTGTCGTCGTATTCGAAGTTTGCGCCGAAGACGTTGGGGTGGCTCATACGTCTGATGTTCCCATCTTCAGAATGCGTGGCATGGACACGACTGCGGACAGGCGCGAGCTGGTGCTCGATCTGGCCCGGGCGGTGCGCGAGCGCGTGCTGCCGTCGCTCGGATCGCACGCTGGGCGGGCGGTGGCCGGCGAGGGCGCGGGTGGCGACGTGACGTTCGCCGTCGACGAGGAGGCCGAGCAGCTACTGGAGGAGTTCGTGGCCGAGCGGGCCCCGAGGATGGCGTTCTACTCCGAGGACCGAGGCCTGGTCGCGCCGGGCGACGCGAGTCACGTGCTGGTGGTCGATCCGATCGACGGGACACGGCCGGCGATGGCCGGGCTCGAGTCGGCATGCGTCGCGGTGGCGCTCGCGCCGCTGCACGACCCTGAGCCGACGATGGCCGACCTCGAGCTCGGCTGCGTGGTCGAGATCAAGTCCGGTGACTGGTACCTCGCCACACGCGGAGAGGGTGTGCGGTCGAGCCGCGAGGTCGCGGTCAGCGCCGCGACGGATGTCGGCCGCATGTTCTGGTCATACGGGTTCCGGGGCCGGCCGGCGCGGGCGACGGTCGAGGTGCTGGGCGACTTGATCGACGGCTCGTCGGTCGGCGGAGGCACGTTCGAGCTCGGGTCGCAGGCGTTCTCGATGACGCGGATCGTGACCGGTCAGCTCGACGCGGTGATCGAGGTCGGCTCGCGGATGATCGACGACGTCCCCGGGCTCCGCGAGGAGTTCGAGCGGGTCGGCGGGGGCGAGATTCTCAACAACTCTCCGTACGACCTGGCGGCGCCGTGGCTGTGCCTGCGCGAGGCGGGCGGGGTGGTCAGCGACGGCTGGGGAGAGCCGCTCGACCGGCACCGCCTGCTCGGATCCGGGCACGAGTTCCAGATGTCCTCGATCTCGGCCGCAAACGCTTCGCTGCACGTCCAGCTCGTCAATGCCGTGGATGCTGGGATCGGGCGCCTCAGGGCGCTGCGGTCCTGAAGCCCGGCGCGCGCTGTATCTTCCGCCGCCGGGATCATGCTGCAGCCAGTCTCCGTCGCCCAGAAGCACCTCTCCGACTACGCAAGCCTCGTCGGTCGCCAGCTCGTAGAGGAGATCCGCGAGCGCGCCGAGCGGCTCAAGGGAAAGCGGATCCTGCACGTCTCGGCAACGGCGTTCGGCGGTGGCGTCTCGGAGATCCTGTACACGCTCGTGCCGCTGATGATCGACGTCGGGCTCGACGTCGAGTGGCACGTGATCTACGGGCGCGAGGAGTTCTTCAACGCGACCAAGATCATGCACAACGCGCTCCAGGGCAGTCCCCAGGACCTGACCGAGGACCAGTGGGACACGTGGTGCCGCTACAACGAGATCAACGCGCGCGATCTCTCGGAGGGATGGGACGCGTGCATCGTGCATGACCCGCAGCCGGCGGCGGTCTGCTCGCTCGTCGGCGAAAAGGCCGCGAACTGGGTGTGGCGCTGCCACATCGACCTCTCGACGCCGAACCCGTTCACGGTCGAGCGGCTCCTCCCCTACCTCGACCCTTACCCGGCCGCGGTGTTCCACACCGAGCAGTACGTGCCCAATGGCATGGAGGATCGAGCGCACATCATCCCGCCGGCGATCGACCCGCTCGCGCCGAAGAACATGGCCTTCTCGCCGGACGACGCGATCTACATCTGCGGCCAGTTCGGAATCGATGTCGACCGGCCGCTGCTGTGCCAGGTCAGTCCGGTTCGACCCCTGGAAGGATCCGCTCGGGGTGATCGACGCCTACCGGATCGTCAAGGAACGGGTTCCCGAACGTGCAGCTGGCGCTGGTCGGTTCGATGGCGACCGACGATCCCGAGGGGTGGGACTTCTTCAATGCGACGGTCGCCCACGCCGACGGCGATCCCGACATCCACATCCTCAACAACCTCAACAACGTGGGCGCGATCGAGGTCAATGCGTTCCAGTCCCACTGCGACGTGTGCATCCAGAAGTCGACACGGGAGGGCTTCGGGCTGACCGTGACCGAGGCGATGTGGAAGGCCGCCCCTTCATCGGCGGCGACGTCGGCGGGATCCCTCTACAGGTGACCGACGGCGAGTCGGGCTATCCTCGTCTCCACCGTTGAGCAGTGCGCGGAGCGGGCGATGGAGATCCTGGCCGACCCCGGTCTCGGCAAGAAACTCGGGCGCGCGGGCAAGGAGCAGGCCCGCCGGCATTTCCTTACACCGCGATTGCTGCGAGACTGGTTGGCATTGTTCGAACAGCTGGAGGTTTGAGGCGGTTGGTCGTGATGGTCCGGATTCGAGCCGGCAGCGAGCGATGAGCGAATCGCCACTCGTACTGGTATCGAATCGGGGGCCGGTCACGTTCCAGCCCGACGGGTCGGTCAAGCCGGGGCACCGGCGGCCTCGTCACCGCGCTGATCGGACTCGCCTCGCACCGCGACCGGTGACGTGGGTGGCTTCGGCGATGACCGACGAGGACGATCGAGGCCGCCGAGGGCCACGGCGGGCGCCCGTTCCCGGTCCAGGCGCCGGACGGGGGCGAGTACAGCGTCAAGCTGGTCGCCTCCGACCCCGAGGCCTACGACCGCTTCTACAACATCATCGCCAACCCGATGCTGTGGTTCATCCAGCACTACCTGTGGGACCTCTCGAACGCGCCGGACATCCGCCGCAACGAGACCGAGGCCTTCGAGTTCGGCTACAACGCCGTCAACGAGGATCTGGCGCGCGCCGTGCTCGAGGAGATCGAGGACGTCGAACGGCCGGTCGTGATGGTCCACGACTATCACCTCTACACGCTGCCCGGCCTGATCCGCCAGGCGCGCCCCGACGCGTTCCTGCACCACTTCATCCACATCCCGTGGAGCCAGTCGGACTCGTGGCGGGTGCTCCCGTCGATGATGCGCAAGGAGATCTTCAACGGGATCCTCTGCCAACGACATCATCGGCTTTCACACCCGCTCCTACCGGCGGAACTTCCTCCAGTGCTGCGAGGATCTGCTCGGCCTCGACGTCGACTACGAGGCCGGCGTCGTGCACTGTGGACGGGCGCGAGATGTGGGTCCGGGCACTACCCGCTGCCGATCGACTCCGGCGCCGTCCAGGCGGTGGCGCAGCGCGACCGCACGCGGCACTTCGAGGACGAGCTGCTGCGCCGCCGGCGGGACCATCTGATCCTGCGCGTCGACCGCGCGGACCTCTCGAAGAACGTGCTGCGCGGGTTCAGCGCGTTCGACATCATTCCTCGAGCAGCATCCCGAGTTCCGCGAGAGGGTGACTTTCATCGCCCAGCTGATGCCGTCCCGGACCGACGTCGCCCGAGTACGCCGAGTACCTCGAGCGGATCGAGGCGGTCGTCGCGGTCGTCAACCACCGCCACGGCTCGCCGGACTGGATGCCGATTCAGCTGAAGCTCCGCGACGATCTCGAGGAGGCGGTCGCCGCCTACAAGCACTACGACGTGCTGATGGTCAACGCGATGTTCGACGGGATGAACCTCGTCGCCAAGGAGGGCCCGATGGTCAACGAGCGCGCCGGCGTCTCGATTCTGTCCGAGAACACCGGCGCCCACGAGGAGCTCGGCGAGTACTCGCTGTCGGTCAACCCGTTCGACATTCAGGAGCTGGCCGACTCGATCCACGCCGCGCTGACGATGCCCACGCAGGAGCGCAGGCGCCGGCTGGACGGCCTGAAGTCGATCGTCACCGCGCGTAACCCGGGCGACTGGATCGACGATCAGCTCGAGGACATCCGCAAGAAGGAGCTGGCGGACGCCGGCGCAACCCTACGCGGCTCGTCCGCGTAGGGTTGCGGCCTACTCGTAGGGGAGCTTGCGGCCTACGGGTAGAAGGTGCGGTGCTCGTTCAGCATCGCCACGAACGTGTCGATGCGCTTGCGGCGCGTCTCGGGGCGTTTGGCGTCCTGGATCCGGTAGAGGAACGCGTAGCGGTTCACGCCCTTGAGGGTGTCGAAGAACGCCTTGGCGGCCGGGTTGCGGTCGAGTTCGCGCTGGAAATCGTCGGGCACGGTGGCACGACTCTGCGGTTCGTAGGCGGCCTCCCAGCGTCCGTCCGCCTTGGCGGCGTCGATCTGCGCCTGCCCGGCGGCGCGCATGCGCTCCGCGGCGATCAGCTCTTCGGCCTTCTTGACGTTGACCTGCGACCACTTGCTGCGGGCCTTGCGGGGCGTGAAGCGCTGCAGGAAGAACGTCTCGTCGTACGGGTGGCGCTGACCGTCGATCCAGCCGAAGCAGATCGCCGTGTTCAGCGCGGCGGCGTGGGTGACAGTCGTGATCCCGGCGTTCTTCTTGGCGGTCTTGATCCATACGCCACTCGACGCGTCGTGGTTGTCCTGGAGCCACCGCTCCCAGGCGGCGTCGTCCCGGAACTGGATGATCGGGAGGTCGTCCTTGGGGTGGCGCTCGTGCTTGGCCATCGCCGGAACTTCTGAGGATCGCAGGCGGTGCCGCCATTCCCAAGGCACCCGCTATAGTCGACCGCCGCCGATCGCCGGCGATTTCGTCATGCCTGAACACACCCCACTCTATGACTTGGTGCTGCTGCTCTCGACGAGCGCTGAGACCGAGGAGCGCGCGCAAGATCGTCGCCGACGTCGAGACCGCGATCGGTGCCGCGGGCGGCTCGGTCGAGCGCAAGGACGACTGGGGCGTACGGCCGCTGACCTTCCGGATCAACCACGAGACCGAGGCCGACTACCACCTGCTCCAGTTCACGGGGCCGACGTCGCTGCTCGAATCGCTCTCGCACAGCCTGCGGATCGCCGACAACGTTCTGCGCTTCCGGATCATCAAGGACCTCCCGGGAACCCCCGCCGCCCCTGAGTCGCCGCCGCCGGTCATCGCCGGCACGCACCACGGCACCGGCCTCAGCGCCAGCACCAGCACCAGCACCGGCCGCGACGGCGATTCCGACTCCGAGTAGTCGGCTCCGGGCCGCCGGTTCGGCGGCCGGACACACCGTGCTTAGTGACGTCTTCGTCACGGCGTCGAACGGCATGCCGCGACTTCTTCGCAACGTTTGTGCCCATTTTCCGGGGAGATCCGGGGTTGCCGTCTGCCCCGCACCTAGACTCGCCAGCACGCTTTCAAACGGTCCTGGAAAGGAGCCTTCAGGAATGAACATCAACCGGGTCGTACTGACCGGGAACCTCACGAGAGACCCGGAACTCCGGCGCACGGGCGGCGGCCTGTCGATCTGCAAGCTGGGCATCGCGTGCAACACCCGTCGCAAGAACGGCAGCACCGGCCAGTGGGAGGAGAAGCCCAACTACTTCCGCGTCACCGTCTTCGGCGCGCAGGCCGAGAACTGCAGCCGCTACCTCCAGAAGGGGCGCCCGGTGGCGATCGACGGCCGGCTCGAGTGGAGCCAGTACGAGACCGCCGAGGGTCAGAAGCGCGAATCAGTCGATATCATCGCTGACTCCGTGCAGTTCCTCGGCGGCCGCGAAGACGCTGGTAACGGGAACGGGTTCTCCAGCAGCGTCTCCGCTACGGAGAGCGACGTTCCGATCGACACCGGCGACTTCGAGACCGCGTCGGTGGCTGCCGGAGCCGTGACGACGACATTCCGTTCTGAGGCCGAGATCAGACGAAATCCGAGCTAGAGTGGTAATCCGTGGCAAAGCAGCGTAGACGGCCGGTTCGCCGGCGCGACAGGAAGGGCGGTCCGACCTCAGGACGCCGTAAGCCGTGCCCGTACTGCCGGGACAAGGTCGACCAGGTCGACTACAAGGACCTGTCCGTCGCTGCGCCGATTCATCTCCGAGCGCGGCAAGATCCGCTCGCGGAGGATCACGGGCGCGTGCCGCCGCCACCAGAGCCAGGTGGCTCGGGCGGTCAAGCGGGCGCGCGAGCTGGCGTTGCTGCCCTACGTCGCCGAGGGCGGCAGTCGAGCGGGGCGGTCGCGAGCGCGGCGACCGCGATCGCGATCGCGACCGCTAGTCCAGGAGTCTCGCGATGGCACAGGCGATCCTGCTCCAGGACGTCGAGTCGCTCGGCGAGCGTGGTGCGGTAGTCGACGTGTCCGCGGGCTACCTGCGCAACTATCTGCTGCCCCGCAAGCTCGCCGAGCCGGCCACCAAGGGTTCGATCGAGGCGGCCGCGAAGCGGCAGGAGCGCGCCGAGCGGGCCAAGCAGGATGCCGAGGATCGGGCTCGCGAGAGCGCCGCGACTGCTCGGCCGAACCGTCCTGACGATCCCGCAGCAGGCGGGCGAGGACGGGCGCCTGTTCGGCTCGGTCACGACGCAGGACATCGCCGACGCGATCCGCGACGCCCGCGGCATCCGCATCGACCGCCGCAAGGTGCACCTGGAGGACCCGATCCGGCACGTCGGGACCTACATGGTCGTGGTCGAGGTGACCGACGATGTGACGGCCACGATCAAGACCATGGTCGTCGCCGCTTAGTCGCGGCTGCGCGTCGAGGTCCGCTCCGCTTCCCACGCTGGTCCGCGGTTCCGGGCTCGTACGCCTTGGACGCGATGGAAGCGGGGCGGACGCTGCGTCGCGCCGCCCTGGCAGCCGCCTCATCGCTTTCCTGTGACCCCGCGGCGCACCTGAGGGTTCGTAGCGGGGAGGCGGCGGCTCGGGTCAGGGTTGCGTGCGGCTCTGGTGGGCGCAGCTGGGGATCGGAGGGGTGGCGGTGGCTGTCCGTTCGCTCCCCTCGCGTTCTAAGCCACCCGTGATTCGACAGACGCGGGCGGGCGCCCGGGGAGCGAACGGACCGGCCACAGCCACCCACCACGCTCGCCACGGCGAGAAGCGTCGCAGGCTCGGACGACTTTCACGCTGTGTGCGGGATGAGCCGGTTCGAGCCGCCGTCGCCCTACCTAGACTCGGACGCCGATCATGAGCGCTGTTCAGAACATCGCGGTCCCGCCTCACAACCTCGAGGCCGAGAAGTCGGTCCTCGGGGCGGTGTTGCTCGACGACCGGCACCTGTTCGGTCTGCTGGTCGAGGAGCACTGCGGCCCGAGCACTTCTACCGCGAGGCGCACGGTGCGGTGTTCGAGGCGATGGTCGAGCTCCACAACGAGCGGTCGGAAGATCGACCACCTGACGGTCGTCGGAGGTACTGCGCGAGCGCGGCAAGCTCGACGAGGTAGGCGGCCCCGAGGCGGTCGAGGAGCTGGCCGGCTGGGTGCCGTCGGCGGGGCACGCTCGCGAGTACGGGCGGATCGTCCGCGACGACTCGCAGAAGCGAGCGCTGCTGACCGCCTCCTACGAGATCCAGGCGAGCGTCCTCTCGCGTGAGGCGCCGGCGCGCGAGCTCGTCGAGCGCGCGGAGCGAATGATGCTCGAGGTCGCGCACGATGACCGGCAGAAGAAGATCCGGTCGATCGCGGACATCCTCCACGAGGAGACCGACAAGCTCCATCGGCTGTCGATGGCCGAAGACCGCCGCTGACCGGAACGCCGTCCGGGTTCAAGGACATCGACGGGATGACCGGCGGCTTCCAGGCCGGCAATCTGGTCGTCATCGCCGCGCGCCCCTCGATGGGCAAGTCAGCGCTCGTGGCGAACGTCGCCGAGAACGCAGTGCTCGAGGGACACGCGGTGGCGCTGTTCTCGCTCGAGATGTCCGAGTCCGAGCTCGCCCAGCGCTTCGTCGCCTCCCAGGCGCGGATCAAGGGCGAGGACCTGCGCCGTGGCAAGGTGGCCGAGTCAAGGTGGCCGAAGATCCTCGAGGCCTGCCAGCGGCTCGCACAGGCACCGCTGTACGTCGACGACTCGAGCGACACCGGGGTGCTCGAGGTCCGCGCCAAGTCCCGGCGCCTGCACCACCAGCTCGACGGCGGCCTCGGGTTGATCATCGTCGACTACCTGCAGCTGATGCGCCACGAGGGCCGCGTCGAGAGCCGCGTCGAGCAGGTCGGCCAGATCTCCCGCGGCCTCAAGGGCCTCGCCCGCGAGCTCGGACGTCCCGGTGATCGCCCTGTCGCAGCTCAGCCGCGCCGTGGAGCAGCGTGGCGGCGAGAAGAAGCCGATCCTGTCTGATCTACGCGAATCGGGAGCCATCGAGCAGGACGCCGACCTTGTCATGTTCATCTACCGCGAGGAGTACTACGAGAAGGAGTCCGAGCGGCCGGGCGAGGCGGACATCATCATCGCCAAACACCGGAACGGTCCGGTCGGAGACGTCGTCCTGACCTTCCAGAAGGAGTATCCGAAGTTCATGAACTACGCCGGCGAGCGGTTCGCGCAATGAGTGGAACGAGCTTCGGTAGCCGGGGTGTCCGCAAGGGCCGGCGAGCGACTGCGTCTACGACAGGTGCGACGGATCGGGCTGCCTGATCGACGAGGACACGAACACTGCCTACGACTGCCGCTGCCGGCCCCAGCGGGTCGCGCAGGCGAAGGCGCGCAGCCTGTCGGCGGTCATCCCAGGCGCTACCGGGACGTGGCGTTCGACCGCCCGCCGGTGACCGAGATCGAGCCCGGGCGGTCGTCGCCGCCACGCGGCGGTTCGCCGGCACGATCGACGAGCAGCTCGACGCCGGGCGCGGCCTGTGGTTCATGGGGCCGGTCGGCACCGGGAAGACGACGCTGGCGATGCTGGTGCTCAAGGCGGCGCTCAAGGCGGGGCGCTCGGTGGCGATCTACTCGCTTCCGCGGCTGCTCAACGAGATCCGGGACACCCACCGGGCCGAGCGCTCTCACGTCGATCTGCTCGACCGCCTGACCGCCGTCGACCTGCTGCACATCGACGATGTCGGCGCCGAGCGCACACCGACTGGGTGCTGGAGGAGCTCTACTCGATCGTCAACGCGCGCTACGAGGACGAGCGCTCGATGGTGATCACCACCAACACCTCGACTCGCGAAGAGCTGTGCGAGCAGGTCACCGCGCGCACCGTCTCCCGACTGGCCGAGATGTGCGACAGCTCTCGCTGATCGGTGACGACCGGCGCATGGACCGCCGGGCCGAGGGATTGATGCTCAGTCGCTTGCTGGCGCTCGACCTCGGCGCGCTCTTCGAGCTTTTCGCGCAGGTAGCGCGCCTTATCCGCCCGCCGCTCGTGCTGTGCGCTCTCCTGTTCGTCGAGCGCGTCCCGCGCCAGCTCGCTCTCGGACTCCTCGCGCTTGCGCTGAGCTTCCCTCAGCTCCCTGGTCTCGGGGTCCTCGTCCATCGACAACAAGGTAGCTCTCGCCGCGGTCAGCAGCTCACCTGGGCTGAGCGCCGGCCGTTCGTTGACCCAGGTCTCGCTGATCTCGCGGAACACCTCGATCATCGCCGCTGCCGCCGGCGAACGGTAGCCGGCGGGGAATGCGGCGAAGATCGGGCGTGCCGGAGCTGGAGGGTCAAGCGCGCGAATCGACGACGTCGTCCCGAACTCTGCGGGCGACCATGTCGGGAACGAGAGCGACCCCGACGCCGGCGGCGACGAAGCCGAGAATCGCCGGATAGTCATCATTCTGAAATGCGATCCGCGGCTCGAACCCGGCAGCGTGGCAGGCCCGCAGGAACAGTTGGAGTCGGGGCAGGTGTTGCTCGTGGCGAGCATCCACGGCTCCGAGGCGAAGCGGTAAGATCCAGTACCGGGCCGTCGGCCAACGGATGGCCGACGGGCAGGGCCACGTACATCGGGTCGTCGAACAGGTGCACGAGGTCGAAGCCGGCGTGCTCGTCGCGGGCGTCCTCCGCCGGGCCCGCCCTCGGCGATAACACCGCGGAGATGGAGAGCGCCAAGTCGAGCTCGCCGGCCCGGAGCATCGGGAACGACTCGATCGGGTCGGCCATCATCATGCTGATCTCGATCGCGGGGTGGCGCGCGCGGAACACGGCGATCGCGATCGGGAGGATCGACGCCGCGGCTGAGGCGAAGGAGGCGAGCCGAAGGTGCCGCCATCGAGGCCGGCGAGCGCCTCAGCTCGACTCGACCTCGGACAAGCCGGGCCAGGATCGGCTCGCTGCGCTGGACCAGCAGCCGCCCCGCATCGGTCAGCACCGCCCCCTGCGGGACGCGGCGGATGAGGATCGCGCCGACCTCCGCCTCGAGCGTGGCGATCTGGCGGGACACGGCGGGCTGCGTGTAGCCGAGCTCGGCCGCGGCGGCCGAAAACGACCCGTGACGGGCGACCTCGCAGAGGACCCGGAGACGGCGTGTATCGAGCATAACGAAATGTTATACCTGATCAAGCAAACCCCTATTTGCATTTATGCCCCGGCGAGGCGCAAAGTTCCTTCTCCAACTACCTGCGCTCAGCCATCATGTCCCACCGCAAATCCACGCCTCCATCACAATCCGCCCCGCATATGCAGACGACGAGGCGTCCTGTCCCGGCTCGCCGCGCTCGACAGCGCAGAAGCCCCCCAGGCCCCAGTGCTCCTGGCCGAAGTGGACGGCGAGGTGCGCGCAGCGCTGTCCCTTCGCGACGGAACGGCGATCGCCGATCCGTTCCGACCCACATTTGGCGTCCTCGAGCTGCTCCGCACCCACGCCGAGCAGGCGGCGCGACCGGCGACGGCACAGCGGCGCTACCGCCTGAGCCGCCGCCTGCGCTCTCGGCCCTGACGCCGCGGCACGAGGCTTCGGTCTCGACCGCTAGCCCCGCTACCCGCTATCGTCGCAGTGTGGGGATCGCGTGGTATCGGTGACGAGAAGCCGCTGGTGCGGCTCGTCGTGTGCGGTGAGGGGGTCGCGGCAAGCGCACGCTGATCGAGCGGCTGCTCACGGGAAGCGGCGGCAGCGCGCCGGAGGCGGGCTCCCCGGCAGAAGCATGCTTCGAGACCGCGAGTCGTCGCGTCCTCGCGACCATCCCGGCCGAGGGTGAGCACTGGATGCAGACCTTGGCCAGCAGGCTGGCCGCGCCAACTATGCGCTGATCGTGATCGACCCGCGCAACGATGTCGCCACCCAGAGCCGCCGGCACACGCACCTGCTCCGCTGTTCGGAGTGCCCGACATAGCGCTGGCGGTCAACAAGATGGATCTGGTCGACTACGCGCCGAGCGGCTGGCCGAGATCGAGAAGCAGTACCGCGAGCTGGCCAGCAAGGCGGGTGCGCGCCGCGTGACCTGCATCCCGACCTCGGCCCTCGCCGGCGACAACGTGTGCGGCGGAACCTCGGCGATGAGCGGCTATGACGGCCCGACGGTGAGGGACTATCTCGATGGAGTGACGGACGAGCCCAACTCCGGCAGTGAACTCCCGTTCAGGATGTACGTGCAGATGGACCAGTCGACGGAAGCTGGACGCCTCGAATATTCGGGCACCATCGCGAGCGGGAGCATTGGCGTCGGCGAGGTGGTCCTGGTCTCGCCGTCCGGTTCGCATCGCCGCGTGGCCGCTGTCCACGCCCCGGACGGGCAGCGTAGGGCGGAGCGCCGCGAGGCCGGTCAGTCGATCCGGTTGGTGTTGGCCGCGGGCGAAGGAGCGATCGGGGGCGGGGACAAGATCGTGCGCAGCGGCGATCTGCTCGCAGACCCTCGTGACCCGCCCTCCATTGCGAGCCAGATCGAGGCCACCGTCGTCTGGATCGGCGATGAGCCGATGCTCCGGGGCCGCACCTACCTGATGGGGATCGGCGGCGCCACGGTGACGGCCACGATCACTCCGCTGAAGTACAAGCTTGACCTCGAGTCGCGCGAGCACCTGGCCGCGACCAAGCTCGAGCGCACCGAGATCGGCGTATGCGAGATCGAGCTGAGCGAGGCGGTCCCGTTCGATCCCTTTCTGCGCAACCGACTAACCGGCGCCTTCGCTCTCGTCGACCCGGTCAAGGGCACGACGGTCGGGCTCGGAATGATCAGCTTTGCCCTGGGCCGGGCCCAGAACGTCCACTGGCAGGACGTGACGATCGACAAGCGCGAACGAGCGACCAGCATGCGCCAGCGGCCGACCGCCGTATGGCTGACCGGAATCTCAGGGGCGGGAAAATCCACGATCGCCAACCTCATCGAGGGTGAGCTGCACAAGCGGGGGCACCACACCTACCTGCTCGATGGCGACAACGTACGCCACGGGCTGAACGCCGATCTCGGATTCACCAAGGCCGACCGCGTGGAGAACATCCGCCGCGTGGCCGAGGTGGCCCACCTGATGGTGGATGCTGGATTGATCGTGCTCGTGTCCTTCATCACCCCGTTCAGGGCCGAGCGGCGGATGGCGCGATCGCTGTTCGAGCCCGATGAGTTTCTCGAGGTGTTCGTCGAGACGCCCTTGGCCGTGGCTGAGGCACGCGATCCCAAGGGCCTGTATCGGAAAGCGCGACGAGGCGAACTGACCAACTTCACCGGCATCGACTCGCCCTACGAGATTCCCGAGAAGCCAGACCTCACCGTGCACACGGCCGAGCTGTCGGCCCACGACGCGGCGCAGAAGGTGATCGCGGAACTGGAAGCGCGGGGGCGGCTGGAGCCACGCGTACACTGAACCCGTATGGCGGGAATCGTGATCGTAGGCGCCCAATGGGGCGACGAAGGCAAGGGCAAGGTGACCGACCTGCTGGCCGAGCAGGCGGATGCCGTCGTGCGCTTCCAGGGCGGCAACAACGCCGGCCACACGATCGTTCGCGACGGCAAGACCTGGAAGCTGCATCTGATGCCGTCGGGAATCCTCCACGAAGGCAAGCTGTGCGTGATCGGCAACGGCGTGGTGATCGATCCGAAGGTCCTGACCGACGAGCTCGACGGCCTGCGGCGCGAGCGTGTGGACATCACCTCGCTGCGGATCTCCGCCAACGCCCACCTGATCATGCCCTACCACATGATGCTCGACCACGCCGGCGAGGCGAAGCTCGGCAAGCTCGAGATCGGCACCACCCGCCGAGGCATCGGACCGTGCTACGCCGACAAGGCCGCTCGCCTGGGCATTCGAGTGCAGGACCTGCTCGACGAGAAGATACTCAAGAAGAAGATCATCGCCGCGCTCGACCCCAAGCGGCTCTCTGCTACGGCCATACGCCAAGGATCCCCGACTCGATCTCCAGACGATGACTGAGGAGTACCTCACCTACGGACATCGCCTCGCTCCGTTCATCGCCGACACCAGCACGCTGGTCCTGGAGCATGCTCGACAGCGGCAAGGTCGTCCTGTTCGAGGGCGCGCAGGGCGCGCTGCTCGATATCGACCACGGCACCTATCCGTTCGTGACCTCGTCCAATCCGGTGGCGGGCGCGGCGTGCATCGGGGCCGGAATCGGACCGAAGGACATCGACGAGGTGTGGGGCGTGACCAAGGCCTACAGCACGCGGGTCGGGGCCGGGCCGTTCCCCACCGAGCTCGACGGCCCGCTGGCCGAGGAGATCCGCGAGAAGGGCGGCGAGTACGGCACGACGACCGGTCGCAAGCGGCGCGTGGGCTGGCTCGACCTGGTCGCCCTTCGCTACGCAGCCCGACTGAACTCGCTGACGGCGATGGCGGTGACCAAGCTCGACGTTCTCTCCGGGCTAGACCGCGTCTGCGTCTGCACGCGTTATCGCGGCGCGGAGGGAGCCGAGTTCGACCACTTCCCCTATCACCAGACCGTTCTCCATCACGCCCGTGGGCGAGTACGTCGAGCTGCCAGGCTGGTCGGAGGATTTGACAGGATGCCGCAGCGAGGACGAGCTACCCGCCACGGCGCGCGAATACCTGCAGTTCATCGCGGATTTCGTGCGCGTGCCGATCGCGCTCATCGGCGTCGGGCCGGCACGCGATCAGGTCATCCTGACTCCGGCCAGCGGCAAGCTGTTCGGCCCGGGCGATCGCGCGCCTGTACCCGTCTGACCCCCCGCTCACGCGGCCGGGACCCGTACCGGTCTGACCCCCGCTCAGGCGGCCGGGCGCGACGGATGTCCCTCGCCCGGCCAGGGCGAGAGCACGAGCACCAGCCTGGCGTCGGCGACGGCCCTGACGGAATGGCGCTCGCCGGGTTCGAAGTGCGACAGGAAGCCGGGACCGCCCGTGACCTGCTGCCACCGTCCGAGACCTCGATCTCGCCGTCGACGACGAGCAGATAGGCACGCTCGTGGACCTGGTGCTCCTGGAGCTCCTCGCCCGCCGGCAATTGGATCGCGATCGCACGCGTCTCGGCGTCGGAGCGCAGCACCTGCGGCCTGTGGGCCTCGATCGACAATGAGCGGATGTCCCAGGTCTCCATCGCGTCCTCCTCGGGTCGTGTTCGGGCGAGGCCGGATCGTCTCACGGCGCCGCGACGACGCGCCAGCTGCCCGGGGGCGCTCACCGCCAGCGCTCGATCAGATCCTCGTCGGGGACCTCGCGCACCACCCGCGCCGGTACGCCCATGACGACCTGACGGTCGGCCGACATCGCGGGTGACCAGCGCGCCGGCGGCGACAAACGCCTCCTCGCCGATCACCACGCCCGGCGCGAGGACCACGCCGCCGCCGACCCGGCAGGCGCGGCTGAAACGGCGCCGCGCAGCGGCTCGCCTCGGGCGTGGCGGCCCATCGTGTCGTCGTTGGTGGTCAACACGCCGGGACCAATGAACACGTCGTCCTCGACGATCGACTCAGCCGGTGACGTAGACGTCGGTCTGGATCAGCACGCGGGCGCCGACGCGTGACGTCGAAGTCGACCGTCGAGCCGCGGCCCGACGACCGTGCGGCGCCGATCGACGACGCGCTCGCGGACCTGGGACTGGTCGCCGATGATCGCACCCGCGGCCGATCTCGGCGCCGGCGTAGACGACCGCGCCGCAGCAGACGTCACGCCCGTCCTCGAGCATCAACGAGGTCGACGCGGTCGCCGGCAGCGCGCTCGAGCCCGGGCGCAGGCGCGGCCGCTTGCCGAGAACCGCGCCGTCCTCGACGACGCAGCGCTCGCCGAGCTGGGTGCCCGGCGTGGAGCACGGCGCCGGACGCCGATCGTCGCAGCCGGCGCCGATCCGCGACGCCGGCGTGGATCACCGCGCCAGGGCTCGAGCGGCGACGCCGTCGTCGAGCTGCGCGTCGGCCGAGCGATCGAACGCGCCGGCCAGTCGAGGCAGCCTGCGAGTCACGCGCCGTACCTGCCGAATTCTCGAGCGAGCGCTGGAGCTGCTCGAGCACGCGGACCACGCGCAGTCCGCTGTCGCCGTCGGAGCGCGGGGCTGCACTCCGCGGCGGATGCAGTCGATGAAGTGCTCGCACTCGATCCGCAGCGGCTCCGACGTTGGGGATCCGCGGCGAGAAGATGTCGCCGCGTGCGCGTGATGTATTCGCCGTAGCTGCGCGCAGTCCTCGTCGAACGCCCTTGTCGTAGACGGTGAGCTTGCCCTCGAGCGCCATGTCGTCGAACGTCGCCATCCGCTCGGAGCCGACGACGGTGAAGCGGCGCTCCTTGTGCGGGTCGAGCCACGACAGGTGCAGGTGCGCCGATGAGGCCCGAGGGGAAGCGCATGAAGCAGAAGACGACATCCTCGACGCCCCGGCCGAACGTAGGACTCGCCGTGCGCGACGCACTCTCGACGGGCTCCTCGCCCGCGAGGTACAGCACCACCGAGACGTCGTGTGCGCCGAGGCTCCACAGCGCGTTCTCGTCGGCGCGCAGCTTGCCGAGGTTCAGCCGGTTGCCGTAGATGTAGTAGATCTGTCGCCCAGCTCGCCGGAGTCGGTCAGCTCCTTGAGCTTCTGCACGCCGGGGTGGTACTCGAGCAGGTGGCCGACCATCAGCATCCGGCCGCTCTCGCGCGCCGCCGCCACCGCGCGCTCGGCGTCGGCCACCGACTGGGCCAGCGGCTTCTCGACGAAGCAGTGCTTGCCGGCCTCCAGCACGCGCGACGGCCAGCTCGGCGTGGGTGGGCACCGGCGTGGCCAGCGCGACGGCGTCGAGCGAGCGTCGCCAGCAGCTCGTCGAGGTCCGCGTCGCCAGGCGCGCGCCGGGAAGCGGCGCGGCCACCCGCTCGCGCGCGCTCTGCGGAGGCGTCGCAGCACCAGGTCAGCTCGCAGCCGGGCAGCGCGGCGAAGTTGCGCGCCAGGTTGGGCCCCCAGTAGCCGAGGCCGACGACGCCGACCCGGATGGGACCGGTCGTTGGGGCGGCGTTCATCGCGAGTCATGCGAGCGCAGTGTAAGCGCCGCCGACGACGCGCTCACCGGCGTGCCCGTCGCCGTAAGCGTGCGGGGATGCGCCTCCGGGGCCGGCGCGCTCGCAGCGCCGCGAGCGCGGCCTCGCGGTCGAGGTCGACGAGCACGTTCCAGCCGTGACTCGACGGTCTCGATCCACTCGGTGCTCGGGCGCATGCGTGACGCAGGGACGCCGCGCCAGATAGGCCTCCTTCTGCAGGCCGCCCGAGTCGGTGAGCACCGCCCGGGCATTGCACAGCAGCGCGGTCAGCTCGATGTAGCCGAGCGGCGGCGTGAGCGTGATCCGCGGCGCTCTGCTCCAAGCGGTCGAGCAGCCCGGCGCCACGAGCCGCGCCCGGGTGCGCGGGATGCAGCGGCGAAGCACGACCGGACGCGGCACTGCGAGCAGCAGCTCCACGAGCTGCGCCAGCCGCTCGGGGTCGTCGACGTTGCCCGCCCGGTGCGCGGTGGCCAGCACGTACTCGCCCGGGCTCGAGCCCGCGCGCGCGCGACGAGGTCGGTGCGCGTCGCGTGACCCGCGGCTGCACGGCGAGCGCCACGTCGACCATCACGTCGCCGACGAGCTCGATCGCACCCTGCATCGCCCTCACGCCGGAGGTTGCTCGACCGCGGCCGCGTGGAGCAGAGCAGCAGCGAGCTGGCGTGGTCGGTCAGCACCCGGTTGAGCTCCTCCGGCATGGAGCGATCGAACGAGCGCATTCCCGCCTCGACGTGGGCGACGGGAACGCCGGCCTGGGCGCCGGCCAGCGCGCCGGCGAGCGTGGAGTTCGTGTCGCCGTAAACGAGCACGGCGTCCGGGTGCATCTCGTGCGAGCAGCGGTTCGAGCGCGGCGAGCATCCGCGACGTCTGCGAGGCGTTCGAGCCGAGCGCGATCGCCAGCTGCCGGTCGGGGGCCGGCAAGCCCGAGCTCGGCGAAGAAGACGCCGGAAAGCTCGTCGTCGAAATGCTGGCCGGTGTGGACCAGCACCTCCTCGATGCTGACTGCGCGCAGCCTCGGTGAGACCGCCGCGGCCTTGACGAACTGCGGCCGGTTGCCGATGACGGTGAGGATCTTCAGTCGTCGGCGAGCTCCGACTCGGATGCTCGCGCTCATGAGCTCTGCGGCCTGCTCGCGTGACCGGTCCCGACGCCCTCGAACTCGTGATCGTCGATGGCCGCGACCGGCTGCACCTCGCGCGTGGTCGAGGCGAGGAACGCCTCATCGGCGGCTCGCAGACTCCGCGAGCGTGCAGGCGCGCTCCTCGGCCCCGGTCAACCTCGATCACGGCCGCCCGGGTGATCGACGCGAGGATGTGATCGTCGAGCGGCGGGGTCAGCAGCGCGCCGTCCTTGACCCAGAAGATGCGAGCTGGTGGGCGCCTCCAGCACACGCCCGTGCGGCGTGACGAGCAGCGCCTCGTCGAAGCCCTCCTCGCGGCGCAGCCGGCTGGCCAGCATGTTCGCCGCATAGGACAGCGACTTGACCCCATCCAGGATCCGGGTCGGCGAGTAGGTGACCGTCCCCAGGCGAATCCGCTCGGGCCAGACGTGGAGCGGCTCGGTGAGCAGCAGCCGACGTCCGCCTCGCGTGATCACGATCCGCAGCGACTCGTGCTCGGGCTGACCCGCCACGGTGGCCAGCAGCCGGTAGGCGTCGGCGCGGACCGCCTCGAGGTCGATCGGCAGGCGCAGGTTGGCCGCGGAGCGCTCCAGGCGCTGCAGATGCTCCTCGAGCGCGATACGGCCTGCCCGTCGTAGACGCGGATCACCTCGAACACGCCATCGCCGCGGAGCAGCCCCTCGTCGGTCGCCGGGATCATCGCGTCGGCGGCGGGCATGATCTCGCCATCAACCGAGGCCATCGAGACCGATGCAGCGTCCACGGTTCGAGAGCCTACTGTGAGCCCAGGCCGATACGCTCGGATTGCACAGGCATCCCGGCCGGCCAGTCGGCCGCAGCGAGCCTGGCCGGCGGGCGCGTCCACACCTCGGCCAGGCGCACGAGCGTGGCCGCGGCCGCGGCCATGTCCTGGACGGAGACCCACTCGCGCTGCAGAGTGGTACTCGTGGCCGCCGTCGAAGATGTTCGGCGTCGGCAACCCCTTCTCGCTCAGCCTGCGATCCGTCGGTACCGCCGCGGATCGGCGACCGGATCGGCTCTATGCCCTCGTCGCGGATCGCCTCCTCGGCGGCGCGATGGCGTAGGGCACATGCTCGATGTACTGCGCATGTTGCGGTACTGCCGGTGGACGTCGAATCGACAGCTGCGCGCGCGGCTCGCGGGTCTACGACCTGCGTCGGCCGTCCGCTCGATGAGCGCGACGTGTGCTCGCAGTCGGTCATCGTCGAAGTCGCGCACGATGGCCCGGAACGTCGCCCGCCCGGTCGTGCCTGACGAGCTGGAAGGGGTGGATGAATCCCTCACGGCCCGACGTCGTCTCCGGGGTCAAGTCGATCGGCGGGCAGCTCCGCGATGATCTCGCGCGGCGAGGCGTAGAGCGTTGACGAGCTTGCCGGTCGCCTGTCCGGGATGAACCTCGACGCCCTCGATCTGTGACGACGCACCTCGACCGCGCTGAACGTCTCGTCCTGAAGCTCGCCGATCTCTGAGCCGTCCACGGTGTAGGCGCACAGAGCGCCAAAGCGCGGGATGTCGAACAGCGTCGCGCCCTCGCCGATCTCCTCGTCCGGGGTGAAGCCGATCCGCAGCGTCGGGCGGGGCAGCTCGGGGTGCGCGGCCAGGTGAGCCACGGCGGCCATGATCGCCGCGACACCGGCCTTGTCATCGGCGCCCAGCAGCGTGTCGCCGCTGGCCGTGACGATGTCGTGGCCGTTCCTTGCCTCGAGCTCGGGCATCGCCTTGGGGTCAAGGCGCGTGCCGCCTTTGGGCAGCTCGATGATCCCGCCGTCGTAGTCGCGATGCACGATCGGCTCGACACCGGCGCCCGGTGGCATCGGGACTCGTGTCGAGATGGGCGATCAGGCCGATGACGGGGAGGGACTCCCCCTCCTCCGATGCCGGCAAGGTGGCGAACACATAGCCGTTCTCGTCGAGGTTGGCGTCCTCGAGGCCGGCCTCCACCAGCTCTCCCACGAGCATCCGGCCCAGCTCGAGCTGACCCGGGGTGCTGGGACTCGAGTCCCGGTCTCGGCGGGACTGCGTGTCGATCCTCACATATCTCAGGAACCGATCGAGGACATCGGGGGCCAACCCCTGCGCGAGTTCTGAGGTGAACGACACCGTGCCCCCAGTATGGCGGGTGAAGGGTGTGACGGTTGGCACACATGACCCCGTTTTTCGGCGCGGGTCACGGGTAGGCCAATGAGGAGGTCTTAGCCTCGAGGCGAGGATCGCTCGGTAAACCCGGACAACGAAACCAGGAGAGATCAGCCCCCCAAATGCCTGAACAGACACGCACCAAGCGTCAGGCGGCGGCCGAAGAAGGCCGCGGCGACCCGCAAGCGAAACGCGACCAAGCGCAGCTCGGCGGCCACCAGAAGCTCGGCCCGCCGCACAGCGACGTCGGCGCGGAGGGCCGCGCGGTCGGCCGCCACGTACGCATGCGGGTCAGAGCACCGCGAAGCAGGCCACGCGCACAACCGAGCGCGGTCTCCAGACGGCGGCGACACGCGTCGAGGCCCTCGGCCGGCAGGCTGAGCGCGCGTTCCTGATCCACTCGCGCCGCGATGGAGTTACGCGACGCTGTCGCCGGCGCCCTGCAGATCTACACGAGCCCCGAGCGGCTGGTCCGCGAGCTGAATCGGTTCGAGCGTCGCGGCGAACGAGTGGTCCGACAGAGTCGCCAAGGCTTCCGGCGTCGTCGCCGCGAGGTCGAGCACGACGTCCGCGCCACGCGGCGTGACATCGAGCGCCGGACGAACGGCCTGCGCTCCGATGCCGAGGATGTCGCCGATCGGATCAAGGCTCTCGCCTAGCTCGTCGCAGCCACACGTGTCGTAACGCGGAGGCCCGCTTCAAGCGGGCCTCCGGCCGTTAAGGTCGGCGCGATTTCGGGGTTGGGACCCGCCCGCCCTAGACGAGGCCCTCGGCCTGATACTCGCGCAGGTAGCCCTCGAACAGCCGGCGGTGCCGCTCCTCGTCGTGGAGGATGTCGATCACCATGTCCTGGGTGACGGGGTCGATCTCCTCGGTCGTCTCGATGATCGCGTTGTAGTGCTCGATGGCGCCCGTCTCGGCCTCGATCACACCCTTGATCACGTGCACGACGTCGGTCTGGTGCTCGGGCGGCTGGAGGTATGACTGCTCGGCCTGGAAGTCCAGCGAGCCCGGCACCACGCCGTAGAGCTCCTTGATTCGCTCCCCGAACTGACGCGCGTGACCCAGCTCCTCCTGAACGTCCTCCTGAAGGGATTCGATGATCTCCTGCGCCCGGACACCGTCGGGATTGATCGAGTTGGCCACGTAGCTCATCACCGTCTCGATCTCCATCCAATAGGCCTTGGTGAGCAGGCGCAGGATCTCCTCGCGCTGCTCGGCGCGCTCCGGCGACAGGATCCCCCGGGAGCTGGTGCGGATTGACATTTGTTTCTCCTTGACGCTTGGTTTCTCGGTCATAGCTGAGCTTTCCCGCTGCCAGCGCCCAAATAACTTGGGGGTCCTGTCATCCCGTCCGCCGATCTGTGGTTAACTACCGATGTCGTCTGCGAAGGGAAGTCTGCATGCCCCTGTCTGCCACAACGGTCGGCGCGTCTGCAACTGCCCCGCGCTCCGCCGAACTGTTTGAGCGGTGGCGCCGCTATCAAGACCGCCGAGCGCGAGATGAGTTGATTGAGCGGTTCCTGCCGCTCGCGCGAAAGTTGGCCCGCCGTTACGTCCAATCGAGTGAGCCGTACGATGACCTGGTCCAGGTGGCGAGCCTCGGGCTCGTCAAGGCGGTTGAGCGTTTCGACCCCGACCGGGGCTTTGCCTTCACCTCGTTCGCCGTGCCCACGATCGTCGGCGAACTGAAGCGCTACTTCCGCGACACGGGATGGGCCCTGCACGTCGACCGCAGCGCGCAGGAGCGCGCCCGGAAGATCACCGAGGCCCAACAGCAGCTGAGCGCGCGAACCGGCCGCTCGCCCACGGTCAACGACCTGGCCCAGTACCTCGAGATTTCCGAGGAGGAGGTGCTGGATGGGCTGCAGACGGCCGAGGCGTACGACGCGGTGTCGCTCGATGCTCCGGTGCAGAGCGATGAGGACGGCGGTGCCAGCCGCCTTGATGCCATCGGCGGCGAGGATGACCGGCTGAACATGGTGGACGTGCAGGCGACGATCTCCGCCGCCGCTCGCCATCTCACCCACCGTGAGCGCGAGATCCTCTACCTGCGCTTTGGCGAGGACCTTACGCAGACAGAGATCGCCGAGCGCGTGGGCGTCTCGCAGATGCAGGTGTCGCGCCTGTTACGCAGATCGCTGCAGCGGCTGCGTGATCTGACCGACGACCGCCGCTGATCGCCGCCACACCGCTCCGCCCATATCAGTGACTCATGCGCCCCTGGCGGGGCGTACCCGGAACAGATGAAAATGTTCGTGCGGCGCTGGCGGGGCTCGTCCGGAGCGGCTGCAATCTCCTCGACCGCCTTGGTCGACGTCGGCTCTGCTTGGTGCCGCTGAGCCCGGATATCAGTGGGACGCGAGAGTCTCGGGCACCCCGAACTGTTGCCTTGAGCGCGTGATTCAGACTCCACAGCATGAGGCTCTCCCGGGCGGTCGTCCTGTTCGTTTCGATCCTCTGGAGGTTCCATGAATCGTCTGATCGAGCGCTGCGCGATGCTCGACGTCCACAAGTCCCAGATCACCGCGTGCGTCCGTGTCCCCGACGGCGCTGGCGGTCGCCGGCAGGAGATCCGGGAGTTCGCCGCGACCACCTTGGGGCTGCTCACGCTGGCGGACTGGCTGCGGAGCTTCGCAGTGACCGTGGTCGGGATGGAGTCCACCGGCGTCTACTGGCGGGCGGTGTTCTACCTGCTCGAGGACGAGTTCGAGTGCCAGCTGTTCAACGCCCGTCATCTTCGTCACGTCCCCGGTCGCAAGAGCGACGTGCAGGATGCCGAGTGGGGTTGCCAGCTGCTCGAGCACGGCCTCGTCAGGCCGAGCTTCGTGCCGCCCCGTCCGCTGCGCGAGCTGCGCGATCTGGTCCGCTACCGCAAAGCCAAGATCCAGGAACGCACCCGTGAGGTGCAGCGAGTCGAGAAGACCCTCCAAGACGCCGGGATCAAGCTCTCCTCCGTCGCCTCCGAGGTGCTCGGCGTGTCCGCCAGACGGATGCTCGACGCGCTGATCTCCGGCACCCACGACCCGAAGGTCCTCGCCGAGCTGGCCAAAGGCGCGCTGCGCAAGAAGATCCCCGCGTTGCGCGAAGCGCTCCAGGGTCGCTTCACTGGCCATCACGCGCTGCTCGTCGGACAAATGCTCGCGCAAATCGACTTCCTGGGCGAGACGATCGCGACACTGTCTGAGCGGATCGAGGAGCTGACTCGCCCTTTCTCCCGTGAGCTCGCGCTGCTCGACACGATCCCCGGCGTCGACAAGCGCGCCGCCGAGATGCTCCTGGCTGAGATCGGACCCGACATGAGCCGCTTCCCCACCGACGCGCACCTCGCCTCCTGGGGCGGGATGTGCCCCGGCCAGCGCGAATCCGGCGGCAAGAAACACTCCGCCGCGACCCGCAAAGGCTCCAAATGGCTGCGCGGCACCCTGACCGAATGCTCCAAATCGGTCGTGCGCACCAAAGACACCTACCTCAGCGCCCGCTACCACCGCATCAAGAGCCGCCGGGGGCACGCCAAAGCGACCGTCGCCACCGCCCACAAGATCCTCACCGCCGCCTACCACGTCCTGGACCGCGGCGTCCCCTACCACGAGCTCGGCGAGGAATTCTTCTACCGCCGCGACACCGAGGCCACCGAACGCTACCGCCGCCGACTGATCAAACAACTCGAACGCCTCGGCCACCAAGTCACCCTCCAACCCCTCCCCGAGGCAGCCTGACCCAACCCCACTCTCAAACACCGAAGTCATTTTCGATTCAGTAGGCTCGCGCCTGCGTGCAGACTCAGTTCCGCGTAGAGGTCGACCAGAATGATCGGGGCACCGTGATCGCGCTCAGCGGCGAGTTGGATCTGGCGTCGAGTCCCGCCCTCGAGGAGGAGCTGGCAAGGGTCTTCAACTCCGACGCGCAGACCGTGGTGATCGACCTGCGACGGCTGGACTTCATGGACTCAACCGGCCTCAGCATCCTGGTCAGAGCGCATCACAGCGCGATCGAGGGCAAGCGACGGCTCGCCCTGGTCAAAGGACCTCCTCAGGTCCAGCGCCTGCTCACGCTCACGGGTGTGACCGACCGGCTGTCGCTCGTCGACGCGCCCGAGGACGCTTTCGGCGGGGGCTGACGCTGGCGCGCCACGGCTCATTTCCGAACGCGACGAACGGCGACTGGACGCGCCTGACCCAACTGCTCGACGTCCTCGCCGAGGCGGTCACGATCCGCGACCGCGAGGGAGCGATTGCCTACGCCAATCGTGCCGCACTCGAGGAGTATGGGATTCGCCTCGATGGAGGAGCTTCAGAGCCGATCTTCGGACGAGATCATGAGCGACTATCTCGTCGAGGACGAGCAGGGCAACCCGCTATCGATCGATGACGTGCCTTCGATGCGTCTGATGCACGGCGAACAGGCCGAGTCGCTGTTGATGCGCACGGTGCACCGAACCACCGGAGAGCTCAGCTGGCGCCAGCTCAAGACGACCTCGCTGCTCGACGACCATGGAGAGTTCTTCGCCGCGGTGACCGTGATCGAGGACCTCACGGCGGTGAAGACGGCCGAACTCCGAACCCGCGTGCTGGCGGAGTCGGGACGCATCCTCGCCTCCTCGCTCGACTACGAGCAGACCCTCCAGAATGTCGCCGATACCGCTGTCCCGGTGCTGGCCGATTGGTGCAGCGTGGTGCTCGTCGACGAGGACCTGAGGCGCGAGACCGCGGTGGTCGCCCATCCCGATCCGCAGAAGGTCGAGCTCGCAGGAAGGCTGCGAGCAACGCAGCCCAAGCAGATCGAGCCCGAGAGCGTCGAGGGGCGGGTCATCCGCACCGGCACCTCTGAGCTGATCGCGGAGATTACCGACGCGCAGCTCGTGGAGGGAGCACGGGACGAGGAACAACTCGAGCTGCTGCGCGGCCTGGGCTTCCGCTCGGCAATCCTGGTGCCCCTGCGTGTGCCTGCACGGACGATCGGCCTGATGACGCTGGTGACGGCGGAGTCGCGCCGGCAGCTGGATCGCGAAGACGTCGAGCTGGCCGAACAGCTCGCCCGACGAGCCGCCGTCGCGGTGGAGAATGCCCGCCTGCACACGACTCTGGCCGGCGTGGCTGAGACCCTGCAGCTGAGCCTGCGCCCCGATGCGCTGCCGGAGATACCGGGCTGGGAGCTGGCTGCGCTCTATCGCCCGGCGGGATCGGAGCAGCGGATCGAGGTCGGAGGCGATTTCTACGAGCTGTTCCCCGCCGGCAGCGCGTGGTTCGTGGTCATCGGCGATGTCACCGGCAAGGGCGTGACTGCGGCGGCGCTCACCGCCCTGCTGCGCCATGGCTCACGCTTCGCCGGGCGGCACGATCCCCAGCCAGCGGCGATCTTGCGCCAGCTCGATGAGGCCTTGCGCAGTCGCTCGGTGCCCTCGCTGTGCACTGCGCTCTGCGGCCGTCTGCATGGCAACCGCGTCCTGCTCAGCTCGGGCGGCCACCCGCCGGCGCTGCTGGTCAGCGCGACCGGACAAGTGCGAGAGATCTCCGGCGCCGGTCCGCTGCTGGGAGCGTTTGATGACTCGCGGTGGCCGGAGGTGCCGCTTGTTGTGTCCCGCGATCAGCTGCTGCTCCTCTATACCGATGGTGTGACCGAGACCGTCGGAGCGGCGGATCGGTTCGGCAGCACCCGCTTGAAGGCGCTCCTGGCCGACAACGCCACGTCGACACCCGCGGAAGTTCTGGCGCAGCTTGCTGCCGAGCTCGATCGCTTCAGCGCCGGACTACAGCGCGACGACGTCGCCGCGCTGGCGCTGCGACCGACGACCGACTAGCGATGGTCGATCAGGACCACGCGCAGGCGCTCGTACACGGAGTCGGGGCGGCAACTTAGCTCGTCGGTCAACAGCGCCAACGGGGAGCTGGCGCCGACAACGGGGTCATCGCTGTCCAGCAGCTCGTGGGTTCCGTCTCGGAACGGGCCGATCGTGATCGACAAACGCCTCGATTCGGCCTCGAGGCCGAAGCCGATCCTGTCCCCGCTCGCGCAGCGCCGCGCCAATGCCCCGATGGCGTCGGTGACGAGATACACATCTGAGAAGCGGTCAAGGCTGAACCGGGCCGTCGCGGCCAGCGCTCGAGCCAGGCGACCCAGCACGCCATTGAGCAGCATCACCGGGGACACCGAAGCAATCGCGTCCCCCGACATGTTCCGGATCCATCCGTCGTCGGGTGCAGCGGCCGCCGGAGCGCCGAACAGCGGGCGCCCGTCGCGCTCGCCGGCGAACACCATCCACACCTCGGTTCCGCCATCGACCCCACGCCGGAAATCAGCCTCCTGGGCGAGGGCCTGAATCACGGGCAGCCCGATCCCCTGCATCCGGTCATCGATCGGTGTGAGCTGAGAGATGCCGGAGCCCTGATCGCGGACGGCGACCTCGATCGCGTCCGGATTCACATACATCGTCACTGCCAGCGGTCCCGCCTCGCCACCGTAGGCGTGCAGCACCACGTTGTTACAAGCCTCGCTGACCGCCGTCTTGAGGTCGTCCAATAATTCGGGGTCGATCCTCAGCAACTCAGCAACGCCGCCCAGCATCCCGCGGACCAATGTGAGGTTCTCAGCTCGGCTCGCCAGCTCCAGCCTCACCGTTGGGGAGTCGCCGCTCACGCCTGCCTTTCCGGGGGTTGTTGGTAGGGCGCGCTCAATCTCTCAATGTCCAGCATTTCGTGGCTGCCACGTGGGTAAACAGCAGTTGAGCATGAATTCATCTCCGCGGGGCTCTCGTGGATCGAATCACGACCCGATGGTCCCGCGCGTGCTCGCAGCATCCGATGGTGGGCTCTCCCACCATCCGGTGGCGAATTCTCTCGCGTTCCTATCGGCAGACGGCCTCGAAAAGCTGACGCCGATGTGCGACCGCACAACTTCTGTCGCGGCGGTCGGTGACCAATCGCAGCTCGCCTGCGCCAGAGTCACGTTAGGCACTGTCAACAGAGCTGATGAGAGGGGCGCATCGACGCTGATGGCTCGGGTTCTCTGGATCGGCTACCGACGGTGTGGACGGCATCAAGGGCGACGTTGCCGGGCCCCCGGAATGCGGTCCCTTACGTCTACGCCCACCGCACGCCCATGCGACCTGGGCCGTACCAGCGGTCGCCAGCGCTGTACCCACATGGCGCTCGGCTCAATCCCTTGGGATCGCGCCGAGTGGAGGCTCTAGGAAGCCTCTTCGCCGTCGGTCAGCTCTCGCAGCTGCGCCAGCGCCCGCCTGAGAATGCGAGACACCTGCATCTGCGACACGCCGATGACGTCGGCAATCTGAGTCTGGGTGAGATCTTGCACGAAGCGCAACTCGAGTACGCGTCGCTCGCGACCCGACAGTTGTTGGGCTGCTGAGGCGATCGAGACGCTGGCCTCGACGAATTCGAAGCGCGCGTCGGGCTCGCCGAAAGCATCGGCCAACGTTCCGGACTCGCCGTCGACGTCATCTCGTGGAGTGTCGAGCGACACGCAGTGGTGCGCGCCGGCCGTTTCCAGGGCCTCGAGCACTTCCTCGATGCTGAACTCCAGGAACTCGGCCAGGTCGTACACGCTCGGCGGGCGGCCGGTCTTGGCGGTCAGCTGCTGCTGGGCCTCCTCGACCTTGAGCGCCTGCTCCTGCGCCCCGCGCGGGACGTGCACAGCCCAGCCCAGGTCGCGGAAGTAGCGCTTGAGCTCTCCGAGGATCGTCGGCACGGCGAACGACGAGAAGGCGGTGCCACGCTCGGTGTCAAAGCGATCGATGGCCTTGACAAGTCCGAGGCTCGCCACCTGCAACAGGTCGTCGAACGGCTCGCGGGCGCCGCTGTAGCGCCGCGCCAGCTTGCGGGCGAGCGGCAGGAAGCGCTGAACCAGCTCCTCGCGGGCCCGTTGATCACGATGTTCTTGCCAGCGTACGAAGAGAACCGCCACGTCGGCCCCCGCAGCCGTCTCATTGGTCGGCTGCCGCTGGCGCGGGAGGGTATTCGCAGGATGCATGTTCCTCAGCCTTCCCAATCCCGGGAGCTTGAACCGTCCTTGTTAGGAAAATGACACATGCCACGTTCGGGCTCTCAAGGCTCCAACAAGAGCTTGATCGTCTCCTCCTGCTTGCGCTGGAAGAGCTCATAGGCATCGGGACGGCCGCCGATGGCCGCGTGGAGCACGATCTGGTTCAGCCGGCTAGCTAGTGCGGCTTGATGAGGTCCCGCGTGCACCGGTCACAGATGCAGTAGTAACCATGCACCGGCGAGACCTCAAGGCCGCTCATGGCCGGATGGCGCGGATGCGGCTCGATGCGCGCGCGGCCGTCCGCCGCCGCCACACCGACGCTGGGCCGCGCCCTGCGGGACGCGCCGACCGCGCGAAGAAAGGGGGCCCAAGTCATGACTGCCACTCGTCGGTAACGATAAGCACGGCGGCGGCAGAATCCCGCCGGTCCTCGACGGGGTATGTCCACATCGGGCGATCGGCAATCATCCGAACCGTGAGTTTCGTGATGACTCGAGATCCGGATGCTTTCGCGCACCGCGTCTGGTCGTTCATCGAGCCGCGGATCGAGTGCAACGTGCTGGCGACCGTGCTGATGCGCGCTCGCGACGGCCTGTACTCCGAGGCGCGCCCACTGTTCGCATATTCCGCGGACGAGTCTGGGGAGATCCAGGCTGCGGCGGCTCGGATCCCACCGTATCCCCTGCTGAGCAGCAGTCTGACCGAGGGCGATGCCCATGAGCTGATGGGTTCGTGGCTGGAGCACGACCCGTCGCTGCCAGGCGCCACGGGCCCGCCGGCCACGGTCAACGCGCTTTCCACGGCCTGGAGTCGGCGCCTACGCGGAACCACACGCGTCCGGCTGCGCGAGGCCATGCACGTGCTCGAGCAGGTCGATGATCCTCCCCTCGCCGCGCTCGGGCTCCTGCGCCCCGCGCAGCAGCAGGAGGCCGAACAGCTGGCGCGATGGCTCCGCGCGTTCGCCGAGGAAGCCGGGGTGACCGGCGGCAATGACTCCGCCCAGACAGTGGCCCCTCGGATTGCGCGCGGGGGCATGTTCATCTGGGACGACGGCGGCCCCGTGTCCCTGGTGGGCGCCAACCCGCCGGTTGCCGGCGTCGTCAGGATCGGCCCGGTGTACACGCCTCCAGAACACCGTCGGCGCGGATACGCCGGACACGCGGTGGCCGAGGTGAGCCGCCGCGCGCTGCAGGCCGGAGCCGGCCGGTGCATGCTGTTCACCGACCTCGCCAACCCCACCTCGAACAAGATCTACGCCGAGGTCGGCTTCCGGGCGTTCGGAGACTGGGAGGAGCACGAGTTCCTTGCCGACGACGGCGCCCCGTGAGCTTGCTGGAAGCTATCGCGATCTTTGCCGCGGGCATCGCCGCAGGCACGATCAACACCGTGGTGGGGAGCGGGACACTGTTTACGTTTCCCGTGCTGCTCGCGTTTGGCTACCCGCCGGTGACCGCCAACGTGTCGAATACCGTCGGCCTGGTACCGGGCTCGGTGTCGGGTGCGGTGGGTTATCGCCGCGAGCTCGTCGGACAGCGACGCCGCACGATTCCCCTCGCTGCGGCGTCGGCCATCGGAGGGGCTGTGGGCGCCGTCCTGTTGTTGACGCTGCCGGCGTCGGCGTTCAAAGCGATCGTGCCAGTGTTCATCGCGATCGCCTTGGCTCTGATCGTCGCGCAGCCGAAGCTGACCAAGGCGATCGCCCGGCGCCGGCGGCCAGGAAACACGGCCGGGCCGGCGGCAACGGCCGCGGTGTTCACCAGCGGCATATACGGCGGTTACTTCGGCGCGGCGCAGGGGATTTTCCTGCTCGCCATCCTCGGCCTTTCCTTGGACGAGGACCTCCAGCGGATCAACGCGTTGAAGGTCGTGCTGGCCGGTCTCGTCAATGCGATCGCGGGGATCGTGTTCGTGTCCTTCGCCAATATCGCCTGGGGAGTCGCGGCTCTGCTCGCCGTCGGGTCCACGCTCGGGGGGATCATCGGCGCCCGGGTCGGCCGCCGCCTGCCCTCCGACGCCCTGCGGGCAGTCATTGTCGTCGTCGGCGTCGCGGCGATCATCCACCTGGCTACCTGATCGTCAGGAGCGTCTACACGGCCGGTGGACGTGGCCCGTGCCTGACCATGCCCGTGTCGCGTTCGACGGCGGCCACCCGGTCGGGCGCGACGCGTGGCCCGTCGGGCGGCGGCTGGAGCCAGGGCCACTTCGCCGGCTCGGCCAATCCGCGGACCATGTCCTCGATGCCGGCCGGAGTAGAAAGGACCAACATCCTCGCGGTGTCGGACTCGACCCGGAACGTGTGCGGCACGCCTCCCGGCGAGTATGTCGTCGCCCCGGGCCGGCACAGTCGCCCCCGGCTCTCGACCCAGGCGGGCGGATTGCCGGTATCGTCGGCCAGCGCCGGCTCGACGATCCAAACCGTCACCTCACCTTCCAGCACGTAGAACGTCTCGTCCTGAGGATGCGAGTGGAGTGGGGGTGCGGCATCGCGCGGGAGCACGGCTTCCCACAGTGCGAAACGCCCCTTGGTCTGGACGCCGTCCAGCTTGATGCGGGCCAGCGTTCCGAGGAACCACAGCGTCTCCTCGGGCCCGGTCTTGGCCGGCGCCGAGGCGATGGCAGCACTCATGACGCTGCCGCCAGCTCAAAGTCGCGCGGCCGCTCGTAATTCTTGCCCGGCGTACCGCCGATGGCGACGACGCGCAGGCCGTCGGGGCCCGGGTGAAGCTTGCGCCTGCACCCTGACTGAACGCGCACGATCGACCCGCTGGCGATTGGCACCCGCTCGCCGTCGATCTCGAAATCTGCCGAGCCTCCCAGCACGACGTAGACCTCCTCCTGACCATCCTGCGAATGGTCGTGCTCCGGGTAGTGGGCGAAGTCTGCAGGAAAGTCGAACACCTGGATCCCGAAGGACTCCACCCCGAGCTCGGCTCCGGCCAGCTTGACCAGACCGTCGTGGATCGTCGCCATGTCGTCGATTGTCTTGACGGTGTATTCGCTCATCGCGCCCTCCCGGATTTGTTGCCATGTCCGTGACTGACGCTACCCCATGTCCCCGCCCCGAACATCGGAGCATCTGCCTATGTTTGACGCTCGGGTTGCCTATCTTGGCTCAGCAGTCCTCGGGCCCGGGCCGCCTCGATCGCCGACACGCGGTTGATGGCTCCCAGCTTGCCGAGGATCGCCGAGACATGGTGAGCGACAGTGCGCTCCGACAGATGCAGAGTGTCGGCGATCGTATGGTTGGTCGCGCCGGTGGCCAGCTCATCGAGCACCTGTTGCTCGCGCCGCGTCAGGCCGGCCGCGTTGGCCAGCGTCGATCGCCGTGGGCCGCGAGGGGCCCTGGCACCTGTGGCGGCCCGCTCGCGCCCGAACGCTCGACTCGTCGCGCTGGCGCCGAGCCTGTGCAAAATGCGCAGAGCATCGCGAGCGGCGCGATCATCGCCCCGCATCGCCGCCAGAGCCGCCTCGTAGGGTGCCTCCGCCTCGGTCCAGGCCTGGATCGCTCGGCGCCAGTCGCCTTCAAGTTCGTGCTCAATGGGCACGGGCGTGCCATCCGGCAGATCGAGCGCGAGCCCGAGGCGACACCTCGACGGCAAACCCGGGGATCGCCGTCTGATACACGTCGAACAAGGCCAGTGCCTCGCGAGCTGCTTCGTCCACGAACGCCCCTCGTCGCAACATCGCGCCCACAAAGACCAGGTTGACGTAGCCCGGGACAGTCTGGATCGCCAGGCCTGCATCAAGGGCCTGCCGCGAAGCCTCGGTGAGCAGCTGCAGAGACGCCGGGTCGCCACGGTGCCCTCGAGCGAGGCCAAGGCTGATCTTGACGTTGATCTCGATCTCGACCAGCCCGGCGCGCCCGGCCAGCTCGAGGGCGCGCGGTGCGTCGCTGACCGCGACCCCCGGGTCCAACACGGTCGCCTCCCACTCAGCTCCGCCTCCGCCGGCTCGGACGCTCCCGCCACCTCGGCCAGCTCACGCAGCGGAGCCAATGGGATCGGAACCGAGAGCGGCTCACAACCGCCGACGAGAAAGGCAACCCGGTGCCCGAGCTCGGCTCGCAAGGCTCGAAGCAATGATGTCTTGCCGATCCCCGCCTCACCGCCGACCAGCACGAGCGACCCCCGACCGCCAATCGCATCGCCCGCCGCCTGGGCGAGGATCTCGAGCTCGCCCTCACGCTCGAGCAAGCGGTCCATGCGGCAAGGCTAACGTGCCGCCTTCCCCGTCTGCTAAAAGCAGGTCGTGTTCTTCGTCGTCATCCGCCGCCGAGGTCCCGAGTGGGATCCGGCGCTCCCGATGGAGCTGCAGTCAGAGTGGCGCCGGCACGCGGCGTTCATGGAACAACTGGTCAGCGCTGGAATCATCGTCCTGGGCGGCCCGCTTGCCGACGAGGAGCGCGTCGTCCTGGCGATGGAGTCCGACTCGGAGGCGGCGATCACAGACACGCTCGCGGCGGATCCATGGAGCGGGTCGCACCTGGTGATCGACTCGATCGATCAATGGACGATCCGCCTCGATGGGCGCGGCAAGGGTTGAGAACCGGCCTGCCTAGTCGCTTCCGAGCGTGGCCAGCGCCTGCTCGTGCAGCAGGCCGTTGCTGACGATCGCGCCTTCGGCGTCGATGCGGTCGCCGCCGGCCAGGTCGGTGAAGATGCCGCCGGCCTCTTCGATGAGGATCTTCGTGGGTGCGTAATCCCACGGATAGGCGTCGGTCCCGAGCGCCACGTCGGCGTCGCCGGAGACCACGGCGAGGAAGCTGTCGCCCTGGTTCGGGCGAACGCGAGCGCAGTGGGCGGCGACCGTGGCCAGCGGGTGAGTCGTGATTCCCTGCGCAAGGGTCTCGTGCCAATCATCGCTGACGGTCGCCTCCGAGAGTCGGGCCGTGGTCGAGACGGTGACCCGCTCACCGTTGCGAAATGCGCCGCCCTCACGGCTGGCCCACCAACGCCGATCGAGCGCCGGACAGTCCACGACGCCGACGACGACTTCGCCCCCGCGCGCAAGCGCGATCAGGGTCGTCCAGGTGGGATCTCCGCTGACCAACGCGCTGGTGCCATCAATCGGATCCAGATACCACAGCCAGTCGGACTCGCCGGTGGACCCGAATTCCTCACCGGTTATGGCATGCGTTGGATACCGGCTCGAGATGCGCTCGCGCAGGACGCTCTCAACGGCCAGATCGATGTCCGTCACCGGCGAGCCGTCGGGCTTCATCCGGGTTGAGAAGTCGCGGGCCACGAACCGGTCGAGCGTGAGGCCGGCGGCCTGATCGGCCAATTCGAGCGCGAAGTCGAGGGCCGAGCGGATCGCATCAGCGCCGGCCGTGGCGGGGTCGTTCACGAGGACGGTCCGAGTCGGGCTTCGTCGATGATCGGCTCGAACAGCTCGACCGGATTGCCGGACGGATCCTCGACCAGGATCTGCTTGCCGCCGACACCGGTGACGATGTCGTTGCGGAAACGCGCGCCGCTTCCGCGCAGCTCATTCACGAGGGTCTCGAGGTCGTCCACCTCGAGCTGAAAGCGATTCCAGCCCCCGGGTTCGGGCACCGTCCCGTCGGGCATCGCCTGGCCGCCACCCGGCCCGCCGCCGGGAGCGCTGAGGACAAGTCGTAGCGGCCCGCGCGAGAGCATCGCGAACGCCGGGGCTGGGTGCATGTCCTCGTGGAAGCCGAGGCGCCGGCAGTAGAACTCGATCGCTGCATCTACGTCGCTGACGATGTAGCGCACGCTGACGCTGGCCATTCAACGCTCCTTCCCGTTGGTTGCCGTACTAGACCGTAGCGGTCTGTGATCCGGGGCCGCCGGTGCCGCGTATAGCCCTCAGACCGATCCGAGAGGTCATCGCAATTACCACCGTGTTGCATTAGCCAATGGGTGGCGTATAGGTTGTCGTCTGGTGCGAGACGCGGGCTAGCTGATTGCGCCGGAGAGGAGAGACCATGGAAGCCTCGTCGTTGCCGCTAGGAAAGCCGCCTGTGTGGGCGCGGGTCAGAGCGGCTCTGCACCCGTCGGAATGGCGGCGCGTCGGCGGGATGGTCGCGGTGATCATCGGGCTGCATGTGGTCGGCTTTGGACTGCTCCTTCTCGTCGTCGTGCCGCAGCACTTCAAGCTCGGCGCGGCCGGCACGTTCGCGATCGGAACTGGCATCACGGCCTACACGCTCGGTATGCGCCACGCGTTCGACGCCGACCACATCGCGGCGATCGACAACACGACGCGCAAGATGATGAGCGAGGGCAAGCGACCGCTGAGCGTCGGGTTCTTCTTCTCGCTCGGGCACTCCACGATCGTGTTCGGCCTCGCGTTCCTGCTGTCGATCGGCGTGCGAGCGCTGAGCGGCCCGGTGCAGAACAACGGCTCGACCCTGCACAAGGCGACGAACGTGATCGGCACGACCGTGTCGGGATCGTTCCTGTACGTGATCGCGATCCTGAACATCCTGATCCTGGTCAGCATCGTGCGGATCTTCTTCGACATGCGCCGCGGCGCCTACAACGAGGAGGACCTCGAGGAGCAGCTCGAACTCGCGCGGGCTGATGAACCGCTTCTTCGGCAAGCGGATGAACAAGATCACGCGAGCCGTGGCAGATGTACCCCCTCGGGGTGCTGTTCGGCCTCGGCTTCGACACCGCGACCGAGGTCGCGCTGCTGGTCCTCGCCGCCGGCGCCGGCGCAGCCGGGCTTCCGTTCTACGCGATCCTGTGCCTGCCGATCCTGTTCGCCGCGGGAATGTCGCTGCTCGACACGATCGATGGCTCGTTCATGAACTTCGCCTACGGCTGGGCGTTCTCAAAGCCGGTACGCAAGGTCTATTACAACATCACGATCACGGGCTCTCAGTCGCGATCGCCCTGTTCATCGGCACGATCGAGCTGGTCGGTCTGCTCACGGATAAGCTCGATCTGCATGGCTCCGTGGTCAACTGGTTGCAGAACTTCAACATCAACACTGCCGGTTTCATCATCGTCGGGAATGTTCGTCGTGACGTGGACTCTCGCGCTCGCCGTATGGCGCTTCGCGCGGATCGAGGAGAAATGGACCGTCGGGCATGGAACTGCGCCGTCGGCACGAAGTCCGCTGCGCGGAGCGGCCGGCGGACTAGGCTGGCGGCGCCCGGCTGACGCCGTTGACCGACGCGCCGCAGGCAGCCCCGCTTGCGATTCGCCACCATCGACGAGGCGATCGAGATCGATGCGCGAGCGGGGACTGCGGCTGTCGACGCGCGGCGGCTCGATGCTGGAGGCGCTGTTCGCAGCGCCGACGGTCCGGTCTCCGCGCAGCAGCTCTCGCGCGAGCTGGTGATCGACGATCACCTCCGTCTACCGAAACCTCGAGCTGCTCGAGCGCTTCGGCGTCGTCCGCCACGTCCACCTGGCGCACGGTCCCGGTCTGTACGTGCTCGTCGGTCGCGTCGAGCACGAGTACCTCTACTGCGAGCTGTGCGCAGAAGGTCACCCCGGTGGCGGTCGAGGAGCTCGACCCCGTCCGCGATCGGATCAGAGCAGCGGTTCGGCTACGAGGCCCACTTCACCCACTTCGCCATCGTCGGGCTCTGTCCGACATGCGCGGCGAGCGAGCGGCGTCGTGCACCGGGTTCATCCGAGACTCGGTAGCCTGGCGGCGCGTTGCAGTGCGTGCACGGGCCGGGACGTGGCCGCGAACTGCGGTCGACTCGAGGAGAGGAGAGCACGCTCGTGCGCTCGTAGCTCACAGCATCTGGCTGGTTGTGCTTGAGGCTGCGGGTCGGACGACACCGATGAATCTTCGCTCGTAGCGCGGTCTTACTTCCCAGAACCACGATCTGGGAGACCACAATGAACGCTCACGTGATGCAGGAAATTGCTCGGTCGCGGGTCGACGACCTCAGGCGGGCGGCTGACGCGAGTCACCAGTCAACCACGGACATGCCAAGGCCCCGTACTCGGCTGAGCACGCGTAGGTTTCGGCGGGGAACGAGGCCACAAGGCGTGAGCTCTCGGGCCATCCCGAGTGCGTGACCCGCCAGGGCTCGTTCTTCCGTCTTGGGGGGTGGTGCAGACCACCCCTTGGGTTGCTGGTTGGCGCGACTGTGCGCGCGTACCTTGCTGACACACAGTCAATCCGCTTCTGATGGAGAACGAAATGTCGAAGTTCCGCCGCTCACCCCTAGTCCCCGCCGTCATCGCCGCGCTCAGCGTCGCCGCTCTGGCGCCGGCCGCCGCGTCCGCGTCGACCTCTTGGTTCGGGTCGAGCCTCAACCACACTCCCGCCAACGCGGGACAGACGTGCGCCGATGACGGCGTTGGGATGGCCGGCGATGTCTGCACGCACGTCGCGTCTGACTATCCGGGCACCTCGGGTCGCGTCAAGTCGCCGGCGACCGGCACGATCGTCGCGCTGAAGGTTCGACCGCAGGGTCCGATGACGTTCACGGCCGAGGTCGTCAATGTCCGCAAGCTGTCGTCCAACCTCCACAGCGGCCAGGCGCAGGCAACCGCCCACAGCCGCCGGATCAAGCTCGCGGGCCCGACCCAGGACCAGATGGACAACAGCGTCTACCCGGTCGACACGGTCCTGGTGAAGATGAAGGTCAAGAAGGGTCAGGAGATCGCCATCAACACGACCAGCAACACCGCTGAGTACTGCTCAGACGGCACGCCGGGCCAACTCCTGTTCGACCCCATCCTGATTCCGGGAGCCGGATTCAGCCACAGCCGCGGCGTAGACGATTGCCTGATGCTCGTCCGGGCGATCGTGAAGCACTAGCCCACAGCCAAAAACACTGCGCCCCATACGGGCCCCGGGAAACCGGGGCCCGTTTTCGTGGCACCCGATAGCGGCTCCTGCCGTCAACACCGCAAGATCACTCGAGCCACTCCGTGACCATCGTCGGGTTGGCGTGGATGCAGACCAACATCGAGGCCCCGGGGCCATCGTTGGTGAACTTGTGCGGGACGCCTGGAGGCGCGATGACGATGTCGCCGGGGCCGGCCTCGAGATGGTCGTCGCCGAGTTGAAAGGTGAGACGTCCATCCTGAACGACCCACGTTTCGTCATACGGGTGGCGATGCAGCCGCGGTCCCTGACCCGGAGCGCTGTGATCCAGGATCAACGAGATCGTCGCCCCGTGGTCGGCGCCTTTGAGATTGCCGGTCTCCAGCGTGCTGGCCTTGACGATTGGCATGGTCGGCCTCCTTGAGCCGGTTGTGATGTGCGCCCCGCCCTCGGCGCCGGTCGTCACCGTCTGTGGCCGAGTCGCTCGAGGAGGATCAGGCCGAGCCCTCATCAGGTCGTGTCCGGACACTCCTCCATCCACAACCGTCCGAACAGGTCATCGCAGTACGGAGTGCACCACCTGCTGCCGCCGCCGGGGACCGAGGAGAACTCGTTGAACACGCAGCCACGATCGGTGAGAAAGAAATCGACGCGCATGTAGGTGCAGATGCTGGCGCCAAGGGCCGCCGCCAACGCCAGCATCGTCTTCAGGCATCCCGGAGGGTCTCTGATCTGCTCGTCGAGCGCAAGCAGTGTGGTCATCGGGTCCCGCATCGACTCCCAGCCGGTGGTGTAGTAGCGCGACTTGAGGTCAAGCGCAGCGCGGCGCTCGACCACCTGGATGGCGGCAACGTGGCCACCGAAGGTGTGGCACTTCAATTCGAGCGGCAGCGCGACGTGTCCATCCTCAGGCTTGATCAGCTCCTCGATGAGGATCGGAGCCGGTCGCCGTGCCCATCGCCTGGTGGGCAGGCGCGCGCAAACGTCGGCGGGCGAGGTGGGCGCGTCACGCAAGAGATCCCGTCCTGCGGCAACCACCGCTCCTTCCCGCGTTGGTCGGCCCCCACAACGGTCGGACGACGAATTCCGCGGGAAGCGATTCGAACAGCGCCGGTGAATAGTCAAAACCCGCCCAATACAGTGCGGGCAGGTCACAGCCGTGCCGGTCGGCGAACTCGCGTCCGTTCCACTTGTTGAGCAGGGTGCGCTGCCAGTAGCCGCAACAGCGCCAGGCGCTATCCGGATCGCCCCGGTGGCGAAGCGCACGGCCTTCACGCAAACCTGTGGCTCGCATCACGGAGCGTCAGCCCTCCCCCCGGCCATCGTGCCTCCCACCAGAGTCGCTGCCTGGCCGTCAACCGCTCCGAGAAGGTGGGGAAGGACGCACTCGATTGCACTCGTGGGGATGCTAAGTGCGCCGTTCACCCAGCAGCGGCATTCGTTCTCTCCTCGTCGCAGTATCGTCGCCCAAAGGAAGGGCCTGCCCGGGCCGAGGACGACAAGGGGATCGAGGACACCGATGATGCAACCCGCTCGGATCTGGTACCAGAGCTTCACCGATCCCGACGTGGACGCGCCGTACTTCGAACGCCGTGTCGTCGCGGTCCGCGCAATCGAGGCCGAGGTCGAGCAGTTCAACGCCGCGTTCGACGCCGAGCTCGAATATCAGCAACTCCGCGCACAGTTCGTCGCCCAGATCGAACCGATCCTCGAGATCGGGGTCGACGTGATCATCCTCGCCGGGGGCCACCCGATGCTGCTGTTCGCCCGCGAGACGGGATTCCACGTCGACGGGGCCACGGTCCTCAACGGTCTGCCGGTGGCGATCGCGGCGGCGGAGACGGCGATCCGGCTCGCGCGTCTGAATCGGACCGCCACCAGCCGGCGCTCGACGTACGCGCTCCCGCCGGGCGAAGCGGTCGCCGAGTTCGAGCGCCTGCTCGATCTGCCCGGTCCCGCGCTGTGAGCGAACTTGAATTTCTCAACGCACTGCATGTCGAGATGGTGCGCCACCGCGAGCTGCGACCAGAAGCGCATCGGCACGAGCTTTTTCAGACATCGACGATCGACGCTCTGCTCCATGGCGCGTTCGACGGTGACGTATCGCTGTCCGAGGTCCTCCAGCATGGTGACCTCGGGCTCGGGACCTTGAACGGGCTGGACGGTGAGCTCGTCGTCATCGATGGACAGGCGTGGAAGGCGGATCATGACTGCGTGCTGAGGCGTGCGCCTCGTCGAGCACGGACGCCGTACGCCGTGGTCGTGCCGTTCTCACCCGGGCCGGCGATCACTCTGCGCGGGGCATTGCCGCTCGCCTCGCTGGGGCAGGCCGTCGGGCATCGCCTGGAGGGCACGAAACGTCCGGTCGCGGTGCGAATCGATGGCCGTTTCGCGCACGTGCGCGTCCGCTCGGTCCGCCGGCAGCGACGGCCGTACCCGCAACTGGCCCAGGCGCTCGCCCAGCAGCGCATCAGCGACCTGCGCGACGTGTCGGGGACGATGGTTGGTTTCGGCTTTCCGGACGCGCTCGGCGGCATCGAGATGATCGGGTGGCATCTGCATTTCGCGACCGGTGCCCGCACTCGCGGGGGTCACGTGCTCGACTTCGCCCTCCGCGATGGAATCGCTCACCTCGACGACGCCACCGAGCTCAAGGTTGAGTTGCCGCCGGCCGTCGACGTTCATCCCGAGGCCGCCCCCGATCAGCGGGCACTCCGAAGGCTCGAGAGCGACGGCTGACGCACGCTCATAGCCGCAGGCGCGTGCCGTGGAGAACGGTTCCGGCCTGCTTCACGCGACGGATAACGGGTGAGGTCTCCGCGGAGCGAATCGAGTCGATCGCCCCGATCTCATCGGTCAGAAGCCCGTAGAGCTCGGTTGCGCCTCTACAAACGACCGATGCTGCGAGATTGGCGGGGCCGCTCACCGCCGCCACGAACGTCGTCTGGTTCGAGCGCCGCGAGCCGGGCGCCCACGCGTTCCAGGTCTCGCGGAGCAACCGACAACCAAAGACTCGCGGCGGTCGGAAACCCGAGCAGTTCAGTCGCGACGTCCGTGTGGACGTATGCCTGCTTCCGTGCGAGCAGCGTCTCGAGGCGGCGTCGCGCCCGGGCCGGCGAGATCCGTGCAGCCGTCGCGAGTTGCGCGTAGCCCGCCCGGCCATCTTCGCGCAGGACCGCAAACAGGGCTGCGTCCTCGGGCCGGGTGTCACGGTCCGCGTCCGATCGCGCGGCGGATGCCGTGGATCGCAGTGCCGCCGCTCCAGACGCGTCGAGCGGGTCATCAAAGGCTGACCAGTCGCCGATGCCGCCGCCGGCGAACAGCTTCATGATCGCGTGCGCGGTGACCGTGGTAACGAGGTTCGTGCGTGCAAGCCGCTCGAGCAGCAGCGCATCTCGCGCCTCGAGCGAGCTGGGCCGGCTGATGCAGACGATCTCCGCACCGCCGGACATGATCCGCACCCAGGAAACGTCGTCGCGCTCGGCCAGCGCCGCGGCCAGTCGTGCCGCCGCACCGGGGCGGACGCCGATGCGGACGATCCAGTCGAGCCCCTGATCGAGCGCCTCCGGGAGCACAACCACGCGGACGGCGCCCGCCTCGCGCAGTCGGTGGTAGCGACGGGCGACCGTTTGCTCGGACGTGCCAATCACCTCCGCCAACAGGCTGAACGGGGCCCGTCCATCGATGATCAGCCCGTGCAGGAGCTGGTTGTCGATCCTGTCCAACCTGAAGGATTGGGACGGCAAGGCCTCCATATCTGGAGGATATCCACGACTCCTGACATATATCTGGGAAAGGCGGGCGACCGTGGCGACACTCGTGGCATGCACAAATGGCTTCCACTCGTCTCGGTCGCGCTCGGCGCGTTCATGCTCTTGATTGACGTCTCCATCGTCAACGTCGCGCTGCCGGCGATCACCATCGCTCTGCATGGCTCGTTCGCCCAGCTCCAATGGGTGATCGACGTCTACGCGCTCGCGCTTGCGGCCTCGTTGCTCGGGCTCGGGTCCCTTTCGGACCTCGTCGGACGCAAGCCCGTGTACATCGGCGGGCTCATCGTGTTCGCGCTCGCATCGCTCGCTGCCGGTCTGGCGCATGACGCGACCACGCTGATCCTTGCCCGCGGTGTTCAGGGGATTGGCGGCGCGGCGATGTTCGCCACCACCATTGCGATACTCGGCAGCTCGTACCAGGGTCGCGACCGGACACTCGCGTTCGGCGTCTGGGGCGCGGTCAACGGCGCCGCCGCGGCGGCCGGGCCGATCATCGGCGGGCTGCTGACGCAGACGCTCTCGTGGCGCTGGGTGTTCTTCGTGAACCTACCGGTCAGTGTGCTCGCGATCACCGTCAGCGCCCGGGTGCTCCCGCGCGCGCGGCCGCGCGACGGCGGGCGCATCGACATTCCGGGCGCACTTGCGTTCACCGCCGCCGCCGGCACGTTGACGGCTGCCCTGACACGCGCATCGGAGAGCGGCTGGACATCGACGACCACGCTTGGGTTGCTGGCAGCCGGCGGCGTGGCGACGGTCACGTTCGTGGCGATCGAGGCGCGCCGCCGCCGGCCACTGCTCGAGCTCGCGCTGCTGCGACGGCCATCGTTCGCGGGCGTACTCGCGGCGGCGCTGCTGTATTCGATCGCGGCGTTCGCATATCTCACCTACGAATCGCTATGGCTGCAGTCGGTGCGCGGCATGAGCCCTGTGCAGACTGGGCTGGCGCTCACGCCGCTCGCACTGTCGGCGTTGATCGTCTCACTGGCAGCAGGACGCTGGCTGCATGCCGTCGACGCGCGCTGGCGGATCGCGAGCGGACTGGCGCTGATCGGCTCCGGCGCGATCGCCCAGGCCCACCTCAGCGCCGGCTCGAGCTGGCCCGCACTGCTGCCGGGTCTCGCTCTCACCGGGATCGGCGTTGGCCTGGCGACCGGCCCGCTCGCGAGCGCCGTACTCGCCACTGTGCCCGGCGATCGTGGCGGGATGGCGTCGGGCGCGCTCAACACCGCCCGCCAGCTCGGCTACGCGCTTGGGATCGCGGCGTTGGGGCTGGTGTGCACCAACGCGATCGCGGCCCGCCTCAATAGCGTGATCGGCACCCAGCGCGCCGGCGAAGCGGCGCGCGGCATCACCGGCGGCCAGGCTCACACGCTGCTCGCCAGCGCTCCCGCGGATCAGCGGGCGGTTCTCGATCGCGCCCTTCACACCGCCTTCGCGCACGGACTCGACCTCACGCTGCTCGCCGCCGGCGGTGCCGGTCTCGCAGCGGCCGCCATCGTCGTGGTGGCGCTGCGCCCACGCACCGCACCGTCGGCTGTCCTATCGGAGCGCCGCCGGCAGTCCGAAGTGCGGCACGAGGCTGCCGTCGCCGAACCAGGTGATCGCCGAGATCCCGTCGCCCTCTAGCGTGAGGACGAACACGGCGTACGCCCGCGCGATACCGGTCTCGGAGGACGGGAGGTAGCAGCAGAACGCGGGCTGGATGTTGGCACGCGTTGGCGCCAGCCGAAGTGGTGCGCCACGCTGGAGCTCGCGGTCGCGCAGGAACACACCGATCGCCGTCGGGCCCTGGTACTCCCATGGCTCGGGCGGCATGGTCAAGCAGGCGTCGTGGGTGAGCAGCGCGACGAGGGCGTCAACGTCGCCCGCCTCGACAGCCTCGGCAAAGCTGCCGACGATGTCTCGCTCGAGCTTGGAGTTCGGGAGCGGCGCGCGCTCCCGAGCGGTTGCGGGCAGACGCGACTCGAACGCCGCACGCGCGCGCCGCAGAAGACTGTTGACCGAGGGTTCGGTGGTATCGAGCATCGCGGCGACCTCGGCGGCACGGAAGCCAAGGACATCGCGGAGCATCAGCACCGCGCGCTGCTGCGGCGGGAGATGCTGAAGGCCGACGACGAACGCCAGCGCGATCGCCTCTTTGGTCTCATAACGCGCATCGGGTCCCGGAGCTTCGTCCGGGACGCCCTCGAGGAGGACGTCGGGGTACGGCTCGAGCCAGACCGGTTCGGTCCGGCGCGTCGGCCTGGTCACCTCGGTCAACCGCTGCAGCTCTTCGGGGCGGCGCCGGCTCGCGCGGAGGGCATCCAGCGACCGGTTGGTGGCGATCCGGTACAGCCAGGCGCGGACGGACGCACGCTCTTGGAACTGTTCAAGTCCGCGCCACGCGGCGAGCAGTGTCTCCTGCAACAGATCCTCGGCCTCCTGCGCCGAGCCGACGATTCGGTAGACGTGCAGCTGAAGCTCACGCCGATAGGGGTCGGTCAGCTCGCGGAATGCGTCCTCGTCGCCGGCGCGCGCACGGGCGAGCGTCTGCTCGGTCACGCCCGCATCCTGGCACAGCCTCTTCCTTTGCCCCGCATCACAGCTAATCACGTCAGGGCGGCTCGAAAGTCGCCGCTCAGTTTTCGTCGCGGCGGACGACTCAACGAGCACAGCACCTACAAGTCCAAGCGAAGGAGAGTCAAGATGGGAAGGATCGTTGTCAGCACAAACGTCTCGCTCGACGGCGTCGTCCAGGACCCGGACGGTCACGAGGGCTTCGAGCGCGGCGGCTGGTTCGCCCAGTTCGGGGGCAAGGACCTCCAAGACTGGGCCCAGATCGAGTTCGACGAGGCACTGGGCACCGAGGCCCTGCTGTTGGGTCGCCGCAGCGAGGAGTGGTTCGGTTCGCGGTGGTCAGCCCGCCGCGACGAGTGGGCGGACAGATTGAACAGCCTGCCCAAATACGTGGTGTCCTCGACCCTCGAACATCCCCGGTGGACCAACTCGACGGTGCTGAAGGGCGGCGTGGTGCAGGAGGTCTCGAAGCTCAAGCAGGAGCTGGATGGTGAGATCGTCGTCTACGCCAGCTGCCAGCTCGTGCGCACGCTCATCGAGCACGACCTGGTCGACGAGCTGCGGCTGTTCATCTTCCCGGTCCTGCTTGGCGCGGGCGAGCGCCTGTTCGGCGAGACGACCGACAAGAAGCCGATGCGCCTCGTCGATACCAAGACGGTCGGTGACGGCCTCTCGTTCGTCACCTATGAGCTCATCCGGGACGCGTAGCGGGCGTCGGCTCTTGCATCGGCCGTGCGTGTTGCTGGAGAATCGGGGCCGACGGCGCTAGCTATCAGCTGGAGGCCGAGCGACGCTGCGCCAACCCGGGATGCCGTGTCGGGCTCTTGGAGTCATCCGAAGGAGATCTCAATCATGAACATGCCTCGAGCTGACGATTGGCTGAGTCGTGGTGGCCATTTCTCATGGCGGCCGCCGCATGGCCATGCCTCCTCGGTGGAGATATTCCACGTTGAGATGGGTGACCCCGGCGCTCCGGTGCTGCTCCTCATCCACGGCTGGCCCACCAGCAGCATCGACTGGTTTGAGGTCGCCATTCAGCTGAGCGCGAGCTTTCGCGTCTGCGCATTGGACTTCCCGGGGTTTGGTTTCTCGGACAAGCCGCGTGGGTGGGGTTACAACCTCACGCGAGACGAGGAGCTGATCGAGTTCTACCTCTCTGAGGTGATCGCCGCGGAGACCGGCGTGGTGGTCGCGCACGATCGTGGTGACAGCGTCGCGCTTCTCCATGCCGCCCGCTGTGCTGAAGGCCGGTCGGCGATGCGACTCGAGCACCTGGTCCTCTCGAACGCCAACATCTTCCTGCCCCTGTCGAACCTGACGGATGCGCAGCGACGGATACTCGACCAGCAGTCGGGGCCCCAGGTCACGGCTGCGCTGACACCCTCCCAGTTGGCCGAGGCCATGGGCGCGAGCACGTTTACCCCGCCACGACGAGCTGGCGATCCCGAGGTCGAGGCCCTTGCCGCCACGTTCGGCCACAACGACGGCGTGAGGGTTCTGCACGAGACGATTCAGTACTTGGTCGAGCGGTCGAAGGACGAGGAGAAGTGGCTGAGGGCGCTTGCCGAGGCCGCATTCCCCGTGACCGTGGTCTGGGGGTTGTACGACACGGTTTCACCGCCACGTGTGGCGAGCTACGTGTGGAATGAATACTTGATGATGCGCCCCGGCCACAATCGCTTGTACTTCATCCCGGACGCCAATCACTATCTGCAGAACGACCGGCCTGACGCGTTCGTCAAGGTGCTCCTCCACACCCTCGAAGGCGGTGACGACCACGGGCCCGGCGCCCTCGAGCCGGGCCTGGGCGCTCCCCTACTTGTCGACAGGTCGCGTGAGCGCTTGCCGGGCGCGGCTGACCTGCTCCACGAAGCACCGTGAGCGCGCGCATTCCCCAGCGGCCCAGCTCGCCGCCTGTTTCACGGGCGCACCGATCAGCTTGCCTGTGGGATCGCGGACGCCGTAGCTGCGAAGGCCGGACGCAGCATGCCGCCTGCCGGCTCCCACGGGAACCCGTCCGGGTCGGTGAACGAGCCGGCATCGCTGCCGATGGCAAGTCGGTGCGATCCGCTGCCGTCGGGGGAGACGCCGGCGTCCTTGGCCAGCGCGCGGCGCCCGTAGAGCGCCAACTTGACCCGCGTCGTGGCGAACTCGACGTACTTGCGCCGAAGCTCCTCGCCACCTCCAGGCCGCGCTCGACGTAGAACCGCTTGCTGGCGGCAACGTCCGTGACTCCCAACAGGAGCACGATCTCGTCGATCTGCCGAGTGGCGGGGCCGGTGTCCTTCTTCGACGAGGTCGCGACCTTCCAGATCGTCCCGTCCGGAGCACGTACGACGCCACCGTAGCCCCAGAACCCCTTCTTGGCGGGCTTCAGCGGCGTCGCGCCAGCAGCGAGGGCGCGCCGATGAGTCCGTCGACCGTGGCCGGCTGGGACACCACGAGCGACAGCGTGAAACCACGAAAGCCGGTCGTTGCGGCGTCCGCGGCGCGTAGGGCGACCTCATCACCCAAGCCAAACGCGGCCGTGTAGAAGGCGTTGGCGGCCGCGGCGTCGGGCACGTCGAGGGTGAGCGAGTCGATCGAGGTCATGGCGGGTCCTTTCGTGGAGGAACTTGGGACTGTCTGGATGGCGACCATCATGGTACGACACTATAATGGTTTCTATCAATGATTGTCCGCGTCCAGCGAATCTGCAAAGATTGAGCAATGGCAACGTCCGTGCCGACCGACACTGAGGTGGCCGAGTTCGCCGGCCAACTCTTCTTCCGGCTATGGCGTGCCTCGCATACGCGAACCGCGGAGACACTCAACTCAATTGGCCTCACGCCGGCGCTGTTCGCGCTGCTCAACGTGCTCGGCGCCCGCGAGGGGGCTATCCAGCAGCGGCTGAGCTCCGACATGGGCATCGACCCAAGCGCCATGGTCAAGCTGATCAACGAACTCGAAGACGCGGGGCTGGCCGAGCGCCGACGCCGCCCGGGCGACCGCCGCGCGTGGGAGGTATCCATCACGCCAAAGGGTCGGCGCACCCTGGAACGGGCCAGACGACTCGTCACGCAGATAGAAGACGAGGTGCTGGGCGGGCTCACCGCCGCCGATCGCGGCCAGCTGCTCATGCTCCTTCGACGAGCGCTCGTGTCAGCGCCTCCCCAGCCTCCCTGGCGCCCCGAGGAGGCGGGCTGAGCGACACGGCTAGCCGGTGATCGTCGTCAAAGCCCCGGGCTGATCCCAGCCGCGAGTTTCCGTGGCCGCCTCAGCGCTGGACGAGCCGGTAGATGGGACCGGCAAGCGAGACAGCGTAGATGTGGCCGGCGTCGTCCTGGCCGAAAGCAGACATGCTGTTGACCGACAGGCCGGTCGCGTGGTTATCGCGTGCGTGGCCGGGGCTCAGTACGACGGAGTTGATCTGGGGCTTGCAGTTGTCGCCGTACAGGTAGTGGCCGTAAAGCGAGCGTAGCGACGGGTCGCGGACGACGTAGCCGCCGATGATCGCGCAATACCCGTCGCTGTGTCGGGCGACCAAGTTGGGCCGGATCGCTCCCGGCGCGGAGCCCGGCTTGTAGCGGAGGGCTCCCTCGAAGATGCTCCATCCGTAGTTGGCCCCGGCGCCGCGACCGTGGCGGGCGAAGTCGATCTCCTCTTCGGTGTCCTGGCCGACGTCGCCGATGATGAGATCGCCGGTGCGCCGGTCGAAGGAGAAGCGCCAAGGATTGCGCAGCCCGTAGGCCCAGATCTCCCGACGCCGTCCGGATCCCTTGGCGTACGGATTGCCGGGTGGGATCGTGTAGCCGCCGCCGGGGTGGGGCGCGATGCGCAGCAGCTTGCCGAGCAGTACGCGCGTGTTCTGACCGAAGTTGTGCGGATCCCCCTCGCTGCCACCGTCACCGACACCGATGTATAGATCGCCGTCGGGGCCGAACTGGAGCTGGCCGCCGTTGTGGTTCGTCTCGCTGTGATGGTTGATCGTGAGCACGTTGCGTGCGCTGGAGCTGACGGCACGGTTCGGATCGCTCCCCGCACGCCGGTACTGGACGATCCGGATGTTGTTCGAGCCATCGGTGTAGTCGACATCGAACCGGCCACTGGCCTGGTAGTCGGGCGCGAACGCGACCGACAGCAGTCCCTGCTCGCCGCCACCCGAGTTGACCCGACCGGAGATATCGAGGAACGGCCGAGCCCGTCGCCGCCCGCGAACGAGAACGATGATTCGCCCGCCGCGCTCGACGACGAACAGGCGCGTACGATCGCCCGGCGCGGCGGCCAGATCGACCGGCTGGCTGAACACACCGATCCGCTGAAGCCCGATTCGGGCCGCTCGGGCCGGACCGGCGACCGTGGCGACACCTGACGGCGTCGAGGATGCGCACGCGGCAACACCTGCGATCAGAGCGATGGCGGCGAGGGCGCTGGCCAGCGGTGCTCGAAGCGCCATGGCCTCCCAACGGTACAGGGCAAGCCACACCGCGTTGAAGTGCCCGTATTGCGTGGTTTCAGTCGGGCGATCGTTCAGCTCGCGTAGGACGCGTTCGATGAAGTCGCCCTTCCGCTCGGTGTAGCGCTCGTAGTCGAGTCAAGGCTCGCTGACGCGCACAAGCAGGTCGACGTCGCCTTTCGTTAGTGCGCCTGGCGCGGCGGTTGACCCGACGTGCTCCACCTTCGCGCCAGGCACCAGCGCAAGCACGGCACGCCGATGCTCATCGAAAGCCGCTTCGGCCAGGTCTCGAACGTCTTCTGCGGGTCTGATCCGCACGGCGGCCACCTGCAGATGATCCCGCGGACACCAGTCCTCTTGTGGAAGGCTTGAGCGAGCCGCCTGATCGGGATCTGGAGGCGTGTTGCGTCAGGCCGGGCGTAGGGGCGCCAACTGTCTCATCGCCGACGCAGCGACCCTGGGTAAAGATCGTCGGCGAGCTTTGCGAACAGATCAGTGGTCGACTCCGAGAAGTTCGACGAAAGGTTGGCGGTGGCCGTGATCTCGGCTCCGTTGGTGCGGTCGTAGAAAGTCTCGGTACTGAAGCCGTAGATCGCCCCGTTGTGCCCCACCCAGTCACCGAGCCGGGTGATCCCAAGCCCGTAGCCGAGCGGAATGCCGCTGGCAGTCGGGATCGTTCCGAACCGCATGCGCTGCGCCTGGAGGCGGCGGCCGAGGAGGGTCCCCTTCGCCAGCACCTTCACCCACTTGGTCAGATCGCCGAGCGTCGAGACCATCCCGCCCGCGGTCCACGCCAGCCTCGGATTGATGCGCGTGTAGTCGCGGATGCTGCCCTTGCCGTTCTCGCCGGCGTAGTAGCCGTGCGCAAACGGGCGCGGCATCGCCGACGTGGTGGGGAAACTCGTGCTGCGCAGGCCTGCGCGCTTGATCACGTCACGCGTGATCACCGACTCGACCGATCGCCCCGTCACCTTCTCCAGAATGATCCCCAGGAGGATGTAGTTCGAGTCCGCGTACCGGGTCTTCGCTCCGGGTGCGAACAGCGGCTTGTGACGGCGGATGATCGCGACTGCGTCGCTCGGCCTAAACGGCGACAGCGGATTGGCGTTGAACCGGCGGTTCCACGCCGGATCGCTGGTGTAGTCATAGAGACCAGAACGCATCGAGAGTAACTGCCGCAGCGTGATCCGGCTGCCGTTGGGGATCCCGCCGACCCACCGCGAGAGCTTCGCCGACAGCGACAGTCGCCCGCGCTGAACCTGTTCCAAGATCGCCGTCGCCGTGAACGACTTCGTGATGCTCGCGATTCGCACACGATCTGACCGGCGAAGTGGCGCGCCGGTCGCCAGATTCCCGACGCCATACGCCCTCTCGTAGCTACCCCTCGGTCCCGAGATGGCGATCGAGACGCCCGGCAGACGTTGACTTGCCATCGCCTGCATCACCGTCCGGTCGACGAAGCTGCGATCGGCCGCGGAGAGTTGCGCTGCCTGCGCGCCGGCACCACCGGCAGTCAAAGCCACCGCCACCAGGCCTCCGGTCAGCCAACGGAGCACGCGTGCGAGCATATTGTTTCCCCCGTCGGTCGTCGATCGGCGTAGCTGGGAGCCACGCGAGGACGCATATCAGTACCGACGCTGCTGGACACCTACGGCCGGCGTCGCTCGCCCGCGACGCTGTCCAGCTTCCATCAAGGCCCGCCGCCGCCGATAACAAGGGCCAGCGATACGCGACGGACCCGGGGATTGGATGGTCATCGGGCCGTGGCGAGCCCGGCAAGGACCTCCAGCGCGGCGCGTTCGCCGGACTGGACAGCACCGCTCAGGTGGTCGATCCAGACTTCGGCTGCCTCGGTGCCCGCCCAGTGGATAGGGCCGACGGGTTCACGCAGCGCCTCTCCGCAGGCGGTCAACAGTCCCGGTGGCGCGAACCCCATGCAGCCGCTGACGTAGGGCTCGTTGTACCAGTGGGTCTTCTGCACGGCGACGGGGTGCGCGGCCTCGTGCCCGAACATCCGTACGAGGTTCTCCAGCACGTGACGCTGGCGTGCCTCCGGATCCTCCAGAACGTCGTGGGCGATGTTGAAGCGCTCATGCTCGCCCAACAACCGAGAGAAGGCCGTGAGCACTCCGACTCGGGCATCGGCGGGGGTAGAGTCGAGCACCGTGTGTGGGCCCCCGCCGTCGTTGTCGGCCACGCCGGTGAGCGCTGGTCGATCATGGGCGGGCTCACGCCAGAACGGACGGTCGTAGACAAAGTTCATCCTGATCATCGAGGCGGTGAACCACGCCCTGTGCAGCAGCTCGCGCTTGGTCGAGAGCCCAGGTCGAAACTGGATTCGCCGGGCGTCTGCCGGGCTCATCGCCACGATGGCGCGGCGCGCCTTCAGCGTGCCGATCGGTCCGGTGATCTCCACTTGGTCGCTGGACCGCGAAATCTGTACCACCGGCCACCTCACCCGGACGCGATCGTCGAGCTCTTCGGCTAGGCAGCGCGCGATCCACCCGGCTCTGCCCACGAACAACTCGTCCAGCTCGGACTCAAACGCCTTCCGCCCCCCGCAGCTGCTCACGAAAGCGACCAGCGACAGCATCGACAGCTGACCTAGCGATGCCGCCATGGTCTTGAAGAGCCGCGCCAGCTCGATCTGAACGGCGCCATCGCTGCTCTGGTCGCGAATCCAGCTCTCGACCGTCATCAAATCCAGCTCCGAGGCGTTCGCGGCGTCCCACGGCCGAGCCCCGGGCACCCCCTTGCACAGCCGATCGAACTCGTCCATTGCTCGATCGACCTCCGCCTGTGCTGCGCTCGGCAAGTGCGGCTCATCAACGTCGTAGTACTCAGCCCCGCCATCGACGAGCCGCACGCGCTTGGCTCCCTCAACACGCGTGCTGTACGTCTCGATCCCGCATGCCGACGCCAACTCTCTGATGTGGTGTTGCGTGGGCCCGGTCCACGCACCGCCACAGTCCAGGAGATGGCCAGCCACGGGACGCACCAAACACCTCCCGCCAGGTTCCTCCCGAGCATCAATCACACCAACCCTCTCCAGACCATCCCCCACCAAGCGGCGCGCTGCCGCCATGCCCGAAATGCCACCGCCGACAACTACCACGTCGAACCTCTCCGCCGGCATGCTCTCCGCCCTCAGATTCCATTTCACGGTTGCGGATTTGGCAGACCCACAGTCAGTCACACAACATGGGCCAGATCTAGATGTAGACCAGACTCCTGACTAGGTAGGTGACGACGTCTTCTCCGAGCGCGTCGAACGCTGACGGCATCAGAACATAAAGGGTCCTTGCTGGCCCTATCATCCCAAGAGCGTCAAGAGTCTGGATAGCTGTCCCAACTACCAGAACGCCGGCCCTACCCCTGTCAACACCCCCGCGACTACGAGGTTTTCGCTTAAGGACTACGCGTCGCGTGATTCGATAAGCGCGCATTGCTGCGACTGTCGATGCTCCTCAACCGAAGGAGCGACATGCCTCGCAGCAGGATCACGGTCCGTCGTGTCTCGGTGCGGTGGACCCGTTACGTGCCTGTGAATCGATACTCGGTCTGCCAGGCGTCGGTTGGGTCGGTGTGGGCGGTCCAGAAGAGTTCCGCGATGTTGTCCGGATCGAACGGCGTCCCACGCACGACCGAGCCGGCGATCGTGATGGTTGCGGCATGGATGCCGTCCTCCCGGACACCGGCGGCGATCAGGGTCGCCGCCGAGCGCAGGGCGGCCTTCCCCATAGACAGGCTCGCCAGTGCGGGCACCGGATGGTCGGCGAAGCCGCCGCTGGTGAAGAGCAGTGTGCCGGTGCCGGCGGTCCGCAGGACGGGTGCGGCGACCTGTGCCGCGACGACGGCGCCGAGGACATCGACGTCATGTGCGATCCGCAGCCGTTCGACCGTTGTGTCGAGGATCTCGCCAGGATCCGGCAGGGCAGCGTTGTATACGGCGACGCCGGGGGCGTCCGGGGCGCGGAAGATCCGCTCGAGCGTCGCACGGTAGCCGTCCAGATCTTCGATGTCTGCGCCCACCGCCTCGATCTCAAGCCCGTCGCTACGCAGCTCAGGGGCGAGTTGCTCGAGCGTTTCGCCGCGGGAGATCAGTGTGCTGCGGAAGCCTTCGCGGCCGAAGCGCCGAACGACGCTGGCGCCGACGCCGGGTCCGGCCCCGATCAGCAGGAGGTGACGAGGGTCAACAGGCTCGGACATATGCCGCCTCCAGATATAGCTTCGCCCGGCCATCGGCTCGGGCCACGTGTCCTTGGCGTCCAACCACCCGACGAAGAATTACCAAGGTTCGGGTGAGACGTCATCACCGCATCACGGTGATTTCGGTCCCGTCGGGATCTGGCGGAGCTCGAGCAACTCGAGGCCGAGCGCTTCGATCTCCGCGAGGACCCCGAACAGCTCGGAGCTGTTCTCCAAGAAGCCGCGGATAGGGGGACCGTGCCAGCCGGGGTGCTTGCAGCGATCGCGGCAAGAAACAGCCATCCGCGTCGACGGAGTGGGAGCGCCCGCCTGACAGCCCTTACTGCAGCGCCAGGAAGCGATCGAGCACCGTGTCCCCCCACGCGCTAGCGCGAGCAACGGCGGCCGGCTCCAGCGCGCCGTGAGGCATCTCATCGGCAATGCGTCCCGCCAGTTCGCTGTTGATCTCGACGTGAAACTGGAGTCCGTAGACGTTGTCGGCGACCCGAAACGCCTGCTCGGCGCATCGGTGGCTGGTGGCCAGTCGCACCGCGCCTGGCGGCAACGTGTAGCTATGGCGATGCCAGTGCAGGACCTCGAGCGCCTCGGTGTCGGAACCGAGGACGGGATCCGCGCGCCCAGCGGCAGTGAGCGTCGCACCGCCCATGCCGACTTCGAGCACGCCATCCTTGACCACGCGGCCGCCCAACGCGACCGCGAGCAGCTGCGCGCCGAAGCAGACACCGAGAACCGGCAGCCCAAGGCCGACCGCGTCGCTGATCAGCTGCCGCTCGGCCGCAAGGTGCTCGCTCGTCTCATCATCCGCCGACCCGCTCGGCGCGCCGAGCGCGATCAGTACCGAGTCCGCAGCACTCGGCAGCAGATCACCTCGAAACGGCCGGAGGTGACCGACCGCAGCCGAGCGCGGCGCAGCCGGAGCGATGTTGCCCTGCGCCCGGAGCATCGCGCCCGCAATGACTGCCAAGGCGACATTGCACGGGCCAGCCCTCACCGGTGTCGACTGCTTCATTCGTCCGATCCGCGAGCGGCGGCAGGTTCATAGGACCTCGGCGTCCGATTGCTTGCCAAACCGGCCACGCCGCGCACTGGATTCGTTTTGCGATGGCCATGCAGGTGATCGTTCTGGAGCGGCGGCTCGATGTTGGGAAAGTCGTCGGTCGCGCGGCACTCCAAGATCGTGCTGGCGTCGCGCTTGACGCGGCGCAGCCGGGCAGGTCATCGAGGGGCGCGGGAGCCTTGCACGAGGGCGCTGATGGCGTGGCCGACGAGGTCGTCGGGAACGGCGTCGGGGTCGGCGAGGAGTTCGATCGCGAAGCCGTTGGCGAGCGCGATTAGGGTGGTGGCGAGCTGGTCGGTGGGGAGCCCGAGGCCAGCTTCGCGTTCGGGGATGGCGGCGTCGAGGAGGCGCCCGACGGTGGCTCGGAGCCGCGCGTGGCGCTGGGCGAATCGCTCAGCAGCCGCGGGGTCGCGAACGGCCTGGCCCCAGAAGTCGATCAGCAGGAGAAACGAGTCGCGTTCGCCTCGGAGCGTGGACACGAACCGGCGGGCCGCCTCGAGCGGCGGAGCGCCAGCCGCGAGCTCGGCCTCCATCGCCTCGTAGACGTTCGCCAACCGTGGGTCGATGCGTTCCTCCAGCAGGGTGAGGAATAGGTCCTCCTTGCCCTTGAAGTTCGAGTAGACGGCGCCGGTCGAGTAGCCGGCCTCCAACGCGATCGTGTCGACCGAGGCGCCGCGCAGGCCGTCGCGGGCGAACACGCGCTCTGCGGCATCTAGCAACTGCGCGCGGGTGATCAGACGCCGCTCGCCGCGCCGCGGCCGCCCGGTTACTTGACGCTCAGCCATCTCGTGCTAGGATAACAGCGCTATCGGAGATAACAAACCTATTCACAGTAATGGAAGTATCGAAACGCGGAAGAAGGCGTGATCACGATGAAGAACCTGATCAATGGAGAAGGTCGACGGTGGGTGGCCCTCGCGGTCGTGTGCATGGGGCAGCTGATGATGGTGCTGGACGGGACGATCGTGAACGTCGCGTTGCCCTCGATGCAGCGCGACCTCGGCTTCTCGCAGGCCAACCTGGCGTGGGTCCTGGACGCGTACATGATCGCGTTCGGCAGCTTCCTCCTGCTGGCCGGACGTCTGGGAGACCTGCTCGGGCGCAAGCGGATGTTCCTCGCCGGCCTAGTGATGTTCACGCTGGCCTCGGTGGCGTGCGCCCTGGCGGGCGATCAGCTCGTGCTGATCGTGGCCCGGTTCGTCCAGGGACTGGGCGGCGCGGTGACCTCGGCGGCGGTGCTGGCCCTGCTGGTCACTGAGTTTCCGCGGCCGTCGGAGCGGGCAATCGCGATGAGCGTATACACGTTCATTCTCGCCAGCGGCGGCTCGCTCGGCCTGCTCGCCGGCGGCATGCTCACGCAGTCGGTCGACTGGCACTGGATCTTCTTCATCAACGTGCCGATCGGGATCGTGACCTTCGCGCTCGGATCGGTCCTGATCAACGAGACCGAGCGCCTCGGGGTCGGGCACGGCGTCGACGTGGTCGGCGCGGTGCTAGTCACGCTCGCGCTGATGCTCGGCGTCTACGCAACCGTGAAGGCCACCGACTACGGCTGGCTGTCGGCGCACACGCTCGGGTTTGGCGCCGCGGCGGTGGCGCTGTTGGCAGCGTTCGCCGCGGTCGAGTCGCGGCTCTCTAACCCGATGTTCCCGCTGCGGATCCTGCGCGTCCCCGGCCTGGCCGGATCAAGCATCGTACGCGGCTTCGTGGTCACGGGCATGTACTCGACCTTCCTGCTCGGCGTGCTCTACCTCCAGCACGTGCACGGCTACGGGGCGCTGCAGACCGGCCTCGCGTTCCTGCCGCTAACACTGATCATCGGCCTGCTCTCGGTCGGGGTCACCACCCGGCTGATGAGCCGGTTCGGGGCGACACGGGTGGCGCTCGCCGGCCTGGCCGCGCTCGCCGCCGCCCTGGTGCTGCTGTCGCGACTGCCGACGCACACGAGTTACTTCCCCACGATCGTGCTGCCGTTCGCGCTGCTCGGCCTCGGCGCGGGTTTGGCGTTCCTCCCGCTGACCACGATCGCGATGGCCGACGTGCCGATCGCCGACGCCGGTCTGGCCTCCGGAATCCTCAACTCCTCGCAACAGATCTCGGCCGCGATCGGGACCGCGGCGCTGAGCACGGTGGCGGCCGAGCGCACGAAGGTGCTCGCCGGTCTGGGACAGGACCACCTTCACGCGCTCACCGGCGGCTTTCACCTCGGCTGGGCGATCGGCGCCGGCGCGATCGGCGTGGGCGCACTGGTGGCGCTCCTGTGGCTGCGTCCGCGGGGGCGGCCGGCCGAGGTGGTCACGGTTCGGGAACGCGAGCAGGTCGAGTTCGGCGAGTTGGAGGCGGCGTGATGAAGCGGTTCGCTATCGCCGTGATCAACGCCTGGAACCGCCGGGCGGTCATCGCCCGCGCCGAGCCGGGTCGCTACCACCCGAGCAGCGGTTTCCGCCGCCCCGACCAGGTCGACCCGATCCTCACAGCCACCGGTCTCGAGCTCAGCGACGAGGATCTCGACGCGATCGAAGGGCGGTCACGATGAGCGCCTCAGCGGCGTCCGCAGCCGCCGCTCTGCGTGCCCAATGCGGACCCAGGGTGCGCCGGATCATCAGGCGCTTCAGCCGTGACGAGGAGCAGGAGTTCGTGCTCCAGATCGTGCAGCCCTCCCTCGTCGGCATGATCGATGGCACCGTCTCGACGCTCGCGCCGATCTTCGCCGCTGCCGTATCGAGCAGCTCGCGGACCGCGCTGCTCGTCGGATTGGCCACCGCGCTCGGCGCCGGGGTCAGCATGGGATTCTCCGAAGCGCTCTCGGACACCGGCGAGCAGACCGGTCGAGGCTCAGGCCTCATCCGCGGAGCGATCACCGGTGTCGCCACGACCCTCGGCGGGGTGTTTCACTCGCTCCCGTTCCTCATCGGGGACGTCAACCGCGCACTGATCATCGCGGGCATCGTAGTCGCGATCGAACTGTTCGCCATTGCCTGCCTGCGACACCGTTTCCTGCAAGTCAGCTTGCGCTCCTCCCTTGTCGTGGTCACGCTCGGCGGAGCGATCGTGCTGGCGATCGGCGTCGCGATCGGGAGCGCGTGACCCCCAGAACCACAGAAATGGAGCTGCGAAATGCCGTGTGTTGTTGTCGACGTATCCGATGGGGGGCGGCTATGACCGAGCATGCGGTGGTGATCGCCGGAGGCCGTCCGACGGGGAACGCTGCACGTGGGCCGCAACGCCGAGAGGCTGCAGTCCAGCCTTAGGGAACGGGCGTGATGACGGCCTGTCCTTTGGCCAGGTCGTACCCCACGGTGTTTGCGTAGTACAGCCCGATCCCGGTCGAGAACATCCGTCGAAACGGCGCCATCGTCAGGTAGCAGCGGGAGCCGGTCGGCCACGTGGGCATCGGTGAGATAGGCGCGCACGACCCGGCTGCTCGGCGGCGGCGTGGAGATCGAGATCTGCAGGCCAGGCGCCACGAACCCGCTCGTATTCGGCACGTTGGGGAGCAGGCCGCTGCCGACGAACCCGAACGTGTTGCCGGTGTCGGCCACGGTTGGTCCGCAAGCCTTCTGCCCGGCGATGTTCCAGCAGAGCTTGAACAGGCCCTGGTAGGCGGGAGCGCCGCTCGGATATCTCCTTGGCGTGTGCGGCCCGCCGAACGGACCCACCCGGACCCGCGGACCGAGCAGGGCCACAGACACGCTCGATGCCGTCCTGTTCGGTGTGCCGAGAATCAGCTTCGGTGCGCCCGGGCCGTGCAACGCGATCGTGTACCCCTTCCAGAGCGGCGAAGGCAGCGACAGCAGCGGTGAGAACCCCGCCTTCGTGTTCGGTGGGAGTTGGCCGATACCCATGATCCCCTGCGTTCCCGTCGAGCTCAGCAGCACCGCGGTGCCGCCAAACGACTTGACCGCCCCGAACGAAGTCGGCTTCGCCGTCGTCGCGCTCGGCACCCCGTGGATCGTGAACGACCCAGTAGCTGTGCTTCCGGTGACTTTGCCCGAAACACCGAAACCCCCCAAGACGCGAAGCCTCGGCGAGATCTTCGCCCGCCGACCAACGGCCTTCCGCATGATCATGAGCTGGCCGGAGCCCGTGTCGACGATCACGGGGACCGGCTTCCCGCCGCCGACGGCAACCCGAGCAACCAAGAACATGCCGTTCACGCTCTGCACGAGCCTGAGCGGAATCGTCGCTTGACGCACCGGCGAGCGAAACGCCCTCCCCTCAGCCGACCCGCAACCGATCACTGCGATCGTCGCCACCACAACAACTGCCCGCCTCATTTGACCCCGTTCCGTCCCGCGCGGGCGACGCTTCAGCTGGGCGCACCGCTGACAACGGCGTTTCACCCTACCAGAGCAAGCGCGATCAGATTGATCGCCCGGGTTAGCCGAAGAGCCCCGCCCAACGCTCGGCGCCGCAGTTCCGGTCCCACGTGACAGCGGGCGAGAGTGACGGATCCTCGTGAGAGCAGCAGCGCGACGGCGCGGCGCTCGCCTGCGCTGAGTGCGCCTGAGACGTCCGTCGACTCGCTCTGTGCCCGTCTGGACCGGCAGGGTTGCCGAGCGCAATGTTTACGCCGCAGCGCGCAGATGGTAACTTCGACGTTGTATGACGTGCATCCCGCACAGCTTCCTGTAACGCCGGACCTCTCGAGCTAGGTCCGCTCGTCGCGGCCACGGGCCGTGACGCCACCACGTCAGGAAGGAACGTCATGCGTTCACAGATGGTTGGCGCCTTGGCGCCGTCCGATTCACGCCCGGGGCCGCATCTCCGTGCGCGCGATCTGCGCAAGGGATTCGGCGACGGCCCCGTTCTCGACGGCGTCTCGCTCACCGTCACGGCCGGGCAGCGCCTCGCTGTGATCGGCGACAACGGCGTCGGAAAGAGCACACTGCTGCGGCTGCTCGCGGGCGCGCTCGTGCCCGACGCCGGCGAGGTGAGGTGCACGACCGAGAGTCGCTCCCTCATCGAGCAGGAGATGGACGCGCCAGACGGGACGACGGTCGCTTCGGTGCGTGCAGACGCTCTGCGATCGCCGCGCAACGCGCTGGCCGCCCTCCAGGACGCCGCGTCTGGCCTCGCCGCGGGCGCAGATGGCGCCGCCGAGCGCTACGCAGCAGCGCTCGCCCACGCCGAGCGGCTTGCCGCGTGGGACGCCGAGCGGCGACTCGAGGTAGCGCTCAACGCATTCGATGCGCATTTCCGCCCCGAACGGACGCTTGCCAGCCTCTCGGTCGGCCAGCGCTACCGCCTGCGGCTCGGCTGCGCACTAGCTGACCCGGCCGGCACCGTGCTGCTCGATGAACCGAGCAACCACCTCGACGACAGCTCGCTGGACCGGCTTGTCCAGTGGCTGGTCGAGTTCCCGGGGATCGCGGTGTTCGTGACGCACGATCGGTGGCTACTGGACGCGGTCGCGACGGCGATCTTCGACCTCGACCCAACACTCGGCTCCGGCGGCACCCTGTTCGGCGGAAGCTTTCCCGCGTACCGCGAGGCGCGCGCCGGGGCGCTGCGCGAGTGGCGCCGACGGTATGCCGCGAGTCTCGACGCCGAGCACGAGCGTCTCCAAGCGGTTGATCGCCGCTCGCGCCGCAGCTCCGGGCCACTGGCAGCCGGGCAAGGGCGCGGCCAAGCATGGACGCGAGAGCCGAGCGGCGAGTTCGGTTCGACTGCTCCAGCGCCGCATTGACGATCTCCGGAGCGAGCGCGGCCCCGCGCCGCCGGATCCGCTCACGTTCACCGCGCCCGATGCAGCGGACACGGGCGACGCGATCCTGCTCGAGGCCGCCGGAATCGCCGTACGCGGTCGCGTGACCCAGCCGTCCGACTCGCCCATCCGGCTCGGGGCCCGCGGCCGCCTGCTGTTGCGCGGCGCGAACGGAGCCGGGAAGTCGACGCTGCTCAGCGTGCTGGCGAGCCAACTCGCACCCGACAGCGGCACACTCACCGTCGCGCCTGGTGCCCAGGTCGAGCTCCTCGCCCAAGAGGACGACTGGAATCCCAACCGCACGCCCGCCGACGTGCTCGGCGCGTGGGATCTCGATCAGATCCGTGCGACCGGACTCCTGCTCGACGCCGACCTCGGACGCCCGTTCGGCCAGCTCTCGGTCGGGCAGCGCCGACGAGTCGCGCTCGCCCGCGTCCTGCTGAGCCGGCCATCGGTGCTGCTGCTCGACGAACCGACCAACCACCTCTCGGTCACGCTCGTCGACGAACTGTGCGAAGCCCTCCTCAGCACGCCAGCCGCGATCGTTCTCGTCACCCACGACCGAACGCTGTGCCGCATGGTCCACGAATGGCCGACAATGACACTTGGTGCCGACCGGACGGGGAGCACGAGCTCGATGACGCAACCAGTTCTCAAGCTCCTGCCTTGTCGCCAACAGGGCAGTCCGTTCAGGCTGCCCCTTCTCAGCGAAGCAGCACCAACGCTTCCGTCGCGGGCCGCCCCCTCGGACATCAGGCCACGGGGCGCCCGCGTCGGTCGGGACCTGCGCCTGCAGGAACGCAGGCCGCAGGGCGACCGGGAGCGCGGCCCTGGTCGTCGCCAGCGACGCGGCCGGCGACTCGGCGCTTGCCGCGTCGCGACCGAGATGCTCCTGACGAACGCAGAGCAGGTGTCGGACGACTGGGCGTGCTCCGCCGGGCACCGCCTGAAGCGGCCATGACTTTGAGGCTGCTGCGCTTGGAACGCGGCGACACTCGTCCCACGGACGCGACCGTGCCCGCCGCTTGTATGTCGGGTGCCCCGCCATGCGTGAGCCCACGCGCTCCGGTGCGTGGTGGTGCGCGTCTACGCCGCCCAGCGAAAGCCGGTGGCCTCAGGGCGTGGCGGCAGCGGGCTGTTGGTAGAAGCGCGCCCGTCGGGGTCCGTCCGCACGGCCTCGATGACGAGCGACAGCGCTGCGAGCCGCGGCCTCAGCGATTCGCCGTCTACCGTTGCGCTCGCGCGGTTGCCCGCCGTCGTCGTCCCGTCCGGTTGGCCGCAGCCCCGGCGGTCGCCCCACTCGGCAGCTCGAGCATGCCCCGCAACGGTAGCCTCGGGGCGATGTTCGACCACGTGGGAATCGCCGTGTCCGACCTCGCCGTGTCCGAGCGCTTCTACCGCACCGTGCTCTCCGTGCTCGGCGTCGAGCCTAGCCACGCGGACACCGAGCTGGTCGAGTGGGAGGACTGGGCGATCGGCCCGACGGACCGCGAGCACCCTGTGACCCGCGGCCTGCACGTCGGCTTCCGCGCGCCGGACCGCGCGGCCGTCGACGCCTTCTGGCAGGCGGGGATCGACGCCGGTCACCCGGACGGCGGCGCGCCCGGGCCGCGCCCGGTCTACGGCCCCGACTACTACGGCGGCTTCCTGCTGGACCCGGACGGCAACAGTGTCGAGGCGGTCCACGCCGCCCACGAGCGCCCCGTGCCCGACGGCCGCATCGACCACCTATGGCTCCGCGTCCGCGACCCGCAGGCGTCGCGCCGCTTCTACACGACGGTCGTCGCGCCGCACGCCGGGCTGCGCCTGGCGCACGACGCGCCGGATCGCGCGCAGTTCTGCGGCCCCGACTTCTGCTTCTCGCTCGTGCGCGACGAGCGCCCGCTTACGGAGCACGTCCACCTCGCGTTCCCCGCGGACGCGGACGCCACGGTGCGGGCCTTCCACGCCGCCGCGCTCGCCGCGGGCTACGAGGACCACGGCGCCCCCGGCGAGCGCGCCGTCTACCACCCGGGCTATTACGGCGCGTTCGTGCTGGACCCGGACGGCCACAACGTCGAGCTCGTCAACCACAACCGCTAAGCCATGGCCAGCGAGTCCGCCCCACCAGATCTCGACCGAGGGCCTGGCGGCGCTCGAGGCCGAGCTGCGCGCGCTCGAGACC
>CAVTTU010000015.1:0-79234 GCA_963737535.1 uncultured Solirubrobacterales bacterium
TTACTAGACCCCGTTTGCGTGTGACGCAGGCGGGGTCGACTCGTTAAGGGCTCCTGCGAGCGGCGGGTAAAGGGCTGCCGCGGGCGGGGGTTGCCGCGGGACTGGGCTCCTCCGGGGGGCTGGTAAGGGCTGCCGCGGGACTGGGCTCCTGCGAGCGGCGGGTAAAGGGCTGGCGCGGGCGGGGGTTACCGCGGGACCGGGCCTGCTGCGGGCAGCTGGGCAGAGCTACCGCAGGCGCTCGATCCGCAGCCGCCGCGTCCCGCGCGGCGTGGGCACCTCGACGACGTCCCCGGGCGCGTGATCCAGAAGAGCCTTGGCGACCGGCGACTCGGCCGAGAGCTTGCCGGCGGTCCGATCGGCCTCGGTGGGGCCGACGATCATCCACGTCTGAACGTCCCCGGTGGCCTCGTCGCGCACGTCGGCGGTGCGGCCGAACGAGAACTTGCCGCTGTCGAGCGCGGTCTCGGTGACGACGGCGTTGCGCAGGCGCTGGCGCAGCCGCTTGATGCGCGTCTCGAGGTGGGCCTGGTCCTCCTTGGCCGCGTGGTACTCGGCATTCTCCTTGAGATCGCCGTGGCCGCGGGCGACGAGAATGCGCTGAGCGAGCTCTCGACGGGCTACGGTCTCGAGCTCGAACAGCTCGGACTTGAGGGCCTCGAGGCCTTCGGGAGTGATCGCCTCGCCCTGGGACTGCGCGGAGCCGGGGGAAGAAGAGGGATTTGGTTGAGCATTCACCACGGCCATGCTGCCAGGTCTGCAGATCCTGGGCCGCCCGACGCGACCCCGGCTCCCGTGGTCAGACCCAAAGGCAGGCGCCCCCGCCAGACGGCAGGCAGGTACCTCGCGAAAGACCGAACACACGAGTCCCCGCGCCGTGGCACGATCTGGCGAGAATGAAACCGCTGGTCGCCTTCTTTCGCGAGAACCCGCAAGTGCTCGTCCTGTTGCTGGTCTGCCTGATCCTGGGCATCGGGACTTTCCTGGCCGTGCTCTTCGGCTTGGTGGCCGCGGGATCGGACAAGACGACCGGGGAGCCGAGCGGCGCGATCAGCCTGTTTCACGCGCTCTCGGTGTTCGTCTGACGCGCCCGCGTCAGCGAACTGCGGGATCGCGGCGTGTGAGGTTTTTTGCGGGGCGGACCGGAGAGATGCAGTGAGCGGGGCGGGGCGGAACCGACCCGCGCCGGCGCTCGCGATCCCATCGCAGCTCGCGCCGGTGGGGATGCGGTCGCGCGTCCTCGAGCGGGTCCCCGAGAATGTCCTCGGTCCACCTCAGCCAGGCGCGCAGACGCTTGCTTGAAGACTGGAACATATGTTCGAAAGAATAGGGTCGGGGTCGGACGGAAGAGAGGGCGATGGGCGCGGTCTTGCAAGACTCGCTGGAGCTACGTCCCGGCCCCCAGGGACGACCACACGTCCAGCTTGGTGCGCACCCGCTCGATCACGCTGTCGGTGAACTCCGTGGTGCCGCAATGGCCGCCGAGATCGGGGGTCTTGACGCCCGAGGCCACCGTCTCGAGCGCCCCCTCGTAGATGGCGCGGGAGGCGCGCTCGAGACTGGCCCGGACCTCACCGTCGCCGCTGCCGTCGCCGGAGCGGCCGGCGCGGCCGGCGGCGTGACGCAGCACCGCTCCGCAGGCCAGAATCATGGCCAGCGGGTTGGCGAGGTCCTTGCCCTGGAGGGCCGGGGCGGTCCCGTGGGGTGCCTCGGCCATCGCCACCGTGATGTCGTAGCTGTCGTCGAACGCCAGCAGCACCGACTCGGCGCCGGCGATCGAGCCGAACATCGGCAGCACGAGGTCTGACAGGCAGTCGCCGTCGCGGTTCAGCGCCGGAATCACCAGGGGCACGTCGGTGGCGCCCGACAGCAGCCCCGCGTAGGTGGCGTCGATCAGGACGGGCTGGTACGGGACGTCGGGGTGGCGGGCTGCGGCGGCGTCGAGCTCCTCCTTGAGCATGCCCTCATACACCGGCGACACGGTCCACTTGGGGCCACCGTAGACGCGCGCACCCATCATGTCGGCCGTCCGGAAGGCGTACTCGGCCACCGCGCGGCAGGTCGAGCGCGTGACGTGCTCGGTCCGGTAGGCGATCTCCGACGGCGAGCCCTCCTCGCCCTCGCGTCGCTCGGCAGCGCCGTAGGCATCTTCGACCGCCATGCGCACGATTGAGATCGGATAGTGGACGCCGGCGATCGTCGCGACGCCGGGTAGTCGGCGGCCGGTGCGGACGATCACCTTGCCATCGACCTGTTCGCGCAGGATGCGGTTGGGAGAGCCGACGTCGCCGGCACCCCCGGGCGTGATCGTGGCTGCTTTGAGCCCCAGACCGGCCACGCGCATCGCGGTGGCCGCCTCCGAAACGACAGCGTTCGAGGTGGCTCGGCGGCGCTCGAGTGAGAGGTCGAACCGCTGCAGCTCGAGATCGAGCCCCAACAGCGACGGGTCGAGGACGCGCAGCGACTGCTCGAGGAGCTCCTGGCCTGTCTCGTCCCCCTCGAGGACGACGATCGCGATCGCTTCCGCCACGGACGCCACGATACGCGAGCCCGGCCCCCGGCAACGGCAACCGCGACCCCCCAGCGGCGGAGGCCCGGCTCAGAGCACGCGAGAGGTGAGCGGAAAAGCGTCGACGATCACGTAGCAGCGCACCCGGTCGGGCAGTCTTGTGCCGGCGGGCAGTGAGACGTGCACGGCGCTGATCCGGCCGCCGCCGTTCACGGAGGTCGTGGTCTGCCCGTGGTAATCGACCGTCACCGGAACACCGGTGCCGGCGTCGGTGAGCAGCAGCCTGACAACGTGGTGCTTGGCATCCGGAAGCCTCGGACCCGCCAGCCGCGCGGTGACGCTGCCGGCGCTGCCGCGCGCCGGTCGCTCCAGACACAACGAGGTGAGGCGAACCCCCCGCGGGCGGATGGCAGCCGAGCCGTGATAGGCGCCCGAGAGGAATGTCCCGCTCGCCGCGAGCACGCCGCTCGGGTTGCAGATCCCCGTGAAGGTCAGTTCCGGCCCGTAGATCGGCACGTCCGCGCAGACTGTCTCGGCGTACAGCGCGGCGCCGGGGCGGAAGCTCAGGCTCGCACCGAGCGTGCCGCGCATGTCGAAACGACGCAGGGGCACCTGGCCGAAGCTGAACTCGAGCGGGACGCTGGGGCTCGACAGGCTCACCGATCCACCGTGATACGAGCCCTGGAGCGGGAAGCTGAACTGGCTGGCCGGGTCGACGCGCTCGACGCCGTGGGAGTCACGCACGGCTCCCGTGACCCACATGAGCACGTGGGAACGCGTACGGGCGATCGTTGAAGCGATCCAGTCGTAGCTGTCAAAGCCGATCTGGTTGACGGACGGCAGGAAGGCGGGCATCGGCACGGCCAGCCGCGTCACTGTGACGGCGCTGACCCGGTTCTTGCCTCGCTTCAACGGCATCGGGCCGCCGGCCGAGGATGTCCTGACCGTGATCGTCTGGTCGAAGCTGCCGGCCGGGGCACCGGCGGGGTTGAAGTTGCCCATCTTCACGCCGTTGTCGGTGTAGCGGCCCCTGATCCGCAGCCGGTACGTGGTGTTGGGGCGAAGAAGGCCGCGCGGGGCGATGTAGAGGAAGTGCCCGTCGCCGGACTCCTGAGCGGTGAACGGGAAGCGCGGGAAGACCGAAACGACGTGGCTCGGATCGAGGATCGAGGCGTTGATCGTGCGGCCGTGATGTCGCACGATCAGACGGAGGTTGAGCACGGTGGCCGGTGAGACCCCGGTCACCGCCTTCACGGGCATGGTGGTGCCGCCGGAGGTCACCGGGAAGACACGGTCGAGGTCGGTGCCGAACTCCTGGGCGGGGTTGGTCGAGCAGCGCGGGTCGCGGTGGTGCAGGCAGTAGTCGTAGGGGACGTAATCGACATAGCCGTCCTCGCCGGCGATCGCCACACCCCTCCGGCCCAGGGCGGGTGAGGCATTGAGGTCGTTGCGGTCGCGGAGCGCAGGCGCCTCAGGGGTGGTGTCGTACGACTAGCGCCGACGGCCGGTGTTGGCGTCGAGCGCGTAGAGCTTGCCGTTGGAGGAGCCGACATAGACGATGTCGTGGTGCTCGGGCGCAGGGGCCGGGCCGATGACCGGCGAGGAGCGGACAGGATCACCGGTGTCGTAGCGCCAGATCAGTCGCCCCGATGTCGAGACCTTGTAGACGGAGCCGTTGGCCGAGGCAAAATAGATCGCGTTGGTGTGACCGCGACTGTCACTCCCCAGAGCCGGCGAGGCGTAGATGTGATCGCTGGTGGCGAACGTCCAGCGCGGCGTGCCCGTGGCGGGGTCGAGCGCGTACAGCTTGGAGTCAAACGAGCCGACGTACACGATGCCGTCAGAGCCGATGGCCGGCGAGGAGACCACGTACCCGGGGGTGAACGTGCCCCACACCTTGCGCCCGCTGCGGTCGAGGCGGTAGACGTGAAAGTCGAGCGAGCCCCAGTAGCTCGACCCGTCCGCCGCGAACGCCGGGGTGGTCCAGATCGACTGACCGCCGGTGAAGGTCCACTGGAGATGGCCATTGCGCCGCAGCGCGTAGGCGGTGCCGCCGGTGTTTCCGGCATAGATGTCGTCGTTTGGGCCGACGGCGACATTCCCCTCCCACCAGTCGACCTGCTGACCGACCACCGGCGGCTTGCTGGCGCGAAAGCGCCACAGGATGCGCGGCCGCCCATGGAGTGGTGTGGTCACATGGTAGAGGTGATCGTCTCCGGATCCGAAGGTCAACGGCTGCGTGCCAGAGCTGTGGTCGCGGGTCGAGATCGCCGCCGCGGCGTCGATGATGCCGCCCGTCCGCAGGCGCCAGCGCAGCCGGCCGTTCGGGGCGATCGCATAGAAGTAATGGTCGGCGGAGCCGACGTAGATGGTCCCATCGCCCCCGATCACCGGCGTGGAGAAGATCCCGCGCCCGGTCCTGAACGTCCACGGGCGGTCACCGTCGTAGCGCGCGACGATCGTGCTCCGCGCCGAGTTGCGCAGATCGTGGCGCATCTGCGGCCACGGCGAAACGGCCCCCGAGGCAGCGGGGGCTGACGACAGCAGCGCGAGAGCCGCTGCCGCGATCAACAAACGAGCCCGCACGTATCAGAAGGTAGCGGGCAACCGTGGATTACCCCGGACGAGCCCTCTCGGCCCGCCGGCCGGGGGCCCACGCTGGGCGGCCTACGCCGGCGCCGGCGCCGCCCCGACCTGCTGGAGCAAGCCGAGCGCGTCCCACACCGTCCACTCCTCGGCGATCTTGCCGTCAGCGATGCGGAAGATCGAGATCGCGTCGACGTCGATCGGCTTGCCGGTGGGGGCCAGGCCCATCAGCTCGCCGCGGTGGTTCCCGGCCCGTCCAGCGGGCGACGACACGGTCGCCGCTGGAGAACATCTCGACCACGTCCCAGTGGCCGTCGACCGAGTCCTGATAGAGGCCAACGCGAGCCTTGACGCCGTCGGGACCCTCGGCGGGAGGCGCCTGCGGCCCGTGGGAGACGTAGTCGGGCGCGATGATCTCGTCGGCCACCTCGCTGCGCCGACCGTTGCAGAAGTCCTCGAAGAAGCTGCGGACGAGTGCTTCGTTCTCTGGCTGACATGAACCCTCCGAAAGCCCCGGGGTTGATAGTGCCCTCCAACGAGTGGCGAGCCTACCCCACGCGAATCGCCGTGGCTAGGCTGCGTCGCTCGTCTGGCCCGAGGTGGCCGCGCCCGCCACCAGCTCGTCTTGATGCTCGGCCAGGGCGGCGATGACGATCTGCAGGTGCTCGTCGAAGTCGACTCCGAGCGCCTCGGCGCCCTCGCGCAGCTCATCGCGCCCGACCGCGGCGGCGAACGACGGTTGCTTGAGCTTCTTCTTGACCGACTTGGGCGTCATGCCGATCAGGCCCTCGGGCCGGACGTAGGCCACGGCGAGAATGAAGCCGGACAGCTCGTCGACGGCGTACAGCGTCTTCTCCATCGGGGTCTCACGAGGGACGCCCAGGAAGTCGGCGTGAGAGGCCACTGCCCGGATCAACTCGGGTGGATAGCCACGTGCCTCCAGCTCGCGGAGCGCGTAGCGCGGGTGACCGTCCTCGAGGTTCGGATAGCGCTCGTAATCGAGGTCGTGAAGCAGCCCGGTCAGGCCCCACAGCTCGACGTCGCCGTCGAAACGAGGGGCGTAGGCGCGCATGGCCGCCTCGACGGCAAGCATGTGGCGGCGCAACGAATCGGACTGCGTCCACTGGCAAAGAAGGTCCCAGGCCTCCTGGCGCGAAATCTCCACCTGCATGGCCCCTACCCTAGCTAAGCGCTCGGGAGCCAGCCACGCCCCCGAGTCCAACCCGTCCGCTTCGGCCGCTGAGCCGGCGTCCTCGGAGCCGGGCCCGATCCGGGTCGCCCGGGCCACGCGCCCGCGGTCGGCGTCACCCGGTACGCTGAAGCTCCCCCGATCATCTGCGACAGCGACGGGGCATCCACTTATGGAGAAGTTCGTAATCGAAGGCGGGGTGCCGCTGTCCGGCACGATCACTCCCGCGGGAAACAAGAATGGCGCGCTGCCAATCCTGGCTGCCTGCCTGCTCACGGAGGACGTCGTCTACCTGCGCAATGTGCCGCGGATCAGCGATGTCGAGGCGATGATGAACGTGCTCCGCGAGCTGGGGGCCACGGTCGATTGGCAGGGCCCGGGGGACGTGCGACTCGACTCCAGCACGGTGGACAAAACGGCAATCCATCCGGGTCTGGCCGAGCGGATCCGGGCCTCGTTCCTGCTCGCCGGGCCGCTGCTGGCACGCTTCGGGCACGCCCACATGCCACCGCCGGGTGGAGATGTGATCGGCCGTCGCCGGCTCGATCCGCACCTCGACGCGTTCCGCGCGCTGGGCGCGGTGGTCGAGGAGCAGGGCACCGACATCACGCTCACGGCGCCGCCGCTGGGCCTCAGCCCGTGCGACTTCCTGATGGACGAACCGTCTGTGATGGCCACCGAGAATGCGCTGATGGCCGCCGCCCTGACCCGCGGACCGACGGTGATCAGAAACGCTGCCTCCGAGCCACATGTCCAGGACCTCGCGCGCATGCTCGTGGCGATGGGCGCGACGATCGACGGGATGGGCTCCAACGTGATGACCGTGCACGGCATGCCCAGCCTGCACGGCTGTACGCACACGATCGCGCCCGATCACATCGAGATTGGCTCGTTCATGGCGCTGGCCGGGGTCACCGGTGGCGAGCTGATCGTGAAGGACACCCGCCCCGAGGACCTGAGGATGATCCGTCTGGTGTTCGAGCGTCTCGGTCTGCGGACCGACGTTCAGGGCTCCGATGTGATCGTGCCGGGCAACCAGCGGCTGGTGATCCGCAACGACGCCGGCGACTACATGCCCAAGGTGGAGGACGGCCCGTGGCCGGCGTTCCCGGCCGATCTGACCAGCATCGCGCTGGCGCTGGCCACCCAGGCCGAGGGCTCGGTGATCATCCACGAGAAGATGTTCGAGAACCGCCTGTTCTTCACCGACAAGCTCGTGATGATGGGAGCAGCGATCACGATCTGCGACCCCCACCGCGCGATCGTGGTCGGGCCGCGTCCGCTCCGTGGGGGCCGCGTCGAGTCGCCCGACATCCGTGCCGGGATGGCGATGCTGATCGCGGCCCTGTGCGCCGACGGGATGACTGAGATCGGCAACATCGGCCAGATCGACCGCGGATACGAGCGGATCGATGAGCGGCTGCGGGCGCTCGGTGCGCGTGTAACGCGCGTCGACGACGTGCCCGTGCCGGCCTGACCTCGAGCCTGCCGGCAAGGTTCGAGGCCAAGTAGCCTGGCCCTGATCGCCATGACCGACCGGATTCCCAGTGGGACGCGGGATGTGCTGCCCGACGAAATGCGCGAGTTGCGCGCGATGACCGACCGGATGCGCGGTGTGTTCGAACAGGCCGGTTATGGCGAGGTGTACACGCCAGCGCTCGAGTACGAGCGGACCGTCGAACAGGCGCGCAACGCCGGCGCGCAACCCGCCTACCGCATGTTCGATGACCACGGGAACGTGCTCGTCCTGCGCTCGGACATGACCATCCCGCTCGCGCGAGTCGCGGCGACCCGCTATGCCCACGTCGAGCCTCCGCTGCGGTTCTTCTATCTGGCCCACGCCTACCGCGGTGTGCGGCCGCAGCGGGGACAGTCACGAGAGTTTCTGCAGGCGGGCGTGGAGCTGATCGGCGCGCCGGCTCCGGCAGGCACCGCCGAGGCACTGACCGTCCTCTGTTCGGCGCTGGATGCGGCCGGGCTTCACAACTACCGCGTGGGTGTGGGGGACGCATCCCTGTATCCGGGGCTCCTCGAGGCCGTCGGCGTCCCGCTCGATCTTCATGAACGGATCCTCAGCGAGCTCGTGGGCGGGGATTTCGTCGGCGTCGAGCGCGAGGTGCGAGCCCTGAACCTGAGCGCCGAGGACGCCGATCTCCTGCTTCGCGTGCCCCACCTTCGCGGTGGCCCGGACACGCTGGAGAACCTTGACGGGCCGCTCGAGGACGCGGTCAGCGGCATGCGTTACTTGCACGCGCTGCTGGCGCCGAATGTCGCCGATCGGGTCATCTTCGACCTCGGTCTGGTGCGCAGCCTGGGTTACTACACGGGGGCCGTGTTCCAGGTCTACGATCCGGCGCACGGGGTCCCGATCGGCAGCGGCGGGCGCTACGACGAGTTGCTGGCCGCGTTTGGCCGACCGCTGCCCGCGGTCGGGTTCGCGCTCAATGTCGAGCGCCTGCACATCGCCCTGGCCGGCGAGGAACGAGGGCTTCCGCGATGAATGACCTGCGGATCGCGGTGCCCCGCGGAGCGCTGTTGGCCGACACGCTCGACCTGCTGGATCGCCTCGGCGCCGACACGCGCGAGGTGCGCGAAAACGACCGCAAGCTGCTGTTCGAGGAGGCCGGGATCATCACCATGCGTCCGTCCGACGTACCGACCTACGTCGAGGCCGGGGCGGCAGATCTGGGGATAACCGGCAAGGACGTGCTGATGGAGCAGTCAGAACGCGAGGTCTATGAGCTGAGCCGATCTGGGCTACGGACGGTGCACGATGGTGCTGGCCAGCGTGGCCGGCGAGGATCGCGCCGCCGAGGCGCTGAGGCGCCTGGGCGTGATGCGGATCGCCACGAAGTACCCGCGCCTGGCCACCCGCTTCTTCCTCGAGACCGGCCGGCAGGCCGAGATCGTCGAGGTCAAGGGGTCGGTCGAGCTGGCGCCGCTCACCGGCCTCGTCGAAGGGATCGTCGATCTCACCGCCACCGGCACGACGCTGCGGGAGAACGGGCTCGTCGTACGCGAGGAGATCGCGGTGTGCACGGCCAGGCTCATCGCCAATCCCGTGGCCCACAAGCTCAAGGCGTCGGCGATCGACGGGATGCTGGAGCGGGTCGATGCGGTGTGAGCTGCTCGAGCTGAGCGGCGAGCCGGCGGCGCTCGCAGCCGAGCTGCGCGCGCTCGTACCGGCGCCGGAGATGGTCCAGAGCGTGGTGGCCGAGATCGTCGCCGAGGTGCGCGCCCACGGCGATGAGGCGCTGCTCGACTACACGAGGCGATTCGACACCGTCGGCGTCGAGCCGGCGCCGCTGCTGGTCGACGAGCACGAGCTTCGCGACGCCGCGCAGGCGCTGGATCCGGCGGTCGAGCGCGGGCTGCTGACCGCCATCGACAACGTGCGTCGGGTCGGCGAGGCCGCCGATCGCGAGTCACGGACGGTCGAGTTCGACGATCACCGCGTGGTCCTGCGCAGCGTGCCGGTCGGACGGGCCGCCGTGTACGTGCCCGGCGGCCGCGCTCCGTACCCCAGCACGGTGGTGATGGGAGTCCTCACCGCGCAGGTCGCCGGGGTGGCCGAAGTCGTCGTGTGCACGCCGCCCGGACGAGACGGAGATGTCAATCCGGTGGTGCTCGCCGCGTGCCAGCTGGCCGGAGCATCAACCGTGTACCGCATGGGGGGCGCGCAGGCGATCGCCGCGCTGGCCTACGGGACGCCGTCCGTGACCCCCGTGGACGTGATCGTCGGGCCGGGAAACCTATACGTGCAGGAGGCGAAACGGCAGGTGTTCGGGCAGGTCGGAATCGACGGCTTCGCCGGTCCCAGCGATCTGGTGGTGATCGCCGATCCCCAAGCCGATCCCGAGCTGATCGCACTCGACCTGCTGGCCCAGGCCGAGCACGGCGACGGCACGCTGGTGGTGGCGATCTCGACGTCGGCCGGCCTGCTGGAGACGCTGGCCGGCCGGCTGGTCCCCGCGCAGGACACCGGCGCGGTGGCGCGCCTGGTCCACTCGGCCGGTGGCGAGCAATCGCTGGCCCTGGCGCAGGCGCTGGCGCCGGAGCACCTCGAGCTGGTGGGGGTGCAGTCCGAAGCCCTTGCGCCCAAGATCACCCACGCGGGATGCGTGTTCGTCGGGGCCGCAGCCGGCACGGCGTTCGGCGACTACATCGCCGGGTCAAACCATGTCCTGCCGACGAACGGGGCGGCCAGGTTCGCATCCGCGCTGGGGCCGGCGCAGTTCCGCCGCAGCTTCACCGAGGTGCGGATCGCCGATGCCGCGACGCATGGCGCGGGATGCGGCACCGGTGGCGCGCGCGGAGGGATTCGAGCTGCACGCGCAATCGATGGAGGCGCGCATTCGCGACAATGGACGGCCATGAGCCGTACTGGCGAGATACAGCGCACCACCGCGGAGACGAGCGTCTCGATCAAACTGAACCTGGACGGCATTGGCGACGGGGAGCGTGAAAGCGGAGTCGGGTTTCTCGACCACATGCTCGATCTCGTGGCCCGCCACGGCCATTTCGACCTGAACGTCAGCGCCAGCGGCGACCTCCACACGGGGGCCCATCACACGGTCGAGGACGTGGGCATCTGCATCGGCCAGGCGCTCGACCAGGCGCTCGGCGACCGTGCCGGCATCGCGCGGTACGGGCAGGCCACTATCCCGATGGATGAGTCGCGGGCTGCCTGCGCGATCGATATCTCGGGTCGGGGCCTATGCGCGTTCGAGGCCGAGCTTCCGCCCGGGTCGATCGGCAATTTCGACCACGAGCTGACCGAGGAGTTCTTCCGCGCCCTGGCCATCAACGGGAAGCTCACGGTGCACCTGGTCATCGAGGCCGGGACCAACGCCCACCACATGGTCGAGGCGATCTTCAAGGCGTTTGCACGAGCGCTGCGGATGGCTGTTGCCCTCGATCCGACGGAGCCTGGAGTGCCGAGCACGAAGGGGACGCTCGTATGATCGGCCCGGTCCGGATCGCCGTCGTCGACTACGGAATGGGGAACCGCCGCTCGGTGCAGAAAGCGCTGGAGCACGTCGGCGCGCAGGCGATCGTCTCGCGCGACCACGACCAGTTGCGTGCTGCCGACGGCCTCGTCGTCCCCGGAGTGGGCGCATTCCCGACCGCGATGCGCAATCTCAACGATCTCGGGCTGGACGAGCTGATCCGCGAGCAGGCGTCCGCCGCGCGCCCGCTGCTGGGCATCTGTCTGGGAATGCAGCTGCTGTTCGCGAACTCCGAGGAGCTCGGGAGCACGCCGGGCTTGGGGCTGATCCCGGGCGAAGTGCGGTGGCTGGCCAGCGGCGGCCTGCGGGTCCCTCACATCGGCTGGAACGAGGTCAGGTTCGAGCGCCGCTCGCCGCTGCTGAGGGGTCTGCCGGACGGCGGGTGTCCCTTCTACCACGTTCATTCGCTGGCCGCGTGGCCGGAGAACGCAGACGACATCGTCGCGACCTGCGAGTACGGGCAGCGTTTCGCCACGATCGTCGAGCGCGGCTCCGTGCTGGGCGTCCAGTTCCACCCCGAGAAGTCCTCGGCCGATGGCCTGCGGATGCTCGAGAACTTCGTCGGGCTGTGCGCCGAGGGGACGGCCCACCCGGTCGCCGCCGCGCGCGCATGATCCTCCTGCCGGCCATCGACATGATCGACGGCAGGGCCGTGCGCCTGGCTCAGGGGGATTTCGACGCCAAGACCGTGTATGACGCCGACCCGCTCGACGCAGCGCGCCGCTGGGTCACCGCCGGGGCCCGTGCGCTCCACGTGGTCGATCTCGACGGTGCCCGCTCGGGCACGCCGACCAACCTCGAGCACCTGGCCCGGATCGCCGCGGAGTTCGACGTGGTGATTCAGTACGGCGGCGGCCTGCGGTCGATGTCGGTGGTCGAGGAGGCCGTCGAGGCCGGCGCGACCCGGGTTGTGCTCGGCACGGCCGCGTTTACCGACGTCGATCTGCTCGACGAGGCGGTCGCCCGGTACGGCGATCGGATCGTCGTGTCGGTCGACGCTCGCGACGGACGGCTGGCCACGTCGGGTTGGACCGAGCAGACGGACATTCCCGTCCACTCCGTGGTGGAGCGCCTTGGCCAGCGCGGCGTGCGCCGGTTCGTGTACTCGAGCATCGGGCACGATGGCATGCTCGCCGGCCCCGATCTCCACGGAGCCAGGCGAGTGGCTGCGGCGCTCCGCGGGAGCTTCGTGTACTCGGGCGGGGTTTCCTCGATCGACGATCTGCGGGCGCTGGCCGCCCTGCGGCAGGTGAACCTCAGCGGGGTGATTGTCGGCAGTGCGCTGTACGAGAGCCGGTTCACGGTGGTCGAGGGCCAGGCCGCCCTCGACCGATGATGCACTACAAGCGGGTCATTCCGTGCCTCGACGTCGACCGCGGACGGGTCGTCAAGGGCGTCGGATTCATCGACCTGCGCGACGCCGGCGACCCGGTGGAACTGGCGAGTCGGTACGACGCCGCTGGAGCCGACGAGCTCGTGTTCCTCGACATCACCGCCACCTCCGACAAGCGGGAGACGGTGGTCGAGCTGGCCCGCCGAACCGCGGATGACGTGTTCATCCCGTTCACGATCGGAGGCGGGATTCGCTCCGTGGCGGATGCCCAGGCGGTCCTCGATGCCGGGGCCGACAAGATCTCGGTCAACTCCGCCGCCCTCGCCCGCCCCGAGTTGCTCGACGAGCTGGCTGCGCAGTTCGGCGCCCAGTGCGTGGTCCTGGCCATCGACGCCAAATCACGGGCGCAAGGCGGCTGGGAGGCGTACCTGGCGGGGGGTCGCGAGGCGACGGGTCGCGACGCCGTCGCGTGGGCGGCCGAGGGGGCCCAGCGCGGGGCGGGGGAGATCCTACTGACCAGCATGGACCGGGATGGCACCACCGCCGGCTACGACGTCGAACTGACCACGGCGGTGGCCGGCGCGGTCAGCGTCCCGGTGATCGCTTCCGGTGGCGCCGGTGAGCTCGATCACCTGACCGCCGCCGTTCGGGCGGGGGCCGACGCAGTGCTCTGCGCGTCCATATTTCACTACGGTGAACACACGATCGCCGAAGCCAAGCAGCACATGGCGCAGGCGGGCGTGCCGGTGCGACCGGTGAGCGCCGATGGATGATCGGGGCCGGCGCCGCCGGTCTAAACAGACGGATGCAGCCACGGCTGCATCGAGCACACCTGCCGGCGCGGCGACGACCGGGACCGCTCGAGTTCTGCGAGCGGCCCGCGCGCAGGGCCTACTGCGCCGCGGAAATCCCCGGCGCCTAGCGGCGATATTGAAGTTCTATTAAGTGCCCGGCTGGGAGTGGACCGCGGTTAGGCGGCCTCTTCCACGTAACCCGCTGCAGCGCACGCATCGCAATACGCCGCGGGCGGGACGCGGGGCTCGTAGCAGCCGGGGCGGCAGCAAGTAGACGACCGCTTGGGCCGACCCCGTCCGATGCGGGCAGCGGCGGCATCCTTGAGCTCCTCGCGCATGCGATCGAGCTCCGCCGCGTGATCCGCGCAGAACCGACGGCCCTTCAAGGCCGGCTGCTGACAATGACTTCCACTACGACAACGCATACACACTTAAGAGTAGCAGGGCGCCCCCGAACGCCTGTTCCGTGCACCGTTATTTGCGGGAATTCCGACCCTGTCCGCGGTTGTGGTGCTTGCTGGATTTGTGCGAGCGCTTGGGAAGCATCTGGTACATCATCGAGTAGCCGCTGAGGTAGATCGCGCCGTAGTCGGCGACGACCGGGTTAAAGGCTCCATCCGGGAAGGAGAACACCACGCGGCCCGAGCGTGCATCGAGCCCCAGCGTCCGCCGTGTCCCGAGGACCGAGTAGTACACGACCCCGTCGACGATCGTGGCGGAGCCCGAGATCTTGCCGCCCGAGGGGTGCGACCACCGGACCGCCCCGGACTGGGCGTTGAAGGCGTAGAAGTTGCCGTCATAGGAGCCCATATAGACCGTCGGCCCGAGGCCGGGCGTGTCGTCTACGGCGGCCGAGGCGTAGACATACGAGCCTGTCGCAGTCGCCCAGGCCAGCTGCCCGGTCCGCTCCGCGAACGAGTAGACCCGACCGTCTGTGTTGCCCATGTACACGCGGCCGAACGCCACCGCTGGGGTCGAGTAGAAGGTGCCTGAGCCGAAGCCGAAGTGGGCTCCGTCCGTGCTCACGGCCCAGATCTGGTGGCCGTTGCCGGCATTCAGCGCATAGGCGCGCCCCGAGTAATCGCCGAAGAACAGCATGTCGTCCGTGTACGCGGGGCCGCCCTTGACGGCCCCACTGGCGTGGTAGGTCCAATTGACATGCCCGTCGCGAGCACGCAGCGAGTAGACGGTCCCGCCCTGGTCGCCGAAGAACACGTTGGGACCGATGACCGTGGGGGAGGACTCGCCGCCTGCGGGCAGCGAGTGCGACCACACCCTGTGGCCGTTCTTCATCGACAGGGCGATGAATGCACCGCCACCGGGACTGTGGCCGTGGGTCGACAGCGTGATCACGAAGATCAGGTGGTGCTTGACGTCGACGGCCGGCGACGCCGCGGCGAGGGTCGCAACCTTGTGCTCCCAGATCTTATGGCCCGTGAGCTTGTTGATCGCCTTGACCGAGCCGTCGTCATCGAGCGAGTAGAGCGTGTTCTGATAGATGACCGGCGGGAACTCGAGCAGGGCGTAGTCGTTGTAGCGCCAGCCGACGTGCAGTGGGGGGCGCGGCCCCTTGGCCCCCGGGAACGACCGCGTTCGCGTCTCGTCGTAGCCGTAGCGGCCCCAGAGGAAATTGTTGACGGCCTTTTTGCGCTTCTTGGGCGGGATCACCGCCGTGGTCGTCGTGGGGTTGGTGAACGACAGGTTGGGATGAGATACGTTGCCGGGCTCGTGGAGCAGGACGAACGCGGCCGCGCCACCCGCGAGCACCAGCAGGATGACGACAGCAATGAGCGCCCGCCGCCACAGACGCCGCGGACCGGGACTCGGCATCCGGAGGATGCTAGCCGGAGCACTGAACGGCAAGACACGCCAACCACGAAGCCCTAACCCGTGCCCTAACAGCGAAGTTGACCCGTGAGCGATCCCCTCAGCGCCGCGCCGCGCGCGAAGATGGACCCGTGGAGACTCCGCCCGCGACGAGGTTGATCGAGCAGATCCGTTCGCTTCCCGCGGCCGGGCCGCTGCTCTCCCAAATCGACCCGGCGGAGGGTGTGTACCTGGTCGGGGGAGCGGTTCGCGACCTCCTGCTGGACGGCGCGCCCGCCGACCTCGACCTCCTCGTCGACGGCGACCCGGTCGCCATCGCCAACCGACTCGGTGAGCCCCGTGTCCATGACCGGTTCGGAACGTGCACGGTGCACAGTGGCGGGTTCGTCTACGACCTGGCGCGCGCCAGGACCGAGACCTATTCGCGGCCGGGGGCGCTCCCCGACGTCACCCCCGCCGGCGTGCACGAAGATCTCGAGCGCCGCGATTTCACCGTCAACGCAATGGCGATCGCGCTGGACGGGGAACGCCCCGGGGAGCTGATCGCCGTGCCGCTGGCCCTCAAGGACCTCGAGGCTCGGATCCTCCGGATCCTGCACCCGCGAAGCTTCATCGATGATCCCACCCGCTTGCTGCGGCTAGTCCGCTATGCAAGCCGCCTGGGCTTCGGGATCGAACCCGAGACGCGCGAGCTCGCCGTGACGGCCGTCCACGGTGGTGCGCTCGAAACCGTCAGCGGCGCGCGCGTCGGCGCCGAATTGCGTCTGCTGGCGCGCGAACCGGATCCGATCGCCGCCCTGGCGGCGCTCGGCTCGCTCGGGCTCGACACGGCGATCCAGCCCGCCTTCGGTGTGAACGATGAGGCGCTGGCCGGGCGAGCGCTGGCGCTGCTACCTGCCGACGGGCGCCGTGATGATCTCGCGCTCGGCTTGGCGGCCAGGCGACTTGCAGCCGACACGCTGAGCGGACTGCTCGAGCGCCTGGCCTTCGAGGCCCGGGATCGCGACGTGATCGTGGCCCTGACCATCGACGCCAAGCCGCTGGCTGCGGCGCTCGCGGATGCTCAGCGCCCGTCGGAGATCGCCGATGCGGTGGGCGGGGCGGGTCCCGAGCTCGTCGCTCTCGCCGGTGCCCTCGGTCCGGAGGATCGGGCGCGGCAGTGGCTCGAGGTGCTGCGGCACATCCATCTGGAGATCGACGGCACCGATCTGCTTGCCGCCGGCATTCCGCGAGGCCCGGCGGTGGGTCGTGGCCTGCGTGCGGCTCTGGCGGCAAAGCTCGATGGCGCCGCGTTGACCCCCGCCTCAGAGCTCGTGTACGCCCTGCAGGCGGCGCGGAGCAGCGAGTAGCCTGCGCGCCGATGCTCACGATGCCCAACAAGCTCCAGTGGGACGGCGAGGGCGGGCACTACGAGGTGTACTACGTGACGCTCACCGACCCGCAGAGCGGACTCGGTGTCTGGATCAGGTACACGATGGTGGCGCCGCTGCCGCAGCACCGGCGATGCCCCCACATGCTCGCTGTGGTTCCTGGCCATGGATCCCAGCCAGCGCCGGGTCGCCGGCGGCAAGCTCACCCTGCCGATCGCAGCCATGCGGGCCGAGAGCGATCCGTTCGAGCTGCAGATCGGCGACGCCACGCTGAGCGACCGGGGGATGCGCGGCGGCTTTGATGACATCGAGTGGGATCTGCGCTGGAGTCCGGGTGCCAAGCACTACGAGCACGTCCATCCGCTGCTGCGGCGCGCCAAGGTGGCCCAAACCGTGCTCGTGCTTCCGCACGCCGACCTGACCATCGATGGGACGGTCGCTTTCGCCGGCCGCAGGCTCGAACTCGAGAGCGTCCGCGGCGGACAGGCCCATCTTTGGGGATCCAAGCACGCGAGTTCGTGGGCCTGGGTGCACTGCAACGACTTCTCCTCCCTCGACGGGGACGCGGTTCCCGCCACGTTCGTCGACGCCGTATCGGTGTTCGTCACCCGCCTGGGTCGGGAGCTGGGACCGAACACCCCGGTCGTCGGTTGCATCGACGGCGAAGACTTCAACTCGACCTCGGCGCGGCACGTGGTCGGCAACGAGAGCACGTTCGCACTGACCGGCTGGCGATTTGAGGCGATCGACAGGTCACGCAAGCTTGTGGCCGAGGTCGACGCGGATCGTGACCTGCTGGCCGGCGTCACATACCACGACCCCGATGGTCAGCTGGCCTATTGCTACAACGGCGAGACGGCTTCGATGCGCCTTCACGTTTACGAGCGCGCGCGGCGCGTCGGTGGCTGGACCCATCGCAAGACGCTCGTGGCGCACGGCAGAGCGCATTTCGAATACGCCCAGCGAACCCCCATCGAAGCGCTCGAACTGGTGACGACATGAAGCCGCCCGACCCGTTCTACCTCGCCGGCGAGCATGTGGCGATCGACCTTCCAGGTGCTCGGGCGCTGTTCACGACCCGTCGCGGTGGCGTGTCGGGCGGGCCGTACGCCACGCTGAACCTCGGACGATGGACGGAGGACGACCCGGTGGCCGTCGAGCACAACCGTGTGGCGCTGGCCGGACGGGTGGGCGGGCGGCTGGCCTACGGCCGCCAGGTGCACGGGAACACGGTCACGCGGGTAACGAGTCCGCCGGTGGAGGGGGTCGTGCCCGACGAGGCCGACGGCCAGGCGACGTCGTTGCCGGGGGTGGCGCCGATGGTGCTGACCGCCGACTGCCTGCCGGTCGCCGTCGCCGGGCACGGCGCCGCCGCGATGCTCCATGCCGGCTGGCGCGGTCTGGCCGGAGGTGTGATCGCCGAGGGCGTGCGGGCAGTCCGGCGAGCTCGGCTCCCGAGGGCAGCTCACGGCTGCGATCGGACCCGGGGCCGGCCCGTGCTGTTACGAGGTGGGCGACGAGGTCCACGCGGTGTTTGCCGATCGCGGAGACGACGTGCGCCGCGGTGAGAACCTGGATCTCAAGGCGATCGCGCGCCACGAGCTTGCCAGGGCCGGAGTGGACCGCGTGTACGACGTCGGTCTGTGCACGATCTGCTCGGACCCTTCGCTGTTCTTCTCGCACCGCCGGGATAGGGGAATAACCGGCCGCCAGGCCGGAGTGGTCTGGCTGATATCGGAGTCGCATGGCTGAGCTGATCGAGGGTCTGCGGGTGGATGTGGTGCGGCGTAACCTCGAACGGACCCGCGCTGAGATCGCCGCCGCCAGCCCGCATGGCGACAGCGTCGAGATCCTGGCCGCGGTCAAGTACGTCCCGCTCGCGGAGCTTGGCGGTGCTGGCCCAGGCCGGCGTTGCGGTGCTGGGTGAGAACCGGGCCCAGGACCTGGTCGCCAAGGCCGACGCGTATCCGGGACAGTTCACGTGGGATTTCATCGGGACCCTGCAGAGCCGCAAGGTCCGACACGTGCTGCCCTACGTGCGCTATATCCACTCGGTGGCCACCGACTCGGCGCTGGCCCAGCTCGAGCGTCACGGATCGGCGGACACCGAGATCCTGGTTGAGGTCAACGTATCCGGCGAGCAGGGTAAGGGGGGCGTGACGGTCCCTGAGTTGCCGGCCTTCCTCGACCGCTGTCCGGTCACGGTCGTCGGGCTGATGACGATGCCACCGCTGGCCCGACGGCCCGAGGACAGCCGTCCGTATTTCCGCGAGTTGCGCGCACTCGCTGAGCGACACGATCTCCGCCAGCTGTCCATGGGAACCAGCCAGGATTATCTGGTCGCGGTGCAGGAGGGCGCGACGATTGTGCGGCTCGGCACAAGTTTGTTCACCGAGCGGGCTTGAGGCCGGCGGTCAGAGCGTCATAATCACGGCAGGGAAATCTCCCGCCTCAGCGAACCCCTTCCACGATCATGGCCTTTCGCGATACCTGGCACCGCACGCTCGTCTACTTCGGCCTCGCCGAGGATGAGGCCTACGAGGAGGAAGTCGAGCCCTATCAGGAGCCCGAGCCGGAGATCCAGGACACCTATCGCGAGCGCCAGAACGTACGGCGGCTCAGCTCGTCGCGACGGCGGCGCGATGACTTCGACGACATATTTGCCGACGATCCCGGGACCGAGCGGCGTGCCACGGCGCTGCGGCCGGTCGGCGGACGCGGCGGCAATGGGCGCAGTGGCGACGTGAGAGTCCACTTCGTGGCCCCCAAGAGCTTCAACGACGTTCAGGACGTGGCCGACAAGTTCAAGGACGCGATCCCGGTGATCCTCAATCTCCAGGGCACCGACACCGACCTCTCCAAGCGCCTGATCGACTTCTCGAGCGGTCTGACCTACGCCCTCGACGGCGGGATGCAGCGGATCGCCGACAAGGTGTTCCTGCTCACCCCGCGTAACGTGGAGGTGTCGGCCGAGGAACGCGCACGTCTGGTCGAGAAGGGCTTTTTCAACCAGTCCTGACGCCGGCGAGTCGCTCCCAGAGCTGCGACTCGGCGCCTTTGCCGCACGTCGGCCGCGGGGATCGGCGCGAGCGTCCTCCGGCGGCGCTCGCCCCCCGGTAGATTTGCAAGCGATGAAAGTCGGCCTGATCGGAGCGGGCAACATGGCACGAGCGCTGGCTCGCGGCTGGGGCGATCCGGTGCTGTGCTCCGACACCGGCTCGGGGCGGGCGCGAGCGCTCGCCGATGAGCTCGGTGGCGAGGCGCTGGCCAGCAATCGCGAGGTGGCCGAACGGGCCGATCTGGTCATCCTGGCCCACAAGCCGGCACAGCTGACCGAGGTCGCCGGCGAGATACGGGCCCACGTCAAGGCGGTGGCTTCCGTGCTGGGCGGCACGCCCCTGGCGGCGCTGCAGGAGGCCTACCCCGGGGTGCCAGCCTTCCGCGTCATGCCGAATACACCGGTCGAGGTCCGACGTGGCGTGGTCTGCTACACCCCACCCGACGGACGTAGACCCCAGCTGCAGCGTGACGTGGTGAACTTGTTCGAACGCGTGGCGATCGTCGTGCAACTGCCCGAGCGCCTGATGGGTCCGGCCGCCGCGGCGATGAGCGTGGCTCCCGCATATGACGCCCTGCTCGCCGAGGCGCAGGTCGACGCCGTCGTCCGCTACGGGCTAGGCGCCGAACTGGCCAGCCGGCTGGTCGTGGAGACATGGCCGGGACGGCGGAGCTCCTGGCAACGCGCGATAACGACACGCTCACGGTCAGGCGCGAGGTGACCTCGCCTGGGGGCATGACCGCACGAGGCCTTGACGCGCTCGAGCGAAACGGCGTGCGCGGCGCGTTCCAGGCCGCGGCCGACGCGGTTCTGCAGGGCGGCCGCTGATGGTGGCCTTCGCCGTCACACGCATCGACATCGCCAACTATGTCAATGCGCTGTTCACGGTCTACATCCTCCTGATCTTCGTCTACATCCTCTTCAACCTGCTGTTCGCGTTTGGCGTGCGCCTGCCGTACGCGCGGTGGACCGATGCCGTGCTCGGGTTCCTGCGCGACGTGTGCGACCCCTACCTGAGGATCTTCCGCAAGGTCATCCCGCCGATCGGGATGTTCGATCTGACGCCGATGATCGCGATCATCCTCCTGTACTTCGTGCGCACGCATCGTGGTCAACGCGATCGCGGGCTGACGGGCATCGCGCCCCATGGCAACTCGGCTGAGGCGAAGGCGATCGCCGGCGACCCGTTCCGCGGCGTTCGCGCGCGCCGGGCTGGTGCTGGTCATCGTGGTCGCCCTCGATCAGCTGACCAAGCACACGATCGCCGCCGGCATCCCCGAGGGCGAGTCGCGGCAGTTCCTGCCCGCCGTCAACTTCGTGCATGTCCGCAACAAGGGCGTCGCGTTCGGATTCTTCTCCGGTGGGGGTGCACTGGTGCTGCTGTTCACCGCGGTTGCCGCTGGCCGCGCTGATCGTGTACTTCTGGCGCCGGCCCGACGCGGCCATGGCTGTGGCTCCCGACCGGCATGCTCGTGGGCGGCGCGATCGGCAACCTGATCGACCGGGTGGCCAACGGGCCGGTGACGGACTTCATCAAGCTGCCGCACTGGCCGGCGTTCAACGTCGCCGACATGTCGATCACGTTCGGCGTCCTCGCGCTGCTGTGGGTGCTCGAGGGCCGGCGCGGGAGGAGTCGAGCCGGCAGGTGAGCGCTCGTCGACGCTCGAGGTCCCGGCACGAGGCCGGCGGCACGCGGCTTGACCGCTTCCTCGCCGAACCGCTCGGCTCACGGGCGCAAGCGCAGAGCCTGATCGAAGCCGAGCGCGTGCGCGTCGACGGCCGCGTGCGGCCCAAGCGCCACGGCGTCCGGGTGGGGGAGCGGATCGAGGTCGACGACGCGCGCGGCGCCGACGCGTCGAGCCGTGCGAGGCCCCGTTCGCCGTTGCCTACGAGGACGAGCACCTGCTGGTGGTGGACAAGCCGGCCGGAGTTGTCGTGCACCCGGCGCGCGGCCATCGGACGGGCACGCTGGCGCAGGCGCTGGCCGGACGCGTCGCCGGGGGCGATGAGCCTGGCGGCCGGGCATCGTCCATCGCCTCGACCGCGACACCTCGGGGCTGCTGGTCGTGGCCAAGAGCGACGCGGTGCATCGCGCGCTGAAGGCGCTGCTGGCGCGCGCGGCGTCTGCGCCGCGAGTACCTGGCGCTGTGGACGGGCACGTCCGGACGCTCGCTCGGGGACGATCGATGCGCCGATCGGCCGCGATCGGCGCGATCGAGTGCTGATGTCGATCGACACCGACGAGCCTCGCGAGGCGCGCACCCACTTCGAGATCGAGCGTCTGCTGCCCGCGGCGACGCTCGTTGCGCGTCACGCTCGAGACCGGCCGCACGCACCAGATCCGGGTCCACATCGCCGCCGATCGGCCACCCGGTGTGCGGCGACCCGCTGTACGGGGTCGCCGGTCGGTACGGCCTGACGCCGGCAGTTCCTGCACGCGGCGCGGCTGGCGTTCGCGCACCCGGTGACAGGCGAGGCGATCGACGTCGGCTCGCCGCTCCCAGATGACCTGGCGGCGGCGCTGCGTGTCCGCGCTCGGAGCGCTGGCCGCAGCAGCGGGCCATAAGCGTGCGCGCTTGGGCCAGCTCGGCGCAGGCGACCCACAAGCCGACGGGGCGGCCCGTCCAAAGCCGCCCCGCCGTCACGTTGCGAACCGAGCCACCGGAGGTAGGGGAAGGGAGGTTCGGCCCGCGCAGCGGGTCATCACCGGAGGTAGGGGAAGGGTGATGACCCGCTACACCAGAAAACGTACCGTGTCGCCAAGACTTGCGTACACTTTTTCAAGGAATTCATTCCCTCGACCCCGCTCGTACGGATCGCGCCCTGCCTCGGGCTCACCGAGGTTCGCGAGCACCGGCGGGCGGGCGCTTCTGCAACGACAACACAAAGGGAGCAGGAGCGTGGCTCAAGTCGGAATCAAGGAGCTGCTGGAGGCCGGGGTCCATTTCGGCCACCAGACGCGCCGTTGGAACCCCAAGATGCGCCGCTTCATCTTCGGTGAGCGGGACGGCATCTACATCATCGATCTTCTGCAGACCGCAGAAGCTGCTGGAGAACGCGCGCCGGTTCGCCGAGGACGTCTGCCCGTCGCGGCGGCACGGTGCTGTTCGTCGGCACCAAGAAGCAGGCGCGCGACGCGATCCGGGACACGGCGCAGGCGGCCGACATGCCGTACGTCAACCACCGCTGGCTCGGCGGTCTGCTGACGAACTTCCAGACGATCTCGCTGCGGATCAAGCGGCTGCACGACCTCGAGCGCTACGAGACCGAGGGCCAGCTGCAGCTGCTGCCGACGCGCGAGCGAATGGCGGCGCAGGCCGACCTCGAGAAGCTGCGCGCCAACCTCGGCGGCGTCAAGAACATGCAGCGCGTGCCCGACGCCGTGTTCGTGATCGACCTCAAGACCGAGGCGATCGCGGTGCGCGAGGCCCAGCGCCTGCGCATCCCGATCATCGGACTCGTCGACACCAACTGCGATCCCGACGGGATCGACTACGTGATTCCCGGGCAACGACGACGCGATCCGCTCGTGTGCCGCGATCACGAGCGCGATCGGCGACGTCGTCGCAGGCGGTCACGCTGTGTTCCGGGCCGAGGAGGAGCGGGCCCGGCTGGAGCGCGAGCGGCGCGAGGCCGAGGAGCGCGCCCGTCCGGAGGCCGAGGAGCGGGCGCGCCAGGAGGCCGAGGAGCGTGAGCGCCAGGAGGCCGAGGAGCGCGCCCGCGCCGAGGCGGGGAGCAGGCCGCGGCAGCCGAGGCCGAGCAGGCCGCGGCCGGCGCAGGCCGAGGCAGGCCCGGCGAGCGGAGGCGAGGCCGCATCGGCACGAGCGCCAGCCGGCCGAGGCCAGGCGCGGCCGGCCGAGGCCGCTGCTCGGCGGCGGCGGTCGAGCAGGCGGCCGCGGCTGCCGAGCGCCCGCCAGCACCGGCTCCGCCAGTCCGACGAGGCTCCGCCTGTCGAGCGACGTCGCTCGAGCCTGCGCCGGAGCCCACCGCCGCGGGAGAGGTCCCGCGCCGGCCGCGGGTGAGCCCCTGAGCCTGCCGCGGGAGAGGCCCCGAGCCGGTCGCGGCAGAGCCCGCTGAGCCGGCGGCGCCTGAGCCGGCCGCGAAGGCGGCGGCGCCGCGCCGACGCCGACCGAGACCCGGCCGAGCCAGCACCCCGAGCCCGCGACAGCACCGGAGCCGCCCGCGGCGGCGGTTGAGGGAGCCCGAGGCGCCGATCGCCCAGCTCCGACGCGACCGAGGATCCGGCCCCACCGCCGAGCTGATACAGCCGCCCAAGCCCGCACCGCCGACGAGGAGACGGCATGAGCGCGATCAGCGCCAAGGACGTGAAGGCGCTGCGCGACCGCACGGGCGCGGGGATGCTCGCCTGCCGCGAGGCACTGACCGAAGCCGACGGCGACATCGAGAAGGCGGTCGAGATGCTCCGCGCGCGCGGCGAGGCGCAGGCGGCCAAGCGCGCCGGCGCCGAGGCGCGCGAGGGCGTCGTGCAGAGCTACATCCACGCCGGCAACAAGATCGGCGTGATGGTCGAGGTCGACTGCCAGACCGACTTCGTCGCGCGCAACGAGAAGTTCATCGAGTTCGCGCGGGATCTGGCGCTGCACATCGCGGCGGCGGCGCCGCTCGCGGTCACCGAGGAGGAAGTGCCGGCCGAGGATCGCGAGCGCGAGGAGCGGATCGCGACCGAGCAGGCGGCCGACCGCCCCGAGAACGTGCGCGAGCGGATCGTCACGGGCAAGCTCGACAAGTGGCTCGACGAGGTCGTGCTGCTGCGCCAGAAGCACGTCAACGAGGACAAGCACGACGGCAAGACGATCGAGGAGCTGCGCGCGGAGCTCTCGGCGGAGACGCGCGAGAACGTCGTCATCCGGCGGTTCGCCCGCTTCGCGGTCGGCGGCTGAGCGGGACTCGAGTGGTGAGCGACGACGGAGACACCGCGTCGGTCTACAAGCGGGTCCTGCTCAAGCTCTCGGGTGAGGCGCTGATGGGCGAGCTGCGACTACGGCACCGATCCCGGCCGCGTCGAGGCGATCGCGGCGAGGTCGCCGCCGTCCATCGCCGCGGCGTCGAGGTGGCGATCGTCGTCGGCGGCGGCAACATCTACCGCGGCCTGGCGGCGGCGGCACGGGGATGGATCGCGCCACCGGCGACTACATGGGGATGCTGGCGACGGTGCTCAACGCGCTGGCGCTGCAGGACGCGCTCGAGAAGGAGGGAATCGCGACCCGCGTCCAATCGGCGATCACGATCTCCGAGGTCGCCGAGCCGTACATCCGCCGCCGGGCAATGCGCCACCTCGAGAAGGGGCGCATCGTGATCTTCGCCGCCGGCACCGGCAACCCGTTCTTCACGACCGACACGGCCGCTGCGCTGCGCGCCGCCGAGCTGCACGCCGAGGTGGTGCTGATGGCCAAGAACGGCGTCGAGGGCGTCTACAGCGCCGACCCGGCGACGGACGCCGGCGCCGAGTTCATCCCCGAGATCACGCACAAGGACGCGCTCACGCGGCGGGCTGCAGGTGATGGACTCGACGGCGTTCGCTCTCTGCATGGACAACAACCTGCCGATCATCGTCTTCAACATGGCCGACGGCCGCAACATCGACAAGATAGTGTCCGGAGAGACGAGTGGGGACGGTGGTGAGGACATGAGCGCGAAGATCGATCGATGAGCTGCTCGCCGACGCGCGCGAGCGGATGGGGAAGTCGGTGGAGTCGATCCGCCACGAGTTCGGCTCGGTGCGGACCGGCACGTGCCAGCCCGGCGCTGCTCGACCGGATCTCCGTCGACTACTACGGCGCCACGACGCCACTCAAGCAGCTGGCCACGATCAGCGCGCCGGAGGCGCGGCTGCTGACGATCCAGCCCTACGACAAGAGCTCGATCAAGGCGATCGAGCGGGCGATCCTGGAGTCGGACATCGGGCTGACGCCCTCCAACGACGGCAACCTGATCCGGCTCGGGATCCCGAGCTGACCGAGGAGCGGCGCAAGCAGCTGGTCAAGGTCGTCCGCCACATCGCCGAGGAGGGCCGGGTCGCGATCCGCAACATCCGCCGCGACGTGATGCACGACCTGCGCGAGCTCAAGGAGGCAGGCGACGCCGGCTCCGACGACGAGCACCGCGCCGAGGTCGAGCTGCAGAAGGTCACCGACGCGCGGATCGCCGAGCTCGACGAGCTGCTCAAGCACAAGGAAGAAGAGATCCTCGAGGTGTAGGTGCTGCCGCTCCGGACCGTGCGCCGAGGCGCGCTGCGGTCGGGCGCGCGCGCTACGTCGCGATCATCACCGACGGCAACGGGCGCTGGGCCAAGCAGCGCGGCCTGCCCGTCGTCGCCGGGCACGAGGCCGGCGCCGACACCGTCAAGGCGCGTCTGCGCGATGCCGTCGAGCTTCGGCGTCCACGAGCTGACGGTCTACTCGTTCTCGACCGAGAACTGGACGCGCTCGCGCGGAGGAGGTCGCGGCGCTGATGGACGATGTTCGCGCGCAGGATCGAGGTCGAGACCCCCGAGCTCCATGCCGAGGGCGTGAGGATGCGGTTCATCGGCCGGCGCGCGGACCCGGTGCCGCCGGAGCTGATCGAGCGGATGCAGTGGGCGGAGGGAGCGACCGGCGGCCAACGACGCGGATCACGCTGTTCGTCGCGTTCAACTACGGCGGCAGGGCGGAGATCGTCGATGCAGCGCGAACCTTTACGGGTGGAGACGAGGACGAGTTCCGCGCCCACCTGTACGCGCCCGACATGCACGACCCCGACCTGATCATCCGCACCAGCGGCGAGCAGCGGATCTCGAACTACCTGCTGTGGCAGGCGGCGTACTCGGAGCTGGTGTTCCGCGAGGAGCTGTGGCCCGATTTCTCGCGGGAGGCGTTCGAGCAGAGCCTCGAGGAGTTCGCGGCGCGCAAGCGGCGCTTCGGAGGGCGGTTGATGCCCGCAGGAAGGCGATCGCGCCGCCATCAGGGGGCGAGGCCGCGACCGGCGCTCCCGCCGCGACCGGACGAGCCGACGCTGGCTCGTTCATGCCACCGCGCCGAGGCCGAGCCGGAGCGCGCGCGAGCGCGCCGGCGACGCGGGCAGTCAGCCGGCGCGCGAGCGCCCGCGACAGCGCTCACGACAGCGGCAGACCTCGACAGCGCCAACGTCGGACCTGTCGCCGCGGCTCGTGGATTCCGCGATCCTGGCGATCGTATCATCGACCTCGGCGGGCTCGCGTTCGCGCTGTTCATGCATCGTCGATCGGCTGGGTCTGCATGCACGAGCTATATCGGCTGCTCGTGCGCTGGCGGCCGGTGCCGGTGGTCGGATTTCGCGGCGCTCGCCGGCGATGGTGCTCGCCGCGCGCTTCGGGAATCTAGCGCGACGTGATGGAGGTCGCGATGGCCGCGGCCTTCCCGGTGCTGTTCCTGTTCGCGATCGGGCCGAGCCAAGCGGGCAGAGCGACGGTCGCGATCGCCGGAACGCTGCTCGGCGTCTACTGGATCGGCTTCGCGTTCGCCCACGCGGTGCTGCTGCGCCAGGCTGCCGCACGGCAACGGCGTGATCATCGACGTCCTGGTCGGCACGTTCCTCGGCGACACCGGCCGCCTATCTCGGCGGCCGGCTGTTCGGCCGCCGGCCGCTGGCCCCGCGATCTCGCCCAATAAGACCGTCGAGGGCCTGTTCTGCGGGATGTTCGTCGCGATCCTGGCGGTGTTCTTCGCCGGCCTCTACCAGACTGGCTGACCCAGGGCGACGCGCTGCTGCTCGGCGTCGCGGTGGCGATCCTGGGGCCGATCGGCGACCTGTTCGAGTCGGTGATCAAGCGCGAGGCGGGCACCAAGGACGCCGGCACCCTGTTCGGCGCCCACGGCGGCGCGCTGGACCGGCTCGACGCGCGTGCATCTTCACGGTCGTGGCCGGGTACTACATCTGGCTCGCCGTGATGCATTAGGTGGTGCCATGCGCGAGGTGACGGTCAGGGTGCCGCGCCGCGCCGTCGAGGACGTGCTCGACCGCCTGCTCCCGATCGTGCCCGGTGGGGTCCGAGAGGTGTCCACCGGGCGGCACGTCGAGCTGAGGCTGCGCGGGCACGACATCCCCGATCGCGAAGCGATGGCCCAGGCGGCGGGGCGCTGGCCCTACCGTCTCTCCGAGCGCGAGGTCCCCGACGACTGGCGCCAGCGTCGGCTGATGGACTACGAGCCGGACGTGATCGGCGGGCGGCTGGTCGTGCGACCCGAATGGGCCCCAGCGCCCGGCGCAGGGCTGATCGATGTCGTCGATCGGCGGACAGTCGCGGCATTCGGCAGCGGCGCGCATCCCGACTACTCGGACCTGCCTCGAACTGCTTGCTCGAACTCCCGTCAGCGGGTGCATTCGCCGACCTCGGCGTGTGGCAGCGGCGTTCTGGCCGATTCTCGCGGCCCGGCTTGGCTGGTCTCCGGTGGTGGCGGTCGACATCCAGGCCGAGAGCGTTGCCGCGGCGGCCTCGGCAACGCCGCGGGCAACGGGAGTGCATCTCGAGAGCTGGTCATGGACCTCGGCCAGGATGCGGCGCCACCGCAGCCGACGGCGTTGCCGCCAACCTTCCCGCCGCGCTGCATGAGATCGTGGCCGCCAGTAGCCTGGCCGGCCGCTCCCGCGGTGGGCGTGCTGAGTGGCTTCGGATCCGATGAGGCGGCGGCGGTCAAGGCGGCATACGCGCGCCGGGGCACTGCGTGAGCGCACAGCGACGAGGTCCTTGGCTGGTCCGATCGTGGTACTCGATCGAGACTGATCCGAGCTTGCGCGGCCGGCACGAGCGCTGAGCAGACTGCCGCCACTGCGACACGAGGAGGGGATGGGGATGGCCGAATACATCAGGTTCCGGCTCACGTCGGCGAAGCTAGGCGTGACGATGGCGCTGGCGGCGTTGATCGGCGGCGTGGCGGAAGGGCGAGGCCAGTCGCAGTCGGCGGCTCCGGGCAAGCGGCGGCACACCGCGATGTTCGTGAAGCTGACGGCATCACCGGCCACGGTCCGAACCGTGCCTGGCCAAGATCGAGGCAGAAGATCGCATCACGATCGGCAGCGAGATCGCCAGCCTGGAGAAGAAGGTCCGCACCGACTACTACACCAAGGACCAGACGGCAAGATGTACATGAAGGACGCGACTGCGAATGCGGAATTCCTGAAGATCAAGGATGCCACGACGGAGTTCGTCGAAGATCGCCGATGCCCTGGCGGAGTTCGTATCAAGAAGGCGAGACCGCGGCCAACTCCAACAAGCTCGGTGGGCTCTACCGCGCAGGACTTCGTCCAGGGAACGGGCGGGGTCGCACCGGCGCCGCTGACGTTCGCGCCAGGCAGCAGCTGCCCCCAGACGCTGCTCCAGGGTCCCGGGACGAACGGTGCGATCATCGTCGTCTGTACGCCTCACGCCGTGGCGGCGGCATCGACGTTCAGATCATCCACAACGCGAACACCATCGGCGTTGCCGGCGGTCCAGGACCTGAACGGTCAGATGAACTCACCGGACCCGATTCCCCGCGGCGGTTCGACGCTGATGACGATCTCGGGACCGAAGCAGATCCGTCTCCAGACGTTCCCTGCATCCGGCTTCGACCAGGTGCTGACCCTGACCCTGAGCGCCGAGCCGGCGGCCGACGGTGGCTTCATGGTCGTCGGCCAGATGCTCAACGGGGCCGGCTGATCGAGCGAGACCGCAGAAGCAGCTCTCGGGGGAGCTACCGCCGCGGAGGATCGTCGGGGCCTCGTGCTGTCGGCCTCGAAGGAGATCGAGCCCGGGGCGCGCGCGATGCTGCTGTTGGCCCAGGGCCTGTTTCGCCTCGACGTGACGCTGCGCGGCGACACGCTGCGCATCATCGTCCGCAACCTGTCGAGCGGCGAGCTTGAGATCGAGTCGTCGCTGGGCGACTACGAGGGCGGTGCCGTCGTCGTCGGTGATGTTTCGGCCTACCGCCCCGGGCGCTCGCGCGTGGCGTTCGCCCTTGGCCAAGGCGACGATCGCGTGTCGGTGAGCGTCCAGATCGGCACCCTGCGCTTCGCTGAGCGCGGGACCGTGCAGGTCAGCGGGCAGGCAATCGTGCGCGAGGCGCCGACGGTCTGAGGCTTCGGCGCGCCTAGAATCCGGCCGGTGCCGCGGCGTCTGGTCATCCTCGGGTCCACCGGCTCGATCGGCATTCAGGCGCTCGACGTCATCTCGCGCGACCCCGACCAGGAGATCCAGGTGGTCGGTCTGGCCGCCGGGCGCGAGTGGGAGAGACTGCTCGGGCAGGCGGCCGATTACGGCGTGGATCGCCTCGCGCTGGCCGACCCCGATGCCGCGGCGAGGGCAGGCGAGGCGTGGACGGACGGCGAGCTGCTCAGCGGGCCCGATGGCCTCGTGCGGCTGATCACCGAGTGTGACTGCGACCTCGTGCTCAACGCCATTGTCGGCTCGGCTGGACTCGTCCCGACAGTCGCCGCGCTGGGCGAGGGAATCGATCTGGCGCTGGCCAACAAGGAGTCGCTGGTGGTCGGCGGCGAGCTTGTGATGCAGCTCGCGGAGGCCACGGGCGCCGCGATCATCCCGGTCGACTCCGAGCACTCTGCGCTCCATCAGCTGCTGGCCTCCGAGCAGCCGGGCACGGTCGACCGCCTGATCCTGACCGCTTCAGGAGGCCCCTTCCGCGGGCGCAGCGCGCGCGAGCTCGACGTTGTCAGCGTCGAACAGGCCCTGGCCCACCCGACCTGGGCGATGGGAGGGAAGATCACGATCGATTCGGCCACGCTGATGAACAAGGGCCTCGAGCTGATCGAGGCCCATCACCTGTTCGGCACCCCGTACGAGCAGATCGAGGTCGTGGTCCATCCCCAGTCGATCATCCATAGCTTGATCCAGCTGTGCGACGGCGCGACGCTCGCGCATCTCGGCTATCCCGACATGCGGGTGCCGATCTCCTATGCACTGCACTACCCGGACCGGGTCGATGTGCCCGTCCGCCCGCTCGATCTCCTCGCCACCGGCGCCCTCACATTCGAGCCGGTGGACGAGGAGACGTTTGCCTGTCTGCGGCTGGCCCGCGAAGCGGCCCGGGCGGGGGGCACCGCCCCGTGCACGTTGAACGCGGCCAACGAGATCGCCGTGCATGCCTTCCTGGCCGGGAAATTGCGGTTCCTCGACATCGCCGCGGTGATCGAGGAGACGCTCGACGAGTTGCCGGGCCGCGGCGTGCACTCGTTCGACTCCCTGGGCGACGCCGACGCGCAGGCGCGACGGGTCGCCTCCGAGCTCGTCGAGGCGCGCTCGCCGGCCTAGCGTGGCCAGGCGCACTCGCGCGCCTAAGAGTCTCGTAAGCCGGGCGCGCGGCCTGCCACACTGACTGGCGATGTCATACGTCCTGGCCTTCCTCGGCTTCGCTGTGCTCATCATCCTGCACGAAGCGGGCCACTTCACGGCGGCCAAGGCGGTCGGCATGCGGGTCGAGCGATTCTCGCTCTTCTTCGGTCCGATGATCTGGAAGTTCCGTCGTGGGGAGACCGAGTATGGGGTCGGCGCCATCCCCCTCGGTGGCTACGTGCGGATCACGGGCATGAACCCGAACGAGGACATCCCGCCCGAAGCGGTGCCACGTGCCTACTACAACCAGCCGGTGTGGAAGCGGATCGTGGTCATCCTGGCCGGGCCGGGGGTGAATCTGCTGATCGCGTTCGTGATCATCTGGGCGCTGTTTCTGGCCAACGGCCAGACCGTCGCCTCCCAGCGGGTCGTCGTGGTCGAAAAGGGCACGCCGGCCTCCAAGGCGCTGAAACCAGGCGATCGGCTGGTCTCGGTCGACGGCGTCCACGGTAGTCCAACCGCGCTGCGCAACCAGCTGGGAACGCATCTGTGCCGCGGCCAGCAGGTCAACGGCTGCGTCGCGGCAACGCCGGCCAAGATCATCGTCCGCCGCAACGGACAGCTGCTGGCCTTCGATCTCCGGCCTCGTTACAACGCGCAGGCCAAGCGGCCGCTGGTCGGGTTCGAGTTCGGCGACACCCAGCAGTCGCTCGGCCCCGTGCACGCAGCTTCGCTGGCCGTCACCGGGATGTGGAACGTCACCAAACAGACCATTTCGGTGATCGCACGGATCTTCGAGCCCCAGGAACGCAAGCAGGTCAACGGCATCGTCGGTGGCTACACGGTCACGCAGGAGTCGTTTGCGCACAGCACCACGCTCGCCCTCCAGGTGCTGGCCCTGATCTCGCTGTCGCTGGCCGTGATCAACCTGTTCCCGTTCCTCCCGCTCGACGGCGGCCACGTGTTCTGGGCCGTGGCCGAGAAGGTGCGGGGCCGCCGGATTCCGTTCGAGGTCATGGAGCGGGCCGGGATCGTGGGCTTCGCGCTGATCCTGCTGCTGTTCGTGATCGGGCTCAGCAACGACATCTCGACCCTCAGCGGCAAGGGCTTCAACGTCCACTAGCAGCTCTCTCCGGCCCTCACGCCTGCGATAGCGTTAGCCACACGTAGGTTCCCCGACAGACGCGAGGAGAGCATGGAGAGCAGCACGATCACGCCGGCAGCAGGGCGGGCGGTCGACGCGCCGACGCTGACCGAGGCGCTGCGGCGCACCGCGGCCAACCACCCTGAGGTTGTGGCAGTCCGCATGCCCGACGACAGCATCTCGCTGACGTGGTCCGAGGTGCTGGCGCGTGTCGACGCGCTGGCCGGCGGCCTGGCCAAGCTCGGGGTGCAGCGGGGTGACACGGTCGCGATCATGCTCGGCAACCGGCCCGAGTTCCACATCGCCGACCTGGCGGTGGCGATGCTCGGCGCCACTCCGTTCTCGATCTACGTGACCTATCCGGCCGAGGAGATCGTGTATCTGTGCACCGACGCGGCCACCCGCGTGGCCATCGTCGAGCAGACCTTCCTGCCCGTCGTTCTCGAGGCGCGCAAGAGTTTGCCGGCGCTGGAACACGTGATCGTGATCGACGGGGAAGCGCAGCCGGATGACTCGGGCGTCGCGCGATCAGGCGAGGCCGGAGGCCGAGCGCGCGGCATGCCCGAGGGCACGGTCTCGCTGGCCGAGGTCGAGGGATCGAACCCGGGGTTCGACGTCGCCGCGGCGGCGGCGCAGATCGCCCCCGACGACGTCGTGACGCTGATCTACACCTCGGGGACGACCGGACCCCCAAGGGCGTCCAGCTCTCGCACCACAACATCATGGTCGCGGCTCACGCGGTCGACGAGATCATCCCCTTCCCGACCGGGCGCACGGGTGATTTCGTGGCTGCCCGCCGCTCACATCGCCGAGCGGATGGCCCACCACTACATCCCGGTGATCTACGCCGGCACGATCACCTGCTGCCCGAACCCGCGCGAGATCGCTTTCCTACCTGCCCCAGGTCCGCCCGACATGGTTCTTCGCCGTCCCGCGCATCTGGGAGAAGCTCAAGGCGGGCCTCGAGACCATGCAGGCCGCCCAGCCCGAGGAACAGCGCCAGGCGGTGCAGCAGGCAATGACCGCGGCCGTCGCAGCGCGTGCGCCTCAGGCAGCAGCGCCAGCCGGTGCCCGATGAGCTCGAGGCGGCGGTGGCGCGCGCCGACGAGCAGATGTTCTCCAAGCTGCGCGAGATGCTCGGCCTCGATCAGGTCGCTCGCCGTCAACGTCGGCGCCGCGCCGACGCCGATCGAGGTGCTCGAGTTCTTCCACGCCATGGGCATCGAGCTCGCCGAGCTGTGGGGCATGTCGGAGACCTGCGGCTTCGGCACCTGCAACCGGCCGGGCGAGGTCAAGATCGGCACCGTGGGGCCGGCCTCGCCAGGGGTCGAGCTCAAGATCGCCGACGACGGCGAGCTGCTCGTGCGCGGCGACTTCGTGATGCTCGGCTATCGCAACCAGCCCGAGACGACCGCCGATGCGCTCGACTCCGAGGGCTGGCTGCACACGGGCGACATCGGGCAGATCGACGACGAGGGGTTCCTGAAGATCGTCGACCGCAAGAAGGAGATCATCATCAACGCCGCCGGCAAGAACATGTCGCCGGCCAATATCGAGGCGGCGATCAAGAGCGGAAGCCCGCTGATCGGCCAGGCGGTCACGATCGGCGACGCGCGTCCGTACAACACCGCCCTGTCGTGCTCGACGCCGACTACGCGCCCCATTGGGCCGAACAGCAGGGCATCGAGGGCCGGACCCTGGAGGCCCTGGCCGACAACCCCGTCGTGCGCGAGGCCGTGCAGGCCGGCATCGACGAGGCCAACAGCCATCTGGCCCGCGTCGAGCAGATCAAGAAATTCACACATCGTTCGCGGCGACTGGGCGCCCGGTGGCGACGAGCTGACCCCGACGATGAAGCTCAAGCGCCGCCCGATTGCGGCGAAGTACGAGGCCGAGATCGAGTCGATGTACGCCGGGTAGCGACTTCCGCCATCCGCACGGCGATGAGTTTCTTGACCAACGGCTTCGGGAGCGGCTGGTCGACCGGGAAGTGCAGGGCGCTCTTGGTCATCTTGTAGCCCTCGAGCTCATCGCCGAGCTTGTCGAGGACCGATCCGCTGAACGGCAAATAGCTCAGGTGGGTCTTGAAGGCCGCGAAACCGGCGACGGTCTTGCCGTCCATGCGGAAAGCCGGAAGGCCGTAGGAGATGACCTGTTCAGCCTCCGGCACGAACTCCAGGATCGTGCGACGCAGCTGCTCGAGCGTGCCGCGCTTGGGCTCCTCGACGCAGCGCAGGTACTCGTCGACCTTCTCGGCCGACCCCACCGAAGGAACCTGGAAGGCCAGGCGGCGGGCCCGCAGCACCTCGCGGAGGGCCACTATCGCCGTCGGCCCCATGCCGTGGAGCTTGTTCAGATCCGACTCTGAGACATGCGTCAGCTGCTCCAGCCGCGTGAGGCCGGCACCGGCGAGTGCTCGACGCGCTGGCGCCGAGAGCTTGGGGAAGTCGGCTTGGTCCTCGTGGCTCATCTGCATCCCTTATCTCACATGATGAGACCGAAATCGAGACCGAAGCTCATCGGTCGGTTGCGTTGTGGATCCGGATGCTGGCAGGACACCGCTCCGCGCGCCGTCAACGTCAAACTCGACTCGGCCGTGGGCTCGAGGTCGACGTTCACGGCCTCGGGCGCCGTGTTCGTCACATTCACCCCAAGCGCGGCGGCGAGTGTGACGAAAAACCGCGGATTCCAGGGCCGTTCCACCGCCGCCCGCCAACCCCATTCCACCGCCGCCCGCCAGCCCGGTTTGGCCGCCGCCCGCCACCCCCGAAAACGTCCGCCGCAGCCTTCACCATGCCCGGCTCGTGTCTGAGAACGGGTGGGGAACTGGACTTCGCAGCTGGCAACGACAGGCGCTGTCCCAAATGGGCGCCTGGGAGGCCGGACCGTTTCTGCTCTCGGCCGCTCCGGGCGCGGGCAAGACGCGCCCGGCGCTCGAGCTGGCGCGGCGGGAGCTGGAGCGTGGGAGCGCCGCAAGCGGTCGTCGTGGCCTGCCCGACCGGCCCTTTGACCCGGCAGTGGGCACGGGCGGCCAGTGATCTCGGCGTCCAGCTGGCCCCCGATGCGGCCACGCCCAAGCCGCCGCCGGGCTTCCACGGCGTGTCCGTCACCTACGCTCGGATCTCGAAGGCACCCAGGCGCTGGGCCAGGAGGCCGCCGGCGCCGGAACGCTGGTGATCGCCGACGAGGCCCATCATCTCGGGGAGGAGCTGACCTGGGGAGAGTCGTTCGCGGCGGCGTTCAACGCCTCGCCGCGCTGGCTGCTCCTCTCGGGGACGCCGTTTCGGTCCGACGCCACGCCCATCCCCGGCGTTCGCTACGACGCGGGCGGCCTGGCCGAGCCCGATTTCTCCTACACCTACGCCGACTCGGTGGCCCAGGGTATCTGCCGCCCCATGCGCTTCGTGGCCTACGACGGGACGCTTTCGTGGCAGAGCGGTGACGACGTGATCGAGTCGAGCTTCGAGACCGTGCTGCCCGCGCGCGAGGCCAGCCGGCGCTACCGCACGGCGATCTCCACCGAGCTGCCGGACGGGCTGCCGCGGATCCTGCGCGAGGCCGACGAGAAGCTCCACGCGCTGCGCGCGGGCGGGCACCGCGACGCCGGCGGGCTGGTGATCGCCGCTGACTCGAGCCACGCCCGGAGGATCGCGACGCTGCTGCGCGAGGCGACCGGGCGCGTCCCGGTCGTCGTCCTGCACGCCGAGCCCCGAGCGGCGGCCAAGCTGACGGCGTTCACATCCTCTCGCGACCCGTGGATTGTGGCGGTCAACATGGTCTCGGAGGGGGTCGACATCCCGCGCCTGCGCGTCGGGGTCTACGCGACAGCGGCCAAGACGCCGCTGGTCTTCCGCCAGATCGTGGGGCGGTTCGTCCGCACGCTGCGGGGGCGTCCGGCGGAGCCGAGCTGGCTGTACGTCCCCGCCGACCCGATCCTGCGCGACCACGCAGCCTCGGTGGAGGAGGAGGTGCGTGTCGCGCTTCGAGCCTGGGTGACGAGCTCGCGTTCGAGCGGACGGACCGTCTCGAGACCGAGCGGGCCGAGAGCGCCGGCGTTCGTGCCGCTGAGCGCCGACGTGGCGCCCCAGATGACGCTGTTCGGGCCGGCGCCGGTGGCCCCCCAGCCTCGCCCGTCGGCGCCCTCGGAGGGTCAGTCCGAGGTCCCCGCCTTCGAGCGCCGCGCCGAGCTCAGGGGCGAGCGCCACCGTCTGGTGTCGGAGTTGACGCGCCTCGAGCGCACCAGCCATCGCGAGGTCAACGCGTGGCTCAATCGCAAGGTCGGCATCGCCAGCGTCGAGCGGGCAACGCTGGCCCAGCTCGAGCGCTCCGTAGAGCTGCTCATGGGCAGGCTGACCGCCCCGACCAGGCGCTAGTGGCTCCCCTGGAAACATTGCACCCGAAATGGCCGGCCCGGATGGCCGCTGGCCTTTGTCCTGACCACCGGCTTCGCCGGCGGTGCCCCTCGTGCACCTCCGGTGCACGTCGGATCCTGCGTCCGCGGCCTGCGGCCCCCGGACCTGGCCATTTCACGCACAACGTTCCCAGGAGACCCACTAGGGGCCGGCACCGCGGTTGCCGGCCGGCGCGCCGACCCCGGAGATCGAGCTCCACAGGAGCTCGATCGGGTGGTGGATCGGGAGCGGCTGACCGAGCTCGCGCAGGTGCATGTCCAGCTGGGCGGCACAGCCCGGATTGCCGGCGGCGATGGCCTGGGCTCCTGTGTCGAGCAGATGCTTGGCCTTGCGTGCCCCGAGCTCGGCGGCGGCACGCGGCTGGACGAGGTTGTAGATGCCCGCCGAGCCGCAGCAGATGGCGCGACTCGGCGCCGACCTCGAGCAGCTCGAGTCCCGGAATCGAGCGCAGCAACTCGCGTGGCTGGGTGCGGACCTGCTGAGCGTGCTGGAGATGGCAGGCGTCGTGATAGACGACCCGCAGATGGCACCGAGGCCGCGCTTGGCGCGCGGGGGCACCGAGGCCAGGAGCTCGCACACATCGCGCACCCGCCGCGAGAACGCCGACGCCTCGGGCGTGCCGAGCAGGTCTCCGTACTCCTTCATCGCCGCACCGCATCCCGCCGCGTTGACCACGACGTAATCGAGGTCGCCGAGCTGGGCGAATGCCGCGACGGTCGCCCGCGCACGGAGCACGGCGGACTCCTCCTCGCCGGCGTGGAGCTCGAGCGCCCCGCAGCAGTTGGGCAGCGTCGGCGCCAGGACCTCGAAGCCCTCGGCGGCCAGCGTGGACGATCGTCGCGCGATGCACGTCGGCGAAAAACACCCGCTGTACGCACCCGAGCAGCAGTCCCACGCGCCCACGGCGCTCCCCGACCGCCGGGCGTGAGCTGCGGGACGCGCCGATCGGCGCGCCTCGCGCGCCGGGGTGCGCGGCGCCACCTTGGCCAGGATCGACAGACGTTCGGGGAGGCGCTCGGCGCCCGAGCTTTCGCGCGGCGGTCAGCGCAGGCGCCATCACACGCATGCGCCTGGGGTGGGGAAGGGTCTCGAACAGCAGGCGGCGCAGCGCCCGCTCGCCGGCGTGCGCCGGTGATGGCGTTCCACCTGAGGGCGCGTTCGCTCGATCAGGCGGTCGTAGCGCACGCCCGACGGGCACGCGGTCACGCAGGCCATGCAACCGAGACAGCGATCGAAGTGCGTGACCATCTGGTCCGACAGCTCGCTTCCCGGCTGCAGCGCCTCGTCGATCAGCACGATGCGCCCGCGCGGCGAGTCCGGCTCCTCACCCCACAGCACGATAGGTCGGGCACGTGTCGAGGCAGAACCCGCAGTGGACGCAGTCCTCGATGACGGAGCGCTCCGGGGGTCGGTGGGCGTCGAACGCGCTGCGTGAGTTCGAAGGCCATCAGATCCCGCCCACGAACGCGCCTGGGTTACACGCGCGCGCCGGGTCGAAGCGCTGCTTGATGCGCCGCATCAGCTCGAGCTCGGGGCCGTCGCTGGCCCCCACGGGTCTCCAGCGGCACGGAGCCACTCGGGAGCGTCGAGCAGCACCGATACCACCCCACGCGGGAGTCCGGCCCGCAGGGCGGCGACCGCGTCGGGTTCGACCTCGATATAGCTCGTGCCCAGCGCGGCGCGCCCGACCAGCGTTCCGCCGCATCGCTCGGTGACCGCGATCACTTCGGACAGCGCGCTGAGGCGGGCGGCCACCCGGACCAGGGCGAAACCTCGCGCGCGCGCTGGCCGGCTCGCTGGCGAGACCACAGGCGCGTCCTCGTCGCCGGCCAGATCGACGCCCTCGAGCCCGGCCGTGCGCAGCAGCGCGGCCGCCCTCGTGGCGCGCTTGCCGGGCTCGGTCGCCGCCGCACCGGGCGAGCGATGCCCCCCCGGCCGGCGCGCCAGGCGACATCGAGCGCCTCGAGCTCCAGCGGGGCCCGGCGACATCGTCCGCGCCGCGGCCAGCAGCACAGTTGGATCGCCCGTGGCGCCCAGCACGGTCGCGGTGCCCGCAGGCAGCGGGTGCAGGCGCACGCTGACCGACAGGATCATCCCCAAGCGTGCCGAACGAACCCGAGAACAGCTTGGCCAGGTCGTAGCCGGCGACGTTCTTGATCACCTTGCCGCCCGAGCGGGCGATCGTCCCGTCGCTGAGGGCGACCGTCATCCCGAGCACGAGATCGCGGGGCGCGCCGTAGCGGTGGCGCAGCGGTCCCGAGTCGCCGGTGGCGATGACCCCGCCGATCGTCGGCGCTGCGATCGCCGACCCGAGGCCCGCAGCTGCGGGTCGAGCGCGAGCATCTGACCGGCGCCGGCGAACACCGCCTGGGCGCGGCGCCAGCGGAACGCCGGCCTCGAGGATCGCGGTCAGGTCGCCGGCGTTGTGCTCGAGCAGCTGGGTCGAGTCGCCGTGCTCCGCAGCTCGAGCTCGGGCGCCGGGGTCGCCGCGCCCCAGCCGAGCTTGGTGCCCGCGCCCCGGATGCGCACCGACTGATGCGCGGCGGCCGCGCCGGCGAGCGCACGCGGCGGCCTCCTCGAAGGTCTGGGGCTCGAGCTGCGTCGGCCATCGTCAGAACCGCGCGGCGACGCCGGCGCGCTCGAGCGGATGCTCGCGGTAGGGCCCCGGGACCTCTCCGCACAGCCGCGGGGTCGGCATCACCTTGCCGGGGTTGGCCAGGCCGTGCGGGATCGAACGCGCAGCGCAGACGGTGAAACGCGTCGAGATCGGTCTCGCGAGAACATCGCCGGCATGTAGCGCCTTCTTGTCGACGCCGACGCCGTGCTCGCCGGTGATCGAGCCGCCGGCGTCGACGCAGGCCTTGACGATCAGCCCGGCCAGCTTCTCGGCGCGCGCGGGCTCGCCCTCGACGCGCGGCGTCGTAGCAGACCAGCGGGTGCAGGTTGCCGTCGCCGGCGTGGAACACGTTGGCGACCTGGAGCTGGTACTCGCCGCGCCAGCGCGTCGATCTCGCGCAGCACCTCGGACAGCCGCGTGCGCGGGATCACGCCGTCCTGCACGTAGTAGGCGGGCGCGATCCGGCCCATCGCCGCGAACGCGGCCTTGCGGGTCCTCCACATCAGCTCGCGCTCCTGCTCCGTCACGCGGCCACGCGCACGTCGATCGCGCCGGCGCCGTCGAGCACAGCTCCATGACGCTGATCGAAGCGCGTCGCGCACTCCTCGCGCGGTCCGTCGAGCTCGACCAGCAGCGCCGCGCCGGCATCGAGCCGGTAGCCGGCGCCGGTGGCCGCCTCGGCTGCCTTGATCGAGAGCCGATCCATCATCTCGATCGCGCCCGGCACGATGCCGGCGCCGACGATCTCGGTCACCGCATCGCCGGCCGCGCCCGTGTCGGCGAAGAACGCCACCAGCGTCCGCACCGCCTCGGGCTTGGGAATCACGCGCAGCGGTGATCCGGGTGGCGACGCCGAGCGTCCCCTCGGAGCCGACGAACGCCCCGAGCAGGTCGTAGCCGGGCGCGTCGCGATCGAGCTCGACCAGCGAGCCGTCGCTCAGCACCACCTCGAGCCCGACCACGTAGTTGGTCGTGAACCCGTACTTGAAGCAATGCGCGCCGCCCGAGTTCTCGGCGACGTTGCCGCCGATCGAGCAGACGATCTGGCTGGAGGGATCGGGCGGGTAGAAGTGGGTCGGGGCGACGGCCTGCGAGATCGCGAGGTTGGTGACGCCCGGGCTCGACCACGACACGCCCGTCGTCGAGGTCGACGCTGAGGATGCGCCGCATCCGCGCGAGCACGATCAGCACGCCCTCGGCGACAGGCAGCGCGCCGCCGGACAGGCCCGTGCCGGAGCCGCGCGCGACCCAGGGAACGCCCGCCTCGAAGCACGCGCGCACGACCTCCCTGACCTCGGCGGCCGTGCCTGGCAGCACGGCGGCCAGTGGCGTCTGGCGGTAGTGCAGCGAGGCCGTCGGAGCGATACGTGGCGAGCGCGTGCGGGTGCGTGAGCACGTGCTCGCCCCCGCAGATCTGCCTGCAGGCGACCCACCAGATCGGAGCCGGACCCCATCGCTTGCGAAGTATTCCCGATTGCCGGCGCCCACACGCGCCGGGCGGGATGTCGGTTAGCCCGACGCGGATCTTGATCGGGCGGCTGTTGATGCGGGACCCGAGACTGCCGATCGACAGGAACGGGTCGGTCTTCGGGTACGGTAGGAAGAACGGATCGTGCCGGTGCCCGGGAACCTCATGCGCAGGTCGAAGTATCCCCGCGGGCTGGTGATCCTGACGGTCTTGATCGTCTTGAACGATCCGCGCGACCCGCGCTGGAACTGGATCTGAACCGTCTGTCGACGTGCCCGTGTCCTTGGCCATGAAGGTCGCGGGGCGCGCGCATCCCCAGACCTCGACCTTGCCGGCCGCGTCCCATCGAGGTGTGGGGCAGGTAGAAGCGGCAGCCGGTAGGCGTAGTAGGTCGGCCTTGGGCTTGCCGTTGTAGAACAGGATCCCGCTGTCGAAGCCGTTGGAGCTTGGGCGTCGGGTCGTACAGCAGGTACTGCATCGTAGCGAGGCGATGCGGCGGCTGCGCCAGCTCAGGTACTCGGCCCAGTTGATGTAGTAGCGCCGCCGTTGCCGGGGACACGTATGGGCCGGGGTTCGGCGGGTGGGTGATGTAGCCGTACTCGTCGTTGTAGATCGGGAAGCGCTTCCCCGAGCCGTAGTCGTGCATGATCCGATCGAGCGTGCGCTCCTCCTTGGGGAGCTTGTTGAAGCGCGACGTAGTCGGGATCGTTCGAGCTGTCCTGGGTCGGCGGCAGGTTCTGCGGATAGGGGTGCATCGGCGAAGCCGCTGGCCCGGAACAGGCCCGGGTTCTCGGCTGCGGAAGCGCCGCGAGCCGGAGCCGCGTGGTCGGGCAGCCGACCTTCCTGGCCGCCGCTGCCCCGCACGGGGCGTAGGCTGTTGTCGACGCAGTACAGCGTGGCGGACGAACATCGAGCGGCTTGCGTCTGGCCGAAGTCGCCGGGCAGGCCCGGCGGGCGTTGCACTTGCGCGGCTGTGCTCGCTGCCCGCGCGCGGCGAGCCCGCCGATGAGGATCGTGTCGTTGGCGTGCGCCGGTCGCCTGCAGCGCGTTCCAGGCCGCCGTGACCAGACTGGCGATACATCATCGGGGCGACGCCAGATCGTAGGAGCCGTCGATCGCCTGCGGGCCGAGGTCCTCGCCGAAGTTGGGCTCGTTGAAGATCGCTCCAGAAGCTGACGCGCGGCAAGCGTCTTGCCCGAATTGGCCGGGATCCGGGTACTTGCCGTCGTAGCGGCGTGCCCACGGCCGCGCATGAACTGGCCGAAGTGCCTTGGCCGACGGCTGCCACGCCCCGGTCGGTGTGGGTGAGCAGGTGGTGAGGGTGTGCTTGCCCTCGGCCCACACGGGAACCCCCGAGGAGACGGTGAAATCGACCGGGAGGCCGTATTTCTTGGCGTCCCTGACGATCGTCGTCGAAGCGCGCCCAGCCGCCGGCGGGGTAGGCCGCTGGGGTCGGTGGCCTTGAACTTGGGCTTGTGCGGGCGAGGGGATCGGGAGCGACCGAGCACCAGTTGACGATTGACGCGCACCGTGCTGGCGCCGAGCCGGCGGAAGGTCCGCAACGTCCCGGCCGGGTCGTTGACCAGATGGACGCCGTCCTCGATGATCGCGATCTGGTTGTGGCGAGGCCAGCGCGGCGGGAGGGCAGCGAGCCGAGCGCCAGGGCGCTGGCGGCGGCGGCGAGCATGACTGCGGGCGGACGGATCAATCGCATGGGAGTGACAACAGGTCGCGGCGGTCGGAGTTGCGCGTCCCGCACCGACCGTGGACAAAGCCTCCGCGGAGCAGGCTAGCGAAGTGTGATGTCTGACGTTGCGGCTATGGATCGTCTGACCGTCGGGGTAGCTCCAGGCCAGCCGTACGGTCCCGCTCGACGTCGAAGTTCACGTTCGTGTCGAAATAGCGCCCGTTCAGCGCGATCGTGCGGATCGACCTTGAACGCCCGACGCCGAGGCAGCCTGGAACTGGATCTCCACGTGCTGCCTCGATCCGCGTGGCAAGACGCGCGAAACGTGCCGGGCGCACGCAGCCCCAGACCTCGAGCGCCTGCCCGTGCTTGAAGGTGCGCACCGGGAGGTAGATCGGCATCCGGTAGGCGAAGTAGCTGGCTCTTGGGACTCCGGTTGGTGAACAGAGCCCGGTGGCGAAGCCCTTGATCCGCTGGCCTGCACGGGATCGCACGAGCAGGTACTGGTCGTAGGACACCACGCGCGGGTTGCGCCAGGAGATGTACTCCGACCAGTTGAGGTAGTAGGCCGCCGTCTGCGGATCGGTGGAGATCGCGCCGAGCTCCGGCGGATTGGTCTGATAGCCGAACTCGGTCGAGTAGATCGGGAAGACGCCGGCTGGAGCCGTAGACGTCCATGATCCCGTCGAGCGTGCTCTCGAGCTTGGGGAGCTCCGCCAGGTCGGCGTAGTCGGGCTCGTTGGGGGTGACCTGGTTGGGCGGGATGCTCCCTGCCCGTACGGATGATCGGCGAACCCGGTGGCCTGGAACAGCACGGGGTGGGCCAGTGGAAAGCGCTTGGAGGCGGCGGCCGTGGTGGGGCAGTGGCGCAACTCGGCTTGCATGCCGGTCAGCGGGCTGCAGCGCGTCATCGACGCAGTACATGGCGCGGATGAAGCGCAAGCGGCACCATCCCGCCGAAGTTGCCCGGGCTGTTGGCCAGCGATCGTGCCCGCGCGGGGCCGTCTCGCCGATCAGGATCGTGTCGTGGCCGTGGCCGGTGGCCTGGAGCGCCGTCCAGGCTGCGTCGAGCAAGCCGCGCGGTAGAGCCCACGGCGAGACCTCGACCTTGTAGTCGTCGATCGCCTGGGGGGCCAGGTCGGGGCCGAAGTTGGGCTCGTTCCAGATCGACCAGAAGTCGACCCGCGGCAGCGGTCTGGCGGCGCCGGCCGGCGTGTAGCTGGCCGCTGTAGCGCGTCCCCACCGCGCGCATGAAAGCCTCGAAATCGCGGGGCGATGGTCTTCCATTGCGGATGCACGCCGGGCTTGGGCGGATTCGGACCGGCGGCCCACAGCGGCGGCTTGGACAGCGTCAGGTCGACCCCGACTCCACGCGCCGCGGCGTCGCGGACGATGGCGTCCCAGGGCGCCCATCCCGCCGCCGGATAGGCCGCCGGGTCGGTGGCGTCGAAGTGCGGCGCCACCCGGGAATTGGGCGCCGGGGCGATCTCGCTCCAGGGCACGAACACCTTGATCACGTCGACGCCGAGTCGCTTGAGCCGCTCGACCGTGCCGGGCCGGGTTGGCCCGCAGCTGCGGCCCCGACTCGAAGATCGAGATCAGCTCGTGACCGTGGACCCGCGAGCGTCGGGGGCGTGCTCGAACCGCAGCCGGCTAAGCGCGGCCGCGATGCCGACCGTCAGCGCGATGGCGCGGGGAGTGCACATGCGGCGCCGCAAGCGCAGCAGGATAGGGGGCTGGTCAGCTGAGCGAAACATAGGTGCGGTTAGCTGACGCAGCCTCGCGGAATCGACCATTTACACTTGCAGCCGCCATGCTCGATCCCGGCCCGTACGGGGGGCGCCCCGTCGGCCCCGACCGACTCAGCCGCGCTCACCACGAGCATTCCCACCGAGGTCTGGATCGTGGCCGCCATCACGGGCGTGGGCGCGCTGCTGCGGTTCGCCATGCTCGGCAGCCAGAGCTACTGGGTCGACGAGGTCCAGGCCGCGCACGAGTTGCATCTGTCGTTCGGGGCGATGCTCAGCGCGATTGGCTCCGGCGAGCCCAACCCGCCGCTGTTCTTCGTCATCGGCTGGGTGTGGGCGAAGGTATTCGGCGTCTCTGAGGTGGGGCTGCGGTCGCTGTCGGCGCTGCTGGGGTGCGCGGTGATCCCGATCACCTACCTGTGCGGTCGCGCGTTGGTCTCCAAGCGCGCCGGTCTGGCCGCGGCCGCACTGGCCGCCCTGAGCCCGTTCTCATCTGGTACTCCCAGGAGGCCAGGGAATACATGCTGCTGGCCGTCCTCGCGGGGCTTTCCCTGCTGTTCTTCGCCCGGGCCTGGCGGGCGCCCACGCGCCGGACCTTGGCCTGGTGGGCGGTGTTCTCGGCGCTGGCCATCCTCACGCAGTACTTCGCGATCTTCCTGGTCGCGCCCGAGGCGATCCTGCTGGTCTACCGCTGCCGCAGCCGCGCCAGCGTCGTCGCCGTGGCCGTCGTGGCGGCGGTCCAGGCGGCTGTCGTACCCCATTTCCTCGGTCACGCCGACCATCCCCACGAGTGGATCGGCACGCTGCCCCTGGCCATCCGCATCAAACAGGTGCCCGTGGCCTTCGGCCTCGCGACCCTGTACCAGAGCAGCGCGGTCAACTACGGCCTGATCGCCGCGGCGGTGCTCGCTGGGGCTGGTGATCGTGCTACTGGTTGTCGGGTCGGGGACGGCCCAGCTGCGCGGGGCGGGGCTGGCCGGCGGCGCTGGCCGCGTGTCGTGCTGCTCGTGCCGCTGCTGGCGCGCGGTTCTGGGCCGCGACTACTACATCGCCCGCGCCCTGATGCCGGCCTGGATCCCGCTCGCCGTGGTGATCGGAGCCGCGTGCACGATCCCGCCGCTCGCGCAGCCCGCTGATGGCCTACACCGGCGCGGGCCTGCTCGCCGTGCTGCTGGTCGCCTTCGTCTACGCCCAGATCCGGATCGACACCCACTGGCAGTACCAGCGGCCGGACTGGCGGGGCGTCGCCGCCGCGCTCGGGGCGCCCAGCGGGCAGCGGGCGATCGTGGCCTACGACGGCGGATACGCCGCCGAGCCGCTGACCTTCTACATGCCGGGCATCCCCTGGGGCCGATCGGCCGTCCCCGCCACCGTCCGCGAGATAGACGTGGTCGGCAGCGCGTGGCAGACGGTGCCGCACAGGCTGCCGCCCGGCGTGCATCTGATCAGCCGGAGGTCGGTCGACGGATACCAGGCTGCCCGGTTCTCGCTGGCGACCCCGTGGCGAGCCACGCCCGGGCAACTGGCTGCGCGTGCCGGGTCGCTGCTGGGTCCCGGCCAGACCGGGGCGTCGGTGCTGATCCAGCGCCCGGCCGCCTAATCTTGGCGGCCATGCGCCGCTCCTGCGCCCTCGCCGTCATGCTCGTCGCGCTGGCTGCCGCCCCCGCCGCGCTGGCCGGTCCGGGCTCGGCGGTGCTGGCCGATTGCAACAGCCACGGCAAGCTGACGCGCCACTACACCACCGCGCAGCTTCGCAACGCGCTGGCGACGATGCCGGCCACGTGAAGGAGTACACGAACTGCAACGACGTGATCCAGGCCGCGCTGCTGGCCGCGGTCAGCAACAAGCATGTGACGGACACCGGCTCGAGCGGCTCGGGCGGTCGTTTCTGCCCACGTGGCTGGTGGTGATTCTGGTCCTGCTCGCCCTGGCCGCGGCGACATTCGGGAGCCATCGCGATTCGCCGCCGGCGCGGCGGACCGCCGGCCGCACGCTAACTACACTGGCGGCATGCCCTCAAAGCGCCAGATTCACGTCGGCGGGGTGCCGATCGGTGGCGGAGCCCCGGTTGTCGTCCAGACGATGACCAAGACTGAGACGGCCGACCTGCCGGCGACGATGGCCCAGATCCATCGCGTCGCCCAGGCGGGACGGACTGGTTCGCGTCGCCGTCCCGCGCGATCAGGATGTCGAGGCGCTGAAGACCATCGTCCGCGAGTCACCGATCCCGGTCATCGCCGACATTCACTTCAACTACACGCTGGCGCTCAAGGCGCTCGACGCCGGAGCCCACTGCGTACGGCTCAACCCGGGCAACATCGGTGGGCCCGAGAAGGTGGCCCTGGTCACCGCCCGCGCCACCGAGCTGGGCACGCCGCTGCGGATCGGGGTGAACTCGGGGTCGCTGCCCAAGCACCTGCATGCGCTCGAGCGCGAGAACCCGGTCGAGGCGCTCGTCGGTGCCGCGGTCGAGTTCGTCGAGCTGATGGAGCGGCTCGACTTCCAGAACTTCAAGGTCTCGATCAAGTCGACCAACGTCCCCAACACGATCGCGGCCAACCGCCTGCTCTCGCAGCGGATCCCGTATCCGCTGCATCTCGGGGATCACCGAGGCGGGGACGAAGTGGTCGGGGTCGCTGAAGTCGGCGGTCGGTCTCGGCACGCTGCTGGCCGACGGCATCGGCGACACGATCCGCATCTCGCTCTCGACGTTCCACGCCGAGGAGGAGGTCAAGGTTGCCTGGGAGATTCTGAAGGCGTTGCAGCTGCGCCAGCGCGGCCCGGTGCTGATCGCCTGCCCGACGTGCGGGCGGCTCCAGTTCGACATGGACACGGTGGTCGCCGACATCGAGCGGCGGCTCGAGGCCTACGAGGACCCGATCGAGGTGGCCGTGCTGGGCTGCGCGGTCAACGGGATCGGCGAGGCGTCGCACGCCGACTTCGGCATCGCCGGGCGCCAAGGACTACGGCGTCGTGTTCAGCCAGGGCAAGGCGCTGCGCAAGGTCCCGACCGCCGAGCTCGTCGACACCCTGTTCGCTGAGATCGACAAGTACGTCAGCTCCCGCCACGTCGACGTCGACGTCGACGAGGCGGCCGAGGGCGCCGAGTTCCTGGCCCGGATCGAGGCCGAGCACGCCGGCGAGCTCACGCCCGAGCGGCTGGCGGCGATGGAGGCCGAGGCGGCGCGGGCCGAGGAGCCCATGCGGCTCGACGAGGACGTCTCGCCCGTGACCGGGCGGCGCTTCACCCGCGCGTAGGCTTCTGGACGGGCGGCTGGGTGCCAGTGGAGGTCGCCGCGGCATGAACAATGTGACAAAGCTCCCGTGGCGGCGCGACTTTGCCCACATGAGCCCGGCAAACAGGGCAAAAAAAGGGCCGCCCCTGCGGGGGGCGGCCCCGTTTGAAACCTCTATCGAACCCCGATGGCCTTAGCCGACCCCGGCGAATCCGTCGGCGACCTTGGCCCAGTTGACGGTGTTCCACCACGCGTCGATGTAGTCCGGGCGCCGGTTCTGGTACTTGAGGTAGTAGGCGTGCTCCCAGACGTCGACCCCCAGCAGCGGCGTCTGGCCGTCGCTGACCGGGTTGTCCTGGTTGGCCGAGGAGACGACCGCCAGACCCGAGCCGTCGTGCACGAGCCATGACCAGCCGGATCCGAAGCGGTTCACGCCGGCGTCCTTGAACTTCGCCTGGAAGTCGGAGAAGGAGCCGAACGCCGAGTCAATCGCGGCGGCCAGCGCGCCGTCGGGCGCGCCACCGCCGCCCGGCGACATCCACTCCCAGAACAGCGAGTGGTTGAAGTGACCGCCGCCGTTGTTGCGAACCGCCGTGCGCTTGTCGTCGGGGATCTGCGAGAGGTTGCGCAGAACCTCTTCGATCGGTTCGTCCGCCCACTCGGTGCCCTCGAGCGCCGCGTTCACCTTGTCCACGTAGGCCTGGTGGTGTTTGTCGTGGTGAACCCGCATCGTCGCCTCATCGATGTGAGGCTCGAGCGCGTCGTAGTCATAGGGGAGAGGCGGAACTTCGTAGGCCATTGGCTAGCTCCTCGCAGGCGATTTCTCCTAGGAAACCCCGTTCTATCAGATGTTTGACGGGCGATTACGTGGACTCGGGCCCCCATGTACAGTGTCGCCGCAATGCGACGCTGGGGAATGGCGCTCGCGACCGTCGCGCTTCTGGGGGTCGCACCAACTGCTGCGCTGGGGAGGCGGTGGACGTTGCTCACCGTGCCGCCGGTGCGCGGGCAGAGGGATGGCAGTCTCACCGCCGTATCCTGCGCGAACCCCAGGGCGTGCATTGCCGTCGGCAACTACACCGACGAGAACGGGAGATCGCAGAATTTGGCCGAGCGCTGGGGTGGAGCCGGGTTCTCGCTGCAAGAACCGGCCGGCGTTCGAAAGCCGGCCTTTCTGAGCGTCTCGTGCCCAATCGCCCTGACCTGCACAGGGGTGGGGAGCCAGGAGGCGTCGTGGGCTCAGCGCTTTCGCCGGGGCTCGTGGCGAATCCAGGGCATCCCCCCCTTGAGAGGGCGCCTACACCCGCTGTATGGCGTCTCCTGCGCCAGCCGGCGAATGTGCATGGCGGTCGGCTTCGTCGCCTACAAGAACGACAACGCCGACCCCTCCGCGGCGCTCTGGAACGGCCATCGCTGGGCGGTGAGGAAGCTTCCGATGCCCCGTGGGGTCCACGATGGCGAGCTGAACAGCGTCTCATGCGCGACGACCCGGGCCTGTGTTGCCGTCGGCGAGTACAACCCGGGGTGGGACGCCAGGCCTCTGACCGAGGTCTGGAATGCAGGGCGCTGGAGGCCTGCGAGTGCCCCGGTCCCCAGGGGTCAGAACAACCTCGAGGTGCTCGGCGTGTCGTGCGCTTCGGCCTCGTGGTGTGAGGCGGCGGGCGTCTTCATGCGAGGGGTGCTGGGAGACAGCTTCGGTCTGCTCGAACACTGGGACGGCAGGCAATGGAAGGTCCAGCACGCGCCCGGCCCGCGCGGGCGAGAGAACTCGGTCATCCTCAACGCCATCAGCTGCGCGGCTCGGGGCTCCTGCACGGCGGTCGGAGCCTCATCGCTGTACACAACCGGATATGTGCTCGCCGAGCGCCTCCGCGGAGCGAGGTGGTCGCTGCAATCGACGCCCAATCCACGCTTCGGCGGCGGCCTCAACGGGGTCTCGTGCACCAGACAGGGCTTCTGCCTGGCCGTTGGCGACGAACAGACAGGGAGGGATCCCTACTCTCCGGCGCGCCAGATAGCGGAACGCTTTTCCTGAGCCGGTTAGACTCCGGCCATGCGACGGTGGGCCGTGGGGCTGACGATTGCCGCGCTGCTGGCCGTGGCCGTGCCGTGCGCCGCGGCAAGGCGGTGGCGGCTGGTGCCGACGCCGAGGGTCTCCGGTCAGCCGATGGGGCAGCTGAGCGCCGTATCGTGCCCGAGCGCGTCCATCTGCACCGCGGTGGGGCGCTACACCGATCACGGTCATCGCGACCGCAACCTCGCCATGCGCTGGAACGGGATGAGCTGGAAGATCCAAGAGAGCCCGACCCCCCGCAAGTCTGGTTTCAACGCTGTCTCCTGTCCGACCAATGCCATGTGTGAGGCAGGCGGAGGCGAGGGTGGAATTTGGGCGCAGCGATACCTTCACGGGTCGTGGCGGCTTCAGCGGCTACCGGGCGTGGGCCGGAGCGGCTGGCTGCGGGCCATCTCGTGCTCGAGTCAGGTGTCGTGCATGGCCGTCGGCTTCGCGGGCCCAATCGTCGACACTCATGCCATCGCCGAGCACTGGAACGGAAGGCGCTGGAGGTTTGAGTCCGTTCCCCTCCCGCTGCCCAACTTTGGCTACGAGCTGAAGGGCGTCGACTGCACAGGTGCCCGCGAGTGCCTGGCGGTGGGGGATTTCGCCGCCGCGAGCGGTACGGGCGGGCTGAAGGTCCTGACCGAGCGCTGGAACGGAAGTCACTGGCGGATGATCCGTGCGCCCAGCCCGGCCGGAAGCCTGATCGAGCTTAACGGGATCTCCTGCGTGTCGGCATCCCGGTGCGAGGCCGCGGGCGACTACCAGCTGCCGAATACCAAGACAGCGGGACTGCTCGAGGGTTGGGACGGCAGGCACTGGAGGATTCAGCGCGCGGCCGCGCCGCCCGCCGGCCACGGCCAGAACTTCGATTTCGACGCGGTCAGCTGCGCCGCGCGGCGATCCTGCACGGCAGTCGGCGCGGCGTTCACCGGCCTGCCGCAGTCCTACGTGCTGGCCGAGCACCTCACATCCAGCGGCTGGAAGCTACAGCGCACGCCCAACCCCCCGGGGCTGGGCGCCGAGTTGTTCGGCGTCTCTTGTACCCGTGCCGTGTGCATGGCGGTCGGGTGGCAGGAGAGGATCACCCAGGTCACGCCGATCCTGGAGAACGCACCTCCGCTGCAGTTCTCGGAGCGATTCTCTTAGCGGATGATCGGCGGAAGAGCAGCACTCGCGGTGAGCGTTGGCCTCATCGCTGCTGTGTGTTCGACGCCCGCGACCGCCGCTGCCAAGCACTGGCGGTTGCAGCGACCGCCGATGGTGGGCGGTCAGTTCGGCGGCGTGCTGGCGGCGGTGTCGTGCGCGACCCCGGCCGACTGCTTCGCGGTGGGCACCTTCTGGGACCTGCACGAGAGCGACCGCGGCCTGATCGACCATTGGAACGGCGCCCGGTGGTCGGTGCAATCGACGACCAGCAGACGGCATGTGATCGGGTGGAGCGGAGTCTCGTGCCCGGCGGCCGCGGTGTGTACCGCGGTTGGCGGGCCGGCCACGCTGTGGGCGGACCGCCTCGGGAGCAAGTCCTGGCAGCTTCAGCACCTGCCGGCGGTCCCGGGCCCCGAGCGGTGGCTGCGCGCGGTCTCGTGTCTGAGCGGCAAGTTCTGCATGGCCGTGGGCCTGTCCGGCCAGCTCACGAACAGCCGGCCGCTGGCCGAGCGGTGGAACGGGCGGCATTGGTCTCGTGAGACGGTCCCCCAGCCGCCGGCCGGCTTCGGGGGCGAGCTAAAGGGCGTCCAGTGCACCGCGCCTGACGCCTGCATCGCGGTGGGGGATTACGGCAGCGGGGTCGGGCAGGGCGGTCAGAAGGTCCTGGCCGAGCGCTGGAACGGGAGCCGGTGGAGCGTGATGCCCACGCCCAATCCGAGAGGCGACACGATCGAACTCACCGGCATCTCCTGCACGTCGAAATCGTGGTGCGAGGCGGCGGGGGATTATTCGCATTCGGGTCAGGGAACCTTCTTTGGTCTGATCGAGCACTGGAGCGGCACGCGCTGGAGGATCGAGCACGTGGCCGGCCCCGCGGGCCGCGCCGACATGTTCGAGTTCGAGGCGATCAGCTGCCGGGCCCGGGGATCCTGCGCGGCCGTCGGCGACTCGGCCGACAAGCACCTTCGCGGCTACGTGCTCGCCGAGCACTTGGCGGGCGGCGTCTGGTCGGCACAGCCGACGCCCAACCCACCTGGACTCGGCGCCACCCTGTTCGGCGTCTCCTGCGTCGCCGACGGCGCGTGCGAGGCCGTCGGCTCACAGCAGGCGGGCGGCGTGTACACGGCCCCGGTCCAGTTCGCCGAGCGATTCTCGTAGGCTTCGCGGGCCTGTCATGACCCGTCTATCCAGCTACTTCCTGCCCACCGAGCGCGAGCCTCCGGCCGACGCGGAGGCGATCTCGCACAAGCTCATGGTGCGGGCCGGTCTGATCCGCCAGGTCGGCTCGGGGCTGTGGTCCTGGCTGCCGGCCGGCTGGCGGGTGCACCAGCGGGTCGTGCAGATCGTGCGCGAGGAGATGAACGCGATCGGCGGCCAGGAAATGCTGATGCCGGTGCTGCACCCGGCCGAGCCGTGGCGGCGCACCGGCCGCTACGGGATCGACGAGCTGTTCAAGCTCAAGGACCGCCGGGGCGCCGACATGGTGCTGGCGATGACGCACGAGGAGATCGTCACCGGCCACGTCGCCGCGGCTGTGCGCTCCTACCGCGATCTGCCGCTGATCCTCTACCACTTCCAGGTCAAGGAGCGCGACGAGCCGCGGCCGCGGGCCGGGGTGTTGCGAACCCGCGAGTTCATCATGAAGGACTCCTACACGTTCGACCGCGACCTCGAGGGCCTTTCGGAGCAGTACGACAAGCACATCGACGCCTACGACCGCATGTTCGACCGCTGCGGCCTGGAGTGGTATCGCGTCGAGGCGGACGTCGGAATGATGGGCGGCTTCGGCGCCCACGAGTACATGGCCCCGTGCGCAGCGGGCGAGAACGACATCGCGCTCGCGCCTGGGTACGCGGCCAACGTCGAGGTGGCCAGCGCCGAGGCCCAGCCGGTGCAGCTGCCCGGAGAGCTCTTCGCGCCCCGGAGCTCGTCCACACCCCGGGAATGACCACCGTACAGGCGGTGGCCGACGCGCTGGGCGTGGCATCCGGGGCGCTGCTCAAGGCATTTCCGGTCTTTGTGGACGGCGGCGGGAGCGAGGAGATGCGCCTGGTCATGGTGCGCGGCGATCACCGCGTCAACGAGATCAAGCTGCGGGCCGCACTGGGGACCGACTTCCGGTCCGCCAGCCCCGGCGAGGTCGCAGAGCGGCTCGGCCCGCCCGGGTTCATCGGCCCGGTCGGGGCGCAGATGCCGATCCTGCTCGACGATGCGGTCAAGCCCGGCGGCTACGTGACCGGCGCCAACGAGCCCGACGCCCACCTGCGCGGCGTCACGCCGGGACGCGATTTCCAGTTCGAGACCGTCGATGTGCGCAGCGTGGTGTCCGGCGACACCGTGGGCGGTGCGGCGATCCGGATCGAGCCGGCGATCGAGGTGGGCAACATCTTCAAGCTCGGAACCCGCTACTCCGAGCCCCTGGGCGCCAAGTACCTCGACGAGAACGGCAAGGAGCAGCTGATCTGGATGGGCTCCTACGGCTTCGGCCCCGCGCGCGCGGCTGCGGCAGCCGTCGAGCAGTACGCCGACGAGCACGGGATCTCGTGGCCGCGGGCGATCGCCCCGTTCGACGTGGAGCTCGTCGCGCTGGGCCGGGCGGGCAGCGAGGAGCGCAGCCTGGCCGAGCGAGCTCTACGGCGAGCTGAGCGGGCTCGGGCTGGACGTCCTCTACGACGACCGCGACGCCGGGCCGGGGGAGAAGTTCGCCGACGCCGAGCTGCTCGGATGCCCGGCGCGGGTCACGGTCGGGCGGCGGACGCTGGCCGCCGGGGAGGTCGAGGTCCAGGTGCGCCGCGGGCGCGAGTCGCGGACCGTGCCGGTCGAGGGCGCGGCCGAGGCGGTCGCCGAGCTGTGGCGCGAGCTGCCCTAGCGGCTCCCTGCCGTGAGCCGCGATCACCAAGCGGCGGCTGTTCGGGATCGACCGCTCCGGGCCGAACGCCGCCACAGACGCGCTCGGACCAGCCGCTGAACCCGTGGACGCTCCCCAACGCCATCGGCTTCGTGCGCCTGGCGCTGATCCCGGTGTTTCTCGTCATCGCGCTGTTCTCCAGCGGCGACGGCGACGAGCGCGCTGGCGGCGATGCTCTTCGCCGTGATCGGCTGGGCCGACTACCTCGACGGCTTCGCCGCGCGCCTGACCGGCCAGTACAGCCGCCTGGGGGCGCTGCTCGACCCGATCGTCGACCGCCTGCTGGTCGTCTCCGGGATGGTCGTCGTGCTGGCACTTCTAGCTGCTGCCGCGCTGGGCGATCGCGCTCGTCGTCGCGCGCGAGCTGTTCATGCTCGCGCTCAGCCGCTACGCGCTCTCGCGCGGGATCGACATCAAGATCAACTGGCCGGGGCGGGTCGGCGTCGCGCCGACGATGGGGGCGCCGTTCTTCGCCATGGCCGGCGTGCACTGGCTGGCGCTGATCATGCTCTACGTGGGCATGGCACTGGCCCTGGTGGCCACCGTTCTCTATGTGCGCAACGGCGTTCGGAAGCGCGAGCTTCGGCGCGCCGCAAAGTCTCAAGCTCAGCTTGACCCTCGGAAGCCCAGGCTATACTCGCCCTCGCCTTGCCACGACCAACCGCTCCGGACGGGGAGGATCGATCGCATGGACACGTTTCCCGATCTCGGCTCACTGACCGACCAGGAGCTGAAGGACCTGATCAAGCAGCTGACCGAGGAGGAGATGGAGATCTCCTACCGGCGGCGGATCCTTCACGGCAAGATCGACATTCTCCGCGCCGAGCTGGTCAACCGCCTGCGCAAGAAGGACGAGGGCGGAGAGCTGGTGATCTCCGGCGCCGATGTGCAGCAGCTGACCGACATCCTGGCGGGGCGGGTGCCGGCGGACCGAGCCCGAGTAACGCGCGTCAGCGCGCGATGGCCCAGCACTGCCCCGAGTGCGGATTCGCCAACGCTGACGGCGCCAACTACTGCCAGCGTTGCGGTGCGTTCCTCGCCGCAATCCGAGCAGCCGCCCGGGGGTCACGACGGCCACGTACAAGGTGGGCGAAACGGGGGAGATCGAGGTGGTGGAGCTCGAGGACGTCGTGCGGCGCGGCGCGGCGCTGGTCATCCGCGCCGGCGGCGGGCGCGCCGGCGAGAGCTTCCCGCTCGAGGGCGACCGGCATCACCGTCGGGCCGGCGCCCCGATAGCGACATCTTCCTCGACGACGTCACGGTCTCGCGCGACCACGCGGTGATCGTGCGCCGCGGCAGCCGACTATTACCTGGACGACTGCGGCTCGCTGAATGGGACCTACGTCAACCGCCGGCGCATCGACTCACAACGCCTGAGCGACGGCGACGAGCTGCAGATCGGCAAGTACAAGCTGGCCTTCCTCAGCCGCTGATGAGCACCGAGACCCCCGCAACCCGAGCGTCGAGCTTCCCGAGCCGCCCGAGCCCGAGGAGGAGCCGGCCGCGCCAGAAGGCAGTCACGATCGGCGCTGTCTGCAAGGCGCTGCACCAGGAGTTCCCCGACATCTCGATCTCGAAGATCCGCTACCTGGAGGACCAGAAGCTGCTGCCCCCGCGGCGCACCCAGGGCGGCTACCGGCTCTACACCCAGACCGACATCGACCGCCTGCGCACCGATCCTGCGCCTGCAGCGCGACGAGTTCCTTCCGCTGCGCGTGATCCGCCAGGAGCTGGCCGGCGGGCCGCGCCGACCGCGACGTCGCGCCGCCGCCCGGCGAGCGTCCGCGCGCTGCGACGCGCCGGCGTACGCGTTCGCGACTCGGGCGCGCTGTACTCGCTCGAGGACGTCGTGGAGGACACCGGCGCCGACCCCAAGCTCGTGCGCGAGCTCGTGGAGTTCGGCGTCATCAAGGGCGAGAAGCGCGGCGGCGTGCACTACTACGACGAGACCGAGCGCGAGATCATCCGCGCGGTGTCGGAGCTGGCGCGCTACGGCGTCGGCGGGCGCAACCTTCGGGTATTCCGCAGCTCGGCCGATCGCGAGGCCCAGCTGCTGCAGAGCATCCTCGCGCCGGCCCTGCGCTCGCGCAATCCGGAGCGGCGCAAGGAGGCGATCGAGGCGCTGGAGAACCTCGCCTCGGTGACCACTCACCTCAAGCACCTGCTGCTGATCCGCGATCTGCGCAAGATCGCGACCTGAGTCTCCGACCGCCGTGGACGGCTGCGGCTCTCGATCTGCGTGCGTTCGTCCGCGACATCCCGGACTTCCCGCGGCCCGGGATCGTGTTTCAGGGACATCACGCCGCTGCTGCTGGACGCCGCCGGCCCTCGATGCCGCGGTGAGCCGGCCTCGCGGCGCTGGCCACGCCGCTGGCGTCGAGTCGTCGTGGCCGCCGAGGCGCGGGGCTTCATCCTCGGCGGCGGCGCTGGCCCGCCAGCTCGGCGCCGGGTTCGTCCCGCGCGCAAGCCCGGCAAGCTGCCGCGCAGACGATCAGCGCCGAGTACACGCTCGAGTACGGGATCGACGCGCTCGAGGTGCATGCCGATGCGCTCGCCGCAGGCGCCGCGGGTGCTCGTCCACGACGACCTGCTGGCCACCGGCGGCACGGCGGGCGCGCTGTGCGATCTCGTGACGGAACTCGGCGCCGGGAACGTCGTGGCTGCGCGTTCCTGATGGAGCTGTGCTTCCTGGCGGGCCGCCGAGCGGCTGGCGCCGCACGACGTGTATCGCTTGATCGAGTACGAGCGGTAGGGCGCATGGCGGCCGCCCGCGCAGCCGCACGATCCCCGCCCCGCCGCAGGAGATCTGGGAGGTCGCTCGGGATCCCCATCACATGCCGCGCTGGTGGCCGGGCGTGGGCCGCATGGAGGGCGTGGAGGAGGACCGCTTCACCCAGGTGTTCAAGACCAAGAAGGGCCGCCCGGTGCGGGCCGACTTCCGGGTGGTCGGTCCGAGCCGCCGTGCCGGCGCAGTCCTGGGACAGGAGCTCGATCGGGACTCCGTTCGAGCGGGTGCTGGCCGAGTCGATGGTCGAGATGGAGCTCGAGCCCGCCCCGGCGGGCACGCGAGGTGACCATCTCCCAACAGCAGAAGCTGCGCGGGTATTCGCGCACCGGCGGATTCATGCTGCGTCGCGCCACCGACTCCAGGCTGGACGAAGCGCTGGACGGGCTGGCCGGATCTGCGCCGGGGCGTGATAGAGGAGTGACGACCCGGTCCGTCGGGCCGTCACTCTGGCTGGTTGGGCGACGTCGATCCCTAAAGCCGCCGCCCGGCTTGGTGGGCGATCTTCCGATCCGTGGGTCGCCCTGGCTGGGTGGGCAACGGATCGCTCCGTCGAGCCGTTTGCCCTGGGTTGGGCGGCATCGGTCCCTGAGCCACCGCCCTGTTTGGTAGGTGACCGCCCGTCCCTTCGAGCCGTCACCCGCGTCGGTCTGTTCTCAATCCGTCGAGAACTGCCTGCGCCCCCATCTGTGGGTGATCGCCCCGCTCCGTCGGGGCGTCACCCGGGTCGGTCTGTCCCCGCTAGCGGGAACTGCCTGCACCCCCACTCGTGAAGTTGTGTGTTGAGCTCTCCCCGGCGGTCGTTTCGGTCCGGCTCTGGGGCCCGCGCGCCGGGTTCACCGCGGCGAACTCCGTCATCTCGAAGGATTCGGCGGCCCGACGCAGGAAGTGAGCGGCCCTGGCCTTACGCGAACGGTGATCGGAGCCGGTGGTATGGATCGCTGTGGCGGTCATTTCCTCTTCTCTGCTCTCTCTGCTCTCTCGATGGGTACATGATCGGTTCTCGGGGGCCCTGCGACCATCGTTCGGCCGGACGAACCACAGGACGAACCGCGGGTCCTCCGATCGGAGGAGCAGCGAACGTCGATCGGAGCGTGGTCAGCGACCGATTGGCGTGCTGGGGAGGTGGGCTGCGGCGACCGTCCCGTCGTGCGGGCGGGGCGCCACCTCGAGCCGGCCGCCGGCGCTTTCCAGCCGCACGCGCTGGGAGGCCAGCCCGATGTGGCCGTGGGTGAGCCGGTCGGCCAGCACCTTGACGTCCACGCCCTGGCCGTCGTCGGTGACGGTCAGCACGCGCTCGCCATCGGAGTCGTGGAGCGCGACCGTCACGTGGTGGGCGTCGGCGTGGCGGACGACGTTGCTCAGCAGTTCGCGAGCGACGCTGTACAGCAGCCGGTCCTGGTCGTGCAGCCGCGGCAGGTCCTCGAGGTCGAGCGTGAGCTCGAACCCGGCGCGCATGGCCGACACCTCGGCCACCTGGCGCACGGCGGCCTCCAAACCGACCTCCTCGAGCACGTGCGGGTGCAGCTCGAAGATGGCCGAGCGCAGCTCGCGGACGACCTCGAGCAGGTTGTCGTCGGCTCGCACGAGCCCCTCGTCCTCGGGCAGGTGCGCAGCGGCCGCCTCGAGGTCGTGGCGGGCGGCGAGCAGCGACTGAATCGGCCCGTCGTGCAGCCCCTCGGCCAGGGCCCGCCGTTCGCGCGATTCCGCGTCCAGCGACCTCGGTGACCAGCCGTTCGCGGTCATCCACGAGGCCGGCGATCTGTCGCGAGCGATGCGAGATCCCGGCCGACAGGGCGGCGCAGGCGATTCCGATCCAGGCCAGGATCCCCGCGTGCAGCGCCACGAAACCGGGGACGTGCCCTGGTTGCCCCCGATGTCGAGGAGCGGGTCCAGCGAATAGGCGGCGACGACGATCACCGTCACGACCAGCGTTGTCCGCCACTGGTAGCGGAACGCGGCCGCCACCGGCACGAAGAAGTAGCCGAGCCGGGTGAGGGAGAACGGGCCGCCTGACAGGCTGTCCAGAGCCGTGATGACGAGGACGTCGATGATCATCACGGTGATCGCGGCCGGATCGCTCAGTGTGTGCCGGCGGGTGAACCAGACCAGCCCGACGCTCCATACGGCGTAGACACCGAGGACGATGAAGAACGCGGTGGCGTGATCGCGGGGCGGCGGGAGCTGCTCGGCCCCGGCGAACAGCCCGACGGCGGCCAGTCTCAGCCAGGCGATCCCGGATCGGCCCGGCTCGCGTATTCGCGCCCGATCGCCTGCAGCTGCGAACCGCTGCTCATTCGATCAGGCCGCGCCGCATCGCCTCGGCGACGGCGGCGGCGCGATCGGAGACCCCCAACTTCTCGTACATGTGACCGACATGGGTCTTGACAGTGGTTGCGCCGAGCATGAGCTCGTTGGCGATCGCGGGCACGCTCTTGCCCTGAGCCATCAACGCCAGGATCTGGGACTCGCGCTCGGTCAGGACCGGGCCCTGGCCGGCGGCGTGGCGGCGCAGCTCCTGCACCAATCCCGTGGCCAGCGTCGGCGGTACGACGGTCTCGCCGCGCGCGCAGGCGAGCACCGCGTCGAGGATCTCGGTCTGGCGCGACTCCTTGGGCAGATAGCCCGCCGCACCCTGCTCGATGGCGCGGTAGACGAGCGCGCTGTCGCTGAAGGCCGACAGCACGAGCACTCGCGTGGGCAGGTTGTCCCGCGTGACCGCGCGGACAACCTGCGCGCCATCGAGCTCGGGCATGCGGTAGTCGATCACCGCAACATCGGGACGGTGCTTCTTGATCGCCTCCAGCGCCTCGCGCCCGTTCTCGGCCTGGGCGACGACGACGACCCGTCCGCTGGCCGACAGGCCGCGTGCGACACCCTCGCGGTACACCGGGTGATCGTCACCGACGACGACACGGATCGGGCCTGCTTCCGACATCCGGTGCGATCGTATAGCTCTTAGGAGACGCCGGTCAGAGTGCCGTGGAGAACGATCTTGCCGGGTTGCTTGGGAGCCTGCTGCGTCTCCAGCGTGACCAGCAGCGTCTTGTAGTGCCCCGCGTTGGCGGGCAGCGCCCCGGCGGTCGAGAGCTTGCCGCTGGTGCCCACGCCAGGGTTGACGAAACCGAGCAGGTGGTTGTCCGTGTTGGAGTTGAAGAGCCAGACCGCGTAGGCATCGTGCTTGCTGTTGGCTGGAACGCTCTGGCCCTGGACGATGATCGCCGTCTGGCTGCCGCGTTTGACCACGAAGGCGGCGCCCTTCGCCTTGCTGCTGCTGAGCGGCGGTGTCAGGTTGATCTGGCCGACGATCTGCGGCGTGCTGGTGGCAGCGGTGCTCGTCGCGGCGGTGCTGGTCGCGGAGGAAGCGGCGGTTGACGTGGTCTGCGGCGCCGAGGCCGCGGTGCTGCTGGTGACTTGCCGCCCGAGCCGTTGATCGCGAGCACGATCACCACGACGGCGACGATGACCAGAGCGACCACGCCGAGCAGGATGGCCCCGCCGCGACGCGAGCTCCGGGGTCCGGTCGGCTCCTGTTGGCTGGCCGCCCCGGGGCGGCCCAGCGCCGCCGACGCGGCGGCCTGCTCGCGATCCCGTGTCGGCTCGGTCTCGGAGCCCGCCGCCACCGGCTGCCCGCGCCCGCGCTCGACGGGGATCTCGGGCAGGGGGTGGGTGGCGACCGGCGCGAGCTCGGACGCGACCACGCGAGCCCACGCGCGCTCGGCGGGCGAATCGGCCAGCCGGTCGGCCGTCGTCTCGCTGACCCGCGCCGGCAGTTGTCCGAGCAGATAGTCGGTGATCAGGGCGCGCTGCTCGGGAGCGACGCTGGTCTGCGGTCCGAGCGCGTCGAGCGCGGCCAGCGCACGCTGTCTGACCGCGGCACGGTCGATCGAGAGGAGCTCGGCGATCTGGTCGTATGAGCGGCCCCGCTGCAGCACAAGCTGCAGCACTGCGCGCTGGTCGCCCGGAAGGTTGTCAAGCGGGGCCATTGATAGGCGTAGCGTAGAGAAGGGGTCCGCGGAATGATCCGGGGCATCGAACCAATAAGGTGCATGTCGATGAGGATTCCCCTGCCCAACGAGGCGGCCGTCGGCTTCGATGCCCTGTATGGACTCGAGCTGATCGAGGTGACCGGCGACGTGGCCTGCGGCCGAGTGGTGGTCCGAGACGAGCTGAGGCAGCCGGCCGGGCTCGTCCACGGAGGCGTTTACGCCGCTGTCGCCGAGAGCCTCGCCTCCTATGGCACCGCGCTCGCCGTGATGCCCGAGGGACGCATCGCCATGGGCCTGTCCAACAACACAAGCTTCATACGGCCGGTCACCGGCGGCACGATCCACGCCATGGCCCGCCCCCGCCATCGCGGGCGGAGCACGTGGGTCTGGGAGGTCGAGCTCCTCGACGACGACGATCAGCTGTGCGCGCTCGTCCGCGTGACGATTGCGGTGCGCGAAGCGCCGGCGGGTTGAGCCTCGGCCATGCATGAGAGCGCTGAAGACCTCGATGTCCTCCAGCAGCTGCTCGACCGCAGCTTCGCCGCCGCCGGGCCGCACCTGCTGAGCATCATCACGCCCGAGCGCCGGGTGGAGGCGAGCGAGCTGGCGGCGCGGCTGACCGGCATGACACTGCTCGTGCTGGCCACCGTGACCGCCGATGGGCGCCCGATCTGTGGTCCCGTCGACGGCATCTTCTACCGCGGCTCATTTCACTTCGGCAGCTCGCCCGACTCGGTCCGCTTCCGCCACATCCGCGCGCGACCGCACGTCAGCGCCACGCACCTGCCCGCCGAGGAGTTCGCGGTGACCGTGCACGGGCGCGCGATCCCCGTTGACGTCGGCGCGCCGGAGGGCGCGGGGTTGCGGCAGACGCTGCTCGAGGTCTACACCCCGCGCTACGGCGAGAACTGGGAGGAGTTCCTCGACTCCGGTCCGGTGTACGCCCGGATCGACGCCGAGCGGATGTTCACGTTCCGGATGGTCGGCACGTAGCGCCGCCCTCACGGGGCGCCGCGGCCGAGCAGCTCCTGCGCAAAGGCTTTCAGCCGGGGGTGGGCAGCACTCTGGACTCGGATCATGTGCGTCCAGGCCAGCCCGATCAGGCCCTGTGTCCCCGGACGGCGCGCGAGGATCACCGCCTGGCCGGCGGTGGCGAGCGCGGGCGTGAAGCGCGACGTCACGGAGTCGGCCAGCGCCCTCAGACCGTGTGGCGGGACGCGCCCGCCGTACATGATCACGATGTTCCCGGTCTGGAGGGCCTGGAGCAGCTGGTTGTCGTTCAGCTGAGCCTCATCGCGCACGACAGGCTCGGGGATATGCGAGCCGCTGGTTGGTGGATTCGAGTTGTACGGCGGGGTGAGCTGGCCGAGATGCAGGCGCGCGTGTCCGAGGTCGGGGAACGCCTCGCCGATCGAGGTCGTGGATCCGGAGATCCCGGCCTGGTCGCGCTGGGCGAAGAACCCGGAGAGCAACGCGATCAATCCAATCGCCAGGAGCAGTGAAGCGACCGCGATTGCGGTCCGCTCGAGCGCGACGCTGATCCTCACTCGGCGGCGGGCACGACTCGCGGGCGGGACCCGCCGGAGCGTGCCCGCTCGACGTCTGCGCCAGCGGCGCCTGCCAACTCCTCGATCGAGAGTCGTATCTCCTCCGCGAGAGCCTCGACGTCTGCGAGGCCGTCGTAGTCGGCCAGCAGCCCGAAGTTCAGCTGCCCGTTGTAGCTCATGATCGCGATACCCAGCGCCGTGTTCTCGGTCAGCGGGACCATCGGGAACAGCGCGTCGAGCTCGCGGCCGAGCATGTACAGCGGGATCTGCGGGCCAGGAACATTCGTCACGACAAGGTTGAACAGCCGCTGCCGGGCCTGCAGGCGCGATGCCTGCGCGAGGATTGTCGGCGGGGCAAACCCGGACAGCCCGGTCAGGATCTGGGCGCCCACCGCCTGGTCTGAGTCCTTGAGCTCCTCCATCGCGTGGCTGATCTCGAGCAATCGCTGCACGGGGTCGAGGATCCCCACGGGAAGCGGCGCCCACATCGCGGCGACTCGGTTGCCGAGTGCGCCGCGCTCGACGTCGGCTCGAACCGAAACGGGGACCATCGCCTTGAGCACCACGTCCTCGGTGTCCTGGCCATGCAGGCGCATGTAGCGGCCCAGCGCGCCGGTGACGGTCGCCAGGACGACATCGTTGACCGTCCCCCCAGCGAGTTCTTGATCGCCTTGAACTGGGCCAGATCTCCCCGAACCCACGTGAAGCGCCGGTGAGGGCCGATCCGCACGTTGAAGGGAGTCGGCGGCGCGGTGCGAAGACCGGTCCAGGCCATCGCCCCGACCCCGGCGAGCGTGCCTCCAATCCGGCTGGCGACGCGTCGCGGGCCGCGGAGCGTGGCGCGGACGCCGCGGACGATCTCGGCCGGAACCGTGGTTCGCTCGAGCAGCGCATCGGCCAGCAGCTGTGCATTGCTCGGCAGCGGGCGGGCGACCCACTCCTGTTCGGGCGGCGCCACCGGCATCGGTTCGGGCGAGGTGTCGAAGAGAATCGTGGCGATGTCGACGCCCGAGACGCCGTCGACGAGCGCGTGATGGGTCTTGGAGAGGATCGCGAAGCGATCGTCGCTCGAGCCCCTCGACCAGCCAGAGCTCCCACAGCGGCCGCCGGCGATCGAGCGCCTGCGAGAACACGCGGCCGGCCATTCGCTTGAGCTCCTCCTCGCCACCCGGGCGCGGCAGCGCCGTGTGGCGCACGTGGTAGCTGATGTTGAAGTGCGGGTCGTCGACCCACACCGGCCGGCCCTGATTCAGCGGCACGAACGCCAGTCGCTGGCGGTAGCGCGGCACGAGATGCAGCCGCGCTCCGATCTCCTGCACCAGCTCCTCGTAGTCAGGCGCGGAGCCCTTGAACACCATGCACCCGGCCACGTGCATGTGCGCCGCGTCGCGCTCGAGGTGGAGGAACGAGCTGTCGAGTCCGGTCAAGCGGTCCGGGTTCGGCACGCCGGGGATTCTTGCAGGCCTACGCCGGCCGGCAGGCCGCACTGGTTTTTGCCCATCCGGTGCACGAGCGATGCTTGCTTACGTCACTAGCTGGACGGGGAGAAATGTGACAGTCGTCACACTTCTCCCCGATTGGGCCTGCCATGCTCGCCGTTCGTATTCGACCTGCCGAATCGCTCTTGCTCGGTGCGAGAGCGAGCGGGGGACCCACTGCCGGGTCTTAGCAGTTCCACCCGGCCGGGGCGAATCGGCTGCGCGGCGTGTTGCCGTCTGCAGCCGTAGCGACTGACTGAAACCAACGCCAGTAGGGGCTGTGCGAGGTCGGCCGCGAGCCCGACAGCTAACTCCGTAGGCGCCCGGTCGAAGAAGTCAAAAGGAGGTCCTCTTGATGAGGTCCAGGCTGCAGAATGCGCAATGTGCGCCCGGCCCACGCGGTCGCTGGCGCATCGATGTTGGCAATTCCCGCTTCGGCGGTCGCGCTCTACCGCCGGAGCTGCAGATGCCCAGAGCGCAGATCCAGATCAACGGTGAACGCATCGCAGCCTCGCCGTTCGGCCGGGACCTGCGTGTGGCGGGCAATGCGTCCCCCGCGGAGCGCCGGTCGGCGCGTGGTGCTGCAATTCGCGGCCGCCGGCGGGCAAGCGCTGGCGGCGCCTGAGCTCGACCACGGCCCATCGCGACGGCAGCTTCAAGTTCGTCGTCTCGTTGACGAGGTCGGGGCTCGTGCGTGCGGTCGCCCAGAACCCACGGCCACCGCGGATCGCGTCGGTGCGCAACCCGCAGAGCCCCGCTGCGATCGCCCCGAGCCACTCGCGGCCGATCGCCGTGGCCTCCAAGCTGCATGCCCGCTCCGGGACGCGCGACGTCCTCGACGGTCAGACGACCGCGGTCAGCGGTCGGCTCCTGCCCGAGGTCGGCGGCCGCAAGGTCTGATCTCGAAGGTCGCTCCGGAAGGCACTGGCACTGGCTGGCCTCGACCCGGACCGGCCGGCACGGAGGCTTCCGCCTGCGCTACCGCGCGAACGGCCTGGGCAGCAAGCACGTGCGCGTGAAGTTCGCCGGCGATCGCCTGAACACCGGCAGCACGCGCGGGGCCGGCAAGCTCACCGTGTTCCGGGAGAGCCTGGCCTCGTGGTATGAGGATGCCGGGGCGACCGCATGCGGCTTCCACGCCACTTCGGCGTGGCCAACAAGGTGCTGCCGTGCGGCACCAAGGTGACGCTCCGCTACGGCGGGCGCACAGGTCACCGCGACGGTGGAGGATCGCGGCCCCTACGTCGGCGGACGCGAGTGGGATCTCAACCAGAACACCGCGGCCGCGCTCGGCTTCGGCGGCGTCGGCATGGTCTGGTCGACGCTGCTAGCGGCGACGCCCTCGGGCCGCTCTGCGGCGAAGCGTCGCGCCGGCTGGACCGCCTGCGGCGTCTGGCGCGGTGGACCTAGCCTCCGATATGGCGGATCGCTGCGTCGCCCATCTCGACATGGACGCGTTCTACGTGTCGGTCGAGCTGCGCCGGCGGCCCGAGCTGCGCGGCCTGCCGGTGATCGTCGCCGGCAGCGGCCCGCGCGCGGTCGTCACCACCGCCTCCTATGAGGCGCGGCGCTTCGGGGTCGGCTCGGCCATGCCGGCGGCGCGGGCCCGGCGACTGTGCCCGGATGGAATCTTCCTGACGCCGGATTTCCCGTACTACCGCGAGGCCTCGGCGCGAGGTGATGGAGATCGTGCGCGCGCACGTCGAGACGGTCGAGATGGTGGGTCTCGACGAGGCCTACCTGGAGCTGACCGGCCTGCCCGCGCCGCACGCCGCGATGCGCCGCGTGGCGACCGAGATCGAGCGAGCGACCGGCCTCGGATGCTCGGTCGGCATCGGCCCGAGCAAGCTTGTCGCGAAGGTCGCCTCCGATGCCGAGAAGCCGCGCGGCTTCGTCGTGCTCACGCGCGAGCAGGCGTGCGCGCGCTTCGCCGCCGCGCCGTGCGGGCTGGTTCCGGGCATCGGGCCGAAGACGGTCGAGCGGCTGCAGGCCGTCGGGCATCGACACGCTCGGCGAGCTCGCGGCAGCGCCGCCGAGGCGTCGCTGGCCGCGCGGTTCGGCTCGCGCTTCGCGGCGCGAGCTGCAGCGCCGGGCGCGGTTCGAGGACGACGGCGCGCGGTCACGCCAGGAGCGGAAGGTGTCTCCGAGTCGCGCGAGACGACGTTCGACTGCGACATCGCCGATCCGCAGCGGCTGGAGGCGATCCTGGAGCGGGCTGGTCGGCCGGCTGTGCGCCGGCGCTCGTGCGAGCAGGAGCGCGGCGGGCGCACGATCGGGATCAAGGTCCGGCTCGACGACTTCTCCACCCACACGCGTGCGCGCACGCTCGCCGAGCCGGTGCACTCAGCCGATCGGGTCGGGCCGGTCGCGCTCGATCTGCTGCGCCGGTTCGCGCCGTCGCGGCCGGTGCGGCTGCTCGGCGTGCGCGTGGCCGGGCTGGAGCCGCGCCGGCGCGACGGCCGACGAGCAGCTGACGCTGCCTGTGCGGTCGCGGCTGCTAGTACAGCGCCGAGGCGAGCCGGCGGCGCGTTCGCGGGCCAGCGGGTGCTCGACGCCGAGCTCGTCGAGGATGCCGACGACTACGCGCCGGATATCGTCGCTGCGCGCCGTCGGCAGCCGGCAGGGCGTCGAGCAGCAGGTCGAGCGCCCGTTCCTGGTCGCCGGCGTCGAGCGCGGCGAACGCGGCGCTGAGAGGTCCGCCGGTCCATCGCCGTTCGCCTGCTCGAGCTCGATCCGGGCGGCGAGGCCATCGGCGGCGAAGTTGCCCGGCACCCGCCCGAGCAGGTCGAGCGCCTCGTCGTCGTCGCCGCGCTCGTGCAGGATCCGCGCCAGCGGCACGGCCGCATCCGCGCGGCTCGGCTCGAGCTCGATCGCCCGGCGCAGCGACGCCTCGTCGCCGCGCTCGACGAGCCCGTCGGCCTCGGAGGGCAGCAGCGAGTCGAGGAATCGCTCGACCGCCGCCGGCGGCTGGGCGCCGACGAACTCGCTGACGACCTGGCCGTCGCGGAACGCCTTGACGGCCGGGATGCTCTGGATCTGGAAGGTCCGCGCGAGCATCTGGGTTGGCGTCGGTGTCGAGCTTCGCGAGCTCGATCTTGCCCTCGCGCGCCGCGACGGCGCGCTCGAGCACCGGGCCGAGCTGGCGGCACGGGCCGCACCATTCGGCCCAGAAGTCGACGACGACGGGCACGACGCGCGAACGGTCGAGACCGCGGCTTGGAAGTTGTTTTCGGTGACATCCATCGCCCTTCGATGGTAGCGAGCGCGATCGGGCAAACCGGGCGTCCGAGCGCCGGGGATCGGTATGCATAGAACCAGCGGGGTGGCCGACAGGGTGATCGAGCGCGACGGAGTGCGGCTGGCCGTCCAGGACGACGGCGAGGGCCAGCCGGTCGTGCTGCTCCACGGCCTCACCGCGACGCGGCGCTACGTCGTGATGGGCTCGAAGGCCCTCGGAGCGCTCCGGGTCACCGGGTCGTCGCCTACGACGCTCGCGGCCACGGCCATTCGTCGCCGGCGCCTCACCGACGGCTACACCTACCGCGACCTCGGCCGCGACCTGGAGGCGGTGCTCGACGACTCGGCCTGGAGCGAGGCGGTGCTGGCCGGCGCCTCGATGGGCGCGCACACGCTCCTGTGGCTGGCCCTGAATGCGCCCGCGCGCGTGGCGGGCCTGGTGGTCATAACACCGGCGTATGAGCCCCGGCGGAGCTTGGACGCGCGCGCGGCTCGAGCGCTGGGACGCGCTGGCCGATGGGCTTCGGCGCGGCGGGCGTCGAGGGCTTCGTCGGGCCTACGGGGAGCCGAAGGTCCCGGAGCGCATGCGCGAGACGGTGTTGAACGTGATCCGCCAGCGGCTGTCGCTGCACGAGCATCCCGACGCGGTGGCGGACGCATTGAGCGCGGTGCCGCGCTCGCGACCGTTCGGCGCGCTGGCGGAGCTCAGCGCGATCGGCGTGCCGACGGCCGTGGTCGCCAGTGCGATGAGGCCGATCCCGAGCACCCGCAGGCGGTGGGGAGGTCTACGCGGCGGCGATCCCCGGAGCTGGGCTGGTCCTCGATGAGCCGGGACGTTCGCCGATCGCCTGGCAGGGGAGCCAGCTGTCGAGGGTGATCGCGGCGTTGGCGGCCAAGGTATGAGCGCCACGGCCGGGTATTCGGGCACGCCGCTGCCGGATACCTTTGTTCGCTCGGCCCGGAGCGGTAGAACGTGGTCGTGGTCGAACCTGACCCCGACGGCCGACTCGTCCTCGGGAACGTAGACCGGGACCAGGAGCCGGGACCCGGGGGCGATCCCCGCGATCCGCCCGTCGGTCGTCCAGGTGACCTCCTCGGCCAGCTCACGGCTGATCGTCCGGAGCGCGTCCAGGTCGCCGTTCTCCTGGGCCTTCCGCGCATCGGCGGCGATGCTGTCCCGGAGCGCGGCGAGACGTTGAAGCGTCGCCCTCCTCGGCGTCGATGTTCATCGTCGCCCGCTGGGCGGCCTCGCTGCTCGCCCGCAGTTGATCGCGCTGGGCAGTCGCCGCCACCGTCTCCGCGTCAAGACGGGCGCTGAACTTCTCGAACGACTCGGCCGAGAGCGTCCCGGAGAGGTAGTCGTCGTCAAGCCGGGCGCGCTGAGCTTCGAGCTTCGTGACCGCCGACTCGGCGGTCACGAGCTGGCGGTTGATCTCGCGGATGCGCTGGTCCAGCTCGGCGGCGAAATGAGCGCGAGTCTTCTCCAGGCTGAGGAACCTCCGCTCGAACATCGCCAGCCAGTGACCATCGACGTCGGCGCGGGGGAGCTTCGGCATTGGGCAGGAGCCGTGGCCCCGGAGGACCTTATTGGTCCGGCAGACGTAGTAATCGTCTCGCGGTAGCAGGGCCTCGCCGCAGTACGCGCAGCGCGCGTGCCCGTTGATGAAGATGTGCCGCGCCGGGCGACGTCCGGCCTTCGCTTGGGCCGACGTGAGAGACGTGCTCTCGCCTCAGCGTCCGACCTAGAGACTCACTCGCACTACAGCGGCAGCGGGAGTACTGTTCGGACCGATGTGGGGACTGCGAGCCAGCGCGTGCCCCAGAGGTTTGCTCGGGGCGGCATCGCGCGTAGCGCTTGTGATCGGGCTGTTCGCCGTCGGACTCGCGGCGGCGGTAATTGCTGGCTGCGGTGGTTCGGGGAGTCACCACGCAACCTCTAGTTCGCTTAGCCAGGTCGGGTGCGGCCAGCATTGCCAGACGGCCAAGTCCCCAACGATAAGGCGCGCTCGACGACGCTCCGCCTCACGTCGACGCTCTTCGTCCCACCGACATTCGCACGGACACAATCGCCGAAGTGAGCGGGCCACTCGGCCGAGCGCGTCTCCCGGCGTTCCCGTCTCAGCTCCTGGCTCATCCGTGAGCCAGCCTGCTGTGACCCCAGCGAGTGCGTCATCCACTCCGGCTCCGAGCCAGTCCGCCTCGTCAGGTTGTGGTGCGGCATGCGCGAACGCAGCGCCGCCTGGGGGCAGTACAGCCACTCCCGTCCCGTCGTTGACAGAGCGGGTCAATCGGCCGAAGTCGGGTGTCGTGCTACGCCCGCGCCGCTGAGCGGCCGTCGGCGGCACTGTTGCGGTGAAGCTACGACGGCGTAGCATCCAACGTTGGAGTGGCGCCACGGGCGAAAGTGGGATATGTCCCGACCAACGAGTGCCACCCTGGGCCGGGTGACGACCATCCTCGAAGTTCAGCGCTGGTGCCCGCAATGCCAGAAGGTCTTGACGGCGACGAGGAACATCAACCGGAGGGGCCGCGAGTCGACGAGCACGGAGTCGCCCTGCTCGGAGTGCGGGACGGCGGGGGAGCTGTTGCTGGCGCGCTAGGTCCCGTCGTAGCAGCATTCGCTCGGCGGTTCCGACTACGCCTCCTGTCACGCTTGGCGGTCCTTATGTCCGACCTTCCCCACATCGGGATATACCCGACTGCCAGTGCCGCGATCCCAGATCTCGGTGGGGTCTATCTCGTCCCGGGCGCTAGCGCCCTGACGAACGGGACTGCGCACGTCACCGGCCGCGGCTCGGCGATGATCGGAGTCCCGCCGCCTGTCTACTCAACCTCCGTCCCGGAGATCCACTTCCACCCCGAAAACCACGAGCAGCCGCTCGCGACCATCGACGTCCTCACGATGCTGATCGTCGCGGCCGTCGTCGTCGCGATCGTGGTCCGAGCACTGGCGTGGACCCTGCGATTCGTCGGGCAGTCGTGGCCGCCGGTCGATGGCCTCTCACCCGGCTAAGCCCCGCAGACCCCGACCCCTATCCCGCCCTCGACCGTTTCAACGGCTCCTAGGCGCTTCGGTAAACGCGAGAGACGTGCCTCCGCATCAGCCTCTGGCCGTCCGATCCTTCTGGACGGCGATCTGCTGGCGACGGGCGAGCCGAGTCGCGAACAATGGCTCCGGCGACCCCAACAAGAGATCAGCCTCGTCGCGAAGGTATCCATCCGCCTCGTCGCGGGTACGCTGATGCCGCCCGGCCGGTATCAGGCGACGCCAAAGCTACCTACACGCCAGAAAAGCTGAGACTGCCGCATCTCGATCCTTCCGACAACTCACGAGGTTGGTTTTCGACGCTAGCGTGTAAGGTTGTTTGCTAAAGCGGAGTGAGAGACGTAGAGTGTTGTTACGGCGGTGGCCGTGACGGCCGCCGCGTTTCCCCATCGGGCGCGCGCTGATTTCCGCCGTCCGCGAGCACCTTGGCAACGCGCGCTTCTTTACGCACAAGAGCTCGCAGACGATCCACCGCTTCTTCGAGTACTACGTGTGGGTACAGACCCAACTCGCGGCGGTGCTGACCGAGTACAACGCCATGGGAGGCTCTTGCGCGTTCGACTTCGTGCACAGCCCTATCGGCCAGAAGGACTTGCTTAGGAAAGAGAACTGCCACCCACTTGGTCGCGATGGACAGGAGACGGATGAGGAGATCAAGACAAACATCGCGAAACGGCGCGACACACTGCCGCCAGTTCTCGATCCGCGCGTGGCCATCGACACGGACACCCACCGCGCGTGGCTCATCAACGCGAAGGTAGACGGGAACCCGACGTACGCGGGAATCCCGGGATCGTGGAAGGCGGGCTTTTCCGTGAAGAAGGCAACAGGTTCCGCCTTCTCAACCGCGCCGAATACAAGCCCGACCTCTACGATCTGCTCGGCCCAAGAAGTCTCCTCGGGCCCTGGTACATCCCGACAGCCGCCGATTATGTCGGGCTGTTCTCCGGCCGGGGGTCGGGCGAACCGCTCGCCGTGCTCAACGATGAGCTGGGTGTGCGCTACAACGGCAAGCCGCTTCAAGGAAACCCGGCCGGGTATCTCTGGCTAGTGGGCGACTTCTATGTGAAGGAGGATGGGTGGTGCACACCACGTAGCGCCGATTGGGCTTGCAATCGCAGCATGATGCGGTCCTTTACAAGCTTCAGCCGGGCAAAAAGAGCCGCCGGCGACGGCGAGGTTCCAGCTGGGCGACCACTGCAACATCCCCAAGGTTCCAGGCTATCGCGAGCTGACGGGCCTTCGCTGCAGCTGGAACAGAAGCGTCCCCGACAGCTACATCTTTCGGACCTACCCCGACTTGGGCGTAGCCTGGGCTGGGCGCTACTGGTGCCAGCCTGGCAAGGAGCCGTCGTGGAACCCGACGAAGTGTTAGCCCGCGGGTTGCCCTAGCGTCGCTCGGTGCCAGCAGGCGACGCTGGCGGTCCCGGCGCAGAAGGAGCTGGCACGCTGTTCCGGCTCGCGGGACAAACCGTAGGGTCGCGCCGACGGGCGTGGCGTTCGGCGTCATGGCCGTCCCCGCCGTGATCCCGTCGGCGCTCAGGTCGTCGTGATAGAGCGGGAAGGCGGCCTTTACGTCCGGGGCCTCGATAACCAACCAGGCGGGCGAGCGCCCGCGGCGCTTGTGTAGCCAGGAGGGCGGGTGATCGATCATCTGCCCGTACTCGGCGGCCAGCCGGTACAGCCGCCGCTCCGCCTCGTCGATATCCAACAGCCTGAAGTACCTCCGTAGCATCAAGCGCCGTGACCAGCGAGCGCGCGAACGCCTCGACCCAAACATTCATATCCGGCACGCCGCTGCCACGGAAGCTCGGGATCGAGCCGGGGCCCGGCTGGCGCTGATCGGCGCGCCGCCGGGTTTCGAGGCGACGTTGGCGAGCTGCCGCTCGGAGTCGAGGTCCTGCGTCGCGCCCGCCACCCGCTCGACGTGATCGTGGCCTTCAGCGTGCGCCGCGCCGCGCTGGCGCGCCGGCTCCCCGCGTTGCGCGCCGCGCTCGATCCGGCCGGAGGTCTCTGGATCGCGTGGCCCAAGCGCAGCTCCGGGTCGACACCGACCTCAGCGACAGCGTCGTCCGGGAGCTCGGGTTGGACGCCGGGCTGGTCGACAACAAGGTGTGCGCGATCGACGCGACCTGGTCGGGCCTTCGCTTCGTCTATCGCCTGCGCGACCGGCCGTCGTAGACGGTCAGCCGAGGGCGAGACGTTGCGGTGGCATGGTCGGATCGCGGGCGCATGTTGACAGGGGTGTGGGTGGCGGCAGCCGCAACGCCCGCTCTAACGCTCGATAATCGGGCTTATGTGAACCACGGATCGAATCCGGCTGTTGACGTTGGCCAGATGTGGAGTCCCAGTCAGTTGTCAGCGGGATTCCCGGTCATGTCAGTGGGATCGTCCCACTCGTTTGTCAGTGCCGGGATCGGTGGCGCTGGGAGTCGATAGCTGCTGTAGAGCGCGACGTGGCTGGCGCGATAGGCGCCGCGGTTTCGTTCGACAATCCCAGCCGCGTGCAGCTGATTGAGTTGTGCGCGTAGCTTGGCGCTGGTGTCGCTGACCGGGATGCTCGCGGCGCGGCCGTTCAGCAACCGCCCGACCGCTGCGGCGAACAGTTGCTCGGCGTGAGGCCAGGGAAGTGTCCGTCGGCCAAGGGTGGGTCGTGTGTCGGTCCTGCTGGTCCTTGGAGCGCGGCCTCGTGGTGGGCGTCGAGCGCGCGCAGAATGGCTTGGGCGCGGTCGGGCACCATGCATCCCAGGATCGCGTCGTCGGTGATCTGATCGCCGGCGATCAGATCGACCAGCGCCGCTGGCAGGCCTGTGATCAGCTCGGCGAGCACATAGCCAGCACCCAGGAGGTGGTGTAGCCGTGGATCACGTCGAGCTGCGCGTCGGTCAGCGGCTGTCCATGCGGCGCGAGCGGTCGCGTGCGCGGGACCGGGATCCCGGCGCAGAGCAACGCGAGCTGCGCCCCGCAGCGCCGGGTGTACGCCTGGTCGGGATCGTTTGCGGTGCTGACCAGGCGCAGCGCGCGGCGGACCTGTCTCGGGGTCACGTCGCCACCACAGCGCCATTGCCAGGCGCTGAGCGTGCTGAGGCTCCCGAACAGCAGCCGATCGACTTGCTCGAACTGATCGGCTGCCAGGTGCTGCGAGCAGTCGTAGCGCAGCCGCAACGGGTGCGAGCGCGGCACCCGTGGCCAGCGTCGTGTGCGTGACCGCGCCGATGGCTGCGGTCGGCGTGGTCTGGTGAGGAACGCCGTGAGTGTGGTGGTTGCCGGCGGGCGAACCTGGACGGGGCCGCTGTAGACGAGAATCAGCGCGATGCGCAGCCTGGCAACGTGCCGTTCGAGCGGTTCGGCGGTGCCGCCACGCAAGTGTTGCGCGCTGAGCACGACCATCTCGGCGATCTGGTGCGCCACCAGCCAGCGCTCCGCGTCCATCCAGAAGACCTTGAACGAGGTCTGTGGCAGCTGTTCGATCCGTTTGCCGAGCGCGCGCAGGATCGCCCAAACGACCGCGGGCTGAGCGTCTGAGCCGGGAGCGAGGCTGACCGTGAGCACACCCGGTTCTCGCGCCGCCAGCGCGTGCAGCGCCTTGACGGTCGCGACGTCGTTGTCGGGGTCGACGATCACGTCGACCGTGGGCATCATCCCGTGCCGAGCTGGGTGATCGCGCTTTCGACGATCGGACGGCTGATCTGGTCAGCGCCGCAGCGTCGGCATGCCTCGGCCGCGGTGTACGTGAACGCGGCCCACGAGCGGAGCCGGCCGTTGGTGGCCTTCTCGTCGATCAACTGGAGCAACTCGGGGTCGGCGCCGTGGTAGATCGGGTGGTAGCCCGGCATGAGCGCCAGCACGTCTTCGCCGGTCAAGGGCGCGAACGCGACGCGGCGGTAGATCCGGGAGCGGAGCATCGGCTCACGGGCGAGCACCTCCCAGCACCCGTCTCCGCCGTCGAACAGCAGCGCGAACCTTGTCGCGGGGTCGTCGTGGAGGTGGCGCAGGTACTCGAAGCAGTCGCGGTTGAGGTTTTGCGCCTCGCCGATCACGACCAGGCGGCGTCGGTCGACAGCCGGTTCATCAGCTGGTCGGTCATCGCGAACCTGGTGCCGTGACCTGGGGCTCCGGTGAGCGCGTAGAGCAGGCGATCGGCGATCAGACGCATCGTCGGTCGCGCCTCGAACGTGAGCGTGATCACAGGCTCGGCGCGCGCTTGGATCGCGTGCTCGATCGCGAACGTCTTGCCCAAGCCGGCCGCGCCGACGATCGCGCCCATCGCCTCGCTCTCAAGCACGTCCGACAGCGCTTGGCGGGTCAGTAGCAGGTGCCGGGTCGCCAGCGCCTCCGCCCCCGCAGCCCGAGGTAGTGGCGGATCACGCGCCGGTCTCGCACGGCGGCTCGCCGCTGGCTGGCCTTGGCCGGATCACGGTGTTGAGCTGATCGCCCAGTCCGAGCACGCGGAGCGCCGCATCGACGCGGTCATTGCTCACAGACCTGTCCCGCCTGCGGCGGTCGCCGACGACGGCGGTGATGTCGTGCACCGTCCCGGTCGCCGTCAGCGGCGCGATCCGGTTCCTGGCCTTGCGGCTGGCGGCCGCCTTGCGCCGGCTCATCTCCCGCGCCGCCTCGCGCCGGGCCTGGATCACCGCCTCGGACTCCTCGCGAGTGAGCTGATCCTGCGGGTATGCGGTGCACAGCCAGCCATCCCCGGTGAAAACCTCGATCGAGCGAAGGTCGTGCGGCATGTAGCGCACCTCGATCGTCGTCCCGCCAATTCGGGCCAGCTCCGGCGCGATGAAGGTCGCGTTCTCAAAGTGGATGCCGTCCTTCTCGACCTTCCGGGTCTGGTCGGCCATCAGCATCCATCGCAACCGCTCCGGCTCGATCACCTCCAGCGGCGCGGCGGAGCTGGCCCACTTCTCCGCAGGCGACATGCCGCCCAGGCTCGCGTGCCGGTGCCCGATGTTGTAGGCGTCGACGAACTCCCGCACCCGAGTCCGTAGTTGGGGCAGGCTCAGCGGCGCCGGCTGCGCATACAGCTTCCCGTTCGCCCGGCGAGCGCCACCGGTGTAGTGCGGCAAGGTCGCGATCAGCCCCTCGCCGATCGTCCGGTGCAGCCGCTCGATCTTCCCCTTCTGATGCGGCGAGTACGGGGCCGTCGGCAGCGCCGCGCAGCCCAGCTCACCGGCAGCACGCTTCACGGCGTGCGCGAGGAACTCCTTGCCGCCGTCGAACCGGATCAGCTGCGCACCCCGCCACGGCCCGCGCTCGGGATCGATCACGATCCCCTCCCGAATGGCGACCAGCACCTCCGCGGTCGTCGGATACAGCGACAGCGCCCACCCCATCACCAGCCGCGAGAACCCGTCCTCGATCACCGTCAACCACGGCCGCACCAGCCGCCGGCCGTGCACCGGCAGCACATTGACGTCGAGCTCGGCGTGATCGGTCTCCCATACCTCGTTGCGCGCCTGCGGCTCCCAGCGCCGGTAGACCGCGTAGCGCCGCCGTCCCTCCTCGCCATGGCGGGCGTACGCGCGCTCGGCCGGCGACATGTCGCGCTCAAGCGCGCGGCAGAAGGCAGTGCGAGATGGCACCGCCACACCCTCGTCACGAAGCAGACGCCAGGCCGCGGTCGGTCGACCGCCCGTTCGGTAGAGCGCCTCGATCGCCTCCGGTGTCGTCGCCACCCCGTCCGCCAGCTCGGATCGTAGGCGCCGGCAGCCAACCACCGCCACACGCTGCGCTCAGTGACACCAAGGCTGTCCGCAGCCGCACGCACAGCATGGCCGTGCAACCGCCGGACTCGCGCAGGGCGTGGAGACGAGAGACCACGGCCTGCCGACGTTCGACGACCTCCGCACGCATGTGAAGCCACAGGCTCCACAACGCGACGGCCGCCCGCAACCACTGGGCGTCATCTTGCGCGCCTGCGGCGAGGTCCGTGCCAGCCCGTAGCGTTCGATCCCGCGATGAAGCGCCTGCACACCGACGAGCCGATAACCGTCGCGCTCAAACCGCTGATGCAGGAGCGCCGGCTCACGTTCCGAGCGCTCGCCGAACTCACACAAGCCCACGACGCCGAGGGCCGCGGCGTCACGTACTCCTACCTGTGCGCGCTGACCTCCGGACGCGAGTACCCAAGCCGCCGCTCCCTCGAGCTCATCGCCGCCAGCCTGAAGCTCGAGCCGCGCTACTTCCCGGAGTACCGCCTCGCCGAACTACGCGACCAGCTCGACCCCATACGTGCCGGCTTCAATGCCGCCTGGCGTCATTACCTCGCGCTTGTCCCACAGGGCGCCGCTCACTCGTCAACCGGCAGCAACCCGACCGCCTTGCGACGATCCTCGGGGCTCGGACGCGGTAGACCCGCGTGGTCTCAAGCCGCGCGTGCCCCAGCAGCTCGGCCGCAACGACCAGATCGACCCCGCCCCGCACCAGCGTGGTCGCGAATGAATGCCTGAGCACATGCGCTGTCACGCGATCATCCAACCCGGCTCGCGCGGCGATCCCCGTGATCACACCGTGGGCGCCTCTCGAGCTCAGCCGCGCTCCGCGGCGGTTGAAAAACAGCCACGGCTGTCCCCACCCCGGCCCACTCACGACGCTCCCGCAGCCAGTCGGCCAGCGCCTCACGCAGCCGGGGATGGACCGGACCTCCGCAACCGCTGCCCCTTGCCAAGGACCCGCAGCATCCCCTTGCGGGCCGACAGGCGAACGTCCTCGACGTCAAGCGCCACCGTCTCGGCAATCCGGGTGCCGGCGTGAACGGCACCAACGCCAGCGCCCGGTCACGGCTGGAATCGCACGCCTGCACCGCGCGCAGATAACGAATCTGCGCCTTGCCCGTGAGCGCCCGCGGCGCGGCCGCCGGGAGCTCGGCACGCCTCGCCCTCGCCGGGCCCAGCCCTCGGCGACTGTAGAAGTCGTCCACCGCCGCCAGCGCATTGCTGATCGTCGCCGGGCTGCGCTTCAACACGCTCTGCAGATAGCCACGGTAGTCCCGCACCGCCCAATCACGTCCATGCGGCGCGCCGAGCGGATCGCCGTCCAGGTCCGCCCCCGCCAGCCACACCAGGTACTGCCGCACCTTCGACGCGTACGTGCGACGCGTCTGCCCGCTCAGCGGCGCCGCCGCCAGCGCGCCGACGTAACCCGCCAGGACCTCCGCGAAGACCTCCGGAACTTCGGCCGGCGCCCGCCCCCGCGACCCGCGTCGACCGTGCTGCGTGTTCTCTGAAGCAGATTCGGCGCGTTTCGATCGCTGCTTCTGCGCGTTCTCTGAAGCCACACCCGCAGTCTACTTCAGAGAACACTATTTCTCTGAAGCCGCTCCGCCCGTGTTGCTATTGGCGAATAGCACGTCGCTCGTGGAGAGAAAGCGACACCTGCCTTCGTGCTGGCGCGTATCGCGCTGACAGCCCTCGCCTGGCTCCCTTTGTCCGACAGCGGCAGTTGCACCTGGCTGCTCGACGGCACTTCTCGTGGCTGCTTTCGCGCAAAACACACGTCTGCGAGCAACCGGCACTCAGCGGGCTTTGCCTATGCAATCGCTGGCACTGTCCCGCTGGCTCTAGTTCCTGAGCACGTTGTTCATCAGCGCACTCGAGCAGGTTGTGTTCCTGGTCCCGCTCGGTCCACATACCGGTGACCGCGACGTCGTTGGTCGGCACTGGACACAGAGAAGTCCGAGTCGCTACTCGAGCGTCGTGGCCGAACGTGGCCATGGTGGAGTTGCCGCTGAGGCTCGGGGAATGAAAGGCGGTGTGGGAGCTCGCACAGCGGAGGCGGGGCTGACCCTCGCCGGTGATCCCAGCACCGTCGCGGACGCGGCCACATGTTTCTCACCTGGGAGCGTCAGTGTGTCCACGCCGCCGCCTGTGTCCAGGTGTTCGGGTTCGGAGCGCAGGGCTGCTGGGGCTTCTTATCGGATACGTCGAAGGACCAGCATCTCCCGGTGAAGTTCTGCCACCACCATTGCGCGGGCACGAACCCTGCGTTCGGGAGCGAGCTGTCGCTGACCTCCCCGGCTGGCGTGGTCGGTCCGAACAGGGCGCTGAACACGGGTCCGGATGCGAAGTCATGCTGTGGGAAGTGTTGTTGGCAATCGAAGACGCCATTGTCGAATGGCCCGTTGGCGCTGTCATAGGACTTCGCGACGACGATGAAGAAGATCGTCTGCAGGGGCGCGCCGCTCGCGCTGAAGGCGGTGACCGGAGCGTATTCGGTGCTCGGTGGCATGTTGGTGAATGGATGGATGTCGTCCGACGGTGGGGCTTTCTGGCACAAGAGCTGGCGCATGTCGGTTATCGGGCTGGGCTGAGCGGCGCCGCCGTTCGGCTGACCGGGGTTGGTGAACCACGTCGGCGTGGGGGTGTGGAACTTGACGTCGTCTGCGAATGTCCAGTGCGCGGTGACCAGAGCGCTCATGAACATCCGCTGAATGGCTTGCTTGTATTGGCCGGCGACCTGATCCATCGTGGCGTTACTGGTGTCGGTGTTTAACGCAAGTGCCTCGATTGCGTGCAAGCGGCCAGCGTCGAGGACGCCCGCGTCTGCTAACTCGCCCAGCGTGTCCCTGACATGTTCGTTGCCGGTCGCGATGGTGCTCTCGAGCTTAGCCGCGGTCGTCTCCACGGTATCGTCGGCCGCGGCGCCCCCGTCGGCGTTGGTCCCGAGCGCAGTGGCGCCGGCCGCGACTCCGAGCAGTGCGCTCAGACCCGATCCGGTATGGGCGACCCTGAGCGTGAGGTCTGCAGCGTCTTTAATGGTTTCGCCCAGGCCAACGATGTCCATCACACCCTGGATCGTCGCCAGGATGTCTGAGACGTCGACCGGGGTCGAGGGGGGCACCGACGGGACCGCAGTGCTGATCGCCTGCTCGATGTTCGCAAGCTCCGCGAAGGTGTTGGCGGCTTCGTCCGAGAAGGGGCTCTCGAGGTTGCCGAAGAAGTTACGTTCATCGGCGACGTCTTCGAACTCCGTTTGATAGTCGTCGACGAGTGCTGTGCACTCCGCCTGGATGCCGGAGGCAGCGTTCGTGCAGAGGCTCGGGGTCAGGTCCGACTTTCGAACCCAAACGCGATGTTCTGGTTGTCGTACTCATCTCGAACGTTCGTGTAGGGGGGGTCTGCCGCTGGAAAGAGCTTTTGCGCGAGGTATGCACTGGCCTGTGCGTAGGCGGGATCGGTAGAGTCCGGCCACGGCGTCGGAGGCCGGTAGATCGCATTGAAGACATCCGAGTCGACTGGAACGGGGCTGGTCAGGTAGGGCTCGAATGCGTGGTTGCGGATGCCGCGCGCGAGCGTGCCGTAGATGTCCCCAGGCGGGGCGGGACCGCCCGTGGTCTGGCCGACGCTGGACTCCTCGGCGACGTCACCGGAGACCACATTTCCAGCGATCCCCACCAGCGAATACGTTTGCTTGCCGGTCGCCCTGGCGAACAGATCGGGTGTGCCGCCGAGGCTGCTGATCGCATCCAGGATCCCGCTGGCGGCGGTGGGGTTGGCGTTGTTGCCCGCAGGCAGCGGCTGACCGACGCTGGTCATCATCACCATCTCTGACGGGTCGCTGACGACACTGTTCAGGCGCGAAAGCAGCGCCCGCTCAGCGTCCGCCTCTGACCCCGGATCGCCCGGTCGCGAACATCTCATTGCTGAGCACCCTCAGCGTGTAGCGGTCCAGGACCACGACGTGATAGCCGCCACCGGAACCGGACGGAAAGGAGCCCGAGACGGAAATATCCTTTGGGCCGGATGGCGG
>CAVTTU010000016.1:0-51804 GCA_963737535.1 uncultured Solirubrobacterales bacterium
ATGACCGTATCCGTCGAGGATCGCCGCCAGTCCCTCGAGGCAGCGCATAGAGGATGGCGCGCGCTGACCCTGTCCGTGGCCCTGGATGAGGCCGCGAGCCGATACGGCGACCGCCCGCTGATCCTTACCGACAAGGGCAGCTTCACCTACGCGGAGGTCCGGGACTGGTCCGTGCGGTTGGCCGCGGCCTGGTCGCCAGCGGCGTGCAACCCCGGGATCACGTGGCCATGGTTCTGGCCAACTACCCCGAGTTCGTGGCCGTGAAGTTCGACATCGCCCACGCCGGTGCGGTGGCCGTCCCGACCTCGTCGGTCTGCCCGACGAGCGCATGGGCGAGGTCGGCTGCGCCTGGGTGATCCCCGATGCCGACCCACCCGATCCCGAGGAACTGCTCGAGTACTGCCGCGAGCGCCTGGCCCGGTTCAAGGTCCCGGCCCACGTCATCTACACGAGCGCCGCCGAGCTGCCCACGACGGCTACCGGCAAGGTGCAGAAGTTCAAGCTGATCGAGCAGGCTCGCGCCCGGCTGCAGCTGGTCTAGCGTCACGAGTCATCCGGGTGCTGAGCGGGCCGGCCGTCTCGCTGTCGCACAAAGATGCGGCGTACACCCATCGAGCAGTCGCTTGGGGAACGACGGCCGGGAAGGGGTGGATGGGCCGCAATTCCCGGCGAGCCCGGCCCGGGCCTTCGAGGAAAACGTGACAAACCCCCAGCCACCTCGAGAACATCGGGCAGATAAGCCCCCCCGGGTTGGGAGCTTTGGCGCGTCTTGCAGGTCGCGAGGGCGGCGGACGGTCGAGGAATGTGACAAACCGCCGGAGCCGGCTCCATAAGCGAGCAAACTCGGGCTCAGGTCGAGGGAAAGCGCACTCGGCGCGGTGGCGCCAGGCGACGCGTCACGTTTGTCGACGCGCAACAGCGCGCTCCTCCTGCAGAAAGCCCCGCCCACCCCTTCCGGACCACACCTCTGGGGCTTTCAGCCCCGCCCATTCCTTCCGGACCACACCTCTGGGGCTTTCAGCCCCGCCCATTCCTTCCGGACCACGCCTCTCGGGGCTTTCAGCCCCGCCCATTCCTTCCGGACCACACCTCTGGGGCTTTCAGCCCCGCCCATTCCTTCCGGACCACACCTCTGGGGCTTTCAGCCCCGCCCATTCCTTCCGGACCACACCTCTGGGGCTTTCAGCCCCGCCCATTCCTTCCGGACCACACCTCTGGGGCTTTCAGCCCCGCCCATTCCTTCCGGACCACACCTCTGGGGCTTTCAGCCCCGCCCATTCCTTCCGGACCACACCTCTGGGGCTTTCAGCCCCGCCCATTCCTTCCGGACCACACCTCTGGAGCTTTCAGCCCCGCCCATTCCTTCCGGACCACACGAGCTTTCGACTACCGATTCGGATCCAGCGGAGGCGGCAGGGGAATCTCCTGGGGAGGTTGGCCGGTCTCCTGGGCCCAGGAGACGAACGCCTCACCCTCGCGTCCGATGTGCTCTCCGGCGCCTCCGAGTGCGATCAGCACCAGCCGCCCCGGCCCCCGATTGAGCAGCTGTCGCCGCACGCTGGCGCCACACGGACGAGCTCGCCCTGGCCAAGGGCCGTCTCCTCGCCCTCGATGATCAGCGAGAGCTCACCCTCGAGAACCAGGTACACCTCTTCCTGATGCTCGTGGCGGTGAATGCGGCCGCGCTGGCCGGGCGCAAGGACGATCTGGTTGAGCCCGAATGCCGTCACCCCGAGCTGGCGTCGGAGCGGAACGAACATCTCCTGACTGTCCAGATCGAGGCGCGTGCGGGAAACCCCGTCTTGCATCGCGACCATGTTGCCACGCCCGCCGCCACGGGCGCGCGCCTACGTGGATCGCTCGCGCAGGCCGACGGCGAGATACCGGTCGAGCATCGCGTTGATCTGGCCGGGGGCCACGAGCGGGCTGAAGTGCCCCGAGCCGATCGTGCGACCGAGGATCAGACTCGGCTGTATCGCGGTGATGCGCTCCAGGTCGGCGTTGGGAGTGCCGGCGTCGAGATAGAGCATCGGCGCCGTGCAGCGCCGGAGCGCCTCCTCGTCGTTCCACGACAGCATCGCCTCCTCCCACACCGAGCTACTGACGTAGGGAGGGGTGCGCACGGTCTCGTCGAGGATCCATACCTTGAGACCTGGCTCGTCGAGCGGGCCGAAGAACGTGCCGTAGTAGGCGCGCAGGGTCTGCTCGGCGTCGGAGGTCCGCAGTGAGGCCACGAGCTGCTCGACGAACCCGCGGCGATCTCCGGGCGGGAGGAGAACCGAATCGACCAGGACGACGGCCGCGAAGCGACCCGGTTGGGCAGCGGCGGCCTCCATCGCTACCAGGCCGCCGAGGCTGTGGCCGACGAGCACCGGATGCCCGTACGCGAGCTGATCGCACATCCAGACGAGGTCGTCGGCAAGCGACTGCATCGTGTAGCGCTGGTGGGGAGCATCGCTCTGCCCGTGGCCGCGCAGATCCGGGGCCAGGACGCGGTGATGTGCGGCGAAGTGCTGCATCTGCGGAGCCCAGAACCCGCGGTGGCAGGCCAGGCCGTGAATGAACACCAGCGGCGGCTCTCCACTGCCTGCCTCTTCGTCAGGCGAGAGCCACGCCATCGCGGACGAGTTCCGTCATGGCCGAAGTGTGACGCCTGCCTCGGCCCGCTACTTCGAGCAGGTCTGCGCGGTCGACTTGCCCGGTACAGCCTTCGATCGCCAATGCCCCGTGGGTGAAGGCAGCCAGTGCTGGTTTCGAGCTCACGACTCCGTTCACGTACTTCAACAATCCGGCGTAGTCGAATGCGTACGGCTTCTTGGCCGGCGACTCGTTGCCCATCCATGTGTACCAATAGAAGCCCATGAGTCCGAGCTTCGAGCGCTTCGCGGCCAGCATGGGCATCACCTGGGCCAGGCGCAGCGCCTGCTGGCGCTCGGTCGTGCTCACACCGAACTCGGGCGGCGCCTTGCCCTCCGACGACGGCCACGTGATCTCGGTGGCGAGAATCGGCTTGGCCGAGTCGCCGAAACGGTCCATCACGGCCCGCACCCGCTGCAGGATCGTGATCACACCCTTGGGCTGCGCCGTGTAGGGATGGACGGCGACGATGTCGAACAGGCGGCGCGCTCCCGGCACGCGGTAGATGTCAGCTAGGTACTGCCAGGAGAAGTCGGCCAGGCCCGCGAGCACGACCTTGGCCCCGGGGTCGGCCGACTTCAACGCAGTGTGGGCCGCGGCGAGCAGCCTGACGTAGCTCGGGGCGAAGGGCTGCTGGGACCAGTAGGTCGTGAAGTGGGGCTCGTTCCAGATCTGCCACATGCGAATCGGGACGCGCGGTAGCGCGGGATGCGCCGACCAAAACGTCCCCGTCGGCCCATAACGTTTGACCAGCCCGGTCAGGAACGCCGCGAAGGCGGCTGTCGACCGGGGCGGCGAGGCCGGATCGCCGGGGTGCACGGCGTCCCAGCTCGGCGTGAACTCGACCACCGGCAGCAGGGACAGGCGTCGGGCCGCGGCCGCGGCGACGAGGCGGTCGAGTTCGACGAACGTAGTCGGCACGCCGCCCACGCTGACGAACTGACGCCGCGCGATCGACGGCACCTCGGACATCGCCCGATACGGCTGGACACGGGACCAATCGACTGAGACCCGCAGGCTCTCGGCTCCGCTCGCCACCGCCTGGCGGACCTGCTGGACGAGATTTACCGTGGTTGTGAACACCGGTCCGTCGAAGGTGACGCCGACGAGCTGTCCCGAGACCGGAACGGGCTGCGCGCTCGTGGTGTGCTGCTGGCTCGAGGAGCCGCAGGAGATCAGCGCCAGCGCCACCAGCACGACCGAGACGAGGCTGGCCGTTCCATGCTTGGGGCGGCGCATCGCGGCGAGTGTACGGGCTGCGTGTATCGTCCGAGCCGCCGTCGCCGGTGTCCTGTCCGGCACGGCCGACTCCCATGGCCGAGCCTCACCAAGCGCACATCTCGTTGATGCTCATCGTGCCCGACGCCGACGGTGCGATCGCCTGGTACAAGCATGCGCTCGGAGCCGGCGAGCTCTGGAACCTCGGGGGTGTGGCCGGCCTCGAACTCGACGGCGCGCCGTTCTTCCTCCACGAGAGCAACCCGGCCAATGAGACCGAGGCGAGCCCTGCCCACGTCGGCGGCACGAGCGTGCGGGTCGAGGTGTTCGTCGAGGACCCCGACGCACTGATCGAGCGGGCGGTGGCGGCCGGCGCCACCGCCCATCCGAGCGGCGTTCGCGACCACCAGGCGCCATGGGGAAGGCACCGCCAGGGCGGCTTCACGGACCCGTTCGGACACGTGTGGTCGGTCGGCGATCGTTCTCCATTGCAACGATTTCTGGACTGACCGAGCGCCGGCGGGGCGTTACACCGTCTCCCAAGATGCGTACTATGACTGGGTCGAGGACCCTGAGGCACCGTTCTGCGGGTGCGAGCCATAAGTAACCGACCAAGGGAGATTCCTTGCGCATCTTGATTCTCGGAGGAGACGGCTTCTGTGGCTGGCCCACGTCGCTGCACCTGTCGGCCTGCGGCCACGACATCGCGATCGTGGACAACCTCGCTCGACGCAACGCCGATATCGAGCTGGAGGCTGAGTCGCTGACGCCGATCCGGCCGCTCGGGACGCGCCTGGCGACATGGCGCGAGCTGACCGGCCGCGAGATTCCGTTCCACCGTCTGGACGTCGCCGGGGACTATCGCGAACTGCTCGACCTGCTGATCGAGTGGCAGCCCGACGCCGTCGTCCACTTCGCCGAGCAGCGCGCGGCGCCGTACTCGATGAAGAGCTCGTGGCACAAGCGCTACACGGTCAACAACAACGTCAACGCCACCCACAACCTGCTGGCCGCGCTCGTCGAGGCCGGGCTGGACACGCACGTCGTCCATCTCGGGACGATGGGCGTGTACGGCTATGGCACCGCCGGCGTCAAGATCCCCGAGGGCTATCTGCGTGTGCGCTTCGACAACGACGAGGGCGTCGAGGTCGAGCAGGAGATCCTCTATCCGGTCAACCCGGGCAGCGTCTACCACATGACCAAGACCCAGGACCAGCTCCTGTTCGCGTTCTACAACAAGAACGACGGGACCCGGGTCACCGACCTGCACCAGGGCATCGTCTGGGGCACCCAGACGGCCGAGACGCGCCTCGACGAGCGGCTGATCAATCGCTTCGACTACGACGGGGACTACGGCACGGTGCTGAACCGGTTCCTGATGCAGGCTGCGGTCGGCTATCCGCTCACCGTGCACGGCACCGGTGGCCAGACCCGGGCCTTCATCCACATCCAGGACACGGTTCGCTGCATCGAGCTGGCGATCGAGAACGCTCCGGATCACGGTGACCGCGTGCGGGTCTTCAACCAGATGACCGAGTGCCACCGTGTGCGCCGACCTGGCCAAGCTGGTCGCCAGCCTGACCGGCGCCGAGATCGACTACGTGGAGAACCCGCGCAAGGAGGCGGCGGAGAACGAGCTGTACGTCGAGAACGGCCAGCTGGTCAATCTCGGCCTCGAGCCGATCCGGCTCCAGGACGACCTCCTCACGGAGATCACGGAGATCGCGCGCGGATACGTCGAACCGCTGCGATCGGCAAGATCCCGTGCCGGTCGAAGTGGATCCAGACTAAGGAGCCCGCGACTCCGACGGCGTGACGTCGTCCGCGGTGATGTCAGGGGTCTCGGCGCTCCCGGGCTCCCGGAGGCGTGACGCGGTTTCCTCGGTCCGCTTGTCGGCACTCGGCATCTCAAGCCGGCTCGGATCCGCCACCGGCTTGGCCGTGCCCTCGTCGTCGGGCACCAGCGTCGCGTAGAGTGGTTGTCGCTCCTCAGCTCCTGGTCACCGCGGTCGATGCCGTAGTGGTCGCGTAGCCTTGCTCGCACTTGGCCGAGACTTCCTCCGGGCCATCGACCTCTCCTCCCGGCCATCGACCTCCGGTGTCTCGCCGATGTGGTTCTTGCTGTACGGGACGCGCAGGACGCCGTCCTCGTCCTTGAGCCGGGCAACCGGCACGAACACCGTCCGCTTTCCGCCGGCGAACTTGCCCTCGACCGTCACCCATGCTGGGTGGCCATCGCCGTCGATTGCGTAGATCTCCTTGATCTTGCCGATCGGCTGCTCCTGCTGATCGGTGATCTCTCGGCCGGGCAGCTCGCCGACATCTTTGAGTGGAGCCGCCATCTCTCTCCCTTCCGGTTAATTGCCGGTTGGGAGTCGGCTACCCAAGTCGCAGGCACAGACAAACACCCCCCGGGGCGGCCCGCGGTGAGCGCGGACCTCCCCGGGAACAACACCTGCTAGTAGCCCTGGCAGTAGGGCTTGGAGCCCTTGACGGCGTTCCCCTTCGCGTTGAGCAGGAACCAACGGCCCTTGTAGTACTTGCACGCCATCTCGGGCGCCTCACCCGCCTTGAGGTCCGAGGTGCCCACGTACAGCGGGCGGTGGTTGTAGGTCACCTGGAGCTTGTGGTGACCGCGGTTGATCGTGCCGAACAGCTTCTTGTTCAGCCCGGAGCCCTTGACCGCCTCCACCTTGCCGCTGGTGGGAAGGGGCTTGAACGTCAGCACGCAGTTGCCCGTGCAGCGGCTCTTATCCTTGCGGTCGTTGCTCGAGACGTAGATCGCGTGGCCGCGCGAATCGACCAGGACCGTCGCCGACTGGCTGCCGCCCGCCCAGGTGACCTTGCCGGTCCCAACCTTGGTCGGCCGCGAGCTGGCGAAGGCAACTCCGGCTGCGAGCGCGACGATGCCGATGGCGGCGAACACCGCGAGCCGGCCCTTGCCGAGCCACTTCGATGCATTCATGCGTTGAACTCCTTTTTCCCGTTTTCGCAGACTGGCGCCGCGGCTAAGAGAAGCAAGCTCAGCGTCTCGACGCAGTCCCGAGTCAGCATGCCCCCTTAACACGGAGAATGCCAGTTCCTACCGCCAGCGCAAGAGTGGTGGCAGGGAAATCGCGATGTGCAGGCGGTTTTGCGCCGAGCCTTGAATGTGAGCGCAATCGCGTGGGCGGCGCTAGACGGCGTGCTCGAGCGTTGCCAGTGCGCGGCGGGCTGGGATCGGGGCGGGTGGCTTGTCGGCGTCGAGGAGCGGGTCGCAGCAGCCGGTTGTGGAGCTTGGTGTAGAAGACGGCGACGCGGATGCCCTCGGCGGTGAGGACGTAGGTGTTGCTGTGGGGAGGCGTTTGATGAGGCCGTGCAGGCGCAGGCGGCGCAGGTCGTAGCTCATCTTGCTGGGGTGTAGGGCTGGCCGAGGAGTCCGGCGACGTGCCCGCGAAGGCTCTTGTTGGTGAAGCCGGTGACGGCGTGTGCAGGATGTGCAGGGCGCCGGCCAGAGCCATCGCGCGAGTGATCCCCGAAGCGCAGGGCTCCGGTTCGTTGGCCCTCTCGGTTGTAGGGCTGGTGGATGCGCTCAAACAGCGCAGAGCCGATGGCACAGCTCTGACCGGCACGCTCGATGATAAGCAGCCTGTGGTTGACGGCGCGGGCCTTGGCGATCAGCTCGGGCAGGTGCTCAAGGCGGGCGAGGATGTCGAGGTCGGAGGCTTGTTGATGACCGCCTCGATCCGCAGCGCGCGGCCGTCCTTGAGGTACTGCTTGAGCGGCGAGTGCTTGTAGCGGAAGTCGATCTTGACGTCGGTGCCGGGGTTGAAGACGCGGGTGCGGAACGGGCCCTTGGTCGTCTTGCGGAGCTGGCGGGCGAAGACGATGGCGATCTGCTCGGGGCGGCCGATGGCGATGTTGTCGGCGACGAGCGCTTCGAAGAACGAGCGTGCGCGGCGGGGGTCGTCGAAGACCAGGGTGCGGCGACACCTCGACCTGGCGCATCGAGAGCTCCCACCAGTAGCCGGCAGCGCGGTCCTGGCGCGGTGAACGGCGTCGGAATGCACGTGGATCCAGCGGTCGAAGAACGACTGCACGTGGCGGCGCCGAAGCTGTCGCAGATCGCCTGCAGCCGGTCGGGCTGGGGGCAGGCGGCGAACCCGTTGGACAGCGCGTCGAACGCGATCGCCAGGTGGTCGGCCTGGCGTTTGGCCCACTCGTGGCCGTTGAGCCAGACCTTGGCCGGATACGGGAAGTAGGTGCAGATCTTGATGAACCCGGGCCCGAAGTCCGGGTCGCAGATGTAGAAGTAGTAGACGCCGACGCGGCGTTCCTCGCGGAAGAACTCAAACCGACACCGCCCGCGGCTTGGTCGGCGCGGTTGCGGGCCGCGACATGACCCACTGGAACTCCTGGCAGGCGACGATCGCCACCACCCCGAACCGGCCGCTCACGCTCGGCCGCCTCCAAGCAGCGGGCGGACGTGGTCGAGCTTGCGGTCATCCCACCGGGACCGGTCGGGCTTCTTCAGCGCAAGGATCGGGACCCCGCTCGGCCGGCGAACGCCTTGACCTCACGCCGGAAGCGATTGCCGATCTACCCAAGCAGCGCCGGCGACGGAATCGGCTGCCCAAGATGCTCCGTACAGGAACCGCACGACCTGCCCACCGACCTGCAGATTCGGGCACGTACGCGTTCAGGTAGAGCCGATCGACACAGTCGACCTCGAGCGCCACATGACCATCGAGCACATCGTTGATGTTCGCCACGCTCACCATCACGCCAGCATGACCACCAGAGGGCGGGCTCTGCCCGCCCGGCCGTCCGGGCCCGCCGGGGGGAGGCCGGGAGGGGGGCCTGACCCCCTCCCGCTAATGGGTCCCCTGGAAACATTGCACCCGAAATGGCCGGCCCGGATGACCGCTGGCCTTTGTCCTGACCACCGGCTTCGCCGGCGGTGCCCCCTCGTGCACCTCCGGTGCACGTCGGATCCTGCGTCCTCGGCCTGCGGCCCCCGGACCTGGCCATTTCATGCACAACGTTCCCAGGAGACCCACTAGCTCACCCCGGGTGCGGTATGGCCCCGATGTCCCCGCTGGGGCTGCGCGCTCCCGAGCGTCCTCGGCGGCGGTCTTCCGCCGTACCGAGCTCCGATTCCTCGACGGTCAGCTCCTCCTCGACGGATGCGATCGCCGCGGCCACCCGGTCACGGCTCTGGGCGAAGCGGACGGCCGCGTAGTAGATGACGAGGCTGAACGCCGCCACCGCGGCCAGGTCCCACCAGAAGGGGATGGTCTGCTTCGCCATCAGGGCCAGGCCGAAGGCCCACCCGGACTTCGGGGCTGTGCTGGGGTATTGGCCGAGGTAGGAGATCACGCCCAGTCCCACCAGCCACGGCAAGATCCACGCCGCGGCGTGCGGGTCGATCGGCAGTCGCGCATCGCGGTGCGAGACGGCGCGATAGACGAAGAACAGCGCGAACCCGACGAGGATGAAGGCATACAGCCAGAACAGCGTGTTCCAACCCGACCAGTAGACGACGAGGTTCGCGCATACGAACGACAGCGGTGCAAGTACCTTCGCCGCCGGCAGGCGATACGGACGTTGGCGGTCGGGGTCTGTTCGCCTCAGGGCGGCCAGTGACACGGGGGCCATCGCGTACATGAGGACCGTGGCCGAGGTGACGAGGGTCACCAATCCGGCCCAGCTGGGAAACGGCAGCAGGACGAGCAGGCCGATGGCAAAGCACACGACCAGCGACACGAGTGGCACCCCGCGCTGGTTGACGCGGCCGAGCGCCTTCGGCGCGTAGCCGCTCCGCCCGAGGCCATAGGTCAAGCGTGCTGAGGTGCCGGTGTACACGAGGCCGGTGCCGCCGGGCGAGACGACGGCGTCGATGTAGAGGATGGTGGCCAGCCACCCCACGCCAGCGGATGTCGCGAGCGTGGCATACGGGCCGAACTGTCCCGCGCCGGGGATCGGGTTGAGCCAGTTATGGGCGACGTTCTTGGGGTCAATCGCGCCCACGAAGGCCACCTCGAGCAGCAGGTACAGCACGGTGCCGACGACCATCGCGATGATCACGGCGCGGTGGATGTCGCGCTGGGGATCCCGCGATTCGCCCCCGACCTGGATCGCCTGCTCGAAGCCCTGGAGGGCGAACACCACGCCGAGCGGGAGCGCGGCGAATATTCCCTTGGCGCCGAATGGAGCGAATCCGCCGCCGGCGCTGAAGTTCTTGGCGTGGAACGACACGATCAGCAGCACCACGACGGTCAGAGTGGGGACGAACAGCTTCCAGATCATCGCGATCGAGTTCGATTCGGCCAGCCATTTGACGCCCTGCACGTTGATGTAGGTGAATCCGGCCAGGCAGACAGCGGCGACCAGGATTCCCAACCCGGTGAGCGTGCCGCTCGAGGACTCGAGGCCGAGGTGGGGGAAGCTCGACAGCAGGTAGCCCAGCGCCGCCTCCACCTCGATCGGGCCGATCGTCACCGCCTGGATCCAGGCCATCAGCGCGCCGGTGAAGCCGCCCATGGCGCCGAAGCTCAGGAATGGGAAGCGAGCCGTGCCGACAACGGGTAGGTCGATCCGAGCTCGGCGTGTACCAGCGCGAGCGTGGCCAGAATCGACCCGGCCAGGATCCACGACAGCAGCGAGGCCGGGCCTGCCGACTGGGCCGCGCCCAGCGCTCCCAGTAGCCAGCCCGAGCCAATGATCGACCCGAGGGAGATCAACGTCAGACCTCGCAAACCGACGTGGCGCCTCAGACGATGCTCGGCGGTCCCCGACGCCTCGGGTTCAGGGGTGGTCGAGTGGGTCGCCTGTTTGAAGGGCAGTAGTCATGCGCGTTCCTCCCGTCCTCCCCGACAGTTGCCGCGGGCACGTTGACCCCTGAGGGCTACCCGACGCCTTGGCACCAAAACGTTGGGATGGCCACGACGTGACCCAACGGGGCCATGGGCAGTTGGGGTCCAACGCACTACATTCTCAGCGTGGCCGATCAGTCTGAGGTCCGCGTCTCCGACCAGGACCGCGAGCGGGTGGTCAGGGAGATCCGCGAGCACTTCGCGGCCGGTCGGCTAAACGAGGATGAGCTTGGCGAGCGTGTCCAGGCCACATACAAGGCCCGTACATCAAAGGAGCTGGCCGATGTGCGGGCCGACCTTCCGAAGCTGCCGCCCACGCCGACCGAGCAACGCGCGGAGCTGGTTAGGCGCCGCGGCGAATTGCAGCGGCGGCTGCTCCAGCAGACCGGCGGCGCGCTGGTGCTGTTCCTGATCTGCACGGTGATCTGGGTGGCCGCCGGCGCCAGCGGGGCGTTCTGGCCGGTGTGGGTCGCCCTGGTCGGGCTGATCCCACTGGTGCGCAACGGGTGGCGCCTGTATGGGCCGGCTCCCGAGCTCGACCAAGTCGATCAAGAGCTCACACAGCGCGAGCAGGCGCGGTCCGACGCGCACCAGCGGCGCCGGCTCGGCCGCTGAGCCGGCTCGTCCTAGCGCGAGCTGGGCAGACGTGCCGGCTGGCGGGTGGGTTCTCGGGCTGGTCGTCGGGCGCGGGCAGGTAATCGATCGCCCAGGCGTTCGTGGCTGCGCAGCCGGACCCGCGCGGGCTCGGCGTCCTCGAGCGGGATCCCACCCCGTGGGGGCGGAGGCGGGGCATCGGGGGGCGGCGGACCGCCTCCCCAGCCGTCGCCGGGATCTCCTCCGGACTGTCCGGGACCTCGCCTGCCGCGGCAAAGGACCACAGGCAGGAACACGATCGCCAGCACGATCACGAGCGAAAGCAGTCCTGGAAGATCGAGTCCGCTGGCCTGAGACCTACCGGGCATGGGAGAAACGGTACCGCGCCCGCTGCTCCACGCGGGACAGTTCGGCTGAACGCCGCGCCGGCGGGCGATCGGGCGTCTGAACCCTCATGCCGTATCGCGCATCGGCTGCCCCCGCCAGGGCCCGCCCTCGATCTCGAGCGGCGGCGTCACCCGAGCGAGCCAGCGTGGCATCCACCAGGCCCGTCGGTCAAGCAGCACGAGGACGGCCGGAACCAGCACACAGCGGATCAACGTCGCGTCGACCGCCACCGCCACCGCCATGCCGAGGCCGAACTGCTTGATCGTCGGGATCGCCGTCGAGCAGGAAGGCGCAGAACACCCCGACCATGATCAGCGCTGCCGAGGTGATGACCCGCGCCCGTGTCGGCCAGTCCGTCGATCACCGCGGCGTGGGCGTCGCCGGTGGTGCGCCAGTGTTCGTGGACCTGGGTCATCAGGAACACCTCGTAGTCCATCGAGAGGCCGAAGAGGATGGCAAACATCATCAGCGGCACGAACGAGACCACCGGGGCGACGCCGTCGATGCCGAGCAGGCCCGCCGTCCAGCTGTGCGAGAACACGAAGGTCACCACGCCGAACGCCGCTCCGATCGAGAGGAGGTTCATGATCACCGCCTTCAGCGCGATCACGGTGCCGGAAGGCGATCAGCAGAAGCAGGAACGAGAGCGCCAGGACCATGGCGATGACAAGCGGCAAACGACGTCCCGATCTGCGCGGCGAGGTCGATGAAGCCGGCGGTGCGACCCGCCGACGAAGGCCGTCAGCGCGGTGCCGCGCGTGGCCGCCGGCACGCGTCTTCGCGCGCAGCGCGCTGGACCAGGCTCACCGTGGCGGGCGCCGACGGCGCGGTGCTGGGCGTGACGTGTCAGCAACGCGGCGGAGCCGCTGGGGGAGAGCGCCGAGCGGGCTGACCGCCACGATCCCGCGCGTGCGTCGCAGCGCGGAGGACAGGCGCTCCAGCGCTGCCTGGGGGTGCTGGTCGTCGGGGGGCACTGAGACCGCCACGAGCAACGGCCCGTTGAACGCCGGGTCCGAAGGCCGCGCTGAGCAGGTCGTAGGCCTGGCGGGCCGTCGTGTCCGGGGCAGCTGGCCGCTATCAGCCGGCCCCGAGGTCGAGCCTGGTCACGGGCACCGCGAGCACCGCGATCAGCGCGCATCCCACGACGAGAGCGGGCCACGGACGCCGGGCGACCGCGCGTGCCCAGCGCGCCCAGCCGTGCGGCTGCTGATCGTGCCGGATCCGCAGGCCCGGCACGCGTAGCGAATTGACGCGCTTACCCAGCAGCGAGAGCGTGGCCGGTAACAGCGTGAGCGCGGCCAACACCGCGACAACGACCGTCGTGGCGGACAGGTAGCCCATCTGCGTGACGATCGGGATTCCAGCCAGCATCAGCGAGCAGAGGCGATTGTCACCGTGGCGCCGGCAAACACCACCGCGCCGCCCGCCGACGCGGTCGCGCGGGCGATCGACTCGCGCGGCTCGAGCCCGTCGGCCACGTGTGCGCGGTGACGGGTGATGATGAACAACGCGTAATCGATCCCCACGCCGAGCCCGATCATCGTCGCCAGGGCCGGAGCGGTGCTGGGCACCTCGGCCACCTGGCTCAGCAGCGCGATCACGCTGAGCCCGGCGCCGAGGCCAAACACGGCGCTGAGGATCGGTATGCCGGCCGCCACCGCGCTGCCGAACGTCAGCAGCAGCACGACGAGCGCGACCACCAGTCCGATGGCCTCGGAGTTCCCCGGTGCCGGCCGGGAGAGCGCCTGGCCGAGATAGCCGCCGGCGGCCACCTCGAGTCCGGCCGCACGCGCGGGCCCGGCGACGGCGAACAGCTGGCGCGCCTGGGAGACGGTGAGGTCCGCCGCGCCTACGCGCAGCACCAGATCGATGTATCCGGTGCGACGATCAGGCGCGAGCTGCGAGACACCCAGGCGACTGAGCGGACTCACCGCAGCGAACACCTCGGGGTTGTCGGCGTAGCCGGCGACAACGCGCGCGATGGCGGCGCGCTGCGCCGTGTCGGTCAGCCGCGCACGATCGGGCGCATGGAGAACGATCGGGTTGGTGCCGTTCGTGGCCACGGCGCCGAATGCGCCCTTGAGCACGTTGGCCGCGCGCTGGGTGCCCGTGCCGGGCAGGGCCAGGTTGTCGTTCACCCGCGTTCCGCCGAGCCCGTTGGCCCACAGGCTCAGGCCGCAGAGGATCACCAGCCACGCGCCGAGGACCAGCAGGCGCCGGCGTGCGCAGAGGCGTCCAGTGCGGTAGAGCAGCGCAGTCATCGCTTCCCACCGTCATCGGCTCACCCGGCCCTGAGCTACAGCAGTTGGGTTGCCGACGGACGGCGGAGCGGCGCGGTGAAGCCGCGCCGCTCCGCATTGCACCCGGGTGGCGTCTAGTGCGCCGCCCGGGCGTGCTTGGGCAGCCAGAACACGGCTGCACCGGCCGCGAGGAGAAAGGCGATCGCCACCAGCAACGCCTCGTGCGCGGCGCCGACGAAGGCCACCGGACCATGATCCGAGCCGAGACGATCGAACAGCACCGTCCCGACGGCGGCGATCCCCACCGACATCGCCAGCTGCTGGACCGACTCGAGGAGCCCCGAGGCCGATCCGAGCTCGTGCGGCGCCACACCGGCCAGGATCACGTCGAACATCGGCACGAACACCATGCCCATGCCGTAGCCGGTAATCGCCAGCGGCCCGGCGAGCTGCCATGCGGTCAAGCTGCCGCCAGCTGACGAGAGGACGACGACGACCACGGCCAGGCCGGCGGCCATGGTCGCGATTCCGATGTGCATCGTGGTCCGGCCGATCTTGTTCAGCAGCGCCGAGGAGGTGATCGAACCGCCGATCGCGAAGATCGGGATCGCCACGGTGGCGAGCGCGCAGCCGAGGGGGGTGAAGCCGAGCCCGGTTTGGAACATGACGTTGAGCGCGATCATCATCCCGCCCATCGCGCCGATGAAGCCGACGACGACGGCCAGGCCGGCCACGTATGGCCGCCGGCGCAGGAGCGACGGCTCCACAAGCGGCGTCTGGCCCTTGCGTTCCCGGCGTCTCTGCAGCGCGGCAAACGCCGCCAGCAGGACGAGGCCTCCCGCCACCATCGCGAACGACCAGGTCGGCCAGCCGTGCTCGCGACCCTGGATCAACGGGTACACGAGGGCGATGCCGCCGACCATGGCCAGGGCCACGCTGGTGGGATCCAGCCGGGCGTCGGGAGCCGCGGGTGAGGTTCGGGGAAGGAACCGATGTCCGGCGGCGATTGCCGCCAGTCCGAGCGGCAGGTTGACGAGGAAGATCGCTCGCCAGCCGGTGCCGAGAACATCGAGATTGACCAACCCCCCGCCGACCAGCGGCCCCGCCACGGCAGCCAGCCCCATCACCGGGCCAAACACGCCGAACGCCTTCTGCTGGCCCTCGTCGCCGAACAGCTCGCGGATCAGGCCGAAGCCCTGCGGGACCATGATCGCCGCGATCGCTCCCTGGAGCGCGCGGGCGGCAATCAGCGCTTCGGGTGACGGCGCCAGCGCGCACAGCATCGACGCGCCGATGAAGCCCACCATTCCGGCCAGCAGCACGCGGCGGCGTCCGAGGACGTCGCCCAGCCGGCTGCCGAGCAGCAGCGTGGCCGACATTGCCAGCGTGTAGGCGGCCGTGATCCATTCGAGCTCGGCATACGTGCCGCCGAGGTTGGCCCGGATCGCCGGCGCCGCGGTCTGCGTGATCGTCGAATCGAGCAAATCCATCACCGCCGAGGCCAGTACGACGAGGAAGCCCAGCCAGGCGGCGCTCTGCTTTGACCGTGCCTTGATGACGGTCTGAGGAGTGGTGATGACTGTGGTTGACATGCCTGAAATGGTCTCCAAAATTGAGGTCAGCTTCGATCCGCAATAAAGCCTGGTGAGGAGGAATGCGGTCAACTACAGTCCGCAATTTGTGGCACCCTTCCGCGCCATCATGGTTCAGACATCAGCGCGCCTCCTAGCCCTGCTTTCGCTCCTGCAAATCCGGCGAGAATGGACCGGTCAGGAGCTCGCCGATCGCCTCGAGGTCGGGCCTCGGACGATCCGCCGCGACATCGACAAGCTGCGCTCGCTCGGCTATCCGGTCGAGGCGGCGCCGGGAGTGGCCGGTGGCTACCGGCTCGGTGCTGGAGGGGAACTGCCGCCGCTCCTGCTCGACGACGCCGAGGCGGTCGCCGTGGCCGTTGGTCTGCGGACGGCGGCCTCGGGGACGATCGCCGGCATCGAGGAGACCTCGGTTCGCGCCCTGACCAAGCTCGAGCAGGTGCTCCCGAGCCGGTTGCGACGCCGGGTCAGCGCCCTGAGTGCCGCCACCTCTTCGTTCGCCGTCGACGGCCCCCGCATCGACGCCGATCTACTCGCCACGCTGGCGGCGGCCTGCCGCGACCGAACCCGGCTGCGATTTGCTTACGTGGCCAGAGATGACCGGGCCTCGCAACGGCACACCGAGCCCAGCGCGGTCGTGCACAGTGGCTATCGGTGGTACCTGGTCGCCTTCGATCTCGACCGCGACGACTGGCGCACCTTCCGGATCGACCGCATCCGTGGCCGAGTGCGGCCGGGGGAGCGCGGACGCCACCGCGCCGTGCCCGGCGGAGATCCCGCCGCCTACGTCTCCGCACAGCTGCGCTCGGCCGGCGCCGGCGAGTCCGAGGCGGTTCCCGGACGGGTGCGTGTCGAGGCCGCCGCCGCTCGGATTCGGGACCGGGTGCCCAGCCGTTATGCCACCGTCGAGCCGGACGGCGAGGGCACATGCATCGTGACCACGCGCGGGTCATGGTCGCGCAGCTTTCTGGTCTGGATGGCTCTGCTCGACGAGCCGATGGAGGTGATCGGGCCGCCCGAGCTCGCCGAGGCGGGTCGCGCGCTGCTCGCGCGGCTCGGCGCCGCCGTGTAGACGAGGGATGTCACAGATCGCTGGCGATCGGGCAACTAGGGATATGAGCCCAGTTGCAAGCGCCAAGCTCGCGATGGTCGGCAACCCGCGGGAGGCCAAGATCGCGCCGCTGCAGAGCCCCGAGCGGTTGGGGCTGGCCGAGTTCGAGCGGATCTACCGCGGCAACGTCGAGGTCGTGATGGCCTACTTCGCGCGGCGGTGTCAGGAGCCACAGACCGTGGCCGATCTGACCTCGGAGACGTTCGTCCGAGCCGCCACCGGCTTTGCCGGCTTCGATCCCGATCTCGGCTCGCCGCGAGCCTGGCTGTTCGGCATCGCGGCCCACGTCCACGCCCGCCACCGTCAGCAGGCGGCTGACGGCCGCGAGGCGGTGGCGAGGCTGGCCGGGCACCGGGCGCTGGCCGACGATGAGATCGATGAGCTGGCCGGCCGGATCGACGCGGAGCGCGCCGGTCGCGAGCTCATGCAGCGCACCAGCAGTCGGCTCACCGAGTTCGAGCGGGCCGCCGTCGAGATGGTCGACCTGGCCGGGCTGTCACCGAAGGAGGCCGCTGCAGCGCTGGGCGTATCGCGGGCGGTTCTGCGCAAGCGGCTGTCCCGTGCGCGTGCCCGGTTGAGGAAGGAGGAGATCCATGGGTAAGTTCGAGGACCGTCTGTGGACGGAGCTTGTGCACGAGCACGGGCGTGATCTGGCTCAGATTCGCAAGCCGCCGCGGCGGCCGGCGCGACGGCCACGCCCGCGCTTGCTCCTCGGCACGACGGTTGGTCTTGCCGGGGTGGGAACTGCCCTGGCATTGGTCCTCAGCGCGGCGAGCAGCTCGCCGGCCTTCGCAGTGACCCGGAACCCGGACGGCACGGTCACGGTGTGGGTCACGAGGGTCGGCGGCCTCGCCGGCGCCAACGCGCGCCTCGCCGAGCTCGGGGTCCATGCCAGGGCGGTCCAGGTCACGGCGGGCTGCACGCCGGGGAGAGCGAATTGGATCGCTCGCAACGCCAAGGTGCAGAGGGTCGTCACCCCGGGCCGGACGCAGAAGCTCATCGTGAAGGCGCGGTTCGATCCCAAGCGGATTCCCGCCGGTCACACGCTGGTGCTGGCCGCCGCGCGAGCCGGCCTCGCGGCGCGTGTCGCGCCCGTCCATCTGGTTAGCGGTCCGGCGCCGGGGTGCTTCCCGGTGGCGCCTCCGCCCATTCCGCCAGCCGTCCTGCGCGGGGCGGAGGGCGGAAAGGTCCACTGCGAGATCATCCGCCCAGGGTTCGCCACACGCAACGATAAGGGCGGCGTCCCGCAGGCACTCATCGTCATCCGCGACGCGCGCGTCAAGGTGACAAAGGTGCCAAGTCGCCGAATCGTCATCCAGAAGGTGGCACCCCTGAAGGGCAGCGTTGCCCGTCCGGCTGTGATGGCGGCGGTGCGCGCCGCGCGGGAGTGTCAGGCCGCCGCGATTAGCTCGCGCGCATCGCGTCGCTAGCGCGTGAGGCCCGCGGCTTCGCCTCCGTGACGCGCGCCGCACGACGGCCGGGGCCGAGGCAGTACTCTCTCTGGTCAGGACCGGACAAGGGGACGAGGAATGAGCGGTCGGCTATGGCGGCCTGTGGTGGTGGCGATGATGGTGGCACTGGCTGGATCCGCGGCGGCCTCGGAGGCATCCGCCACGGCCATCCACGAGTTCTCGAAGGGGCTGCCCGCCGGCAGCGACCTCGGGGGCATTGCCGCCGGTCCTGACGGGAATCTATGGTTCACCGATGGTGGCGCGACGAAGGAGATCGGGAGAATCACCCCGGCCGGCAAGATCACCATGTTCAAGTCGGGGCTCACACATGGGGATCCGAGCGACATCACACTGGGACCGGACGGCAACCTGTGGTTCACCGAGACGGGCAGTCCGAACAACGCGATCGGGCGGGTCACGCCGTCGGGAAAGATCAAGGAGTTCACCCTCCACCCCGGGAGCGCGCCTAACACGATCCAGCCCGGGCCGGGCGGGGCGCTGTGGTTCCTCGACAACGGTGCGCCAGTAGGCATCGGCCGGATCACCACGAACGGCACGATCACGGAGTTCGGCACGACCAACGGGCTGCACCCGATGAGCCAGCCGAATGATCTGACCGTAGGCGGCGACGGGAATCTGTGGTTCACCGACCAAGGGGACCCGAGGGCGATCGGTCGCGTCGAGCCCGATGGGACGATCAAGGAATTCATCGGTCCGCTCGATCCGCTGAACAGCTTCCCCAATGAGCTGACCGCGGGCGCCGATGGCAACGTTTGGTTCACCGACGACGGGACCCCGGGCGCGATCGGGCAGGTCACGCCCGGCGGCACGATCCAAGAGTTCAACAAGGGCATGCCGATGGGCGCCCAGCCCGACTCACTGACGCTGGCGCCCGACGGGAATGTCTGGTTCGCCGACCAGTTGAGCGGGCACAAGGCGATGGGAAGAGTTACGCCAGCAGGATCAATCAAAGAGTTCAAGACCGGTCTGAATCCGATGAGCCTGCAGGACGACATCACCGTGGCCGCGGACGGCAACCTGTGGATCGAGCAGTCGATGCCGGGCGGCGTGGCCAGAATCACCACCGGCGGCACGATCACCCAGTTCGCGAAGGGCCTCAACCCGGGAGCCGGGAATGAGAAGGATCAGCTCGTGCCCGGCCCGGACGGCAACCTGTGGTTCACCGACGACGGGGCGAAGCCGGCGATCGGGAAGGTGTCGCTGCAGATCGCTCCGAAAGCCACCACCGGGCCGGCGAGCAAGATCTCGCATACGACGGCGACGGTGTCGGGGTCGGTCAATCCGCTCGGGACGGCGACCACGGTCAGCTTCCACTACGGGACGACGCACGCGGTGAGCTCGAAGTCCAAGTCGCATACGCTCCTCGCCGGCGGCGACGCAGCGAAGGTCACCGCCGGCCTGTCCGGCCTGCCGGCAGGGAAGACCATCTACTACCGGGTCGTTGCATCCAACCCATTCGGGAGCGTGGACGGCGCCATCCGGTCATTCAAGACGCCAAAGATTCCCACCAGGTCCACCAAGGCCAAGTTCGACGACCAGCGGATCACGCTCACCACGACATCGCCGTCGGCGTGCACCGCGAAGTCCAGCCGGCTGTCGGTGAAGCTGAGCTCGAGCAAGATTCCGCACTCCCACAACACGGTGCTCCATTTCAAGAGCGCGGCGTTCTACGTCGACCAACACACGAAGGCCACGGCGACCCCCCGCCGCCTTCCGAGCACTGTCGCCGTGCGGCTATCCGGCCTGAAGTCCGGCGCCCACACGCTCAGGGTTCGGGTCACCTACACCGCCTCGATCGTGAAGCACGGGCACCGCCTCAGGGTCAAGCTGTCGAAGACGCTGAGGGTGAAGTTCCGGGTCTGCTAGGCCGGGGTCTCGAGTGAGCTACTTGACGCGCTGCAGCCCGGTGGCGCTGTTGGTCCGGTACACGTACAGCTGACCGTTCGCCCCGCTGGTCTGGAAATACTCGACGTGGTGGCCAGGAAGCGTGTACACGAGCCACTCGATCTTGTGCGAGATGGGGTCGCGCTCGATGACCATGTAGTGGAGCTGTGACGTCGGGACGTGGGCCTCGGTGGCGATCTTGTGCGCGATCGCGGCCGGAGTATTCGCGCTTATCTTGGCCAGCGAGAACGGCCGATCGGATCCAGGATCGCCGCCCGTGTCGGTCTCGTTGTAGCTGCCGTTGACGTCGACGTACACATCGGCCTCGGTGCCGTGCTTGAGCGCCGTCATGCTCAGGTAACCGGGGTATAGGGCCGCGTCGGTGAGCGATGCCGCGCCGCCCAGGTGGCCGCGGACGGTATTGATCGCGCGGGACAGGTTGGCGGTGCGGAACATCGAGGAGTTATCGGCGGCCTTGACCGTGCTGGCATTGACCCCGCCGCCACCACCACTGCTCGCACTGGCCGAGGTCTTGTGGATGCTGTGGGCGACAGTGCTCGAAACCGCCACCGCACCGACCACAGCGCCGACCCAGATCACCAAGGCGATGAGCAGCCTCATTCTCGCCGCCTACATCTTTCCGAGGAGCTTGGCCTTGGCACTAGCGAACTCCTCGTCGGTGAGCGCGCCCTTCTGGTGAAGGTCGGCGAGCTTGGACAGCTCGTCAACGGCGTCCTGGTTGGCGGCCTGCTTGGCCGCCTGCAGCCCCGGCACCAGGTTGAGCGGCGAGACCGCCCGCGACGCCGACGTCGTGGGGGAGGGGGAGGGGGCAGATGCGGTCGGCGCTACCGCGTGGGATGCGTTGTAGGCGGAGAGGATTGGATCTGCGTCCTTGCTGTCGGTCCCGAACGCAGAGCTGGCGCCGGGCGTACCGAAGGTCGAGACGGGCTGCGGTTGTGGCGCCTTGCTGAACCGCGAGCGGGGGGCGGTCGACGCCGTCGCAGGCTTGGGGCGACGCAGCGATCCGAGGGCAGAGGAGATGACCGCGATCCAGGCCACGACGCCCACGATCGCGAAGCATCCGCCAAAGATCCCGGCGAAGAGCTTCTCCCCGCTCTTCGCTGTCGAGTCGAGCAGGATCGACAGCGACCCGAAGCCGATCGCCCCGAAGATGCCGGCGAACACGAGGCCGAGGTTGCCGGCCATGAGCGCGCCGACGAGCGAGCCGATGATCCCCCCGAAGACGAACGCGAACCACCAGCCGGTCCCCGAGGGGCAGTGCGGCACGGGGCCGTAGTTGGCCGAGTAGCCGGTCGAGGAGCACGTTCCTGTGGCCACCAGATGGTGGATGCCCACCCCAAGCAGGATGGACGAGAACAGCAGAAGCGCTACGCCAACTATCCGTAAATTGCTCGGTTCGGAACCCAAGGTGCACCCAGCGTTGGTGGTGGTTTCCCCAGGGACCGCGCCCGCTCAGACCCGGTCCCTCACCGGTATACGCTAGGGCCAGCGCCGGACAGGCGCAATGCCACTTCAGTCGCAAGCCAGTCTCGTTTGAGATCACGGCGACCGGCCGGCGCCGGTTGGCAGGTCAGGAGGTCGTCGATACGGCGCTTTCCAGCGCCCGTTCGAGGGGCTCCGACCCGGCGTTGGCATACAGCACGCGGTGACTGGATCGCGGCTCGTGGAGGATCAGGGCCAGGAGCGCAGCGACGTCGGCACGCGGGATCTCGCCTCGAAAGGGCGTCGAATCGAGCCGAACCAGCTCAGTGGGGGGGTCGTCCGTGAGCCGCCCCGGCCTGACAATCGTCCAGTCGCGATCGGTGGCCGTGACCGCCGCGTCGGCCTCGGCCTTGGCTCGCAGGTAAACGCTGAACACGTCATCGTCAGCGGGCGGGTTCTCGGCGCCGACAGAGCTGACAATCACGTACGCGGTGGCGTCCGCGGCGGTGGCCTCGAGCAGCTTCACCGCTCCATCGCGGTCCATCGTCAACTTACGCTCGGCCCCGCTACCGGGTCCGGCGCCAGCGGCGAACACCACCGCGTCGGCGCCGGCGACCGCCGACGCGATCTCGGCGACCGCGGAGCGCTCGAGGTCGCAGACCACGGGCTCGGCGCCGGTCGCGCGCACACCTTCGACATGGTCAGGGTTGCGGACGAGGCCGATGACGGTGTCCCCACGAGCCGCGAGCAGGCGGCTCAACTGCATGGCGATCTTCCCGTGGGCTCCGGCGATGGCGACGCGCACGGGAGAAGCCTACAACCCGCGTTCAAGCGGTCTGCGCCGCGAGGACCGGCACGTCGCCGTCATCGTCCTCCCGGCTCCAGCGCGCGAGGCTGGATCGAAGCCCGGGAACGGCGGCCAGCGCACCGGGAGTGGGCAGCCACACGGCGATGGCGCGGTAGGCCAGGACGGCCGGGAGCGCGAGGTCGGCGGGAACGCCGAAGGCGATCAGCACGCCGGCGATGCCGCCGCTCACCGACCCCGGCAGCGGCAGTGTGTTGGCGAGTTGGCCGACGAAGTAGGCCAGTGCGATGACCGGAAGCGCGGGCGGCGTACCGAACGCGTGCAGCGTGGCCCACAACACGGCCGCGTCGAAGCCCCAGTAGGCGATCGCGCCGGCGAGGCGCACATCGCCGGTTCGCAGCAGCCCGCAGGCATCTCGGACCGCCGTGCCGATCAGGCTGGTCGCGTTGCCGAGTCGAGTCACGAGCCGTCGATCGGAGCTCCCGGAGCGTGAATCCGCATCGCGGCGCCGTGCGCCAAACACGAGGCCGAGCGAAACTGCGATTGCCGCACCGGCGGCGGGGGCCGCGCTCAGGGCCGTGGGTCCGTGGCTGGCCACCAGGTGCAGCGCCAACAGGCCGCCGGCGACGGCGATGGCGGCTAGGAACACGGCGTAGAGCAGGACGAAGAACGTGAGCAGAGTCCGCGTCGCTCCGCGGGCGCCAAGTCCCGAGCGCCGCAGAGTCCACAGGGTCAGCGCCGCGCCACCCGCTCCGGCGGTGGGGAGCAGCCGCGTGGCGGCGGTGCCGGCAAGCGTGATCTGCGCGCTCACGCGGGCCCCGATGCGCGGGCTCGCGCGACCCCCGACGAGCGAGAGCAGCAGGATGTAGCCGAGAATCGACACGCACTCCGAGGCGACGGCGAGGGCCGCCCAGCCGGGGCTCAGTCCGAGCGTGCGCCGCATCGCGTCGGTGAACGCGTGGACGCGGCCTCCGGCGAGCACCAGCACGGCCACCGCCACGGCGGCGAGCAGGACCGGGAGCGCAGCCCTCCGCGCGAGGGCGCGGAAATCAAACGCGGGAAGCGCGACGTCGGAGATGGCTGGTTCAGGCGCGAGCATAAGTTCAGTTGGCCGGCGGCAGGCGGTCTTGATCTGTTGTACGCGTCCGCGCGCGAGTTGGATGTGACATTCGCCGCATATCGCCTTTCCCGGGCTGCCATCTGCCCCTTTGAGACCCCTGCGGGCGCCGAGAATCATCGGTGGCCGAGGTTCGGGACCCTTTGCCGGCTCCCGGCAAGCGCCGGTCAACGTCACACTCGCCAGGACACCGAGATCAGGCTCTCGGCGAAGGGCGGCAGAGATCAGGCCCGCGCCGCCAGCTCGCCCACGGCCGCTGTCACCCGCCGCAATGCATCGAGCGACGCCTGCGGATTGCCGGCGATCTGGACCGCGTGATCCGCCTCAGCTATCTCCAGAACCTCGATGGCTGAGTTGGTCGGGATCGCGTCGCTGCGCCACACAGCATCGGCGCTCCCGCCGGCCAGGAGCGTCGGGCGGCGGGTGCGGGCCAGCGCCTCGACCACCGACGGCTCGGTGAGGAGGGGCGTCAGCCACACGGCGGGGAGGTCGCGGTCGCTGATCATGCCGGCGAGCAGGCTGGCCAGGGACTTGCCGATCACCAGCGCGCGTGCCTCGCCGATGGCCTCGAGCGCGCGCCCGGCAGCCTCACGCTCCCACGCCAGCGCGTCTCCGTACAGGCCCGGTTCGCCGAGTACCTCGAGCGCGCTCCACCCCGCCGCCATCGCCGCCTCGCGCGCGAACCACAGCACGGGAGCTCGTGTGGGATAGAACTGACCGGGCAGGAGCACCGCGCAGCGGTCGGGATCTCCGTCATGACGGAGGGCGGCACACGCCCCAAGGTCGATACGGTCGGGCATCGCTACGCGTAGTTTGATCACGTTGTTGGACACATCGACACCTGGGCGATTGGTTTCGTCGCCGGCCGCGGTCTAATTTCCCAATGGCCGAACTGCACACCCTGATGACCGACATCTCCTTCGGCGAGTCGCCGCGCTGGCACCAGGGGCGGCTGTGGTTCGCCGATTGGGGCGCCAAGGAGATCATCGCCGTCGAGTCCGACGGCGCCAGCGAGGCCATCGTGCGGACAGACTTTCCGAGCTTCCCCATGTGCTTCGACTGGCTGCCGGACGGCCGGCTCGTCATCGTCTCATCGCGCGAGGGGCGTCTGGTGCGCCGCGAAGCCGATGGATCGCTGGTCACACATGCAGACCTGCGCCCGCTGTGCCCGGCCGGGTACCCGTGGAACGAGATCCTGGTCGACGGCCGTGGCAACGCGTATGTCAACAACGCGGGCTTCGACTTTCCCGGCGGCGAGTTCGCACCTGGAACGATTGCCATGATGGCCCCCGACGGTTCGGTCCGCCTCCTCGCCGGTGGCGTCGCATTCCCCAACGGAATGGCCGTCACCGCGGATCAATCGACCTTGATCTGCGCCGAGTCGTACGGCAAACGGCTCACCGGATTCGACATCGCCGACGACGGCACCCTGTCCAACCAGCGAGCGTGGGCCGATCTCGGCGATGGGGTTCCCGACGGCATCTGCCTTGATGCTGAGGGGGCGGTCTGGTACGGGGACGTCCCGAACCAGCGCTGCGTTCGCGTTCGCGAGGGCGGTGAGGTGCTCGAGACCATCGAGCTCGACCGCGGATGTTTCGCCTGCGTGCTCGGCGGCCTTGATGGGAGGACCTTGTTCATGATCGCCACCGCCTGGACCGGGACCGCGAACATGGCCGACGGCGCTCGCACCGGCCAGGTGCTCACCACCCGAGTGCGGGTCCCGGGCATCGACTCGTCCTGAGTGCTGCCCACCATAGGTTCCGTCCCATTCGAGCCGCCTCTGGCGGTGCCTGTCTTCGTCCTCGCTCGCTTGCGTACCTTCCAGGTACGCCACGCTCGCTGCGTCCTCGCCAGTCATCCGCCAGTGACGGCTCTCGGTGTGACGGAACTCATGGCGAGCAGCACTAAGCTCGAAGCGGAGTGTTCCGTTTTCGATCGTGAGGAGGCGACATGCGGGCTGTGCAGTTCGACGAATACGGTGGCGTCGACGTTCTCCAGGTTCGGGACGTCGAGGACCCGGTCGCCAGTCAGGGCCGGGTGGTCGTCGCCGTCAAAGCCGCCGGGATAAACCCGGGGGAGATCTCGATCCGCGACGGCCGTCTTCACGAGCGCTGGCCGGCAACGTTCCCTTCGGGCGAGGGCACCGATCTGGCCGGTGTCGTGCACGCGGTTGGCGATGGTGTGGACGGCTTCGCGGTCGGCGACGAGGTGCTTGGCTGGACGGAGGAGCGCGCTAGCCATGCCGAGCTCGTCGCGGTTCCGGCGGAGCAGCTGACGGCCAAGCCGCACTCGGTGCCCTGGGAGGTCGCGGGTTCCCTGTTCGTGGTCGGCATGGCCGGCTACGCGTGCGTCGATGCCGTCGACCCGAGCCCGGCGAGACGGTGGTCGTCTCGGCGGCTGCGGGCGGGGTTGGTTCCGTCGCCTCGCAGCTCGCGCGCAGGACGGGGGCGACCGTGATCGGCCTGGCCGGCGAGGTCAACCACGAGTGGCTGCGCCGCCACGACATCGTCCCGATTACCTACGGCGACGGGCAGCTGGAGCGCATCCGCAACGCCGCCAACGGGTCGGTCGACGCCTTCATCGACACGTTCGGCGACGGCTACGTCGACCTGGCGATCGAGCTCGGCGTGGCGCCGGAGCGGATCAACACGATCATCGACTACGCGGCCGTCCAGCGACTCGGCGTCCACGGACAGGGGACCCACGCGATCGCCACCGACGCCTTGCTGGCCGAGCTCGCTGCGCTGGTCGCCGATGGGGGCCTCGAGATCCCCATCGCCGCCACCTACCCTCTCGATCGCGTGCGCGAGGCATTCGACGAGTTGGCGAATCGGCACACGCACGGCAAGATCGTGTTGCTGCCCCAAGCGTGACACCATCCCGAGATGAGCGACGAGCGAATCTCCGGAACCCTGGCCGCCGCGGTGACGCCGCTGCGCGACGGCGGTGCCCGCGTCGACGAGGACGCGATCGCACCCCTACTGGGCTTTTACGACGCCAGCAGGCTCGACGGCGTTCTCGTGCTGGGAACGACGGGCGAGGGGATCATGCTCGGCGATGGCGAGCGCCGTCGGGTGGCCGAACTGGCTGTCGTCGGCGCCCAGTCGCTGAAGGTCGTCGTGCATTGTGGCGCGCAGACCACGGCCGAGACGACGGCGCTGGCGGCTCACGCCACGGAGGTGGGTGCCGATGGGGTGGCGGTGATCGCACCCCCGTACTACCGGTTCGACGCCGACGAGCTGTTGGCGCACTTCGCCGCCGCGGCGCAGGCCTGCGCACCGCTGCCGTTCTATGTCTATGAGTACGCCGATCGCAGCGGCTACGTGATCCCCGTCGCGGTCGTCGAGCGGCTGCGCGAGCGTTTCACGAACCTGGCCGGAATGAAGGTCTCCGACGCGCCGTTCGAACAGGTGGAGCCGTATCTCCGTACCGGTCTCGACATCTTCGTCGGTGCCGAGCCCGTGATCCCCCAGGCTCTCGAGCATGGCGCCGTCGGTGCCGTTTCAGGCCTGGCCGCCGCATTCCCAGAGGCAGTCTCGGAGCTGGTCAACGATCCGACGCCGGAGCGCGCGACGCGCGTCGAAGGGCTGCGCAATGTCCTGGCCACGCACACGCTTCCGGCCGCCGTGAAGGCGGTGCTCGCCTTCCGCGGCCTACCCGTGCGCCCCGATACGCGCGCGCCGATGCGCCCGCTCGGAACGGACGAGGCGGAGGCGCTGCGCGCCGCGGTCGAGCGTGTGGCCGGTCCGTTCGTTGCCGCCTGAGGTGCACGCTTCAGAGACGGGCGCACCGTTCCGATACGGAGCGAATGAGCAACGAAACCCGTGCGTTGATCGCGGTGGTTCTGATGAGCGTCGGCCTCGTCGCCCTGGTCGTCCAGGGCATCGACAACGGATGGAGCGCGCTTGGCGTGATCGGCGCCGCGTGCTTCGCGGTGGCGATCGCCGCCGAGCTCACGTTCCTGCGCCGCTCTCGCGTCCAGAGCTAACCGGCCAACGGCCTCCATACGGTGGGCGACCCGGTATCGCTGCTCGTCGCCACCGCCACGTGTGGCAGGGTTCCGAGCATGCGATTTGCAATCTCGATTCCTCAGCACGTCGGGGATGACGGCTTTGTGCCCGACGCCTTTCGCGCGCATCTGACCCGGGCGGAGGAGCTCGGCTTCGAGAGCGCCTGGACGCAGGAGCAGGTGTTCGGGTCCGCCCGGACGCTGTCCCCGCTCGAGTTGATGACCTTCGCGGCAGCCTGTACGGAACGACTGCGGCTGGGGTGCGTGGTATTTGTCCTGCCGCTGCACAACCCTGTCCACCTGGCTAAGAGCATCAGCTCGCTCGATGTGATCAGTCGCGGGCGCGTCGAGGTTGGATTCGCCTCCGGCGGGCGGTCGCGGCCGTTTGCCGCCTTCGGAGTCGATCCGGATCGGCTGGTGGCCCGTTTCAACGAGGAGATCGCGCTGATGCGGGCGTGCTGGACCGAGTCGGCGATCCACCTCGACGGGAGCTTCTGGCGGCTCGACGGAGTCTCGATGGAGCCCAAGCCGGTGCAGAAGCCCCACCCGCCGATCTGGATCGGCGGCAACGCTCCTGCCGTGCTCGCACGCGCGGTTCGCATCGCCGACGGCTTCTTCGGGGCGGGGTCACAGACCACGGCTCAGTTCGTGGAGCAGGCACGGGTGATTCGGGAAGAGCTGGTCCGCCAGGAGCGCGATCCGACCAGCTTCCAGGTCGCCAAGCGGGTGTACATCCAGGTCGACGACGATGCCGACCGCGCGCGGGCGAAGATCGAGGCCGCCCTGACGTACCACTACGGCCGGAGCGGCCTGTCCGACGTCGCCGTCGTGGGACCGCCCGCCGCCTGCGTCGCGGGACTCCGCCAGGTCCAGGAGGCCGGTGCCGAGCTGATCCTGCTCAACACGCTGGTCGACGACGCCGAGCAGATGGAGTGGCTGGCGGCGGAGGTCGTGCCCGAGCTGGCCTGAACCCGGCCAGCCCGAGGGCGGCGGCTCATAGACTTTGGAGCTTGCCCGCTCGCGTCGTCGACTGGGGCCTTGCTGCGCTAGTCGCGGCGCTGGTCGCGACCGGTCTGCTGATGCTGTTCGCGGGATCGTCGTCCGATACGTGGGTGTACGCGGTCCACGACGCGGTGGGAGTGGCGATCGCGGTGCTGCTCGTCTTGAAGTTGCGGCGAGTGTGGTCACGGATCAGGCCCGTGGCGCGCTGGGAGCGAGGCACGATCGTCGGCGTGCTCGGCGCGGTCCTGGCGATCGCCGCACTGGCGTCCGGCCTGCTGTGGTCCGATGGCGCTACCCCCGACCTGGCCGGCTACAGCCTTCTCAGCTGGCATGACACGCTGGGTGCCGTACTGGCGATCGCCGTAGCCGTGCACATGTGGATTCGAGCCAAGCGGTTGCGCCGGCGGGACCTTGCCCATCGGCGGCAGTTCCTCGCCGCCGGCGGGCTCGCTGCAGGCGCGTTCGTGGCGTGGCGCGTCCAGCGCCCGGTCGAGGCTCTTCTCGGGTTCCCGGGAGCCAGGCGTCGCTTCACGGGCTCTTACGAGGCGGCGTCGTTCGCCGGCAATGCCTTCCCGACGACGTCGTGGGTGGCCGACCACCCGCGACCGATCGACCTCGAGTCCTATCGCCTCCGTGTGCGGGGGCTGGTGCGGCGAGAGCTGGCGCTGGCGCTGGGCGAGCTCGCCCCCGACGAGGAGCTGATCGCCACGATCGACTGCACGGGCGGGTTCTACTCGACGCAGCGTTGGGGTGGCGTGCGCCTGGATCACATCCTCGATCTAGCTGGTATCGAATCCGAGGCGCGCCACGTCAGCGTCGCCGCCGTCACGGGGTACCGATGGAGCTTCGCTCTGGCCGATGCCCGCGAGCTCCTCCTGGCCACTCACGTCGGCGGCGAGGCGCTCAGCCATGACCATGGGGCGCCGATACGCCTGGTCGTTCCCGGCGCGCGCGGCTATCAATGGATCAAATGGGTGGTGCACCTCGACGTACTTGAGCACCCGGACTACGGCGCGCCCGCCTCGACCGTGTGGAGCAGTTTCACGCAGACAGGACGGGGCTCGGCTTAGCCTGGCCGACCGGGGATCAGGGCGTCGAGCGGCTGCGTATTGAGCACATCGGCGGCGGTGGCCCAGCCACGGCGGGCCGTGGCCACCGACAGCACCATGTTGTCGAGCCCGCGGCTCGAGTGGGCGTCGGTCGAGCAGACGAGGCGAACGCCGGCACGCAAGGCCTCGGCGGCGTGCTCGCCGCTGAGGTCGAGGCGGAGCGGCAGGCCGTTGACCTCCAGAGCCACGCCGTGCTCGAGCGCCACCTCGAAGATGCGCTCGAGGTCGAGCGCATTCTCCGGCCGGCGGTTGATGTACCGACCCTTGGGATGACTGAGGCAGCGCACATGAGGGTTGCGCAGCGCTTCGGCGACGCGCTTGGTCATCTCGCCCCGCGCCATCCGCTGCCCGCCGTGCACGCTGGCTTGAACCCACTCGAGCTCGGCGAGGACGTCGTCGGGCAGATCGAGCCGGCCGTCGGGAAGGATGTCGCACTCGGTGCCGCGCAGCACCCGAAACGGCGCGAGCCGCTCGTTGGCCGCGGCAATCTCGTCGCCCTGGCGGCGAAGGTCGTCCCCCGTGAGCCCGCGAACTGCCCCGACCGCCGGCGTGTGATCGCAGATGGCCAGGTACGCGTAGCCGCGGTCCCGCGCCGCCGTGGCCATCTCCTCAACGCTGGCGCGGCCGTCAGACCATGTCGTGTGGCAGTGCAGGTCGCCGCGCACCTGACCAAGTTCCAGCAGCTCGGGCGGCTCGCCCCGGAAGGGCATCTCGCGCAGCTCCGGCGGGCACCAGGGGATCTCCAAGGCCCGATAGACGCCCGGCTCGTCAGGGGCATCGGGCAGCGGCTCGAGCGCCGCGACGTATGCCGGGACGCCGGTGGCGCGGACCATCGCGGTCCCGAGTCGCTCCGGCGCGGCCACGGTGAGCTCTACCGGTACGCCTTCGATCGTCACCCCGACCGCGCGCCATTCCTCGAGTTCGACGACGGCGACGATCTGAGGCAACGCCGCGAATCGCTCGAGCGCGGGGGCGGGGTCCCTCGCGGCGCATACGACGGCCAGCCGCTCGCACGAGTCGCGCCACCGCCGCACGTCGCCGGCCGGCTGTCCATCGAGCGCCGAGGCGATGGTGCCGACGAGCTCGATGGCCTGGTTCAGGAGGAGTCCCTGCGGCGGGCGCGCCGGCGATTCGTCAGTCAAAGCGTCGAGCAGGCGGCCCTCGGTCTTGGCCCCGATGCCCGGCACATCGCGAAGCCGCCCGGCCGCCGCCGCCTCGCGGAGCTCTTGCGCCGTATGGATGTCGAGCGCGCGCGCGAGCTCGATCGAGCGCTTGGCGCTAAGCCCGAGGTAGCGGCCGAGGCCGATCAGATCGGGCGCAAGCTCGCGTTCGAGCTCGGCCAGCTCCTCGATCTGGCCGGTCTGGACCAGCTCGCGGAGGCGGGATTCGATGCCCGAGCCGACCCCGCGCAGCTCGCGCACGCGCCCGGCACGGACCAGGTCGTCCACGGGCAGAGCAGCCGATCGGATGGTCTCGGCGGCACGTCGATAGGCGCGTGCCGTATACGGGTTGGCGTCGGAGAGCTCGAGCAAAGCTGCGAATGCGTCGAGCCGATCCGCGATTTCGTGGTTCTGCAACGCCGGGTATGGTCGCGATCGCGCGCGGATCGCGCTCGCTGGACGAACTGTTCGCGACAATTCCCAGCGCGCCCGCTACGTTTTAGATATGTCCGGCGGCGAGCACGCGCGCGTGCATCCGACGTTGATCCTGGCGGTGCTCTCCCTGGCCGGGCTCGCCTACGCGGTCCTCAGCTCGGCCGTGATTCCGGCCCTGCCCACCCTGCAGCACGACCTGCACACGACGGAGACGGGGACTACCTGGCTGCTCACCGGCTTCCTGCTCTCGGCCTCCGTCGGGACGTCGATCATCGGTCGGCTCGGCGACATGTACGGCAAGGAGCGGCTCCTGCTGTGGACATTGCTAGTGCTCTCGAGCGGCACTCTGATCTCGGCGCTGGCCACCACGCTCCCGGTGATGATCTTCGCCCGGGTGGTTCAGGGCGTCGGCGGCGGCATTTTCCCACTGGCCTTCTCCATCGCCCGCGACGAGTTTCCCCCGGAGAAGGTGGCCGGAAGCATCGGGCTGATGTCGTCGATCCTCGGCGTGGGTGGAGGCGCGGGTCTGATCGTCGGTGGATTGATCATCGAGGACCTGAGCTGGCACTGGCTGTTCTGGATCCCGCTTGCGGTCACGCTCCTGGCCGCGTTGCTGACGTGGCGCTACATCCCTGAGTCACCGGTCCGCGCTCCGGGCCGAATCAATTGGCTGGCCGCCGGACTCATGACCATCGGCATCTCGTGTGTGTTGATCGCCATCGCCCAGACCTCCGTATGGGGTTGGGGGTCGGTCAAGACGATCGGGCTGTTCGCGACCGGGGTCCTGGTCTGCGGGCTCTGGGTGACCGTCGAGGTCCGGAGCCGTGTGCCCCTGGTCGACATGACGATGATGCGCGTGCGGGGCGTGTGGACGACCAACCTGGCCGCGTTCCTCCTCGGCGCCGGAATGTACGCGTCGTTCATCGTCTTCCCTCAGTTCGCGCAGTTGCCCAAGAGCACCGGGTTCGGCTTCGGCGCCTCGATCGTGGTCTCGAGCCTGTACCTGTTGCCATGCGCGCTCGGGATGGGGCTGGTGGGCGCTGCGGCCGGGCCCGTGGCTCATCGCTACGGATCGAAGACGGCGCTCGTTGTCGGCACAGGGCTCGCCGCGATCTCGTTCGGCTATGCCGCCCTGGCCCACGGCCACCCCTACAACATGCTGATCACGACGACCCTGCTCGGGGTCGGGATCGGGCTCGCCTTCGCGGCGCTGGGGAACCTGATCGTTCAGGCCGTGCCCCCGACCCAGACCGGTGTCGCCAGCGGGATGAACACGGTCATGAGAACCCTCGGTGGTGCGCTCGGCGGACAGCTGTCGGCCACGTTCATCGTCGATCACGGCGGCGTGCACGGACTTCCGGCGGTCACCGGCTTCACCGAGACATACGTGATGGCGACGTTCTTCCTGTCCGCGTGCGTGGTCGCCGCTCTGCTGGTGCCGAACCGGCTCGCCCGCGCCGAGTCGCCGAGCATCGATGGTGCCCTGGCCACCGCGTCGGAAGCCAGCTGACGCAGGCGGCCGCGGTCATCCCGTCCCGACCGGTACCCGCCCCCGCACGGTGGTGCCGTCCCGGCAGAGGAGCTGATCGCCAGCTCACCGCCGATCGCCTCCAGGCGGTCGTGCATGCCGGTCATCCCGTGAGTGGCACCGACGAGTGCGGGGTCGAAGCCCGGCCCGTTGTCCGAGAGGACGAATTGGAGGCCGTCCGGGCGCTCGGAGAGCGTGAGGCGAACACGCGTGTCGACGCCGCAGTGCTTGGTCACGTTCTGGAGCGCTTCAACGCAACAGAAATACACCGCGGTCTCGACCTCGGGTGCAAATCGGCGGTGCAGGTCCGCGCGCAGTACGACCTCGATGGGCGAGCTTCGCGCCACGGCCGCAAGCGCGGTGGGGAGGCCCAGGTCGCGCAGTTCGGATGGATAGATCCCGTGGGCGAGGTTGCGGATGTGTGCGATCGCGGCGTCGACGCGCCGGCCGGCGTCGGCCAGACCCGGGGCCATGGCCTGCGGGTCTTCGGCCGCCTGCTCCTCGAGCACGTGCAACTTGATTCGCAGCGCGATCAGGTCCTGCTGGGCGCCGTCGTGGAGATCCTGCTCGATCCGCCGGCGTTCGTCATCGGCCGCTCGAGCCACGCGTTTGCGCGAGGCCTCGAGCTCCGAGATCGACGCGGTGAGATCGGTCTGCAGGCGACTGTTGTTGAGTGCCATGCGAATTGCTGTCCCGGCTGCTTCAAGCACGTCGCGGTCCTCCGTCAGCACGGGGTCGTGAAGCGCGGCGCCGAGGCCCTCGCCCGGGGGCCCGAAGCGCGTGATCTGTTGGGCCGGGCCGATCGACGAGAGCTCGACCGACCGACCGTTGACGTCGACGTATTCCTGCAGCGAGGGTCGCCAGAACAGCAGTCTGAGGTTGGGGTCGGCGAACGCTCGGGACATCGTTCCCTGAAGCTCGGCGAGGCCGGTGTTGCCATCCAACTCGCCGATCATTCGCTCCAGGGCGCTCATCGCGAAGACGCGGCCGCGGGCCATGCCCAGCGCGATCGCCAACGGCATGGCGGCGATGATGGCCGCGACGGTCACCGACGCCGGGGTCAGCAGGGAGGCTTGGTCGTTGATCGCCCGGACGGCGATGAAGAACCCGTACCCAACGGCCGCGAGCACGGTCCAGGCGAACAGTGGTGCCAGGCTGCGTCGCTGCAGGCGGCTCGCGACGACCGCGCGCAGTGCGACGATGATCGCCGCGATGGCCAGCATGACGGTGATGGCGAGCGCCAGGGCGACCGACAGGGCGTTGCTGGCTCCGTCACCGAGGTGGACGATGGCGAGCGGGTTGGCAGGGCACTCGGCCCCGGCGCACCGGACGAACGGTCCCGCCACGGGCGGCGCCGTCGACAGCAGCATGGTCGCCACGTCGAGCGCGAGCACGACCGCGGCCACTCCGCTCACAAGGATGGAGACCCGCGGATTTTCGATCCTGCCGGTGGGGTAGGCGAGACACAGATACACGACCAGCACCACCGCGGGCGGAATGGCGAGACGTCCGATCGCGAAGGCAATTTCCGCGTTGGCGCCGGTCAAGCCCGTGAGCGCGAACGCGAAGGCGACAGCGAGAAGTAACCAGGTCAGCCGGCGACCCGAGCCGCGACCTTGAGCGACCAGAGCGACGGCCACCAATCCCGGAACGAACACCGACCGCAGCGTCACGAACAGGGCCGGTCGGTCGACGATCGGACTGTTGATGGCGATCACCCCGGCCGCGGCGCAGAGACCGACGACGCCGGCGCAGGCAACCGCCTCGAGCACGCCGATTCCCACACCTCCAGATGGGCCCCGCGGGATCGACGGAGCGGACCCAGATCGTCCCCAAGCTGTGCTCAAGCCCGCCCTCCCATCGGTGTTGGCGGCGCCACGCCGCAGCAGGAATTCTATGGCTACGACCGCTCGAGCGCCTGCTTGGCGCGTCGATGCTCGTCGGCCGCCTGTTTGGCGACCTTGGTGGCGGTGGCGAGCTCGGCGTCGGCCTTAGCCAACGTTTGGGCGGCGTTCTCGCGCCGAGCCTTCGCTGTCTGGAGCGCGCCGTCCGCGCGCTGCGCGGCGCGACGCGCCGCTGCCTCGGCGGCGCGCGCCTGTTTTGTGCGCTGCTCTGCCTCTCGCTTTGCCTGCCTGGTTGCGGCGTCGTCCCTGGACCGACCCTTTGTCCGAGACTCGGGGCTCGCTTTGGCTGCCGCCTTGCCCGTCGGTGAAGCCGGCGAACTGACCGCGCTGAACGCACCGAGGCCGACGTGGCGCAGCTCGCGCTGCAGAGCGCCCTGCTCAACCTGGCTGCGGGCGTCGGCATCCAGCGCCGCCGCATGGAGCGTGTCCGACACTCGATCCAGCGTCGCCTGCGTGAGCTCGTGGCCGTCGGCGCTCAGCAGACCGTCCGCCCTACCGGCCAACGTCTCGACCGCTTCACGCTCGCGGGTCACCGCCCCCCGCAGAGCGTGTGCGTCTCCCTTGCCGGCGAGAAGCTGTGACTGTGCGGCCTGGAGCGCGTCACCGGCCGAGAACAGCGCGGCCACCTCGCGCTGCTGCGTGCGAACCAGCTGGTTGACGGCCCAGGCGGCCACCGACGGCTTGCGCAACGCGGCGATCTCCTGCGCCTGCTCGCGCTGGCCCTGCTTGCGCAGCGTCTTGGCCAGCGCTCCGCGTGCGGAGACGAATTCCTCGAGCGGGAGTCCGTAGAGGTCCTGCTGATCGCTCACCTGGGTCGTCAATCAATCGTAGGCGCTCAGGCCGCCACCCGCTCCTCGTCCGCGACGCGTAGCTCGGCGTTCGGCATGATCCGTGGCGTCTGGACCTCGGGTCGTGGCCGCAACCCCACGGCCGCCAGCACGGCGGCGGTGAGCGTGATCACGGCTCCCACCTCGAAGGCGACAGTGAAGCCGTTGGTCACACCCTCCGCGACGCTCGCTGCTCCGTGAGAGCTCGACGCGGCGATTGTGCTGAGAACGGCCAGCCCCAGCGCACCGCCGAACAGGCGGGACGTGTTGAGCAGACCGGAGGCGAGCCCGCTCTGCGTACGAGGGACACCCTGGGTCGCGGCGATTGTCGAGGACACCAGCGTGAGCCCCATGCCCAGACCGCACAGGATCCCGCCGGGAAGCACGGCCGTGAGGTAGCTGGCGTCGGGTCGCACGTCGGTCAGGAGCAGGAGTCCAGCCGTCGCCGACACCATGCCGAGGGTTACCACGCTGCGCACCCCGCTGCGCGCGACCAGCCGCGGCGCCAACGATGAGCCGGCGAACACCGAGAGCGTGATCGGCAGGAACGAGATGCCAGCCTCGAGCGCGTTGTCGCCCAGTACCTGCTGGAGATACAGGGTGACGAAGAAGAACATCGAGAAGTAGTGCCGAGTACATCAGCACGATGACCAGGTTCGCCGTGCGGAGCTGGCCCAGTCTGAAGATCGACAGCGGCACGAGCGGAGCCTTCGCGACGCGTGCCTCGACGAGCACGAAGCCTGTGAGCAGCGCCAGCGCCGGCGGCCAGCGGCACGACCACACCCGTCGCGCCCCAGCCCAGGGTGTCGGTGCGGACGATCCCGTAGGTCAGGCCGAGCAGGCCGGCGGTGGCCAGCAGTGCGCCGGCGAGGTCGAAGTGCCGCGGCCCGGTGCTGCTGACGTCGGCGGGGACCACGCGAGGTGCCAGGACGATGACCAGCGCGCCGAGCGGCACGTTGATGGCGAAGATGGCCGGCCATCCAAAGGCCTGGGTCAGGACCCCGCCGAGCAGAGCGCCGGACGATGCGCCGAGCCCACCGATCGCTCCCCACAGGCCAAGCGCGCGATTGCGTTCGGGGCCCTCGCGCAGAGACGCGGTGATGATCGACAGCGTGGCCGGCGAGACGATGCCGCCGCCGAACCCCTGAAGGGCACGAACGCCGATCAGCAGGCCCCGGGAGCTGGCCAGGGCGCATGCCAGCGAGGACACGGCGAACAGGGCGGTGCCAGCGATGAAGACTCGCCTGCGCCCGAGCAGGTCGGCGGCGCGTGCCCCGAGCATCATGAAGCCGGCGAACGTGAGCGTGTACGCGTTCACGACCCACTGCAGGCCCGAGGTCGAGAAGTGCAGGGTGTGCCGCATGTCGGGCAGCGCCACATTGACGACGGCGACGTCGAGGATGACCATGAATTGCGCGAGGCAGACCACGAACAGCAGTGCGTTTGTGGCGCTGAGTCGGCGCTGGAGGGGAATGATGGTGGTATTCGGTTTGTTCACGGGTTCAGTGTGCGATAATGCTTATCCAGGTACAAGAGAGGGAGTTATCCTGGTAGTAGCGATCCCACCTCAAGCATTTAACGGAGACCATCCGGACGACGTGAGGTTCGCCGCGACGCGCGGCGCGAACGGCGAACGGCGCCGCGCCGAGCTGGCGGATTTCCTGCGCCGGCGGCGCGCGAGCCTCAAACCTGAGGACGTCGGCCTGCCCTCGGGTGGGCGTCGTCGCACGCCCGGCCTGCGCCGCGAGGAGGTGGCGCTGCTGGCCGGGGTGGGCACCACCTGGTACACGTGGCTCGAGCAGGGACGGGACGTCCGGGCGTCACTGGAGGTCCTCGAGGCGATGGCCAGCGCCATGCGCCTGACACCAGCCGAGCGCACCCACCTGGTCCTGCTCGGCCGCGGCGAGGAGCCACCGCCGTGCAAGGCGTCATCGGAGCGGGTGTCACCGGCACTCCGACGGCTGATCGAGAACCTCGGCACGAATCCGGCCTACGTGCTCGGACGCCGCTGGGACTACCTGGCCTGCAACCACGCGGCGTGCGCGTTGCTGGGAGACTTCGACCGCATCCCCGCGGGCCACGCGAAACCACGTGTGGCTGTTCTTTATGGATCCCCGCCGACGGGTGATGTTCACCGACTGGGAACGCAGCTCGCGTCTGCTGGTGGCGAAGTTCCGGGCCGACAGCGCGCGGCACCTCGGCGATCCCGAGTTCGAGCAGCTGATCGGCTCGCTCCGGCAGTCGAGCCCGGAGTTTTGCAAGCTGTGGAAGCGTCATGAGGTCGCCCGCGCCAGCACCGGGCGCAAGGAGGTGCATCATCCGATGGCGGGCAAGCTCGTGTTCGAGCATGCGGTGTTCACGGTCGCCGAAGCTCCGGAGCAGCGACTCGTCCTCTACTCGCCGCTGCCCGAGGAGGACACGCCGGCCAAGTTCGCCGAGCTCATGGCCGCCGAGCCGGCCCCCGTCACGGCCTAGGCGTTCGCCGTCGTACTGTCAGCGGTGGGACCTTCCGAGGCCGCGATCGTCGATGTTGGGGCGCGCCAGGTTCGCGTGTCCAGTCCCGACCGGGTGATCTTCCCGGCGACGGAACGCTCGGCGCCCGTCACCAAGCTCGACGTGGTCAACTACTACCTGGCCGTCGGCGAGGGCATCATGCGCGCGCTCGAGCGCCGGCCAACGACCCTCGAGCGCTGGCCCAAGGGCGTCCATCCGGGCATCGTGCTCTCGACACGCGACCGGGGTGGCGGCGACGCCTTCTACCAGAAGCGGGTACCCAAGGGGGCGCCGGACTACGTGGAGACGACGCGGATTCAGTTTCCCTCGGGTCGCCACGCCGACGAGATCTGTCCGACCGAGCTCGCCGTCGTCGCGTGGGCGGCGCAGATGGGCACGATCACCTTCCACCCGTGGCCCGTCCGCCGGGACAACGTCGACCACCCTGACGAGCTGCGCATCGACCTCGATCCCCAGCCGGGCACGGACTTCGCCGACGCCGTGCGGGTCGCCGCCGAGGCTCGAACGCTGCTGGGTGAGCTCGGCTACCACGGCTTCCCCAAGACGTCGGGCGGTCGGGGTGTGCATATCTACATCCGCATCGAGCCACGCTGGACGTTCACCGACGTACGTCACGGGGCGATCGCCTTCGGGCGCGAGCTCGAACGCCGCCTCCCCGATCACGTCACGACCAGCTGGTGGAAGGAGGAGCGCGGCGAGCGGATCTTCATCGACTACAACCAGAATGCCCGCGATCGCACGATCGCCTCCGCGTACAGCGTGCGCCCGAAGCCCGGTGCGCCCGTATCAGCCCCCCTGAGCTGGGACGAGCTTGCGGAGGTGAGCCCGGAGGATTTCACGGTGGCGACGATGCCGGCCCGCTTTGTCCAGGTCGGCGACCGTCACGTGGCAATCAACGACACGGCCTATTCGCTCCAACCCCTGTTGGATCTGTACGACCGCGATCTCGCCGCGGGGAGAGGTGACATGCCCTACCCGCCCGACTATCCGAAGATGCCCGGAGAGCCCAAGCGGGTGCAGCCGTCGCGCGATCGAGATCGGCCGCACTAGACCGGCTGCCTGGAACGGTGGGTTCCGGTCCTAGCGCGCCTGCGGGAGCTTCTTCGTCCCGCGCCTGGCTGCCGGGGATGAGGGGGGCGGCACCACGGGCCCGATGTCCCCGTCGGGCGCCTCGTCGAGATCGACGATCACCGGCGCGTGATCGCTTGGCCCGGTGCCCTTCCGGGCCTGGCGGTCGACCCAGGCTGCCCTGACCCGTCCGGCGACCGGGGTGCCGGCGAGCACGAGATCGATCCGCATGCCGAGGTCCTGGTGGAACATTCCCGCGCGGTAATCCCAGTAAGTGAACACGCGCTTGTCCGGCCAGCGATCCCGGACCAAGTCGTGCAGGCCGAGCTTCCCGAGCTCGGCCAGGGCGTCGCGCTCGGGTGCGGTCACGTGCGTCTGTCCGATGTACGCCTCGGGGTCGAACACATCCTCGTCGGTGGGGGCGATGTTCATGTCGCCACAAACGACGGTGGCGTCGGGTCCGGCGGCAACCACGTCGCGCAGCGACGCCAGCCAGGCGAGTTTGTACCGGTAGTGCTCGGAATCGGGCTCGCGCCCATTCGGTACGTACACCGAGACGACGCGGATTCCGTCGCACGTGGCCGCCACCGCGCGGGCCTCCGGGTTGGGGAACCCTGGCGCGCCCGGCAGGCCATGCTCGACGTCATCGAGGCCGGAGCGGGAGAGGATCGCCACGCCATTCCAGGCCGCCTCACCGTGCGCGGCCACCTCGTAGCCTCGGTTGGCCAGCTCGTCGCCGAACAGCTCGGCGAACGCGTCGTCGGCCAGCTTGGTCTCCTGAAGGCACACCACATCCGGCTGGCGCTGGTCGAGCCACGGCAACAGCCTGGGGAGTCTTTGCTTGACCGAGTTGACGTTCCAGGTCGCGATCCGCACCGACCCCTCACGGTAGCGGCTAGATGACAGTGATCGCCAGCGTTCTGGTCGCCTTGGCTCCCTCGATACCGACGTGGAGCAGGTACAGCCCCTTCTTCAGCCGCTTGCCGCGAAGCCGTGGGACGAGCGTGAAGTGGTTGGTCCCGGCGCGGCCGGTGAACGTGATCGTGCCCTTCAGCGGCGTGCACTTCCCGCCGGCACAGCGCGCGACCTTGATGACGATCGTGCCCGGGCCGGTCAGCTTGGCGGTCAGCGCGACCCCGTGCGCCGGCACGCGGTTCTTGGCCAGCGAGAGTTTGCTGATCGAGGCGGCCTTGACCGTCACATGAATCGGCTGGCTCCCCGACAGCGTGCCATCGCTGGCCGCGAAGGTGATCGGCCGGACGCCGAGCTGGGAGGGCGAGGGGGTCCAGGTGAAATTGCCGGTGGCGGCGTTGAAGGTCGACCCGGCCGGCCGGTTGAGCACGCTCCGAGACCTGATCGCGTCACCGTCGGGGTCGGTGGCGCCCACATGGACGTGCACCGCGTGTCCCACCGTGACCGTGCGATCGCTCCCGGCATTGACGACGGGCGCCCGGTCGGTGTTGGCCACGGTGATGTGGACGGTGGTGGTCGTCGTGACCTCGCCGCTCGAGGCGTGGAAGGTGACCGTGTACGGCCTGATCGCAGCGCGATTGAACCCAGGTGTCCAACTGAACGTCCACGTGTTGCCCGAATGCGACAGCCCGGGGGCGACGATGTCGCCGGCGGCGGCCGGGATGCCGGTGGCGGTGACGGCACTGTCGGCGGTCGTGGTCAGGTTGAAGCTCAGGCGCCGGCCCTCGGACGTGGACTGGGGTGCGGTTGGTCCCTTGATGCGCAGGCACGGGATTGCCGTGTCGGCGAGGCTCCGCGGGACAGCGGCTCCGGTGGCGAAATCGCTCGCGTTGTTGCCGGTGTCCTGGCAGCCGCCGTCGGCACGAAGGATGGCCCCGGTGCCGGGGGAGGGTGCGGGCCCTGACCCCTTGAACAGCGTCGTGTCCGGGCCGAAGCCGACCAGGTCGACGATGTGGGCCGCCGACGGATGGGCGTCATCCGGTGCCGTTCGGTCCGAGGTCAACGCGACCTTGCCGCTGCTCATGAAGATGTTGAGCGAACCACCGAACTGGTCGAAGGTCTGCAGCGTGTTCTGGCCCTCCGAAGCGTTGGGCGCAAAAGCAACGAGGTAGCTGTCGCCCGGTGCGAGCGGCCCCGACGGAAAAAGGTTGGTTTGCAGCCAGGAGCCGCTGTCGGTGGGCGCCTCGAACCACGGCCCAGGTGTTCATGTTCACCGACGTCGTCCCGTCGTTGAACAGGACGACGTAGTCCTTGTCCCAGGTGGAGTTGGGGCCGTTGGCGCCGTCGCCGTAGACCTGCGAGATCACGACCTTTGCCCCGGCCATCTGCGCATTGGCGGCGAGCGCGAACAGCGCCAGCAGCAGCACACGTCTCCCCAGACGCACCATGGCCTCATCTTACGCGGCCGCTCGCACGTTGGCCAGACGGACGGTCGTGCGCCTGGTGGTACGCTGCGCATTGATGTTCCTCTCTCGACCGTGACCCATTAGCCGCCTTGGCCGAGCACCGCCTCGGTCGATGGCCCCTGGACACCTGTCGTCTCGTTAGGAGCATTGTTTGACTGCCGTTGATGTATCTCATCTGACCAAGGAGTTCGTCGCCGCCGCGGTCGGCGGCCGCAGGCGATCGCCGCGCTCGACGATGTTTCGTTCAGCGATCGATCGTCGCGAGTGCGTCGCCATGCTCGGCCAGAACGGATCGGGCAAGTCGACGCTGGTGCGGCTGCTCTCGACCCTGCTGCTGCACGACGGCGGCAGCGCCGAGGTGTTCGGCATCGACGTCGTGCGCGAGGCCCGCGAGCGGTGCAGCGGCTGGTCAACCGGGTGTCGGTCGAGGCGTCGTTCTTCAAGCGCATGTCCGCCGGTCGAGAACCTGTCGCTACTCGGCCCGCTTCTACGGCCTGACGCCGCGGCAGACGCGCGCGCGCATCCCGGAGATCCTCGAGCGCGTCGGCTTCCCGCGTCGACCGCGCGCGGCGAGCCGATGGAGGACCTCTCCCGCGGCATGCAGCAGAAGATCGCGCTGGCCCGCGCGCTTCTGACCTCGCCGGTGCTGCTGCTGCTGGACGAGCCGACCACCGGGCTCGATCCGCGCTCCAAGCGCGAGGTGCAGGCCTTCATCGCGCGATCCGCGCCGACAGCACGACACGCACGATCCTGCTGTGCACCCACGACATGGCCGAGGCCGAGGCGCTGGCCGACCGGGTGGGGATCCTGCACGGCGGGCAGGCTGCTCTGCCTCGACACGCCGGCCGAGCATCCGTCGACCGATACGGCGCCGAGACGCTCGAGGAGGCGTTCTTCATGGCCGCCACCGGCGCGCAGCTTCGAGGACGAGGCCGAGACGAAGAGGAGGTGATCGCGCATGATGACGGCAGGCGACGCGGCTAACCTGCGGCGCGAGCTGATCGGCTTGGCCGGCATCGTCGAGCGCAACACCTATCTGATCCGGCGCTTCGCGTGGTGGGAGCTGGCGTGGTTCCTGTACACGGTCGCCAACACGCTGACGATCGTCTTCATCGCCAAGGGCGTCGAGGCGGCCGGCGGCCACATCGACGTCGAACCGCGTGACCATCGTCGCTGCTGATCGGCGCGGTGGTCTGGTCGTACCTGGGGCTGATCTTCGAGATCGTCACCGAGACGGTCGCCTGGGAGCGCTGGGAGGGCACGATCGAGTACACGTTCATGGCGCCGCTGTCGCGGCCCGTGCATCTGCTGGGGATGGGCGCGTTCGCGGTGCTCTACGGCGTGCTGCGCACCGCCCTGCTGTTCGTGGTGGTGGCGCTGTTCTTCGGGCTGCACTTCGCGCGACGCCGACTTCGCCGCGGCGCCTCGTGCTGCTGGCGGTGGCGTCGGTGTCGTTCGTCGGGATCGGGATGATGACGGCCGTGCTGCCGCTGATCTCGCCCGAGAAGGGCACGCAGCTCGGGTTCATCGCCCAGGGCCTTCTGCTCGTCGTCTCGGGCGTCTACTACCCGGTGTCGGTGCTGCCGCAGTGGATGCAGTGGCTCTCGGAGATCTCGCCGGCCACCTACGCGCTGCGGGGCATCCGCGCGCGCCGTGCTCGACGGCGCCGCACTCGGAAGCCTGTGGGGCGACATCTGGCCGCTGCTGGTGATCGGCGTCGTCTCCATTCCGCTCGGGCTCGGGGTGTTCCGCGCCGGCGAGCGCTACGCCAAGCGGCACGGCAGGCTCAAGCGCTCCGGTTAGGCGCCGGCGGTCAACGTGACAGCCGGCCCACTAGCTGGCTTCCAGCGCCGCCTTGATCCGCTGTGCGAACTCGGGCGCGTCCTTCACCGCCGCCCGGGCGGCGAATCCGACGATGAGCTTGCCGAAGCCGTGACCCTCGAACGTGTTGTGGATGGTGACCTTGGTCTGGTCCTCGCCGACCGTCTCGAGGTCGTAGCCGCCGTCGGGCACCGTGACGCTGTTCTTCGATCGCTCGGTCCAGCGGATCTTCGTCGGCGCCTCGAACGTCGTCAGCTCGAACTGGCGGTTGGTGGTCATCCCGGCATCCTTGACTTTGCTGTCGAACACCGTGCCGACGCCGATCGGCCCGTCGGTCGTCTTGCGGATCTCCTGGACGCGGGGGCTGAACTTGGGGTCGTTGGTCCCGTCGGCCAGGAAGGCGAACACGTCACTGATGGGACGATCGATGACTGCCGACCCGCTGAACCCGTGTGCCATGAGGCGAAGCTCCTTCGTCGATAGAGGTTGCCGAGACCCTACACCCGTCAGTCCACCGGCCAATCGTGTACCGGTTGGTTTGAGTGCATGAGCTCGCGGTACTGCCTGGTCATCTGCCGAAGTGCTTCGCGCCGATCCATCCGGTGCGCCTCGTGCAGGTGGTGGAAGACACTGGCTTGCCACGACGCCCCGTTGCGCAGCGTCACACAGCGGCGCTCGACGACGGTCAGCAGGCGATCGATGTCCCCGCCGTCGATGCCCCAGCGCTGCAGGCCGTCGTGCGCCAGCGGAAGCAGGCGTCTGAGCACGAGCTCGGCGGCCGGCACCTGACCCAGCCCGGGCCAGTAGACCTGCGCCTCGATCCCGTCGCGGGCGCCGGCGTGGAAGTTCTCCTCGGCGGCCGAGAACGACATCTGCGACCACATCGGACGCTCATCGTCGGACAGCACACGCAGCAGGCCGTAATAGAATGCCGCGTTGGCGAGGATGTCGACGACCGTCGGCCCGGCGGGAAGGACCCGGTTCTCGACCCGCAGGTGGGGCTGGTCGCCGACGACGTCGTAGATGGGACGGTTCCATCGGTAGATGGTGCCGTTGTGGAGGCGGAGCTCGCCCAGCCGCGGGGTCCGCCGCGTTCCAAGGTCTCCAGCGGATCCTCGTCCTCACACACGGAAAGCAGCGCCGGGAAGTACTGAACGTTCTCTTCGAACAGATCGAATATCGAGGTGATCCAGCGCTCGCCGAACCACACTCGCGGTCGCACGCCCTGGCTCTTGAGCTCCTCCGGTCGTGTGTCGGTGGCCTGCTCGAACAGCGCGATCCTGGTCTCGCGCCACAGCTCCTTGCCATAGAAGAAGGGCGAGTTGGCCGCGATCGCCACCTGAACCCCCGCGATCGCCTGAGCGGCGTTCCAGTATTGGGCGAACCCCTCTGGATCGACCTGCTGATGGAGCTGGACGCTGGTGCAGGCCGCTTCGGGCGCGATCGTGTCGGCGTGTGTGTGCAGTCTCTCGACGCCCCCGATCGAGATCTCCACATCCTCTCCGCGTGCGGCGAAGATCTGCTCGTTGAGCAGTGTGTAACGAGAGCTGGCGCTGAACGACTCCGCCGTCAGATGCTCCTCGCCCACGGTGGGCAGGATTCCGATGATCATCATGTGGGCGCCGACCGTCTTGGCCCGGCTCTCGGCGTCGTTGAGGCTCGCGCGGGCATGGTGCTCGAGCTCCGAGAACACCTTGCCCTCGAGCCGCCGCGGCGGGACGTTGATCTCAACGTTGAACTGGCCGAGCTCGGTCTGAAAGCTCGGATCGGCGATGGCCTCGAGCGCGGCGGCGTTGACCAGCGCCGGGTCGCCGGCCTCGTCGGTCAGGTTGAGCTCGACCTCGAGGCCGAACGACCGACGCTCGGGATGAAACCGCGACTCGGACAGCATCCGGGCGAACACGTCGAGACACGCATGGACCTTGCGTCTGTACTGCTGCCGATCCAGGAGGCTGAATGTTCTGGCGGAGACCTCCTGGCCCACGCCGCCCTCACTCCCCGAGCAGCTTCTTCTTCAGCGACGCGAACTCGGCGTCGGTGAGAGCGCCGCGCTCGTGGAGCTCCGATGCCTTGGTAAGTTCCTCGACGACGTCGACGTGGCCGGGAGGCGCGGCAGCCGAGCCGCCGACCGGCTGGAATCCCTGTGGGGTCATGACGAAGGGCGAGACGCCGGCGGCCTGAGCCTGGGCCATTATCCGCGCCCGGAAGCCCTGCGGGTCGGCCTTGATCTCCGAGATCAGATCGCCGACCGGGCCGCGCCCGCTGAGGATCTGGCCCAGCATCGCGGTGGCGCTGGTCGGAAACGCCCCGGGATCGACGGCGGGAGCCGGCGGAGGAGTGGGGGAGGGGTTGGTCGAGACACTCACACTGGGCGTGGCCGCCATGCTCGACGAGTCGTATGACGGCAACCCCAGACCGTCTTCGTCCTTCTTGCGCCTGCGCCCGAACATGCTCAGCTCCTCACCATCGCCAGTGTCGCGTAGGGTGCCTGGTCGCGGCGCCGAAATCAATCGAGGTGCCACTGCCTCTCCCCCCGCGCGTGCAAGGGGAGAGGCAGCATACGACTAGGCCGCCTGGCGCTCGACGTCGGGCCGCGGGTCGATGACGCTCAGGCGCACCGGCTCCAGATCATCCACCGAGTCACGTCGAGGATCGGTGTTCGGCGCCTCGGCCGGTGCGGTCTCGGGCGAGCGCAGAAGCGCGATCGCGGTGACGATCCCAGCCGCCACGCACACCGCCCCGATGACGAACGCCAGGTGGTACCCGCTGATCAACGAGGCCACCAGGCCGTGATGCTGCGCCACCAGAGCCTTGGTGTGGTTGGTGGCCACGGTTCCCAGTACGGCGAGTCCGAGGGCGCCGGCCACCTGCTGGGAGACGTTGATCACGCCCGAGCCGAGCCCGGCGTCATTGACCGGGACCTCGGCCATCGCGATCGAGAGCAGCGGCATGAACGCGCTGCCGATGCCGAGGCCGATCGCGAGGTAGCCGAAGAACACGGCCGGGAAGAAGCTCGTGCCGGCGCCTGCTGTGGTGAGCAGCAGCAACCCGCCGATCACCGTGAGCATTCCGGCGATCAGCACCCGCATGGCGCCGAAGCGCTCGACCAGTCGCGCGGTCACCCCCAGCGAGAGGATGCCCACGGTCACCGTCCAGGGCAGGAACGCCAGGCCGGTGCGCAGCGCGCTGTAGTGGAGGACGTGCTCGAGGTACAGCGTCCCGAGGAAGAACGTCGAGTACATGCCGGTGACGAGAAAGCCGCGGACGATGCTCGACCCGACCAGCCCGCGAAGCCCGAGGATCCGCAAAGGCATGATCGGGTTATCGAGCCGCGACTCGAGGACCAGGAAAGCGGTCATGAGCAGCGCGGCCAGCGCTCCGAAGCCGAGCACCTGGGCCGATCCCCATCCGTGCCGTGTGGCCTGCAGGATCGCGTAGATGGCGGTCATCAGTGACACGGTGACCAGCACCGACCCGAGCCAGTCGACGCCGTGCCCCAGTCCGAGACCTTCATCGCGCGGAATCAGGGCCCGGCCCAGGGCGATGGTGGCGATGCCGATGGGGAGATTGACGAAGAAGATCCAGTGCCAACTGAGAGCCTGGGTGAGCACTCCGCCGGCGAGCAGCCCGAGCGAGCCGCCGGCCACGGCGACGAACACGTAGGCGCTCATCGCGCGAGCGCGGTCGGCCGGCTGGGGGAACTCGGTGACGATGATGGCCAGGATCACCGAGGCCTGGAGTGCGGCGCCGATGCCCTGAAGGAAGCGCGCGATGATCAGAAAGCCCTGACTGGGGGCCAGGCCGCACAGTGCCGATGCGGCTGTGAAGACCATGACGCCGACGAGAAATACGCGCCGGCGACCGATCAGGTCTCCAAGGCGTCCGGCCAGCAACAGGAAGCTGCCGAACGTGACGAGAAATGCGTTGATCACCCAGGTGAGATTGCTCTGGGTGAAATGGAGGTCATGCTGGACCGCCGGCAGCGCCACGTTCACGATCGTCGTGTCGAGCACGATCATTAGCTGCGCGAGGCAGACAACCACGAGGGCCATCCAGCGGCGCCGGTCGCTGACGGTGTCTGGAGAAGCGGTGTTCATCTATGTCCCAACCGTTGAGTCTTGACTGCGGGTGGTAAACTGGAGGCGTCCTCCAGAATTAAATGGAGGAACCCTCCGGAAACTATACGGAGGATCCCTCCACTTTGTCAAGGAAAGATTTCCTAAAGCCGTGAGCACCACCGGTCAGCCCATCCGAACTCGTCCCAAGCGGGCGGACGCTCAGCGCAACTACGACAAGGTGGTCGCGGCGGCCCGCGACGCTTTCGCCGAGGGCGGAGCGTCAACCTCGCTGGAGGAGATCGCCCGGCGCGCCCAGGTGGGGATCGGCACGCTCTACCGGCACTTCCCCAACCGGCAGGCGCTGCTCGAGGCGGTGTACGTCGGTGAGCTCGAGGATCTGTGTCGCTCGGCCACCGATCTGGATGGCCTCGAACCTTGGGACGCCCTCGTGGCGTGGCTACACCGATTCGTGGCCTATATGGGGACCAAGCAGGCGCTGGCCCAGGAGCTGCTCGACTATGTCGATCGCGACGCCGAGCTGTTCAAGAGCTGTCGCGCAGCTCTGTACGCGGCCGGCGAGCCGTTGCTCGCGCGTGCCCAGGCGGCTGGGACCGTGCGCGCCGACACCGATCTGTCCGAGGTGATCCAGCTGATCGGTGGGATCGCCAAGATTCCCACCACCGAGCCCGGCGAGACCGACCACATTCTCGACATCGCGCTCGACGGGCTGCGTTACCGCGGCGGGGCCTGAAGCTCGAAGGCTCCGATATCCGAGCCATCGCCGCCCGGCGGGCGCGGAATCCCGAATGACACCGGTCGCTTCATACCGCGCTGGTCCAGGTCCAATGACGCGCTGACACCCTGATCGACGGCCGGGCTCGTGCGCGGAATGGCCTGCGTCCTTGTGTTTCCGCCGTTGTTGCGCAGCGGTTCGAGCTTGGGGTCGGTGTTCCGCTGATCGGTGGAATGGGTGAAGCCGCAGCTGTTGCCCTGTTCGAGGTTGTAGCCGTGGGAGGTGAAACGACCCGCGGCGCAGTTCTTGGCACCACCGCGCGGCTCGGCCACGATGGTGTCGAGGAAGGTCGTGTGGCCGTCGAAATTGTCCAGGTTCGCGCCGCCGCTCCTGGCCTCGTTGTCGGCCAGCGTGACGGCGGTGAGCGCTGCGCGCGCGCCGCGATTCTCGAGGCCGCCGCCCACGGGCCCGCCGTTTGTGCTGATCGTGCTTGCGAGGAGGAAGAGCTCCCCGTCGCCAACATTGGAGATCCCGCCGCCGGCGATGATCGAGTGGTCGTTGGCCCCCTTGCCCGTCTTGACCGTGTTGGCCGACACCGTGCTGCGCACGATCGTCAGTCGGCGCCCGCGGTTGAAGATGCCGCCGCCGCGGACGAACAACGGCCGGGCCTCGCCATAGCCGTCGCCGCCCCTGGCGCTGTTGCCGACCACGGTGGTGCGCACGATGTCGAGCGGTCCGCGTGCGCCGTCGCTGCGAATACCCGCACCGTAGACGTTTCCCGGGTAGGGCCCGGGCCCACCATGGATTGTGTTGACGTCAATGGTCGAGCCGGTGATGCGCGCTTGGCCCGCGCTGGTGCTGATACCCCCGCCGTTACCCTCGCCGCCACGCCGGCCCCGGCTGTCCTCGTAATGATCGGCGCCGCCCTCACCGCCGGTAGCGCTGTTGCCGGCCACGCGGCTGTCGGTCATCGTCAGCTCGCCCTCGGCGCGAATCCCGCCGCCCCAACCGCTGCCTCCCTCACCGGCATGCAGGAACACCCCGTCGGGGTGCGTCGCCGCCGAACGATCCGGCGGCGTGGTTGCCGATTACCAGGGTGTGGACGAGGACCAGTGTGCCGTTGCTGGCGATTCCGCCCCCGAACGCGTTACCGCCCGCGCCACCGGAGTGGAACGCGGTTCCGTTCCCGCCGCTGCCTCCCTCGGCCTTGTTGTGGCTGACTTCGACCTTGTCGAGCGTGAGTGTCCCGTCGTTGAGGACGCCGCCGCCCTCGACCGAGCCACCGGCGTCGCCCTTTGTGCCGTCCGACCCATGTGCGAGGCCCTCGGAAACTGTCAGGTCGGACATGCGGACCTTCGCGCCCTTCGCGATGACGAACACCCGGCTGCGGCGATTGCCCGATACGGTGAGCGCCCTGGCGCCGGGGCCCTGTATGTCGAGCGCTCCGCGGATAAACAACTCCCCGTGGGTCAGCTTGACAGTCCCGGTGACCGCGGACGCGAACCGGATCGAATCGACGCCCGGACGCGCGTTGGCGTCCTGAATCGCCTGGCGCAGCGAGCCCTTGCCCGGATCGCCACCGTTGGTGACCGTGAAGGTGTCGGCCGCGGCCGGGGCGGCGGCTGCCAGCACGGCGACGGCGGCCACCGCAGTGGCGCTCAGGTCCGCACGACGATTCTTGAAGATTGTCATCGCTTCCTCCGCTGGGGTCCGACCCCGGTTGATGCCTTGCTATCGGCTCGCCGAGGGGCAGTCTTGAGCCACCGGCGCGGGCTCTGACTACTCGCTGACCTCAGGGCGGACGATGGCCGTCTCGTAGGCCATCACCACGGCCTGCACACGGTCACGCAGGCCGAGCTTGGTCAGGAGGCGGGGAACCCGGATCAGGCCGGCCGCAGGACGATGTCGTTCTGCACCGAGCACCACTCAGACTCGACGCCTTCGGGGCGCACGGGGTCCTCGGCGGAACGTGCGATGAAGCGCCGCACTAGCGACGGCTTGACCGCGAACACTGCATCGGAATCGAGGTACTCGCTGACGTCGTCGAGCAGACGATCGAGCGCATCGCACTGCGCAACTGGGTGTGGACGGCGCTCGAGGGGCTCTCCGAGCCGCTGCGTCTCGTCGTGATGCTGCGCTACTTCACCGACGCCAACTCCTACCAGGCGATTGCCGACATCTGCGGTGTTCCGCTCGGCACAGTCCGGAGTCGCCTCAACGCCGCGAAGTCGAAGCTGGCCGATGAGCTGCTGGACAGCGCCGCTCGGGCGCACCTCGATTCCCAGGAGCTGGATGGGTCCCATGCAGCCCTGATCGGCCACGCCATGGCGGGCTTCACCCGTTCCGGCGACCGACGAACGCTGGAGGAGGCCTTCTCGTCTGACCTGGCCTTTGTCATGTTCGACCGCATCGAGCGGCGCGGTCTCGACAACTACGCCGCGGTCCTGGGTCACGACATGCAGGACGGGGTCACGGCCCGGCCGGTCCGCGTGCTGAGCAGCAGTGACACGACGGTCCTCGAGGCCTGGCTCGATAGCCCGCCCGAGAGCCCGCTCCACTGCCCGCCGGCCATCACCCAGGTGTTTCATCACCCCGACGGCCCCGTGCGGCGCGTCGTCTCACACTATGCGCCGCGCGAACCAAGCTAGGCCGGCGATCAAGCTAGGCCGGCGTATTGAAGTTCGCGTGGGCACATCGCCTGCGTTGATGACCAACCAGCCCGCGCTGATCGGGACGCCGACCTCGACTCGCGCCCCGCTCATCTCGTCGGCCCCAGACTAGAATACGCGGAGCCGGCCGGCCCGGCTCGATCGGTGAGAATGCGCGCGTGCGGCCGCTTGCCGACCTCTGGATTTTCTGCGCCCGGCTGCGCCAGCGCCGCGCCTGGCGTCGTGACCCGCCGCGCGAGGAGTTGATCGCCCGGTTCTCGCGTGGTAGATCCTTCGCCGACATCGGCGCCATGTGGAATGTGCACGGGGGCATCGCCTTTCTGGCCGAAGACAGTGGTGCCACCGACGTCACGGCGGTCGACATCATGGCCCCGACGGGCGAGTTCGAAGCCGAGCACGCCCGGCGGGGCTCTGGCGTGCGCTTCGTGGCCGGCGACGTTCACGAGCTCGAGGTGATCCGCCGGGTCGGTCCGCACCAGGTTGTGTGGTGCTCCGGGGTCCTCTACCACGCGCCGAATCCGCTGCTCACGCTCGAGCGCTTGCGTGATATCACCGGCGAGTACCTGCTTCTGGCCACCGAGACGCTTCCCGAGGTTCCGGGCCTGGCCGGTGCCTGCGTGTTTCTGCCCGGGCTGGGTGAACGGGATCGGCGGCTCCACGCGGCCGCGCGCCCCGGCGGGTCCGCGCTCGGCGTTGACAGCGCGTTCGATCGCCGGCAGTCATACGGCGCCTGGTGGTGGGGAATCAGTCGCAGCGCGCTGCGCGGCATGCTCGGCGCAAGCGGCTTTGAGGTGATCGAGGAGCATGGCGGGCCGCTGCACGCGACGGTGGTGGCGCGTCCGGTCTGAGGCTGGTCTCGCGCGCCGTCTGCTAAGGGTGTGAGGATGAGGATCGCGGTAACAGGCGGGAGCGGCAAGGCTGGGCGGGCGGTCGTTCGCGACCTCCTCGATCACGGGCACGATGTGCTCAACATCGACCGAGCCCCATCGCCCGAGTCGAGCTCGCCCGAGTCCCCAGCCCCGTACCTGGCCGCCGACGTCACTGACTTCGGCCAGACCTTGGAAAAGCGCAGGCCGATGATCGGCACTCCGCTCCAGAGCTACGTTGTCGGTCCGAGCTCCTCGAGCAGCTCTTCGAGGTCGAGCTCGGGTCCAAACTGGCCGACGAGATGTCCGGATTCGTCGCGCGGCCACATCTCGAATGGACGGTCCCACATCAGCTCCACGTCGTTGCCA
>CAVTTU010000017.1:0-131231 GCA_963737535.1 uncultured Solirubrobacterales bacterium
TTGTTCACCGACCGAACCCAGTCCTTGTCGTGTGCGAACTGCGTCACCTCGGGATCTGATGAGTCAACCTGACCGGAGACGAGGTAGGACGCGGCTGACGTACCCGCCGGGGCGGTAAAAACGTCTATGGCGCTCCGCCACGAACCCTCCGTGTCGTGGATCATGATCGAATCGATCGGAATGTCACCCGGGCGGTTTGCCGGATAGACCGTCGTGGCTTGGATGTACTTCGACACCAACGGATAGTCGGCCCGAGCGCCGGATGGGGTGAAACACACCACGATCAACATCGCCGCCAGCGCGATCGACAATCGCAGCGCGATCGACGATCGCCGCCATCCCAGCTCTTCAGTTACGTCCAGCCCTCCCATGCTCATGCCGATCCCCCGTCGATTTCGCCCCTTCGCGCATCCCCCAAAATGACTTCTACCCGGTCTTGATCGACATGTCAAACGCCCAAACAGCGGCCCCAGATCTCACACTGACTGCCGGTCTGGTACCACCTTGCTCGTGAAGGCGGCGTTGTCGAGAGGCCGCCGGTTGAGCAGATGGGCCTGGGTTAGGAGGGCCGCGTCCAGACGACAAGCCGATAGCTGAGATCCGCTGAGGAAGCGTCGAAGCATGAGGAAGGGCGCGGATCATTGATCGCCGGCGGGAATCGGCTCAGCTAGCGCAGCGCGCCCGGGAGCCGCGGGGAAGGGGTCGGCGAAGTACTGGGTCTCGTGCGTCACGAAACCGTCGGTGAACTCCATGACGCTGAGCGAGTGTGTGGGCACCCCGTCATAGGTGATCACGCACTCGCTCACCCAAAGGTCGCCGCCACCCAGGATCCGGCGGACGGTGAAGTGGCGCTCGGCCGGATGCCCGCCGCGTTGCGCCTGGATCCTTGACCGGCCCCTGAACCGCTCGCCGGACTGCGGGTAGTCGAGGATCGCGTCGGCAGCGTAAATCGCGTGCTCAGCGTCGATGTCCCCGCGCTCAGAGGCCTCCCAGTGCTGCTGAATCCGAGCCCGGATATCCGCGTCACGATCAATGGCGCTGCTCACGCGTTAGCCCCTCATGACCAGTAAGGAATGTCGCTGGCTCAGACGACAGATCTTACCCGAGGGTCTCGCGCAGCTTGGGACCTCGGTAGCGGCGTCAGATCGCCGCGACCCCATTGCGAGAGCCACGGAACCGGAAGCCTCCGCCCCATGCCCGCGGCCGTGCGTGATGGCAACCGCGGTGTTAGGAGTTGTAAGACGATGGGATCGACTCAGGGGAGTGCCTGTCCCATCCGTGAAATGGCGAGTAGTCGCCTCCATCCCACGCTTCGCGCAGCCCGGGCTTGCTTAGATCCCAGTCGGGACGGATCTCGCGGGTCACGGTCTGCAGGTCGTGCCAGAGATCCACGAAGGAGGGGCGTCCCCAGAACCAGTACCCGTTGTAGATGCTGTGGATGACCAGCCCGGGCTTGAGCACGAGGGTGTGGGGGATCATCGGGTCGTGCTCGGGGTCGGTGTACTCCTGGATTTCGAGGTCCTTCTGGACGGTCCGCTCCGGGTCGGAGAGGAAGGGCCACTGGGCGCCGGTCGACGCGCGGAACTCCTGGCTCGCGTGATGGGTGTCGGTGGAGACGGTGGCAACCTGGGTGTAGGCCACTGCGATCTTGGGGTAGTTGGCGGCGAGGTCAAGGTGCTGCTGGTGCTCCTTGGGGCAGTAGTGCCCGCGCGCGAGCGTGAGGATCAGGGGGTCGTCGCCTTGGATGTCGCTGAGCTTTCGAGGAAGGTTCTCGTGATCGGGCAACTCGTAGTCGGGGAACGTGCCGCCGGGGGCGATGTCGCTGCGCATGATCTGCTCCTGTCTATGGTTGAGGAGTGACGAGAACGATGGCCGCCGTCCCGTCCACTCGCGCCCGGTGGTCCACGGGTCCGGACCCCCGGTCCGCGGCACGGGTGTGGACCAGTGGTGACCCGGGCCCTCTCGGAGCCTTTCGGGTCCACATTGAGCCTAGTCAACCGGCGCCGCGGGCGCCAGAAAGGGGGCCATCCCAATGAGCACCCCCACGACGGTGTGCGAGGTGCTGGGGATTGAGCGCCCGATTGTTTCGGCGCCGATGGCTGCGGATCCCCGGCTGCCCGCCGCGGTCTCAAATGCCGGCGCTCTCGGCACCATGGGGCTGTGGTGGGTCGATGACGCCGGCGATCTGGTTCGTGAAACGGCAGCGCTGACCAATCGTCCGTTTGGCGGCAACTTCGCTCTCACCTCGGATCAGCACCACCGAGTCGATCAGGCCCTTTCTGCTGGCCTGCGGATCGTGTCGTTCATCTTCGGCGATCCCCAGAGCTACGTCGACCTAGTTCATGACGCCGGAGGGGTCGTTATGCATACGGTCGGCAGCGCCGAGGAAGCCCGGCGCGCAGTCGGATGTGGAGTGGACATCATCGTTGCGCAGGGTTGGGAGGCCGGCGGCCACGTCTGGGGTTGTGTGGCGACGCTCCCGTTGGTGCCAGCGGTAGTCGACGCGGTGGCACCCATACCCGTCATTGCCGCCGGTGGGATTGGCGACGCTCGAGGAGTCGCAGCCGTGCTTGCCCTTGGTGCACAGGCCGCGTGGGTCGGCACGCGGTTCCTGTTAGCCGATGAAATGCCAATCCACGAGGAGTATCGACGTCGCCTGATGGCCGCGACCGAGACCGATGCCGAGTGGTACGCAAACCTTTATGAGGTCGGATGGCCGGACGCTCCGCACCGCGCCATCCACAACTCAACGGCCGAGATGTGGGAGGCCGCGGGTCGGCCGGCACCGGGTAGTCGACCTGGAGAGGGCCAGGTGATAGCGCACTTCGCTTCGGGCGATCCGATTATTCGATATTCCCCCGCGCCCCCGATGGTTGGAACGACTGGTGAGATCGAAGCGCTATCGCTGTGGGCCGGGCAAAGCGTTGCGCTCGCAAGACGGCGACAGCCCGCTGCAGAAATCGTGGCCGAACTCGTCTCGCGCGTGTAGCCCCCACCCAGGTCAAGGTTTCGCCTCGCGGAGCGGCACTCAGTCCAACGCGGCGTCCGTCTCGACGTGCATCGACTCGCGGTCCAGCTGGCGCAGCGCCGCAGCGACCGGGCGTCGGACTAGGGGCACGCACAGCCGCGATGCGCGGGATAAGGCGCGACTATGGAGTCAATGCCAACTACGGAGGTCAACATGAGCACCATCGACGAGGAGATGGTCTTGGCCCATTTCATCGTTTCAGATGATGTCGAGCGTTCCCGCCGCTTCTACACCGAAGTACTTGGCGGCAAGACAGTCATCTCCGGCGAGCCGAAGGACGAGGTGACGTACGTCGCGCTAGCCAACAGCTGGATCATCATCAACGTCGGAGGAGATCCGACGGACGACAAGCCGACCGTCACGCTCGAGACGCCACCCGACCCAGATCGAGTGAGCAGCTTCCTCAACATCCGGGTTGCGGATATCCAAGCTGTATACGCCCAGTGGAGCGCGCGGGGCGCCCAGTTCCTGACTCCGCCGAAGCAGCACGAGACCGAGATGCGCTGTTACATCCGCGATCCCGACGGCTACCTGATCGAGGTGGGTCAGACGACCCTGCCAAGAGGTTGGCGTCCACCGTCTTGACCACCGAGTAACAAAGGTCGTCGGTACCCGCCCGAATCGCCAGACGGTCGGGGAGATCATCGCCGTCATGCACGCTGCCGCGACGATCCCGACGGGATGCGCGCTGTTCTCATCCTGCGCGGCCCGACGCGCGGGCGATCGTGCGCTCCTGCCGGGCCTCTGAGCAAGCCGAGGCTCAGAGGCCTCGAGGGTCCGGCTGAACCAGAGGTGCTTCGGCGCGCGGATGGTTCACGATCGCCACGCCGAAAATCACAATGAGGACACCCAACGTCGTGGCCGCGCCCGGAAGCTGCCCGCGGACCGCGTCGATCAGGACCGCCACCGCCGGGACGAGAAACGTCCATGCATAGACACGCGCGGACGGCCAACGCGAGAGCGCCGCGTTGAACCCGAGATACACCAGGACCTGTCCGCCGATGATCAGGTAGATGAGCTGGGCCTCGAGCGCCGGACGACCCCAATCCGTCGAGCCCCCAGCTACCAGCACGAGCGGGATCAGTGGAATAGCACCGGCCAGAAACTGAGCCGCCGTAATCCCGGCGATATCGAGATCGGGCTCGCGCTGCGTGAGGACTCTCATCCCAAGCCCGCCGCCCGCCCACCCCAGAGCACCGAGCAGAGCCAACGCCATCCCCACGACCAGCCGCGAGCCGTGGGCGACATTGCCCGGATCTGAGAAGACAACAAGCACGACGCCGCCGAATCCGACCACCAGCCCCACGGCACGCATACGCGTAATCGGCTCATCAAGCGCAAAACGCGCGATCACAGCAACGAAGAACGGCGCCGAATTGGCCAACACCGCGGCCACAGCAGCGCCCGCGCGCTGCGTACCAACACTGATGCCGACCTGCGTCAGCGTCGTGTTGCCAAAACCGATCGCAGCGGCCCACAGCCACAGCCGACGGGTTCGCGGCAGCCGCGCTCCCATCAACGGCAAGATCGCGCTCAGCAGAGCTCCCCCACCAACGCACGCAACGTCGCGATCATGATCGGCGACGTGTGATTCAGAGCAGCGTCCGTGACCGGATACACGATCCCGGCCGCCGTCATCGAAACGCCCAGGATCAGCGAGACCGGCAACCGACCAGCCGCGATCCGCCGAGATCGGTTATGGACGGAGCGACTGCTATCGCCTGAATGCCGGACGTTCATCAACCGCCGACCGCGTGTCTGCGAATTCTGATCACCCGCGCTTGGTCGGTATAGAGACTAAGCCGGGGCGCAAAGCCCTGCGTCGGCGGTATCGCCGAACTCCGAGCTCGGTTTCACTATCTGTCCGGTGTTCTTCCTTGCCACGCCGGTCAACCCACTCGGCAAACGCGGCGTCGAGCTCCGCCCCCGGGCTGAGGTCGAGGTCTTCACCGTCGACGACGCGCGACAGCGCGCGGTGAATTTCTACGTCTGGGAATCGGCGGACGCTGCCAAGAGCTTCTTCTCAGAGGAGATGCGCGAGCGAGTGACCGGCTGTACGGCAGCGAACCCGCGATCGACTTCGTGGAGATCGCTCAGCTCGTCGACAACACCGGCGCGTCGCACCAAGAATGACCGTCGGGACACGCCGGTCGTAATCTGCGCGCGTAGCGCTTGGGTGACCACTGTCGTTTCGCGCAGGCGCCGGTGCGTCGAACGGTCCGAGACGCCAAACGCCTCTGGTCTGGTACTAGCGGCCGGAGCGGACCATGAATGCCCTCACCTGGTCGAGGATCTTCGGCTGGTCGCGGACGGCGAGGTGCCCGGCGCCGATGACGTCGAGTGTGGTCAGGCCTCCCCCTCGCCGCACGTATCCCAGGACGACCCCGCTCGTGCCGTCGCGCCACTGTCGGCGGGGTGCGGCGCGAAAGCGCGCGGCGGCGCGCCAGCGCAGCCGCGAGATCCAGGCCCGCGTGCCGATCAGGTTCGTGTCCTTCGCGTCGTTGAGCCCCGTGATCACCATCACGGGCACCCCGCGGTTGAGGAGCTGCGCGACGACGTTCAGGTAGGAGTCCATGCCGCCGCCCTCGTAGGCCTTGCCGACAGCCGGCGAGTACAGCGCGAACTTGCCGTCCGGCTTTGCGTGCAGCGCCCGGCGAACGTCGGGCCTGTTGATGTAGTCGAGCAGCGGCGTGTAGTCGATGTCGCCGGTGAGGCCGATGTTGTCGAGGAAGCGCCCGCTCCACTCGCGGATCTTGCTCTGAATTGAGAAGCACGTGTTGGTAGCAGCCGGAGACGACGGCGGCGGACCGCGCATCAGTCTGCGGCAGCGCGCCAGCACCCGGTCGAGCATGGCCTTCTGGCGGGCGTCGATCAAGCCGTGGTCGAACGCGTACTGCGCCGTCGTCGAGACCTGCACCAACGGGTCGACGAAGCCCGCCGTGACGATCACGCCTCCCAGCCTGAGATGCGTGGGGCGTCGCTTCTGTCCGTCGAGGATTCGCTTGGCGAGGAGCGGCATGTACGTGCCGCCCAACGACTCGCCGGTCAGGAACAGCGGGCTCCGCTGCAGCCCGCGGCGCGCGACCACATGGACCAGCGCGTTGTAGAGCTCGTCGATCCCCTGGCTCATGTTGCGCGCGATCTGGCCGTGAAACGGAAACGACAACCCGACGCCGAGTGGATGGTCGAAGAACAGGTAGTTGGCCGCCTTCGTCCAGCTGTTCAGGTTCGGGATCAGACCGCCGGAGGGGTCGACGTCGTACGGCCCGTTCTCGGTCAGCGGCCCGTAGAAGCTGCTGCTCCCCGGGCCGCCGTTGCTCCACACGATCGTCGGCTGGCTCGCGTAGTTCACGGAACGCCCGAACATCCAGTAGAACAGCCCAGCGCGGTCCGTGCACAGCAGATTGGCGCAGGGCGTCGCACTCGCCGACGCGTAGCCGGCGAACTGCGGCATCGAGACCGGGCCGACGGTCGGCAGCGCGCCGACCCGGTCCGCGCCATACCCGACCACCGACGAGACCGGCGCCACCGCCTGGGCAACGAGCGCGGCGCCCACCGCGCAGGCCACGAGCGCCGCGCCCACCGCCACGATGACCCGACGGGCGCGCATGCCCACGACGCGCCCCGCATGACTGTTTCGGTTCACGACCGTCGCCCCCAGGTCATCACAGCATCGAGCACCCTAGGCACCCGCGCCGGCGCCGTCAAGGGGCTGCTCGAGGTCGAACCGGGGCGACGACAACCGGCGGCAGGCCGAAGACGTGACGCTGCGGTCGCTGGAGTGAACGCTGCTCTCCCTCTCGTTCGACCACCGGCCCAGCGGAAGTGAGCGCCTTGGCCTTCCGGCGGGCAACGACAACCTCGAAGCGAGGCTGCTCGTGCTGCGCAAGCGGCTCGCGCAGATGGACTGCGGAATCGGGCTTGAACGGATCGGTCGCGGGCAACTCGCGCTGCACCTGGCCGCGCCTCTTGCGCTGCACGAGGTACCGACGAGCGGGCCCATGCGCGCTGCTCAGTGTCAGCCGATCTCGCCGAGTCGCGACGCCGTGCACGCTACTGAGACCCTGGTCTGCCCGTTGACTGGAGGGCAGAAGGCCGCTGCGCTCGCCGCGTATGAGAAGTACTCGCAAGCGGCTGCCGACACGAAGGAGGCACAGAACGGGCTGCTTCCCCCATCCCGATCGTGAGGTCCGCCTCGCGTGCGCGGCTATCGCGCTGACGCGCGTCTACGACGATCAGCAGGCGCTTGAGGCCAAGAAGATCCTTGACGACCCGCCTGACCGGCACTTCAAGCAGGTCGCCAAACCCCGAGCCGTGCACCCCAAGAAGATCGCCGGTGTTCGGTTCAAGGCGTTCAACAGCTTCATCGCCGATCTCGCGCAGGTCGGCTCGCTGGAACGCACGCTCGTGATATCCGCAAATCGGGAGAGCGGCGCGCACAAAGCCAAGAGCACCTCGGGCGTCAAGCTCCAGCGCTCCGCGATCAGGCGCTACGCCGGAAAGATCATCGGCCTCTTGCGCCGGATCGGCGCGCTAAAGAGAGCCCCGATGAAGCCGCTTACTGGCTGCACGCCAAGGGCCACCCAGGAGAGGTGATCGTCATTGATTTCAGCGATCTGATCGCCGGCAACGTCGATCTCGCGGCAGCGATGCGACCGTCCGCGCGTTAGCGGCACCTCTACGTTCAAAACGGCGTGCTTCGCCCGCAGGCGGCGCCGGCGAACTTCTCAACGCCACCGTCGACGATCTGCTGCAGGACGAGTGGATCATTCACCTTGGTCTGGGGGACGATCAATTTCGTGTCAACCACGACACCGCCTCCCGCCAGCCTGGTGGCCCTCATCTCGAAGGTCGCTCGTTCCGTGTTGGGCGGAGCGCCGGGCTCCGTCTCGGGTGCCACGGTCAGAGAACCGGTGATCGCGAACTCCGGCTTCAGCGGCCGATAGTCAAACGGGGTGCTGAGCTTGCCCGCCCTCGACAGCGCGAGTTCCTGCTTCTCTCTGGCGACGATCCCCGGAGAGGTTTCGACAAACCGCGTTCTGACGCGGGAGCAGAGGTTGAAGAGCATCGTCGCGGTATGGAAGCCGACGTTGCCCCCGATCAGCGTCGGCGCTGGGCGATCGTCGAGGATCGGGATGTTGCCGACCGTGACGATTGCGTCCTCGAGGGGGATGCGCGCAGCATCATTCGCTTTGATCGAGTGGACGCGCTTCAGATGGATCGTCGCTGAGCTCTGCTTGCCCGCGCGCACTCGGATCGGTTTGCTGATAGCCAAGAACAGGTGCGCCTTACGCGCCCCCGCGCTCGCCGCGCTCTCAGCACCCGCCGCGACGAGGTAGGTCCCGGGCGAAAGGAAGAATCGATACCGGCCGTCAGAACGCGGAGGGGCGATCTGAGCGATGACGCCGTGCGTATTCAGGGCCAGGACGGTGGACAGGAGCGCGCTTGGCGGCTCTCCGGTGACATGCCCACTGATCTGGCTCGACGTCGCTCCCGCAGCCGCAGCGGCGAGGAGACCCGCCAGGCCAACAGCGACGACCACCCGCGTCGTGGGCATGGCGGAACGCAACCTCGAGGCCCGCCATCGCTGCTGAATGCCCACGGCGCGTATCAGAACAGCTTTCAGAAGCGGGGTCAAGAATCGTCGGCGTCGGCGGGCAGCTTGAGGATGAGCGCTCCCGATGGCAGGATCTCGCGCGAGCGACTGGGTTTGATGCTTGACCCGCTCGCGATGCGAAACCCGGAGCGCACGGCACGTTGGCGCCGCCGCCCCGAGCGCTTCGGCGACGACGCGCCCTAAGAGCCAACCACACCGAGCCCCAGCCGCACCAGATCAGGCTGTTCGCCTCACCCGATGAACATCTTCAACTTCGACAAAGCCGCGGCAGACATGCGCGAACGCGGCGAGACATGGAGCCAACCGCTGCGCGTGCCGGCGATGAGCGTCGGGGTCTACCTCCTGGCCGCCGGTAGCACGGATGACCAGACGCCGCATCGCGAAGATGAGATCTACTACGTAGTCCATGGGCGGGCTGTGCTGCGGATCGGATCGTCGACCCGCCCCGTCGCGCCGGGCGACACCATTTTCGTCGCCGCGGGAGATACCCACCGTTTTGAAGACATCAGCGACGATCTCGAGCTCCTCATAGTGTTCGCGCCCGCCTACAGCGACGCCTGAGGCAGCAGTCGCACGACAGCAACGCCTCGGGTGGGACCCCCGCATCACCTTGGGCAACCGAGCGCGGACGATCGCATTCGCCCTCACACCGGAAAAGATTCACCCGAGATCTTCGATGATCTTGATCAGCTCGACCGGTCCGTAGCCGTGTTTGCGGGCAAACGCGACGAGGTCGCGAGCACGCGCGGTGACCGCGCTGCGGTCCGGTGTTCCGGTCGTACCCGACTACTCGCGGCGGTCGGAGACGCCTCCCACCCCAGACCTCTCACCGGGTGTCGGCAGCTCCGTTTACTTCCAGGTCAAGTAGAGAACGCGCCGCTACGGCCAGACCGCGCTGGCGTGGGGTCGATACGTCCGTTGACACGGACTGTGGTCGCTGCTGCGGCCCGGGCGGCTGACTGTGGGTCGTGGGAGGGCAGATAGACGGTGGGGTGGTCCGCGCAATGGGCCAGAATCATCTCCAACGTCGCGGTGTGGACTCTGGTATCGGGTGCCACTGCGTCGGCTCGGCGGGCGTGAAGTTGCTCGAGCGTGTCGGTCGCGTCACCAGCGAGCATCACGTGCCGGTCTGTGTCGTCGACGCAGATCACAGAGATGTGGCCCGGTGTGTGGCCGGGGGTCTCGACGGCCACGATCCGTCCGTCGTCACTGAGTGCCCGGCTTCGGGGAAACGCTCCGAATGACCCACCGTCGAGCACGAACGGCTCGGGGGCAAACCCTGACGGGAGCGGCTGACGCAAGAGACGGCGCATCACTCGTGGCATCGGTGATCTCAGAAACCGAAGTTCCGTCTCATTGATCAGCACCCGCCCGCGTGCGTGCACGAGCCCATTGATGTGGTCGCCGTGGGCGTGGGTGATGACGACCTCGGACACATCGTCGAGGCTCAGACCTGCGGCGGCCACCGCGGCTGGAAGTTCCTGCTCGGGCGTCACCTCCGGCCGCGCGAACGGCACGTTCCGCGCCTCTGCGGTCTCACCGGCGTCGACGAGTCGCAGCACGCCCTCGTGCTCGATCGCCCAGCAGTGGATCGGCAGCGGGTCGGAGAAGGGACCCGTCATGAACAGATCCAACTGGCGTCGCGGGCCAGTGCTGGGGAACAGGAAGCTCTGCTTGACGCGCACCGCTCCGGTGGTGAGGGCGTGGATCTTCATGTCTTGCTGTCTCCTCGGGCTCGGGGTCGATGGGGCGCCTTCTGGGGCCGGGGCGAAGCCGCGCAGAACGAGCTCGACGATCCCCGCGGCGAGACCGTGGTCGATCGGATCCTGTCACGAGCAACCGATCGAAGATGGCGCCGCCGCGGACGTCGAGGGCGGGGTCGATGACGAGGTCACGTCGAAGATCTCCGCGGCGCAGGGCTCAGCCGCACCTCGACCATAGTCATAAGACGTTCGACGTCTCATCACTGTGGCTGACGACGCTCGGGGCGCCGATCCTTCCGGATCACCTGCCACGTGCCGGGCTGGTGTCCCCAGCTGATATTGATCTCGGTGGACGATGCATCCGGGTCCCCGTCGAACCGGATCAAAGGTCAACGTGCTGAGTTGGTGTGTCATGCCGGACATCGCGTGTTTGCTCCGCAATCGGGGCCTTGAGGCTTGCCGATAGCGCGACGAGCACCCCGATAACCAAGCGTCGTGGACTGAGACTCGTCGGCTGGGCTTCCAGAGTCGCGCGACGATGTTTCCGCGGCCGGCTTGCCTGCGCGACCGTATTACCTCGCGCCGCAGTAGGGGGATTGTGCCTACGCGCGGATGCGCACCGCTCGCCTCGCGTCCAGGAGGCTTGGCAGGGAGAGCCTCGCCTGCTGCCGCCTACCGGTCGCGACCGTCGGCAGTGGGCTTGCCCAGGTTGTCGCCCCAGTGCGGGCGGAATTGGATGCTGATCCGCGCGCCCAGGCAGTTGGCTACTTTGGGGATTCCGTGCAACCAGGTCCGCTGGCAGCTTCCGCCCATCACGAGCAGGTCCCCGTGGCCGACTTGGAGCCGCAGTCGCGGGCCGCCCGACTTCGGCCGTAGCCCGAACGGCCGGGTGGCGCCCAACGAGACGATCGCCACCATTGTGTCGCGCGGGCTCTCGCGGGCGATGCGGTCCCCGTGCCAAGCAACGCCGTCGCTACCGTCGCGGTACAGGCATAGCCCGACGCTGACAAACGGCTCGCCGAGCTCGTCGGCGTAGTGGGCATTCAGCGCCGAGCGGGCCTCATCGAGCACCGAATGGGGCAGCGCTTCGCCCTGCGGGTAGCGGGCCAGGAGCCGCGGGACCCGCACGGTGTTGTCGTAGATGTGCATCCGCTCCTCCTGCCACGCCACGGCGCTGGCCAGCACATCGAAGAGCTCGTCGGCCGCGGTGACGAAGCCCGGCCGCAGGTCAACCCAGGCGCCGTCGGATAGCGGCCGGCGCTCGACGGCGGCGCCGAGCTCGGCGACCCCGAGTTCGCCCAAGGAGCCGAACAGCGAGGGTTGGACGACGAACGACACGGGACGAAGTCTAGCCCGCCCACGAACACACGTTCGCGGCGCGCGAGACATACAGACAGGTCCGCGCCGCGCTCTACTGGCGTCGGAGGAGTCCGGGCCTGGCTCCTGCTCCGAGCGACCGAAGGGGAACGTGACTGCCGACCCCTGCCGGACACCAGTCCCTGTCAACGGGCGTATCGACCCGCACGCCAGTGCGGTCGCGGTGCCGCCGACATAGCGACTGGCAGACCGGACAAAGCCGCGCTGCCGCTGTGCCGCGCGTGTTTCGCCCGCACGCTGCCATCGCCAAGTCCTGGTCTGGCGGCCAGCGCGCCAGGACACTTACAGAAACGACGGAACGAGCGCCTTGATCTGAAGTGCGATCCCCAGACGACGGGTACGTCAAGAAAGCGCGTCCACGATCTGGGGCACGGCGTCCTCGACTCTCAGCATGAGGCTCGTCTCGTACTCGGCCCATTGGGTGTAGTTCAGGATGTTTCTGTACCCGCCGACCACATCATCGGTTTCGGAGATCACCACGCCGTGGCTACCGTCGGCAGCCACGTAGTGCTGGGTTGCGCCGGGCCCCGCAGGCCCCGCACCCTCTCTGGCAAAGACATCCATCAGCTGCTTGGTCTCGTCGTTGGTGAGGAACGGCTTTAGCTTGTAGGTCGTGATGAGGATCATGGTTCCCCCTGGTGGGTTTGCGATGGCGAGCCGTGGGGTGGCCCGCCATCACAATCTCTGGACCGCCCCCTTGAAGCGGCTATCGGCGCCCGAGTTGTGACCCCCGATGAAACCAGCCCGTCCCGGGATCTGAGCGGCCTCAGCGGGCTCCGACAGCCGAGGTGACACTACTCGCGGGCCTGAACGCGACGATATGGGGCCTAGACCCCATCGTCGCACTGCGCACGCGTTCCGCCACTCTGTGCCCATCGGTCCAGCAGGCAGCGCGTGGATGCTTCGTCTTCGGGCTGCCAGCACCGCTGCCGCCTGGTCTTCCGTTCATGGGTCTCGATCCGGGTTTGGGCGCAGACGATCCGGGCAATATATGCATCGTGCATATATTACGAACGGAGGAAACGATGACGACATTGCACGGTGGTTTTCGGATCGCGTCGTGGGACGAGAACGCCTACCACGAACGTGAAGGGCACCGGCTTACGAGAGCCTCGGTGTCCCAGCGGTTCGAGGGGGACATCGCGGGCGAAGGGACCGCGGAGTGGCTGATGGCCTACCAGGCCGATGGGACCGCGCGATTCGTCGGGCTTCAGCTCGTCGATGGAGAGCTGAGCGGCCGGAGCGGCACGTTCGTGCTTGAGACCAGCGGCGAGTTCGACGGTCGGATGGCTCGGTGGGAGGCCAGCGTGGTCGTCGGCTCTCCGACCGGCGAACTGGCGGACCTGCGCGGCCGGGGCAGGTTCGAGGCTCCTCATGGCTCCGAGGCCTCATATGAGCTCGAGGTCGAGCTCCCCGAGCGCTGATCCGGCGATCGCCAGGCTGTCGAACCTGCTGGGAGCCTGGGCTCTGGCCATTTCAGATCGCGTCGTTGGGGCGGCCGAAGCATCCGCCGGTCGCGGCAGCCAGGCTCCGGCCGCGCTCGTGGCCCTGCATCAATTCGCGGCCGGGAGCACGATCGAGGAGCTGCGACGGGTCCTCGGGCTCTCTCACTCGGCGGCCGTGCGCCTGATCGACGGCCTGGTGGCCGACGGTCACGTAGCCCGCGAGCCGGCCGCCAACGACCGGCGCTCTGTGGCTCTCAACCTGACCGCGTCCGGGCGCGCCACGGCGCAGCGGATCATTGCCGCTCGCCACATGGCCATCGAGGCGACGCTCGAGCGCCTCACCGAGGTCGAACTGCGTGCGCTCACCGGGCTCGCGGAACAGCTCACCGCTGACGTTGCCGATCTACGATTAAACGAACGACGCGACGGTGCCGCACCCGTAGGCGGATGGCTGTGCCGGCTGTGCGACTTCCAGGCCTGCGGCCGGTCCGAGGGAAGATGCCCCGCGGCAACAAGAGCCGCAGCGAACCAAACCTAACCCCCACGGTCTCGACGCTGCGATCGGCGAGCAGGACCTGGCCGACATTCTGGCAATTTGGACCGACCCTGTGCGGGTCATCCGGCGCCCCTGCAGACCGGCGGTGTCTCTGTCAGTTGCGCAGTGCCGTAATGATGTTCGAGATCCTGGCCACTTCCCTTATATGACCCCACGCGGAGATCGGAGCTCGGCCGCTGATCAGCAGCGCTTCGAAGCGCTCTACGTCGAGCATGTTCAGGCGATCGCCAGCTATCTGAGAGCGCGGACCGATCGCGAGGCGGCCGTCGACGCGCTCGCCCGGACCTTTGAGATCGCCTGGCGTCGGCTGTCGGACGTCCCTGACGAGCCCAGGCCGTGGCTGTTTGGTGTGGCTCGTCGTGTGCTCGCTGACCAGCGCCGTACGGCTGGTCGCCAGGAGACGCTCGTTGAGCGAATCGGCGAGACGCTGCGCGAGAGCGCTGACGATCACGCCGAGACCCTTGGCGGCCGAGAAGCCGTGCTCGCTGCGCTGAGCGAGCTGGGGCCGGTCCAGCGCGAAGCCCTGCTGTTGGTTGCGTGGGACGGGTTGAGTCTGCGCGAAGCGGCGGCTGTGCTCGGCTGCTCTGCCGGCGCGCTCGCTGTACGGGTGCACCGTGCGCGTCGACAGCTACGAGCAGCGATCGCCCGACACGGCCTTCAACACCCCAGCCGCACGAGCGCGGCGGTGGCTGCGGCCCAGAACCCTTCACCGAAGGAGGCGTTGTGAACACGGACAAGATCTCCCAGACGCTGCGAGGTCTGCGCCCGCGAGACGCCGACCGCATCGACGATTGGTTCTCGCCCGCACAGCGTGCCGCGCTGATGCGCGCGATCACCAGCACGCCACGTCCGCTCGGGGCTGACGAGCGAGACCCAGCGACCACACAGCGGCGCAGGACGCGGTCGCGAGCATCCCGCCGCCTCCGGTTGCTGGTGCTAGCTACAAGCGTCATCGCGGCAGGAGTCGCGGTCGCGGTGCTGGTACTCAACTCAACGGTCCAAACCCCGCCCGCGCAGGCGGCCGTAAGCTTCCGCACCGCCGCCGATGGCGAGATCGTCGCGACGGTCAGAAACCCGTTCGCCGCCGAAAAGCAGCTCGACGCCGCGTTCGCCGCTCACGGCCTGCATATCATCGTCAGCCTCGTGCCGGTGTCCCCGAGTCTGGTCGGGACCGTCGTGTACTCAAGCGACAACAGCGGCAACGATGCGATTCAGACCACCGGACATGGGGCGTGCGTCACAGGCGGAGGCGGATGCTCGATTGGCCTGAAGATCCCCACCGACTTCAAGGGCCGCGGCTACATCACGCTCGGACGCCCGGCTGAGGCGGGCGAGAGCTACGACTCGACCACCAGCGCGTTCGCGCCCGGCGAGACTCTGCACTGCAGCGGCCTGTTCGGAGCAAGGGTGAGTGCTGCGATGCCTGTGCTCCACGCACGCCGGCTGACCGTGGCCCAGTGGCGCGTCGCCAACAAGGTCACCTCGACGGCGCCCGCCCAGAACTACGTTTGGCAAGTCGACCCGATCACCGCCAGCACGATCCGGGTCTGGACCAAACCGACGCCCCCGACCGCGACCAGCGTCTCGCGCTCCTACAACGCAGGGTGCCCACGCGCTGGATGAGCCTTCGCCGCAGGCACTGCTGCCGACCGGCCTTCAGCTATCGGCTGGCCGGTGAAGCGCCAGATCACGATCGCGGAGGCCATGCCCTCGACCGCGGAGGATGCCGGGACCGGGCAATCTAGACCACGATCGTCACCGCTCCCGACGCGCACGCCCTGATCGAAGCGCCCTCCGGAGGTGCGGAGGGCGGTTCGAATTCTTGCCAAGGTGGAGACGGCGGGAATTGAACCCGCGTCCGCGGTCGCGTGAAAGATGGCGTCTACGAGCGTAGCCGGCGCTCTGATCTCACCCTCGACTCGCCACGCCGGCGGGGTTGTCGAGGGCCAGCTCCGTAAGTTGTCCTCGGATCGGCCGGAGCGGACCTCACCGAGCGAGCCTGCTGGTTGATCCCGGTGACTCCGCCGCAGGCGAGCGAAGGCCGAGACGACTCAGGTCAGCTGACTAAGCGGCAGCCAGACGACCGAGATCGAAATTGTGCGTGTCCGCACTTATGGTTTTCCCGGGTGTTTTACGAGGCCTCCCGGGACCTCGACTCGCAACCACCCCCACGGATCGACCACGTCGAAGCCTGTCGTCCCCAGGGGTATGTATGTCCCTACCGAGTATAGGGCCGTGCTCGCAAATCGGGGCCCGGCGAATGATTCCAACGATGTGCTCGATTATGGGGAACGACGTTGGAGTCGACGCGCGCCGGCACCAACCGAATAAGACGATAAGAGCGGCGGGCAGGCGACCCGGCCGGTGCCACAATTGAAGGCGAACATGGAAGCCAACACACCGTGGATGCCGGCCCCGCCGGCGCCCCCGGCCTCGCCGGCGCCCCCGGCCCCGCCGGCGGACATCGCCCCGGAGGCCAATCTGCCCCATGGGGACGGCGATCCCTTCGAGCCTCGCAAGCCTGGGTTCATCAAGCGCACGCTCGGCCCCGTGATCGCCGCCATCGTGGCGTTCGCGGCCAAGTTCAAGACGCTGCTCGTGCTGCTGCCCAAGCTGAAGCTGTTCGCCACCGCGGGGACGATGTTCGTCTCCATCGCGGCCTACGCCTGGCTGTGGGGCGTGCCCTTCGCGGCCGGCTTCGTGGTCCTGCTCCTCGTTCACGAGATGGGCCACGTGATCGCGCTGCGCCGCGAGGGCATCAGGGCCAGCGCGCCGATGTTCATCCCCTTCCTGGGCGCCGTCATCACCGCGCGGTCGCTGGGCGACAACGCGCTCGCCGAGGCTCGCGTCGGCCTGGCGGGGCCGATCCTGGGCAGCATCGGCTCGGCCGCCTGCATCCTCATCTGGCACGCCACCGGCAATGACATCTGGCGCGCGCTGGCGTTCACCGGATTCTTCCTCAACCTGTTCAACCTGCTGCCCGTGGTGCCGCTCGACGGAGGCCGGGCGATGGCGGCGATGGCGCCCTGGATGTGGTTCGTCGGCTTCGCCGCGCTGATTCCACTGCTGTTCGTCTTCCACAACCCGATCATGCTGATCATCCTGATCTTCGCCGGGATAGAGACCATGCGGCGGTGGAAGGCCCGCCGGGCAGGGGGCGCGGCCGAGCAGTCCTACTACGCGGTCAAGCCACTCGACCGCGCGCTGGTGGCCGGGGTATATCTGAGCCTGATCGCCTTGCTCGTCGTGGGCATGCACGCGACGAACCTGCCGCGCACGTTCGGCTAGCCGGCTAGTACCGCGGGTCCTGAGGGGGGCGCGTGGCCCGGGTGTCGTCTCGGCGCTGGCGCGAGGGCCACCAGAACGTGTGCAGCAACGCCAGCGGGAGAGCGACGAGGCCGATTACGAACAGGACGGTGCCGGCGGTCTGGATGTCGATCCAGCTCACGCTGGCCGTCACCGCCCACTTGAGGATCGCGCCCACTGCGATCAGGGCAAATGCGGCGCCAATCGTCATGGCGCAAAGCGTACCCGCGTCCGGGACGGATAACCAACCGAGAAGCTAGCGGCGCGCCTCGCGCAGCTCGCGCTGGACCTCGCGAGCCATCTCGCGCGTGCGGATCGTGTCTCGCTTGTCGCGCACGTCCTTGCCGCGGGCCAGGGCGATCTCGACCTTGGCGCGCCCGTCGCTGAAGTACATCCGCGTGGGCACGAGCGTCAGGCCGCGCTCGCGCGTCTTCCCGATCAGACGCTCGATCTCCGCGCGGTGGAGGAGCAGCTTGCGCGGCCGCTCCGGCTCGTGGTTCTCGCGCGAGGCTGGGCCGTAGGGGGGAATGTAGACACCAATCAGCCACACCTCGCCATCACGAACGACGGCGTAGGAGTCCTTCAACTGGGCCTTGCCCTCGCGCAGCGCCTTGACCTCGGTCCCGGTCAGCACGATCCCGCACTCGAACCGTTCGAGCAGGTTGAAGCGAAACGACGCCTGCCGGTTCGTCGCCACATCGTTGGGAGCGGTCTTGCGCTTACGTCCCTTGGCCATCGCTCAATCCTCCCCGATCGTGTCCGGCGATGCCGGCACGAGGTCCACGCGCCCACGAGGCGCATCGACCCCGTCCACCTCGACGCGCAGCGAGTCGCCCAATCTGATCGCTCGCCCCGAGTGCGTGCCCTGAAGCATCGTCGCCTCCTCGTTGAGTTCCCACCAATCGCCGCGCAGCCGGCGCACCGGGAGCATTCCCTCGAACGCGAGGTCGGGTCCGAAGGCCACGAACGCGCCGGCTCCGATCACCCCGACGACCTCGCCGTCGAACACCGGGTCGACCCCGCGCTCGGCCAGCTGCCGCTCGAGCAGGAAGCAGCGGGCGACGTCGTCGGCATCCCGCTCGATCGTCATCGCCTCGCGCTCGCGGGTCGAGCACCACGGGCCCGCCGACGCCACCCACGATGCGTCGGGCACGGCCTGCGAGCCGTCGATCGCCGACAGCAGCGCCCGATGACAGATGAGATCGGGGTAGCGACGTATCGGCGAGGTGAAGTGGCAGTAACGCGGCGATTGCAGGCCGGCGTGGCCGAGGTTGCGGTTGTCGTAATAGGCCTGCTTCAGCGACCTCAGGACCAGGCTTCTCAGCGCCAAGCCACCTCGGCCTGTGCGCTTCACCCAGTCGGCGACGAGCTGGGACGCCTCGCCGACGACGTCGGCCGCTTGCTGGGGCGTCAGGTGACCCTTGGGCACGGCCGGCGTCGGCACGCCAAGCGACGCCAGCTGCTCGATCAGACGCGCCACCGCGGGTGCGTCGGGGCGCTCGTGGACGCGGTAGAGCGCCGGTATCCGACGGGTCTCGAGCAGAGTCGCCACCTGCTCGTTGGCGGCGATCATCAGGTATTCGATCAGCCGATGGGACTCCGTCTGGGCGACGGGCTCGGCGGAGACGACGTTGCCGCGCTTGTCGAAGGTGAACTCCGGCTCCGGCGAGTCGAGCAGCAGCGCGCCGCGTGCGACCCTCCGGGCGCCGAGACTCGCCGCGGCAGCCCGGGCGGCGGCCAGCGGCTCGCCCCACGGGGCGGCGCCCTGCTCCGAGCCGGCGAAGATCCGATCCACGCGGTCATAGTCGAGCCGATGATCGGACCTGATCAGCGAGCGATAGAAGGCCGGGCCCCTGACCTCTCCGTCCCGCACCCGCATCTCCACGGTCACCGTCCGGCGATCCTCGTCTGGGACGAGCGAACACGCGTGGTTTGAGAGCTCACCCGGCAGCATCGGCTCTACCGCGCCCGGGACATACACACTCGTGCCGCGCCGGTAGGCCTCGCGATCGACCAGGGACCGAGGTGCGACGTACGAGGACACGTCGGCGATGTGGACCCAGATTCGCCACGAGCCGTCTTCCTCGCGCGCCGCGGAGATCGCATCATCGAAGTCGCGGGCGCCCGTCGGGTCGATCGTGAACGTCGGCAGCGCACGCAGGTCGCGGCGGCCGTCGTCCTGCACCGGGGCACCGTCGGCCGCCCGGGCCTCGCGTTCCACGGCCGGATCGAAGCCACGCCGCAGACCACGGTCGATCATCAGCGCCTCGAGCACGTCCCGCGCCACATCGGGCCGGCCCAGTTTTCGCGCGACGACGGCTCGCCCGCGCGCCCGCCCGTTCCGGCTCGGTGCGGGGGTCACCACGACCAGATCCCCGATGGCGACGTTGCGATCGCGGCTGAGAGCCAGCCGCGGGCCGGTGCCGAAGAACGGTTCGGCGACGAAGAACTTCCCCCGCCGCTGCACAACCGCGACGCGTGTCCCCGGTGGCGCCGCCGTCGGAACCACGCTCACCTCAGTTCAGCGGCGAGGGTGCGCTCCGCGACCGCGAGCGCCTCATCCGGCGTCGTGCGCGGATTATCCAGCGCGTAGACATTGGGCGAGATTCCCGCCCCCTCGCGGACGCCGCCGCCGCCGAGATTGTGCCCGCTGGGCGTGAAGTACTCGCCGACCGTGATGTCGAGCGCGCCGCCGTTGGAGAGCTGCTGGATCTCCTGGAACACGCCCTTGCCGTACGTGCGCGTGCCGACCACCTTGGCGCGGTTGCGATCCTTGAGGGCGCCGGTGACGATCTCGGCCGCCGAGGCGGTGCCGTGATCGACGAGCACGACAACGGGGATCGTCGCGGACACCGGGTGGCCGCTGGCCGTGTAGACCTGTTCGGGTTGGTTGCGCCCGCGCGTCGAGACGATTGTCCCGTCGGGGATGAAGATGCTGGCGGCGTTGACCGCCTCGTCGAGCAGCCCACCGGGGTTGTCGCGGAGGTCCAGGACCAGCGCGCGGGCGCCCTCGTGAATCACCTTCACGACCTGCTCGCGCAGCGCATCGCCGGAGCCGTCGGTGAAGCTGGTCAGCCGGAGATCGCCGATCTTGACGCCGTGATAGTTGACGATGCCGCCACTGGTGACGAGCACGTTGGCCCGGCGGATCGACACCGTGCGCCGGCCGGTCCCGCTCAGGACGGTCAGCCTCACGTCGGTTCCCTGCGCCCCGGTTATCAGGTTCGTCCCGATGTTGCCGCGCCCCGCCAGTGACTTGCTGCCGACCGCGACGATCACATCGCCCGCGCGGAGCCCGGCTCGTGCGGCGGGCGTCCCCGGGAACACCGCCACCACCCGCAGTCCCCGTGCCACCGCGAACACGTCGACGCCCACCCCGGCAACGTGCGGGTTGGATTGCGTCTGGAAGTGCTGGTAGTCGTTTGGATCGAGGTAGTGCGAGTAGGGATCGTTCAGGCTGGCGACGGCGGCGGCCAGGCCCTTGTTGATCAGGTCGGACCGGTTGACCTTGCGGTAGTAGTCGCGGCTGATGATGTCCATCGCCTGTTGCACCAGCCGGCCGTCGCTGTCGTCGATCAGCGTCCCGCGCATGAACGACGGAACCCAGCTCGGGTGGCCGCCGATGAACACGCCCAGCACGAGGACGATCACCGCGGCGGCGACGCCGAGCGCAATCCGTGGCAGGCGTGAGCGGCGGGGATACATGCTTTCCGAGAGAGTAGCCAGGTGCCGAGGAAACCCGACCCAGCGGGCTCGCCGGCACCGACTACGACAACGTCCTCAGACCCGCAGGAAGCGGCGCAAAGACAGGCCGGACCCAACCGCCGAGACACCGACTCCAGCGGCCAGGAGGACCGCGAGGAGGGCCGGGAAGGCAATGGTGTGCAGGGCGGCCACCAGCGTCCAGTCACCCAGGATGGGATCGAGCAGCAGGATCTTGGCCAGCACGAGGATGGCCACCGCTCCCACCGCGCCGGCGGCACCGACGACGATCCCCTCGATCACGAACGGCCAGCGGATGAACCAGTCCGTCGCGCCGACAAGCTTCATCACCTCGACCTCGCGGCGACGGGCGAAGAGCGAAAGGCGGATCGTGTTGGCGATGAGCACAATCGAGGCAAGGATCAGCAGCGCGGTCACCGCGATCGCAGCGATCGTCACGCCGCTGGTGATCGTCAGGATCTTGCGCGTCTGGCGCTCGTAGCCCGACAGGTTCTGGATCGCTGGATCGATCATCCGGACCTGGCCGTCGGGGCCCTTGGGCTGGAGCGCATCGCGTACGGCGAGCACATCACCCGGGGTGTCGGCGTACACGTGGAACGTGTCCGGCAGCGGGTTTGCGGCCAACAGCGAGAACCCCTGTGGGTTCTGCTTCATCTGCTGCTGGAGCGCCTGCGCCTTCGACACGAACGTCACCGACTTCACGTGCGAAATGGCCAGCAGTTCGTGCCGCACCCGCGCCTCTTGCGCGGGGGTGGCGCCCGTCTTCATGAACGCCTCGACGTACACCCGGCCGCGGACCTTGCCGGCCTCGCCCTGAGCTGCCTGGACTATCGGGATGAACACGCCCAGGACCAGCATCGTCACCAGAACGGTGGCCAGGGCGGCGAACGACGGCGCCGCGTTGCGGCGCATGGCGCGGAGCGCCTCGCGCAGGAAGAAGCCCAGTCGCATCGCTTAGATCCCCGGGGGACGGGTGGTGGGAGCTCGCATCCGCTGCGCGAACTCACGGGTCGTCTCATCGCGCGTGTAGAGACCGGTGGCTTCGTCGCGCACGATCCGTCCCCGAGACAGCTCCAGCACACGTCGGCGCATCTTGTCGACCATCGCCTGATCGTGGGTGGCGACGAGCACCGTGGTGCCCGTTCGGTTGATCCGGTAGAGCAGTCGCATGATGTCGATGCTCGTCTCCGGGTCCAGATTGCCGGTTGGCTCGTCGGCCAGAAGCATGGGCGGATGGTTGACGAACGCACGGGCGATCGAAACCCGCTGCTGCTCGCCACCCGAGAGCTGGTCGGGATAGTTGTGAAGCTTGGTGGAAAGACCGGTAAGGCGGAGGACGTCGGGCACCTTGGCCCGGATCTCCCGCCGGCCGCTGCCGGTCACCTTGAGCGCGTAGGCGATGTTTTCGTACACCGTGCGATTTGGCAGGAGCTTGAAGTCCTGGAACACCACGCCGATATTGCGCCGGTAGAACGGGATCGCCTTATGCTTGATTTGAGCCAGGTCGTGGTCGGCGACGACGATCCGGCCGTCGGTCGGCTCGAGCTCCTTGATCAGCAACCGCATCACGGTCGACTTGCCGGAACCGGTTGTGCCGACCAGGAAGACGAACTCGCCGTGACCAATCGTGAAGGTGGCCTGATCGAGGCCAATATCGCCGGCCGAGTAGTGCTTCGAGACGCCTCGGAACTCGATTACCGCCGGTGCGGCGGGCGCGGGCTTGGGGCGTTTTGCGCGCGCGGCGGGCGCGTTTGCGGCGCGGCGCGCGGTGCGATTTTGTGATTCAGATGAGGTAGCCATGAGGTCCGGCGCAGCGTAGCGGCAGACCCCCGTCGGCGTCCCCGAAAAACCCTCCTTGCAACGCGATTTGCAGGCGTTTTATGTAAAGAGGAGTTCAAACCCCAACAACGACGGGCTTTATTGCCATCGTGCGTCCGGGCGCGTAACCCGCACCCCGCTACCGTTGTAGTCAATGCCGTCGATTTCCCACACCGTGCTTCCCAACGGTCTGCCGCTGTACCGCATCGCGGTCGAGGGGACGCGCGCGGTGACGCTGCTGGTTGCCTTCGACGCCGGCGCGCGCACGGAGCGGCCCGAGGAGAACGGGATGGCGCATTTCCTCGAGCACTTGGTGTTCAAGGGCGGCCAGAAGTACCCGACCTACCGGGATGTCAACGAGGCCGCCGAGCGCATCGGGGCGGTACTGAATGCCTACACCAGCCACGATCTCGTCGCCTTCCACATCACGGCCCGCGCCGCCCGGGCGATGGAGGCCGCCGACCTGCTCTCGGACTTCGTCGGCCGCCCCCAGATCGACGCCGCCGAGCTCGATCGCGAGCGCGGCGTCGTCGTCCAGGAGATCGCGCGGGCCAACGACCAGCCGGCCACCGTCGCCGAGCATCTGATCGACGAGGCCGCGTTCGGCGATCATCCCCTCGGCCGGCCGGTGCTCGGGACGACCGAGCACATCCGCGATTTGTTCACGCGCGAGAGCGTGCTGTCCTTCCGCACGCGCCGGTGGGCACCGAACCGGGGCGCCGCCTTCGCGGTCGGCAACCTCGAGGCGCTGTCTGAAAACGGGCAGCTCGACGAGCTGTTCGGACGCTTTGACGCCGGCCCCGAGCCCGGGCCGTATGAGCCCGCACCCTCGTTCAATCCCAAGGTCCTGATCAGCGAGCGTGACTCCAACCAGTCCCACCTGCGGATGTCCTACCGGCCCGACGTCCCAGTCTCCGACCCCAGCCGGCGCGCCGCTCTGACCATCTACGCCACGCTGCTCGGCGGCTCGATGGGCTCGCGGCTGTTCGACGAGATCCGCGAGCAGCGCGGCCTTGCCTACTCGGTTCACGCCGCCGCCCATGCCCTGGCCGATGTGCCGATCCTCCAGCTTTCGGCCGGCCTTCAGTCGAGCAAGATGACCGAGGCCTACAAGCGGATGCGCGAGATCGTGACCGAGCTTCGCGACGAGGGCCCGACCGAGGCCGAGGTCGAGCGGGCCAGGGCCTACGCGGCCGGCGCCCGGGCGATCGCCTTCGAGAACACCGGAGCGGTGGCGCGCCACGCAGCCCAGCAGGCCATCGTCTACCGCGAGGACGTCGATCCCGACGCCACGATCGAGCGCCTTGACCGCGTTACCAGCGACGACGTCCGCACCGTCGCCCGCGACGTGGCCGACGAGCTGGCCATCGCTGTCGTCGGACCGCACACCGCCGCCGACTTCGACTGACAGCAGCGGCTGCCCGGGCCTGACCAGCGCCCGGCCGCCGTCGCCCTGTGAGCCAGATGTTCATCTGTTGCCATCTGTTGATCAGATGAACATCTGAACACACGCAACGCATCCGTCTCCACGATCCGCCATCCTTCAGCGAACATGGAGGGGGTCAAGGGGAAACTCTCGATCACGATCGCCTGCGCGGCGTTCCTCGCTGGCTGTGGCGGTGGCGGACACGCCTCGGGCGGAGGCACGAACGCATCCGACGGCGCACCGGCGCTCGAGCAAACCACCACCCACACCACGCCGGCTCCGCGCCCGGCTCCGTTGACACCCAGCCTGATCAGGCTTCGTCACGCCCTGCGCGACCAGCTGGCCAAGGCCGGTCACGACGTCGGGGTCCTGATCGTCGACCTCACCCACGCACGAGGTGCTGTTCGCCGACCGAGCCGGTGTGGAGCGGCCGCCGGCGTCGGTCGAGAAGATCTACACGACGGTCGCGCTGCTGAAGAGGCTCAGTCCCCGCACCCGTCTTGATACGACCGTCCTCGGCCGGGGTCACCTCGACGGCGGGGGCACCTGGCACGGCAACATCTACCTGCGCGGCGGCGGGGATCCGACCTTCGGCGACGGTGAGTTCAACCGCGTCTGGGAGCTCGGCTACGGGCCGACCGCGGCGCAGGTGACCAAACGGCTTCGGTCGATGGGGATCCGTCGCGTCACCGGCCACCTGATCGCCGACGAGTCGTACTTCGACACCCGGCGCGGGGGCCCGAGGACCGCATACAAGCCGGACGTTCCCGACTTTGGCGGCCAGCTCAGCGCGCTGACCTTCGACCACGGGAGCACGGCCACCGGGCTGGGACCAGCGACCTTCGCCGCACGGCAGCTCGCCCAGACCATGAGCGCCCAGGGCATCGCAGTGCAGGCTTCCACGCGGACGGGGCGAGCGCCCGGCGACGCGCGAACGCTCGTCGTCGTCCACTCGCCACCGCTGTCGGTGCTGTTGAAGCTGATGGATGTGCCATCCGACGATCTCTTCGCCGATCTGCTGACCAAGCAGCTGGGCAAGCGATTCGGCAGCGGCGGAACGCTGACGGCCGGTGCACACGTCATCTCGGGGGAGATCGCCTCGAGCTACGGTCTTCACCCCCGAATCGGCGACGGATCTGGGCTGTCACGCGACGATCGCACCTCGCCCCGTCAGGTCGTCGATCTGCTCACCGACCTCTGGCACACCCCGATCGGCCACACCCTCGATGCGTCGTTGCCGCTGATGGGGGTGAGCGGGACCGTGCGGACGATCGCCACCGGGACGCCGGCGCAGGGCCACTGCATCGCCAAGACCGGCACGCTCGATTACGTGACCAACCTAGCCGGGTACTGCAGCAGCCGCGGTCATCAGAAGCTCGCCTTCGCGCTGTTCATCGACGGACCGGAAAACTGGCAGGCGCTGGCTCTGTTCAACCCGATGATGGGCGACATCGCTAAGTACTAAACCTCACCACCAAGTACTGAAACCTCACCAGTCACTTGCCCTCACCCACCCGAACGCGCGAAAATCGGCCGCGTGGAGCTGGGCACCGCCCCGAACCGGCGTGAGCTGCAGCGCTACCTGAGTCGCGTCGACGATCGCTGGCCGATCGAGGTGGCGCTGCTCAGTGGCGCTCGCGTCGCCGATGCACGCGGCGCGCCGCCCCAGCGCGAGCGCGGGCCCGAGTTCGTCGTCGTGCTGGTGTCCTCGGCCTACGAGGGAATGCCGTGGCTCGAGCGCGTCTACCAGGCCGGGTCATTGTGGGATGCCCTGGAGATGGGCGCGCCCGCCGACGTTCACTGCTACACACCGGCGGAGTTCGAGCGCAAGCGCGAGTCGCTGCGGGCCGTGCGCGAAGCGGTGCAGCAGGGCCTGGACCTGCTGGCCCTGACCCCAGCCTGACCCTAGCTGATCGCGACCATCCGCTCGATGGGAACTCGAGCGCGCTCGGCGATATCCGCCGGGACCTTCACCTCATGGACGCCATCGCGGAGCGAGTCCCGGAGCTTCGAGAGCGTGATCATCTTCATGAACCGACAATGCGCGGCCTCGTTGGCGGCAATGAACTCGGTGTCCGGAGCGGCCTGGCGCAACGGGTGCAGCATGCCGGTCTCGGTGGCGACAATCGCCGTTCCGCCCGAGTGCTCGTGCGCATAGCGGAGCATCCCGCCGGTCGACAGCATGTGGACTCCGTCGGCCGATACGTCCCCGGCCGCGACATATTCCATCACGCTCGTCGAGCACCCGCACTCGGGATGGATGAGGAAGTCCGCCCCCGGGTGGGCGCGCCTGACCGCGGTGATGTCGCTGGGCCGGATACCCGCGTGGACGTGGCATTCGCCGTCCCAGACGTGCATCGGGCGCCCGAGCGTCTTCTCCACGTACGCCCCCAGGAACATGTCCGGACCAAACAGGATCTCGGTCGCGTCGCCATGCTCGCGGTAGATGTGCTCGACGACCTTGACCGCGTTGGCAGACGTGCAGCAGTAGTCGGTCTCGGCCTTCACCTCGGCCGTGGTGTTGACGTACATGACCACGATCGCGCCCGGATGGCGCGCCTTCCAGTCGCGCAGCTGTTCCACTGTGATCGAGTCGGCCAGCGAGCAGCCGGCTTCGAGATCCGGGATCAGCACCCGCTTGTCGGGACACAGCACAGACGCCGTCTCGGCCATGAAGTGGACTCCACAGAACACGATCGTCTCGGCATCGGTCTGGGCCGCACGCTGTGACAGGCCGAGCGAGTCCCCAACGTAGTGCGCGACGTCTTGGATCTCTGGCAACTGGTAGTTGTGGGCGAGGATTACGGCATCGCGTTCATCGGCCAGCGCGCGCACCTCGTCTTGCAGCGCCGGGATGTTTTCTAGTAGCAGAGGGCCGTCGGTGGCCCCGAGCATCGGCAGGTTCATGACAAAGGCTCAAGGATGAGGGACAGATCAAGCGCCGGGGCGCTGTGGGTGAGGGCTCCCACTGAGATGAATTGTAGGCCGGTGCTGGCGATTTCCCGGAGCGTCTGAAGGGTCACGCCGCCGCTGGCCTCGAGCTCGGCGCGTCCGTCCACGTGGCGCACGGCCTCGCGCAGCTGCGCGGCCGACATGTTGTCGAGCAGGATCCGCGGGGCCCCGGCCGCCAGGGCCTCCTGAACTTCGCCCAGGTCCCGACACTCGACCTCCAGGGGCAGCTCCGGCGCCCGCTCGCGCGCCAGCCGCACCGCGAGCCCGACCCCGCCGGCGATCGCTGCGTGGTTCTCCTTGATCAGGATCTCGTCGTACAGGCCCGTGCGATGGTTGTTACCTCCTCCCGCGCGGACAGCCGCCTTCTCGAGCCTGCGGAGCCCGGGCGTCGTCTTGCGGGTATCAAGGATGCGAACGCCGGTCCCCTCCACCGCCTGGACGCATCGGGCGGTTAGCGTGGCGACACCCGACAGCCGCTGGAGAAAGTTGAGCGCCGTGCGCTCCCCGGTGAGAATCGCTCGCGCAGCGCCCTCGACCTCGGCCACCGGCCCCCCGTCGCGCCACTCACCCTCGCCGGTCAGCGCGTCGAACGCAATTGCCGGGTCGAGCTGGCGGAACGTCTGCTCGGCGGCCTCGAGCCCGAACACCACCCCCGGAGCCTTTTGCGTGATGAGCGCTCGCGCGCGAGCCTGCGGCGGGACGGTTGCCGCCGTTGTCACGTCGCCATCGCCGACGTCCTCGGCCAGTGCCCGAGCGACGATCTGGGCGATGGTGTCGGTGCTCATCGCCTGGCGAGCATACGGATGGCCGCGGTAGTAGGCTTACCCGCTCGGATGGCACAGGGGCCATGATCGGCCCCACGCCCCGAGGCCGCCGGTTGCGTTCTCGGGGTTGTAAACAACCCTTGGGGGGTGTTATGAGACGTAGTTGGGGAGTAGGAGTTCTCGCGTGTGGGGCTGCGTTGGCCGTCGCGCCTGGCGCGGCGATGGCCGGCACGAAGACCGTGTATCCGGGCGGGCCGGTCAAGTACCAGAACAAGCTGGCCAGGGCGACCGGCGCCGGCGTCGACAACTTCATGATCAACAGGGTCACGATCAACGTCGGCGATTCGGTGGTTTGGAATGCCAAGGCACAGGCCAACGGCTTCCACACGATCGACTTTCCCAAAAAGGGCGGTTCGGACCTGCCCCTGTTCGTTCCCGGCAAGCCGGTCACCGGTGCCAAGGACGCCGCGGGTAATCCCTTCTGGTTCAACGGACAGCCAAGTGTGGGGCTGAACGGCGTGCTGTTTGCGCCGAGCGGCGGCACAAAGTACAACGGCTCGAGCCGAGTCGATTCGGGCCTGCCGGTCAATCCCAAGCAGAAGAACTTCAAGCTGACCTTCACCAAGGCCGGCGTCTATAGGTACTTCTGCGATGTCCACCCGGGCATGATCGGCTACGTGGTCGTCAAGGCGAAGGGCCATGCGGTCCCGAGCGCGAAGGCTGATGCGAAGACCCTGGCCAAGGAGGAAGCGGCGTATACGAAGACCGCTAAGAAGCTCGACAAGACCTCGGTCAAGGGCAACAACGTGCATCTCGGTGCCGAAGGGCCCCGCGGTGTCACCGTGTTCGCGTTCTTCCCCGGGAAGCTCAGGGTCAAGACCGGCACGACGGTGAAGTTCTCGATGCCGCTTGGATCGCGCGAGGTCCACACGGCTTCGTTCGGCCCGAAGGCATACCTGACAAACCTGTCGAATTCGGTCACAGGCCCCACAGGACCGAATCCGGCCGCCATCTACCCAAGTGATCGGCCGGGATCGATCAGGCTGAACACAGCGAGCCACGGCAACGGCTTTGCCAACACCGGCGTCCTCGATCGGGACAACGGAACGCCACAAGGGCCCACCAGCAAGATCAAGTTCACGCAGGCAGGTACGTATCACTTCATCTGCCTGATCCACCCGTTCATGCACGGGACGGTGGTCGTTACGAAGTAGCTGGCTGTGGGTGCCCGGGCTCGGAGCTTCGGGCCTGGGCACCCGCCCCGCCTGCTATCTAAATTCTCCCTCAAGGCGGACGCAGGCCACCGGCGGCGTAGTAGGCTGCGCCCCGTCAACGAGATCCGTGGGGGGTCTTATGAAGAGATGGGGTAGGTTGGCGGCGGCAACGGCTGCTGTCGCAACCGTCGTGGTACTGCCGGCCAGCGCCAGCGCACTGACCAAGACGGTTTCCGCGGGACCACCGCAATCAGCCATGGGCCAGGCTGTTCACCAGCTTGGCAAGAAGTTTCTCCAGCGCTACAGCCCGGAGGTGACCCAGTTCTTCCAGAAACGGATCACCATCAATCAGGGCGATAGCGTCAAGTTCGTCTTCGGTGGCTTTCACACCATCGACCTTCCGGGCCCGAGCAACGAGGATCTGCCGCTCATCCTGCGCGGCAAGACGGTCCATGGTGTCAAGGACCCGGCCGGCAAGCTGTTCTGGTTCAACGGGCGCGAACCCAGCCTGAGACTGAATCCCGCGCTGTTCGCTCCCATCGGCACGCCGACCTACGATGGCTCAAGCCGCGTGGACAGTGGTTTGCCGGCCGGCAACGGGCCACCCAAGCCGTTCACGGTCAGCTTCTCCAAGCCCGGGGTCTACAAGTACTTCTGCGACATCCACCCGGGAATGGTGGGCTACGTGGTGGTCAAGCCGACCGGTCACAGCATCCCGTCGGCCGCCCAGGACAAGGCCACGGTGCGCAAGCAGGTCAACACCGACATCGCGGCGCTCAAGAAGGTTGCCAAGCGGAAGATTCCGCACGACCAGATCAGCGTCGGCGACTCTGACGGCAAGGGCGATGAGTTCCTGGCCATGGTCCCCGATCTGTTGAAGGTGAAGAAGGGGACGGTCGTGAAGTTCGCGATGGCTCCTGGATCGAGCGAGACCCACACGGCGACGTTCGGCCCGAAGACGTTCCTGAAGAAGCTGTCGAACGCGTTCTTGGGAGCGCCCGGCGCCACACAGGAGGGTGCCTACCCGAGTAGCGCCAAAGCACCCGTCCCGCTGAGCGAGCATTCACACGGCAACGGGTTCGGGAACGTGGGCCTGATCGACACCGATTCGGGCACCAAGTTCATCCCGGCATCGGGCAAGATCAAGTTCCTGGCGCCTGGCGTCTACCACTTCATCTGCCTGATCCACAACAACATGCACGGGACGATCATCGTCACGAAATGAGAATCGCGGCTGCCCGGGCTCCCCGCGAGCCTGGGCAACCGCGTCTCAACCACCCGTGCCCCGGGTCAGCTATTGCGAGGAATCGAGCAGTACGCGCAGCGTCGTGAAGCTCGGATCGGCCGCGCCGTGCAGGCGGGCACCGGCCGCCGTCAGCTCGCGCAGGTAGTCGATCACCTCGCCGGTCACCCGCTCGCCGGGCAGCAGCGCCGGGACTCCCGGCGGATAGCCGGCGATCGTCTCGCACGAGATCCGCCCGATTGACTCGTCCACGGGGATGGCCTCGCTGGCCCCGAGGAACGCGTCGCGTGGCGGCACGGCCATACCGCGCTCGAGTGACGCCGGCGGGCTGGAGACGACCGGGGACTCGCCGGGGCGGGCCATCCGCCTGACGGTTTCCGCGAAGTCGTGCGCCAGCAGCTCGAGCGGCTCGACCGGCTGCCCCAGGCCCAGGATCAGTACCAATGTGGCGTGGGTGGCCAGCTCGACGTAGATGTCGTAGGCGGAACGCAGCGCCGCCGCCAGCTCATAACCGGTGCAGCCCGTGCCGCGCACGTCGATGACAATCCGCAGCGGATCCCAGGCGGCAATTCCGGGCCGGCCGATGAAACCCTCATTCACCACGGCGCAGCCGGGAACGGCGTCGATCGCCTGGCGGGCGTGCGCGGCCGCGGCGATCGTCCGCTCTAGCAGCGCCTCGCCGTGCACGGCCAGCTGCCGGCGAGCAGCGTCGAGCGAGGCCATGAGCAACGAGCTCGGACTGGTCGAGCGGACCAAGCGCACGGCCCGCCCGACGGCGCCGGTGTCGACCCGTTTGCTGTCGCTCACCAGCAACATGGCCGATTGGGTCAGACTGCCGACGATCTTGTGCGTTGAGGCAACCATCGCGTCGGCGCCCAGCCGCATCGGCGACTCCGGGAGCGCCGGATGAAAACCAAAATGCGCGCCCCAGGCATTGTCGACCACGAGCGCCACGCCGGCCTCGTGGGCGACCCGCGCGCAGCCCTCCACGTCCGCGGCCATGCCGTAGTAGGTGGGCGAGGTGATGAACGCCGCCCGGGCCGTCGGCGTGCGCTCCAGCGCGTCGGCCAGCGCCTCGGGCGTCACACCGTGTGCCATTCCAAGCTCGGGGTCGTATTCCGGCGGCACGAAGCTGGCCAGGCCGCCGCTGAGGACCAGGCCGTCGATCAGGCTGGCGTGTGAGTTGCGTTGGAGCACGACGCGTTCGCCCGGCCCCGCTAGGGCGAGGCACAGTGCGTGGTTCCCCTGCGACGCGCCGTTGGTGAGAAACCAGGTGCGCTCGGCCCCGTAGGCGTCGGCGGCCAGCTGCTCGGCGCGCTCGTACGGGGTCGGGCTGGGCCCAATGTCGATGCCCTCGATGTCCTGCGGGACGTCGAGCAGTAGGGCCCGCGGCCCGAGCGCGCTCCGGAGCCCGGGATCGGCGCCCTCGCCGCCCTTGTGGCCGGGAACGTGGAAGCGGGTCGAGCCACGAAAGCCGTAGGCGGTGACCGCCTCCAGGTAGGGGGCTGACGGCTGCGCCGGGGGCTCGCGCACCGGCGGCACGGGGCCGGCCTCGTCGTGACCGTCGAGTGCCGGGGCTACGAGCGACTCCTCGCGGGCAGCCATTACTTCGCGGCCTTGTGCAGGTACGCCCGGGCAAACCCGTCCAGGTCGCCGTCGAGCACCCGGTTCGTGTCCCCCATCTCGAAGTCGGTTCGATGGTCCTTGACCATCGAGTACGGATGCAGCACGTAGGAGCGGATCTGCGAGCCGAAGTTCACGTCCTGAGCCTCGCCCTTCTCACGCGCGATCTCCTCGCGGCGCTTGCGCTCCTCGAGCTCGATCAGCTTCGAGCGGAGCATGGCCATCGCCTCGGCCTTGTTCGACGACTGCGAGCGCTCGTTCTGACATTGGACGACGATCCCGCTCGGCCGGTGGGTGATCCGGACGGCGGAGTCGGTCTTGTTCACGTGCTGCCCACCCGCGCCGCTGGCTCGGTAGGTATCGATCTGCAGATCGTCCTCGTCGAGCTGAACATCGGCGCTCTCAGGCACGACCGGCGACACCTCGACTCCGGCGAAGCTGGTCTGGCGCCGGTGCGCTGCGTCGAACGGCGATAGGCGAACGAGCCGGTGGACTCCCTTCTCGCTGCCGTACAGGCCGTAGGCGTTCTCGCCCTTGACCACGAACGTGGCCGATTTGATCCCGGCCTCCTCCCCCGGTGAGACCTCCAGCAGCTCGACGTCGAAGCCACGCTTCTCCGCCCAGCGCATTTCCATCCGCAGCACCATCTCGGCCCAGTCCTGGGCGTCGGTGCCGCCCGCGCCGGCGTTGACGGTGACAAACGCATCTCCTGAGTCGTACTGGCCGGCGAACAGCCGCTGCTCCTCCAGCGCGTCGAGCCGCTCCTGGACCGAACGCATCTGCTCGTCGAACTCGCTGCCGAGATCCGGATCCTCCTCCGCCAGCTCGGCCAGCGGCTCGAGGTCGTCGACGTCGCGCTGCAGCTCGCCGAACATCCCCAGCTTGCGGGTCGTGCGCGCGTGCTCGGCGCTGATCTGCGCCGCCCGCTCCTGGTCATCCCAGAAGCCGGGCTCACCCATCTCCCGCTCGAGCGCCTGCGCGCGCTCGCTCAGCCCAGCGGGGTCAAAGATAATCCGCAAGCAGCTTCAGCTGTTCGCGGATCGCCGCCAGGCGTTGCGAGAGCGGCTCTGACGTTGCACTGGACACGAGACCTACCCTAGCAGCGGGGCGTGGTATCGCCGGGCCCGGCGCTGCATCACCCCAGGGCCGCAGCCCACAGCGCCGTATCGTGGAAGTTGTCGTTGCCACTGACCTTGCCGTCGGTGAACGCGAACACGTGGGCGAACGGGGCGTCGAGCTCACTGCCGCCGCGGGTGCGCGCCTTCACCCGTCCGGTCACCACGACCTCGTCGCCGGCCTCGATCCACCGCTCTGGGACGAGCTCGAAGCGCTCGAAGTGCTCGGGCACCTTCGCGAACACATTCTCCAGCACCTCCTGGCGGGTCGAGAAACGGCCGTGGATGGGGAGGTTCTCGGCCTCGGTCTCGATCCACTCCTGCTCCTCGGTCATCTGGTCGAGCACGTGCGGCACATCGCCGCGGCCGAACGCCTCGTACATGCCCGCGACTGTACGGCCGTTGTCCGTGGTCGGACTGGTGTTGCCCATCAAGCACCCCCGTTCGCTGGTTTCCGACTCGACACGGCGCATCCTATTCCGGGCGTCGGGGAGACGACCTGACGACGTCGAGTCCAACGATCCCCTAGATAATCTCGAACTTCGTTGGAATGGACGCGAGGGCGCCGGCGTCTAGTCTAGGCGCCGTGGCACTTCTTGAACTTCTACGGTGTGGTGTGTTGGGGTGTGGAAAGTTGCGGATTTGCAGCGAGTTCGCATCTCTCGACGGGCGCGTTGTCATCGCTCGTTTGCTTGTTTGGCTGGTTTGTTGACATCGCGTTGACAAACGAATTGGCGCACATCACTCGTTGAGATTTCTCTCGATTGCGATCACTGGATCGTTGCTCTTCTAGATTGGAGGTTTCCACGCGAGCTTCGCTACTTCGGGGAACGTCATACGACGGCACGGGTAGCGCTGATGACTTGCGCTCTGATGACGGTGCAACGGCGGATCGTGATCGGGATCGCGGTCGTATCTAGATCTCAACTCCGTCGATGACTAGGTAGTACGAATAACGCTCACGGTGGACACCGCTGCTCTTGACTTGGATCACTTTGAGCGCCTCAGAAACGTGCGCTCAGTTAGCTCAAGTCGACTGAAGAAGATACTTCGCTGTTCTCAGAGCTAGCGCTTCTGAGCCATCTCGGCGAATGGGCTGTTAGGCACGAGCAACTCGCGGCACTCGCGCTCACGGCTTTGAAAATACTCTCAGATGTTACTGCGGCTCGAGGCTACAGCGCTTCGGACAGTTTTTCAGGCGAGCTCGAGCTCGCGCTCGACTCGGTCGCGAAGCTTCAGCGCTGAGCTGACGCTATTCGCTGTAGAAGGCAGCTCATGCTTGGCGATGAGATCTCGAGAGACGCTGAACGGCGTCCCGTTCTCCACTGCGCTCGGTCGAAATCCGCAGACGACATGCTATAACTCTCCCAACGCGCGGAGGTTAGCTCAAGGGGGCAACGTTGTAGTAGCGCTTTTCCCGGTGTCCTTCGTCTCTCACTATCGCACTGAGGAGAAATTATGAGAATTGTGGCCACTCGCACAGTTGATAGGGGTTTCTCATCGAATGTTTCTCATCGTTACAGCGACGAGGCGGTATGGGATTTGTAATGCGTGGCTCTAATGGTCAACGAGCGCAGCCGCGTGAGCGCTAGCTGCGCCTACGCTCCCATCCGTGCGCCGGGCGGCTCGAGTCCTAAGCCCCGACCCGTTCCCGATCGAGCGTGTCGGCAGCGCTTCGGCAGCTGCTGCCAGTTCCCTGATCGCGGATGCATGTTGTGCGAGTCCTCGCTCGCAGCGGCGGTCCTCAGGATCTCCGTTAGGGCACCGAGGAACTGATCGCGGGTATTGCTCTCGACCGCCTCAGTTGGAGCGCCGCTGCGTCGTCGCCGTGCTCGGGCACACCGGTTGCGCCGGCAGCGAGAAACGCGTCCAACTCGGATTGCCTGACGCGAACCCGTCGTGCGCCGACGCGCACCCCCCGGAGCTCGCCGCGGTCGATCCAGTTGCGGACGTCTGCTGGTTGACTCTCAGCAGCTTGGCGATCTCTCCGACGGTCAGGAACTCGTCCACGCGTCGCATCTTCGCACTGAGCACAACTGAGACCAACTAGGCCGGTGTGAGGTAGCGACGCTTGATCCGAGGCGTCGAGTGTCGCTCCTTCGATCCAACGGGCACTGTCCCGGCGGCGAATGCTCGAGCGCCGAGGAACGCGCGTTCACGGCGCTGGCGCCACCGAAGCGATAACCAGGGACGCCCGTGTCGAGCTCGAATGAAGGAAGTCTCACGGTACCCTTACCGGGTATCCGTTATCTTCGAGGCGAGGTCCGAATGCTGCGGCGATTTTGATGCCCGGACGGCATCCATCGGCAGCCTGCGAGACCTGCTGACCAATGAGCGCGCTTGGCCCTCTGATACACCACGTTCACGTCCTGAGACACGGTGTGTTGAGCGGCGCGGGGGAGCGATCCAAATGGCGGTCGCACGAATAGGGAGAAGGGTTTCGTGCACCTGTTGTGGCCGGCGGAGCGGACGTTTTCTGCCGTTCGGCGAACCGCCGAGGCCGAATGCTCAGTGTCCTTGGTGCGGGTCACTGGAGCGACATCGCGTCCTCTGGCCGTATCTCCAGCGCACGATCAAACCCGGCGATCGCGTGTTGCACTTCGCGCCGGAGATGAGGATCGCCCAAAACATCGTGAGGTTGGCGCGAGTGAACTACACCGCCACTGACCTCAATCCCTCGAACCCTTTCCTAGCTGCTCAGGTGCCCATCGTGCAGGCGGATATCACCGATCTGCCGTGGCCGAACGAGTCGTTCGAGGTTGTGATCCTCAGCCACGTACTGTCGTTCGTTCCCGACGACGCCAGAGCGATGCGGGAGCTGCGCCGGGTCGTCAGCAGCGATGGTCTCGTGGTGAGCGAAGAGCCTTATGACCGGGCGCGCGAGAATACCTACGAGACTCCTCCGCACGCCCCAGCCTGGCCTCGGACTGTGGGCGATGGAGATTTCTTTCACCTGTACGGACGAGATCTGATCGGCCGCTGGGAGCGGGCGGGCTTCGAGATCCAGAGGCTTCACCGCGAAGCAGGACCTAACAACGAGATCATCGAAGCCAGGCCCCGGTAAACGGTCCGGCTGCTGGGTCAGTCTGCTCATCGGCTCGCCGGCAGGACGGCCCGGCGAGCGAGATCCCAAACCCGTTGTCGTCGGGCTGACCCACCGTCCTACTAGCTGCCGGGGCCGCGACGACTACAGGGCCGGGCGTCGCGCGAAAAGGGGCGCGACACGCCCCCGGACACCACGGAGCGCACGCCCGCCACCGACCACTGGCAACCCCCGGCAGAGCGACAACCTACGCTGTCGCTTCGGGCTAGAAGCGGAGACGGGGGCCGCCCTCAACCGAAGTAGAGCGTCCGCCACCATCGCTCACGCACCCCGGGATGCTCATCCAGGTACACCCGGTCGAGTTGCTCGAACTTCGCCGGGCCCGGATGCCAATCGGGCGGGCACGGCGGAATGTCGTCGAGCCGCCTGCGGTTCAACCGCTCCAGGGCCCTGATCGCCCCCAGCTTCGCAAGTTGCCCCGGCCCGACTTCGGCCTCGAGCGCGCCAGCCGGTGCAGCTCCGCGAGCTCCGCAGGATCCATGCCGCCGTTCTGCTGCTCATCCATCACTCACCGTCCCAGTTCGGGGGCATCTTTGGGGTCAAACCATTTTCGGGGTCCGAAATCCGAGCCTCTTCTCGGAATTGACGTCCCGTGCGGTCTTGCGCCTGCCGCCGATGCGCCACGCACCCTCCCTTGGGTTGCTGGATGCCCGAACAGGAGCTGTGAGGCTCGATGTGCGCCCGCCGCGCGCAACTTTCGTGCCGGACCGTTGTTAGGGCATTGGGGCGACACCGCGACCGGGGGTGTTGTGGGTTTGGTGTCGCCCCGATCTTGGGAGAAGCGAAGGCCGTCACGATGGCGCGATCCGGCTCGCGACGGCGGTGCGGGGGGCGGGCGGCTCGGTATAGGGGAGGAGTCGCCCGCCCGAGGCTCGTCCGTGAGCCCTACACCACCAACGGCTCGGCCAGGAGAAAAGTCGCGCAGGTGCAGGCCCTTTGGGTTGCGGACCCGGTGTCGGATGTGACCGACAAAACTACGGAGCACATTGCGCACTCTTTCCGGATGACTTCGCGGCGCGGCCGTCCTAGCGTCATCTGTATGTCTCCGACGAGCGATGCAAGCGAGCGAGGGCGATACCAAGACTTGCGCGAGCGGAACGAACGCGTGCGGCAACGGCACGAACAGTTCATCGAGCAACTCGCCCAACGGGAAGGGACACATCGCCTCGACTCGTTCCGTAAACCAAGCCCAACGGTTGAGTTGGCGGACATCGAGTCGATCGAGGGTCCAGCGCCGGCCGAGGACTCGAGCGTGCCGCCCGATTCGCCGCCTGGCGCCTAATCGCCCTCGCGTCAGCAATCGAACACGCGAACTTCGACGCGTTCGGTGGCGAGTCGATGCGCTTTGTCAGCCTTCGCGAATGCGCGCTCCAATGACTTGATAAGCGTCGCTTCGCTGTCGGCCGCGGTCTTCTGTTTCGCCTCACGCGATGCCTTGCGTTCCCGCTCCCGTTGCAGGATCGCGTCGACCTCAGCATCCAGATCACGTTGGTCTTCTTGCATGTTCATCTCCAGTGGTGATCGACCGCGATATCGATCTGTGCGAGGTGTTCGGGTCCGATGCGCGGCACGTAATCGAGGGTGCCGACGATCGCTGTGTGCAACATCAGGTACTCGTTCGAGAGCGTGATGTCGATCGTCCTGCTCACAAGTTCGTCGTAGTCCTCGTGAGTGAGTCCGACAGCGTCGGCCAGAGATGCCAGTAGCGCCTCGTCGGGCGATGCGTCGCGTCGTAGTGGCCACTTGGGGATCTGTTCCCAGGTGTCGGATTCCAGTGGCCCCGCGAGAATGACCATCATCCGATGCAACGCGGTCTTGCGATCCGTGACCCGAAGGTCGTGGGCGACATAGCCAAAGCAGGTGCCGCCGTCGCCTACAACGTCGACGACTTTGACTCCCACGCCGAGCACCATGAGCATCGCGGCGTGCCCGGCCTCGTGCGCGGCGATACGCTCGGCGAAGCTCACGGCGTCGGGAATGGCGTCGGGAAGCCGACTGGAGTCTCGCGGCGAACCTGCTCGGCCAGGGCGCGTTCCTGCTCTTGAGCCTCAGATGCCGCGACTTGCTGCTCTCGCGTCCGGTGCGCGGCGCGGTTAGCGCGTGATCGCTCCTCGTCGAGCGCTCGTGCTTGCTCGCGCGCCTGCTCGTTCAGATCCACAATTTGGCCAGCCGGCCCATACGCCCATCGCGGCTCCTCGTCGTAGATGACTCGGTGCTTGAGTTCGTGTTGCGCCAGTTCGTAGGCCTTGTGCTGCTCGGCTTCGCGGGTCGAGCACAGACCGGCGCGATGCCGGAGCACGTCGAGCAGCTCTTTGCGCTCGGGGACGTTGAAACTCGCGACCACCTCCGCGACATCGCCGACACTAGTTGCCTGCGGATGGGCGGCCTGTTGGGCGAGGATGAGCAGTTCGCGGCTGGTGTCGCAATCGTCTCCGTCAAGGTGGTCTGGGAGCTCGGTGATCGTCTTCACGTCGACCACCTCGCCGGGATCACGCACTGGCAGATGGATTTGCCAGGTCATTCGCTCGCCTCCTGCTTGTCGAGTTCTTCGATCGCCTGTTCGAGCGGCAGGGCGCGCGTCCCATCCGGCGCCAGCCACGACCGGCCAGAAAAGTCATTTGACCACAGGCGCCAGCCGGCGCGTTCTAGTCGGCTGCGCGGCGGGATCGCGGTTGTGTTGTCGTCGGTCATCGGCTCAACGCCTTCTCGGCTGATCTGATCTCGGATTCGATCACGGTCAATTCGCTCATCACGGCGGCATCTTCGGCATCGGGACGCAGCACGGCCGCCACTCTGCGCAGTTCACCGAGTCGAGCCTCTGCGTCGGCGCGGATCGCGTCAGTCTCGGTCGGACGCTCGCTCATTTCCCTTGACCTTCGGCGAGTCGCTTGAGTTCGGTTTCGGGATCCGCAGCACGCCCTGTTCGCCGCCGGGCTGCGCGGCGCGGAGGTGACCAGCGGCAACCCAGCGACGAACAGTTGGGCCGGCGACGCCGAGTCTGGCTGCCGCTTCGGTGACCGTCAGGAAACGTGTTGGCGGATCGTTGCGCGTGGTAGTGCTCATGCGCAAATGCTACACCGCTGTAGCTTTGACTTTGTACGGGCCTGTCCGATCATTCGATAGTCTCCGGCCTGCGTCGCCGGCGGTCGCGCCGAACCGAGTACGCGGCGGCTGGCTCTGGCTCGGCTTGCCCCGCGGCGGCCGTGGCATCGCCGAGCGTGCGCCGATGGTTCCGATCCGGATCACAACGGGTCGACTCATCGTTCCTCCCTCCGGCGGGTTGAGCTGAACACGTGAACACGCAAGTACCTACTAAACGTGCGCGCGTAAAACCATCCGTTCCCCGCGCGTTGGTGTGTTCTTCGGTGTTCACGTGTTCACCGCGTCTTGGTCGTCCTGGCCTGGTCGAAGCAGGCCGCGGTAGGCGTTGATTCGCGCGTGCGGTCCTCGCACGCCGGCTTGACGCGGCTGGCCGTAGCCCTGGAGCTCGATCCGCGTCCACTCAAGCGCTTCCATGCGACCGTCGAGCCAGCCATGCGCAAGGCTCGAGCCGGTATGGCGGCGAGCGGCGTCCTGAAGGTCGGATACCGCGATCACCATCTCGCCCGTGTTCGAGTCGATCAGGTAGCGACGCGCTCGTCGGCCTGCCCGTGACCTCGTCAACTGCGCGCCGCAGCCCGATCGCTGCTTCGTAGCGCTGGCCAGGAGTGCCGTAGGTCGAGCGGCCTTCGACGGCGATCGACTCGTGCATCAGCGTGCCGATGATCCCCTCGGCCTCCTGCTCGGCGGTCAGGGTCGCCGCTTGCCGCACAGCATTCGCACCACGTGCGAGTCTGTTGGCAGTGCTCGGCCTTGAGCGGCAGCACCGCGCCGTCGGTGTCGGTCATCATCCAGCTGAGCGTCTCGATCAGCTTCGTGGGCGCGTTGATCTTCGTGGCAGGCTCGAAACGGATCCCGTGCGTGCCGGCGCGAGCGAGTACGACGTGACCCTCGGGGCCGCGCATCTTCGCGCTTGCCGGACGTGATCGGATGCGCCGGGTTCAGGTTGAACACGCTGGTCAGCCACGCGCAGTGACCGGCGACATCATCATGGTTCGGGATCTCGGGCAGCAGTAGGTTGCCTTTGGCGTCAAACAGCACGCTCCAGCGGTCCGCTTCGCCGCGCCCGTTGCTGCGGGCGGTCTGTTCGGCTCGGAGTGCGTCGCGGTTGCTCATGCCGCTTCCCTGTGGCGTATGCCTCGAACTCGAGCCCGGCGACCGAGTCGACGATCCGGTCGACCTCGCCCGCGTCGAGCGGTGGCCTGCACCGGCTATTGACCAATTGGGCGATCTCCGCGACCAAGTCCACGTCGACATAGCGACGCAGCAAGTGGCCGACCAACCGCGTAAGCCCGTCGTTGCGCTGGCCCTCGCTGAGCCCGTCGCGCACGATCGCGATCCATTCGCTCGGAGGTGCTCGGCGAATCGTGTTCTCCGGCGTCCTGAGTAGCTCAAGCAGCCATCCCGGCATCTCCGCCAGGGGCGCTCGCTCGTCCGGCTCGTAGCGGCGCCCATTCACTCCTACGGATGGTGGAGCGGCGATGTAGCCGTTCTCGCCGCGGACGTCGAGCCCGACGCCGAGCTTGCCGGCGTCGTTCGGCACGTTGACACCGGGATGGCGAAAGTAGAAATGAGATCCGCCGCGCGGTGTGACCACGCTCGCGGTGCGCGGCAAAAAGCCATGCTCGCGCTCGAGCGCCCGCAGCGACGCGGCGCCCTCCTCGCCGTCGACGTCGAGCACAACGAGTCCTGATTCGGCGCCGGTTGATACCGACGTTGCTGGGCAGCTGCAGCCACCACACGCGAATCGTCTCGCCCCGCGTGGTCGCGTCCCGCAACCCGTGCCGAGTGCGCGGATGTTTCGCGAGACTCGTGCAGCGCTGCTCGCCGCATGAGCACCGCCCGTCCGCGGCCGTGTGCAGCGGGAGGACAGGCCACCCGCGCCCCGCGTAGCGCATCGCCGCGGTCAGCAGTTCGCTCACGAGATCTCCCAATTGAGCCATGCGTAGTTCTCGACTACCTCGCGAGCGTCGTGCAGGACTTCGATCGCCGCGACGATCTGCTCCTGGGAGTGACCAAGCGTGCAATGCACCTGGCCGTCATCGCATAGCAGCAAGCTGTCCGGCCCACTCGGCAGAGTGGACAGCTCCACGTCCGGGTGTGCGGTGCGTTGGGGAGCGTCATCGGCGGTCCGAGAGCCGCTTCGACACGCTCGGGGTCGAATCCGTCACGCTGCCTTCTCCTCCAGGCTCGGGCAGGTGCCGGGGGCGAGATATGTCGCTCGCACGGCCGAGCGGGCACCGGCGAGATAGCCGTCGCTAAAGCCGCGCTGATAAGGCCCTTCCGCGAGCTCGTCCACGAAGTCGCTGAGCACATCCGCGATTGGTCGCGGTGCTCTGCGCCACCCGCGTCTGCTGCTAGGTGGGGTAGGCTGATCCATGCGAGCCGTCTCTCGCGTCTTCGCGCTCGGCCCGGTTGGCACCCGGGCCGTCGCCATTTGATAGGGGTCCGACCATCGCTTCTAAGCGGTGGCGCGGGACGCGGAGAGTGCGCCCTAGCCGGATCGCCGGCAACTCGCCGCGCCGCACAGCTTCGTAGGCAGCGGAGCGGCCGATGCGCAACAACTTGGCAGTCTCCTCGACCGTGAGCACCGTCGAATCAGTCATCGGTCGCCCTGCTTCGCTCCGAGTTCGAGCCAAGCCTCGACGTCGCTCGCCCGATACCGGACGGCGCCGCCAACGCTCAGCGAACGCGGCCCACGATGCACATGGCGCCAGTAGCGGAGCGTTCCTGCGGTGAGGCCAAGCCAGTCGGCCACTTCATGGACAGTCAAGAGCCTCTCTGTGCGTTCGTCGATCACCTGCGTGCTCAAATCGCTCATAGCGACCACCATAGGTCAAAGCGCACAGGGATGCAAGTAGAGCGAACGATTATGTGCTATATTCGCACATATGAAGACCTTCCGAGATACCACCATCGAGCGCATTCGAGAACTCCGGCTGCAGCGCGGCATGACGCAGCAGGGCCTCGCTGATCGGCTCAACCACCTTGGCGCGCACACTGACCGCACCGCCGTCGCCAAGGTCGAGAACGGCACCCGCGAGCTATCGCTGGTCGAGGCGTTCCAGTACGCACAAGCGCTGCACGTCGCGCCGGTACATCTATTCGTCCCGACCGACTCCGACGAGCCAATCCAGATCGGTCCCGACCTGTTGGCGTCACCGTACGAGGTGCGCGCATGGATCCGTGCGGAACCGGCCGCTCGGCCTGCAGGATCCGCGCCTCTACTGGACAGCGGTCCCGAAACAGAGTTCACAGCAGCGAACGGCGCGCTCGCCGAATGGCTGAAGCACGCCCCGCTCATCGTGAGCACCCAGGAACAAGAACCCGACGACGAGGAGCGGAACTGATGAGAGGCTCAACCCGCAAGCGAGGCTCGAGCTGGACGGCCTACTGGTTCGTTACCACCCCTGCACGGGCGAACGCCGGCAGCGTTCCAAAGGCGGGTTCGCGCGTCAGAAGGACGCTCAGGCGTTCCTCAACGAGACGATCAGCAGCGTCAACGCTGGTACCTACGTCGAGCCGTCCGCTGAGCCGCTCGCCACGTTCCTGCGCTCCTGGCTGCACGCAGCCGCGCCGAACGTAAAGCCCCTGACCGCGCGCCGCTACCGGCAAACGATCAAGGGCAGCTCGCGCCGCGACCAATCGGCCAGATCCCCCTGCGGCATCTAGCGCCGGATCACGTGCTCGCGCTCTGGCCGAGCTCGAGCGGTGCGGCGACCCGAAGTGCCAGCACACGGACGGCAACTGTCGGGGACTCGCGGTCGCATCACGGTCAGTGATCCATGCGGTGCTCCGGCGCGCACTGAACGACGCGGTAGCGTGGGAGAAGATCACGCGGAACCCCGCGGCGAGAGTCAAATCGCCGCGCGCCGGTCAGACGCGCGTTACCGCGTGGACCGCCGGCGAGCTGAGGCGATTTCTTGCGCACGTCGAGCACGACCGCCTCGGCGGCCGCTGTGGCGGCTCGCCGCCACGAGCGGGATGCGTCGTGGCGAGCTGCTCGGGGTCAGATGGCAAGACGTCGACCTCGAGTCCGCGTCGCTTCGCGTCGAACAGCAGCTCCTGCCCACGCCGGGTGGCGTCACGTTCGGCTCGCCTAAGTCAAAGCGCTCGCGACGGACGATCACGCTCGACAGCGTGACCGTTGAGTCGCTGCGCGAGCACCGCGAACGGCAGCTCGTCGAGCAGTCACTCGCTGGCGACGCCTACGAGCACAGTGACCTCGTGTTCGCAGAACGAGCTGGGTCGCCCGATCCACCCGAACGCCCTCTCGAATCGGTTCATCGTCCGCCGCAAGGCTGCTGGCGTCCCGGTCGGCAGCATTCACGTCCTCCGGCACCTGCCGCGACGCTCGCGCTGGAGGCGCGCGTGCCGCTGCATGTCGTCGCTGCGCGACTCGGGGATCGCCCCGAAACGATGCTCGCCACGTACGCGCATCTGCTGCCGACGAGCGCGCGATCGCTGCAGATGCCGTCGCCGCTCCGCTCGCGAGCGATTCGCGTTGACAAAGCGTTGACAACGGCGGCTAGAGCCGCTGCGCAATCTGCGCGTTAGCAGCGCTTTTCGCGTCGCGCTCATGCGCCGTGGCACTTCTTGAACTTCTTGCCCGACCCGCACCAGCACGGGTCGTTGCGCCCCAGCTGCTCGGTCTCGTCGACGCGCCGCTGCTCGACCACCGGCAGCGGCGGCGGATCCTCGTCGGTGTAGCCCTCTGCCGCGCCGGCGCCCGCCGCAGCCATGGCCAGGGCACTCGGCTGAGCCACACTGCCGCCTGAGTAGGTGACGTTGCGGCTCCCGGTCGAGGAGCTCGAGCTCGCGCTAGGCCGTCTCGGTGGGGGCACGGGCGGTCCGCCGCCGTCGCCCTCGATCGTCACCTCGACGTGGAAGATCATCCGCGCGAAGTCTCCCCACACGCTGTTCATCAGGTCGCGGAACAGCTCGAAGGCCTCGTTCTTGTAGGCCACCAGCGGCTCGATCTGAGCAAAGCCGCGGAGGTGGATGCCCTCGCGCAGGTAGTCCATGTCGTAGAGGTGCTCGCGCCAGCGCTGATCGATGATCTGGAGCAGGAGGAACCGCTCCAGGGCGCGCATCAGCTCTTCCCCGAGCTCATGCTCGCGGTGCTCGTACTGCGCCAGCGCCTCCTCCTGGAGCTCGGTGGTCAGCAGGTCGCGATCGACGGTACGCGGGTCGATGCTCGAGATCCGGGCGCTCGGAGTGAAGATCTCCTCGATGCGGCGCAGCAGGCCCTCGACATCCCAGTCCTCGACGAAGTCGCCGGCCGTGTACTCCTGCACCAGGCGCTCGATCAGGCCGGCGAGCTCCTCGCGGGCGGCGTCGCCCATGTCGCGCCCCTCGAGCACCTCGTCGCGGTAGGTGTAGATCACCTCGCGCTGCTGGTTGAGCACATCGTCGTACTCGAGCGTGTGCTTGCGCATGAGGAAGTGCTGCTCCTCGACCTTCTTCTGCGCCTTCTCGATCTGCTTGGACAGCATCCCGGCCTCGATCGGCTCCTCGTGGCCCTCGTCGTCGGTCGTGCCCAGCCGGTCGAGGATCTTGTAGATCCGCTCGCCGGCGAACAGCCGCACGAGGTCGTCCTGGGCGGAGAGGAAGAAGCGCGACTCGCCCGGGTCGCCCTGACGGCCTGAACGGCCACGAAGCTGGTTGTCGATGCGCCGCGACTCGTGGCGCTCCGTGCCAAGGATGAACAGGCCGCCGGCCTCGAGCACCTGCTCGCGTAGGTCCTCGACTCGCGCCTCGATCGTGGGCAGTGCGGTGGCGTAGTGCTCGTCATAGTCGGGCATGTCCGGTTGGAGGCCGAGCTTGGCCATCTCTATCTGAGTCAGGTGCTCGGCGTTGCCTCCGAGCTTGATGTCGACCCCGCGACCGGCCATGTTGGTGGCGATCGTGACGGCTCCCGGAGCACCGGCCTCGGCGATCGTCTCGCCCTCGCGCTCGGCGTGCTCGGGCTTGGCATTGAGCACCGTGTGCTTGATCCCCTTGCGCGTCAGGTTGTCGGAGAGCAGCTCGGAGACCTCGACCGAGATCGTGCCCACCAGGACGGGCTGGCCATTCTTGTTGCGCTCCTCGATCTCGCGCAGGACCGCGTCCCACTTGCCGTCCTTGGTCTTGTAAACCTGGTCGTTGCGGTCGGCGCGGATCATTGGGCGGTTGGTGGGGACCTGGACCACCGGCAGCTCGTAGATCTTCATGAACTCGGTCGCCTCGGTCAGCGCCGTTCCGGTCATGCCGGCGAGCTTGTCGTACATGCGGAAGTAGTTCTGCAGCGTGACCGTGGCCAGCGTCTGGTTCTCCTCCTGAACCCGAACGCGCTCCTTGGCCTCCACGGCCTGGTGCAGGCCCTCGGACCAGCGCCGGCCCTCGAGGATGCGACCTGTGAACTCGTCGATGATCTTGACCTCGCCGTCGACCACGGCGTAGTCGACGTCGCGCTTGTACAGCGACTCGGCCTTCAGCGACTGGATCAGGTGGTTGACCAGATGGCCGTTCTCGGCGCGATACAGGTGGTCGATACCGAGGAAACGCTCGCTCTTGGCCACGCCACGCTCGGTGATCGAGATCGTCTTGTACTTCTCGTCGAACTCGTAGTCGAAGTCGGCCACGAACTCCTTCTTCATCCGCGGGTCCATGCCGTCCGGGGTCTTGCCCGGCTTCAGCTGCGGCGCCAGCCGCGCGAACTTGGCGTACAGGTCAGCTGCCTGCTCGGGGGCGCCAGAAATGATCAGTGGCGTCCTAGCCTCGTCGACCAGGATGTTGTCGACCTCATCGACGATCGCGTACGTGTGGTACGGGGACTTGCCCTCCTCGGGCTTGGGCCGACCGCCGTGCTGGACCTTCTCCTCCAGCGAGGTGGCCATGTTGTCGCGCAGGTAGTCAAAGCCGAACTCGGAGTTCGTCCCGTAGGTCACATCGGCGGCGTAGGCGTCGCGCTTCTCCTCATATGGCTGCATGTTCTGGAGCACGCCGACGGTGACCCCAAGCATGTCGTAGATCGGCTTCATCCACATGGCGTCGCGTCGGGCCAGATAGTCGTTGACCGTGACGAGGTGGACGCCGCGGCCGCCGAGCGAGTTGAGCACGACGGGCAGAGTGGCGGTCAGCGTCTTGCCCTCGCCGGTCTTCATCTCGGCGATGGCGCCGTCGTGGAGCACCATCCCGCCGATGAGCTGGACGTCGAAGTGACGCATGCCCATCGAGCGCCTGCCGGCTTCCCGGACCAGCGCGAAGCACTCGTAGAGCAGGTCTTCGAGGCTCTCGCCCGACCGTCCGCGCTCGCGTAGATGGTCGGCCGCCTCGCGCAGATCGGCGTCGGTGTAGTGCTCGAGCTCCGGTTCGAACGCATTGATGCGTCCGACCCTCTGCTCATATGTCTTGAACTTCTTGGCTTCGCCCATGCGAAGCGCGCGGTCCAGGAAGGACATTTGGTTAGCGTAGCAGTGGGTTGGGGGCCGTTTGTAGAGCGTTTATCGGCACGTAAGCCGGCGCCTAAAACGGCCTGTGGGGCACCCCGAGAGCGCGGAAATGGTCCCTGAATCCGACCCCGTAGTCGGTCGGTGTGCCGCGATAGTTGGTGATCAGAGATGGCTCGCTATCGCAGCCGGCGCTCCCCGAGACCGCGTTCCAGGCCCAGCCGAGATAGCTGATCCCGCGACGATCGGCAAAGCGCATCATCCGGTCGATGTAGGTGTGACGGCAGTCGGTCTCCCCCAACTCGCCGAACACCACGGGCACGCGTCGATGCGTGGCCGCGACCGCCCCGCGACACGCCGCCATGCAGGGCCCGAGGACACCATAGTTGTGCTCCGAAGCGAGCAGGCCGTGAGCCGGGTCGTGGGGCTCGTGGCCGAGCCAGCCGCTCAGATCGCCGGCCCAATCGGTCCCGCCGAGAAGCAGAGGCTGGCGGGCCCCGGTCGATCTCACCGCGTCGACCAGCTGCTGCATCCCGGCCGCGCGATAGCTCGGTCGTCCGCTGGCCGCCGGCGCCCGGCAGCCCGAGCGCCAGCACGACCACGAGATCCCGTAAGGCTCGTTGAACAGGTCAAAGATGAGCGCGTGGTCGGATTTGAACGTCTTGGCCACCGAGCGCCAGAAGGCCGGGGCGTGATCGGCGTCGGCCATCGGGATCTGGCCCGTGGCCGGATGGGAGCCGGGGGCGGCCCAGTGCAGATCGAGGATCACGTACAGCCGCGCGGCGTGCAACGCGTTGACGTAGCGGCGCACGATCCGACGGTAGGCGGCGCCCGAGTACTGGGGCGAGGCGTTGATGCCGAGCCAGCAATCCTCGTTGAGAGGCACGCGGACGGCATTGATGTCCCAGGTCTTCATGGCGGCGATCATCGACGCATCGTCGATCTGATCCGGATGCGGACTGTCGAAGAAGCCCCAGCCCTGAATGCACGCGTACTCGAGACCCGAGCGGTTGACGCCTCGCAGCTGCACCGTGTGCCCACGTCCAGCGCCGTCGACGAGCTGGCGGCCGCGAACCCGGAGATTGGGCGTAGCGACGGCCGCGGCGGCCGATGCGGCCAGTACCAGCACAGCCACCACCACCGCGCCCCAAAGCCTCGTCCCCCTCATCGTCGCTAAGCCTACGCCGCCGGCGAGACATCCCCCGTGATGGGGGTGCCCGAGCCCGAGCCCGGGTCGGGCACGTCCGAGCCGGACGGGTCGGGCACGTCCGAGCCGGACGGGTCGGGCACGTCCGAGCCGGACGGGTCGGGCACGTCCGAGCCGGACGGGTCGGGCACGTCCGAGCCGGACGGGTCGGGCACGTCCGACGCCGCGGCCCGGGATTCCCGGCGTTTGCGCCGCTTGTCGCGGTGGCGCTTGACCTGGACCGCGAGCTCCTCCGCGCACAGGTTGATCGAATGGACGATGTCGGGCGATGCGTCCCGCGCCCGCAGCGTGACGCCCTTGAGGTGAAGCGTGGCCTCCGCGACCTGCGAATCGGCGATGGCCGGGTTGCGCTCTTCGAACACCTCGACCTCGAGCTCGGCCAGCTCCGATACCTGCCGAGAAACCTTCCGGAAGCGCTTGTCGACATGCTCCCGCAGGTCCTCTGATACGGGCAGATTGCGGCCTTTGACCTCGATGCGCATCGGCCGACCTCCTTGCTCGAAGGATGGATATGCGTTAAGTCCTCAGACTAATCCTCGACTGCCCGTTTGTCGATTGTCAGAATCCTCGTTTCGTGGATCCGACGATCACATGGTCGCTCGAGCCGACCGTCCTGGTCGGCGTCCTGGCGCTGGCCCTCCTGTACGCGAAGGCGTGGCGCCGTGCGCGCGCCACCGACGAGCGCCATCCCCCGGGAGTGGGACGCCTGCTGCTGTTCGGCGGCGGGCTGGCGGCGATCCTCGCCGCGCTGGTCTCGCCGATCGACGGGCTCGGCGATCAGCTGATGCTGATGCACATGCTCCAGCACATCCTGATCCTCGACATCGCCCCGATCCTGCTCATCCTGGGGCTGACCAAGGTCCTGCTGCGGCCGGCCACCCGCCGGCTGCAGATCGTCGAACAGAAGGCGGGGTTCCTGGCCCATCCCGTGTTCGCGGTGGCTGCCTACGTCGGCTTCATGTGGCTCTGGCATGTCCCAGCCATGTACGACCTGGCCCTTCGCCACAGTGCAGTCCACGCACTGGAGCACGTCTGCTTCGCGGTGGCCGGAGCGCTGTACTGGTGGCACGTGCTCTCGCCCATCCGCGGGCGCATGCGCCTCGGCGGGATGGGCCCGATTCTGTATATGAGCAGCACCAAGCTGCTAGTCGGCGCGCTCGGGATCGTGCTCGCCTTCGCGCCCACGGCGATCTATCCCTTCTACGCCCACCACCCCCACTACTGGGGTCTCAGCCCGCGTGAGGACCAGAACATGGCTGGGCTTCTGATGGCCCTCGAGCAGTCGATTGTGATGGGGATCGCCCTCGTCGTGCTGTTCATCCAGATGCTTTCGGAATCCGAGCGCGAGGCCCAGCGCGCCGAGCGCTTGGAGGTCGTGTAGGGCTGTTAAGACCTCCGGCGCCGCCCTGTGCAGAAGCGACGCCGGAGGCGAAACCACGGGGCCTCAGCAGGTTTGCCGAGGCTCAGGGCATCAGCACTTGGCCGAACCCTTGACCGTCGAGACCTGCCTGTCGTGGCCGTTGGTCGTGGCTGTGTACGTGACCGACCACGGGCGCTTGCCGTGCAGGCAGCCGAACGACACGTTGTTGCCGACCGTCTTGCCTTTCACCCTCGTGGTGACCTTGAGCCACTGCAGGGTCTGCTTGATCAGCGAGCCGTAGAAACCCGTCACACCATTCACCCTCGTGTTGGTAGACGGGGGGAGCGGGACCGTGGTGACCTGGTACTTGCCTTGCTGCGTAACGAAGCCAGCGTAAGGCGGCGTCGCGCCGGTCAGCAGTCCGGCGCACTGTGCCCCGGAACGGGTGGTGAAGAAGAACCACAGTTTCCCCTTCTTATTGGCGCTAAACACGTCCAAATGCGCTTTGCAGGGGACGCGAGGAAACGACAAGGCGGCGTTGCCGAGCCAGGCGTGCAACACGCCGGTCGCGAACTTGGACTTCTTGGGACAGAAGGAGTCCGACTTCAGCGCTTCCATCTTCGTGGCGCTGCAGGTCGGGAAGTACTTGGCGTTCGACTTCACGCCGTAGATCCTGAACACGATCCTCTTCAGCGGCGCTGACGCCTTGGTCGAATCCTTGTTCTGCGCCTGAATCAACTCTGTGTGGCCGACCGGAACCGGCTTCTTCGCGCTACCGGAGCCGTGCGTGAAGCTCAGGTTGGTGCCTTTGTACGTGTTTACGCTGGTGGCCGCGAAAGCGGCCCCGGCGCCCACGAACAGGCACAGCGCCGTGATGATCAGGAGTTTCCGTCTCAATGTCTTCCTCCTTAGGCTGGGACGGTCTTTTGGTTGCGAGCAGCGCCGGCCGATGCTCATGGCAGGGGCTTGAGGGTCGGGAAGCCATGATGCTGTCCCGTGGTCTTCTCTCCGAGCGGGCCCTGCCCCTTGCACACGGGACCACCCGGCTTCGATGTGTAATACACGTCCTTGAGTATCGACATTAGGTTAGCCGGTATCGTCGGGCCGATGTTAGGTTGAGGTTGGGCCGTGCACAGATACTCGCCGAAGACCGAGAGTCCGTGCAGCAATTGCTCGTAGCCGCCCGGCGCCATGTACGGGTTGCCGCGGTTGCTCTCAAGCCGGCGCGCGTACCCGGTCAGCGTTTCCGGGTTGACAGGGTTTGAGATCCGCAGGTAGTGAAGCAGCTCGGTCTGCGAGATGTTCTGAGCCGTGGCCTGCGTGGTCGCCGTGCTGTTGGCGAAGAACGCGGCGATCTCGCGGCGGTAGTCGTTGATGTAGGTGAAGATCGGCACGAAGTTACCGAGATATGGTTTCAGTCCCGCCAGCCACGGAACGCTCGCGTCGAGAAAGCGCTCCAGCGCCGGCACCCCCGTCTTCGACGCCGCGGTCAGCGGCGCGAGGTTGATGAGCAGGGTCTTCAGCTCGGGGCCAAAGATAGTGGTCTCCTGCAGGGTTGGCGCCAGTTGCACGGCGGCGGGGCGCAGCTCGTCGATGAGCGGCTTGGCCAGGGCCGCGAACTGGTGGACGCGGTCCACCGTCAGGCGCGTGGCGACTGTGAATCCAGGTAGGGCGCGGATCGTGTCGGCCAGGGCCACGTCGCGCGCCGCGGTCGAGGCGAACACGGCGCGCGAGTTGCGCACCAGGCCCTGGAGCTGGGCGGGCGAGCTGGACAGCGCTCCGAACACCTGCCCTCCCTCGCGCAGCAGCGTGCTCGTATTGGCGTCATCGCGGTTCAAGACGCTCAGCACCCGGTCGATGTTGGTCGCGAAGGGATACAGGTAGGCGAAGGCGGCGTTGAGGTCCTCGCCGCGACCCGTCAGCGCGATCCCGTCTTGCTCCATCCAGGTCGAGAACGCTCGCCGCGTCGCCGCGTCGAACGTGGACAGGATCTGATCGAGCTGCACCGTGGGAGCGATCTGTCCCGGTGGCAACGTGCCGCCGTCGGGCAGTTTGGGTCCGTTCTCCGTTCCGGGCGACAGCTCGATGTACGTCTCGCCCAGCAGCGACTTCTGGCGGAGGATGGCGCGCGTATCCGCCGGGCGCGGTGCGTACTGGCTGTCGATCTGGATCACGGCCTTTGTCAGCCCCCGCTTGCGGTCAAGCGAAACCGAGACAACCCTGCCCACGCTCACGCCGGAGATTCGCACGTCCGACTCCTGCGCCAGCTGAACGGCGTCGTTGAAGTCCGCCTCGAGCCGGTAGCCCTGTGGCGCGAACGGGACCGAGCCGCCGAACGAGATCCACAGGAACAGGAGGAGCCCGATACACGAGGCCGCGAACAGCACCATGGTCAGGATCTTGGCGGGACTGGGCGCCTGCTTGTTCATGGGATCACTGGCGGGCAGAACTTCCCGCCGATCTTGGTCCAGTCCGGAGCGTTCAGCAGGGCCAGGAGCGGCTTAAGCGCGGGATTCGAATTGGCGAGCCCGACCTCGAAGAGGTTCAGCTCGCTGCACGTGCCCATGAACAGGCTGCGGACGATCGGGCCCTGAGCGTCTTGCAGGCTGGTCAGGCTGTTGGCAATGTGGCCGAGCCAAGACCCCCAGAACAGGTAGCCCTGTTGCCCGTGCGGCTGGTAGGCCAGCGTGTTGAACAGCGCGTTGAGAACCTTGACCGACCGCGTCAGCGGCGGCGTGGCGACGTTCAGCTTGGCCGCCGCCGGGGCGAGGATCTTGGCCAGCGGCTGAACCGCCACCGAGTATGGCCGCAGCTGGTCGCGGATCACCGAGGTGGTGTCCTGAAAGAGCGGGTGCGCGGCCGCCAGCGCCGGCCCTAGCGCGTGCGCGAACGGCAGCAGCTTCCTCAGTGCCGGGGTGCTGGCGTTGGCGAACGACTGGACCTTGCCCAGCGTTGTCGTCGCCTGCTGAAGCGTGCCGGGGAACAACGACAGGCCCTGCTCGAGGTTGGCGTCCTGCGAGGAGATGGCGGCGAAGTTGGTGTTCGAGGATTTGATCAACGAGGTCAGAGTCCCCTCGACCGAACCCAGCGCGTGGGTCACCTCCTGCAGGTTGTGGATCGAGTGGCGGATGTCCTGGGTCCGGGTCTTGAGGAGCTTGGTGAACGTGACGGTGTCGCGGTTCAGCGGCGCAAAGCGCTGGAAGGTGCCGCGCAGGCTGGCCACGGCCTGCGGGCTGGGAGCTGGGCCGGTGGCGCTGCCATTGTGGAACAGCTGGGCCCCTCCGGCCAGGAGCAGGAGCAGGTAGTTGCGCGTGTCGGAGTCGAGCGAGGCGAGGATCTGGTCGACGTCGATGGCGGGCTGCGTGTTGGCCACCGGCAGCATTCCGTTCGGGGCGATGGGTCCGGCCGATTTGGTCCCCGGGTCCAGCGACAGATACATGTCCTTCAGTGGGGTCCGCGGGCGCAGCAGCACGGTGGCGTTGCGGTAGATCGGCTCGTACTTCTTGTAGATGTTCATCGTCACGACGGCGCGGCCGCCCTGCAGGCTCACGCCACCGACCTGGCCCACCTGTACGCCGGCCACATCGACCGACTGTCCCTGGCCGGCCGTGACGGCCGCCGCGTCGGCGAACTGGGCGCGGACCGTGTAGTAGCTCTTGCCCAGGGTGAACGAGGGTTGGTGTTCGAGGATGTAGACGACGACGGCTACGGCGGCGATGACCAGAGCGACGATCGCGGCGAAGTCCCGGCGGTGGACGAGGATCGCGCGTTTCACGGGCCGGGTCCCGTCTTGGCGCTGTTGAGCGACGGCACCGGATTGCGGTAGCAGGCCACATCGCGCCGGAGCGGTGGCGGTGCGCCGGCGAATGCCGGTCGGGTCCCGAGGACCGGCACCACCACGTTGCCGTAGGCCGGGCCGCCGCCCCCTTCGAGCACCGGCGTCCGCACGCGGATCCCACCCCCTCCAGCGTTGCTGCGGATGTAGCGCCCGTTGCCGTCGAAGTTCTGCGCCGCGCCGGCCAGGCCGACCGCGCTCTGGAACAGCTCACGATAGACCGGCTGGCCGGTCCCGGTCGGCGGATCCGAGATCACCTGGTTGCCGGTGGGCACGATGTTGTGGTCAAAGCACCGGCTGAGCAGGTCGGCCTGCTTGATCAGCGCCTCAGTGGCCGGGATCGACTCCCCCGTGTTCTGGACGGCGGGGGTGAGGAACTTGACCAGCCCGCCCAGCTCGCTGGGTGACATCAGCGCGCTTGCCTGAGCTATCCAGGGCAGACCTGCGGCGATCGTCGGGCCGAGCTCTCGAGTACCCGGCAGCAGGGCGCGGGCGAAGGCCTTGGTCGGCCCGAATGAGGCGTCGAGGGCGCTGTCTGAGGTCTGGGTTATCTGGAGCAGCGGCGGCAGCAGTGAGATCGTCTGGGCCAGTTCGGTCTGGCGCGCCGAGAGCGCCGCCATCGTGGCGTTGAACGTCGTCACGAAGCCCGACAGCGAATCGCCCGCCGATGCCAGGCCCCGGAACACGTGTGCGTTGCCCGCGACCACGCCAGAGAGATCATGCGGCTGGGTGCCCAGGAGGGCCTGGTTGACCATCGACGAGGCCTGGAAGGCGTCGGCCGAGTACTTCAGCGACAGGTTGAGCGACTGGCCACCGGTGAGACCCCGGGTGATCGGATCCTGCGTGGCGTTCTGGGACGGCGTCCCGGTGGTGTCGAGCGCCGCGCCGAGCCCGCGCAGCAGCGTCTGCAGGTTCGTGCGCGCGTCGGTGTTCAGCACCGCCAGCACGCGATCGAGCTGCACCGGTCCCGAGGTATGGCTGGCCGGTAGCGTGGCGCCGGAGCTGAGCGTCGGCGAGGACGGCGTGCCGGGAGCCAGCTCGATGTAGAAGTTGCCCTCGAGGAAGATCCGGGAGCGGATCTTGGCCGTCGCATCGGCGTGGATGGGCAGACCATTCTTGTCGATGCTCATCGTCACCATGGCCGCCTGCGAGGTGGCGCCCGGCACGCGCCTGACCGAGGTGACCTGGCCCACGTCGACGCCGGCGATGCGCACTGGCGAGGGGATGTGGAGCTGGGTCTGTGACGTGAACACAGCCTTTAGCTGGAACGGGGTTCCGGCCCACGGCAGTCCGCCACCGAACACGAGGTAGCAGGCAATGGCTATCACGACGATGCCGATGAAACCGGCGGCCAGGTTCGACACACGGGGCCTGTGGCGTCTCATCACTTGGGCCTCGTCGTCTTCTCGGTGTGCACGCCGACATTGCCCGGGGGGTTGCCAATCCGGGCCGGCGGCGCATAGCGCTCATTGCCAGCCGAGCATTCGCGCGTCTGCCCGGGCGAGGCCGTGTTGGGGTATGGGTCCACGTGCAGCGCCCCGTGCTCGTTGTTGCTGCTCGTGTTCTCCGTCAAGTACGGCCGCTGCGACGGAACCGCCTCGCCGCCCAGCACGTCATCGATGACCACCACGTCGAAGCGCAGCGCCGTACCGTTGCCGAACGGCTCTGCCAACGAGCTCCCCGTGTTGCGCAGGAACAGCGACACGTAGTTGCACGTCGCCTGCATCGGGGTCAGGAATGACAGCGGCGGCCGCAGCACCTTGACCGTCAGGGTGAGGCGATCGAGACCGCCTTGGACGGCCGGTGTCTGCCCGAACTTCTCGAGGCTCTTGGACAGGCTCAGCAGGCGCTCGTCGAGCTCCTTGGTGCCCGGGAGGTTGTTGGCGCCGGCGACGAAGGCCTCGGACAGCACCCGCGCGCTGGCTGGCACCAGGGCCACGGCCGGGCGAAGGTCCTTGAACAACTGAGCGGTATCGGTCAGGAACGACTGTTCGCTCGGACTGTCGGCGATGACCGTGCCGAACGTGGGCGGCGTCTGCGAGATCCAGTCCTGGAGGAACGGGACGGCGACGGGCGCAAGCGCCCGAAACGTGGTGTCGAGGTTGATGTACAGGTCGGCCTGCTGCTGCGCAACGGGCGTCAGCGCGCTGGAGAACGATTCGAGCCCGCGGAAGAAGCCGCCGAGGTCCGTCTTGCGGGAGGCCAGGTTCCTCGCCACCGGACCGAGGTCACGGACCAGCGGGAGGAACGCGCCGATCGCGTTGTTGATGTCGGCGCCGCGACTCGCCAGGGCGTCGCTGAAGCCGACGGTCGAGTCCTGGATGCCCTTCCGAGTTGCCGGATCGAACATCGAGAGAACCTGACCCAGGTCGACCTCGGACGTGCTGCGGGTGAGCGGAACCGTCGCGTTGTCGGGATAGGTCTGCTTGGAGTTGCCGGGCGTGATCTGCAGGTACTTCAGCCCGATGGCGCCCTTCAGGCGCACGTCGAACGTCGAGTTCACGGGCAGCGGCTCGACCACCTTGTCGAGCTTCAGGTTGAGCACGGCGATCGGTTGCCCATTGGAACCAGGCGCCGCGCTGATCGTGTCGATCAGGCCGACCAGCGCGCCGCCGACGTGCACCTCGGCGCCGTGGGTCAACTCGCTGGCATCGGCGATCTGGACATGCAGCGTGTACTTGGGCACGAACGGCAGCCCATTGTTGGCCTGGTAGGCAAGCGCGACGGCAACGATCGTGGCGAGCACGGTGAGGGCGCCGATCAGGATCGGGTTGCTCAGCATCCCCGGCTCACGCCGCGTCCGTCCGTTCATTGCTGGCGTCCGATCAGGTAGCCGAGGAGGCCCTGCAGGTCACGCTTGTTGCGCGGCTTGACCTTCGCCACGGCCGACCTGGCCACGTGCGCGACCTTCGCCCTGGCGGCGGGCGGTGCCTTGGCCAGGTCGGCGATGGGAGCCGACCGGGCCGTGTCGGCGGCAAAACCTCCGCCGAAGAAGTGGGCCGAGCAGCCCAGCACCGGACGCTTGGCGTAGTAGGCACACCCTCCGATCTGCGGCTCGGCGCGCGCGAAGTGCCCCAGGCTGTCAAACGTGTTCGTGGCACCTACCCCGTAATACAGCAGCGACATCAGATACTCGATGGCGCCGGTGTTGTTCAGGCTCGAGGTCAGGGTGTCGAGCAGCTTCGCCGTTGGCTCGGCATGGGTACCCAGATTCAGCAGCTGCCTGGCCAGCGGCTCGGTGGCCACCAGGGCGGGCTGCGACTGGGCCGACGAATTGCCGAGCTCGATCAGGGCCGGCCGCGCGGCTCTGGCGAACGGGGCCAAAGTCTGGAACTCCCGCGCCAGATCGCTGGCGCTCGTGCCCAGCTCATTCATCAGCGGCGTGCCCTGGTCGGCCAGCTGCCCGAGGTCGGCGAGGAGCGGCCGGAGCTGACGCAGGAACTCCGGCAACAGCTGGAACGAGCGGGAGATGTCGGCCGCACGCGCGGCGCTCGCCACCGACGTCGTGTTGGCCTGAACGACGAAGTCCGACAGCTCGTGCTTCGCGCGCGCCAGCGGGGCGAGGACGGTGTTCGAGTCGGTGGCCAGCTGCGCCAGCAGTTTGTTCTCATGCGCGAGGATCTTCACTACCTTGTCCGTCTGCCCGAGCGCAGGGTTGGCGCGGCGGATCACCGCATTCAGGTCCGAGCCCCTCGCCGCCAGCCCCGTACCGAGCTCGTCGAGGATCAGCGCGAATCTCTGGCGGATCGACTCCTGCGAGATGTCCTGGACGATGTCCGAGTCGACCGGCGAGCTGGTGCGGGCGATCGGGAGGTAGTACGTGCCCTCGCCCGGACCGCTGGTGATCTTGTGCAACGGAGGTTGACTCGATGACCCGGGCGTGCAGTCGACGTACTTCTCCCCGATCAGTGACTGGGGGCGGATGGCGCAGTGGGCGTTGGCGTAGAAGGGCGTGAAGTCGGCGTCGTTGATCGCCAGCGTCACCGCAGCCTTCTTGTCCGCCGTGACGTCGAGGGATTGGATCGACCCGACGGGGGCTCCGGCGATCCTGACGTCCTCGCCGGGCACCGCGAAGGCGGCATCGTCGAAGATCGCGCGGACGTTGTAGGTCTTGCCGCTGCCCTGCGAGGAGCTGCTGGCCACCGCTATGGCCACGATCGCCACGATGAACGCAGCTCCGATGGTCGCGAGCCGTCTCATGGTCCAGGTGGCGTGTTGGCCTTGTTGCACCCCGGGACCCCCACCGGCGAGGAGCCGTCCGGAGTCGGCTGCATGGCACCACCCGGGCAGCGTTGGTGGACGTTTTGGAGGCCGTCGTAGCGCTGCGACGGGAACCGGTTGGTGAGCTCGTTGGCCGCGTTCAGGCCAAATGCCCCGAACCACGGCTGGGTCCGCGCGTAGTGACCGTTGGCGTCGTAGTAGCCGCCGATCTGCCCCAGGTTGGTGAGCGCGGCGACAACGTCGGGGGTGTACTCGCGGAAGTAATCGACCTGCGGCTGCGAGTCGGTGAACTCCTTGATCATGCGAGGGAACGCCGCCGCGGCCAGGCGGGCCAGGGACGGCGTCGCCTGGAGCAGCGAGATCAGATCGCCACCGCCGGAGGGATTGCGGATCAGCGCGTTGAGGCTCGCGACGGTGGGGATCGAGAGAACCGTCAGCTGGTGCAGCGCGCTGAGGAATTCCGTCAGGTGGCGGTTGGCGGGAATCGACTCACGGACGAGCGGCGTCAGCACGTCGAGCGTGCTTCGCAGGCCGGCGAAGGTCTGGGTCGAGTGGTTGAGCGCCGGTGGCGCCAGCGACAGCGTCTGCTCGAGGGCCTGGCTCTGGCTGGCGATCGCCGACATCGTCGAGTTGGTGTTGGCCACCAGCTGCGTCAACTGCGCAGTGCGCGAGCCGAGGAGTTGCAGCGCCTTGGCGCCCTGCACCAACAGGTCATCGAACTCGGGCTCTGAGCGGCTCAGTTCGGCCGTGACCTGGCTCGTGCTGTACAGCCCCGGGGCCAGGTACTTGAGAGTTCGGTTGCCCGCGTGCGCGCGGCCCTCGATGCTGGCCGCCTCGCCCTGGATGAACTGTCGCAGCCCGATCCGTGTCAGCGGATCGAGCGTGTCGAACAGCTGGTCGAGGCTGACCTGAGACTGCGTGTTCTCAGCCGTGATCAGGCCTCCGTTGGGAATCTTAAACGCGCTCGAGCCCGGCTCGAGCACGACGTACTTGTTGGCGATGCCCGACAGCGAGTTCTCGTAGACCTTGGCCACGGTGCCCTGGGGCATCTCGCCGACGCCCGAATTCAAGCCCATGCTCACCTGCGCCTGTCCATCGGGCGTCAGCGTGATCGACTGCACGGAGCCGACCGTGGCCGGCCCGATCAGGACGAGGTTGCCGGGAACCAGGCCGCTGGCGTTCTGGAAGTCTGCCTTCAGGGTGTACGAGGACCCGCCCTCGAACAGAACGAGGACGATGAGCACGACGACAGCGACCAGAGCCCCTCCGGCGGCCACCCTCGCAACGAGACTGGTCCGGCCTACCGCCGGCTCAGCACTCGACCTCGCAGGCATTCATCCTCTCTCCTCCTGGGCGTTCCGGGCCGGTTTGATGCGCTCTCCTGCGTTTTCCCTCCCCCAATCCATGGGCGCCTCGACGCAATCCTGCCAAATGTGGCACGTACCTGCCAAGGCCGAACCGTCAACCGGCAAGCAACCTTTATCCTGGGGCTAACGCTACCGTCGCGTCTGTCGCGCAAGCAGTGCCGCCCCGACTGCGCCGCCGAGATCGCCGAGCGCCGCCATAGAGACGTTCGGCGGGTGCTCGTCGTTGAACAGGTGGGGCTGCATTGCCTTCGCGATCCGGTCGGCAAACGGCTGGCCGAACCTGACGCCAAGCCCGCCGCCGATCACCACCGCCTCGACGTCGAGCAGATTGATCGCCGAGGCGATTCCCGTGCCCAGCGCCTCGATCGCTTCGTCGATGAGCTCCGTGGCCATCTTGTCCTTGCGCTCGAGCGCATGACCCCAGATCCCACTCGTCAGACGGGTGCGCTTGTGTTCCTTCATCAGGGTGAACAGATCGGTCTTGCGGCCCTTGTCGACGTGCTTGCGGGCCTGGGCCTCCATCGACGCCCGACCGGCGTACGCCTCGAGACAGCCACGACGCCCGCACGTGCAGCGACGGCCGTCCTGCTTGACCACCATGTGGCCGATCTCGCCGGCTCCGCCACGCCCTAGCCACGGCTTGCCGGACAGGATCAGCCCTCCGCCGACGCCGGTGCCCCAGAACACGCCGAGCAGCGACTTGTACGGCTTGCCGGCCCCTAGCTTGAACTCGGCGTCGGTGGCGACCTGCACGTCGTTGCCGACGAACACGGGCGTGCCGATCGACTCGGAGAGGGTCGGGCCCAGGGCAAAGGTTCCCTTCCAGTTCGGCAGGTTGCGGGCGGTGGACACCTCGCCGGTGGCGGCATCGATCACGCCCGGCGAGCCGACACCCACGCCACGCAGCTCGGAGGTCGCGATCCCCGCCTGTTCGGCAGCCTCGCTGACCGCCGCGGCGAGCTGCCGGGTGATCGCAGGTGGCCCGCCTTTGGTCGGCGTCGGGTGACGCGCGGAGCCGAGCACGTTGTTGCGCGCGTCGACGATTACGGCTTCGATTTTGGTCCCGCCGAGGTCGATTCCGCCTCGCGCGGCATTGCGTGTGGTTGCGGCCTGCATCCCGGGATCCTCTCAGACGCGGCCGACGGCGGCTTTGACCATCACGTGGGGACTAGCTCCACGACTCGCGGTAGTGCGTCTGCTCGGCCGTCGGCTCGTCGATCTCGACCCCCAGCGCGGCCAGCTTGAGCCGGCCGACCTCGCGATCGATCGCGTCCGGCACGGCGTGCACGCCGGGAACATACGCGTCGCGCCGGGCCGTCAGCTCCTCCACGCACAGCGCCTGAAGGGCGAACGATACGTCCATCACGGCGGCCGGATGCCCCTCTGCGGCGGCCAGGTTGACCACGCGGCCACGGGCGAGCAGGTTCAGCCGCCGGCCGTCGGCGAGCTCGTACTGCTCGACCAGCGGGCGCACCTGGGCGATGCCGCCAGTGGCCAGCTCGCGCAGATCGTCGAGGTCGAGCTCGACATCGAAGTGCCCGGCGTTGGCCAGCAGCGCCCCATCCTTCATCCGCTCGAAGTGGGCACGGTGCAGGACCCGCCGCGAGCCGGTGACCGTGATGAAGACGTCCCCGCGCGTGGCTGCTGCGAGGGCCGGCATCACCTCGTAGCCCGCCATCCGCGCCTCCAGTCCCCGCAGCGGGTCGACCTCGCAGACGATCACCGCGGCGCCGGCGCCGCGAGCGCGCTCGGCGATCCCCTGGCCGGCCCAGCCGTAGCCAACGACGACGACCGTCTGGCCGGCCAGGAGCACGTGACTGGCCCTGATGACGCCGTCCAGCGCTGACTGCCCGGTTCCGTGACGGTCATTGAGCGCGCGCTCGGTGCGCGCCTCGTTGACGGCGAGGACCGGGCAGGCCAGCCCCCGCTGCTCGTCGAGCCGGCGCAGGCGCACGAGGCCGGTCGTGGTTTCCTCGGTGCCCCCGATCAGACCTTCGAGCAGAGCTCCGCCGGTCTCATGCGCCGTCATCAAGAGATCGGCGCCGTCGTCGATCGTTACTTGTGGCGAGCCGTCGAGCAGCGCGCGCACGTGGCGGGCGTAGGTGTCGAGGTCCTCTCCCTGCACCGCCCGCACCTCGGCCCCGTGCTCGAGCACCAGCGCCGCGGCGACGTCGTCTTGGGTCGAAAGCGGATTGGCCGAGCACAGCGCGACCTCGGCTCCGGCTGCGATCAGCGTCAGCACGAGGTTGGCCGTCTCGGCCGTTACATGCAGGCACGCGGCGATCCGCATCCCGGCCAGCGGTCGCGCGTCGGCGAACCGGTCCCGGATCTGCCGGAGCACCGGCATCTGCCGGCCCGCCCAGGCGATGCGCGCCGCCCCGTCGGGGGCGAGGCTCAGATCGGCGATGTCGTGCGGCGGGACCGACGTGCGTGCCATGGCGATCGGCTGTGCTGGCCAGGAGCCCGCCCCGCGCAATTGATCAGTAGCGGTAGTGGTCGGGCTTGTAGGGGCCTTCGACGGGCAAACCGAGATAGGCCGCCTGAGCCGCAGTGAGCTCTGTGAGCCTGGCGCCGAGCGCACCGAGGTGCAGTCGCGCCACCTTCTCGTCGAGGCGCTTGGGCAGGGTGTAGACCTGCCTGTCGTAGCGGTCGGTGCGGCCGAACAGCTCGATCTGCGCGATCACCTGATTGGTGAACGAGTTCGACATCACGAAGCTTGGATGCCCGGTGGCGTTGCCGAGGTTGAGCAGGCGACCCTCGGACAGGACGATGATCGCATGGCCATCGGGGAAGACCCACTCGTCGACCTGGGGCTTGATGTTGATCCGCTCGATCCCGTCGATCTTGCCCAGCCCGGCCATGTCGATCTCATTGTCGAAGTGGCCGATGTTGCCCACGATCGCCTGATGCTTCATCCGCTCCATGTGCGCGGCGGTGATGACGTCGCGGTTGCCCGTCGCGGTGATGAAGATATCGGCGATGCCGACGACATCGTCGAGGGTCTGGACCTGGAAGCCATCCATCGCCGCCTGCAGCGCGCAGATCGGATCGATCTCCGTGATGACGACGCGAGCGCCCTGACCCCGCAGCGAGTCGGCGCAGCCCTTGCCGACGTCGCCGTAGCCGCACACCACAGCCAGCTTTCCGCCGATCAGCACGTCAGTGGCGCGGTTGATCCCGTCGATCAGGCAGTGGCGGCAGCCGTACTTGTTGTCGAACTTCGACTTGGTCACCGAGTCGTTGACGTTGATGGCCGGGAACAGCAGCTGCCCCTGCTCGGCGAACTGGTAGAGCCGGTGCACACCGGTCGTCGTCTCCTCGGTCACGCCCTTGACTCCCGCGCCGATGTTGGTCCACCGCTGCGGATCCTCCTCGAGCGAGCGCTGCAGCAGCTCGAGCACGATCCGGAACTCGTCGGACTCGGCGCTGGCCGGATCGGGCACCGCGCCGGCGCGCTCGAACTCGGCGCCGTTGTGAACGAGGAGCGTGGCGTCACCGCCGTCGTCGAGGATCATGTTCGGGCCACCGCCGACCCCGCCATCCGGGCCGGGTGCCGGCCAGCGGAGCGCGTGCTCGGTGCACCACCAGTACTCCTCGAGCGTCTCACCCTTCCATGCGAACACGGGCACGCCCTGCGGATCCTCCGGGGTGCCGTTCGGACCCACCACGACCGCCGCCGCAGCGTGATCCTGGGTGGAGAAGATGTTGCACGAGGCCCAGCGCACCTCGGCGCCCAGCGCCACCAGTGTCTCGATCAGCACCGCGGTCTGGATCGTCATGTGCAGCGATCCCGTCATCGCGCGCCCGGCCAGCGGCTGGTGCTCGGCGTACTCGCGCCGCATGGCCATCAGTCCGGGCATCTCATGCTCGGCGAGCCGGATCTCCTTGCGGCCAAAGGCGGCAAGCTCCAGGTCGGCGACCTTGAAATCGGTCTTGGCGGCGGTCGTGCTCATGTGTTCTCCATCGTGGTCATTGGTCAGTCGGTGTCGTCTGCGGAGCTGCTCCGGCGACGGCGAGCAGCTTCTGGTGCTTGTCCTGTTCGAAGCGCAGCCAGTCCTCGGCATCGACGTGCTCGGGGCGGCGCGGTTGGGCCTCGAGCCAGCTCTCGACAGCTTCCCTCAACTCGGGGTCGCTGGACAGGCGGGCAGCAAATGCCACGTCTGACAGCTGGATCTCGAACGCCGTCAGCAATTCCTTCAGCGTCCGCAGCCGCTGCAGCTGAGCGGGCCCATACAGGCGATAACCCGACGCCGAGCGCGCGGGAACCACCAGTCCGGTGCGCTCCACGTAGCGCAGCATCCGCGCCGACCACCCCGTGGTCTCCGCCGCCTCGTGGATCGTCAGGCCGTCCATACGCGGCCAAACATTACCACGAGCGTGTCAAGGTTTGGGCGAATTCTCGCAGATTGCGGCCTGGCCGGAAAAGGCACTTAAAGAATTTCGTCCATAGCCGATACATGTCGTACGTCTGCAACTGCGCCCACGTCCACCCATGGAAACGCACGGTAAGGGGATCTGCGTAGCGCTCTCGGCTGCCCTGTCGAGCGCGATCATCGCCGCCGCCGCGGCCTCGGGTCATCCGGGACATGAGGTCAGCCGCGGCTGGCATGGCCGCGGCCACGATTGGGGACATAGCGCCAGCCATGGCCACGTCTACGGCGATTCACACGGGTACGGCGGTGGACACGGGTACGGCGGCTCCCCACGGCCACGGCGGCGGCTGGCATCACGGCTACGGGGACTCGCGTGGCTATAGCGACTCCCACGGCCACGGCCACCACTACGGTTCCTCGAGGGGCGACGGGGGCCATCACGGCCACGTCGGCACGTCACACCACTACAGCGGCGGATCCAGAGGCGAGCACGGCAACGGCCACGCCTACGGTCATTACCGGCACGGCCATGGCTTCCGCCACGAGCATTTGTCCAATCGGACCAACCCCGCCTTCACCGGCCACGGCGACTCCAGCAGCCACGGCTGCAGCACGTGCGGGCACGGTCACGGCAGCGGCTCTCAGCCGTCCGGGCTGACCGGCACCACGCCGTCGTCCTCGGGCGGGGGATCGCCCTCCGCGCCACGGCTGCCGTCGATCGTGTCGGCCACCCTCTCGACGCCGTCGTCGATCGGCAACTCGAAGCCGTCACGCTCGACCTTCTCCTCCCAGCCGCTCTCCCCCGGGACCGACGTGCTGACCATCCCGCTCGGCGCGTCGGCCTCATCCCTGTCCGGCGCGCGCTCGAGCGCGGGTGCAGCCGGTCGGGTCACCAGCTTGTCCGGCGTGCCACTGCGCGCCGGCCTGGCGGCGGGTGTCTCGCCGTTCGCCGCGCCGGCGACGCGAGGCGCCACCGCTTCGGTGGCTACCACGAGTTCGAGGGCGCCCGGCGGCTCCGACGTTGCCACCCCCGGGGCGCACCGCTGCCGGTCAAGCCAAGGCTTCAACCGGCGAGCGTGATCGAGCGGATCGAGCGCGTGATCCCGGGGTTCGTGTGGCTCGCGATCGGCATCTCCCTCCTGTTGGCCGCGGTCGGCGGCGCGGCGACCCTGTGGTCAGGCCGTCGCGTGCGCCGCCAGGCGGGGCAGTTCGCGGCCGTCAGCGCGGCTGCCATGACCGACCCGCTCACCGGCGTCCTGAACCGCCGCGGCTTCACCGAGGCCGCCGAACGCGAGCTGGCCAGGGCCCGCCGCTACGAGCGGCCCTTCGTCCTCGCCTACGTGGACGTCCGGGGGCTGAAGGCGGTCAACGACAGCGAGGGGCACCTGGCCGGCGACGAGCTGCTCAAGGAGGCGGCCTACCTGCTCCGCACCACGGCCCGGGCCGACGACGTCGTGGGCCGGATCGGCGGCGATGAGATGGCGCTGCTGCTGGCCGAGCAGACGACCGCCGGCGCGATCCCGGTCGTCGACCGCATCAGCAGCCAGGTGCGCCGTCCGGCGTGCCGAGATGGGTCTGCGCGCCCCCTGGGACCTGACGATCGGCACCGCCACCTACCCCGATGACGGCGAGACCGTCACCGACCTGCTCGGAGCCGCGGACCGGCGGCTCTACGAGCAACGCGGGATCGCGCTGTAGAGTCGCCGCGCCTCGCCGTGAGACGAGGCGCAGAGGGGCCCGGGCCCGTCGTCAGCCCGTGGCCAGCGTCCGCTTCAACCGCTCGAGCGACTCGACCGGCGATGGGTCGACGCCCCGCAGCACGGCGAGGTAGATCGACACCAGGTCGCCGAGCAGGACCAGTGACACGAGCCGCTCCGTGCGGGTCTGGCCGATGCTGTCGACGCGGAACGTCACCGCCGCGTGGCGGGCGATCAGGCCGCGAGTGAGCTCGATGCGCTGGCGGATCCGGGGGTGGAGGTCCGAATCGTCGAGGAACACAGCGCTGAAGCGGCCAAGTTCGGCGGCCCCCTCCCAGCCGGCGATCTCGTTGTGGTCGAGCTCGGGCAGCTCTTGGACGAAGCTGGGCAGCTTGGCGTTCTCGTTGATCTGGGTCTTCCAGCGGTAGGCGATCGGCGCGGTCAGGCCGGCGCCGGCGAGCTGCGGGATCGTGCCGTGGAGCCCGCGCGCCAGCTCCTTGGCCAGGGAGTCCTCATTGGCCTCGGGGCCCCAGCTCTCGACCAGCCGCTCGGCGTGGGCGGCGGCGACGTCGATTTCAGCGTGCAGGCGTTCACCAGCTCCGCACAGACCCGCCACCTCGAGCGCCACCACCAGCGAGTAGGCCACCGCGGCCCGAGGCTGGAAGCCGCCCGGGATCGGGACGACGGGCACGCCGTCCGCGCGGGCGGCCTGGGCCAGTTTGCCGCCGGTCGTGGTCACGATCCGCCGGGCGCCGAGCGCGCCGGCCGCCTCGTAAACGGCCAGCACCTCCTCGGTCTCGCCCGAGTAGCTCGAGCACAGCACGGTCGTGTCCGGCGTGGTCCACGCCGGCAGGGCATAACCGCGCGCCAGCACGATCGGGCGCGAGGCGCGATCGCCGAGCGCCGCGCGGGCGAGGCCGCCGCCGATGGCCGAGCCGCCCATCCCGGCCACGACCAGACCGCCGCGGGCATCGTGGGGCTTGAGGTTGGCCGACTCGACGCGCCAGACGGCATCGCGGAGTTGGTCGGGCATGCCGAGCACGTCGTCGAGCAGCCGATCGTGGTCGACCGAGGCGATCGTGTCGGGGTTCAACTCGGCGGTCGCACTCAAAACCTGATCGCTCCTTGTGGTAGCTGGACGCCCGGGAAGATACGCGCGCCGGCGGCAAGGGTGTTGTCCGACCCGATATTGACGCCCTCGCCGATCACCACCCCGCCCTGGATATGGCAGCGCTCGCCGATCGTCACTCCGGGCCCGATGATCGCCGAGCTTACCGTCGTGCGGGCGCCGACCCGGGTGCCGTCGAGCAGCACCGCGCTCTCCACATGGGCGCCCCGGCCGACGTATACATCGACGCCCAGCACGGCGCGAGAACCGACGATCGCGTGCTCCTCGACCACGGCCCCCTCTCCGGCCAGCGCCGGCGGAACCACCCTCCCCGCGATCCGGGCGCCGTCCACGACGGCCATTCCGGCCGCGCCCAGACGGCGCCCCACGGCCGTGTCGACCGTGCCCTCGAGGATGTCGAAGGTCGCCTGCAGGTAGCGCTCGGGGGTGCCGATGTCGAGCCAGTAGCCCTCGGCCACGTAGCCGTACAGCCCGTGCCCGACGATCCCCGGGAACACGTCGCGTTCAATCGAGAAGTGCGAGCCCGCGGGAGCCATCCGATCGAGCACCTCGCGCTCCATGACGTAGGCGCCGGCGTTGATCAGGTCAGTGTCGATCTGCTCCGGACCCGGTTTCTCGACGAACTCCTCGACCGCGCAGGCCTCGTCGACGCGCACCAGGCCATAGGCGGACGGATCCTCCACCGGCACCAGCGCGAGCGTCGCGCGGGCACCGGTGCGTTCGTGCTGCTCGAGCTGGGCCGACAGATCGAAATCGGTGAGCACATCGCCATTGAGCATGAAGAACCGCTCGTCCAGGAGCCTCTCGGCGAACTTCAGGGCCCCACCCGTGCCCAGTGGGCTGGGCTCATCGAGGTAGCGCAGGCGCATCCCGAGCTGCTCGCCCTCGCCCAGAACATCCCTGACGCCACGAGCCATGAACCCGCAGGACAGGATCACCTCGTCGACGCCGTGGACGGCGAGCCACTCCAGCATGTAGGCGATGAACGGCCGGTCGACCAGCGGGACGACGGGCTTGGGAATCGTCGAGGTGAGTGGTCGCAGGCGGGTGCCCTCACCGCCGGCCAGGATCAGAGCCTGCAAGTGGTCGCTACCGCCCGATCCCTTCGTACACGAATCCCGCCGCCTCGGCGGCCGCCCGGTCGCCGAAGTTGCGCCCATCGACGACGACCCGCCCCGTCATCCGCTCGGCCGCGGCGCGCCAGTCCAGCTCGGCGAACTCCGGCCATTCGGTGACGATGATGCACGCGTTGGCACCGGCCAGCGCATCCAGCGCCGAATCGGCAAACTCGACGCCGACCAGCAGCTTGCGCGCTTCCTGCTCAGCCACCGGGTCGTAAGCGCGGATCTTGGCGCCGTCGGCCTGGAGCCGGGCGGCGAGCACCAGCGATGAGGCCTCGCGCATGTCGTCGGTGTTGGCCTTGAAGGCGAGACCGAGCAGCGCCACCGTCGTGCCCACCAACGACCCGAGGTGCTTCTGCAGCTTGCCGATCACCCGTCGCTTCTGCAGCTCGTTGACCTCGATGACCGCGGTCAGAAGCTGGAAGTGGTAGCCCGAATTGCCGGCCAGCTGCTTCAGCGCGGAGACGTCCTTGGGAAAGCAGCTGCCACCGAACCCGATCCCGGGCTTGAGGAAGTGCGGGCCGATCCGGTGGTCCAGACCCATCCCACGCGCTACCTCGAGCACGTCGGCCCCGGTCTCCTCGCACACGTTGGCGATCTCGTTGATGAACGAGATCTTGGTGGCCAGGAACGCGTTGGCGGCCAGTTTGATCATCTCGGCACTGGCAATGTCGGTCCTGACCAGCGGTGTATCCAGCGGTTCGTACAGGGTGACGACGGCTTCGCCGGCCCAATCCCCGTTGTCTCCCACCACGACCCGGTCGGGGGCCAGGAAGTCCTCCAGGGCCGAGCCCTCCTTGAGGAACTCGGGGCACGACACGTAGGCGAAGTCAGGCTTGCCCTGCGCGATGAACATCCGGCGGATCGCCGCTCCGGTGCCCACGGGCACGGTCGACTTCATCACCAGCGCATGGCTGTCGGAAGCCGGCATTGCTTCGACCACGGCATTGACCGCGGACAGATCGGCATCGCCCGAGTAGGTGGGCGGCGTCCCCACCGCCACGAACAGCAACCGGGCGCGCTCGAGGGCCGGCGCCAGCTCGGTGGAGAAGTGCATCCGCTCGCGGTTGCGCGCCACGGCCTCGGGGAGGCCGGGCTCATAGATCGGGATCTCGCCGCGCTTCAGACGGTCGATCTTGCCCGCATCGACGTCGACGCACCACACCTCGCCGCCGAGCTCGGCAAAGCCCGCGGCGGTGACCAGGCCGACGTATCCGGTGCCGATCACGGCGATTGGCTCAACCCTTCCAGTCATGGCCCGGGGAGCGTACAAGGGGGTGGTTGGCGAGCAGGCGCCGACGCGCTGCGGCTGTCCGGGGGCAAACCGTCAGCCACGCGTCAGCGAGGCGGCGATCCCGGTCAGCTGCGAGGTGCTGAGATCGTCGGTCAGCGTGTTGGAGATCCAGTAGACGCCCGCGGATGTGCGCCAGGCGACGAGCGTGGGCTTGTGCCCGTTGAAATAGATCTCCAGCGGCCGACCCTTGACCGTCTTGGTCTGGTGGGTTCCGTTGAGGATCGGCGGATTGAGCCACGTCGTCCCCTGGACGCCGTAGTACTGGCCAAGTGCGGGGTTCATGACGAGCGTGATCCGGTAGGCCGCGTGGCGGTGCCCGCCCTGATCGGGAATCGTGTAGGCGCGGGGGTAGGAGTTGGCGATTGGCCCAATCGTGCAGGTGCTGTCGGTGCAGTACTGCGAGCCCTCGGCGATCACCCGCGGGTAGTAGACCGGCATCGCCGCGTGGGGCATCGCGGCGACCTGGCTGCGACCGTCCGCCACGTCAGCAGTCAGCGCCCCAGGCGGGGTGTGCGGGCGCGGTTTGTGGCCGCCGCTGCTGCCGGACCCCGGACGGGTGGCCGTCATGAACTGGGTGAACGCATTGTGTAGGGGGCCCCTGTCGGCGGTCACGTAGCAAGCCGAGACGTCGCACGTGTCGAGGATCGCGGGGAATCTGATCTGCTTGATCGTATGTCCGGCCGAGAAGGCGACGAGGTTGAACAGGTTGATCAGCCCGTCGGTGGTGTGCAGGTTGTGGTCGGTCTGGGCGTGCTCACCGAAGATCTTCATCAGCTTGTTGCGGTTGTCGACCATCTCCGCGGCGCTGTACTGAGCCTTGGCCCAGCGGATGAAGTCCTGCTGGCGGGCATTGCGGACGAGGTCGTTGTCGGTGTGCCGGAACCGGACGAAGGACAGGGCGTCGTTGCCGCACAGCTTCTGGTAGCCGGGCTGCAGGTTGATGCTCGAGTAGTCGGTGATCGCCGTGTTGTTGTAGTAGCGGTGATCGACGTCGGTGTAAACGCACCCGATCGCGTTCACCAGCGCCACGAAGCCGCCGAAGTTCACGTCGACGATGTGGTTGACCTTGAGCCCGGGGAACACCTGGTGCCTGAGCACCTTGAGGAGCAGCGCCGGTCCGCCCACCGAGTACGCGGCGTTGATCTTGGACGTGTAGCCGCCACCGGGCCCGGGGAGCGTGACCTTCAGGTCACGCGGGACCGACACCACGTTGATCGTCGACGATTTGGGATCCAGCCGCACGAGCATCATCGTGTCCGTGTTGGCGGACTTGAACGGCTCGCCGGCGCGGTGGTCGGAGCCGATCACGAGGATCGTCTGCGGATTACCGGGGTCGGCGATCGTCACCTCGGCGTTCCGGATCGACGGGTTGACGTTGAAGTACTGGGTGAACGTGTTGATCTGGAGCAGCCCGGCCACGGCGGTCGTCGCCGCGGCGAACGCGATCACGATGAAGCCCGCGAGCAGAAAGCGCCACAGCATCCCGCGCCGAGCTGGTGGGGATCAACTTCATGCCAGCCCGCCTTCGATCGCCCGCAGCTCACCGGCAGCGCGATCGCCTTCCTCGAGCCAGATCGGCAGTCCGCGCACGAAATCGCCCAGCGCCCGGCGGTAGCGGACCAGCGAGGACAGCGAGACCCACTCCTCGGGGCCATGGTGCCCGGCTCCGGTGGGGCCGAATTCGACCGCAGGTATTCCGGCCTCGATGAAGGCGGCCGCGTCCGAGGCGCCATCGCGGCCAACGCTCATCACCTCGCCGCGCGTTGAGCGCGAGACGGCTTCGCGCAGCGCCCGCACATACGGGTGCGTGCGGGGCACGGTGACCGGCGGGTAGATGAACGTCCTCGTCACCGTGATCCCGGGGACCTCGCCCACTTGGGCCATGATCTCGGCGGGGTCCTGGCCGGGCAGGTAGCGCACGTCGACCGCCATCGTGCAGGCATCGGGGACCTTGTTGAGGGCGTCGCCGCCCTCGATCCGTCCGAGATTGATCGAGGGCCGGTCAAACATCTCCGAGGACTCGCGACTGAACGGAGCGACTCGATCGCCCGGAAGACGTCGACGGCCTTGAGGATGGCGTTGTCGCCCAGCCACGGCGTGGAACTGTGCGCGGCGCGTCCGTGGACTTCGATTCGCATGGCCAGCACGCCCTTGGCCTCCACTCCGATGTGCATGTCGGTCGGTTCGCCGGTGATGGCGAAGTCCCCCGTGACACCGCGCTTGACCATCAGATCGGTCGAGCGCTCATCGATCTCCTCGGATTCTTCGTCGGGCACGCATATGAAGCGCACCCGGACACGCTCCTGCTGCTCGACGTCCTTGAGCGCGCACATCATCGCAGCAAGCCCGCCCTTCATGTCGTATGCCCCGCGCCCGATGAGCCGGTCGCCGTCGAGGCGCGGCTCGAACTGCTCGGGGCGCCCGGGGACGACGTCGACGTGGCCGTGCAGGATCACGCAGGGGGCAGTATCGGACGGCGGTCCGACCTCCGCCACCAGCACGGGCAGCCCATTGTGCTCTTGGTCGTGCACCTCGATGTCGCGGGATTCGAGCCATCCCTTGATAAATCCTGCGGCGGCCACGATCCCATCCGGACGCGAGGTGTCATAGCGGATCAACCGCTCGGCCAGGATCCGTTCATCAAGCATCCGAGCCCAAGGATAAGCGGGCTGATTATGGTTTCGCCTTCCATGGAGCTAGTCCTTGCCACGATGAATTTCTCGGTGCCCGGTGGCAGCGAGACCTACCTGCTCACCGTGGCCTCCCAGCTGGAGCGGCTGGGACACAGCGTGACCGTGTATGCCCAGATCCTGGGTCAGATGGCGGATCTGGCCACCGAACACGGGATCCGCGTCACGGACTCCCGGCGTCGGCTCCCCGCCCGGTGCGACGCCGCGCTGGTGCAGGACGGGGTCGTCTCCTACGCGCTCGCCGAGCGCTATCCCGACACGCCTCAGGTGTTCCGGGCCACCAGCGAGGTCCTCGACGTCTGGCTGCCGCCCAACCTGCCCGGTCTCGTCAGCCATGTCGTCGTGCTCAGCGATCGGGTGGGCGAGCGGGTGCACGGGCTGGCCACTTCGCACGAGGTGGTGCGCCTGCGCCAACCGATCGACAGCGAACGCCTGAAGCCCGCCGGCGACATCCGCCCCATCCCCCGGCGAGCGGTTCTGGTCGGCAACTACCTCCGCGGCGAGCGCCGAGACACGATGCGCAGCGCGCTGACGGCCCACGGGATCGAGTGCGCGCAGATCGGGGCCACCGCGTCGATCTCCCTGTCGCCCGAGGCGGCGATGTGGGACGCCGACATCGTCGTGGCCAAGGGCCGCGCTGCCGTTGAGGGCATGGCCTGCGGGCGCGCCGTGTTCGTCTACGACGCGTTTGGCTCCGACGGCTGGGTGACGCCCGAGCGCTACCCAGCCATGGAGGCCGACAACTTTGCCGGCCAGGCCACCGATGCCACCAGCGAGCTCAGCGCGGTCATCGCAGAGCTGGCGCGGTACGCGCCCGAGATGGGGAGGGTCAACCGCGACCTGGCCACCCGCCACCATGGCGCGCGCTGTCACGCCAACCAGCTGAGCCAGATAGGCCGGGCCGCGGCGCCGGCGCCGCCCCCGAACTCACCCCTTGCCGAGCTGGCCCGCCTCGTCCGCCTCCAGTGGCAGACGGCCAAGCACGTCGAGTCGCTCGAGCAGGCCCACCTGCAGGCCCAGATGCGTATACGCGAACGTGAGGAGCAGATCGACGAGCTGTGGGTCGAGCACCGCCGTCTGCTGGCGGTCACATCGACGCGCCGTCACCGCCTCGGCGAGAGCCTCGGGCGCGTCGCTGACCGCGTGCGTCGCGCGGCGGGCCGCGCGCGATGAGCCGGCTCCAGAGCTCGAAGCTGGCTCCCGGACTGCTGCTGGGCGAAGGCGTGAGCATCGGCGCCGACGTCACGATGGGGGGGCACGTGGTCATCCACGACGGCGCTGTGATCGGCGACGGCTGCACGATCCAGGATGCGGCGATCCTCGGCAAGCCGCCGCAGCTGGGTGCCCGCTCGACCGCCTCGGGCTCGGCCGATCGGCCGCTGGTGGTGGAGCCCGGCTCGCGGATCTGTTGCGCGGCGGTGATCTGCGCCGGCGTCCGGATCGGGCAGGGTGCCGTGATCGGCGACCACGCATTCATCCGCGAGCTCGCCGAAATCGGCGCCGAGGCGGTGATCGGCCACGGCGCGTCCATCGGGCGCGGAGTTTCCATCGGTGCTCGGTGCAAGCTCCAGGTGAACACGATGGTGGCGACGGGCAGCGTCCTGGAGGAGGACGTTTTTCTCGGCCCCGGGGCGTGCATCACCAACGACGTGACGATGGGGCGCCATGGCGCCGAACGACCGGCTGCCGGCGTGCGGGCGCGGCGCGCCTGTCGCATCGGCGCGGCCGCGGTGCTGATGCCGGGGGTCGAGATCGGCGCCGAGGCGGTGGTCGCCGCCGGGGCCTTGGTCACACGAGACGTGCCGGCACGCACGGTCGTGGTCGGCTCACCCGCCCAGCCCGTGCGCCGCATCGAGGATGATGAAGTGATCGAACGGTGGAGCTAGCGTCGCTGCACCGTCCACCGATCGGCAAGCCGGCCGAGCGGTAGTTCCATCGGACCCCCTACGAGCCCTGGGCGATGCGCAGGAACTGCTCCCAGCGATGCTTGTTGCGCTCGGCCACGCGCTGCTTCTCGGTGTCGTCCTCAGCTTCGCTCAGCTCGCGCTCGGCCTCCTCGAGGCGCTCGCGCAACAGCTCGGCGTCCAGATCGCCGGGCGCGTGCGCCTCCTCGACCAGCACGAGCACGTGCTCGCTCGTCACCTGCATGTAGCCCTCAGCCTGAGCGAAGCGCACGACATCCGACTCGGTCTTGTACAGCCGCAGTTCGGTGGGATCGAGCATCGCCAGCAGCGGCGTGTGATGGGCCAGCACGCCGATCGAGCCGGTCGTCGTCCGGGTCGAGATCATCTCGACCTCGTCGTCGAAGACCTCGCCCTCCGGGGTGAGGACCTCGACCTTGAACTTGGTGTGGGCCATCAGCCGTCCTGGCTCTCGTCCTTGCTCGTTCCTCTTCCCGAGCCGGCTCGGCCTCGTCACCGCGTGCGTCGGCGACGACGTCGTCGATGCCGCCCTTGAGGAAGAAGGCACGCTCGGGGACATCGTCGTGCTTGCCCTCGAGGATCTCCTTGAAGCCGCGGATCGTCTCGGCGATCGGGTACATACACGCCGGGCGTGCCGGTGAACTGCTCGGCCACGTGGAACGGCTGGGAGAGGAAGCGCTCGAGCTTGCGAGCCCGGTTCACCGTCAACCGGTCCTCATCGGAGAGCTCCTCGATTCCGAGGATGGCGATGATGTCCTGGAGGTCGCGGTAGCGCTGGAGCACCTCCTTGACTGCGTTGGCCACCTCGAAGTGCTCGTCGCCGAGGATCTCGTGCTTGAGGATCGTCGAGGTGGAGTCGAGCGGGTCGACCGCCGGGTAGATGCCCTTCTCGGCGATCGACCGCGACAGCGTCGTGGTGGCGTTGAGGTGGGCGAAGACCGACGCCGGGGCCGGGTCGGTGAGGTCGTCGGCCGGGACGTAGATGGCCTGGATCGAGGTCACCGAACCCTTCCGGGTCGACGTGATGCGCTCCTGGAGCTGCCCCATCTCCGACTCGAGCGTGGGCTGGTAGCCGACCTGGGAGGGCATGCCGCCCGAGCAGCGCCGATACCTCGGAGCCGGCCTGCACGAAACGGAAGATGTTGTCGATGAACAGCAGGACGTCCTGCCCCTCCTGATCGCGGAAGTACTCGGCCATGGTCAGGCCGGACAGCGCCACGCGCATGCGCGCTCCCGGGGGCTCGTTCATCTGGCCGAAGACGAGCATCGTCTTCTCGAGCACGCCGGACTCCTTCATCTCCAGCCACAGGTCGTTGCCCTCGCGCGAGCGCTCGCCCACGCCGCAGAAGGCGGACAGACCGCCGTGCTCCTGGGCCAGGTTGTGGATCAGCTCCTGGATGATCACGGTCTTGCCCACGCCGGCGCCGCCGAACAACCCGACCTTGCCGCCCTTGGCGTAGGGCGCGAGCAGGTCGATGACCTTGATGCCGGTCTCGAACATCTCGGTCGTCGGCGTGAGCGCCTCCACCGAGGGCGCCACGCGGTGGATGGGCCAGCGCTCGAGGTTCTCGTCCAGCGGCGGGCCTTGGTCAATCGGCTCGCCAAGCAGGTTGAAGATGCGCCCGAGCGTGGCGGTGCCGACGGGGACGGTGATCGGCGCGCCGGTGTCGATCACCTCGGTTCCACGGGCCAGACCGTCGGTGGTGTCCATGGCCACGGCGCGGATCCGATCGTCGCCGAGGTGCTGCTGAACCTCGCAGACCAGCCAGTCGGCCGACTCGATGGTGGGCTCGTCGACCGGCTCCTCCTCCTTGTTGGCCTCCGAGCGGCGGATCCGCACGGCGTGGTTGATCTCGGGCAGCTTGTCCGGGAACACCGCCTCGATCACGACGCCCTGGATCTCTTCGATCCGGCCCGTGTTGGTCGCGGTTTGCGTCGTGGTGGTTTCAGTTTCAACAGCCATTGCTTCTCCAGTCGCTCAGTCCAAGTCAAGTCTCTAGCCGGAGAGCCCTTCGGCTCCGGCGACAACTTCCAGGATCTCTTGCGTGATCTCAGCCTGCCGCGCCCGGTTCATCTCGAGCGTCAGCCCCTGGATCAAGTCGCCGGCATTCTCGGAGGCATTGCGCATCGCGGTCATGCGCGCGCCGTGCTCTGAGGCCGTCGATTCAAGTAGTGCTCGGTAGATCGATACCTCGACGTAGTCGGGGACGAGGCGCGTGAGGATCTCCTCGGGATCGGGTTCGTACTCCACCAGGGCTCGCTTCTCGGAGCCGTCGCCTGACTCGGAGGCTCCCGGGTCCGCGCCCTCCTCGAGCAGGGTGGCCTGCTGGAGCGGGAGCAGCGTCTCGCGCCGGACCACCTGCGAGATCGGGGAGATGTAGCCGTTGTAGAACACCTCGACCCGGTCGACCTCGTTGTCGATATAGGCGGCCATCAGCGTGTCGGCGATGCGACGGGCATCGGCATATGCTGGGCGGTCGGTGAAGCCGGTGAAGCTCGCGGCCAGCTCGAGGCCACGGAACCTCACCGACGATGCCGGGCGCCGCCCCGAGGCGTAGTAGACGGCCCGACGCCCCTCGGCCGCCGTGCGAGCGGCCGGCCGCCGCCCCGGCGCGGACGATGTTGGAGTTGAACGCGCCCGCGAGTCCGCGGTCGCCGGCCACGAGGAGCAGGCCGACGGTGCTGACCTGCTCGTGCTCGGACAGGATCGGCAGTTGCGGCACGCTGCCCGCGGCCTCGGCCGCATCGCGCGTCATCCGCCGGATCGCGCCCGCGTAGGGCCGCAGCGCCTCGATGCGCTGCTCGGCCCGGCGCAGCCGGGCGGCGGCGACCGCCTCCATCGCGCGGGTGATCTTCTGGATGTTCTTGACCGCGCCGATGCGGTTGCGAACGTCTCGTTGGGTGCCGGCCATGTCGGTGAACGGGCCGTCGGGCGCTCAGGCCGGGACGGGCTCTCCCTCCTCCTGACTCTCCTCACTGGCCCGCTCTTCCTGCTGGCTGCGTGCCGGGGGCATGTCGTCGCTCTCCTCGAGCGGATGTCCCTCCTCGTCGAGGTCGAACCCGAAGTCCTGCGCAAATTGCGCGATGGCCGCGTCGAGCTGCCCCTGGATCTCATCGCTCCAATCGCCTTCGGCGATCGTCTTCAGCAGCTCGGGCTCATTCCCACGCAGGTAGTCGGTCAGCCCGGCCAGGAACCGCTCGACCTTCTCGACGGTAATCCGATCGAGGTAGCCGTTGGTGGCGGCATAGATCTGCACGACCTGATCCTCGGCCGGGAGCGGTTGGCGCTCGGCCTGGTTGAGCGTCTTGACCAGACGCTCGCCGCGGGCCAGCGTGCGCTGCGTTTCGGCGTCGAGCTCGGAGCCGAACTGGGAGAACGCCTCGAGCTCGCGGTACTGCGATAGCTCGAGCTTGAGCCGCCCCGCCACCTTGCGCATCGGCGTGATCTGAGCGTTGCCGCCCACGCGAGAGACCGAGATCCCTACGTTGATCGCCGGTCGCACGCCCGAGTAGAACAGCTTGGGCTCGAGGAAGATCTGTCCGTCGGTGATCGAAATCACGTTCGTGGGGATGTAGGCGGAGACGTCGCCGGCCTGCGTCTCGATGATCGGCAGGGCGGTCAGGGAGCCACCGCCAAGCTCGTCGCTCAGCTTGACGGCCCGCTCGAGCAGCCGGGAATGCAGGTAGAAGACGTCGCCCGGATAGGCCTCCCGACCCGGCGGGCGCCGCAGCAGCAGCGACATCTGCCGGTAGGCGTACGCGTGCTTGGTCAGGTCGTCGTAGATGACCAGCGCGGCGCGACCGTTGTACAGGAAATGCTCGGCCATCGTGCAACCGGCGTAGGGGGCCAGGAACTTGATCGGGGCGGCCTCGTCGGCGGCGGCCATCACGATGATCGTGTTGTCGAGCGCTCCCGCCTCCTCCAGTGTGTTGGCCAGCGCCACCACGGTCGACTTTCGCTGGCCAACGGCCACGTATACGCAGAACAGGTCACGATCCTGGTTGTTGATCATCGTGTCGAGGGCGATGGCCGTCTTGCCCGTCTGGCGATCGCCGATGATCAGCTCGCGCTGACCGCGGCCGATCGGAATCATCGAGTCGATTGCCTTCAGCCCGGTGAGCATCGGCTCCTTCACCGGCTGGCGGGCGACCACCCCTGGAGCCTTGTGCTCGGCCGGTCGGGTCTCGTGAGGCGCCGATCTCGCCCTTGCCGTCGAGGGGTCGGCCGAGAGGGTCGACGATCCGGCCCAGCAGCTCCTCGCCGACGGGGATCTCGAGGAGTCGCTTGGTGCGCCGGACGGTGTCGCCCTCGGAGATCTTCTCCCACTCGCCGAACAGCACGGCGCCGACGTTGTCGGACTCGAGGTTCAGCGCCAGACCGGTCACGTCGTTCGGCAGCTCGAGCATCTCGAACGACATGCAGTTCTCGAGGCCGTGGATGCGGCGAGATGCCGTCGGCGACCGACAACACGGTGCCCACCTCGGTCAGATCGGCCCCCGATGTGTCGAGTCCCTCGATCCGGCTCTTCAGGATTGATGTGATCTCGTCTGGCTTGATCTCCATTGATTGCTCCTTGACAGGCGCGGCTGCCCTGTGGCTACGCCTGCGCGACTTGCTTGCGAAGTTGGTTCAAACGGTTTCTTATCGAGGCGTCGAGGATGAAGTTGCCGACGCGCAGGACGATCCCGCCGAGGATGTCCGGATCGACGGTGCTGGTCAGCTCGACCTCGCGGTCGGTCTGCTCGCCGATCCTGCGCCCGATGTTCTCCACCGTAGCCGGATCGAGGGCGACCGCACTGGTCACCTGCACCGGCAGCAGGCGCTTGGCGTCGTCCCACAGCTCCCCGAAGCGCGCGCGGATGCGGAAGATCGCCGGCATGCGGTGACGTTCGATCAGCGCCTGAAGGAAGTTCATCACGACCGGGTCGGCGTCCTGGATCGCGCGGGTCAACCCGTCCTTCTTCTCCTCGGTCGAGAAGTAGGGCGAGAACAGGAATACGGCCAGCTGACGGTTGTCGGACAGCGCGTCGGCGAACTGGCCTAGCTGTTCGTGCACAACATCGAGGTCACCGTGCTCCTCGGCGACCTCGAATAGCGAGCGTGCGTAGACCTCGGCGATCTCTTCCATCAGTGTCGGCTATGGCCCATAGTCGTGGGTTCCCGGACTTAGCGCGCTGAAGTCGAGTTCGCCCAGCGCCTCCTGTACGAGCCGCTCCTGGTCCTCCTCGGACAGCGTCTTGCGAGTGACCTTCTCGGTTGCCATCACAGTCAGATCGGCCACCTCGCCACGGATCTCTTGGATCGCGCGACGCGTCTCCGCCTCGATCTCGCGCCGCGTCTGTTCCATCAGCTGCTCGCGACGTGCCACGGCCTGCTCGGAGGAATCACGCTCGTGGGCGTCGGCCGCCTTGCGGGCGCGGTCGATGATCTCGTCGGCCTGACCGCGCGCATGCGCCAGACGCTCGCGGTATTCCGCCAGCAGCTCGTCGGCCTCGTGACGCGTGCGCTCGGCGGCATCGATCGACTCCTCGATCGCGTGCTGGCGCTTGTCGAGCGCTTCGGAGATGCGCGGGAAGGCGAGCTTGTCACAGGAACATCGAGAGCGAAAAGCAGCAGCGTCCAGATCATCAGCCCGACGTTGGGCGTGATCAGGAACGAGCCGCTCGAGCGACGGGGGTGACACGGCGGCGGGCATCTACTTGAGTACCCAGGAGAACAGGCCGGCGACCAGGCCGTAGAAGAAGAACGCCTCGGTCAGCGCGAAGCCAAGCCACTGGATGCTGGTGATCTCGTCGCGCATCTCGGGCTGGCGGGTGACCGACTCGATCACCTTGCCGAAGATGATGCCGATGCCGACGCCGGCACCGAGCGGCGCCGAGCCCGCCACCGATCCCGATGCCAAGGCCCGCGCTGACGCCGGCCGCGAGGATGGAAGTGGAGATGTGTAGCACGTGAGATCAGCTCCTTTTGGTTAGTGATGTGTGACAGCGCCACCAAGGTAGATGGCGGCAAGCGTCGCGAAGATGAAGGCCTGTAGCGTCGCCACCAGGCCCAGCTCGAAGAGGTAGATCGCGACGCCGAACGGCAGCGTGAACCAGCCGAGGCAGCTCGAGCCCGAGGATCACCGCCAGGCCGCCGGCCATGAACAGGATGATCATGTGGCCGGCCAGGATGTTGGCGAACAGTCGGACGGTCAGCGAAATCAGCCGCATGAAAGTCGAGATCACCTCGAGCGGGGCGATCAGAAGCAGAATCGGACCGTGTATGCCGGCCGGGATCAGGCTCTTGACGTAACCGATCGAGCCCTGGACCCTGACTCCCTCCCAGTTGAAGGCGACGAAGGTCACGAGCGCGAGCACGAGCGGAACCGAGATATTCGCCGTGGCCGCGTACAGCGCGAACGAGGGGATCTGGGCGCCGAAGAGGTCGAACTTCTGCTCGGAGTTGGTCGGCAGCGGCAGGTAGCCGATCAGGTTGCAGAACCAGATGAACAGGAACAGGGCCCCGAGATACGGGAACCACTTGCGCGCCATCGAGTCGGGCATGTTGCCCGCGCGTGATGTTGTCGCGCATGAGCGAGAAGAGGACCTCGACTCCGGTCTGCACCTTGTTGGGGCGGGCGTGCATGCGGTTGGCGATGTAGACCATCGTGACGACAGTGAGCAACGGCGGCGATGAACAGGTAGAGAACGGCGCGGTTGATGCTGAACACGCCCAGGTCACCCAGTTGATCGAGCTTGAACTCGTTCTGGGGCTGGAACTCGTGGTTCGTGTGGGTCGCGATGCCGAAGACGACGACGAGCAGGATCAGCCCAAGCAAATAGAAGGCAGCGATGCCAGAGCAGAACCTTGCGCGTATTGCTCATGAGCGTGTAGGTCGGGTGGCGGCGGAGATGGCGAGCTCGATCGGTGAACGCCACGACGATCACAGCCAGCGCCGCCAAGCCGTCGTTCTTGCCGCCTGCCTGCCGGGCCACGATCACCGCCGCGGCAAGCAGGAACAGCCTTCCCAGCATGTACCCCAATCGGGCGCTGATTTGCGCGCGCGCGTCGCGGCCGCGAATCGCCTGCTCGACGGCCACGCCGACCGCGCGCAGGAGGATCCAAGCGCCGGCGCCGACGAGGTAGCCGAGCGCGGGGACGCCGATCACCAGCAGGATCGGGGCCGCGACAACCAGCAGCGCGACGTCGAAGTAGCGGATCAGGAGCATTGGGGCGGCCTCAGGGGCCGAGGAAGCGTTCAGCGACATGATCCACCCCCTGCCAGCCCACGGTCGCCCGACCCTGACAGGGCTCGGGGATCACGGATGGGGTCATGATGTCGATGAGTGCTGGTCAAGCTGTGAGCAGGGTCCGAAGGGCGCCTAGGCTACCGGCAGGCCGACGCGGGCGTCGCCTGAAAACAACGACAGACGCGTGTCGACAGCCACCGCCGGGACGGCCTCTAGACACACGTTCCTTAAGCGTGAGGTTAGCGCGCTTTGGCGGAAATCAGCGCGCCGGGGCGGCACCTGTGGCTTCCACAGCTGACCCTCGGCCCACAGCGCGGCAATGCCCGTCCGCGGGAGGCCGAAGGCCCCCTCGTAGACGAGGTAACGCGGTTTCCAGGTCGGGAAGAACTTGGCGTTGAAGCGGTACAGGCTCTCGATCTGGAAGAACGGGTTTCCGAGCGTGACCAACTGGCCGAGCAGCCGCTCGCCGCGCTTCTCGGGGCTGTGCATCCACCTGGCGAAGGCGGCGAAGTTGAGCGACAGCTCCTTCAGCCCCTGATCACGCAACAGCTCGATCGCCGCAACGACAAGGAACTCCGTCAGGCCGTTGGGCGTCTGCGGGTCGCGCCGCATGAACGACAACGAAACGGCGGGGCGGCCGTAGACGGGGACGAAGTGCAGCACGCCCCGGATCGCGTGTTGCTCATCGCGGGCCAGTACGACCTGGGTGTCGGCACACTGAGAGGAGCCAATCGAGTCCATGGCCATCGAAAAGCCGCGCTCGGGCGCCCCTTCGCGCCCCTGCTCGAGCACCTGCTCGATCTCCTCCACGGTCCCCGGCTCGAGGTCGTGGAGCTGGCGCAGCTCGGCCGTGTAGCCGGCCTTGGTCAGCCGCGACACCGACTGGCGCACCTTCCGGATGGCCCGCCCCTGCAGCGAAAATGCCTGGAGCTCGACGATGGCCTCGTCGCCGAGGTAGATCGTTCGCAGTCCAAGCTCCTCGTACAGCGGGCACAGCTGCTCGCTGGCTCCGACGGCCCCGAGCTTCAGCCCGCGGATGTCGGCGAAAGCCCGCAGCTCGGCCAACAGCCCGGCAAAGGCATCCTCGGGCCCGACTGGATCGCCGGACAGCAGGAGCACGCCATTCTCGATCCTGTAGCCGACGAACGCGCGCCCGTCCCCGCTGAAGAGATAGTGCTTGTCGGCCCGGAGCTTGAAGAACGACAGCGTGTCGTTGCCGTGCGCGCGCACGAGCTCGGTGGCCGCCGCCCGCGCGCCCGGGCCCGGCAGCGTCCTCGGGACGGCGAGCGGCCGGAAGATCACGTAGGCGATGGCGAGAAGGGTGGCGATCTCGAGCAGGTGGACCCCGGGCGGGATCCACTGGAGGTGGTGGTGATAGTGGATCGGGCCCGTCTGCCAGCGCAGCAGATCCCCGGTTTCGCGTGCCACATCGCCCCATGACGGCCGGCCCTGCGAGGCCCAGGTGGCCAGCGCCGCCGCGAGCAGACCGAGACCGCCGAGCAGCGGAACCCGCCAGATCGCCGACCGCAGCGTGATCGGGTCGTGGCGGACCCGGAACGCGTCGCCACCGGCCAGCAGGATCGCGGCCGTGGTCCAGGTGATCGCCGTCTCCTCGATGTCGAGTCCCTTGAGGAGGTCGAATGCGCCCAGGAGCACCATCAACAGAATCGCCGCGTGCCAGGCTCGCCGCCGCTGCTTCAGCAGGTACGGCGCGACAAGGACCAACGCAGCGCCGGCGGGAAGCGCGAGCGCGTGGAACAGCCGCATTGCCTGCACCGGCTCGAAGTCGAGCAACAGATGTCCACGCCAGCGGATGCTCGGCGTCAGGGCCGAGGCGACGTTGACCAGACCGACCAACGCGGCGGCCAGAGCGGCCAGCCGGGGCAGCCAGCGTGAGAGGTATTGACTGGAGAACATCCGCTGGGTGAAGGGTGTGGAGGTAAGCCTCGGGCGCGTACGGGCCGATTAACCGGGGTATGTCGCGCCGTGGAGTACCGTCCAGGATGAGAGTACCGCGCCGCTCGTGGATTGTTACGTCGCTCGTCGCGGCGATCCTTCCCTTGGTCTGCGCTTCCGCGGCCGGGGCTCAGGCCTTCCTGCCCCCGGCCGGCAAGATCTATGCCGGCGTCGGTGGCCAGCCACTGTCGGCCTACCAGCAGGCCGTGGGCAAGCATCCGGCCGTGTACCAGGTGTTCTCCGCGTGGGGCGAGTATCTGCCCGGGATCTTCCAGGACGCTGAACAGGCCCACGCCAGGCTGATGATCCACATCACGACCGCCTCGGGCAGCCGCGAGATGATCACGCCCGGTGCCATCGCCCGCGGTCGGGGCGATGCCTGGTTGATCGCCCTGAACCAGGCTGCCTACGACAGCGGGCTCGTGGTCTACGTGCGGCTGATGGCCGAGATGGACGGCTACTGGAACTTCTACGACGCCTTCGGGCCGAGCGGGCCGCGGAATGCCGATCACTCGACCGCGGCATTCAAACGCGCTTGGAAGCGCGTCACGCTGATCATGCGCGGAGGCTCGCTGGTGTCGATCGATACTCGCCTCCGCCAGCTGGGGATGCCCCCGCTGCGCGCGGATCACGACCTGCCGCGGCCCAAGGTGGCGATGGTCTGGTGCCCGCAGACGGCCGGCGACCCCGACGTTGCGGGCAATCAACCGCGCGACTACTGGCCCGGGCGCCCCTGGGTCGACTGGGTGGCGACCGACTTCTACAGCAAGTTCCCCAACTTCGCGGGCCTGAGAACGCTCTACAACGCCTACCCGAAGCTCCCGTTCGCGTTCGGTGAGTACGCGCTGTGGGGGGCCGATGACCCGAGCTGGGTCAGGCACCTGTTCAGCTGGGTGCGGTCCCATCGACGCGTGCGGATGATGGTCTACTACCAGGGGCTCCAGACCGAGGGCGACTTCAAGCTGGCCCGCTACCCGCACTCCGCGCGAGCCCTCCGAGGGGAGCTGGCGAGCTCGACTTTCCCTGCTTATGCTCCGGAGTGGACTTCGGCAGCAGCGCCGTAAGCGCCAGCGCGATCAGCGGCAACAGGGCGATCGTGACGAACACTGACGTCAGCCCGTCGGCGTCGGCCAGTATTCCCAGGAGCGGGGCGCCGACCCCACCGAGGCCGATCGACAGCCCGATCGTCACGCCGGCGGCCACCCCGAGACGGCCGGGGAGGTACTCCTGACCCATGACGATCGTGACGGCGAAGGTTGCGATCGTGACGGCCCCGATCACCGTGGCAAAGAACACGGCCAGCCCAGGCGCGGAGACCATGAAGGCGACCAGGAGCGGCGGAAGCAGCACCATCGAGCCGGCGAGCACCGCGCGCCGCCCGACGCGGTCGGCCAGCGGGCCTCCGATCAGCGTCCCCACCGCACCGCCGAGAAGCATCGCCGACAGCGCCGTGTTTCCGAGCGCCTTGCCCGTGTGCAGAACGTGGATGAAGTAGAGCGGGATGAACGTGACCAGCCCGAAGTAAACGAACGAGCGCACCGCGATCACGCCGGCCAGAAGCGCGAACGGGCCCCACGCCTCGTGGTGCTCGCCGGTCTGGACGCGGCCGCCCGCGATGTCGGTCCGGAAGGACCTCAGCCTCGGCAGCTCGTGCACCAGGACCACGGCCATGGCCCAGGTCGGGATGAGGACGAACACGGTGCCGTGCAGACCGAAGATGAGCACGAGCGGCGTGACCAGCACCGGCCCGAGCGCGAACCCGATGTTGCCTCCCACTGAGAACAGGCTCATCCCGCTGGCGCGCTTGGCTCCGGAGACGTAATTGGCAAAGCGCGAGCCCTCGGGATGGAAGGCGGCGATGCCGATACCGCTCAGCACCACTGCGGCGAAGGTCAGCGGGTACGTGGGAGCCCACCCGGCCAGGGCAACGCCCAGGCCGCCGAGGAACGGACCCAGCGGCATCAGCCACGACAGCGAGATGCGGTCGGAGACGTGTCCGAACAGCGGCTGGATCACGCTGCTCGAGATCGTCGCCGCCAGCACCAGGGCGGACGCCGCCGCGTAGTTGAGGTGATCCTGGACGATCAGGAACGGCAGCAGCGCCGGGATCGACCCCTGCGAGATGTCGGTGAACAGATGACCGCACGACAGGACGGTCATGGCGCGGCGATCTACGCCGCCGGTCACTTGGCCAGCTCGCGCAGCCGCTTGTGGATCAGCCGCCGGCGATCGGTCAGATCGGCCTCGAGCTTCTCGAGCTCGCGCTGGCGGCCGCGGACGAGGTCGAGCTGCGTGGCGATGTGGCTGAGGGACTCGTCGAGGATCCCCTTGCGCGCCACCGGGTCGTCGGTGGCGTGATACTCGCGCTTGAGCTCGGCGCGGGCCTCCTGCGCGGCCAGCAGCTGGCGCAGCTGGTCGAGCGATAACCCGAGCAGATCGCGCAGCGAAACGATCTCGTTGATCCGCTCGACATCGGCCTGGGTGAACCAGCGATGCTGGCCCTGGGTCCGCTCGTCGGCCCCCGGGAGCAGACCGATCTCCTCGTAGTAGCGGATTGTCCGCGGCGTGGTGCCGGTCAGCTCGGCCACCTCGCCGATGCGGAGCTTCTCCGCCGCGGGCTCGATCGTGGCGCTCACCGCAGCACCGGCTTGGGTTCCGCCGACTGGGCTTCGACCGCCCTGGCCTCGGCGATCGCGGGTTCGAGGGGCGGCTCCTTGACGTGACTCGGTCGCGCCGCGGCGACCACCGCGCCGAGCAGCGAGATGGCGGACAGACACCACAGGGCAGTGTGCATGTTGGAGATGAACGGCGTCAGCTCGGCGTTGGAGATGTGGTTCGCAAGCCCGCTGAACACTGCGAAGAGGACGGACTTCGGCACTGCTGAGGTGATGATGGCGATCACGAAGGCGATCGACATGACCGCACCGGTGTTCTGCACCAGCACGCGCGCCGCGGCGGCAATGCCACGTCGCTGGGGGGCCACGGTCCCCATCATGGCGGCGGTATTGGGCGAGTTGAACATGCCCGACCCGATGCCGACGATGAATAGGTAGGTACCGCTGGCCCAGTACGTGGTGTCGCGTCCCAGGGTGGTCATGAGCGCCAGCCCGGCGGCGCTGACCAGCATCCCCATCACGGCCATCCCACGCGAGCCGCGACGGTCGGCCCAGATGCCGGCCAGGGGCGACGAGATCAGCATCCCCAAAGCCAAGGGGGCGAGCTTGACGCCGGCCAGAATGGGCGAGTCGCCCTGCACGCCCTGGAAATAGAAGACGAACACGAACATCAGCGCGAATCGCGCCAGCCCATTGAGGAACGCCGCAGCAGCTGCGGCCGAGAACAGACGGTTGGAGAAGATGCTGAGGTCGAGCATCGGCGAGCGGCTGTGGCGCTCGATCACGACGAATGCGGGCAGCAATACGGCCGCCGCTATGAGCCCTCCGATGACGACGGGGGAGCTCCAGCCTGAGATCCCGCCCTTGGTGATACCCAAGACGAGGCCGGTCAGGCCGAACAGGAACGTGATCGTGCCCGGAAAGTCAAAGCTCGTGTCCTCGCTGCGCCCGGTCAGCTCGCGCAGGATCAGGAACGCCCACAGGCTGCCCGCGAGGGCAAAGGGGACGTTGAACCAGAACACCCACGGCCACGTGATCGCCACCAGCGCGCCGCCGAGGACCGGGCCGATGACCAATCCAACGGCCGCCACCATCGTGTTGGTACCCATGGCCAGGCCGAGCTGCTCGCGCGGGAAGGCGTCGGTGACGATCGCCGCCGCGTTGGCGAACAGGAACGAGCCGCCGACGCCCTGGAGGATTCGCCACAGGATCAGCTGCGTGCCGTTGTCGGCGAAACCCGCGCCCAGCGACGCGATCGCGAACACGATGAAGCCCCCGATGTAGGCCTTCTTGCGCCCGAACTGATCGGACAGACGGCCGGCGCTGAGCACAAGCACGGTCGAGGCGATCATGTACACGAGGATCACCCACACCAGCTCGAGCAGGCTCGTGTGGAGGCTGCGCTCCAGATCGGGCAGCGCGATGATCAGCGTGCCCGAGTTGATGGTCGCCAGCAGCATGCCCAGGCTCGTGCACGACAGCGCCCACCATTTGTAGTGATCGTGCTCGGCATGGACACCGAATCGCCGGGCGCTTCGTGGTTGCGTCGCCTGGATCGTCTGCAGGGCTCTCGCCTTCCTCGGAGTCAGGATCTTACGTTTAACGTAAGAATAGCACCGCGATTCGGGTCGACCATCTACGTCTCGAACGCGGCCACGGTGGCGAGGATCACGAACGTGGCGATCAGCGCCACGCCCTCGAAGGCCGTCGCCTCCCCGTCGCCGGTGATCTGCCACACGATCACCGCGGTGCCGAACAGGGCGCCGATGTAGACCGGCGCGAGGGCGAACGTGAGCGTCGTCACCGTGAGCAGCGACACGAGCACGAGCAGCGGGTAGAGGAACGCGGCGACCTGGGCCACGGAGTTCTTGACCACCGAGATGGCCAGCTCGGAGTGGCCCTTGACGCGCGAGGAACACCGCGGCCACGTTCTCGACCGCGTTGCCGGCGATCGCCACGATGACCAGACCGGCGAACGTTCGCGAGATGTTGAGCGTGTTGATGGTCGGCGTCAGCGCGTGGATGAACCAGTCGGATACGAACGCGGAGGCGCCACCCCCGACGACGAGCAACACCACGCTGGTGCTCGATGACACGCGGGGCTGGTGTTCGGTCGCGATCAAGGGCATGGCGCGCTGCGCGCGCAGGTACTGCATCACCCAGAACGTGTAACGTGCACAGGATCGCCACCGCCCCGATGATCGAGATCGTCTTGGTGTGGTGGCTGGCCGGGTCGTGGGCCGAGTTGGCCAGACCCGACGAGGACGATGATGAACGTGGCGACGCAGGAGCAGCGTCGCCGTGTCGTTGGGCAGGCGGGCGCTGAAGCGCATCACCCCGTCCTTGGCGTGGCGTGCGCCGAGCACGATGACCAAGCCCAGGACGAGCAGCGCGTTGACCAGGATCGAGCCGATGATCGCTGTCTCCGCCACCACCTTCTCGCCGGCGCTCAGGGCAAAGACGACGACGAAGAACTCGGGCAGGTTGCCCACCGTCGACTGCAGGAGTCCGGTCACCGCCGGCCCGAACCGGGTTCCGAACTGCTCGGTGGCCATCGAAACCACCCATGCCCACCCCGCCAGCGCGGCCGTCGCCAGCACAAACGCGACGATGTCCGAGACGCCGTGGGCGTACCGGGCAATTCCGGCCAGGACGGTGACGAGCACGATCGTGGCCAGGACGATCCGCTCGGTGCGGGTGAGTCCGCTCAGTTCAGCGTCCCGTCATGACTGTGTCTTCGTCCGCATAGGCCGGCGCGCAACAGCACAGCAGCACGAGCGGGGCCGCGCCCCCATTCCAGAGCTTGTGCGATGTGCCGGGCGCGATCACGACACAGTCGCCGGCACGCACCTCCGCCTCGTCGTCGCCGAGGCGCATTCGCCCCTCCCCGGCCACGAAGTAGTACAGCTCCTCCGTCCGGGGGTGGTAGTGCTCGGCGGTCTCGCCACCGGGCGGGACGGTCGCCTCGGCCAGGCTCTGGTTGCGCGCGTCGGTCCAGGCCGGGCCGGCCAGCTCCCTGATCGTCGAGCCGTCGAGGGTCGTGAACGACTTCAGGTCCCCGAGGTTGGCCTTACGCATCGCGGGGACTATCGCACGCGATCAAACTCGCCGGTCTCCAGGTCTCGCCGCACCCGCTCGTCGATCTCGTGCTCGCTGGTGTCGGGATCGGCGGCCTTCATCTCGGTGGCCCGCCAGTGCTTGAACTTGAGGATCTCGAGCACATAGACGAGATAGACGCTGGCCGCGGCCACGATCAGCATGATCGCCGCCATCACCAGCGCCCAGCCCAGGCGGTAGTGACCGCGGTGGTTCGAGTAGGGGATGAACCGCAACGCCAGCGCCAACACGGCCAGCAGCAGCGTCCAGGTGTACAGGTAGGCAATCGTCTTGCGCTGGCTGAAGCCGATCCTCGCCATGCGGTGATGGAAGTGGTTGGTATCGGCCACCCACGGCGCCCGCCGGTACTTGAGCCGCTTGGCGACCACGAACCCGGTGTCCAGGAAGGGCACGGCGAGGATGAACAGCGGCGCCACCAGGGCGACCACCGCGTTGGTCTTCAGCGACCCGATCACTGTCACCACCCCGAGGAGGTAGCCCAGCAGGTTCGACCCCGAATCGCCCATGAACACGGACGCGGGCGGGAAGTTGTAAACCAGGAAGCCGAGCGACGCGCCGGCGGTGATCGCCGCCAGCACCGCCGCCGCGCTGCCGCCGCCCTGGAGGTCGAAGGCGATGATCACGAACGTGATTCCGTCAATCGTGCACACCCCCGCCGCCAGCCCGTCCACGCCGTCGCTGAAGTTGACCACGTTCATCATCCCCACCAGCCAGACCGCGCTGATCACGCCACCGGCATTGGGGAACTGCAGGCCGCCCACGAACGGCAGCGTCACGTCGGTGACCACCGCACCAGCCTCGACGGCGATCACCGCGGCGGCGATCTGACCCAGCAGCTTGGCCAGCGGCGGCAGGGCGCGGATGTCGTCGATCACTCCCACGAGCGCGATCAGGCAGGCGCCGGCCATGATCGCCCACGTGTTGACGGTGCCGCCGGAGCCGGGCCGTCCCACCGTGCGCGGCAGGTTGAAGTGCGCCGGCATCCAGATCGCCGCCGCCACAAGGACCGCGACCAGAATGGCCAGACCGCCCAGCAGCGGCGTCGTCCGCGTGGCCAGACCCCGCTCGCTGGGCATCGCCAGCGCGCCGACCCGGCGGGCAAGGCGCGCAGCGAAAGGAGTCAGTACCGCGGCGATCGCCACCGCGACGACGAAGGCAAAGACGGCGTCCCAGTAGCGCATGGCTCGAGTGCAAGGATGCCAGCCAGGGAGGATCGCGCCGGCCGGTAGCCATCAGGCGGCGCGGAGAGCCAGGGCCTGGGCCAGGCGCGCGACCACCGCCATCGGCTCCTGCTCGAGCTGGCGCCACGTGATTCTGATGACCTGAAACCCCGCCGCGGCCAGGCGCTGATCGCGCCCGCGGTCGCGCTCGAACGCGGCCCGGCTGCCGTGGAATCTGAATCCGTCGACCTCGAGCACGAGCCGGGCGTCGGGCCAGTAGAAGTCGACCAGGAGGCCGGCGAGGTGCTGGTTGACGAGGGGTTGGGGCAGTTCGGCGGCAGGGAGCGGAGCTTGCGCTCGCCCTGGCTGCGGGTAAAGCCCGACTCGAGACCGGTAGCCAGCAGGACTGGACACGCGCCCGCCCGGGATCGTTGGCCGGTGCCCGCTCGGCGGCGGCCGATAGCGTCGCCACGGTCACGAGCCTCTTTCCCCAGGCGCCGTCGAGGATGTCTTCGAGCTCCGCGGTGCTGATGCCAGCGGCGATGTCGATGATCGTCCGGCCCGGCGCTGTCAGCTTCAGGCCCCGTCGAGTGCTGATGTCAGCACGTTTCAGGGTGTCAAGGCAACGAAGGGAGATGCCGTCGCGTGCACGGACTCGCCGACCAACCAGCGTGACGCTGACCCGATCGGAACGTGGCTCACATAGGCCCCAGACCGCGCCGGCCGAGTCGTGGCTGAGCAGGGAGTCCTCCCCGACGGCCAGGAGGGCGGCCGACTCGGCGGCCAGGGGGATCAGCGCCGGGTCGCCGATGCAGTACACCCCGTTATGTCGGCGGTGCCAGTTTCCCGTAGCCATCCGATACGTGATCTGGCCCTGGGTGAACCCGAGCGCTCGTAGCTGGTCGGAACGCACCGCGCCGTTCTGGGCTCTGACCAGCTCGGCGAGCCGTTCCCGTTGGGGGTTCTCAACCACGAAAACGTTGCGCAGCGTCGGCGACGGCGGGCGCCACGCAACGTTTCGTCGAAATAGCAGCGGTTTCGTTACTCAGCGCTAGGCGCAAAATCCGCTGTGCGACGTTTTCGTTGCTCAGGACCGGCGCCACGGGCCCAGCATGACGCGCCAACCCGCTCGTGTGTCAAACCGGCACAGAATTGGCACAAGCAAACCCCCGCCCCGGCCCCCTTCCCCAGCCAAAACGCGCCCCAAGCGCGCCAACACGCCTAAACGACGACAGCCTTGTCCCGAAGCCCCGCGTACAGCGGGTACTTATCGGCGATTGCCTCGGCCCGTCCGGCCAGCTCGCCCCGCCGACCGTCGAAGTCCCCCGGCTGCAGCGCCGCGCCGATGATCTTCCCGATCTCGACGAAATCCTCCAGCTGCAGGCCTCGCGTGGCCAGCGCCGGCGTCCCGATCCGCAACCCCGAGGACACCGCCGGCGGACGCGGATCGAACGGGACCGCGTTGCGGTTGACGGTGATCGCGACTGCGGCCAGGCGATCCTCGGCCTGCTGGCCGTCGAGCTCCGATTCCCGCAGATCGCAGAGGACCAGATGGACGTCGGTCCCGCCGGTCAGGACGCTAACCCCCCCGCCCGCCGAGACGAGCTCATGCGCGACGGCGCGCGCGCCGGCCAGCGTCCGCTTCTGGCGCTCGCGGAACGGTTCGGACTGGGCGATCCGCAGCGCCACCGCCTTGCCGGCGATGATGTGCTCGAGCGGCCCGCCCTGCTGACCGGGGAACACGGCCGAGTTGATCTTCTTGGCGTGCTCCTCCGTGCAGAGAATCATCCCGCCGCGGCCGCCACCGATGGTCTTGTGGATCGTGGTCGTGACCACGTCGGCGTAGGGCACCGGGTTGGGGTGCAGCCCGGCCGCCACCAGGCCGGCGAAGTGCGCCATGTCGACCATGAGATAGGCCCCGACCTCGTCGGCGATCGCGCGGAAGCGCTCGAAGTCCATCACCCGCGGGTAGGCGGACCAGCCGGCGAGCAGCATCTTCGGGCGCCGCTCGAGCGCGATCCGACGCACCTCGTCCATGTCGATGAGGCTGGTCGCTCGGTCGACCTCGTACGGCGCGATGTCGTACAGCCGGCCCGACAGGTTGATCTTCATGCCGTGGGTGAGATGGCCGCCGTGGGCCAGCTCGAGGCCCATCAGCGTGTCCCCGGGCTTTAGCAGCGCGTGGTATACGGCGGCGTTGGCCTGCGCGCCGGAGTGCGGCTGCACGTTGGCGTGCTCGGCTCCGAACAGCTCCTTGGCGCGGTCGATCGCCAGCTGCTCGGCGATGTCGACGAACTCACAGCCGCCGTAGTAGCGCTTGCCGGGGTAGCCCTCGGCGTACTTGTTGGTCAGAACCGAGCCCTGGCACTCGAGCACGGACAGCGGCACGAAGTTCTCCGAGGCGATCATCTCGAGCGTGCGCTGCTGGCGCTCGAGCTCCCAGGCGAGCACGTCCGCGATCTCCGGATCGACCTCGGCTAGGGGCCGGTTGAAGAAGTCGGGCGGCAACTCGACACTCACAGGCCGCGACCATATCAGCGTGTCCGGCCCGACCCCAGCGCGGCTTCGAGGTCCCCCACACCCACCGCACCTGGCCGCACGATCGACCACTCGCCATCGGCCTCGTAGGCGCACAGATCAACCACCGTCGACGAGGTTCCGGGCAGCTCTCCGCCATCGATGACCAGGTCGACCGCGCCCCGGATCGCGTCGGGAACATCGGCGAGACGCGTCGGATCGGGGCCGCCGGCGAGGTTGGCGCTCGACTGCAGCGCAGGCCAGCGAACGCCGGCCAGCTGCGGGAGTGCCGGCACGCGAATCCCGAGCGTGAACGGGTCCTCGCCGCACGCCAGCGAGAACCGCTCGCCGGCGTTGGGGAGCAGCAACGTGAGCCCGCCCGGGAGCAGGCTCTCGAGTGCCCCACGGGTCCGCGCCCCCAGCTCGGGCAGCGCCGCCAGCGCCAGCTCGACATCGAGGAACATCACCGCCGAGGGTTTGTCCAGCCGCCGGCGCTTGAGCCGGTACAGCCGCTCGACGGCGACGCGGTTGCTGACGTCACAGGCCAGCCCGTACACCGTGTCGGCTGGAAACACCGCCACCCCGCCGACGCTCAGGCAGCGCTCGAACGCCTCGGCGTGTGACCCCGTCATCGCATCCCCACGACCACGCGCTCGTGCCCGGCCAGATCATGCAGGCGCTCCACCCGGGCAAACCCGGCTGTGCTCAGCAGCGCGGCGACCGCGGATGCCTGGTCGAAGCCAACCTCGAGCGCCACCAGCGGCACCCCGTCGAGCATTCCCACTAGGCGCCGCAACACCGCCAGCCCGTCGGCGCCGCCGAACAGTGCCTCGGCAGGCTCGTACTCGACGATCTCCGCGGGAGCAGTGGGCTGTTCGCGCCCACATAGGGCAGATTGGCCAGCACAGCGTCGAAGCCGTGGCGACCGGCGAGCAGATCGCCGCGCTCGAAGGAGACGTCCAGCCCCAATCGCGCCGCATTGCCGCGAGCCACCGCCAGCGCGTCCTCGCTCACGTCGATCCCACTCACGTCGAGGTCCGGGCGCTCATCCTTCACGGCCAGGGCAACGGCGCCGCTGCCCGTCCCCACGTCGACGACCCGGGCGCCGGCCGGAAGCGGGAGCGCCACCTCGACCAGCAACTCGGTCTCGGGCCGAGGGATCAAGACCCGAGCGTCGACGGCTAGACAGATGCGCCGGAACTCCTTGCACCCCGTGATGTAGGCCACGGGTTCGCGCGCGGCCCGCCGCACCACCAGCTCTGAGAACCGTGCGGCAACCGCCGGACGTAAGGCTTCACCCCCCCGCGTGACCAGCTCGGCGCGCGAGCACCCACAGGCAAAGCCCAGCAGCACCTCGGCATCGAGCCAAGGGGTGTCGCACGCGGCCTCCGCCAGCCTCGCCGACGCATCGCGCAGCGCCTCGCCCACAGAACCGTTCATCGCCACCACGGTAGCGGCGTACCCCGGCGTCACTTCAGCGTCAGATGCACCTGCTTGGTGGCCCGATCGCGGCGCGGTCGACGGCCACAACGTCGATCACCACGCCCAGTCTGTCCGGCTTGACCCGCTCTGTCCGGCCCTGCTGCGAAACGGCATATACGTAGCGATCGTCGGGACTGATTGCGATCGACCGTGCCATCCCCGCTGCCGATCGTCCGTCCCGCGGTGCATACGCCCATCGTGCCCGCCTGCGCCCCGTCCTCGCTGATGCACCCTGCCTTCCCCGCCAGCTGTTCGAGCTCACCACCGGGTCCTATCTTGAAGGCCGTGAGCGCCGCCTCCTCGCCGGCGCCAAGGCTTGGTTGGCGGCGCGGAGGATACCCGCCGCGACGCAGGTTGTCAGCCTGCGGCCTCGGCCAGCCGCCGGCGCTTCTCGTCGTCCTGAAGCGCCCCGGTGAGCTCGTCGAGCTCGCCGATCAGCACACCGTCGAGGTTGTGCACGAGCAGGTTGATGCGGTGGTCCTTGACCCTCTTGTCCGGGTAGTTGTAGGTGCGGATCTTTTCGGCCCTCTCCCCGGTGCCGACCTGGGCCTGGCGGCTGGCGTCGATCGACGCCTGCTGCGCGGCCAGCGCTCGCTCGTACAACCGCGCGCGGAGCACGCGCATGGCGCGCTCGCGGTTTTGAAGCTGAGACTTCTCGTCCTGCATCGAGACGACGATCCCGGTCGGCTTGTGGGTGATCCGCACGGCCGAATCGGTGGTGTTGACCGACTGGCCGCCCGGTCCCGAGGAGCGCATGACATCAATCTGGAGGTCGTTCGGATCGATATCGACCTCGACGTCCTCGGCCTCGGGGAGCACCGCAACGGTCGCCGTGGAGGTATGGATCCGCCCCTGCGATTCCGTCTCCGGCACCCGCTGGACGCGGTGAGTGCCACCTTCGAACTTGAACACGGAGTAGGCGCCGTCGCCCTTGACGGCAAACGTATACGTGCCATCCCCGATCGACAGGGGCTCGACCGTGAACCCACGCCGCTCGGCGTAGCGGGTGAGCATCCGATACAGGTCGCCGGCCCACAGACCGGCCTCCTCGCCGCCGGCGCCCGGCCGGATCTCGACGATCACGTTCTTGTCGTCGTTGGGGTCGCGCTCGACCATGGCCAGGCGGATCTCCTCCTCCAGCGCGTCGATGCGCTGGCGCGAGGTCTCGAGCAGCTCGCGCAGCTCGGGGTCGTCGCCGTCTTCAGCCAGCAGCTCCCGCGCGCCCGCGAGGTCATCCGCGGTGCGGCGGTACTCGCCGGCCAGCTTGGCCGCCGGCTCGAGCTCGCGATATGCCTTGCTCACGGCGCGGAAGCGCTCGCGATCCCCGATCACCGTGGGGTCGGACAGCTCGCGCTCGAGCTCGCTGAAGCGCGCCTCGATCTGGGTAACCAACTCGTCAATCATCTCGACGGCGAGTGTAGGACCGTCGTCGCCCTGGAACCTAGGCCACGACCTCGACGCCGACCATGTCCTGCGCCGAGGCGCCGCCGGGCGTCTCGACTTCGAGCACCGCCTTCAGGGCGGCGATCGCCACGGCGAGCTGCTCGAGGTCGGGTTCCCGCGTGGTCAGCTTCTGAAGCTGCAGGCCCGGATACATAATCGCCCGCACCCACCGGCGGCGGCGGTTGCGCCCGGCCCACTTGATCACCTCGAACGACAGCCCCGCGATCAGCGGCACTCCGAGGATACGCGTCAGCACGAGGATCCACCAGGCCGGCAGTCCGATCGGGGCGAACACGAAGATCGCCATGATCATCACGATGAGCAGGAAGCTGGTGCCGCAGCGGGGATGCAGCCGCGAGTACAGCTTGGCCCGCTCGGGCACCAGCTCGTCGGAGGCCTCGAAGCACGAGATCGTCTTGTGCTCGGCGCCGTGGTACTCGAACACGCGGCGCAGGTCGGCGAGACGCGAAAGCAGCACCAGGTAGCCCAGGAAGATCGCCGTTCGCAGCACGCCCTCGACGGCCCAGAACACGACCGAAGAGCCGAGCTGATGCTTGACCAGGCTGGTCAGGCCGACCGGAACAACGAAGAACAGGCCGATCGCGAACAGCAGCGAGATGATCACCGTGCCGGCCCAGATCCCGCTCGAGATCTCCTGCTCGGACTCGGGGAGTTGAGCGTTGGCCGAGATTCCCAGTGCGCGCAGCCCGATGGCCAGGGATTCGACCAGCGCGACGACGCCGCGAATCACCGGGGCGCGATAGATACGCCGCCGCTTGGTCCACGACACCAGCGGGAACGCCTGGACGTCGATCGACCCCAGCCCCACCTCGGCCGGCTTGCGTACGCCCACCGCCCAGGTGGAGACGCCGCGCATCATCACGCCCTCGAGGATGGCCTGGCCGCCGACCGGAGCGTCGCGCGACGCGGTCAGTGGACCTGCGGTGCCCCCGACCTCGCCGCTCACGACGCCTCCGTGTTACGCCCCGGCGGGCGCGCGAGTTGCCCGGCGACCCTTCGCCACGCGACGCTGGAATCGCTCGACGCGGCCGCCGGTATCGACCAGCTTCTGCCGGCCGGTGTAGAAGGGATGGCACGCCGAGCAGATCTCGACGTGAATCTCGGGTTTCGTGGAGCGGGTCGTGAACGCGTTGCCGCAGGTGCAGCGCACGTGAGCCTCGACGTACTCCGGATGGATTGCGGTCTTCATATCCCTACTGAGTTTAGTACGACCAAGAGGTCGGTCACGAAACCGGGCAGGTCGCCGTCAGCGTGTTGTTGGCGCGGTTGAAGTCGTCGACCTGATCCGTCGAGTCCGCGGTGATCGACGGTGGCGCCGAGGCGTCGCAGAGGGGACCGATGAAGCTCACCCTGGTCTTGGCGTGAGGCCCGAGCGAGGCGACCGGCTTTGGCTTCTCGGATGTGCCGTCGACAAACTCCACCTCGAACGGCCCCGAGGCAGTGTCTCCATTGTTGGTGATCAGCGCGACGTACAGATCCGTGTGCGGGTGCCGGGGGCGCAGCTTGACCGCGATCGCTTTGACCTGGAGATCCGGCCGGCGCTCCGGCTGGAAGCAGACGTCACTGGCGCGCACCGCGGTCCCGAGAACCTTGCCGTGGGAGCCCGTCCAGCGGAAGCTGACGCGGAAGCGGAAGTAGGCCGCGGCGAGATCGCGCACCTGCTTGTTGACGATCCATTTGGCTGATCGGGCGCTGACCACGCGGTTGATCGGCGATGCTCTTCCACTTGCCGAGATCGCCATAGCGAACCGTTGTGACCGGGCCGTCGCGCTTGGAGCTCTCCAGGAGGTCGAACCGAACCGCCATCCGCACCGTGTGCGCCAGCGGACGCATCACCGACGAGACTGTCATCGCCCGCGCCGAGGGGTCCAGCGCGGTAATGCAGTGGAAACCCTGGAGGGTCGCCTTGCCCGCCGACGCGCTGGCCACGGACGAGCCGGTCGCCGGTGCGGGCACCGCCACCGCGGCCAAGGATCCAGCTATGACCAACCAGCGCTTCATACCCTTACAACAACCGTGGCCGGCAGAAGTTGCCGCCGCGTATCCGACCTTTAGGTGAGCGTGTAGAGTGGCCCGTCGCCGCCCTCGGGCGGGGTCAGCCGTCCGCCTTTGGCCGTGATCGCGCCGCACTGCACGCAGTTCGTGTAGTTGACGATCACGTCGATCTCGCCCTCGGCCGGAGCGTCGTCGGGGATCTCGTACACGCCGGCGGGACACATCCACCGCCACGTCTCGGCGATCTCGCGCGGGACATTCGGGTGTACGCGAATGTGGTTGGGCGCGTCATCGCGTGTGGCGTTGCCCGAGATGTAGACCGACGACAGCTTGTCGAAGGTGTACTTGCCGTCGGGCTTGGGGTAGCGCTCGCGCGTGTCGCCGATGAACATCGGCTCGGCGTCGTCGCGATGCCAATCCTGCCGGCCGGGCGGGACCCTGCCCTTGGACATGATGGACGGACCGGCCAGAAGGCTGCCGACCAGGAAGCCCTTCTGGAACGCCTGCCGGGTGTTTCGCACCTGGTACAGCTCCTGCCCGATCGACGACTTCTCGACCGCGCTCTCATAGCTCTCGAGCGACTGGCTGCTCTTCAGCGAACGGTAGATCGCCTCAGCGGCGAGGATGCCGGACTTGATGCAGTGGTGGACGCCCTTCAGCGCGGCCGTGTCGACCATCCCGCCCGAGTCGCCGACGAGGACGGCCCCCGGCATCGACAGCTTGGGCATCGACCAGTAACCACCGCCCGGGAGCGCCTTCGCCCCCCAGGCGACCCGCTCGCCGCCCTCGAGGATGTCCCTGACCAGAGGATGCGTCTTGAACGCCTGAAGCAGGTCGTGGGCCGATGTCGTCGCGTCGCGGTAGTTGAGGTCGACAACGAAACCGATCGAGACCAGGTCGTCGCCGGTCTTCTCGTCCTTCATCGGGTACAGCCAGGTGCCGCCGAGTTGCCCGTACTTGGACGCCACCTTGAGCGGCCACGGTTGAACGAAGGTATGGATCACCCGGTCGAGCGGCTTGGGAACCTTCCAAACCTCCTTGACCCCGAGCTCCCAGACCTGCGGCTCACGGCCGTCGGCGAGGTCGAACTCCTTGATCGCCGGACCCGTCAGATGGCCCCAGCTGCCCTCGGCCAGCACGGTGACGCGGGCCTTGATGTCGGTGCCGGGCTCGAAGTTGCCCAGCGGCTCACCATCCTTGCCCCGGCCCTTGTCACCTGAGCGCACCCCGACAACCCGGCCGTCCTCGACGATCAGCTGCGTGGCCGAGGTCTCGGTCAGGACGTAGGCTCCACCCTCCTCGGCCTGACGTTGCTGGTAACGGGCCAGCGCCGCCACCGAGACGACCTCGTTGCCGTGGTTCTTGAAGTTGGGAACCGCGGGGATCGGGACCCGGAGCTTGGTCTTGGGACCGGTCAGCATGTAGACCGACTCCTTGGTCACCTCGCCAAACGCGAAGCGCTCCTTGCGCCAGTCCTCCCGGGTCAGTTCGGGGAACAGCTCCTGAAGCGGTCCAGGGCGCATCACGGCGCCCGACAGGTTGTGCCCGCCGCACGTCTTCGCCTTCTCGATCACGGCCACCGGGACCTCGCCGAGGCTCTCCATCAGCTCGAGGTCGTCGCCGAGGAGCTTGAGGAGGCGGTTGGCGCACGCCAATCCGGCCGTGCCACCGCCGACGATCGCCACGCCCACATCGATCCGCTCGTCCTCGGAGTCGAGCTCGCGCTTGATGAACTCCTTGCGGGCGTCGACCGGAGGTGGGAACTCGCTGGGGGCTGGGTGACCGTTGCGAGACGGCATGGTCTTCAGGACCCCTTCTTGGCCTTGATCGCCTCGGTGAGCTTGGGGAGGATCTTGTTCAGGTCGCCGACGATCCCCAGGTCCGAGAACTCGAGGATCGGCGCATTGGCGTCCTTGTTGATGGCGACGATGTTCTCCGAGGACTGCATTCCGACTTTGTGCTGGATCGCTCCGGAGATCCCGGCCGCGAGGTACAGCTTGGGCGAGACCGTCTTGCCCGTCTGACCGATCTGCGCCGCGTACGGGTACCAGCCGGCATCGACCACCGCTCGGGTGGCGGCGACGGCACTGTTCCCGCCAAACGCCTTGGCCAGATCCTCGGCCAGCGAGAAGTTCTCGGCCTTGCCGAGGCCACGTCCACCGGCGACGAGGATGTCCGCGCCCTCGATGTCGACATCGGCGCCGCGCTGCTCGCCGCGCTGGACCATCTTGGCCTTGGTCGACCATGGCGAGAGCTCGACCTCGACGTCCTGCACCGCGGCCGAGGCGCCGTTGCCCTGCCGCAGCTCGAACGCGTTGATGCGGCCGATGATGATCCCGAGGTCGCCCTTGTACTGCGACACGGAGATCCTGGAGTCTTGGAGGATCGGGCGCTCAGCCACCAGCTTGCCGTCCTGCGCGCGCACCGCGGTGACCTCCATCGTCACGCCGGCCTGCTTGCGTGCGGCCAGACCGGCTCCGATCTCGAAGCCCAGGAGTCCGCCGCCAAACAGCGCGTAGCCGTGCCCGTGATCGTCGATCACCTTGGCCATCACGTCGACCACCGGCTGCGCTAGGCCCTCGGGGCCCTTGCCGCGGAATACCTTGGTGGCGCCGTAGGCGCCCAGCGTCTGGCACAGCTCGTCGGTTAGGTCATCGCCGCCGACGACGACCGCGTGACACTGCCGCCGACTCGGCCGCCGCCGATCTCGTTGACCGCCCCAGGGCGTTGAGGATCCGCCCTCGGAGTTCCTCATGTCCACGGCGCTGGGGCACGAGATCTTGTTGAGGACGCAGGCGCAGCCTCGTAATGAGAGGACGTAGGTGAAGGATCGTCGAGGCGGTGGGCACTTAGATCAACTTCCTTTCGTCCAGCCAGGCGACGATCTTCTCGACCGTCTCGTTCGTGTCCTCGTCCTCGATGATCTGGCCGGAGGCCTTGGCCGGCGGATCGTGGAAGTCGCCGCACTGCACGCGCGAGCCGTCCGCGCCGACCAGCGAGGCGTCGATCCCGATGTCACCCGCAGCCACGGTCTCCAGCGGCTTCTTCTTGGCGCCCATGATCGCCTTCAACGACGGATAGCGGGGCTCGTTGATCGCGTCGCCAACCGAGATCACGGCCGGCAGATCGACCTGCACGGTGTCGTAGCCATATTCGGCCTGGCGTTCGCAGCGGAGTCCACCGTCTTCGGTGTCCATCTGGATCACCTGTGTCAGTGACGGCATCTGCAGGTGGTCGGCCACCACCGCGCCGATCGTGTAGCACTCGCCGTCGTCGGACTGCTGGCCGAGCAGCACCAGGTCGGGCTGCTCCTTCTCCAGCGCCTTGGCCAGGGCGTAGCCGGTGGCCGCCACGTCGGAACCGGCGAGCGCGTCGTCGGTCAGGTGTAGGGAGCGGTCGGCGCCGAGCGATACGGCCTTATGCAGCGCCCTGACGGCGGACTCGGGGCCCATCGTGACGGCGACGATCTCGTCCACCTGGACCGAGCCGCCCTCGCGAATCTGCATCGCCGCCTCGATGGCGTGCGTGTCGTAGGGGTTCAGGTTCTTCTCCCCTGACCGATCCATTCGCCCCGTCGAGGGATCGATGCGCTTCTCGACGGCGGCGTCCGGTACCTCTTTGACCAGGACGCAAATCTTCAACACTGCCTCCTAAATGGGGTCCTCGGCGGGGCATCCGGTCCCGCGATCTGATGATGTCGTTCGGCCTCCGGCCTCTCTTGCCCGTTCATGCGTCGCACTCACTATCACGGCGAGAGATATTACCCGGTTGACTGACGAGTCAATCGGTTCAGGTAAACCGGCTGTGCCCGCGGCCGCTCGCGCGTCCGGCACCGCGTCCGGCACCCTACGCCCGCACGGCGCCGCGGATGAAGTCGATCGCTTCCTGCGTTGACGCGCCGGGGGTGAACACCTCGGCCACTCCCATCTCCTTCAGAGTGTCCACATCATCCGAGGGAATCGTTCCCCCCACGGTCACGACGACATCATCGATTCCCTGCTCGGAGAGCAGCTCCATGATCCGCGGCACCAGCGTCATATGAGCGCCCGAGAGGATCGAGAGCCCGACCGCATCCGCGTCCTCCTGGATCACCGTCTCCACGATCTGCTCGGGCGTCTGATGAAGCCCGGTATAGATCACCTCCATCCCCGCATCGCGCAGCGCGCGAGCGATGATCTTCGCCCCGCGATCGTGACCATCCAGGCCCGGCTTCGCGACGACGACGCGGATCTTCTTATCGGTGGAGGCAGACATCGGGACGACCCACGGGAGCGCTCAGTAGCGACCGCAGGGCGCGGGATTCTAGTGTCCCGTCAGAACGCTGGCGTCTCGGCGTAGGTTCCGAACACCGCTTGCAGCGTCTGGACCATCTCCCCTTCTGTCACCTGCGCTCGCGCCGCCTCGACCAACAGCGGCATCAGATTGGTTCCCGGCTCCCGCGCCGCCCGCTCGAGCTCCTCAAGCGCCGCCCGGACCGCTTCGCCGTCGCGCCCGGCGCGCATCGAGCGCACCCGCTCGACCTGCAAGGGCTCAAACGCCGGATCGATCTTCAGGATCGGTGTCGCCTCATCCCCCTCGGTGTACGCGTTGACCCCCACCACCTTGCGCACCCCGGTCTCGACCTCCTGCTGGTAGAGAAACGCGGCATCGGCGATCTCACGCTGCGGATAACCGCGCTTGACCGCCTCCACCATCCCCCCCAGCTCATCGATCTTGCGGAAATACTCGTACGCCTGCTCCTCCATCCGATCGGTCAGCGCCTCGACGAAATACGAGCCGCCCAACGGATCGATCGTGTTCGCCACCCCCGTCTCCTCGGCAATGATCTGCTGCGTACGCAGCGCCACCCGGACCGCCTCCTCGGTCGGCAACGCGAGCGCCTCATCAAACGAGTTGGTATGCAGCGACTGCGTTCCCCCCAACACCCCCGCCAACGCCTCAATGGCCGTGCGCACAATGTTGTTCAACGGCTGCTGCGCGGTCAAAGACACGCCCGCCGTCTGGGTGTGAAAGCGCATCAAAAGGGACCGCTCATCCCGCGCTCCGAACGTATCCCGCAGCTCCCGCGCCCAGATCCGGCGCGCCGCCCGATACTTCGCGATCTCCTCAAAGAAGTCGATGTGCGCGTTGAAGAAGAAGCTCAACCGCGGCGCGAACGCATCCACATCCAACCCCCGCGCCACCGCCTCCTCCACATACGTCAACCCATCCTTCAGCGTGAACGCCAACTCCTGCACCGCCGTCGAACCCGCCTCGCGAATGTGATAGCCGCTGATCGAGATCGGATGCCACCGAGGCATATGCGACGCGCACCACTCGATCATGTCCCCCACCAACCGCATCGCCGGATCAACCGGAAAACACCACTCCTTCTGCGCGATGTACTCCTTCAAGATGTCCGTCTGAATCGTCCCCGACAAACGATCCGCCGCCACCCCCTGACGCTCGGCCGCCACCACATAGAACGCCAGCATGATCGGCGCCGGTGCATTGATCGTCATCGACACGCTCACCCGATCCAGCGGGATCCCGGAAAACAGCATCTCCATATCGGCCAGCGAATCGACCGCCACCCCCTCCCGACCCACCTCACCCAACGACCGCGGATGATCGGAGTCGTGACCCATCAACGACGGCATGTCAAACGCCGTCGAGAGCCCCGTCTGCCCATGATCGAGCAGATACCGAAACCGCCGATTCGTCTCCTCCGCCGTCCCGAACCCTGCGAACTGACGCATCGTCCACAGCCGCCCGCGATACATCGACCCATACACACCCCGCGTGTACGGGAACTCGCCCGGTAGACCAATCGATCCGTCCACGTCGGCCGGCAGATCCGCCTCCGTATACAACGGCCGCACCGGCTCCCCCGAAAGCGTCGAAAATGGCGCCGCCCGCTCGGGCGCACGACCGAACGTCTCGCGCTCCCAGCGATCCAGATCGGTCAGCCGAGGACTCGTTGCCATGGACGAAGTCTACGGCGACTCCCGGTGTTGACCACAGCCCCCCGTCCCGATTACGGTTGCCTCGGTGCGAGCGTGGTCGGCGCCTAGGCCCCCTCAGCGCAGCCTGAGCAGGCTCCGGCCGCGCAGCCTGAGCAGGCTGCTGTGGTCGCGACGCGCGCGACTGGCCAGCGCCGCGCTGCCGACGCCGCCGGCGATTGCGGCCCCGACCAGCGCCACCGCCGTTCTCAGCCTCCGGCCCAGCCGATCGAAACGGAGGATCTGCCAGCCCTGCTCGCGCGCCATGCGCGCCAGCTCCCGGTCTGGATTGACGACGACCGGATGGCCGACGGCCTCGAGCATCGGCAGATCGGACTCCGAATCGGAATAGGCGTATGACTGGGCCAGATCGACGCCCTCGCGCCGGGCCAGCTCCTCGATCGCCGTGGCCTTGCCGGTGCGGTAGATGAACAGCCCGGTCGCCTCGCCGGTGTACACGCCGTCGCGCACGCTCGAAAACTGCGAGCCGATCGCGCCGTCGAAGCCGAGCACCCGGGCGAGCAGCTCGGCCAGCTCGTGCGAGGCCGCGGTGACGATGTAGACCTTGCGCCCCGCGTCCTGATGGTCGTAGGCCAGCGTCAGCATCTGCGGATAGATCCGCGGCAGGATGCCGGCCAGCACAGCCGGTCCCAGTCGCTCGAGGTCGCGCACTCGCGTGCCCGCCAGCGATGCCGAGATGCGGTCCCGCAGCGCGTGCGTGTCGGCGTCGGTCGCCCCGCGCAGGCGGAAGCGAACATTCGCCCACGCGTCAGCGGCCAGGCGGCGCCGGCTCATCAGCCCCGCCCGGTACACGGCACGCCCGAACTGGAAGGCCGAGGACCCTTCCATGAGTGTCCGGTCGAGATCGAAGAAGGCTGCGCTCGCGCTTGCCCTCGTCAGCCGCCGTTCACCTCCACGATCACCGCGTCGCCCTGACCGCCACCAGAGCAGATCGCCGCGCAGCCCAGGCCACCGCCCCGACGGCGCAGCTCGTAGACAAGCGAGCCCAGGATCCGGGCGCCCGAGGCGCCGATCGGGTGACCGAGCGCGACGGCCCCGCCGTTGACGTTGACGCGGTCCTCGTCGATCCCAAGCATTCTCATCGAGTTGAGCGCGACGGACGCGAACGCCTCGTTGATCTCCCACAGGTCGATGTCCTCGGCCTTCAGCCCGGCCTTCGCGAGCGCCTTGTGGGCCGCGTTGGCCGGTGTCCGCGCCAGATAGGCGAAATCGTCGGCCACTTGCGCCTGGGCCACGATCGTGGCCAGCGCCGCCTTGCCGTTACGCCGGGCCCATTCGTCGCTGGCCAGCACCAGCGCGCCGCCGCCGTCGTTGACTCCGGGCGAGTTACCGGCGGTGTGCGAGCCGTCCTTCATGAAGATCGGGGGCAGTTTGGAGAGCGTCTCGAGGGTCGTGTCGCGGCGCGGCGCCTCATCGACCTCGACCACCGTCTCGCCCTTCCTGCTCTTGATCGTGACGGGGACGATCTCCTCGGGCAACCGTCCCTCGTCCGTGGCCTGGATGGCGAGCTGGTGGGAACGCAGCGCCCAGCGGTCCATGTCGGGCCGCGTCAGCTCGAGCTCCGAGCCCACCTCGCTGGCCTCCTGGGCCATGTGCTTGCCCGAGAAGGGGTTGGTCAGCCCGTCGCTGATCATCGAGTCGATCGCCTTCCCGTCGCCCATGCGAAAGCCGAAGCGCGCCTCCTTGAGGAGATAGGGCGCATTGGACATCGACTCCATCCCTCCGCCGACGCCGAGCTCGATGTCACCGGCCCGGATCGCCGCATCGAGCAGCCCGGCGGCACGGATTCCCGAGGCGCAGACCTTGTTGATCGTCTCCGAGGACACCTCCTTGGGGATCCCGGCCTTGATCTGGGCCTGGCGCGAGGGGATCTGACCCTGACCGGCCTGGATCACCTGGCCCATGACCACATGATCAACCTGATCGGGCGCGACATCGGCGCGATCGAGCGCGGCCTTGACCGCCGTGGCGCCCAGTTCGGTTGCATCGAGGCTCGACAGACCGCCGCCGAGCTTGCCGATCGGCGTGCGCGCGGATGACAGGATCACGGTTTTGGACATGGCTTTCGGTTCTCCGATTTCGGTGACTGGAGATCAATGCTATTGCGGCGCAAGCACGCGGGCTCCACGACTGGTTCGCTAGGTTGCGCGGGTGCAAATCGAGGCGACCACGTCTGGCCCGCTGCAGACCACCGCCGACACGGTGGTGATTGGCGTCATGGAGGGCGAAGGCATCGCCCACGATCTGCCCGGGCGCGAGCTGTCAGCTCTGCTGAGCTCGGGCGAGGCATCGGCCACAACGCGCCGCCTGGCCGTCACCCACTATGAGCAGCGCCGGTTCGTCCTCGTCGGGCTGGGACCGCGCCCGGAGCTCGACGCCGAGCGGATGCGCGTGGCGGCGGCCGCCGCCCATGGACGCGCCCGCGAGCTGGGCACCGTCACCCTCTGCTGGGAGGTCCCCCATCACGTCGATGACACGGTCGTTGCCGCGATCGTCGAGGGCACCGCGCTCCACGACTACCGCTTCGACCGCTATCGACAGCGCGTCGAGCGTCAGGCTATCGAGCGCTTGCTTCTCAGCGCCCACCACGACATCTCGGAGGTGGTCGACCGCGCCACCGTCATCGTCGCGGCACAGAACCGGGCCCGCGATCTCGCCAACACCCCGGCCAACGACCTGCCGCCGCCGGCACTGGCCGACTACGCGTCGGAACTCGCCGCTCGGTTCGATTCGCTCGACGCGACGATCCTCGACGAATCCGCCATTCGCGAAGCTGGGATGGGGGCGTTCGCCGCCGTATCCCAGGGCTCGCAGCAGGACGCCCGTTTGATCCGCCTCGACTACGCGGGACCCGGGGCCGCATCGGCGCCGTTGCTCGGGCTCATCGGCAAGGCGGTCACCTTCGACTCTGGCGGCCTTTCGCTCAAACCGCCGGCCACGATGCACGAGATGAAGTTCGACATGGCCGGTGGCGCCGCGGTGATCGAGGCCGTGGCCGCGCTGGCCGAGCTCGAGGCCCCGGTCCGCGTGCTGGCGCTGGTCGGCGCCACCGAGAACCTCCCTGGCCCCGCCTCCGTCAAGCCCGGCGACATCATCCGCGCGCTCGACGGCACCACGATCGAGGTCAACAACACCGACGCCGAGGGCCGGCTCGTGCTGGCGGACTGCATGACGTACGCACGTCGCGAGGGGGCGGAGCGGCTCGTCGACGTGGCCACGTTGACGGGGGCGATCGTGGTCGCCCTCGGGTCGGCCTACGCGGGCCTGTTCGCCAACGATGACGCCTGGGCTGCCGAGGTGCAGGACGCCGCCGGCCGCGCGGGTGAGCCCGTGTGGCGGATGCCGTTGCACCCCGATTACGCCCACATGGTCAAGGGTCAGTACGCGCAGCTGACCAACCGGCCTGACCGCCGCGAGGCCATGTCGATCACCGCGGCGGAGTTTCTGCACCACTTCGCCGGGGATACGCCGTGGGCTCACCTCGACATCGTGGGCACCGCGTGGAACGTGCGCCGCCGCTACTTCATCGGCAAGGGGGCGACCGGGTTTGGCGTTCGGCTGCTGGTCGAGCTGGCTCTGGGGAGCTGACCGCTCCCGACCGTGCGGCCAGGCAGGGCGATGTGGCTCAAGCGGGGTGGCGCGGGCGTCCGATAAGGGCTCGAGACAACTGGGTGTGCCGCTGCCCGGCGCGGCGCTGCCCCTCGGGACCACGGAGGAGCATCGGCGTTGAGCAGCATCAAGTCCGTCCGCGCCAGGATCGGCGAAGAACAGGGGTTCACGCTCGTGGAGTTGCTGATCGTGATCCTGATCATCGGTGTGCTGGCCGAGATCGCCATTCCCGCCTTCCTCGGTCAGGCCTCCAAGGCCAACGACGCCGCGGCGAAGTCCGCGCTGCACACCGCCCAGACGGCGATCGAGGCGTACCGCCTCGATCATGGGGATTACTGCGGGGCACAGCGCTCCGACCTGATCGCGATCGAGGCCACGCTCGTGGATGCCAACGTGCTGACGGTGAACGCCTGCGGAGGCGGTGACAAGAACGACTACACGCTCTCGGTCACCTCGAAATCGAGCTACCGGACCGTGTACACGGTCAGCGTGGTCGACGGCGTCGCCGATCGCAGCTGCTCCACGCCCGGCCAGGGCGGTTGCGCTCCCGGCGGGACCTGGTAGGCGCTTCTGACCCGTGAGGCTGTGACAATGCCTGCGTGGAGCACAACCACCACCTGCCCGGGGCGCGGGGGGGCGCGATCCGGCGCCTCGTCATCCTGACCAGCGTGGCCTGCGCCTGCGTGGCGAGTGCGGGCACGGCCGCCGCCGCGCCATCGGCTGGCAACGCACGGCTCCAGGGCGAGTTCGTCATGAAGGGCAGGGTCACCACGGCCGTCAACATACGCGGCGAGCACAAGGGCGAGACCGTGACGCGGCGGTGGACCTTCACGCCCACCTGTGGATCCGGTACGTGCTCGACCATCCAGCTGGCGCGTAAGCGCAGGCACGCGACCGACCGCCTCACGCTGACACTGACCCAGCCGGGCGTCTACGCCGGCACCGGACTCTTCTACGCACCACTGCGCTGCGGCGGCAAGACATATCCCCAGGGCGAGTCGGTTCCGTTCACCATCCAGGTCACCGTCACCGCCGCCGCGCGCATCAACGGGACCGTGCGCGCGACCCAGATCAACGCCACATACAAGAACCGCGTCCGCCACAACCTGACCAACTGCGTGGCGATCCCGGGTCACGACGCGGCGAGGTACACCGGCACGCTCGAGCAGGGTAGCTTCCCGCTCTAGCGGCGTGACCGCCGGACGCCCCGGCGCGACTCGCACGGCATCCCGGAACCCGCCGCCCTGGCAGCGGCACTGCTCCCTATCGGCCGATCGCCTGCGGGAAGTTGAAGAAGTGGTGGGGGTCGATCGTCTTGCGGAAGGACTGCAGGCGCGAGTAGTTCTTGCCGTAGTAGGCCTTCTGCCAGTTGGGCTGCCTGCGGTCGATGTAGTTCTGGTAAGCCTGACCCGAGACATACGGTCGCATGCCATTCTTGGTCTGGTCGACCCAGCTGCCGCTGCCCTGCGTGTAGTACTGGATGCAGAACAGCTGGTCCCGGTGCACGAATGCGGTGTCCGTGGGATGCACGCGGTTGATCGCGCCGCCGTAGCAGTCGAACAGGGTAGCCCCCGCCCCTGACTTGTTGGACTGTGAGAGCAGAAACCGGATCGCCTGCGACGGCAGCGCCTTGGCCACATAGTCGGACCTGGCGTGGAAGGCCGTCCGTGGCAGCACGCCTCCGGGGTATGCGTTGGCCGTGTGGCACTGCGTGAACGAGTACTTCTGGTAACAACCGGCGAACATCATCTGCAGGTTGAAGTACGACGCGTTGCCGGACGAGACGCGCCCGCCCGAGTTCCGCAGCGGCGCCAGCAGCTTGTTCAGATCGCTGGCCGGGCCCATGTATTGGCCGCTCACGTTCACCGACGAGCCGTGATTGATGTGGAATATCGAGGTGAGCTGATCGCGGGCGTGGGGGGCCCAGGACTGCCAAGCCGCGATTGCGTCCGCCGCCCGCGACGACGGCCAACTGACGAAGAAGTAGGAGGTCTGGCGCGGGATCTTGTGGACCTTGAAGGTGAACTGCGTGACCACGCCGAAGTTGCCCCCGCCGCCGCCGCGCAGCGCCCAGAGGAAGTTCGGGTCGCTTTGCTTGTTGACGTGGTGCAGCTTCCCGTCGGCCGTGACCACGTGCGCGCCGACCAGGTTGTCGCAGCTCATGCCGAAGGCTCGGGCCGCGAGGCCCATGCCGCCGCCCAGCGTGACGCCGCTCACGCCCACCGACGGACAGGAGCCGGCCGGAATGGTCACGCCCTTGCTCGCCAGCTTGCTGTAAATGTTGATCAGCTGGGCGCCGGCCCCGATCGTCGCCGTGCCCGCGCGAGTGTCGACGGAGATGCCGCTCATCTTGCGCAGGTCGAGCATCACCCCGTTGGGGATGGTGCAATAGGCCTCGTAGCTGTGTCCGCCGGAACGTGCGCGCAGAACGGCGTTGTGCTGCACGCACCACTTGACGGCGTTCTGGACGTCAGACTCGCTGACCGGCCGGGCAACCCAGTGGGGCACGATCGAGTCGAACACCTTGTTGTAGACCTCTCGGGCCGTGTTGAAGCCCGGATCGCCGCGAGTGAACACGTGCCCCTTCATGACGCTCTGGAGCGAGCCCTTCGGGGCCTTGGCGATGCGCGCGCGCCGTGCGCCGGCCGTCCCCGGCAGCGCCACCGCCGCGCCCGCGGCTCCGGCAGCAACCAGGAACGCTCGCCGATCGATCGGCTTCTGGTCCCTACCCCCTAGCTCGCGCTGCGCCATCGCCTCTACAGCGTGTCATATCGCGCGGCGGATGGCCAGAAGCGTGTCCGAAGTGAAACATTTGCGCCGCTATCTCGGCGCAATCTTCAGCGACCCGAGCATGTGATCGATCAGCGCCAGCTGCCGCCGCCGGCCGCTCCGGGGCCCGGCGATGACCACGTACAGGCAGAACGGGCGCTCGACAGCGGAGAAGAAGTGCTGGACCCCCGACTGCCCTGGTCGGGGATGGGCCAGCCCGGCGGCGGAGAAGCTGGTCGGGTCCAGCCGGCGAGGAATCCGCTGCGGCGAGAAGAGGCCGTGGCCTGGTTGCAGCCCGGACCCGGGCCGATATTCGGTCAGGGCCAGGAAGACCGAGCCTGACTGCATGAGTGCCGTGCTGCGGTCGCCGAACTCGCCATCGTTGAGCGGCAGAGCGAAGTTCGCGGCGTGTAGCGTGGCTACACCCTGGCCCCGGCTGAACACCCGCCCGCTCCAGCCCGCGGGCAACTCGACCGTGATGCCATGGGCGTCGAGAATCACACCAGCACCCCGGCGATCGCCAGCGCGCAGATCGCCACCAGGAGCCCGGTGCTGGCCAGCCTCGCGGTGGCCCGCCATCGGGCCAGCCACCGGTGCAGGGCCAGCAGTTGCTCGGGCGCGCGGACCCCGGCCGCCGCCAGCGGCGTCAGGCCACGCACCAGGCCGAAGACGCCCATGATCAGCGCGCCTCGAGCCGCGCTCCCGCTCAGGCACGCGGCGCACATGGCCAGATACGTCGCCGCGCTCGACACCACGGTGGTCACGCCGAGCCCCAGCTGGGCGCCGTAACCGAGCCCGTACACCCAGCCGCGGTACTGATCGCGCCACCGCTCGTTGACCTGACGGTCGGGTCCGGGAATCCGCCGCCGTCCCGCATCGAGGGCGAAGGCCAGCAGCGCGGCCGCGGCGAAGATTGCCTCGCGAACCGAGTCCGACATCGCCGGAAGCAGCGACCCAAGCGCCCCAAGTAGCGCGCCCAGCGCCGCCCCGGCCGCCGTGGCGCCGATCAGGAACGCCGACACCGTCAGTGCCCACCTCGTATGCCTGCCCCGCTCCCCGAGCGGAGTGATGCTGGCCAGCATCGACTCGCCTCAGGGCGACCAGGCGGACGCCACCGCCCCGGTCACCGCGGCGATGCATCCGAGCACAACCAGCTCGGTCATGTCCCTCGAGCTCTCCCTGCCGGGTAGAGGCTGGGGTGGTCGGGACCGATTCCAGCGCCCGCGAGCGTGTCGTCGACCCGCCGGGCCCGGCTGTTGCCGTCCCCTCCCTCGGCCTCGTCCGCGATCGCGTCGGACACGAGTGACGCGACGGCCGGCCAGTTGGTGGCCATGCCCTCGCCACGGATCATCCCGTCGACGAGGACGAAGTAGGGCGCTCCGGGCACGCGGTAGTCATCCCAGGCCCGGCTCGACATCACCACGGGAACGTCCGCCGGGGCGAGCGACCGAAGCTCGGCCGGACGCTCGCGCTCGCTTCCGTGGGCGACTATCACGGTCTGCACCTCCGGCGGCAACCGCCGCTCACCCAGACTGTCCCAGAACCCCGCGCACGTGCTGCACCCGCTGGTCAGAAACGCCAGCAGCGTCGGCGCGGCGCTGGGCCCATCGAACGACAGCGCGACGACGTCGCCGCTCGGCGTCGCCCCCGAAAGCGCCGGGGCCGGCTGATCGGCGTCGCGCCGCGGCGTCCGCGGTGGCGTCGCGACGTCGTCCGCGGGGCCAAGCCGGCGAAGGATCTCGGCGTGGCTGCGCAGCAGACCGACGACGAGCACGATCAGCAGCACGAGCAGCAACGTCTCGGCGGCGACGAGCGCGGTCATACGCCACCGCCCCCGGGAAGCTGCTTGGCCAGGCCCCTGAGGCAGCTGGCCTCGTGCGAGCACGTGTTGTCGTCGATCATCAGCGTGTCGTTGCAGTTGAACTCGTGCACCGAGGCCGGGTTCTGGCAGCTCACGAGCCGGCACACAACCTCGGTCGTGCCGTGGATCTGCGTGTTGCACTGGCCGTAGCGGAAGTGGTTGCAGTCGACGCGGCGCTTGTTGCAGTCGCCGTGCGCGCACTGGCAGCCGCCGGGAAACGTGTGGCCGGGTTTGCGGTTGCAGTCGATGTAGTAACGCACGCCCGCGTCGCGGCAGAGGTGGTGGCCCTGATAGGACGTGCACTTCCACCAACCGGCCACGTAGGTGCCGTTCGGGCACGTGTTGCGCCCGTGCTCAATCTCGCAGCAGAACGCGGTGTAGCCATCTGTGCACAGCCCGGAGGAGCAATTGCCCGGGCCGATCACCGCCCATGCCGTTCCGGGCCGGACGAGATAGCGGATCGGCGCCACGGCGAACGCCGAGCCGGCCACGGCCGCCCGCGCCACCGCGCTCCGCCGCGACACGCGACGCTCCAGGAGCGCGCCGAGCCTGGTGGCGAGCCGCTCGGCCAGCATCACCTGGCGCTCCAGGCGCCCCACGCCACAGGCAGGTCGGTGTAGGCGGCAACCGTCGCGTACACGGCCCCGCCGGCGGCGATCAGCATGATCGCGGCAAACCACGCCTGCTGGCCCAGGAGCCAGGCGATGCCGTGAGGCGGCGAGGCTGCGGCGACGATGGCGATCGTCGCCAGCCCGGCGCTGAGCAGCGCCTGGAGTGGCGAGGCGGGCGCGTCGCCCTCGCCGAAGCACCCGCACGCCGCGCGTCGGCGCGCCAGCACCACCGAGAGCCCGGAGAACGCCAGGTACAGGACCGCGAGCGCGGCGGCGACGGCGCGAGTCGGCGCCAGCGCGGCCCAGGCCCCCAGCGCGATCTCGACCACCGCGAACCCGCGGATCATCCACGGACGCGCGATGAACCCGGCGGCGCTGAGGGCGCGGACCGCGCCGGCCGGTGCGCGCAGCTTGGCCACGCCGGCGACGCAAAGAACGGCCGAGGCGACCAGAAACGGTGCGATCAGAGCGGTCATTGCTGCTCCCGAGCCTCGAGGATCCGGCTGGCTGCACTGGCGGGGTCGAGCTCGCGGGCCACAACGCGGTCGAGCAGCTCCTGGACCTCGGGATCCTCGCGTACCGAGGCCTCGAGTTCGCGCCGCATCCGGAACGTGGCGATGGCCAGCACCTCGCTCATCAGGTTGCGTCGCCGGCGCTCGGACAGCGTGCCCTCGGCCTCGATGTACTCGCGGTGCTCCTCGAGCCGGTCGATCAGCTCCTCGATCCCCTCGCCGCGGACAGCCTCGGTCTTGACGATCGGCACCTGCCAGCCCTCGTGCGGGCCCAGCGCCAGCACGCCCTTGATCTCCCGCACCATCGTGTCGGTCAGCGGGTGATCGGCCTTATTGACGACGATCACATCCGGGATCTCCATCACGCCCGCTTTCAGAGCCTGGATTGAATCACCCGACCCGGGCATCAGCACCAGGACCACCGTGTCAGCGTGATCGATGATGTCGACCTCGGCCTGCCCGACGCCGACGGTCTCGAGCAGCACGAGATCGCGCCCCGAGGCGTCCATCAGCAGCGCCGCCTGGAGCGTCGCCTCGCTCAGCCCTCCAAGTGCCCCTCGGTTCGCCATTGATCGTATGAACACACCGGGATCGAGAAAGTGTTCGCTCAGGCGGATGCGATCGCCCAGCAGCGCTCCCTTCGTGAACGGCGACGAGGGGTCGATCGACAGCACCGCGACCGTCTTCTCGCGCTGACGCAGAAGCTTGGTGATCGCGGCCAGCAGCGTCGACTTGCCCACGCCGGGCGGCCCCGTGAAGCCGAGCATCGCCGCCTTGCCGGTGTGGGGATAGACCTCGCGCACGAGCTTCCACCCCGCGGGATCGTCGTTCTCGACCAACGAGATCGCCCGAGCCAGAGCGCGCTTGTCCCCCGCCAACAGGCGCTCGGCGAGGGGCTGGTCGGTGGTCGGCATAGCGGCGGCCAATCATGCCAGGGGTGGGTCGCGGTGGGCCGCACGCGTAACTACGCACCGAGCGGGGAAGCTGCTCGGCATGGAGGTGCAGCTCCCGACTCGCGTGGACGCGCTGCTCGGCGACGGAATCGAGCGGACGGTCCAGCTCAAGCACCGCCGGCGCCTGCGCCGGCTGAGTCAGGATCACGCGCTGGACCCGCCCGATGGCGATGTTTGGGCCAGCGCTCACACTCCTCCGCGGCCGGGATGTGAGGTCGAGGTCCTCATCGACGGGGCCAATGCGCTGCCCGAGATCACCCGAGCCATCCGCAACGCCAAGCGGTTCGTGCACATCACCGGCTGGCACGTCCAACCGGCGTTCCAGGTGGAGCGCGGCGCTGAGCACGTGGTTCTGGGCCGGCTGCTCGCCGAGCTCGCCGAGCGCATCGACGTCCGCGTCGTGGTGTGGGCCGGGGCGCCGGTGCCCGCGTTTCATCCCACACGGTCAGAGGTTCGAGACGTGATCGCGAACCTCGTCCGCGGCACCCGCATCCGCTGCCAGGCTGACCCGCGCGAGCACCCTTTCCACTGCCATCACGAGAAGACGATCGTGATCGACGACGAGATCGCGTTCGTGGGTGGGATCGACCTCACCGACGATGCGGGCGATCGCTTCGATTCTCAGGCCCACGAGGCGCGCCGTCGGCTGGGCTGGCACGACGTCGCGGCGCGTGTCCGAGGACCGGCCGTGGCCGACGTGGCCAACCACTTCGCCCTGCGCTGGAAGGAGCTCACCGGCGAGAGCCTTCCGCCGGCCGAGCCGCCCCGCCGGCGGGCGATCAGACGGTGCAGATCGTGCGCACGGTGGCCGAGGACATGTACGACCGCGTTCCCCACGGCGAGTTCAGCATCCTCGAGAGCTACATCCGCGCGCTGCGCTCGGCGCAGAAGCTCATCTACCTCGAGAACCAGTTCCTCTGGGCACCCGAGATCGTCTCGATCCTGGCCGACAAGCTGCGCAATCCGCCCAGCGCCGAGTTCCGCGTCGTGCTGCTGCTCCCGGCCAAGCCCAACAACGGCCGCGACGACACGATCGGGCAGCTTGGCGTGCTGGTCGAGGCCGACCCAGCCGATTACCTGCTGGCGGCGACGATTCGCTCGCTCTCCGACGGGCGCCACGACCCCCTCTACGTCCACGCCAAGGTCGGGATCGTCGATGACCGGTGGCTGACGATCGGCTCGGCCAATCTGAACGCCCACTCGTTGTTCAACGACACCGAGCTTAACCTGGTCAGCGACGATCCGCAGCTGGCTCGTGATACCCGCGTGCGGCTGTGGGCCGAGCATCTTGAGCTCGGCGTCGACGAGGTCGACCGTGCCCACCCGGCCAGGCTGGTCGACGAGCGCTGGCGCCCGATCGCCTACGAGCAGTTCCAGCGCGACCGGCACGGGCAATCGCCGACCCATCGGCTGCTCGCGCTGCCCGGCGTGTCGGGGCGAACGCGCCGGCTGCTCGGCCCGCTGAACGGGCTAATCGACGACGGCTGACGTAGGATCCCGGCGTGCAGTCGCTGCGCACGCCGCAGATGAGACCATTCGCAAGACCCCGGCGCCACCGGCGTTTGTGCGCACCCAGCCGCCTCCGCTGCGCGGTGGGCCGTGGACGTTCCTGCGTTTCGCGAAAGCCCACGGGATGCTGCGGGTGGGCTATCTGAGGCTATGTGTGCGATGGCTGTGGCTGAAGCTGCGCTGGCGCGGCCGGCTGCAGACCGACGGTGTGTGCTTCGTGTGCCCCAACGTCAAGTTCGAGATCGGGCGTGACGCCAGCGTCTTCCTCGGTCGCTGGTCCTGGATCGGCCACGGCACCAAGATCCGCGTGCACGAGGGCGAGGTCCGCATCGGCGCCAAATCGGTGCTAGGGCAGGAATGCACGATTTCCGCCTACCAGCACATCTCGATCGGCCGCGAGTGCATCATCGCCGACCGGGTGATGATGATCGACTTCGACCACGGGATGGTCGAGGTCGAGCGCCCGATTCGCACCCAGGGCATCTACAAGCGCAACGTCAACATCGGCCACAACGTATGGATGGGCTACGGAGCGTGCGTCCTGCGCGGCGTCACGGTTGGCGACAACTCGGTCATCGGCACGAGCTCGGTGGTCACGTGCGACGTCCCCGACAATGCCGTGGTCGGCGGGATCCCGGCGCGCCTGATCCGCATGCGCGAGGCGCCGAAAACGTTCCGCTGGGCATAGCAGCGCCGGCCGCCAACGCCTGCACTACTCCCAGCCCGCCAGATACGGGGCGAGGTTGCGCAGCGCACCCTCCAACCCCGACCCGCCCAGCGCCTCATCGAGCGCCTCCGCGTGGCCGCGTGCCCGCTGGCGCGGGTACTCGCCGGCCATCTCGCGGCTGACCAGGAACGCCCAGTCGCTGGCCTGGAGCGCCAGCAGCTCGCGCAGGGCGCGATCGTTGGGCCGGCGACCGGTGGCCAGCAGCCGCAGCTCCGCCGTGCGGGCCGACCAGGCCAGATCCGCGACCGCGGGTCCGCTCCACGTCCGCAGGTCACCGCCCTCGCCCCACGTGCTCACGCCGAGATCGGCCGGCGCAGGCACGGGCTCATGGTTCTCGAGCGCCTCATCCAGCGTGGTGAGCGAGAGCCCCTGGCGCCGGCACTCCTCGATCACCGCGCTCAGCCAGCTCACGCCCTCGTACCACCAGTGTCCGAGCAACTCGGTGTCGAGCGCGCACACGCACACGCCGCCCTCGCTCACTCGCGCACCGACTCGAGCCACGAAATCGGCCGCGTCGGCCCGTGCCTGCGTACGTGCGACCACGTGGTCGTACGGCGCGCCGTCGTTGGCCCACACGCGATGGTGATGCTCGGTCAGCCCGTGGTAGTTGCGGTATCGGGCGCCCGACGGATAGCCGTCGCGGCCCCACACCAGCGCGATCGTCTGACGGTCGATCGGCCACAGCACAGGGCCATCGTCGGTCTGCAGCGGCCGCAGGTGCCGGGCATCACCGAGGCCGAAGCGTCCGGTCAACTCGACGCACGTCGCCCGGACTCCAGCCTCCTCGAGTAGCGCGCCCAGCCACGGCGCGTAGCCGCACTCGGGCAGCCAGAAGCCGCCCCTCCAGTCACCGAACCGCCGGCGGTGCGAGGCGATCCCGGTCTGCACCTGTACCGCGATCGAGGGATCGGTGGCCAGCAGCGGCAGCAGGGCGTGGGTCGCCGACGACGTCCAGCTGGCGTGGGCCCCGAGCGCCGAGAGCAGCCCGCCGCGCATCCCGCCGGGCAGCCCGCGCAGACGATCCGCCACCGCCGCGTACTCGTCGGCCGACCGCTCGAGCTCGGCGATCAGATCCGGCTGACCGCCGGCGCGAAGGACCTCGACATCCCGCCGGTGCGACTCAGGCCGGATCTCCTCGAGGAACTGCACGCAGCGCTCGAGCGCACCAGGTGCCTCGAGTTGATCGCAGAGAACCGGGGTCAGCGACAGCGTGATCGGCGCTTGGCCCAGGACGTCGAGCAGCGGTACGTACGAGGTGGCAACCGCCTCCCACAGCCACTCCTCGCCGAACGGCCACGTCCCGAACCCCTCGGGGTTCCGCAAGAATGAGGAGTAATCCCTCGGCGGCCATTCTCCGCCGCCCTCCACGTACGGCATATGCGTGTGCAGGACGATCGCCAGTTCGCCTCGAGCCATCGCGGACAGCCTAATCATCCGAGGGTTCGTCCGACTCGACAGCACCCGGCGGCGTGCGGGCGCCGCGGGACTTCCGACCATTGCTGGGCGTGAATGTCACGCCCGGATACTGGTCGGACAGAGCGTCGGCCAGCGCCTCGAGGCCACTGGCGACAGACTGCGCCGCTCAGCCTCGTCTATTGGCCCTCGTTACCTGGCATCAGGCGCCTATAAACGGCCGTGATCGAGATCGTCGAGTGCCCCATGTGCGCCCGGCGCCGACGGCTGGCCCGACCAGGGAGCCCAGACCGCCGTACGGGCAACAGCGACTCACTTCACGCGCTTGATGATCAGTTTGCCCGAACGTTTAGGTGCGTCGCCACCGCTGTCGTATCGGCAGTGGTCAGTGTTCTCGTCAGGAGCCTCGAGGCAGGGGTCTCCGCCATGCGGGAAATCGCCGTCCCAATTCTTTCCTTGAGCATCGTCGAGCCCGTCGACCTTGATCTTCTCCCCGACCTTCAGGTCTGCGATTTCGGCCTTACGAACCTCAGGCCTGGCGAGCGCCGTATCTGACGCGAAGTCGGCGCCAATAAAGCCGCCCGGCTCGAAGTTGGTTCCGATGGTGTTCGCACAACTCAGGTGAGCGGGAGATTTGCCCGTGTAATCCGCACTAACGGTAAGGTATCCCGAGACGAGCAGCCGGAAGTCTTTACCTATCGGCGTGAACATCGGCTTTGGGGCGTATTTCGGCACGACGGCCTCGGCGGTGCAGTCATACCGCCCCGCCTTCCCCGCATCGCTGCACTCCGTATTCCCCCTCGAGTTCCTTGTCCTTCCGGAGATCTCCGAGTCCCCTGGCTGGTGCTTGACCCGCGGCCCGACGATATGCCTCTCGGACCCGATCTCAACATGCCCGCTCTTCGGAAAGACGTCCGCGGTCACGCGCCACTCGTCGAGCCAGTCGACCGTGGCGTCGCCGGTTTGGATGTAATTGCAGCCCACGTATCCGGCTCGCTCAACGGCGCAACACGAGTAGTGCGCCGAGTAGCTCTCAGATTGGTGGCCAGAGAACGAAATCGTGTACTCACGGGTCTCGGCACCGGCCGCGGCCGGCACGCTCGCCAAGGCAAACACGACGAGGACGGTCGCTCCACAAGCGAGCGCCTTTGCCACGAAGGACATCCGTGGTGCCTTGGCCGCCCGACCACGAGGAAGACTCCTCCTCCCCGCCCAAGGCTGGTTCGCCAACCGTCGCGACGCGCGTGCTCGATCCATAGCATTGCCTCCATTCACCGCTATACCCGATCCCGTGATATCGACCGGGGGACGGGAGGGTTCCCCGAATCGCGAAGCGGGCAACATACCAGACGATTTGGCCGTGGACCAGCCTCGACGTCTCCGGACACCTCGGCGGGCCGATTGTGGTGGAATTGCGTGGCAGTCCCAGTGCGCCGCGGCTAGGTTCTGCGGTGCGTTGTTCGAGTGGTCGCCGTCGATGTGATGGATAAGCAGGCTGCCGACCGCCCTGATCCTGATCCTTCGTGACCGGCTCCCCGCGGAAGCGGCACGGCCACGGGCCTTTCTTGCCGTGGACGTCGTGGAAGACGCGGCAGTGCCTGTCGACCTTCCGAGTGAAGTGAACATACCGTTTGCCTTCTGTCATGAGCCCTCCAATCTCCCTGAGTTGATTGGAAAGACTTCTTTACCTTTCCGCTCCGTTCACAAGGTTGGTGAGAGGCCGGCGAGAATCACCGCCCCTCGCAACGCCTCCCGGGCGGTCCGGGGCCCGGACGGGGCTAGTAGCGGTGAAACCGCAAATCGCCGCGTATGAGCCGAGAGCCCATAACTTGACAGTCGTAATCCACTGGCCGACGCGCCGCACTGTCATCATTTCCCGCCAGGCAGCCGGAGGTCCTTCCTCGCGCGGGGATACTAGGACCAAAGTTACAGTAACCCCTCCACGTAGGGCATGTGGGTGTGCAGAACGATTGCCAACTGCCCACGCGGTCTCATCGGTCGGAGGCTATTCACCCACCCACGCTCTCGCTTCCAGCCTGATAACGCCGTACCTCGGGTGGGCACGGCGATCTGCGCCCGTCCCGGCTGGCCTGGTCAGCTAAGCGAAACATAGATGCGCTCAGCTGACCAGCCACCCGTTCAGTCACGTGACGGCATGGCACCTATGGCAGCACGACCCACCCGACGGTCAGGGCAGCTGGAGCACCTTCTTGGCCCTGATCGTGGCTCGCGTGATCACCATCGTCACCGTGTACCGGCCGCGCGTGATCGGCCGCGGCACGCGCATCGTGAGCGTGGCCTTGCCGTGCCTGAGGCGACCGTGCCCCACCGCCACGACAACCTTTCCGCGCTACTGGGGAAGAAACTGCCGCTCAGGCCCGGCAGACGGCGAGAAAGTCAAGCGCCCGCTCGAGGCCGGCCGGCCGCAGAGCGAAGTCGCTCGTCGAGATCGCCGGCGTGAAGCGGTCGTAGAACGGTTTGGTGATCCCCAGCCGGCCATGGACGGCATCCCACCCGCATCGCAGCGCCAGCTCGTGCGCCCGCAGCTTGCGGGCGTGGAACAGGCCGAGCAGCTGCACCGAGCCGAACACGGAGTGGCACAACGCCTCGAATTCCGACGCCCGGTACTCCTTCAGATGCCACGGGTTGTTGGACTTGGCCGCCCCGGGCGGTGCCAGGGTCAGCACGTTGGGAGTGGATACAAACGCAACCCCGCCCGGGTGAAGGATGGACCGAAAGTGCGTGAGCACGCCAACCGGGTCAAACACGTGCTCGATCGTCTGGAGAAACACCACCGCGTCAAACTCGGCCTCGGAGCCGAACGTCTCGACCATCCCGCGCTCGAAGCTCAGCCCGGGTCGGCGGTAGCGCAACCGCGCGTGCTCGAACGCCTCGGGGTTGGCGTCTACTCCCACGACCGACGCCGCGGCGCGCGCCAGCGCGTCCGACCCGTAGCCCTCGCCGCAGGCCATGTCGAGCACACTCTGTCCGGCCACCCGAGCCGCGATCCATTCGTACACGGCCAGGTGGCGCCGGAACCAGTAGTTCTCGGCCGGAACGTCGGGCAGCGTGCGCTCGCCGGTCAGCTCGAGTGGCGGCACGCCCGGCGGCTGGTTCTGCTGAACGTGCGCGTTCAATGGCACCGGCGACAGGGTAATGTGACGGCCGCCATGGAGGCACTCCGGAGTGCGGACGAGATCCGCGACGTCAACACCCGCTATCACGATGTTGCCGCGGCGAGCTACGACGCCAAGTGGGGCATCGATTTTGGCGAGGTCGGCCAGACCCAGGTGATCGGAAAGCTGCGCAAGCTGATCGGCCCCGAGCTCGACCGCGGCTATCGACGCTCGCTGGAGATCGGCGCCGGCACGGGCTATTTCAGCCTCAACCTGCTCCAGGCGGGCGTCGTGCGCGACGCCACCTGTACCGACATCTCCCCCGGAATGGTGGGAAGGCTGGCGACCAACGCGGAGCGTTTGGGCCTGACGGTGAGAGCCGCCCGGGCCGACGCGGAGTCTCTGCCCTTCCCGGACGAGAGCTTCGACCTCGTGCTCGGCCACGCCGTGCTGCACCACCTCCCCGACCTGCGGCGTGCCTTTGCCGAGTTCGATCGCGTGCTGGCGCCCGGCGGACGCATCGCCTTCGCCGGCGAGCCGTCGAGGGTGGGAGACCGCCTGGCCTCGATCCCCAAGCGGGGCGCGAACGCGCTGTCGCCGTTGTGGCGGCGAGCGATGCGGGCCAGCGCGCTCGAAGACGATGAGCCGTCGTCCAACGGCCACGGCCCTGACCATGACCTCGAGCGCTGGGTCGACATCCACGCCTTCTCGCCCGGCGACCTGGCCACGAACGCCCGACGCGCCGGGTTCACCGACATCCGGGTGCGCGGCGAGGAGCTGGTGGCCAACTGGTTCGGCTGGTTCAACCGAGCGCTCGAGGCCACCGCCACGCCCGACGACGTGCCGATGCTCTGGCGCCGGTACGCCTTCCATGGCTATCTCATCCTGCAGCGGGTCGACGAGCGCGTGCTCGAGCCGGTGCTCCCGCCGGCAATCTTCTACAACCTGCTCCTTACGGCACGAAAGCCATAGCCTCCCAGCCCGCGATCCTACACTCAGGTGCAATGCCGGACCAGCTCTCGAACGAGTTTCCGCTGTTCCCGCTCGGAATCGTCGCGCTGCCCGGCGAGCTGATCCCGCTCCACATCTTCGAGGAGCGCTACAAGACGATGATGAACGAGTGCCTGGCCGAGGAGAGCGAGTTCGGCATCGTGTGGTTGTCCGACGACGGGCTGCGCGAGGTTGGCTGTGCGGTGCGGATCGAGGAAGTGCTCGAGCGCATGGAGGACGGCCGGATGAATCTGCTGACGCGGGGAACGCGCCCGTTCCGCGTGGTCGAGCGCCAGGGCCATCTGGCCTACCCCGCGGGCGTGGTCGAGTTCGTCGATGACCGCACCGAGGCGGTCGATCCCAAGCTGAGCGACGATGCCCACGAGGCCTACGCCGACCTCGTCAAGCGGGCCACCGACAATGAGCCCGACCCCACCGAACTGGCCGAGATGAGCGCCTACGCGATGGCGGCCACGGTCGATTTCGGGCTCGACGCCAAGCAGGGCCTGCTCGACCTGCGCTCCGAGAACGCCCGCCTGCGGCTGGTCACGCGCCTGTTCCGCGCCGCGCTGAAGCGCCTGGACTTCGTCGACCGCGCCCAGGAGCGGGCCCGCTCCAACGGCAAGGTCCGCTTCGGCTGAGCGCCCAAGGCTCTAGGCGTTGTAGATGATCATCGCCCCACCGAACACGATGCAGTAGATCCCAAACGGGATCAGGTTGCGCGTCTTGAAGTAGCGGGTCAGATAGTGGACCGTGACGATCGCGGTGATGGCCGCCGCTATCGCAGCGATGACGGCCTGGCCGCGGACGCCGTTACCGAGACTCCCGGTCAGGTCTGGGATTTTGTAGAGGCCGGCGAGCAGGATCGGTGGCGTCGCGAGCAGGAATGCGAAGCGCGCCGCGTCGGAGTTGTCGAGGCCCCGGACGAGTCCCGTGCTCATGCACACCCCGTCCCGGCTGATCCCGGCAATCAGGGCCGAGGACTGAGCCACGCCGATCACGCCCGCCTCGCGAAACTCCAGCGTGTCGAGTCTCCGACCGCCGTCGCTCTTCATCCCCTCGCGGGCGGCGAGCGCGCGAATCTCCGAGCGCCTTCTCAACCGCTCGGCGCCGATCAGGATCAGGCCGTTGATCACGAGGAATATCGACGCGTAAAGCGGCTTGGCGAGGGCCACACGCACTGGGTGCTCGAGCGCCAGACCAAGGATCCCGACTGGGATCGTGGCGCAGATGATGAGCCACGCGAGGCGTTCGGTGGGCGTTTCGATGCGGCGCTTGGAGAGGGTGGCGAAGAACGCCTTGACAATCGCCACCCAGTCCTTCCAGAAATAGATCAGCAGGCCGACCGCGCTGCCCACGTGGAGCATGACCACGAACGCCAGCCACGGCGACTCCGATTGTGACTGCCAGGCGACGATGTTGTTCCAGCCGAACAGGTTGGGGAAGATGACCGTATGGCCGAGGCTCGAGATCGGGAACAGCTCGGTCGCACCCTGCAGGATGCCGAGGACGATCGCCTGGAACGTCGTGATCAGTTGTTGAGTGGCTATTGCCAGCACAAGCCGCGGAAGGGTACCTGGACCCCTAAGCCGGCGCTAAGCCAAACCCGCCGAGCTAATAGGACTCTCATCCCGGCAGCCCGCAGGCCTTCTGCGCCGCCGTGACGGCGAACAGCTCGGCCTCGGCGAGCTCCTTGTGCTTGCCCGCAGCCGTGTCGGGGAACGAGATCGTGCCGTCCTGGAGGCGGATTCGGTACATGGCAACGCTGTCCGGCGAGCGCGGGATGTTCAGCGACTTCTTGGCGTCGGTGTCGAGGTCCGAGGCGAGGTCGCGAGCCTGGATCAGCAGCGTGTCCGCCAGGTTGCGAGCCTTGCCGCCGTTGCAGCGAATCGTCCCGCTGTCGTTGACCAGCAGGGTCAGCGGCGCGCCCTGACCCGTGCGGGTGAGCAGGAAGAGATCGGGCGACTGCACGTTGAGCCCACAGCCCGAGATCAGCGCCGCGACGAGGATCGCGCTCGGGAACCACTTCACGAATCTGATTGCACCACGATCGCTTCGCCACCGCGCCGGGGGTCGCCACCGCCCCAGAACCGACCCGAGATGTCGCGCTGCACCGCCTGCACGCCGCCGAAGAACAGGTTGCGGTCGTGGAAGCGGGCGATGGCACGCCCAGCCCGCTCGAGTGCGGTCGTGTCGATGCCCGGTTCGGCGTACACAACGCCGTCCTCGAAGTGCACCCGGGGTGCCTCAACGGCCTCGCCGGCCGACATGCCCTCGTCGATCACGCGGATGATCGTCTGCAGGATCGCCGAGCGGATCCGGTTGGACCCGGCGCTGCCCAGCACGAGCTCGGGCACGCCGTCGCGAAGGACGACCGTCGGGGCCATCATGCTCGGCAGCCGGCGGCCGGGTGGGTGGCGGTGGAACCCGAGCGGGTTCAGGTCCTGCTCGCCGAGCATGTTGTTGAGGTGCACGCCCGTGCCGGGGACGACCACGCCCGAGCACGAGCCACTCGAGGAGGTGACCGAGCAGGCCCCGCCGTCCCGATCGATCACGGCGACGTGCGTGGTCGACCCGAGCGAGCGGTGGCGGCGCATGAACCGCTCCACGAAGCCCGGATCGGCCAGGCCCTCGAGGAACTCGGGCGTTCGCTCGGCCTGCGTCCTGTCCATCACCTCGACCGTGCGCTCGACATCCGGCGCGCCCCCATCGGACCCCAGCAAGCCCAGGGCGTGGGCGATGAGGATCCCTCCGGCCGACGGCGGCGGATTGGTGAGCACCTCGCGGCCTCGGTAGCCGACCCGCACCGGAGCTCGATCGACGACCGCGTAGGCGGCGAGATCCTCGCGGCCGAGCAGACCGCCCCGCGTCTGCACCCAATCGACGATTGCCGCGGCGATCTCACCGGTGTAGAACGGCGCCGGCCCCTCGGCTCCCAGCCGCTCCAGGGTGTCGCCGAGCTCGGGCTGGCGGATGACCTCGCCGGCGCGCAGCAATCTGCCCTCGGGCGCGAACAGCGCCGCGCACTCGGGTGTCGCGGTGACGATGTCACCCAGGATCTCGATCACGTACGCCTGCTCGGGGTTCAGGGCCACGCCTTCGCGCGCCAGACGTGCCCCCGGCCCGACCAGGTCGGCGAGCGCGATCCGCCCGAACCGCGCCGACGCTTCGGCCAGCCCGGCCGGCAGCCCGTAGGTCCCCACCGAAGCCGCCCCGATGTTGAAGACCTGGATCGCATCGCCGAACGAAACGCTGATCGGCACCAGCTCGGCGCGCTGACTGGGGTCGGCGTCGCGCCCCGGCGCCTCGACGAAGAAGTCGAGCAGCACCTGGTCCTGGCCGGGCGCGACCACCAGCATGTAGCCCCCCGCCCCGAGACCGGTCAGCAGCGGCTCGCACGCACACGCCGCCAGCACCGCGCCGATCGCCGCGTCGACCGCATTGCCGCCCGCCCGGAGCACGTCGGCTCCGCTCCGGGCACTGACCGGGTGCCCGGCCGCGATGACGCCAAGCGCTGCCCTGACGGGCTAGAACCAAGCATGGCAAGGACGCAGGAAGCGAAGTGTGCTTTGCACACGAGCGCTCCAGCGCCGGCCTGCTCGGCATCCCGCCTCGCTCGTCGGCCGCGCTGGAGTCATCCGGCTGAACGCCGGCATGCGCCGGTTATCGCCCGTCAGCGCCGTGGGATGAATTCTGGCACTTCGAGCTCGAAGGCCGTCTCCGGCTCACGCCGCACCCGGCTGACCCGGGGCTCGCCGCGCGGCTCGCGGAGAGTGGTCCTCGAGTCGCGCGCCGGCCGTTGCTCCTGGGCACGGGGCTCGCCGCGACCGAGGCGATCGCGGTCGTCCTCGGCCCGGCGGGGACGTCCGTTGCCGTAGCCGGTCGCCACCACCGTCACCCACACCTGATCCTCGAGCTTCTCGTCGACCATCGCTCCGAAGATGATGTTGGCGTCAGGGTGAGCGGCCTCGGCCACCGCCTTGGCGGACTCGTTGACCTCCCACAGAGAGAGGTCGTTGCCGCCGGTGATCGACAGCAGGATCGAGCGCGCGCCCTCCATGCTGGTCTCCAGCAGCGGCGACGCGACCGCCTGCTCGGCGGCGTCGATCGCTCGGCGCTCGCCGGTCCCCATGCCGATCCCGAGCAGGGCGCTGCCGGCGTTGGACATGATCGTGCGCACGTCGGCGAAGTCGAGGTTGATCAGACCGGGCAGGGTGACCAGGTCCGACACGCCTTGCACGCCCTGCCGCAGGACGTCGTCGGCGACGCGGAAGGCGTCGACCATCGAGACGTTGCGATCGAGCACCGACAGCAGCCGGTTGTTGGGCACGACGATCAGCGTGTCGACCTCGGCGGCCAGCGAGGCGATTCCCTTCTCGGCCTGCTCGCGGCGCCGCGTGCCCTCGAACTGGAACGGCCGGGTGACGATCCCGACGGTCAGCGCACCGAGCTCGCGGGCGATCTGGGCCACGATCGGCGCGGCGCCGGTCCCGGTGCCGCCACCGGCTCCGGCAGCGATGAACACCATGTCGGAGCCGCGGAGCATGGCCTTGATCCGGTCGTACTCCTCGCGCGCGGCCTGGCGGCCGAGATCCGGGTTCGAGCCCGAGCCGAGGCCCCGTGTCAGCGCGTCGCCGATGTGCAGGGTCTCGTGAGCGGCCGACTGCTGCAGTGACTGCAGGTCGGTGTTGATGGCCAGGAACTCGATCCCCTCGATCTCCGCCTCGACCATCCGGTTGACGGCATTGACCCCCGCGCCACCGACGCCGACCACGCGGATGACCGGGCCGCCGACGCCCCGGGCGTTCGAGAACGACTCGCGCTCGGGACGGGCGTAGACATCGTGGCTGGGCTTGTCCTGCCGGCTGGGCGGCTCGAGCAGGTTCTCGGGGATGTCCGAGGAGAAGGCGTGGCGCAGACGCTCCTGCGGGCTTGGGACGGGGCGGTCCTCAGGCTCCAGGTCAGGGGCGGGCGCCTCGAATGACGGATGCGGGAGGGAGCGTCGCTCCGTCTCGGGGCGCGTGGGGGGTGCCGGCGGCGCCTCGGGCTCCGGGGGGGTCTCGGGAACCGGCGGGGCCTCGCTCTCCGGCTCGCCGCTCTTGGCGCTCGTGTCCTCGGCGGTCTTGCGGAACAGAGCCGCGAGTGGCCCTTCGCGCATGCTCGCGCGCTTACCGGTTGGCATTTGAGAGGACCTCCTTCGCGAGCTGCCTGTAGGCGTGAGCGGCCAAGCCGTCGGGATCGTACTTCAGGACGGACATGCCTTTCACGGGCGCTTCGGCAAAACGCACCGTTTTGCGGATTCGTGATGCGAACACGCGGTCGCCGAAGTTCTCCTCGAGCAGCTCGATCGCCTCCTTGGCGTGCAACGTGCGGGAGTCGACCAGGGTCGGCAGGATGCCCTCGATGTCCACATCCGGGTTCAGGTTCTCGCGAATCATCGCGAGCGTGTTCTGCAACTGGATGAGGCCGCGCATCGACAGATATTCGCACTGGACGGGGACGATCACCTTGTCAGCGGCGGTCAGAGCGTTGATGGTCAGCAGCCCGAGGCTCGGCGGCGTGTCGATGAAGACGAAGTCGTAGTCGTCCTCGACCTCTTTGAGCGCCTTCTGCAGCGAGCGCTCGCGGCCGATCATCGTTGACATGGCGATCTCGGCTCCGGCCAGGTCGATCGACGCGCAGGCCACGTCGACCTCGCGCTTGCGGATCACCTCGCGGATCGAGATGTGATGGACGAGCACGTCGTACATCGACTTGTCGAGCGTGTCCGGGTCGATCCCCTGTGACATGGTCAGGTTGCCCTGCGGGTCCATGTCGCAGCACAGCACGCGATGGCCCTCCTCAGCGAAGGCCACGGCGAGGTTGAGCGTGGTCGTTGTCTTGGCGACGCCGCCCTTTTGGTTGGCGAACGCGATGACCTTCGAGGTGGCCTTCACGGGAGGCTTCTCCGATACGTCGGGGAACTCATACGCCGCCTGTATTCGCAAGGGAGTAGGGAATTCCTCCGTATTCTGCGCCTCCGTGCCCGGCCTCCTCGACCATCGGCTGATCTTCGTCACCGGCAAGGGCGGGGTCGGCAAATCCACCGTCGCCATCGCGCTTGGCCTGCTCGGCGCGCGCCGCGGGCTGCGCACGATCGTGGCCGAGCTGGCCAGCCAGGAGCGCGTCGGACGGACGTTCGGCCGCCAGGACGCCCACGCGCGCGAGCTCGAGTTGACGCCCGGGCTGTTCACGATCTCGATCGACCCGCAGCACGCCATGGACGAGTACCTGCGCATCAAGACCGGCCCGCTCGGCCACGCGCTGGGGTCCACGCGCATCTTCCAGGCCTTCGCCATGGCCACCCCGGGCATGCGCGAGCTGCTCAGCATCGGCAAGGTGTGGGAGCTGGCGCAGCTCGAGCGCCAGACCAGGCTGGCGCCGTACGACCTGGTCGTGGTCGACGCGCCGGCCACCGGCCACGGAGTCGGGATTCTCCGCACGCCGCGCACGTTCGCCGAGATCGCCCGCGTGGGGCCGATCGCCCGCCAGGGAGCGAAGATCGCCGCGACGATCGCCGATCCCGACTTCACCGCCATCGTCGCCGTGGTCACCGCCGAGGAGATGCCGGTCAACGAGACGGTGGTCCTGCACGACGCGCTCGACGAGGACGGGCTCGAGCTCGCCGCGGTGATCCTCAACGCGCTGTACCCGGCGCGCTTCGACGACGCCGAGGCCGGCGAGCTGGCCGCCGCCCTGACCCAGACCCGCTCCCCGCTTGCCCGCAGCGCGCTGGGCGCTGCGCTGTCCGAGCACGCCAGGGCCGGCACCCAGCGCGAGCAGCGGCGCAGGCTGGAGCGCGAGCTCGGCCTGCCGCTGATCGAGCTCCCATACGTCTTCTGTGAGCATCTCGGCCGCGAGGAGCTCGAGCGGCTGGCCGACGTCCTCGGGGAGTCGCTGTGAGCGTCGCCGAGCTGCTCGAGGGCAAGCGCGTGTGCGTGTGCACCGGGTCGGGCGGCGTCGGCAAGACGACCACCTCGGCGGTGATCGCGCTCGGCATGGCCGCCGCGGGCGCCAAGGTCGCCGTGGTGACGATCGATCCAGCCCGCCGGCTGGCCAACGCGCTCGGCCTCGAGGAGCTGTACAACGAACCACGTCGCGTGTCGCCCCGGCGGCTGTCGGCTGCGGGCCTGCAGATTCAGGGCGAGCTGTGGGCGATGATGCTCGACCCGAAGCGAACCTTCGACGAGCTGATCGATCGGATCGCCCCCGACCCGGACCGGGCGGCGGAGATCAAGGCCAACCGCGTCTACGCCCAGCTGTCCACAGCTGTTCCGGGTCGCAGGAGTTCACCGCGGTCGCCAAGCTGTACGAGCTCGACCGCGAGGGCGACTTCGACCTGCTCGTGCTCGACACCCCACCCTCGCGCAACGCGCTCGACTTCCTCGACGCACCCGGACGGCTGACGTCGTTCCTCGAGGGACGCGCGCTGCGGGCCTTCATCCGCCCCACCGGGCTGGGGATGAAGGTCATCGGCCGCGGCGCCTCGCCGTTCCTCGCCGCGCTGCGCCGCGTCACCGGTGTCGATCTCCTCACCGACCTCTCGACGTTCTTCGCCCTGCTCGGCGACATGACCGACGACTTCAGCGCCCGCGCGCCGCCAGGTCGAGGAGATGCTCCGCGCGGATACGACCGCCTTTCTCCTCGTCAGCACCGCCGCAGACCGAGCCGATCGACGAGGCGATCTGGTTTCGCCGCACGCTGCAGGAGAGCGGGCTCCCGTTCGCCGGAGTCGTGGTCAACCGCGTCCACCACGATCTCCTTGGAGCGAGCGAACCCGACGACGTCAAGGCGGCCCTGCGCCGCAAGCTCGGCGCCGAGCTGGCCGGACGGGTGGCGCAGAACTTCGACGACTACCACGTACTGGCGCGCCGCGACGAGCAGAACGTCGCCCGGCTGACCGCCGCGCTCGACGACGCCACTCCCCTCCTCGTCCCCCACCTCGACGACGACGTCCACGACGTCGCCGGTCTGCTGCGGGTGCACCGCTTCCTGTTCGCCTCGGCGGCCGAGCGCGCAGCGCCTGATCGCCGAGGTGGTGGCATAGCGAGTGCGTGCGTAAAAAGGCGGGGCGGCCCCATGGGGCCGCCCCGCCCGTGTTTAAGCGTCTATGAGCAGAGCCGGTCCCGCGTCCCCGCTCCACGTCTCCCAGGCCAGGATGATCGGCTGCCACTCCTCGGGTGCCACGGGCTGGCCGTCGCGGCTCATTCGCACGCGCCGCTGGTGCAGCAGCTCCCACACCGCCATCTCGGCCAGCGCCAGGCGCTCGGACGCGCGGCGCTCGGGCCACCGCTCATTGGCCAGGGCCAGCACATCGCGCAGGGTGAGCGGAACGCGTGCCTGGGTCTCGCCTTTGAGCTGCTCGAGCGATGGGTCGCGGGCCGCCTCGAGCACGCGGTCGGTGACCTCGGCTCCCGTTCGGGTCACGTTCCCCCAGCCGCGGCCCATGCCGATCTCGTCGGTGGCCAGCGCGCGGCCCTCGTAGATGGCCAGGCGAGCCTTCTCGGGCGAGAACCGGTGCTCGCCCGACTCGACCATGCGCCCCTCCAGCCACGGGCGCACAAAGCGCTGCTGGAGCTCTTCGGCGCTCAGGTTGAACGCACGCGCGACGTTGGGGAACTGGCGAAGCTCGAGATGGAACACGTGCTCTACAACCCGTCGAGGAACGCCTTGATGTGACCGAGCCGGGGGTCGTACTGATACTTGTTACGGCTGCCCTTCGGTATCTCGATGACGCAGATGAGAGTCCCTTTGTCCACAGAGCGCTCCTTCCCGCCGGATGGGTAGCACCGAAGGATCCCACCGATGAACCGAAAGATGGCGATGATCGGAGTCGCCTACGCCTTCCTGGTCACGATGATCGGCACGACGATGCCGACGCCGCTGTACCCGATCTACGAGCAGCGGTTCGACTTCGCGGCGCTGACGGTGACGATCGTCTATGCCGTGTACGGGGTCGGCGTGCTGGCCACGCTGCTGCTCGTCGGGCCGCTCTCGGACCGCGTCGGGCGCCGGCGGCTGCTGCTGCCCGGGCTTGGCTTCGCGGCGGCGAGCTCGGTGGTCTTCATACTCGCCCAGGGGCTGCCGGCGTTGTTCATCGGGCGCGTCCTGTCGGGCATCTCGGCCGGTCTGTTCACGGGCACCGCCACCGCGGCGCTGCTCGACCTGGCCTCGGACAAGCAGCGCGCGACGCTCGTCGCCACCGTGGTCAACATGGGCGGCCTCGGCCTGGGGCCGCTGCTGGCGGGAATCCTGGCCGAGCTCGCCCCCGATCCCCTGCGTCTGCCCTACGCGGTGCACCTCGCGCTGCTCGTACCCGCCGCCGCCGTGATCTTGTTGATGCCCGAGCCTCATCCCGCGGAGCCGCAGCCGCACGCCCGCCGGGCGCCGGCGATCAACGTGCACATCCCCGCCGAGGTCCGCAGCACGTTCATCCGTGCCGCCACCGCCGCCTTTGCCGCCTTCGCCACGCTGGGGCTGTTCTCGGCCATCGCGCCGGTGTTCCTCGGCGAGCTGCTGGGGCTGTCCAACCACGCGCTGTCGGGCGCCGTCGTGTTCACGCTGTTCGCCGCCTCGCTCGGCGGGCAGCTGTCCCTGCCGCGGTTCTCGGCCCAGGGTGCCCTGCAGGCCGGCTGCGGCTTCATGATCGCCGGGTTGGCGGCCATCGCCGCAGGGCTGGCGGCGGACTCGCTGCTGCTGCTGTTGCTCGGGGCGGCGGTGGCCGGCTTCGGCACCGGCCTGAGCTTTCGCGCCGGCCTGTCAGCGCTCAACGCCCAGACACCGCCCGAGAAACGCGGCGAGGTCAACTCGGCCTTCTTCCTGGTTGCCTACGTGGCGCTGTCGTTCCCGATCATCGGCGTCGGGGTGGCCAACAACGCGTTTGGATTGCGCGCCGCCGGGCTGGTGTTCATCGGCTGCGTGGCACTGCTCGCGCTGCTCGTCACTGCTGAGCCTGCGCGGCGCGGCGAGCTCAGTTCAGAGCCCCCCGAGCAATCGCCAGACACGCTTCACAGCGCGGCCACGGCGGATTCCACGGGTAATCTGTGACGTCCCTGCCGCACAGAGCCGTGTCGGGGTCCTCCTCGGTGACGAGATGACACAGCTCCTCGAACCCGTCGTCGCCGATTCGGGGAACGTTGATGCACCGGGGATGGACGTTGGGAGCCGTCGGCTTGGTGGGCGCCACGGAGCTGAGCATAACCACGGTGCAGCGCTCAGAGGGTCGATGCCATCTCAGGCAGCGATCGGCTCGCCATCCGGCCCGTCCGGGCCGGCCCTCCGAATCGCATCGTGCCGTCGTCGAGCGAGCCCAGGCAGCAGCTGACGATATCGAACGCGTAGTTCTGGTACAGCCGCCATGGGGCGGTCGCGCCTGCTTGGGGAACCTGTCAATCGAGCGTGTGACGTAGCCCGAACTGAAGTCGATGAACGGTTCGCGCGCCACCGACGGCGGCGGCTCCTGGGGCACGCAGAAGCTGTGCCCCCGGCATCCATGTGCCCAGCAGTCGGCAAACGTAGCCGCAGGTGAGATCGCACTTGAGCGTCCACGACGCGTTGGTGTAGCCGAACGCGACAGCCATGTTGGGCACGCCGCACAGCATCATGCCCTTGTAGCCGACGGTGTGCGCGATGTCGACCGGCTCGCCCTCGACGCTGAGCTCGAGACCCCCCAGGGGCAGGAGGTCAGCCCGGTGGCGGTGACGATCAGATCGGCCTCGAGCTCCTGGCCGGTGGTCAGCTTCAGCCCACCTCGGTGAACGTGTCATCTCGGCCGTGCAGATTGCTTAGCAATACGAGATGTTGAAGTTGAAGAAGGATGAAAA